>CAWKOA010000001.1:0-281636 GCA_963851025.1 uncultured Actinomycetes bacterium
GACGATATGGCCGGCGAAGTTGGGGCCAAGCCGCTGTGGGCCGTCTCCCGGCGGGCCGGGGCCGTCTGCCCGGCTATGGCCGGGGCAGGACGCGTCCGGCCGGGTCCCCGTCAGTTACCTATAGCTTCGACGGATCCGGTCACCGTAAGCCGACCGGACTGCCGCGGTCGGTACGAGTTCCGCGGTACGACCAGTATTCAGGCGGTTCCGAGGCCGTATCGGCTCATTGGAGAATCGAAGCGTGAATCCGTCCGACTATGTCACGGCGGTCATGGCCAAGGCCGAGGCCGGAGGTGTTCGCGGCGCTGAGCTGGCCGGACTGCGCAGGCGCCTTCAGCAGCTGGGTGAGCAGCGGGCCGGACGCCTGCCCGGCGAGGCCCTGGAGCCGCTACCGGACCTGCCGCGCCAGGATGAGCTGGCGGAACCATCATCTGGCCAGGCCCGTGAGGTGCTCGACCAGCTGGTGATTGTCAAGCTGAACGGCGGGTTGGGGACGAGCATGGGCCTGTCGGGGCCCAAGTCGCTGCTGGAGGTCAAGCCCGGCGCGAGTTTCCTCGATGTCCTTGCTACCCAGGTACTCGCACTGCGCCAGCGGTACGGCGTGAGGTTGCCGCTCGTGCTGATGAACTCCGCGGCTACCCGCGACCCCTCGCTGGAGCTGCTGCGCCGCTACGAAGGCCTGTGTGTTCCTGGCGTGCCGCTGGACTTTCTGCAGGGCCGCGAGCCCAAGATCCGGGCGGATGACCTGCAGCCGGTGCGGTGGCCGGCCGACCCGGAACTGGAGTGGTGCCCGCCTGGGCACGGCGATGTCTACATCGCGCTGCGGGCGTCCGGGATGCTCGACGCCCTGCTCGGCGCCGGACTGCGCTACGCCTTCGTGTCTAACTCCGACAACCTGGGCGCGCTCGCGGACGTCCGGATCGCGGCCTGGCTAGACGCTGAGCAGGTGCCGTTCGCGCTGGAGGCGGTGCGAGGCACCCTCGCCGACCGGAAGGGCGGCCACCTCGCCTGCTACGAGACCCGGATGGTGCTGCGGGAGACGGCGCAAGTGCCCGACGGCGACACCTCGTTCACCGACGTGGAACGTTGGCGCTGGTACAACACCAACAACATCTGGATCGACTTGCGCGCGCTCAAAGACCTGCAGGACGCCGACCCGGCGGCACCAGCTCTGCCGCTGATCGTCAACCGCAAGACCGTCGACCCGCGGGACCCGGCCAGCACGCCGGTGATCCAGCTCGAGTCGGCGATGGGCGCAGCCATCGGCTCGATCCCCGGTGCCCGGGCCATGCTTGTCCCCCGGTCGCGGTTCGCCCCGGTGAAGACCACGGACGACCTGCTGGTCGTGCGCTCCGATGCTTACGAGCTCACCGGTGATGGACGGATGAGACCCACCTTCGACGGCCCCGGGCCCGTCGTCACGCTGGACAAGGACTATTACGACCTGCTGCCCGACTTCGAGCGGCGGTTTCCTGCCGGGGTGCCCTCGCTACGCCGCTGCGGCCGATTCGAGGTCGAAGGGGACGTGACATTCGGCGCCGGCGTCGTGGCCGTCGGCGACGTGCACGTCGTAGGTCCATGTCACATCGCGGACGGAGAAATACTTGGCGAATGAAGCTGATTACCGCTGATTACCGTTTCAGCGCCTATTATTAGGTATTGAGCAATACGGCGAAGATTGTTATGCCTTGACCGATGATCCGGCCGGGGGCGATCGGGAAGGGCGGATGCCGTGAGCCTGTTGCATGCGGTGGAGGTGCCCACACGGACTGTATCCAGGCTGGAGCCTGTCATCGGCGCCCAGCGCTACGAACGCCTGACACGGAGCGCTGACCAGCTCCGGCCATTGCTAGCCGGGCGCACTGTCTGGAACGTCAACTCGACGGCGACGGGTGGCGGGGTCGCCGAAATGCTACAGGTCCTGGTCGGGTACGGGCAGGATCTGGACATCCCGATCGGCTGGCTGGTGATCACCGGCGACGCCAGGTTCTTCGAGATCACCAAGAGGCTGCACAATCAGATCCACGGCCGCTTGTCCGGAGCCCCGCTCGGCGCGGCGGACGCCGACCATTACGCGCAAATGCTGGCCGCGAACGCGACAGAATTGCTGGCCCGCGTCCAGCCCGGTGATGTGGTGCTGCTTCATGACCCGCAGGCCGCTGGCCTGGCGGCGGCGCTGGCGCAGATGGGCGCGCAGGTGGTGTGGCGCTGCCACATTGGCGTTGACTGGCAAAACGACGCGACCCGGGCGGGATGGGAATTCCTGCGGCCGCATCTGGCCCCGGTGGAGGCATATGTGTTCTCGCGCTGGGAATACGTCCCGTCGTGGATCCCGGCCAGGAAGGTCTGCATCATCCCGCCGTCTATTGACCCGTTCTCCCCGAAGAACCAGCAACTCGACGCCGACATCGTGCGGGCCATCCTGGCCGGGCTGGGCGTGCTGGATGGTGCGGCGCCGCCGGTGCCTGCCAGGTTCACACGCCGCGACGGCCGGATGGACACCGTCACCCGGCCCGCGGCCATCACCGGCGAAGGCCGCCCGGGACCCGGTGATCCGGTGCTGGTCCAGATCTCCCGCTGGGACCGGCTCAAGGACATGGCCGGAGTCATGCGCGGCTTCGCCGACCATGTAGTACCCGCCGGTGACGGGTACCTGATGCTGGTCGGCCCGTCGGTCACGGACGTGAGCGACGACCCGGAGGGCGCGGCCGTCTACGGTGAGTGCCTGTTGCAGTGGCACGATCTGAGCCCCGCGGCCCGGGCGCGGATCATGCTGGTCACCCTGCCACTGGATGACGTTGACGAGAACGCGACCATGGTCAACGCGTTGCAGCGGCATGCCACCGTCATCGCGCAGAAGAGCCTGGCCGAAGGGTTCGGGCTTACCGTGGCAGAGGGAATGTGGAAGGGGCGGCCTGTGGTTGGTTCAGCGGTCGGCGGGATCATCGACCAGATCGCCGAGGGCACCGGCTGCCTGCTGCCCGATCCCACCGACCTGGCGGCGTTCGGATCGGCAGCCTGTCTCCTGCTCGGCGACCGGGCGGCCGCCACGCGGATGGGAACGGCGGCGCAGGCCCGCATCCGGGAGAACTTCCTCAGCGATGTTCACCTGCTGCGCTACGCCGGGCTGCTCGGCGCCTTGATCGGTGGAGGTTAACGCCCCCGTTGACGTGTTCGGCCCCCGCCGCCGGTGATCCCGGCATTCACCCGGAATCCCCGGCGGGCGTAACCGACGGCCAGTGAGCGGGCGACCAGTCACCCTCTGGGTCCGTGGTTTGCCCCACTTCGATCAGATGACCGTCGGGATCGCGGATGTAGCAGCGCTTCTCGAACTGGTGCTGTTTCGGCGGCGTCAGGAATTCAGCACCCCGGGCGCTCCATTCGGCGTACACGGCCTCGATGTCTTTAACCCGGATATTAAGGAAGCTGCTGACCCGGTCGGGATCACGCGGCGTCTCCAGGATGACCGAAGGCTTGTCGTCGGTCGGGCCTCCGCCGCTATTGATGACGATCCAGCTGTTGGCTAGCGCAACATTGACCGGATTTCCGGGAAAGGCCACCCTACCGCCGAGTACTTCGGTGTAGAAGCGCCGGGAGCGCTCGACATCGTCGGAGACGATGAAGTGGGTCAGCACAATTCCCTCTGGGGGCGATGGGAGCTCGGCCATCCGGGCACCTCCGCTGGCTATGTCTCACACCCCGCTTTGCGACGGGGCCCGCAGCCGACGTTACTACGAGTTAAGCGTTCGATCTCCTTCCACGTCCGCGCGGGGATCCCGGACCGCAAGCGGCGGCACGGCATCACGACGGCACGCGTGAGAGCCGCGTCCGCCTGTTCACCGAGATTCTTGCCTGTTGCCGAGCCAGCTACCAGCCCAAAGCGGTCGCGAACGCCCCCCGTGCCGATGACTCGGCGCTCCTCACGGCCCGGCGACATGACCCGCGCCGCACCATTAAGACTGCAGATCAAGCCCCACCGATCAATGATCGCGCCTCTGCAGGGCCGACTACGAGATCGTGAAGGTCGCCGCCCACCTCCAGCCGACCCGACTGTTCGATACCGCCGGCCTTCACCGGCTCGAAACCGGCCGTTCGGATCAACCGCTCGACTTCCTCGCCGGCCCAATCATCGTCGGTCGCGTAGAAGAGGGCCGCGGGCTCTGGTGACCGGTTGCTAGTGGACTCGAAGAGATCGGCCGACATGCTTCCAAACGCCATGGCCAGGCGCGCCGCCGACGGCAACCATCCAGCTACAACCTCGCCAGAGGACTGCCCTTCCGGCAGGAGACGTGAGACCTTACCTTGCGCGTCCGTGCTGAGCGGGTTGCTCGGAACGACCACGACCTTGTCGGTCAGCGATTCGGCGATCTCGTCTATAACGCTCTTCAGCACGGTAAAACGGAGCGCGAGGACGACGGCATCGGCGTCCTGCAACGCGTCGCGGTTGTCTACGGCGACGACCGCGGCGGGACCGATCTCTGCCGCCAGCGTTTGTGCCGACTTAATGTCGTGGCTTGAGAGCCGCAGGGTCTCACCGCCTGAGGCAAGCTGGCGGGCGATGACCGATCCGAGCCCTCCAGTGCCGATGATCGCGGTGGTCATGACCGAACATTCACTCGGAATCGCCGGCGCGCGTACTCGGCGGCCAGTGAGCGGGGTACCAGTCCCCGGTTGGGTCCGTGGTTTGACCCACCTCGATCAGATGACCATCGGGATCGCGGATATAGCAACGGATCTCGTACTGGTGCTGTTTCGGCGGCGTCAGGAACTGAGCACCCCGGGCGCTCCACTCGGCATACACCGCGTGGATGTCTTTGACCCGGATATTGAGGAAGCTGCTGACCCGGTCGGGATCGCGCGGCGCCTCAAGGGTGACCGACGGCTTGTCGTCGGTCGGGCCTCCGCCGACATTGATGATGATCCAGCTGTTGGCCAGCGCGACATAGGTCACGTCCCCCGAGAAGACCACCCTGCCGCCGAGTACCTCGCTGTAAAAGCGCCGGGAGCGCTCGACATCGTCGGAGACGATGAAGTGGGCCAGCACAATTCCCTCTGGCGGCGGTGGGAACTCGGCCATCTGGCACCTCCACTGGTGGAGCCTCACACCCCGCTGACGACAGGGCCTGCAGCCGATGATAAGCCGGCATCCCTGCACCCGATCGTGATCGGCCGGATCCACCCATCCGCCTGACCCGTCAGCGCAAGCTCCCTATCGCGAACTCACCAGTGTGCACGCATTGGCTTATGGGTGCATTTCCCCCTCGGACACAAGTACATGCTTCTGACCTGCGGCTATCTGTTTGCCGTATAGGCCAGGTGAGCACTGCCGCAGGTCACAGCGATGGGGGTTCAAGTCCCCCTCAGACAGCGCAGGCCCGTGCCCGGGATCCACACAATGGGCGGCCCGCTCCCATGCTCCTCGGAGCGGAACATCCAGGCCTCGGCAGCGACCTCAGGCATCCGGGGCGTCTGTGCTGCCGCAGTCCTGACAGGACCTGTTGGGGGTGGCGGCTGATGCCAGCCGCCCGTTTCCCGTGGCGCCGATCGCCGCCGCGGCGAGGCTGAGCCTGGACCAGGTGCGGGTGGAGGGGCTGCGGTGCAGTGCGCGGGTCGAGGTCGGCCCGGTCAGCCGTCGGCCGCTCCTAAATTAACTAGAAAGTTTCTTTATAGATAGCCTTGACTGCCTGGGTCCCCGGACACAAATGACCAGGATGACCGGCGCAGGCGGGGCGCCAGATCGTCTCAGCTCCTCTTGCCCTCTGGAGGGTCCATGCAGGTCGGAAGACGGATTCTGCGCACAGCTCTCATCGCTGGCTCGGCGCTCGGGCTAACAACCGGCGGCTCGGTCCTCGCGCTGACCTCCGGGCCCGCCGCGCAGGCATCCACCGCATGCGCTGCGGCGTGGAGTTCCACGACTGTCTACACCGCCGGCGAGCAGGCCAGCGAGAACGGAATCAATTACACCGCCAACTGGTGGACTCAGGGCAACGACCCGGCCACCAACAACGGCGGAAGCGGCTCGGGACAGCCGTGGACATCCGACGGCTCCTGCACCGGCGGCTCGGGGTCGGGATCAGGGTCGGGATCGGGCTCAGGCTCGGGGTCAGGCACGGGCTCGGTCAGCGGCCTGCTCTTCAGCCCGTACAAGGACGTCACCATCAACATGAACTGGAACACCGACGAGATGCAGTCGGCCGTGGAAGGGAGCGACCTGCCGGTGGTGGGCTCCGGCAGCCTGGTGTCGGAGTACATCCCGAAGCTGCCTGCGATCACGCTCGCGTTCGCTACCGGAACCTGCGGCAGCGAGACCTGGGGTGGTGTCTCGGGTGCCGACTGGGCTGCCGAGAACATTCCGCAACTCCAGAACGCCGACCTCGAATTACGTTGTCTCGACCGGTGGTGAGGCCGGGACCTTCAGCTGCGACTCGACGGCTGGCATGGAAGCGTTCATCGCTCGCTACGCCAGCCCGAACCTGGTCGGCATTGACTTCGACATCGAAGGCGGCCAGACCCAGTCGGAGATCCAGGATCTGGTCGACGCGGCGGCGGGAGCACAGTCGCAGTACCCGAACCTGCAGTTCTCGTTCACGCTCGCCACGCTGGCAGCATCCGATGGCAGCTACGGCGGGGTGAACTCGCTCGGCAACGAGGTCGTCGAGGCGGTGCTCGGCTCCAGCCTGAAGAACTACGTCATCAACCTGATGACCATGGACTACGGCAGCGCATCCAGCAGCGTCTGCGTCGTTGTCTCCGGCAGCTGCGAGATGGCGCAGTCGGCGATCCAGGCGGTGAAGAACCTCGAGCACACCTACGGAATCCCGGCGAGCAAGATCGCCGTCACCCCGATGATCGGCATGAACGACACCTCCAGCGAGACCTTCACTCCCGCTGACGTGGACACGCTGACGACATACGCGGCCGGCAACGGCCTGGCCGGGCTGCACTTCTGGTCACTGGACCGGGACACGCCCTGCGCCGCAGACGTATGCGTCCCCCACCTGCAACTCGGTTTCCGGCACGACAGCACTGGAGTACACCAACAGGTTCCTGAGCGACCTCGGGGACTGACGGAGATCCCAGGGCGGGCCGTGCACGGGCTACTCGCGGCCCGCCTCCATTTCCGCGGACGTGCTCGTCCCCGGCCGGTCACCCCGGACACCAGGCGCCGTCCCCGTTGTGGCTGTCGAGCGGATCTGCCGCCGCCACCCACCGTTGAAGATGGTTTATGCGACTGCGGGGTAGCGTCTGGGAGTGTGACCGGAAGAGAGCTAGGACAGGCAGGGATGCTGACGGAGTTCGGCGGCCTTTCGACGCCGCTGGTGGCCGATGCCTGTATCCGCGCAGGAGTGCCGCTGCGGGTCGCGCCACCGGGAATCGGCGCGATCGTCCCTGGACAGCGGGTCGCCGGACGGGCGCTCCCGACCCGCCACTACGGCAGCGTTGATGTGTTCTTGGAAGCGTTCAGCGGCGCCGCCCATGGTGACGTCCTGGTCGTCAACAACGGCGGGCGGGAAGATGAGGCGTGCGTCGGCGATCTGGTCGTGCTGGAGGCACAAGCGGCAGGGGTCGGCGGGGTGATGGTGTGGGGACTGCACCGCGATACGGCGGAACTGACCCAGATCGCCCTGCCGGTATTCAGCTACGGCCACAGCCCGGCCGGCCCTGTTCGCCTCGATGAGCAAGAACCATCCGCGCTGGCCAGCGCACGGTTCGGGACATGCCTGGTCACCCGCGACGACGTCGTATTCGGCGACGACGACGGCGTGGTGTTCGTCGCGGCCAGCCAGGCTGGGGAGGTTCTGGCCGCAGCCCGGCAGATCGGCGAGGTCGAGCGGGATCAGGCCCGTAAGATCCAGGCGGGTCAGACCCTGCGCCAGCAGACTGCCTTCAGCGAATACCTGGCGCGGCGGGCAGCCGAACCGTCCTACACCTTCCGGCGGCACCTGCGGCAGATCGGCGGTGCCATCGAAGAGTAGGCAGCCATGACGGCCAGCCGCCACCGACGACTCGCCCGGACTGGATGTTCTGCGAGTCCAATTCGCCTGCCAGTCCGCCGGATCCCGCCGCGGGGAGGACCGTCATGAGATCGGCGATGGCGGTCGCGGCGCCTTGGCTTACGTCTACTGGCGCCCGGTAACTCTTACAGCTTGTCAAGATTATGGCCGGGCAGGTATCGTCGCCCTGATGGCTGACACGCTTGATGCCGACCCGCCGACCCGCCGCCGCCGGTCTGACGCCCGGCGAAGCATCGACGCCATCCTCAACGCGGCCCGCACCGTACTCGGCGAGCGACCCGACGCCAGCATGGAAGACATCGCCACCGCGGCCGACGTCACCCGCCAGACCGTCTACGCCCACTTTCCCTCACGCGACGCCCTCATCGCCGCCCTCATCGAAGCCGCGAGAGCCGAAGGCCTCGCGGCCCTCGACGCCGCTCGGGTCGATACCGCCCCGCCCGCCGACGCGCTGGGCCAGTTCCTCGACATCAGCTGGCAGCTCCTCCGCCGCTACCCGCTGCTGTTTGACCCCGCCCTCAACCGGACCCCACGACTCGACGGCAGCGACCCGCACCTCGCTGTCACCGCCCAGCTCGAACAGCTCATCCGGCGAGGCCAGCGTGCCGGCGACTTCGACCGCACACTGTCTGCCAGTTGGGTGGCCGCCGCCATCCTCGCACTCGGGCACACAGCCGCCGAGCAAGTCGCCGCCGGACGCCTCACCACCAGCAAGGCGGCCGCGATGCTTCTGGACAGCACACTGCGACTCTGCGGCGCCACGGGCGCCCGCAGCCAGGCAGCCGTGGATCGAGCGTAACCATGGGCGATCGCCAGGCCTGCGGGTCAAGACCACCAGCTCGTGACGCTACGCCTGTGTGGGACATCGCGGTTCCGTCACGGCCGGGCCGGATGGCGGGGGTCCGCATGGCTGGATTCACTAATCGGGCGAAGGACCTGGTCAACCTCCCGATGGTCCCCTACCCGGCGGTGACGCTGTTCATAGACCTTGGCGACGGGGTGCTCATCGACGACGCTAGCGGTCAGCAGCAGCGACGAAGCCTCGCCGTCGGCCTCGCGCCCAGCGGTGTCCGGGGGCGCGGCCGGCACATCGAGTGCCTGCAGGCGCGGCTGTCGCCAGTGGTCGCGCACGCGGCGCTGGGCGCCTCGTCGGAGCTGGGCGGGACGGCGATCTCCCTCGATGACCTGTGGGGGCGCGACGCCGTACGGGCCCAGGAGCAGCTACGCGCGGCCAGCTCATGGGACGACCGGTTCACGATCACAGAGGCCGCGCTGGCCCGGCGGTACCAGGCAGGCCGGGCGGCCGACCCCGAAGTCGCCTTCGCCTGGGGGCAGATGGTTGCCAGCCGGGGACGCCTTCGGGTCGAGCAGCTGGCCGCCGAGGTCGGGTGGAGCCGCAAGCGCCTGTGGTCCCGGTTCCGGTCCCAGATCGGCCTCACCCCGAAGCGCGCCGCCCAGCTGATCCGTTTCGACCACGCGGCACACCGCCTCGCCGCGGGTCACAGCGCCGCCCTGGTCGCCGCAGAAAGCGGCTACACCGACCAGTCCCACCTCCACCGGGACGTCAAGGCCTTCGCCGGGGTAACGCCGACGGCCGTCGCAGCCGCGCCCTGGCTCGCGGTCGATGACTTCGCGTGGGCCGCCCCGCTACGCGCATCCGGGACATGACTTCAGCCAGCGAAACGGCTGGGCGCGAATACTCGCGGTGCTGACGGCGAGAACGGAACATTTCTCCAAGACACCCGGCGGTGCGCCAGCGATGCTCGCAGTCATGTCCGGCAACCAGGCAAGAAGCAATCTGAGGAGAGTCATGAGCGTACCTACGGGCACGACGGTCCCAGGGACGGCTGGCCGGCTGACGACGAGCCGGATCAGCGGCCTGCGCCGCGCTAGCTTCGCCGCCTTCGTGATGCTCGTCGTCCAGTTCGCTCTCGGCATCTACGTCAACCTGTACGTCACCGTGCCCAGTGCCGACCACGGGCACGGGTTCGGGCAGGCCATCGCTAATGGTCCTGCCGGGCTCACCCTGCACATCGTGCTGGGGCTGCTGCTGATCCTGGCCGCACTCGGATTCCTGGTGCAGGCCATCCTGGCCCGGCGGCCGACGCTGATCGCCGCCGCCGTGCTGGGCCTGCTCGCCATGATCGGCGCGGCGGCCTCCGGCAGCGCCTTCACCGGCAGCGGCAAGGATGGCGCGTCGATGGCGATGGCGCTGCTGGCCGCCGTGGGGCTGCTGTGCTACGGCGCCAGCCTGTTCCAGCTGCCACGGCCGGCGACCGGGGGGCGTGACCGCTGACCGTGCGTCGCCGCTGCTCAGCTACGAGAGCGGAGCATTTCTCGAGGCACCCGTGATGCCCGCGGTCATGCCCGCAGGGCCGGGCTCCGGGACGCAACATCCAATGGCAGGAGGCAGTGCGATGGCAAAGGACATGCCCGGCGATCCGGGCGCTGACGACCGGTTCGTGCGGCTTGCCGACGGCGACATGCATCTGGTGCAGGACGGCAGGCCTGGTACGCCCGCCTTGCTGCTGATCCACGGCTCCGCGGGCTCGACGGCCTGGTGGGACCCGGTCGTCCCGGCCCTGGCGGGCGCCTGCCGTGTTATCCGCGTCGACCTGCTCGGCCACGGCCGGTCGTCCAGCCCAGCGCGCGGGTACGACATCCCCGCTCACGCCGACCGGGTTGGCGCCGCGCTGGACCGGCTCGGCGCGGGCCGGGTGACGGTGATCGGGCATTCCATGGGGTGCATGGTGGCCACGGCCCTGGCCGAGCAGCGGCCGGATAGGGTGGCCGGGCTGGCGCTCATCGACATGGGCCCGAGCCTGGACGCTGCGAGCCCTGAGGGCCTGCTCGTCCGGCTCCTGCTGGCCCAGTTCCCCGGGCGGCTGCTGTGGCGCCTGCGGAGTGAGGCCACCATCCGCAAGGCCATGCGCTCCGCCTTCACCCGCCCTGTCGACATCCCCGGCAGCATCATCGAGGCCGCGCTGGGAATGACCCACCGCGCCCTCGCGGGGACAGCCCGCGGATCCAACGACTACATGAGGCAGCAAAGCCTCCCCGACCGGCTAGCCGCGCTCGGGATCCCGGTGCTGGTGATCTTCGGCACCGAGGACGCGCGGTATCCCTCCTCGTCGGCTGCCGCCTACCGCGTCGTTCCCGGCGCCCGCGTCGTGTTGCTGCCCGGCGTGGGACACACCCCGATGATCGAAGACCCGCAAGCCACGGGCACATTGCTGCTGGAATTCGCCGCCGCCGCCGCGCACCCCCACTGACAGCACCCCAGCGCCGGCTTGCAATGTGGGCCTTACCGGCCGGGTCGGCGATCAGGAACGGCCCGGCGATCTAGTTCCGGCATAACAATTCCTGATCGACCCCGCTTAGCGTGTCAGGCGACGTTGCCACCGTCGCGGCTGTTAGTCTGACGCGGCCAGAAATGGTCTGCAAATAAATTAGAGCTGCAGCTTATGAACAGGATATGCCTTAACCGGATACCAGGCATGACTTGGTCGGGAGGACACGGATAATGCACGATTTTTCTCGCCGCAGAGTTCTCAAGGCGACGGCGACCGCGGGCGCCGGCGCGCTCGTTCTCCCCGGTATTGCCGTCGCAGGAGCTCCGGGCGCGAGCGCGGCAACTAACGGAGCCGGAAGCGCGGACGGCAGGCCGGCGAAGCTGACCGGCCGCATCGTCCGTCCCCACGACCCCGGGTACGCGAAGGCCAGCCTCGGCTGGGACGAGCTCTTCGTTCACTATCCGCTGGTCATCGTCTTCGCACAGGAGACCCAGGACGTGGTCAACGCCCTCACGTGGGCGCGGCAGAATAACGTCGCGCTGCGGGTGCGGAGCGGCCGCCACAACCTTGAGGGCTGGTCGAACGTGGACAACGGCCTTGTGATCGACGTCAGCGAGCTGAAGTCGGCCCACATCGACACTGCCTCTCGTACCGCGACAGTCGGCGCCGGGCTCAACCAGCTGGAAGCGGTGACCACGCTCGCGAAGAAAGGCCTGGCGGTGACGACCGGAACGGAGGGCAGCGTAGGCCTGTCCGGTGCGACGCTCGGTGGCGGTTTCGGCTTCCTCACCCGCTACCTCGGCATGGCCTGCGACAGCCTGATTGCGGCTGAAATCGTCGTCGCGTCGCAGGCCAGATCCGCCAAGGTGATCAAGGCAGACTTGAAGACCCACTCGGACCTGCTCTGGGCGCTCCGCGGGGCCGGAAACGGCAACTTCGGGATCGTCACCTCACTCACCTATAAGGCGACCCCACTCAAGAGCGTCGCTTATCTGCAGGCTAAATGGGACGGGCTCAGGGACCTGCATGGGGTCTTCGACACATGGCAGCGTATGGCACCGGTCGCCGACGACCGCCTCGGAACCCAGCTCGAGATCCACAAAGGCGAGATCTTGTTGTTTGCCGTTCTCGCGGAAGGATCCAAGGCAAGGGCGAAGGAGTTGCTGGCCCCGATCCTGTCGATCGGCAAGCCTGATGTATCGGTGCAGGTTGGTAACTGGGGCGAAGTATATGCGGGGTTCCAGATTCCAACTAAGGATGAACCCGCGAACTGGAAGTTCTTCTCGCAGTTCACCACCGAGCCATTTCCCAGGAGGGCGATCAGCCTCATCGCCTCATTCATGAAAGACGCGCCCTCGAATGACAGCAACTTCTTCACCCAGGCCTTCGGCGGGGCCGTTAAGAGGAGCAGGCCCCGCGGCGGCACGGCGTTCCCGCATCGCCACGCGCTCTTCTATTCCGAGCCCGGCGCGGGCTGGGGCACACGTGGACAACCAGGCAGCGTCAACCCGGTCACCCCGGAAGCCCAGGCCTGGATCGCCGAGTTCAGCCAGGCGCTGCGGCCCTATGTGCACGGCGCCTACGTCAACGTGCCGAACATCGGCATGGCGGATTGGGAAACCGCCTACTGGGGATCGAACTTCGACCGGCTGCGCAAGATCAAGGCGAAGTACGACCCCCACAACATCTTCCAGTACGAGCAGAGCATCCCGCCCGCGTCGTGCTGACCGACATTCGCCCAGGGACACCGATTCCGCACAGACACCTGGTCATGCTGGCTCGAAGGAGCCGCTGAACCCCGTTCCCCGCCAGAGCCCTGGCACGCCCCACCGCGCGGGCCCGGTGGTGATGCGGGCCCACGCGGCGCGGGTCTTCGTGCTGGGTTCGGTTGCGGTGCTCCGGCTAGCGGAGCGCTGGGGTCACTGCACGACGGACCACACGAAGGTGGCCGTGCCGGAGACTCCTTCCGTGTCAGTCGCGGTCACGGTCACGGTGTAGGTCCCGAGCGTGCTGCCGGAGCCGGAGATCGTCCCGTTCGAGGCGATGGTGATGCCGGGCGGCAGCCCGGTGGCGGTGAAGGTGAGGGCCCGGGCCGAGTCGGAGTCCTCTGCCTGCATCGTGAACGACACCGCGGCGCCCTTGGGGCTGCTGTAGCCGTAGGGGTTGACCACGCCGACGGTCTCCGCGCCCGGCACGCCCGAGTTCGGGGTGACGTTGGCGCTGACCGCCGTGTTGGCCAGCGAGACACCCGCGCCCGAGGCGCCCGCGGCGACCTGGCCGGTCAGTTGCTGGGCCAGGCTGGTCGAGCCACTCAGCGGCAGGCTGGCCGAGGAGTCGCCGACCGAGATCGAGTAGGTGCCGGCCTGAGCTTCCCAGGCGTTGTCGGCCGCCGACCACGAGGCCAGGTCGTGGATGGTCAGCGGGAAGGTCACTGTCGCGCTCTGCCCCGGGTTCAGGTTCACCCGCTGGAAGCCCGCGAGCTGCTCCGGCGGGTCCTGGCTGGCAGCCGGGTCGCCGACGTACATCTGGGCCACGTCCGCGCCCGCCACCGACCCGGTGTTAGTGACCGTCGCGGTCACCGTCGCGTCGCCGCTGGCGTTGAACGAACCAACCTTCAGGTTGGAGAACGAGAACTTCGTGTACGACAGCCCGTACCCGAACGGGAACAGCGGGGTGATGTTCTGGGACTGGTACCAGCGGTAGCCGATGTTCACGCCCTCGCTGTAGGTGGTCCCGGTTGACGTGCCGGGCCACTGCGCCGTCGTCTGCGCGGGGACCTGGCTCAGACTGGCCGGGAAGGTGACCGGCAGCTTGCCTGAGGGATCGACGGTGCCGAAGATCAGCGCGGCTATCGCGGCGCCGGTCTCCTGCCCGCCGTACCAGTTCTCGAACACACCGGCCACCGAGCTGATCCATGGCATGACCACTGGGCCGCCACTGTTGATCACCACGATGGTGTTCGGGTTGGCCGCGGCCACGTCCGCGATCATCGTCTCGTCCGCGCTGGACAGGTCGAGCGACTTCAGGTCGCTCTCCTCGCCCTCCGGGAGGCTGACGACGACGATCGCGTCGGTGGCGGCCTGCGCCGCGGCGACCGCCTGCGGGATGTTGGCGGTGCCGTTGTCGTCGCCCGCGGTGTAGGTGACCTTGACGTTCGGCCCGGCCGCCTTCTGGATTCCGGTCAGCGGCCAGACCGCGTCGGAGCTGTCGACCCCGCCGCTGCCGCCGCCGGCGATCTCGACGGCGGCACCGCCGTCGGTGCCGATGACCGCGATGGACTCACTGCCGTTCGGGTTCAGCGGCAGCAGGCCGTTGTTCTTCAGCATCACCGTTCCCTCCTCACCGAGCTGCAGCGCGGTCTGCTGGTGCGCCGCGGTGGTGACGGTGGCCGAGAGGGACCCGGACGACGGGTTGTCGAACATGCCGAAGGCGAACATCTGGGTCAGGATCCGGGCCACGGCCGCGTTGAGGGTCGCCTGGTTCAGCGTGCCGTTCGCCAGGGCGGAGGACACGTCGCTCGCATTGGAGAACGGCATCGCTATGTCCATGCCGCCCTCGAGGTCGGCGACGGCGTTCCCGGCGGCACCCCAGTCGGAGACGACGAAGCCGCCGGAGTTGGCCTGCTCGTCGAGTCCGTCCTGCAGCATGTCGGCGTTCGCGCAGGAGGGATCACTGTTGACCACGGCGTAGGAGCACATGAACGACGCCGGCGCCGACTGCTGGATGGCGGCCTGGAACGGTGACAGGTACAGCTCCTCCAGGGCCTTCTGGCTGACCGTCTCGTTGTTGCCGCCGTTCGGGTACTGCTCCTGGTCGTAGGCCGCGACGTGCTTGACGTCGGCCATCACGCCCTGGCTTTGCAGCCCCTCTACCTCCGCCGAGGTGACCTGGCCGGCCAGGTACGGGTCCTCGCCGTAGGTCTCGTAGGTCCGGCCCCAGCGCGGGTCGCGCACCAGGTTGGTGGTCGGGCCGAGCGAGATGTTCACGCCCTTGCCCGCGAACTCGGCACCCTTCGCGGCGCCCTCTTGCTGGATCAGCGCCGGGTCCCAGGTCGCGGCGGCGTTCTCGCCGTCGGGGAAGGCCGTGACGCCGCCGTTGCCGTCACCGACTCCGGACGGGCCGTCCTCCATGTTCAGCGGCTTGATGCACAGGTTGGGGATGGCGTTGACCTGGCCGATGTACGACGAGCTGCCGTCGCCGGAGGCCAGGGTGACCTCTTCGGACTGGTCCATGGTGTTGAGCACCTGCTGGACCCGGCTGGCGACCGGCGCGGTGGAGCCGGCCCACGGGCAGACGCCGTTGCCGCCGTTGCCGTTGCCGCCGGTGACCGGCGGGGTGGTGGTGAGGCCGTACACATCGAACTCGAAGATCGAGTAGCCGAACTGGGTCGCCCGAACCGTGCCGTACATGCGGATGTAGCGGGCCGTCACCGAGATGGGGAACGTCTGGTTCCCGCCGGTGCCGGTCGTCGTGGAGTAGACCGTGGTCCAGGTCGAGTTGTTGCTGGACACCTGGATCTGGAACCCGGTGGCGTACGCCGCCTCCCAGAGGAGGCCCACGCTGCATATCTGCTGCTGGGCGCCGAGGTCGACCTCCAGCCACTGCGGGTCGCTGGCCGCGCTGGACCAGCGGCTGCCGGGATTGCCGTCGGTAGCGTCGGGCGCCGGGTAGTCGGTGGCGTCCTGGGTCGAGGAGGCCGTGGTCGGCTGGTCCAGCGCGAGGTCCTGCGTGCCGCAGTACTCGGTCGGGCCGGTGCTCCTCCTCCTCCGCCGCCCGATCCCTGGGTGAAGGCCAGGTAGTGGAAGTTCCAGCCGTTGGAGTCCTGGTCGACGGTCAGCGTCTGCTGGCCGGCGGGCAGGGTGATGCTGGCGGTGACCGTGGCCCAGGTCTGGTAGCCGCCGGTGTTCGGGACGGCGACCGCGCCGGTCAGATTGGCGCCTGAGGAGTTGGCGATGTGCAGCGCGTCAGTGACCCCGTACGGTGAGGCCACCCGGAAGGTGACCGTGTAAACCCCGGCGGTGGCGACCTCGACGGTGTAGTTGAACCACTGCCCTGGTGTGGTCCAGCCCATGTCGTAGGCGCCGCCGGCCGCGCTGGTGTCCGCCGTGTCCGCCGTGCTCTCCAGGTCGACCCCGTCGGACCGGTAGCTGTTGGCGGTGCCGTTGGTGGCGGCGACCTTATAGGCGACACCCGAGCCGCCGGTGTCGTAGTTCGCGACCTGCACCGTGCCCGGCACCGCGGCGGGCGTCCCGCCGAAGGGCTGGTCACCACTCGAGCCGCCACCGCCGCCGCCTGAGTTCAGGGTGAAGGTCATGTAGTGGAAGTTCCAGCCGTTGGAGTCCTGGTTAACGGTCAGCGTCTGCTGGCCGGCGGGCAGGGTGATGCTGGCGTCAACCGTGGTCCAGGTCTCGTACCCGCCGGTGTTCGGCACCGCGACTGCGCCGGTCAGGCTGGCGCCTGAGGAGTTGGCGATGTGCAGCGCGTCGGTGATCCCGTACGGCGAGGACACCCGGAAGGCGACGGTGTAAGTGCCCGCCGTCGCGACGTTGACGGTGTAGTTGAACCACTGCCCCGGCGTGGTCCAGCCGATGTCGTAGGCGCCGCCGGCCGCGCTGGTGCCCGCCGTGTCCGCCGTGCTCTCCAGGTCGACGCCGTCGGAGCGGTAGCTGTTGGCGGAGCCGTTGGCCGAGGCGACGTTGTAGGCCACACCCTGCCCGCCGGTGTCATAGTTTGCCGCCTGCACCGTGCCCGGCACCGCCGCCGCGGTCCCCCCGTAGGGGCCTTCGGTGGCGCCGTAGGCCGGGTGTTGCGCGCCGTTCACCAGCGTCAGGGCGGCCAGGACCGCGACGGCCAGGGCCGCGCAGCCCCTTCGGCCCCGCCGTAACATGGCCTGCCGCGCCCAGACCGGCCGCGGGACGTGAAGTGATCCCATTCCTCTTACTCCCTCTTCTCGTTTCCAGCCCAGGCTGGGTTCTTGTCCCGTCCCTGGGCAGGTACGTCCCTAAGCCGATGGAACTGATCCGGAAGAACGACAGGGTGCTGACCGTGGGCCACGAAGGCTGACCGGGACAGCAACGGCGGCTACAGCCGGGTGAGCAAGGGACCCTGGGCAGCGGCCGCAAAGAGTTCTAGATGGCGATCCGCCGCCACTCCGAACGGCCTGGAGGACCACGGCCGACGGGCCGCACGCACATAGCGGCTCCAAATTTCGGACCTTATATTAAGTCATGTATAAGAGGGCTCTTCCGGTTCGTCAAGGGGTTCGTCAAGGGGTTCGCTCGCTGGGCGGGGTTGCTCCTCGCAGGCATCGCTGCAGACCAAGCCACCGGAGATCGCGTAGCGACGGCCGGTAGCCGGGCAGCAAATTCAGCCGGCCACGCCCGTCAGCGCCGGGCGGCAAGGCGGGCGGAGACCCAGATCAGTCAGGACTGCAGGAATTCCAGGAGGTCGGCGTTGATCGTCGGGGCCTCGGTGGTCGGCATGCCGTGCGGGAAGCCGTGATAGGTCTTCAGCGTGCCGTGCTGCACGAGTTCCGCGGACAGCGGCCCGGAGTCGGCGTAGGGAACGATCTGGTCATCGTCACCGTGCTGCACCAGCACAGGCACCGAGATCTTCTTGAGGTCCTCGGTGAAGTCGGTCTGGGAGAAGGCAACGATGCCGTCGTAGTGGGCCTTCGCCCCGCCCATCATTCCCTGCCGCCACCAGTTCTCGATGATCGCTTCCGAGGGCTTGGCACCGGGCCGGTTGAAGCCGTAGAAGGGGCCCGAGGGCAGTGCCCGGTAGAACTCGGACCGGTTGGCGGCCAGCTGGGCCTGCAGATCATCGAACACACTCTTGGGCAGGCCGCCGGGGTTGGCCTCGGTCTGCACCATCAGCGGCGGCACCGAGCTGATCAGTACCGCTTTCGCCACCCGGCTCTCACCATGCCGGGCTATGTAGCGCACCACCTCGCCGCCGCCGGTCGAGTGGCCGATGTGCACGGCGTCATGGAGATCGAGGTGCGTGGTCACCGCGGCCAGATCGTCGGCGTAGTGATCCATGTCGTGACCGTCGCTGGTCTGCGTGGACCGGCCGTGCCCGCGCCGGTCATGGGCGATGACCCGGTAGCCGTGCTGCAGGAAGAACAGCATCTGGGTGTCCCAGTCGTCGGCTGACAGCGGCCAGCCGTGGCTGAAGACGAGAGGCTGGCCAGAACCCCAGTCCTTGTAGAAGATCTGCGTGCCATCGGTCGTGGTGATCGTGCCCATGCGCTCGCCTCCGTATGGTCTGGGTGACGGAATTCCCCCTTCCCCAGGCTAAGGACCTCGATCGTCCTCGCTGTGAGCAGGTCGATGAATCGGTAGCGAACAAGATCAGGCGTGAGGCCGGAACTGAGAGTGGGCCAGGCGGCGGCCCAGCAGCGGCGCGTCGTCCTTACTGTTCCTGGTAGAGGCCGGCGAGCAGGCCGAACGCGCGCTCGAACACCTCCGGCGTGACCAGGCCGGGGGTCAGGCGCTTTTCGATCTGCAGGCCGACCAGCATTGCCTGCCCGATGGCCCAGGCCTGGACGGGCGTGACCCCCGCGGCGAGATCGTCACTTTCGGCGCTATCGGCGTCGGCTAGCTCCCGGAGCCGGCGCTCGCGGCTGCTGCTGTAGCGCTGCAGCGCGTCCGGGGAGCGAAGCAGCGCGGCGAAGAACTCCAGGTACACCGCCAGCTCCTCGGTATCCCCGGGGTTTTCCGCGGCGACGGCGCGGCTGAACTCGGCCAGGCGCTCGTGCAGCGGCCGCGACTGGTCGTTCAGCGTGGTCGAGTAGTCCGGGGCCGGGGCGGCTTCGAGCGCGCTGAGCATGAGGTCCTCCTTGCTGGCGAAGTGCCCGTAGATGGCGCCCTTGGTTACCTCCGCCGCCTCCGCGATCTGCTCCAGCGACGTCGCGGCGTAGCCGCGTTCGCGGAACAGCCGCTGCGCCTCCGCCAGCAGCCGCTGCCGCGTGCGCTCCTTGGACTCCGCTCTGGTCATCCTGGCCATGCCCCCATGCTGCCATATTGACATACCAATGGCATACAGATATCGTCAGTATCCAGATACCGCTGGTACTTGAAATGATGACCCGGCCAGGAACGGCTGGCCCGGCTGCGGCGAAGGAGTGCGGGATGGGCCTCGGGGAGCGAGTCAAGAGCCGCGTCTTCGAGCCGGCCGCGCTGCGACTGTTGCAGTGGCGAGGCGATCCGGTCGCCCGGCTGTTGCTCCCGGCGACGAAGGCTGACCCGTACCCGCTGTACGCGCAGGTGCGGCCGCGCGGTCTGGTGCGCAGCCCGCTCGGCGTGTTCGCCGCGGCGGACCACGCGACGGTGGCGAGCATCCTGCGGGACCGGCAGTTCAGCAGCTCGCCGGTGCACCAGCGCGGCTACCGGCCGCCGTCCTACCCGCCGGACGACCCGCGGGCCGGGCTGCCCGCCGCGGACCTGCTCACGATGGACCCTCCCGACCACACCCGGCTGCGCCGGCTCGTGTCCGGCGCGTTCACCCCGAGGGCCATCGCCGGACTCGAGCCGTGGATCCGCGAGGTCGCCGTCCGGCTGCTGACGGCCGCGGACGGCGCAGCCGGCTTCGACCTGATCGACGCGCTGGCCTTCCCGCTCCCGATCGCGGTCATCTGCCATCTGCTCGGCGTGCCAGCTGAGGATCAGGCCCAGTTCCGGGCCTGGGGTCATGACGTGGCCGCCAGCCTGGACCCCCAGACGGCGGCGACCGCGCAGGCGCGGACCCGCGCTGCTGAGCTGGCGCTGACCGGCTACCTCCAGGACCTGGTGCGCGAGCGCCGGGCCAATCCCGACGACAGCATCCTGTCCGCGCTCATCGCGGCCGAGGATGAGGGCGACCGGCTGAGTTCCGGCGAGGTGGTGAGCACGGCTTTGCTGCTGCTGATCGCCGGGTTCGAGACCACCGTGAACCTGATCGGGAACGGCACGGTCGCCCTGCTGGGCGACCCGGACAGCTGGGACCGGCTCCGCCAGGATCCGGCGATGGTACCTGCGGCGATTGAGGAGATGCTCCGCTACGACAGCCCGGTCCAGCTGACCTCCCGGACAGCCACCGAGGATGTCGAGGTCGGCGGCAGCGTGATCGCGGCGGGCCGGCCCGTCATCGTGTTCATCGGCGGCGCCAACCGCGACCAGGGGGTCTTCGAGCAGCCCGACGAGTTCCGGATTGACCGGCCGGATCCCGGCCGGCACCTGTCCTTCTCGCTCGGCATTCACCACTGTCTCGGCGCCTCGCTGGCCCGGCTGGAAGGTCGCATTGCGATCGAGGAGCTGACCCGGCGGTACCCGGCGCTTGAGCTGGCCGCTCCCCCGACCCGCCGCTCGCTGCTCGTGCTGCGCGGCTTCGAGAGCGTTCCCGTCCGCGCCAGGCAGATGCCATCGCAGTCCGCCGCCTAGGGCCGGACGACGCTGGCCCGCAGCTCCGCGGTGAGGCCGGCTGATCCAGCGGGGCGGCCGGGGGCCAGCGCCATCAGATGCTCCAGAGGGCCTGGGTTGGAGACAGCCGGGCGGCGCGGATGGCGGGCAGCAGCCCGGCCAGGGCGCCGATGATGACCGCCGCAGCCAGGCCGCCGGCCCAGGCTCCGGGCGGGATGACGACCGTCTCCCCGTGGGCGCGGGCGTAGGCCGCGGTGGCGGCCGCGCCGGTGATGACGCCGATGACCCCGCCGGCCAGGGACAGCAGGACCGCTTCGGCCAGGAACTGGGTACGGATCTGGCCGCGGGTGGCGCCCAGCGCGCGGCGCAGCCCGATCTCGGAGCGGCGTTCCAGCACCGAGATGACCATGATGTTGGCCACCCCGATCGCGCCGACCAGCAGCGCGACCGCGCCCAGCCCGAGGAACAGGGTGTCGAGGGCACCCTGGGTGTCGGCCTGGGCGGTGAGCGCGTCCGAGGGCTGGGAGACGTCGACCTGGCTGGGGTTTTCCGGGCTGGCCTGCGCGCCGAGCAGGCTGTCCACCCGCCTGGTGACGGCCTGGCTGCCGGTGGTGCGGACGTAGATCGTCGAGGGGTGGCCGTCGAAGTGCAGGTATTTCCGGGCGGCCGGGAAACCGACCAGGACCGCCGAGTCGATCTCGGGAGCGTAGGTGTCTTTGCTGAGGATCCCGGTCACGTAGAACCACCTGCCGTCGGCCCAGATCCGCAGCCCGGGGCGGATCCGGTCGATGCCCAGCCGCTGCGCGGTGGCGGCGCCGAGCACCACGACCGGCTCGCGGGCAGTGGCGGCGTTGAGGAACCGGCCCTGGGCCACGCTCGTGCCGGCCACCGCGGGCAGGCCCAGGGTGGCCGCATCGACTGATAGCGCGTTGGTTTCGACCGTGGGGATGAGCGGGGACTTGTAGGCGCTGACGCCGCCGAGGCTGCCGGTGTCCTGCGCCGCGGTCACGCCGGGCAGCCGGGCGATCATGCCTGGCGCAGCCTGCGGCAGCTCAGCGGTGACGCCGGTAAGGGTCTGCCCGTTGGTGACGGTCAGCAAGTTGGTGCCCAGGCGGGCGATCTCGGCCAGCAGCGCGGCCTGGGCCGAGGCGGCCAGGCCCAGCACGGCCACGATCGCCGCGACGCCGATCGCGATGCCCAGAGCGGACAGCCCGGCGCGCAGCTTGCGGGTCCGCAGCCCGATGCTCGCGAGGGCGGCCAGGTCCCCGGGATACAGCCGGGCCGTGGCCGGCGCGGAGGCCGGCTGCGGCGAGGTGGTGGTCATGACGGTCCTTCCTGCCCGGGCCGCCGGGGGACGGGCCTCGTGTCCGCGGTGATCTGGCCGTCGAGCATCTCGATGCGCCGCCGGGCCCGGGCGGCGACCGCGTGGTCGTGCGTGATGATGATGACTGTGGTCCCTTGCCGGTTGAGTTCTTCCAGCAGGGCCAGGATCGCGGCGCCAGTGGCGGAGTCCAGGTTGCCCGTCGGCTCGTCGGCCAGCACCACCGGCGGCGCGCCCGCCACCGCCCGCGCGATCGCGACCCGCTGCCGCTCGCCCCCCGACAGCTGGGCCGGGCGGGCGGTGGCCTTGTGACCCAGCCCGACCCGGTCCAGGGCCTGCAGCGCCAGCCGCCGCCGCGGGCCGCGCCGGACGCCGGCGTACAGCAGCCCATCGGCCACGTTGCCCAGCACGCTCTGGTGCTCGGCCAGGTGGAATTGCTGGAACACGAACCCGATCCGGGCGGCCCGGACCGCGGCCAGTTCGCGGTCGGCCATCCGCGCCACGTCCAGGCCAGTGACCCGCACCGTCCCGGTGGTCGGCCCGTCCAGGGTGCCCATCAGGTGCAGCAGCGTGGACTTGCCCGATCCCGACGGGCCGGTCACCGCCACCAGTTCGCCGACTGCCACCGTCAGGCTGGCCTGATCCAGCGCCCGCACCGGCGGCCGCCCGGGGTACACCTTCGACACCCGTTCCAGCTCCAGCACTGGCGCCCCGGCCGGCCCGTCCCCGCAGGCCTGGACCGTCCCCGCGGCGGTCACGACGACGCCACCACCACGCGCAGCCCGGGCCTCAGCGCCCCGGTCACCTGCACCAGCCCGGAGGCGTCATCGAAGATCCCGGGCTGCACCGGTACCCAGCGCCGCCTGCTCCCCCGGCCGGCCACCTCGACGTCGTACCCGCGCGGCGACTGGGCCAGCAGCGCCGACACCGGCACCGCCAGCGTGTGCCTGGCGCTGGCGGTGGTGATGTTCACCGTCACCGGCGCCTGGTCCAGGGTCCCCGCCGCCTCCGGATCGGTCAGCTTCACCTGCACCGGGATCGTGGTGGCCGGGCCCTGCCCCTGCTGCCCCGGCGTGGTGGTCGCTACCGCGCCGACCGAGGAGATCACGCCCGGTACAGTCGTCCCGGCCGGCAGCGTGACGGTCACGTTATCCCCGGCCTTCACCCGCGACTGGTCGGAGGCGTCCAGCGGGATGGTCACCTCGTGCCGGTCCGAGGTCGCCGTCAGCACTGGCCCGGACGCCGTGCCGCCCAGGGCCCCGGTCACCCGGCTGACGCGGATCGCTCCCGGCTCGAACACCACCTGCCCCGGCAACAGGCTCCCCGGGGGGCTGACCACCCCCAGGTGCTCCTCCAGCTGCTGCACCGCCTGCGCCGTCTGCCACGAGTAGTAATCCCAGCCGTCCGCGGTGATATCCGCGCGGGCCGCGTAGCCGAGGTTCGCCAGGTCGTGATTGAGCTGGGTCACATCCTGGCCGGTGGTCCCCACACCCAGGGCCCGCCAGTCCGGCACGCCGCCGTACAGCAGCACCACGGGCGAACCGTTATCGATCTTGTACAGCGCCTGGCCCTGGCGGAGCACCTGCCCGGCCCGCGGCAGCCACGTCAGCGTCCCGCTGCCCTGCCCTCTGATCGTGTAGGACCCGGCGTACCCCAGCGTCGCGCTTTCCGGCGTGGTTGCCGTGAGGTCCTGCCGGGTCACCACGGCCGTGGCCGGCGGTGGTGCCCCCGGCCCGGCCCCGCGTGAGGCAGCCGCGGAAAACACCCCCGCCCGCCACCCGGCCACCGCCCCGGCCGCCAGCACCGCCATGATGCCCAGGGCCACCCAGCGGCCACCGCCGCGCGATCCCTCCCCCTCCGCGTCCGCCCGGGGTTCCGTCTGCGGACCAGCCTCCCGGCCGCGCGAAATCGCCCCCCTCACGACCCACCACCTGCCGTTGATCCTGGTCTCGCCGTGCGGCACCGCGCCCAGATGGTCATCAGCCACCGGACCCGCTGCTGTGGGGGAGTCCGGCCGGGATGAGTCTTGTGCAGGTCTGCGCGGCCTGGGTGAACTGCCGTGACGCGGTATCGATGCTGGACGGGATCTGGAGATTGAGGTGCCCACCCGGGAAGGTCGGGTCGGGGAAACCGGTGATGCCGCGGGAGCGCATGCAGGCGGCTGCCCTCAGGTAATCCTGCTGCTCCTGGGCCGTGAGAATGGGGTCTTCCTGCCCGGCAGGGTTCAGGCTCGCACAGGCTCCCGTGGCCGCGGCGGCCCGGGAATCGCTGACCCCGCGCAACGCGCCGACAACAGCTTCCTTCGAGAGCTGCCCGCTGCTGTCGGGGTCGGGGAAGTCCGGCACCCCGTGGGCGCGCACGCACCGGGAGTAGGCGAGCGCTGACGACGAATTCGCTGAGCCTCCCGCCTTCGGTGAGCCAGCGGCCCCGGCGGATGACGGGCTGCCGCTGCTGCATCCCGCGGCCGGCAGGGCGGTGGCTATGACCGTTATGACGGCGACGGCTCGCGCCCGCCGGGGCCAGGGCCGTCGGCGGCTGGGGCCGTGGCTGATCTCGTGTTTCCTCGCGGCTGGGCCGGTTGACTGTGGGTGCATGGCGGCCAGCATCCCGGCCGGTGGCGGGCTGGCGCTTCACGCGCCGGAGGTAGCGAGGGTCCCTCCTTGGAGGGATACGCCGGAGGGTTGCGCGGAGGTACTGGCCGTAAGCACTGTGCCCAGCCTGGCTAGCTTGCCCGGCCCGTGTATACCCGGTATATTTCCCGGCATACTGCCAGGGTGTGATGCCATGAACGTTTGCTTTGCCCTGCTCGCGCTACTGGCTGACGGACCGAGGTCAGGCCTCTGGCTCCGCGAGGAGCTCGCGGCCGGGCCCAGCGGACTGCATCCGCCGAACCCCCGCCAGGTGCCTCCGGCCCTGGCCTGGCTCAAGCGGGCCGGGCTGGTCGAACCCACCGGCGCGGCCGGAGCGGAGGATCCGCAGCAAGAGTTCCGGATCACCGCCGCGGGGCAGCGGGAGCTCGCCGGATGGCTGCGCACGACGCCGACCCCCGATGCCCAGCCCGCCGATGCCCAGCCCGGCGATGAGCTGGTGCTGAAGATCCAGCTGGCCGCGCAGGTACCCGGCACCGACGTGCACGAGGTGATCCAGGCGCACCGGCGGCATCTCGTCGAGCTGATGCAGCGGCGGACCCGGGCCAGGCAAGACGCCGCCGGGCAGACTCCGGGTCGCGCCCTCGCCAGCTACGCGGAGCTGTTCCGGCTGGACTCCGTGATCCGGTGGCTGGACGCCGCCGACGGGCTGCTCGCTGCGGGCCCCGCCAGCCCCACCGCCGCCGCGCCACCGGCTGACCAGATCTGGGCCTCGGACGCTGACCGGGAACGGGCCGCGGCCAGCCTCTGCGACCACTTTGCCGAGGGCCGGCTCAGCCACGAGGAGCTGGACGAACGGCTCACCATGGCGCTGAGCGCACGGACGGGCGGCGACCTGCGGCGCCTGATGGCCGACCTGCCCTGGCGCCCGGGCCGCTGATGACCGGGATGCACACCACGGCCGACTGCTGGCGCCCACCGGGCCGGGCTGCTCCGTCGTCAGCCGGGCGAGCACCACGAGTCCGCCCGACGTGACCAGCACCGCCAGGGCCGCGGCTGCGCCACCCAGGACGCCGAGCCGGACCGACTCGCCGAGCAGCAGGTTGCCCGCGGCCAGGCTGGCCACCGGGGTGACCACGGCGATGACGGGCAGGGTGATCATCGGCCGCCCCGCCTGGTACGCGGTCTGGGTCAGCAGCAGCGAGCACGGACCGCCCAGCATCAGGGCGTAGGTCGCCCAGGAGCCGGCCATGCCGGTCAGCCCGCCGCTGACGACATGTGAGAACGCCATGGTCACGACGGCTATCCCGGCGTCGGCCAGCCCGGCGGCCACGGCCAGCAGGACCGCGCGCAGGCGGCCGGCAGCAGCGAGGCCGGCGGCAGCGAGCGGCACGGCGCAGGCGGCCAGGCCCGCGGCGGCCAGCCCGGCATGCCCGGGCACACCCGGGACACCCGCATCACCGCCGGCCGGTGAGGCCAGCGCGACAAACGAGGCGATACCGGCGATGACAGCCAGGACCCCGGCCCAGGCGGTCCAGCTCAGCCGGCGGCCCGACCGCAGCCGGACCGTGGCCACGCTGAACAGCAGGGACGAGGCGACCAGCATCTGCACGATCGTCAGCGGGCCGGTGCGCAGCGCGACCGCGTGGGTGGCGAATCCGCTGAGCTCGACGCCGATGCCGAGGAGCCACCACGGACGCCGCACCAGCAGCAGGAGCAGCCGGGGCCGGCCCGCCGCCTGGCTGGGCGTCGCGGCAGCCTGGCGCTGCTGCAGCGCGGCACCGATTCCGTAGAGGACAGCCGCGGTCAGCGCCCACACGAGGGCCGTCACCGGAACCAGCCAGGGCACCGGAACCAGCCAGGGCAGCCAGCCCGCGGCGCACCCCGCGGGGCCACCGCCGCGGAGGGCCTCTTCGCTTTGTCTCTCGTTTTGTCTCTCGTTGCGAACAGCGACACGCGATCGACGTTATCGACGCGATACATCGCAAGTCCATCAGGGATCCCCCTGATTTCCCCGGGGGTGACGGATCATCGAGGCCGTGAGCGCGAGGCTGAACACGAGCGCCAGGACGGTGGCGAGGTTCATGCCGACCATGTGCCGGGCGGTGGAGATGCCGTCAAAGAAGGCGGGCGGGATGAACCCGACGGCGGCGCATCCTGTCATGCACAACACCAGGACCGCGCCGTCCCGGTGCCAGGGCCGGCGACGGCGCCAGAGGGCGAGCAGCGCGGCGGCCGCCATCGCCACCCACAGCGGGACCAGCCATAGCAGGCCGAGGTGCCGCGGGAGCCGGTGCACCAGCCAGGTGACGAGGATCACCCGCGACTCGACGGCGCCTGGCCGGTGACCGGCGTGTGGCGGGTAGTCGCCCAGAGTGGCGACCCGGAAGCTCTGATCCTCGACGGCCGCCTGCTGCCCGACGTCGATTATGCGGCCCGGATGGGTCAGCAGGAAGCGCGCGACGTTGCCGTCGGTCAGTTTCGGCTCGTACCGCTGGTAGAGCGGGTCCGTCCGGACTGAATGCCTCGCCCAGTAGTAGCTCCCGGCGTATCTCGACCAGCTCGCGGGCAGGCCGAGCGCGCGCAGGTCGGCGCGCTCGTTGTCGTGGCCGTTCACGATGTGCTCAAAGATCGTGTCCACGGCCAGCATGGGTTGTGTCCGCCGTCCGTAGGAACTCTGGGCGTTCCACGCGGCGTACCCCGCAGCTGAGACCGCGAGGACACCAGCGACCGCCAGGGCCGCTCCTGCCTGCGGCGTCCGGAACCGGCGCAACCCTGGCCCGTTGTCCCGGCTGGCGCTGGCCAGGGCCAGGGTCAGGCAGATCGGCACCGCCAGGAACAGGTACTCCTCCTTGGCCAGGACGACGAGAAAACCTCCGGTGCCGGCCAGGGCGAGGCCCCAGAGCGCCCGCCCGCTGGTCGCGCCCCAGGTACACCACTCCGGCGGCGACCAGCAGCAGGCCGACCAGGACGGCGGGCTCGCTCATCGGGCTGGCGAACAGGTCAAAGAAGGCCGCGTCCGCCATGATCGTCCAGATGACCGCCGCCGCCAGCAGCTGCCCCCCGGGCCTGACCCGCAGGCCGGTGGCCAGGCTGGCGATCGCGACCGAGGTGAGGACGCACATCAGCACCCCGAGCGCGATCAGGTTCAGCGTGCCGGGCAGGCCGAAGACCGGTGTCAGCAGCCTGGCCACTTCCAGCGGCACGATCTCCGAGGTCAGGTAGGGCGCGCGGCCGCAACGCGCCGGTGCGTACTGGAAGTAGGCGTAGCGGAAGTACGGGGGGTATCCGCGGGGCACGACAGGCCCGAGGCCGAAGACGCCGCACATGAGCCGCGGCCCGTCACGGTTGTCGGCTTGCCCGACCGGTGCAGGGATCAGGAAGCGGACCAGGAAAAGTCCCAGCGAGACGCCAAAGATGGACAACCAGAGACCGGGAGTGCGGCTCAGGCAGCCGATACCTGGGCGGGCGCGCCAGTCCCGGCGCGAAGCAGCGGCGCCACCAGGCGGAACCGCATCGGCCCCGCCTGCACCCGCCGCCGGCTCTGCCGGGTCCGCCGCGCTGGCACCCGCCGCTGGGCCGGCGTGGTCCAGTTCGTGACTTGCTACCTCGTCGCCAGGCACGTCGCCGGGCCTCCAGAGCTTGCGCTGTCCGCACGGCCCGCGTTCGGCGGGTTCCTGGACCGCAGCAGCCGGTCGTATCAGGCGAAGCCAGGTGTGCCGTGTCTTCCCGGGATCGGCGCCTGCTTGAACCGCTCTCACGTGAGGAAATATAGCCCTCGGCCGGCCGCCCGGCCGCCGTTCTGGCCGCCGGCCGCCCCCTGGGCTCTGGAAAAAGCCAAGACTAAATTTCCCTAACGATACCCTAGGGGGTATTGTAGAACGACAGCTCGATGATGAGCTGGCGGACTGCCGCAAGGGGGCGGGTCATGGCGCGTGTAGTGATCCTCGGAGCCGGGATTTCGGGGCACACTGCTGCCCTGCATCTGCGGCGGCTGCTGGGCAAGGGCCACGAGGTGGTGGTCGTGTCGCCGAACTCGCAGTGGAACTGGATCCCGTCGAACATCTGGGTCGGGGTCGGCCGGATGTCACCCGAGGAGGTGACGTTCCCGCTGGCGCCGGTCTACCGGCGCCAGGGCATCGGGTTCCGGCAGGCCAGGGCGGTCGCGATCTGGCCCGAGGGGGATGGCGATAGCGGGCCGGCCGTGGACATCGTCTCCACCCTCCCCGGTCACGAGGGTGAGCAGGAGCGGCTGGGCTACGACTACCTGATCAACGCCACCGGGCCGAAGCTGAACTTCGCCGCGACGCCAGGGCTGGGACCGGACGGGAATTCGCTGTCGGTGTGCACTCCCGGGCACGCGGAGCAGGCGGCCCGGGCGCTGGACGGGGTGATCGAGAAGCTGCGTGCCGGGCAGCGGCAGACCCTGGTCATCGGGGTCGGGCACGGCATGTGCACCTGCGAGGGCGCGGCGTTCGAGTACACGTTCAACGTCGAGCACGAGCTGCGCACCCGGGGCCTGCGGGAACTCGCCGACGTGATCTACCTCAGCAACGAGTACGAGCTGGGGGATTTCGGTGTCGGCGGGATGGTGTTCCGGCAGCAGGGCTTCCTGTCGTCCAGCCAGATCTGGACCGAGTCGCTGTTCCGCGAGCGCGGGGTGAAGGCCATCCTGCGCGCCCACGTCGAGCGGGTCGAGCCGGGCAAGATCTACTACGAGACCCTCGACGGCACGCGGGACGCGCTCGCGTTCGACTTCGCCATGCTGCTGCCGCCGTTCCGCGGCGCGGACCTGAAGGCTTACGACCGGGCCGGGACCGATATCACCGCGAGCCTGTTCGCTCCCAGCGGCTTCCTCAAAGTTGACGCCGACTACACACCCAAGCCGGCCGGCGAGTGGCGGGCCGAGGACTGGCCGGAAACGTACCAGTCCCCCGGGTACGCCAACGTGTTCGGCATCGGCATCGCGTTCGCCCCGCCGCACGCCATCTCTACCCAGCGCACCAGCCCCAACGGCACGGTGATCGCGCCCGCGCCGCCACGCACGGGGATGCCGTCGGCCGTGATGGGCCGCCAGGTGGCCCGCAGCATCGCGGACATGATCCGCCACGGTTCCACCCAGCCGGCGCACACCGCGTCCATGGCGTCGATGGGGGCGGCCTGCATCGCCTCGGCCGGGGCGGGCTTCCGCAGCGGCACCGCAGCGGCGATGACGATGTACCCCGTCGTCCCGGACTACGCCAGGTTCCCGGTCCACGGCCGCAGTGTGAAAGACACCTACGGTGAGATCGGGCTGGCCGCGCACTGGGTGAAGCACCTGCTCCACTTCGTGTTCATCTACAAGGCCAAGGCCCGCCCCGGATGGGCCTTCCTGCCGGAATGAGGTACCGGCGGGGGCCGTCCAGCAGGCCCCCGCGGCCGCAACATCTCCGCTGACCGTGCGAAGCCTGGAGGACTCCATGGACACCGCAAACGACCGGATCGCCGCGGCACCGCTGCCGACTACCCGCACGCTGCGCAGGCGGCGCTCAATCCCGCGGCAAATGTGGCGCTTCGGCACGATCAACCTGCGCATGCTCCGCATGGTGCGCAAGGCGCACTGACCCGGCCTGGCCTGGCCCCGGCGGCGGGCAGGCTGCCGGGTGGCCGGCCTGCGCCTGCCCGAGGGAGGCGGCAGGCAGCGGGAACCACCGCAGGGCCTCGAAGTCGGGGGGGAGCCCGGCCGGCGCGTCGTCAAGATCAGCCGGCCGGGCCGCCAGCAGCGCCCGGGCCTGGCGGAGGTAGCCGGGGAACGCGTCTTCGCCGGCCTGCCCGCGGCGCCGCGGGTAGGACATTTCGCCGTCTGGGCGGTAGCACACCTCGGACAACCGCAACGCGGCCTCCGGGGCCTGCCCGGCGTGCCGCCACAGGCCGGTGCGCGGGTCGAAACGGTAGCCGGGCAGCAGCCGGTAGCCCGCGGTGGCGATCAGGTCGATCGCGTCCGCGATGTAGTCAGCGGCTGCGGCGGAGATGAAGTAATTGAGATTGACCCGGGCCCAGCCGGGCTTCACGCCGTCGCAGCCGTGCCCGATCTCCTCACGCAGCGCATGGGAACGGGCCGCGCCGATGGCCAGCAGCCGGTGGCCATACGGTCCCGCGCACGAGCACCCGCCGCGGGCCTGGATGCCGAACAGGTCGTTCAGCAGCGCCACCACGAAATTGTGGTGCAGGTACTCCCGGTTCCCGTACCTGATGCGGAAGGAGACGACCGCCAGGCGGCGGGCCTGGTGGCTGCCCAGGATCTCGATCCGCGGGTTGCCCTCCCAGCGGCGCAGCACGCGCTGCCAGAGCTGCTCTTCGCGGGCGGCGATAAGGTCCGTGCCGATGGCCTGCTTGAGGCCGAAGACCAGGCCGGCCCGGATCGACTCGACAATGGCCGGGGTGCCGCCCTCCTCGCGGGCCACCGGGTCATCGAGGTACTGGTGGCCGACCGGGTTGACGAACGCGACCGTGCCGCCGCCCGGCACGGTCGGGACGACGTTGCGCACCAGTTCCCGGCGCACCACCAGCACGCCGGGCGTTTGCGGGCCGCCGGGAAATTTATGCGGGGAGAGGAAGACCGCGTCCTTGTGGTCACCCGCACCGGGCGCGGACGATGCCACGCGGATCGGCACGTAAGGCCCGGCGGCCGCATAGTCCCAGAAGGCCAGCGCGCCATGCGCATGCAGCAGCCTGCTCACCGCGTCCGTGCCGGTGAGGATCCCGGTCACGTTGGAGGCCGCGGAGAAACTGCCGATACGCAGCGCCCGGCCGGCGAACCTGATGAGCTGGCGCTCCAGGTCGGCCACGTCGATGTGCCCATCGGGGTCCTCGGCGATGACCACGACGTCAGCGATTGACTCTCGCCAGGGCAGCTCGTTGGAGTGATGTTCGTACGGGCCCACGAAAACCACCGGCCGCTCGGACTCCGGGATGCGGGCAGAGAGGTCATACCGCTCATCCAGCCCGGCTGGGATGCGCAATTCCAGCACGCCGATCAGTTTGCTGACGGCTGCTGTTGCTCCGGATCCGCAGAAGATGACCAGGTCGTCCTCGGTCCCGCCGACCGCGTCGCGGATCATCCGCCGCGCATCCTCACGCAGGCGGGAGGTCTGCAAGCCGGTCCCCGAGCTCTCGGTGTGCGTGTTCGCGTACAGCGGCAGCACCGCGTCGCGGATGAAGTCCTCGATGAAGTCCAGCGACCGCCCGGACGCCGTGTAGTCGGCGTAGGTGACCCGCCGCGGCCCGAAGGGGCCGTCCATCAGCTCACCGTCACCGAGGACACCGCGCCTGACCCGCTCCAGCAGTGGCGACGTCGGCAGCTCCGCCGCCGTCACAGTGAAATCGCTCCGTCCCGGACCGGTCGTGCCCATCTCAGCCTCCTCGTGATCCGGGACGGCTCAGCCGCCCCCGGAGCGGCCCTGCGGGTAGCAGCCAGCGCAGATGCTCACAGTCGCCCTGCAACTGCAGCCGCCGCCACAAGACAGCCCCTGGCGAGATCTGGCTGGCGTGCATCAGGGCCGCGCGGCGCTGCCGGGCCCGGTCCACCCGGACGCACAGGTCGATCCGGCCGGGTGGCTGACCCGCGAACGCCGCACCCGTCTCGGCCCGGAGCCGGTCAGCGACCGTGTCCGGCAGCGTCCAGGCCAGGACGGGCAGCCGGCCCGGTGACGCGGCGAGCAGGGCGGCGCGGGTGGCGGCCTGATGGTCGGGATGGCCGGTGACGCCGGTGTCGTCGAAGACCAGCAGGCCCTCGGCGCCAGTCCGCGCGGCCAGCCGGGCGACCTGGGCGGACAGCTCGTCCGGTGCTATCTCAGCCAGGTGCCCATCGGGGTAATCGAGCAAGGTGACGGTGGCGGCCCCGAGTTCGGCCGCGGCCTGGCGGAGTTCGGCGTCCCGCGCCTGGCTGAGTTCGGCATGGTTCTCATTCAGCGTGGAAGCCTCGCCGTGGGTGAAGCACAGCACATGCACGGCGGCGCCGCCCGCAGCGAGGCTGCCCGCTATCGCGCCGAGCCCGAAGGTCTCGTCGTCGGGATGGGCGACCACCACGAGCGCGTGCCGCCAGTCCGGCAGCCGCCGCCCGGGCCGGGGCATCGCTTCGCCGCTCATGGCGGCCTGCGGCCTGTCCCGGCCCCTGTTCCGCGTGATCATCTTCGGCGCCCGGTCAGCGGGCCCGCAGCGGAGTGTGCAGCAGTGGCGCGGCCAGGCATACGCCCGCCGCCCCGGCGGCCAGCGGGACCACGCCGATCACGGCGAGGATCAGGCCGCCGGTCCCGCCGATCGTGATTCCGGCGATGATCAGCGCCAGGCCGGCCAGCACCCGCCCGGATCGTCCGGCCGTCCCGTTCATGAGCTTGACAACACGCATCACACGCCTCCTCAGAAATACCCCCCAGGGTATTTGTCTCCATGGTAGCCGACCGCAGGCGCGGGTTATTCCCGATCCGCTATGCCCCTAGGGGTATTTGCGTCCCGGCGCCCCGGCCGGTTATCGTGACTGGAGTCAAATACCCAGGGGGGTATACAAGGAGATGATCATGGTTCGTGAGGTGGGCGAGTTCACCGGCCCGGGCCCGGCCTGGCGCTGGCCGCCGGGAGGGCGGCATGAGCGGGTTCCTCGGCCGCCTGTTCCCCCAGCGGGCCAAGGCCAGCGCGGAGCAGGCCAGGCAGCTGCAGCAGCAGGGCGCGATCCTGCTGGACGTCCGGGAGGACACCGAGTGGCGGGCCGGGCACGCACCCGGCGCCCGGCACATCCCGCTCAGCCGGCTGCCCGCCCGGATGAAAGACCTGCCGGCCAGGCGCACCGTCATCACCGTCTGCCGCTCCGGCCACCGGTCCGCCCGGGCCGCCGCGCTGCTGGCCCGCGAGGGCCGCGAGGTGGTCAACCTGGCCGGGGGGATGAACGCCTGGGCGCGCGCCGGGCTGCCGGTCGTCGCCGTCGGCGGCGGCCCGGGCCGGGTGACGTGAGCCGGTGACCCTGATAGCCGTCGTGGCCGGCCTGCTGATCGGGGCCAGCCTCGGCGCGCTGGGCGGCGGCGGGTCCATCCTGACCGTTCCCGCCCTGGTCTACCTGCTGGGCCTGAGCCCGCACCGGGCCACCACCGCGTCGCTCATGGTGGTCGGGGCCGCCGCGGCCGTCGGGGCGATAGCCCATGCCCGGAGCGGGCGGGTGCGGCTGAAGACCGGTGCGACGTTCGGCCTGCTCGGCATCGCCGGCTCCTACGCCGGGTCGCTGGCCAGCGCCGCGGTCCCGGCCAACGTGCTGCTGGCCGGATTCGGCCTGCTCATGCTCACGGTCGCAGCAGTCATGATCCTGCGCCGCCGCGGCCGCGCCCACTCCGGCCGCGCTCCGGCCAGTCCCGGGACACGCCATACGATCATGGTCGCGGCCGCGGCCACCGGGGTCGGCCTGATCACCGGGTTCTTCGGGGTCGGCGGCGGGTTCGTCGTGGTCCCGGCGCTGGTCCTGGTCCTCGGCTTCGACATGCCCACCGCGGCCGGCACGTCCCTGGTGGTGATCGCGGTGAACAGCGCGGCCGCGCTCGCCGCCCGCGCCGGGCACGGCAGCCTCACCCTGGACTGGCCGCTGATCGGCACGTTCGCCGCCGCTGCGGTGATCGGCGCGCTGGCGGGCGGCAGCCTGGCCGGGCGGGCCAGCCCGCAGCGGCTCAGCGCGGCCTTCACCGTGCTGGTGATTCTCGTGGCCGGGTACACGCTCGCCCGCAGCCTCCCGGGCCTGGTATGACCCGCGCCCGCCTTATACCCCCTAGGGTATATTAGAGTGACTGTAACGCAAGGAGAGGCTGATGAAGATCGACGACGACGCCGAGGGCCAGGTGCTCAACCGGCTCCGTCGCGCCCAGGGCCAGCTGGCCGGGGTCATTTCCATGATCGAGTCCGGGCGGGACTGCACCGAGGTGGTCACCCAGCTCGCGGCGGTGTCCCGGGCGCTGGACCGGGCCGGCTTCAAGATCGTGGCCAGCGGGATGCGCCAGTGCCTCACCGCCGGGGACGGGGGATCACCGATGACCGAGGAGCAGATGGAGAAGATGTTCCTCACCCTGTCCTGACGCCAGGCTGGCGGCCCCTAAGCTCGTCGCATGGCCAGGTACTTCGACGTTCATCCGGCCAACCCGCAGCGGCGCGCGATCGTGAAGATCGCCGACATCGTGCGCGAGGCCGGCGTGATCGCCTACCCCACGGACTCCTGCTACGCGCTCGGGTGCCAGCTCGGTAACAAGGACGGCATCACGAGGATCAGGTCGATCCGCAACCTCGACGACCGGCACCACCTCACGCTGGTATGCCAGGACTTCGCCCAGCTCGGCCACTTCGTGTACGTGGACAAGCCGGTGTTCCGGGCGATCAAGGCGGCGACCCCCGGCAGTTACACCTTCATCCTGCCCGCGACCAGGGAGGTGCCGCGCATGCTGCTGCACCCGGGGAAGAAGACCGTCGGGGTGCGGATCCCCCGCCACGTGGTGACCCAGGCGCTGCTCGCCGAACTCGGCGAGCCGCTCGTGTCGAGCACCCTGCTGCTGCCCGGCCAGGACGAGCCCATGACGCAGGGGTGGGAAATCGCTGAGCAGCTTGACCACGCCGTGGAGGCAGTGATCGACTCGGGCGACTGCGGCACCGAGCCGACCACGGTGATCGACTTCTCCCTGGAGAAGCCGGAGATCGTGCGCCGCGGGGCAGGCGACACATCCGAGTTTGAGTGAGGCACGGGCCAGGGTGGCGATGGCATCGCAGCGGGCCAGCGGACCAGGACACGCCCGGATGAGCGCGCTCCAGCAGCCGGCCTGGCCTGATCCTGACCGGCTTGATGCGGTGGCGAGGAGACTGGGGACGCTGCCCCCGCTGGTGTTCGCCGGGGAGTGCGACCAGCTCACGGAGCGGCTGGCGGCGGTAGCGCGGGGCGAGGCGTTCCTGCTGCAGGGCGGTGACTGCGCGGAAACGTTCGCCGGGACGACGGCCGCCGCCATCCAGGGGAAACTGCGAACGCTCCTGCAGATGGCCGTGGTCCTGACCTATGCCGCCAGCGTGCCGGTGGTGAAGGTAGGCCGGCTGGCTGGCCAGTTCGCCAAGCCGCGGTCGGCCGCCACGGAGGTCAGGGACGGGGTGGAGCTGCCGGTCTACCGGGGAGATGCGGTCAACGGGCTGGAGTTCACCGCGGAGGCGAGGACCCCCGCCCCTGAGCGGCTGCTGGAGGCCTACCACTGCTCGGCGGTGACGCTGAACTCGTGCCGGGCGTTCGCCAGCGGCGGGTACGCCGATCTGCGCCAGGTGCACGCCTGGAACCAGGACTTCGTGGCGGCCAGCCCGGCTGGTCAGCGCTACGAGCGGCTGGCGGGCGAGATCGACCGGGCCATCGCGTTCATGCACGCATGCGGCGTCAATCCCGAGGAGTTCCGGGCGGTCGAGTTCTACTCCAGCCACGAGGCGCTGCTGCTGGATTATGAGCGGGCCCTCGTCCGCCTCGACTCGCGCACCGGCCAGCCCTACGACCTCTCCGCGCATCTGCTGTGGATCGGCGAGCGCACCCGCGACCCCGCCGGGGCGCACGTCGCCTTCGCCCGCTCCATCCGCAATCCGCTGGCCGTGAAGATCGGCCCGGCCACCACGGCGGAGGACATCCTCACCCTGGCCGACGCCCTGGACCCGGACCACCAGCCCGGCCGCCTGACCCTGATCACCCGCATGGGCGCCGGCCGGATCGCTGATGTGCTGCCGCCCCTCGTCGAGGAAGTCACCGCGAGCGGCACCCCGGTCGCCTGGGTGTGCGATCCGATGCACGCCAACACATCCGTCACCGCGAGCGGCCACAAGACCCGTGACTTCGACGACGTCCTCGCCGAGGTCACCGGGTTCTTCGAAGTCCACCGCGCCCTGGGCACGCATCCCGGCGGCATCCACCTCGAGTTCACCGGGGACGACGTCACCGAGTGCACCGGTGGCGGGCACCACCTCACCGAGAGTGACCTGCATTACCGCTACGAAACCGCCTGCGACCCGCGCCTCAACCGGAGCCAAGCCCTCGACCTGGCCTTCCTCGTCGCCGAGCACTACCGCCAGCACACCGCCGTTCATCCGGCGCCCACCGCCAGCCCGGCGCCACAGCGCCACGGAGAGTAACCAGACTGAGGCTGCCCTGCGCACGCGCGCCAATGCGATGAGCGCAGTCAGGCCGGCGGCCAGACACGCGCGGGTCTGATGCAACATTTCGCGATGCTGGCGAGTCAGGGTACTTGGAGAGGGGCAACCGTGCCGGAAACTGATCGTGGCGGCGAAGCCTTCGCGGAGTTCGTCGCCGGGTCGCTGCCCGCGTTGCTGCGATTCGGGCACGTGCTGACCGGCAGCCCGCAGGAGGCGGAGGATCTGGTCCAGGAAGCGCTGGCCAAATCGCTGCGCCGGTGGCGCTGGATCCGGGCCGACAACCCGATGGCCTATACGCGCCGGGTCATGATCAACACGCACCTGACCCGGTGGCGGCGGTGGGGCTCCCGCGTCCGGCTCGGCGACGTGCCCGAGGCTGCCGCCGATGATGCCGGCCTGCGGCGCGGCGAGGACTGGGACGCGCTGCGGCGGGGGCTGGCCCTAGTGCCGCCCCGGCAGCGAGCGGTACTCGTGCTCCGGTACCTCGAAGACCTTCCCGACCCGGCGATCGCCGCGCTGCTGGGTTGCAGCCCGGGCACGGTGCGCAGCCACGCCGCCCGGGGACTGGCCACCTTGCGGCCGCTGCTGGCCGCGGAGACCACGAGAACTGTGCGAGAAGGTGACACGCATGTCGGGTGAGGACAAGACCGAGGAGGGGCTCCGCCGCCTGCTCCGCGACCCGAGGTGGTCTCTCCCGGCCTGGCAGGATCCTGAGCAGCGGGTGCGCAGGGCAGCCCGGCGTCAGCGGCTCCGGGTCTCCGGCATGGCCGCGGGGGCAGCCGCCGCGGCCGTCATCGCCGTGGCCATCCCGTCGGCCACCGGGGCCTTTGGCCACCAGGCCAGGCCAGCGGCCCAGCACCGATCGGCGGGCCCGACCGTCTACGTCCCCTACGACATCGCCCATGGATCGACCAGAGCCAGCGCCGTGGTCATCCCGGTCAGCCCGGCCGCCGGCCGGGCCGGGAAACCGATCAGGGTCGGCGACGGCGCAATCGCCATCCAGGGCGGCCAGATCGCGATCACGCCGGACGGCAAGACCGCTTACGTCCCTACCAACGGCACCGGCACGGTCATCCCGATCAGCACGGCCACCAACCGCGCGGGCCAGCCGATCCACCTCGGCGGCAGCGGTACCTTCGGCCCTGACTTCGTCGCGGTCAGCCCGGACGGGCAGACCGCCTACGTCGCCAGCCTGGCCTCGAACACGGTCACCCCGATCAGCACGGCCACCAACACTCCCGGCCAGCCGGTCCACGTCGGCTCCGGGCCGGTGTGGATCGCCATCACCCCGGACGGGAGGACCGCCTACGTCGCGAACGAGAGCGAGCCGGGCACGGTCACCCCGATCGACACGGCGACTAACACGGCGGGCCGGCCGATCCACGTCAGCCGCGACCCGTTCCAGATCGCCATCACCCCGGACGGGAAGACCGCCTATGTCCTCGGCCGTACCGCCAGCAAGCACACCAGGGCCGTGGTGATACCGGTCAGCACCGCTACCGGCACCCCCGGCCAGCCGATCTACCTCCCCGGCATCGGCGGCGCAGGCTACATCGCTATCACCCCGGACGGGAAAACCGCCTACGTCTCCACTGACTACCCGCGCTGGGTCGTGCCGATCAGCACGGCCACTAACCGGGCCGGGAAGCCGATCAAGGTCCCGGACAACCCTGGCAGTGGCCAGATCGCGATCACCCCGGATGGGAAGACCGCCTATCTCCTGTCCGGCCCGCACACGGTCATCCCGATCAGCACGGCCACCAACACCCCCGGCCAGCCGATCCAGCTCAAATCCGGCTGCAGTACCCGGCTGGCAGCCGAGCCCGACCTCAGCATCGCGATCACCCCGGATGGGAAGACGGCCTACGTCGCCTGCGAGGGCGCAGTCGTCCCGATCAGCACGGCCACCAACGCCCCCGGCCGGCCGATCCGCCTCGCCCTCGGGTACCCCTTCGCTATGGCGATCAAGCCCTGAGCAGCGGGGGGCCATGACCTGTACCGGAGACAGGTCATGGCCCCCGCTTTAGCGCTGTAGCGGGAGTCAGGCCGGGCCGTCAGCTGGGCTGGGGCACGATACGGATGTAGGGCCGGGGGGCCTCCCACCCGTCCGGGTAGATCGTCTTCGCCTCGTCGTCGGAGACCGAGCCGGCGATGACCACATCCTCACCGGGCTGCCAGTTGACCGGCGTGGCGACCCGGTGCTTGGCCGTCAGCTGGAGCGAGTCGATGACCCGCAGCACCTCGTCGAAATTACGGCCGGTCGTCATCGGGTAGACCAGGATCAGCTTGACCTTCTTGTCCGGGCCGATGACGAAGACGTTGCGAACCGTCTGGTTATCGGCGGGCGTCCGCTTCGCCGGGTCGCCTGAGGTGCTGGCCGGCAGCATCCCGTACAGCTTCGAGACGTTGAAATCGCCGTCCCCGATGATCGGGTAGTTGGGCGCGTACCCTTGCGTCTCCTCGATATCGCTGGCCCACTTCTCGTGGTTCCCGGTCTGGTTCAACCGAGAGCCCGATGATCTTCACGTTGCGCCGGTCGAACTCCGGCTTGATCTTGGCCATGTAGCCGAGCTCGGTCGTGCAGATCGGGGTGAAGTCCTTCGGGTGCGAGAACAGCACCGCCCAGGAGTCACCGATCCAGTCGTGGAAACTGATCGGCCCCTCCGTCGTATCGGCGGTGAAGTCAGGGGCGGTGTCCCCCAGTGAGAGAGTCATATTCTCCTCCGAGTCCTGTCATGAACTAGATACACGGTGCAGTCCAGCAGCACATACCCGTCCCTGGGTACGGTGACCAGCCTGTACTAATCCGGGACGTTACCCGGCGACAGGAACCGCAGTGGCCGGATCATCGACGGGGAGTGCCTGTTCTTCCAGGTAATAGCAGTGCCTCCCGCGGGGCCGCCGGGAGCGCCTACCGTGATGTCATGGACAACCGAGCGCAGGTCCGCGAGTTCCTCGCCTCCCGGCGGGCGCGGATCACCCCCGGGCAGGCCGGCCTGCCCGCCTACGGCGGCAACCGCCGGGTGACAGGACTGCGGCGGGAGGAGGTCGCGCTGCTCGCCGGGGTCAGCATCGACTATTACGTCCGCATAGAGCGCGGCAACCTGGCCGGCGCCTCGGACGCCGTCCTCGAGGGCATCGCCCGGGCGCTGCAGCTCGACGACGCCGAACGCGACCACCTGTTCGACCTCGCCCGCGGGGCCGAACCCCAGCCTGCGCGGCTGCGCCGGAGCAGGGAACCGGGTGTCACGGCGAGCGTGCAGCAGGTGCTCGACGCGATCACCGACGCCCCGGCCTGGGTGCGCAACGCCCGCCACGACATGCTCGCCGCCAACCGCCTGGCCCGTGCCCTGTACACGCCGCTGCTCGCCGGCCCCCGCCCGCCCGCGAACAACGCCCGCTTCGTCTACCTCGACCCCGCCTCCCGCGACTTCTTCACCGACTGGGAGCGGGCCGCCGACGACATCGCCGCGATGCTGCGCCTGGAGGCGGGCCGCAACCCCCACGACAAGAAGCTCGTCGAGCTCATCGGCGAGCTGTCCACCCGCAGCGACGACTTCCGCACCCGCTGGGCCGCCCACAACGTCCGCTTCCACCGGACCGGGCACAAGAAACTGCACCACCCCGTGGTCGGCGACCTCGACCTCAACTTCGAGGCCATGGAACTGCCCTCCCAGCCCGGCCTGACCCTGCTCGTCTACACCGCACCGCAGGGCAGCCCGACGGCCGACAGCCTCAAGCTTCTCGCCAGCTGGGCCGCTACGGCCGAGCAAGCCGATGAGCTCGCCGACGGCGGCAAGCCGGCCAGCGGCACCGAGCAGCGCGGCGGTGGCCACGGCAGCTAGCAGGCTCCGAGAGCGCCTGGGCTGAGGGTGCGCGGCGCTGGCGCCGACGGCGCCAGGATCAGCTCTTCGAGCTGCCGGACGATGCTCGCCGGCGGGATCGGCAGCGGCTGGGTGAACACCGTCAGCAGCGCGTCCACGGACTGCGCGACAGTGAACCTCATCCCGGCGTCCTGCCTCGCGGCGCGCAGAGAGTGGCCCGCTATCCATGGCTTCCCGGATACCCCAGGCGAGCGCTTCGGCGTTGTCCGGCCGGACCAGCATCACGCCGCCGCAGTCGGTCTCGGGCAGTCCGCCATCGTCGGAGGCGATGACCCGGCACCCCGCGTGCTGGGCCTCGATCGAGACGATGCCGAAGGTCTCGTGCCAGTACTGGCTGTTGGAGGGCATCACGACGATGTCGTGGCCGGCCATCAGGGCTGCCATCCTGGCCGGCGTCTTGCAGGTGGCGACCACGGAGATCCCGGGATGCTCACCGAGCAGCCGCTCGATGATCTTCCCCTGCGGCTTGTCCGCGCCCGCTGTCGTCGCGGTGAACGTGAGCGCCGGGTCCTGGTCGATGATGTCGATGTGCAGCGTCTCCAGCAGGGTGTAGATCCCTTTCTCCGGGCTCAGCCGCCGGCGAACAGGATGCGGGTCTTCCCGGTTTCGTTGCGCGGCCGGGACTGCGCGGCGAAACATGGCTCGGCGAATGGGTACACGACACTTATCACCGAAACGTTAACGTCCAGGTATTCCGCCCACAGCGCGGCCGCGTACTGGCTGGTGGCGATCAGGACGCGCTCCCTGGTTCCCGCAACGGCGAACGCCTTGTCCCGTTCCCGGATGGGCGGCGGATTATGCAGGATCAGGAAAGCCGGGTACCTGGTTGGCACCGGGTGCGGTTCGTTGACAAAGACGACGGTGGCGTCCAGTTCACCAACCTCGGCCAGCGTCCGCAGTGACACGAACGGAACGCCGGTGAAATCGGCCCTTCCGTCGCTGTGGCCCAGGCCGACTGTGACCACCTGCGCTGGGACGCCCCGCCGGTTCAGTTCCCGGACCTGGCCGACCGTATAGTTCTCCGAGCCGCCGGTGCCAGCGGGAAGAGGATTTCCCGGAGACCAGATGAACGATATCAACGTCTGCTGCCTACGTTTCTTGTGGCCGAGGTTTCCGTACAAGACAAAACGAATCCGGTACGCGGGAAGGGCCCATTCACGGCCGGCCTTACCGGCCGCCGTGTTGTGCAGATAAAGAAAGCGATGAGGGCGGCTGCCAGGCCCGCGACGGGGCCAGTGGCTAATTCTCCGGCGGAACACTCAAAACCTGGATGCCGGTCAAATCACGGCATTCACAACGGCGAGCAAGAGCAGCCTACCATTGAGCAGCGCCTGGCACGTCATCACGGCCCGGCTATGACCGGCGCTGCCACTCCCGGGCCAGCAGCTCGTAGGAACGCACCCGGTCGGCATGATCATGGGTGATCGTGGTGATGATCAGCTCATCCGCGCCCGCTGACCGGGCCACCAGGTAAGCCTGGCTGTCCTCAGGACAGGGCGACGACGATGGCATGCAGGGCCAGTCCCACGGCCGCCCCCACCACCGTGCCGTTGATGCGGATGTACTGCAGGTCACGCCCGAGGAGCAGCTCCAGCTGGCTTGAGGTTTCCTCGGCATCCCACCGCTCGATGGTCCCGGTGACCAGCCCGGCGAGCTCGTCCTGGAACTGCTCGGTAATCGCCCTGGCGCCGGACTCGATCATCCGGTCGAGACCGTCCTGGAGCCGGCCGTCCGACCCCAGCCGGCGCCCGGCCGCGGCCAGCGCGCCGGCCAGCCGCCCGCGCAGCCCCGAGTCCGGGTCCCCGGCCTGGATCCGCAGTCCCTCCTTGGCCTTCTGCCACAACGACGAGGACACGTCCCGCAGCGCGGCGCTGCCCAGCACGTCGCGCTTCAGGCGCTCGCCGCGCTCCCTCAGCTCCGGGGAAGTCTCGAGGCGGTCGGGAAGCCCGCTGATCCAGTCCTCGAACTGCTGCCGCGCCGGGTCGTACGGATCGGAGGCCATCGACACCAGCCGCTCGCGCAGCCGGTCGTACATGCGGTCGAACAGCCGCCGGGACACCGCGTCGGGCACCCAGCGCGGCGACTCGGCCTCGAACAGCTCACGAAGCTCCTCGTAGTGGCCGGCGATATAGGCGTCGGCCCCGGACACGATGGCGTTGAAGAACTCAGCGTGATGGCCACCCGCGAGGATGACCCGCAGGGCCCGCCCGGCCAGGGGGGCCACCTCGACGGCATCGACCGCCCGGGTCAGTTCGGCGGTGAGCACGCGCTGCACGTCCTCGTCGCGGAGGGTCTCGGCCACCCTGACGGCCAGATCCGCCGCCCGGCCGGCAAAGCGGGCGGCGTTGGCCTCGTCGGCCAGCCAGGCCGCCAGCCGGGGCACCAGGCGCGCGGAGCTGATCCGCTCGGCGAGAACGTCGGCGGTAAGGAAGTTCTCCTGCACGAACCGGCCGAGGGTGGCGGCGAACTGGTCCTTGCGCTCGACGATCAGCGCGGTGTGCGGGATCGGCAGGCCCAGCGGCCGGCGGAAGAGCGCCGTCACCGCGAACCAGTCGGCCACGCCGCCGACCATGGAGGCCTCCGCGCCGGCCTGCACGTAGCCGAGCAATACCCCGTGGGCACCGGCCACGGTCACGGCCACGAACAGCACCGTGGCCCCGGCGAGGAGAGCCGTGGCCCGGCGGCGCGCGGCGGCCAGATCGCGGGCCCGCACGGCCGCCGGCACCTGGCCAGGCCCGGGTGCCGGCGCAGCGGGCACCGGTGCGGTTGGTTCCAACGGGCAGCCCCCGGTCAGTCCGCGGTACGGGACGGAAAAGACGATCAGACCCGTCGACGATATTGACCGGGCTCACGTCCTGGCCGCGATGGGGGCGCCCCAGCCGACCGGGGGTGTACTCCAGGTCCAGGACGGTCACCCCGCGCCGCAGGTAGGTGGGCTCGTAGGTATAAGGCCGGGCGGTCAGCCGCGGTACGGGTCGGGCGGGACGGTGCGGCTGCGGGTGATGGACAGGTACACCGTGGCCTCGACGTCTTTGACCATTCCGTTCGGGTCCTGCGGGGTGACGATGTCTGAGCCCGGCGGATACGTGACCGTCGTCTCCAGCACAGCGCCCGTAGCCGGGCTCTCGTACATCGCGTAGGTGATGCCGTCCGATCGGCCGTGACTCCATCCGCTGGTATCGGTCCGGCTGATCTTCACGGCCGGGCGGCCGGTCATGTCATGAGCCGACGTTTTGACGGTGACCCCGGGGGTGGCCGCGAGCAGTCTGAAGATGGCCGCCCGCAGGCCGGGGCCGACGAGCGGGTTCCAGAGCAGCCCGCTCGCCTGCTGGAACACCTTGTCGCCGTCGCTAGCTGCCGGAGGCGTGGTCCCGTAATTCTTGGGGAGGGGCCGCGGCCTTCCGCTCTGCTTCGCCAGCTTCAGCTCAGCCTTGGTCGGCGTATTCTGCGTGTCCCACTGGGCGATGAGCGCGGCCCGCAAGGCGGCGGGACTGGTGGGCATGGCCGCGAGCTGGGCCGCGGTCGGGGAGAAGTGCCGGGAGACGAAGCCTGGCCCGGACGGCAGGCCGTTGCTGCCCTGCTGGTCTTCCCGCAGGTCGCCGGTGCGGCTGTCGAGGACGGCAGTGTTCTTCACGTTGACCACGCCATTGTCGGATCCCTCCGTGGTCATCACCACGTAGCGGCCCTGGCCCGCGGCTGATCAGCGGCGGCGGAACCGAGCCGGTACAGGACCCGCTGCGCGGCGGTCAGCTTGATCGCCGGACGGACGGGAGGCGGGGGATTCGTTGCGGGCCTGGCGTGTCCGGGAGCAAGGGCGACGACGCCGGCCGCCGTGGCCAGGGCCGCACCAGTGGCGGTGGCAGCCACCAGGTGGCTGCGGCGGTCGCGGCGGCGCTGCCTGGCCGCCACCTGCGTCGCCATCGAGGCGGGCAGGCTCACCCGGGGGGTGGCCCGGTGCAGCAGGTCGCGGACGATGTCTTCATCGGTGAGTGGCATCGGTAGTCCTTTCACAGCAGGCTGTCGTCGGTGGTGAAGCTGGCGGCGAGCCCGGGGCAGGCGCGCAGCTGCGCGATGGCGCGTGAGGCGGTGCTCTTGACCGTCCCGGTGGAGATGCCGAGCAGCCCGGCGACCTCGGCCTCGCTGCGGTCATCGAAATAGCGCAGCACGATGACGGTGCGCTGATGGACGGTGAGCCGGTCCAGCGCGGCGCGCAGGGCCGGCCACAGCTCGACGGAACCGTGCGGATCGGCCGACCGCGGGTCGCTTCTCTCGCCTGCGTCGAAGAGCTGCAGCTCACGCGGCCGCCGCGCCCGGGCCCGGGTCTGGTCGACCACGATGTTGTGCATCACCCGGCGGCAGTACGCCTTGGGGTTGTCCACCCGGGACCAGCGCGCGGCCAGCCGCTGCAAGGTCTCCTGGACGACGTCTTCAGCGGTATGCGGATCGGACGTGAGCAGCAGCGCGATGCGCAGCAACTCGGCCCCGGACTCGGCAGCGAACCCCTCGAAGGCCCGCACCTGCCGCTTATCCATGAAACCTCCCGTGCTCCGGAATTACCGCTAAGACGACACCTCCGCGGATCAGGTTGCTGAGTTCGCCGGATTAGATGGCGGCTGGTGACTGCGCCGCCGGGAGCCAAGCTGGTCTGCACCGCGGCGGCGGCAGGACGGCTACCTGCCCTGAGCCCCGTCGAGCCCGGCCGGGAACGCGGCGCCGAGCTCATCGACCAGGGCGATGCCACGGCGGGCCCAGCGCACCTCGTGCCGGGCCCGCTCCGCGAGCCCGCGGTAGACATGGACCTTGTAAGCGACCAGAGCATCGTGCAGCTCAGGTGGCATGACCTCCAGCCGCCGCTGCATGAGCGCGGTGGCGCGCTGCTCGAGAACCTGGGCGTGGACCTCCCAGCGCCGGCGTAGTTCCTCGTGGTAGTCGAGGTGCGCCTCGAACTGGCGGCGGGCGTTGGCGAACGAGCCGTATTCGAGGTACGTCGCCTTGAGCTGGAAGGCGTCCCGCTCCGGGGCCGGCGGATCAAGTTCCTCGACCCATCCGACGAGCACGTCGAGCCCCGCCTCGGTAATGGAATAGGTCCGCTTGATGCCGTGATCGCCCCGGGCCACGGATTCCGCGGTCACAAGCCCCGCGGCCTCCAGCTTGCGCAGCTCGGGATAGATCTGGGAGTGCGGAGCGTGCCAGACGTTGGCGGCGGAGCGGTCGAACTGCTTGGTCAGCTCGTAACCGGTCATCGGCTCCACGGCGAGGATCGCGAGCAGGGCGTGGCGCAAGGACATCGGGTAGCGGTCCCCTCCAGGTGAGCATCGGCCGGCCCGCCACAGCCGGCTCCGCGAGCGTGCCCGTCGTACGGTAGCCGAACGCTTGGTGGCGTAGCGATTCAGCCGTGGCCCAGCCCTTCACCAGGCCCTGCCACATCCTGGGCCTTGCCGTGTAGTAGACCGGTATGTACAGTCCCCCCATAGGTATCAACATACCTATTGGTATGCACATGATGGCAAGGGCACCTCGCGACCCGGGTGGCAACGATGGCACGACTCGCGATCACGCTCGCATGCGGTGACTACGACCGCACCCGCGCGCTCGCGGACGGCCGCGTGGGCATCGAGGGTGTCGACCTCACCCTGCTGTCCCTGTCCCCTGAAGAGACCTTCTTCCGGATGGTGCGCTTCGAGGAGTTCGACGTCGCCGAGCTCTCGCTGTCCACCTTCGTGCTCACCCTCCAGCAGGACGCCCCGTTCGTCGCGATTCCCGTGTTCCCGTCCCGCGCCTTCCGGCACAACGGGATCTACGTGAATGCGGCGGCGGGCATCGAGGCGCCGGAGCAGCTGGCGGGCCGCCGGGTGGGGATCGCCGAGTACCAGCTGACCGCCAACGTCTGGATCCGCGGGATCCTCGCCGACTTTCATGGTGTGCCGGTGGACGCGGTCCGCTACGTCACCGGCGGCCTGCACCAACCCGGCCGGGACGAGAAGATGGCCATCCCCGCACTGCCGGAGGGTGTCGAGGTGACGCCCTGCCCGCCCGGCCGCACGCTGTCGGAGATGCTGGTCAGCGGGGAGATCCAGGCCCTCTACACGCCCCGGGTGCCGCGCCCCTTCCTGCAGCGTGACCCACGGGTCCGGCGGCTCTTTCCCGCTGTGCGCCAGGTCGAGGAGAGCTACTTCCAGCGGACCCGGATCTTCCCCATCATGCATGTCGTCGCTATCCGGCGCGAGGTCTACCAGCGCAGCCGCTGGCTGGCCAGCTCACTGGCCAAAGCCTTCGGGCAGGCCCGCGACCTCGCGTTCCGCGGGCTGGACGAGACCGCCTCGCTGCCATTCGTACTGCCCTGGGTCTATGACGAGATCGGCCGCGTCCAGGCGCTGCTGGGCGACGACTACTGGTCGTACGGCCTGAACGACGCCAACCAGCGGGTGCTGAGCACCTTCCTTCGATACGCGCACGAACAGGGCCTGGCCAAGGCCGACATCGAGCCCAGGGATCTCTTCGCCCCCGAGACGCTCGACGAACTGACGATCTGAGATCACGTGTCCATCAGGTGGCGGCCGCGCGGCGGAGGCGCCCGCCACTGCAAGGGAGTCAAGGAGTTGCCATGTCACGAGGAGGACACCGGACCCGGTGGTCAGCCGCGCATGGTGCGAGGCTCGCGCTAGCCGGCGGGCTGGGGCTGGCCCTGGCCGCCTGCGCCAGCAGCGCGGCCGGGGGCGGCGGCTCGTCAGCCACGGGCGGGTCAGCCACCCTGGAGATCGCGGCGTTCAGCCCGTTCACCGGGCCGAACGCCGCCTACGGGTACTTCCAGTACACCGGCTGCGTTGCCGCCGTGCACGCCATCAACGCCGCGGGTGGCGTCAGCGGCCATCACTTCACCTGCACGATCGTCGACAACCGCGGCGAGCCGGCGGACGCGGTCCCGGCCGCGAACAACATGCTGGCCAGCTCGCCGCACCTGATCGGGATCGTGGACGGGGACAGCGGCCTGATGTCGGCGACGGTCCCGCTGTTCAACCAGGCGCACATCCCGGACCTGTCGGCTGGCGGGGACGTCCAGTTCGACAAGAACACCTATCCCTACTTCTGGCGGACCACGCCCGGCGACGACGTGGCCGGGTACACGCTCGCCGCGTACGTGAAGTTCGGCACGGGCTACACCCGGATCGCGGCCGTGTTCGGCAACGACCAGGCGGCGCAGGGCAACGTGCCGGGCCTGGTCTCCGGCGCGCGGCATCTCGGCCTGCACATCGCCGTCAGCGAGTCCATCGCGCTCGACCAGACGACCTATGAGACCGAGGTGCAGAAGATCCTGGCCGCGCACCCGCAGGTGATCGTCACCGAATCCGACCCGCAGACCGCGGGCGTGCTGCTCGGGGACCTGAAGCAGGCGGGCTGGACCGGGCCCATCGTCGGCACGTCGGGCACGCTCGGCATCGACTACGACAAGGCCGCCATCGCCGCCATCGGCAAGGCCGCCTACGAGGCCCGGTTCGTGCGGATCATCCAGTACGCACAGCAGTCCGGCCCGGCCTGGCAGACCTGGAAGAGCGCTCTGCTCGCCTCGGGCCGGCTGGTGAAGGACCCGGCGAGCGACGAGACCGCCATCTACGCCGAACTGCCCTACGACCATACGACGATGATCGCGCTGGCCATGCTGGCCGCGCACAGCACCAACCCGGTCACGTTCAACCCGTACATCAAGAAGATCACCCAGGGCCGCACCGTCGTGCACACCTTCGCCCAGGGCAAGGCCGCGCTGGCGGCGGGCAAGACCATCGACTACGTCGGCGTGACCGGGCAGGTCTCGTTCGACAAATACCAGAACTCGGCCGGGCTCTGGGCGGCGGAGAACCCGGTGACGAACCTGCCGGAGAAGCTCGTCTCGGCCAGGGACGTGGCCGCCGCCGAGGGGCGGTAGCCGGTGCACGGCGCCACCTGGCCCGCGGTGCCGGGCACGCGCGCGCACCGCGCGGCCGGGCACCCGGGCGGCCCTCCGGCGGCCGGGAGCAGGGCCATGACCCTGCTGCTCGGCATCGTCATCTTCGGCGTCTACAGCGCGGCGCTGCTCGCCATCGGCGCGGTCGGCTTCACCCTGCAGTTCGGCGTGACCAACGTGCTGAACCTGGCGTTCGGGTCGATCCTGACCGCGTGCATATTCGCCGAGTACGGCCTGACCGGGCACAGCACGAACCTGTGGATCGCGATGGCCGTCGGCGCGGCGAGCGGCGCGGTGCTGTCGCTGCTGATCGGGCACGTGGTGGTCGGCGCGTTCCTGCGCCGCGGCGCGACCGGGTTCGGGATCGCGATGGTGACCATCGCGATCAGCCTCATGGTGCAGTTCGGCCTGGAGGCGATCCAGGGGCCGGACATCCTGTCGTTCAGCGCCGGCAGCCAGGCGACCATGAACATCGGCGGGGTGGTGCTGAGCAGCACGCAGCTGACCACCATCGTCGTCGCCCTGCTGACCATGGCAGCGGTCCAGGTGCTCCTGCGGATGACCAAGCTCGGCCTCGCGATGCGGGCGACCGCGGCCGACGTCTCCCTCACCCGGACCTGCGGGGTGTCACCGGCCCGGACGCGCGCGGTCGCCTGGCTGGTCTCGGGCGCGCTGTGCGGGATATGCGGCGTGCTGCTCGGCATCGGCGAGGGCTCGTTCTCCGCCTCGACGGGGAGCGATTTCTTCATCACCCTCGCCGCCGCCGCGGTGCTCGGCGGCATCGGCAAGCCCGCCGGCGCGATGATCGGCGCCCTGATCATCGGCATCGTCAGCCAGGCGGCCGCGGCAGTGATCTCCCCGTCCTACAAGACGATCGCCGCCTGGGTCATCCTCATCGCCGTGCTCGTGCTCCGGCCGCAGGGCATCCTGGCCGAGTTCGCCGCGGACCGGGAGCTGGTCGCGTGAGCGCGGGCCTCGTCTACTACCTGAGCGGGCTGGCCATCCTGCTCGGCATCAACCTCATCGCCATCTGGGGGCTGGATCTGCAGTTCGGCCTGGCCGGCATCAACAACTTCGCCTTCGTCGTGTTCCAGGCGGCCGGCGGTTACGCCGCGGCACTCTTCGCGCTCAAGCCGGCCAGGGCCTACGGGAGCTTCGAGACCTACGTGGGCGGATTCCGCCTGCCGTTCCCGCTGCCGCTCCTCGGCGCGGCCGCCGTGGGCGGCATGCTCGCCGTCCCGATCGGGCTGATCGCGATGCGGCGGCTGCGCGCGGACTACCAGGCCATGGCGATGCTGGTCCTGTCGCTCATCGCCACCGGCCTGGCGGAGGCCCAGACCGGCCTGGTCAACGGGCCGACCGGGCTGGCGCTGATCCCCCAGCCGCTGGCCGGCGTCTTCCACGTCACTCCGCTCGGCTACAACTGGATCTTCCTGGGGCTGACCGCCGGGTGCTGCGCCCTGGCCTGGTGGGTGGCCCGGGGCATCTCCCGGTCACCCTTCGGCCGCCTGCTGCGCGCGGTGCGGGAGAGCGAGAGCGCGGTCGCGGCGCTGGGCCGCAACCCGGACGCACTGCGGATGAAGGTGCTCATCGCCGGCGGGGCGCTGGCCGGCCTGAGCGGCGGCCTGCTGGTCGAGTACGTGACCGCGTGGGGCCCATCGAGCTGGCTGTATCCGGAGACGTTCCTGTTCTTCACCGCGCTGATCGTCGGCGGCAAGGGCAACCTCGCCGGCGGGGCGCTGGGCGCGCTTCTCGTCCCGATCGGGATCGTGGAGGCGTCCCGGCATCTGCCCGCTTTCGGCTACCCGGGCCTGATCGATTCGCTCGACTGGGTCGTTATCGGGGCGTGCCTGCTCGTCTTCCTGTGGTTCCGGCCGAACGGCCTGCTGCCTGAGCGCAAGCGCGTGTTCCGGGCTGACGGCCAGCAGGCCAGCGGCCAGGAGGCGGGATGACGGCGGGTGCGCCGGCCCGGCCGCCGCTGCTCCGGGTCGAGGGCCTCGCCTGCCACTTCGGTGGCGTGCTCGCCGTGCGGGACGCGACCTTCGACGTCCAGCCAGGCACGATCACCGGCCTGATCGGGCCGAACGGCGCCGGCAAGTCAACGGTGATCAACCTGATCAGTGGCAGCATCCGGCCAGCCCGTGGCTCGGTCAGGTTCGACGGCGGCGAGATCGCCGGCCAGCGGCCGCACGAGATCGCCCACCGCGGCATCGTCCGCACGTTCCAGCAGGCCAACGTGTTCGGCGGCCTGACGGTGCTGGAGAACCTGCTCGTGGGCGCGGCGCCCTGGCGAGGCGAGCGGGCCAGTGCCGCACTCGGCCGCAAGCATGCCTGGTCAGCGACCGAGGCCAGGCTGCTGGACCAGGCCTGGGACATCCTGCGCAGGTTCGGGCTGGAGGGCATCGCGAACGACTACGCCCGGGCGCTGAGCGGCGGCCAGCGGCGGCTCGTCGAGCTCATGCGCGCGCTGATGGCGCAGCCAGCGCTGCTCCTGCTCGACGAGCCGATGGCGGGCGTCAACCCGGCGCTGGCCGCCTCGATCGCTGACCGGCTGCTCGAGATGCGCGACGCCGGGATGACGATGCTGATGGTGGAGCATGAACTCCGCCTGGTGGAGAAGCTGTGTGACCCGGTGGTCGTGATGGTGCGGGGCGCGGTGCTCGCCGAGGGATCCATGGCGGAACTGCAGTCCAACCAGGAGGTCGTCAACGCGTACCTGGGAGGTGGCGGTGGCGACTGAGGGGCCCGGGCAGGTGCCCGCAGGCCAGGCTGAGCCAGCAGGCCTGCCCGGGCCGGTGGTGCGCGCCGAGTCGGTCGTCGCGGGTTACGGAGCCGCGGTTATCGTCCGGGAGGTGAGCATCGCCGCGGGGCCGGGTGAGGTCGTGACGGTGGTGGGGCCCAACGGATCCGGCAAGAGCACGCTGCTGAAGACCCTGGCCGGCCTGGTCAGCGCCCGGTCGGGGCACATCTGGCACGACGACGCAGAGGTGACCGCACTGCCCGCCGAGGCCCGGGCGCGGCGCGGGATCGCCTACCTGCCGCAAGAGCGCGAAGTCTTCGCCTCTCTCACCGTCCGGGAGAACCTGCTCATGGGCGGGTACGGGCTCAGCCGGCGCGCGCTCAAGGCCGCCCTCGATCGCGTGCATGAGACCTATCCGGCGCTCAGCCGGCTGACCCGGACCCCAGCGGGCCGGCTCAGCGGCGGCGAGCGCAAGACCGTCGCACTGGCGCGCGTGATGATGTCCGCGCCCTCGGTCGTCCTGCTGGATGAGCCGACCGCGAGCCTCGCTCCCATACCGAGCGCGCAGCTGCTCGAGCAGGACGTGCCCGCCCTGGCCGCCGCGGGCGTCGCGGTGATCCTCGTCGAGCAGCGGGCCGTGCAGGCCATCGCCATCTCGGACTGGGTGTACCTCCTCGTGGGCGGGGCGGTGGAGCTGCAGGGGCAGGCGCGCGAGATCGGCTCCCGGGGAGATATCGGGGCGGTCTTCCTCGGTGCGAACAGCGAGCGGAGCATCAGCCAGGAGGAGGCACCACAGTGACCGCAGACGTGCCGTATCCCCGCGAACGGCGTCTACTCGCCCAGGCCTGCCGGGTGCTCGCCATGGAAGGGCTCGTGGAGACGACGCTGGGGCACGTGAGCCTGCGGGTCAGCGACACGCACTTCCTGGTGCGGGCGCGGCGGTCAACCGAGCATGGCCTGCGGTTCACCACCGGGGAGGACATCACGCTCGCCGATCTCGACGGGAATCTGCACCCCGGTGAACCGCCCATCGCGCTGCCGGCCGAACTGCCCATCCACGCGGCGACGCTCGCCGCTCACCCGGACTCCACGGCCGTCGTGCACGCGCACTCGCCGGACGTCGTGGCCTGCACCGTCGCTGATCTGCCGCTGCGCCCCATCGTGGGGGCCTACAACATCCCGGCGATGCGGCTGGCCCTGGCCGGCATCCCCCGCTACGGCTACGCCGGCCTGATCCGCACCCCGGAGCGCGCGGCGGGCCTGCTCGCGGCGATGGGCGAGCGCCCGGTCTGCCTGCTGCAGGGCCATGGCCTGGTGACCCGCGGCCCGTCGCTGGCGTCGGCGATGCTGGCCGCCATCGATGTGCACGTCCTGGCCAGGCTCACGGTCACCTGCTGGCAGACCCAGCGGCCGCTCACCGAGGTCAACCCGGACGACTACCGGGACCTTCCCGACCTCGGCCCGGACTATGACAACCAGGTCTGGGGATGCTACGTCGCCAAGGCTGAGCGGCTCCCGGCCTGAAGCCCGCGGAGGATGAACTGCCACCAGGTGACCCCAGCCTCGTTGCTGGAGGCGAGGACGAACCCCGGCCGGCCAGCGCCCGGCACGTCATCGCCCACGAACGCCTCGAAGTCCTGGGTGCCCGGCGCGGCCTGCGAGACCGTCGCCGAGCAGGTGGCGCCCCATCCGCAGACCGCGAGTTCCGCCCCGGTGGTCTCGCTGTAGATCGTGATGTAGTACGGGGTCGGCCCGACATCGGCGTTGGCCGTCGCGGTCACGGTGACGGACTGCCCGATGTACGGGTACGCAGAACTCACGGCGAGCGAGATCGTGAACCCGTTGCCGGCGGCGGGCCGGGCCGGGATGGCGGGGGCGGCCGAAGCGGCTGACACCTGGATGCACAGGCCGAGGGCGGCGGCAGAAAGTACGGCAGCGGCCCGGGGGAACAACCAGCGGGCGAGCGATTTCATGAGCTGATCCTCGGTCTCAGGAAACGGGCGCAGGCAGGGGACCTTAGCCCCCGGAAAAGCCTGGCAGGAGGCAATTCAAGTAAAGGCTTTGCAAATGGCCCGTAAAGGACCTACTGCCTGCGCCGGAAGCACCGGCGTAGGCCGGGCCCGGCCGCCGGACTGGCCGTGCCGGGACACGGCGTATGCCATGCTGGCCCCGGCAACTCTGGCGGGAGGAACGGCATGCGGGGACGCGTGGGGCCGGGAATGAAATGGCGGCCGCGGTTCTGGGGTATTGGCGCGGCGGTCCTCGGTGCGGCGGTGCTCGCGGGCACCGGATTCACCGGCGTGGCCCAGGCCGCCTACCGGGGCTCGGAAGGGCGCATCGCGTTCGTCAGGAACGGCGACATCTACTCGATCAGGACCGACGGCTCCGGGCTGGCCAGGCTGACCAGTGACGGGCACGACTCCGGGCCGCGATGGTCGCCCGACGGAACACGGATCGCCTACCTCGACCACGGCAATCTGTGGATCATGAAGAGCAACGGCCACGGCAAGACGCAGATCACGAACTCGGCGCCCGGCGCCACGGACGCGCGGCCTTCCTGGTCACCCGGCGGCCGTTTCCTGGCTTTCGTCAAGACCGCCCGCCACGCTACGCGCGGGTACCTGACCAGGTACAACACGGTGACTCACGCGCTGCGGACCTTCACCGCGAGTTCCGTAGGGGTGATCAACGTGACCGCCCTGCCGGGGACGGCGGTGGCCTGGGACGAGGCCAGCGACGCGTCCGGCCAGCCCGCCTACTTCATTCTCTTCGAGGCGACGGGCACCGGGCTGTGCCAGGCGAACTACTACTGCCTCGACGCCCTGGGCCTGGCCCAGGAATCCCAGTTCACCAAGGGCTACCCGAGCGCGGAGGACCAGACCCCGATGCCGGCGCGCCTGACCGACCCCGACTGGTTCCCGGTGGACCCGGCTTTCGCCACGGACGTGCTCAGCACGGCTGAATCCTGCTCACCGGCCGCTCAGTGCACGCACACCGGAATCAACCTGCAGATCGGCAGCCCAACCATCCTTCCCGGCGCCTACCAGGCGGTCTACTCCCCGACCGGCAGGCACATCGCGTTCGTCCGCAACGCGCGGGGGACGCCGGAGATCTACCTCGGCCTCAACTCCCCTCTCGCGGGGACCAGTCCCACGCTGCTGACCGCCGGCACCCAGCCGGACTGGCAGCCGGTGGCGCCGTTCCCGGCGGGCTGACCCCCGGGGCAGGCCGGCCTCTCAGGGCAGGCCGGCCTCAGGGCAGGCCGGGCCGGACCAGGCCGGTTTCGTACGCGGTGACGACGAGCTGAGCCCGGTCCCTCGCGCCGAGCTTGGCCATCGCGCGGCTGACGTGAGTCTTCGCCGTCAGCGGGCTCATATACAGGACGGCGGCGATTTCGTCGTTGCTCATCCCGGCGGCCACCAGCGCGAGCACCTCGCGCTCGCGGTCCGTGAGCACCGCCAGCGCGGAGGCGTCAACCCGCTGGGCCGGGGCGCGCCCGGCAATACTGGAAATCAGCCTGCGGGTGACACCCGGCGAGAGCAGGGCGTCGCCGCGGGCGACCACCCGGATGGCGTGGACCAGGTCCTCGGGCTCGATGTCCTTGACGAGGAATCCACTCGCCCCGGCGCGGATCGCCTCGAAGACGTACTCGTCCGCCTCGAACGTGGTGAGGATGATGACGCGCACGCCGCTCAGGCCGGGATCGGCGGCGATCTGGCGGGTCGCTTCGAGACCGTCGGTACCCGGCATGCGGATGTCCATCAGCACCACGTCGGCGCGCAGCGACCGGGCCTGGGAGACCGCGGCCGCGCCGTCCGCGGCCTCACCGACGACCTCGATGTCGGGGGCCACGCCGGCCAGGACCCGGAAACCGGCCCGGACGAGGGCCTGGTCATCGGCGAGCAGGACCCTGATCATGGCCGGCCCGCCCCCGGCTCAGCACGGGCCGCCTCAGCACGGGCCGCCTCAGCACTCGAGCCGGCTCAGCAGCTCAGGATCAGCTGGCTCAGCACCAGGCGGTTCCGGGCCGGCCGGGGCCGTCGCCGTCGGCAGCGTCGCGTGCACGCGCCAGCCGCCGCCGGGACACGGCCCGGCGTCGAGGGTCCCGCCCAGCGCCGCGGCCCGTTCCCGCATCCCGGCCAGCCCCGCCCCGGCCCCGTCGCCGAAGGTGGCGGGGGCGTTCCCGCTCTCGTTGACCACGTCCACCAGCAGGCAGCCATCCTCGTGGACCACGCTGACGGTCGAGGAGACCCGGCCGGCGTGGCGGACCACGTTGGTCAGCGACTCCTGCACGATGCGGTAAGCGGCGAGCGCGACCGGCGGCGGCAGCGGGACCGGGTCACCGTCCAGCCGCAGCGTCGTGGGCGTGCCGGCCGCGCTCGTCGCGTCGGCGAGCGCCTGGATGGCCGGCAGGTCCGGCACCGGCACGGCGGGGCCGTCGCCGTCGACCTGCCGCAGCACGTCGAGGATCGCCCGCAGTTCGCGCAGGCCGGACTTGCTGGCCCGGCGGATCTCCTGGAGCGCCTCGGCCACGCGCGCCGGGTCACCCGGCAGCTGCAGGCTGGCCGCGGTGGCCTGCACGTTGATCATCGCCATCGAATGGGCGACGACATCGTGCAGCTCGCGGGCGATCCGGACCCGCTCGGCGTCGACGCGGCGGCGGGTTTCCTCTTCCCGGATCTGCCCGGCGCGCTCCGCGCGCTCGCGCTCGGCGGCCAGCCACTGGCGGCGCGCCGCGACGTAGCCGCCGACCGCACCGGCCGCGAGCAACTCGGGCCACATCGTCGCGTTCGGGCCGCCCAGCCAGCCGAACGGGCCCAGCAGGCCCTCGGCCAGGAAGATGGCCACCGCCCCGGCCAGGCCGGCCGCCACCGCGACGCCGCGCGGGCGGGTGAGCGCTACCCAGTACAGCGCGACGATGACCGGGACCAGCGCGGCCCCGTCGATCTGGCCCAGCGCAGCCCACGCGACGGCGCCGGTCACGGCGGCGAGGAAGACCGCGACGGGGTGGCTGCCGCGCCAGGCCAGGGCGACGGCAGGCAGCCCGACCAGCAGGTACGCGGCCAGCGGGGGATGGCTGGCCAGGTGCAGGCCGGCGTAGTGGTGGGCGGGATTCGCCTCCACGTAGGAACCGATCACGGCGAGCAGCGTCACCACCACGACGCCCGCGGCGCCCCACCAGCGCCGCGGCAGGCTGGCCACGTTTGCGATGCCCATTTCCCCGGAGCGTATACCGGCGGGAAACCCTGGCCATCGTCGCTGCGCAGGCTCGTTGAGGTACTCCGCCGGGAGTACCCGCTGCCGCGGGCGAAGCAGCCCGGCAGCCACCCGGCCGACGATGCCCGACGAGCGGGAGCCGGGAAAGCCTGGACGCCAGCGGCGCGAACCGGCCGCCGCGGCCAGACCCAAGGAGACCACGATGCTTACCTCCCACGCCCCCGCCCAGCAGGACCGCCAGCGCGACCCGAAGGCGGGCCGGACCCGGGCCCTCGTCGCCGCGGGCGGCGCGCTCGCCGCCGCCGCAGCCTGGATCGTCGAGGTTCCCGTGCTCGGCATCGGCCTGAGCATCCGGTTCGGCGGCGGTCATCAGCCCGGCGGAAGCCACATCCAGACCATCGGGGCCGCCCAGGTCATCGGGGTCAGCCTGGCCGCCGCGCTGCTCGGGTGGCTGCTGCTCACCATCATCGAGAAGCGGACCCCGCACGCCCGGCGGGCCTGGACCGGCCTGGCCCTGACCGCGCTGGCCGCATCGCTGGCCCTGCCGCTGATCGCCGCCACCACCATCGCGGCGACCGCCGGCCTGATCGTGCTGCACGTCGCGGTCGCGGCCGTGGTCATCCCCGGGCTGGCCCGCACCAGCCGCTAGCGCGGTCCGCTGGCCAGGGTGCCGGGCCCAAGGCCGAGGAGCCGCTCGGTGGTGGTGATCACCATGGCGCGGACCGGCGTGTAATCGAGGGTCGATCGGGTGGCGGCCTGCACGCTGAGCCCGTCGATCAGGCCGAGGACCTGGATCGCCGTCTCCCGGGGGTCCGCGACGCGGAAGTCGCCGGCCGCGGCGCCGGCCCGGATCAGGGCGGAGAGGCGGTCCAGGTCGGCGTTCATCTGCCGGGCGACCTCATCCCGCAGGGCTGGCCGCCGGCGGCTGGCCTGCCAGGCATCCAGCCAGAGCAGGCTGACCGGATCCCGGTCCCCGTGCAGCCAGGCGGCCAGCAGGCGGCGCACCTGGTCCCGGGGCGGCCCTGCCGCACCGGCGTCGCCGAACACATCCTCCCGCTCCTGCGCCGCGGCGTGGGCAAAGGCCGCGGCGACGAGTTCGTCAGCGGTGGCGAAGTAGTGGCTGACCAGCCCGGGGAACACCCCCAGCGTCTCGGCGACCCGCTTGGCGGTCAGCTTGTCCAGCCCTTCGCTGACCGCGATCGACGCGGCGGTTTCGGTGATCTCGGCGCGTCGCTGGCTGGCGGGCTTGCGGCGCACCGCGGCCTGAGGTCTTGACGTCACGCTCAACATGTTATTGACTCTCGCACCAACAAGCAATTGGTGTCGGCACCAATAGTAGCCGCGGGAGTCGGGATGACGGAGACAGCAGCGGGGCGCGCGGTCCGCCGGGACGCGGTCCCGGGAGACACGGTCCCGGGAGACACGGTTCCGGGCGGCGCGGGAACCGGGCCCGCCAGTGACCGGCCCGGGCCCGCCAGTGACCGGCCCGGGCGCGTGGAGAAGCACGGCATCGACTACATCCCGGACGCGGAACGGCACGGCCGCCCGCGGTCCCTGTTCGTGGTGTGGGCGGCGTCGAACATCACCTACCTGTACATCGTGCTGGGCGGGACCATGGTGCTGCTCGGCCTGAGCGCCTGGCAGTCGCTCGCGGTCGTGGTGGCCGGGAACCTGTTCTGGGCGCTGGTCGGGTGGCTCTCGGTCAGCGGGCCGAGTTCCGGCACGCCGAGCGAGGTGGTCACCCGGGCGATGTTCGGCGTTCGCGGCAACCGCGTCTACAACGTCCTGCTCGGCTGGGGGATCGGCGTCGCCTACGAGGCGATCAACCTCTCCCTGGGCGCGCTGGCCGGGTTCGCGCTGGCCGAGCACTGGGCCGGCCACGCGGGTGCCGGGGTCAAGCTCGTCATCGTGCTCGCGACCGCGCTGGTCACCTTCACCATCAGCGTCTACGGGCACGCGACGATCGTGAAGCTCAGCGGCTGGTTCACCTGGATCATGCTCGCCTGCATCCTGGTGCTCGGCTACGACGTGCTCCGGCACGCCCGCTGGGGCTACCAGGCCCCAGCCCCGTACGCGGTGCACGGGGCCGCACTGTGGGCGGTGGCCGCGGCCGGGTTCACCATCATCGCCTCGTCGCCGCTGTCCTGGGGCACCGGGGCCGACTACGCCCGCTACCTGCCGGCCAGCGCCTCACGGCGCGGGATCATCTGGTGGACCGCGCTGGGCGGGTTCGCGCCCGCCGTCCTGCTCGGCGGGCTCGGCGTGCTGGCCGGCACCGTGGTGGACATGAACGACCCGCAAGTGTCACTGAAGGCGCTGCTGCCCGGCTGGTTCTACCCGGTCTTCCTGCTGGTCATCGTGGCCGGGGCGATCACGAACAACGTCCTCACCGCGTACAGCACCGGGCTCGCGCTGCAGGCGGTCGGCATCCCGTGGAAGCGGTCGGTCACGGTCATCTTCGACGCCATCGTCGCGGTCGGGATCACCTGCTATGCCTTGTTCATCTCCAACTTCCTCGCCACCCTGAACAACATCCTCGAGCTCACCGTGGCGTTCCTCGGTCCCGCGCTGGCCATCTACGGCGTGGACATCCTGCTGCGCCGCAACCGCTACGACGGCCGCGAACTGCACGACGAGACCCCGGGCAGCCGCTTCTGGTACTGGCATGGCGTCAACCCGGCCGGCGCGACGGCCATGATCATCGGTACGGCGGCCGCGCTGCTCTGCGTGAATACCGCCATCTACGTCAGCCCGGTTGCCGGCGCCCTGGACGGCGCCGACCTGTCCGCGCTGGCCGGGCCGGCCCTGGCCGGGGTCATCTACGCGGCGATGGCCGCGCACCAGCGCCGCACGATGCCCGGCCGCGCGACACCCGACGGCGCGACGCCCGGCCGCGTCATGCCCGGCCGCGCGACACCCACCCCCGGCGCGCCGCAGCCGACCGGCTGAAGACGGGCCGCCCGGCAGGCCCGGCGGCTGACGGGGGCGTTTGGGCGGGCAGCGAGAGCTAACGAGGCAGGCCAATGAGCGACGGAGCGCTGATGAGCACAGACCTGACCGGTTCCGGATGCTGATCGGCGGCGGCGGACGCGACTCCGGCCGGACCTCGAGACGCAGAACCCGTACACCGGCAGCGCGTGGGCGCGGTGCCCGACGGCGGCCGGGAGGACGTGGACGCGGCCGTGGCCGCCGCGCGCGCCGCGCTGGACGGCGCGTGGGGCGGCGCTGACCGGCTTCGAGCGGGCGGCGCTGCATGCGCCGCCTGGCCGATGATCAGCGAGAACGCGAGAGGTGACGGAGCTGGAGGTCAGCGACTCGGGCAAGCTGATACCGAGAGATGATCGGCCAGCTGCAATGGCGCTAGGCGCCTGGTACCAGTACTACGCCGGGCTGGCCGACAAGCTGGAGGGCCGGCAGATCCCGGCGCCCAGCCCCGACTACTTCGTGTACACGCGGCGGGAGCCGGTTGGCGTGGTGGCGGCGATCACGCCGTGGAACTCGCCGCTGATGCTGCTGGCAGCTGGAAGCTGGCGCCGGCGCTGGCCGCGGCTGCACGCTGGTGGTCAAGCCCTCGGAGCACTCGCCGGTCTCCACGCTCGAGCTTCGCGCGAGCTGTTCGAGAGGCCGGCTTCCCGCCCGGCGTGGTCAACGTGGTCACCGGGCGCCCGCGAGGTCGGCGCGGCGCTGGCCGGGCACCCGGCGTGGACAAGGTGGCCTTCACCGGCTCGACGGCCACCGGCCGTGCGGTGGCGCACGCGGCGGCGGAGAACCTGAACCGGGTCACCCTGGAGCTGGGCGGCAAGTCGCCGCAGATCGTGTTCGCCGACGCCGACCTGGACGCGGCCGCGAACGGGCGTCGTGGCCGGCGTGTTCGCAGCCACCGGGCAGACGTGCATGGCCGGGCTCGCGGCTGATCGTGCACGACGAGCGTGCACGACGAGCTGGTCGGGCTGGTGGCCGAGCGCGGCCGGCGCGATCCGGCTCGGCGACCCGAACGACCCGGAGACTGAGATGGGGCCGGTCGCGAACGCGCCCGCAGTACGAGAAGGTGCTCGGCTACCTGCGCACCGCGCAGAGACGAGGGGGCCACGGTGGCCTGCGGCGGAGCAGCCGGACGACGCGCTCGGCGGCTTGTTCATCAAGCCGACGGTGCTCACCGGGCGTCAGGCCCGCAGTCGACCGATGGTCCGGGAGGAGATCTTCGGCCCGGTGCTCGTCGGCGCTACACGTTCAGCGACGAGGACGAGGCGCTGAAGCTGGCCAACGACACCCCTACGGGCTGGCCGGCGGCGGTCTGGACGAAGGACGTGCACCGCGCGCACCGGGTCGCGGCCCGGCTGCGGGCCGGCACGATCTGGATCAACGCCTACCGGGTGGTCGCGCCGAGCGTGCCGTTCGGCGGCTACGGCGCCTGGGCCTGGGCCGGGAGAACGGCGTCGGCCGCATCGACGAGTACACCGAGAACAAGTCGGTGTGGGTGGAGCTGAGCGGGGCACCCGGGACCCCTTCACGGTCGGCTGACCGGCGGCCCGGGGTGATCCACCGGGTGGGGCGGGTTTCCGGGTGCCGCTGGGGGAAAGACGTTAGATTCGGTGCGCGGAAAGAGCTGATACGTGCGGGCGGGAGCCTGCGCGTGGCTTTCCCCGGCCCTCCCGGCCGGCCATGACGATGGCGGCCCGGGAGACGGCGGGAGGGACGAGGGACCGAGTTATGCAGCCTTTGACCAGCGATGATCCCGCTGAAATCGGAGGCTACCGGCTGCGCGGCCGGCTCGGCGCGGGAGGCATGGGACGGGTCTACCTGGCGTCCACGCCGGCGGGCCGGCCCGTCGCCCTGAAGGTGGTACGTCCCGAGCTCAGCGAGGACCGCGACTTCCTGGCCCGCTTCCGTCACGAGATCCAGGCCGCCCGCCGGGTCCACGGGCTGTACACCGCGCAGGTGCTCGACGCCGATCCGGCCGCCTCGCCGCCGTGGCTGGTGACGTCGTACGTGCCCGGCCCGTCCTTGCAGGAGGCGGTGGCCGGTAACGGGCCGATGCCGGAGGCGATGGCGTTCCGGCTGATCGCCGGGGTCGCCGAAGCCCTCCAGGCCATTCACGCGGCCGACGTGGTCCACCGGGATCTCAAGCCGTCCAATGTGCTGCTGGCGCCGGATGGCCCGCGGGTGATCGATTTCGGGATCGCCCGGGCCCTGGAGGCGACCTCGCTGACCCGCAGCGGCATGATGGTCGGCTCCCCGCAGTTCATGGCGCCCGAGCAGATCCTGGACAAGCCCGTCACCCCGGCCATCGACGTGTTCGCGCTCGGCTCGCTGGCGGCTTACGCGGTGCTGGGCCGCAGCCCGTTCGGCGAGGGTCACACGGCCGCCGTCTCCTACCGGGTGCTGCACGAGCCCCCTGACCTGACCGGCTGCCCGGCGCAGCTGCGGCCCCTGATCGAGCACTGCCTCAGGAAGGACGCCGCCGCGCGCCCCGCACCCGGCCAGATCCTCGAATTCTGCCTGGCCCGGGCCCCAGGCCCGGCCGGCCCGTGGCCGGCCCAGCCAGGGCCGGCCCATGCATGGCCGGCCCCGCCGTCCACCACCGCGCTGCCCCAGCCGCGAGCCCCAGCGATGCCGCACCCGCAGCCGCAGCCGATGCCTGGCCCACCGGGGCACGCCACGCGGGCACCGGCGGACGCCACGGCCGGCCGCCGGCCGGTTCCCCCGCGCTCCATGATCAACGCGGTCCGGCTGATGCACGTGGGTGCCGCCCTCGCCGCGGTGAGCATCCTGACCGCCGTCGCCACCATGCCCCGGCTCAGGGAAACGCTCCGGCAGCGGTACCCGGGCGCCGGGCCCGGGGCGCTCGGCGCGGTGACGACCGGCACGCTGACGGTCACGATCATCGCCGGCCTGATCAGCGTCGGCGTGTGGCTGGCCGTGGCCAGGAGGACGAGGCGTGGCCGGGCGGGGGTGCGGGTCCTGTCGGCCGTCTTCTTCGCCCTGGACAGCCTGACCGTGGCCAACACCTACTCGCACGGGCTGCTGACCCCGGCCACCTGGATCGCTGGCCTGGCCGAGTGGGGCGTCGGCCTGGCCGTCATCGTGTGCTTGTGGGACCGGCGGTCGAGCGCCTATTTCACCGAACTGCGCCAGGCCAGGCAGCAGGCCACCCCCCAGTGGCACCGGGCACCGGCGCAGCAGCCGCCGGCCCGGCCCTACCGCGGATCCTGACCGCGGGGAGCGGGGCGAGGCCGGCGGCCAGGCCGCCGGCTTCGTCACGCCGAACACCGCGCCCGCACGCCCCGGAACGGGTCGCGGTGATAACGTATCAAAGGTTCCAAATAGCCATTGTGCAGCCATTTCCTCGAGAACCAGGTGTCCAGCAGGCCAGATGCAGCAAAGCAGGGTGCAGCAGAGCAGGGTCGGGGGGAGATGAGCCAGGAGCCGGGCGGCGGGACTCCCGCCGAGGGATCCAGCGTCGGCTCCGCGGCCGCGCGGATGATGCTGGGCAGCCAGCTCCGGCAGTTCCGTGAGGCAGCGGGGATCACCCCGGACGCCGCGGGATGGCATATCCGGTCCTCGCGATCCAAGATCAGCCGCATGGAGAACGGGCGCGTCGGCTTCAAGGACCGCGACGTGCGGGACCTGCTCACCCTGTACGGCGTGACCGACGCCCAGGTCATCAGCGCGATGCTGGCGCTGGCCGGGCAGGCGCACACCCAGGAATGGTGGGCGGAGTTCGGCGACATCCTGCCCGGCTGGTTCGAGCCCTACCTGGGCCTGGAGGCCTCAGCCTCCCGCATCCGGTCCTTTGACCTGCAGTTCGTCCACGGGCTTTTCCAGACCGAGGACTACGCCCGGGCCGTCACCACGCTCGGCCTGCGCGGCGCCGTCCCGGCGGAGCTGGACCGGCGGGTCGCCGTACGGCTGAAACGGCAGGAACTGCTGACCGCAGCGAAGGCGCCCCGGGTGTGGTCGGTCATGGATGAGGCCGCGCTGCGCCGCCCGGTGGGCGGGGTGAGGGTGATGCGGTCCCAGCTCCGGCGGCTGGCCGAGGTCGCCCAGCTGCCCAACGTCACCCTGCAGGTCGTGCCGTTCAAGGCCGGCGGCCACGACGCCGCCGGCGGGTCGTTCACGATCCTGCGCTTCAGCGAGCCCGCCGTCCCCGACGTGGTGTACATCGAGCAGCTCACCGGCGCCATCTACCTGGAAAAGCCGGCCGCCACCGACCATTACCTCGACATTATGAACCGGCTGAGCGCCATGTCGCTGAGCCCGGCGCAGACGATACCTTTCTTCGATCACGTCAGCCGTGAGCTGCAGGCCTAGCCGCCAGGCCTAGCCACGGCCCACCCGCCCGGGCCGCAGCGGCCGGGCACCTAACGAGAAGGGCACCAGCCGATGAGCAGGCAGGACGTCTCCCCCGGCCGCCAGGGCAGTGACAAGGCCGCCGAGCCGCCGTCCTTCGACATCACCCGCGCGCATCCGGCCCGGGTCTACGACTACTGGCTGGGCGGGAAGGACAACTACGAGGCGGACCGGGAAGCAGCCGAGACCTTCATCGAGGTGATGCCGAGCATCCTGGAGGGGGTGCGGGCCAACCGGGCGTTCCTCCGCCGCGCGGTGCAGTACCTGGCCGGCGAGGCCGGGATCCGGCAGTTCCTGGACATCGGGACCGGCTTGCCGACCGCCGAGAACACCCACGAGGTGGCCCAGGCGATCGCGCCCGAGTCGCGGATCGTGTACGTGGACAACGACCCGATCGTGCTGGCGCACGCCCGGGCCCTGCTGACCAGCAGCCCCGAAGGCGCGACCGCCTACGTGGACGCCGACGCGCGCGACACGGCGAAGATCCTGGAGGCGGCGGCCGAGATCCTCGACTTCAGCCAGCCCATCGCCGTCATGTCGCTGCTGGTCCTGCAGTACGTCCCGGATGAGGACCGCCCGCACGAGATCGTCGCCCGGCTGATGGACGCGGTCCCGCCGGGCAGCTACCTGACCATCTCGGACACCACCACCGACATCGACACCGAGCGGGTCACCGACGGCACGGCCCGGCTCAACTCCCGGCTCGGCCCGGCCCAGTCCACCCTGCGCAGCCGCGAGCAGATCGCGCGCTACTTCGACGGCCTGGAACTCATCGAGCCCGGGATCGTGCCCATGCCGCAATGGCGCACGCTGCCCAACCCGCTGGTGATCCCCGTCTACGCGGGCATGGGCCGCAAGCCCTGACCAGCGCCGCACTCACCCGATCCGCAGGGCTACGTGCTATCTTTCCAGAACGGTCTGACCGTGGACGTCATCACCGCCGTGACCAGTCCCGGGGGAGGTGCCGGCGCCGGCCCGTGGGAACGCGGTGGTCAGGGTTGGCGTCCAGGACCGCGCGCCAGTCCTCGTCGCTACTCTCAGCCTCCGCGGCACCGGGCCGGGAAGGGCCGGCTAAGAAGGTGAGCGTGCCTGCCCCCGACATCACGGTCCGGGTGCTCGGCGGGGCGGAGGCCGGTGAGCACGCGGACGAACTGCAGGCCCTGCACGCCGAGGTGCACGGCGGGCCCGCCGCCGCGCCGGGACGAGGAGGCCGCACGGTTCGCGGCCGCTTCCGGGTCCAGCGCCGCCAGCCGGGCTACCTGCTGGCCGAGGCCCGCCATGGTGACTACCTGGTCGGCTACGCGGCCGGGTTCCCGCTCCGGCCGTCCACCTCGTGGTGGCGGCAGCTGACCACCGCCGCTGCCGGAGGAGGTCACCGCTGAGCATCCGGGCCGCACGTTCGCTCTGACCGACGTGGTGGTGCGCGCGCCGTGGCGGCGCCAGGGCATCGGCGCGGCCCTGCACGACCTGGTCCTGCGGAACCGGCCCGAGGAACGGGCCACGCTCACCGTCCTGCCCGCCGCCGCCCCGGCGCAGGCCGCCTTCCGGGCCTGGGGCTGGCGCAGGGTCGCCCGGACGCGTGAGCCCGGCCCCGGCTCCCCCGTGCTGGACGTGCTCGTCACGTCGCTCCCCGCGAAACACCAGCCCTGAGGACGCCGCAGGCCCGCCAGGAACGGCTCGCTGCCGTCCCGGCGGGCCTGCGCGCCTGGCCGTAAGAGGTAACGGTGTTCAGTTAGCTGGTGACCGTGTCCGCGCGGCGCGGCAGCTTCCAGCCGGGCCGCGGGAAGTGGCAGGTGTAGCCGTTCGGGTACTTCTCCAGGTAGTCCTGGTGCTCGGGCTCGGCCTCCCAGAACGGCCCGGCGGGCTCGACCTCGGTGACGACCTTGCCCGGCCACAGGCCGGAGGCCTCGACGTCGGCGATCGTGTCCTCGGCGACCTGCTTCTGCGCGTCGCTCGTGTAGTAGATCGCCGACCGGTAGCTGGTCCCGATGTCGTTGCCCTGCCGGTTCCGCGTGGTCGGGTCGTGGATCTGGAAGAAGAACTCGAGCAGGTCCCGGTAGGAGATCTGGTCGGGGTCGTAGGTGATCTCGATGGCCTCGGCGTGGGTGCCGTGGTTCCGGTAGGTCGCGTTCGGCACGTCGCCGCCCGTGTACCCGACCCGGGTCGAGATGACGCCGGGGCGCTTGCGGATGAGGTCCTGCATGCCCCAGAAACAGCCGCCGGCCAGGATGGCCTGCTCGGAATTGGCGCTCATCGTGCTGTACTCCTCGTGTCGTCGTCTGTCTGCTCGAACAGCGTGCGGTAGGCCCCGTAGCCCTCGCGTTCCAGGTCATCGACTCCGATGAAGCGCAGGGCCGCCGAGTTGATGCAGTACCGCAGGCCGCCCTGGTCGGCGGGCCCGTCGCGGAACACGTGGCCGAGGTGGCTGTCGCCGTGCGCGGACCGCACCTCGGTCCGGATCATGCCCAGGCCGAAGTCGCGCTTCTTGACGATGTTGCCCGGCTCGATCGGCACCGTGAAGCTCGGCCAGCCGGAGCGGCTGTCGTACTTGTTCACCGACGCGAACAGCGGCTCGCCGGAGACGACATCCACGTAGATGCCGGGTTCCTTGTTGTCCCAGTACTCGTTGCGGAACGCCGGCTCGGTGCCCTTCTCCTGGGTCACCCGGTACTGCTCCGGCGTGAGCTGGGATATGGCCTGGGGGTCCTTGTGGTAGGTGTCGGACACCTCAGCTCCTTCGCTTGAGGCCCCACTGGTGGCGGGGCACTACATAGAGCACAGCGTCCTGGCGGGTCCGGCTGTTCCCGGCCCCGGGCCACCCGCACGGCACCCGCCCGGCGGGCCACGGCCGCCCGGCGCGCCCGCGATACCTTGGATGCCATGCCGACCCGCCTGGTTCATCTCGTCGCCGGCGCCAGCGATCCCGCGCGGCTGGCCCGGTTCTGGTCGGGCCTGCTGGGCTGGGAGATCGCGAACGAGGTGGACGTGTGGCCGGCCGGCTACACCTATCCCGATCCGGTGGCCGTGCCCCTGGTCTTCGTCCCGGTGCCGGAGCGCAAGACCGGCAAGAACCGCGTGCACCTGGATCTGGCCAGCGGCTCGGCGGCGCATCAGGCCGAGCTGGTCAGCCGGGCGCGGGATCTGGGCGGCGGCCCGGTGGACATCGGCCAGGGCGACGTGCCCTGGGCCGTCATGGCCGACCCGGAGGGCAACGAGTTCTGCGTGCTGGAGCCGCGGGATGTCTACCGCGACACCGGCCCGGTGGCGGCCATCCTCACCGACTGCCACGATCCCGCGGCCCTGGCCCGCTTCTGGGCCGGCGCGGCGGGCTGGAAGATCACCCGCACCGAGGACGAGATCGTCGGGCTCCGCTGCCCGGACGGCACCGGACCCTACCTGGAGTTCCTGCGGGTCCCCGGGCGCAAGACGGTCAAGAACCGGGTCCACCCGGACGTGGCCCCCTACCGGGGTGATGATCCCGCGGCCGAGGTGGCCCGGCTGCTCGCCGCGGGCGCGGCCCCCGCGGACGTCGGCCAGGGGGCCGGGGTGTCCTGGACGGTGCTGGCCGACCCGGAGGGCAACGAGTTCTGCGTCCTGTCCCCGTGCTAGCGGCGGGACGCCAGGATCAGCGGCGGGACGCCGGGATCAGGTGGAGACCAGGTCGCAGACGAAGATCAGGGTCTCGCCCGGCGCGATGTCCCGGCCGGCTCCCCGGTCGCCGTAGGCCAGGCCGGGCGGGATGATCAGCTGCCGGCGGCCGCCGACCCGCATGCCCTGCACGCCCTGGTCCCAGCCGGCGATGACCTGCCCCACGCCGAGCCGGAACTGCAGCGGCTCGCCGCGGTTCCAGCTGGCGTCGAACTCCTCGCCCGTGGAGTACGCGACCCCGACGTAGTGAACCTCGACGGTGTCGCCCGCCTTCGCGACCGCGCCGTCGCCTTCCCAGACGTCGGTGACCTGGAGGTCAGCCGGCGGCTCGCCCCCGGGAAAGTCGACCTCGGGCTTCTCCATGCTCATGCTGCGTCTCCATACGGAAGGTGATGCGTTAGGCACAACGACAGCGCAGTCTACGTCACGGCCGGCTGCGCCGGCGCGGTCGGGCCGGGTCAGGCGCCGGGTCAGCGGACCGGGTCAGGCCGCGGTACGCGGCATGCCTTGTAGGCCAGGTGCGGCGCGGCAGCCCTGTCGGGCGCGACGCCGCGCCGTGGCCGCGCCCGCCGCGGCCGCCACCTGTGCTTGACAGTGCACGCCCGCCCAGCGGATTACACCTTCATAAAAGGCTTGTATTAAGAGCAAAATTCTCCGCAACGAAGACCACCACCCGCGGCTGAACCGCCCCGCCGCGCGGTGGTCAGTTCCGGCTACCCCAATGGCGGGCCCTGGCAGGAGGAATGGCAGATGAACCATCGCAGCAATGCCGCCGCGGAACGCCGCCGCGGGCGGGGCTGGCGCAGCCTGATGCCCCCCGCACCCCGCCCTGGGCGGCGCCTGGCGCCGGCTGAGGTCACCCGGTCCCCGGTCGGTGCTCACGGCGTTAGCCCTGCTGGCCGCGGGCCTGGCCGGTGTCGTGGGCACCGGCCTGGTCCGGGCCCCGGCCGCCCGGGCCGACACCGTGCCCCCGCCGCCGTCCGGCTGGACCACGGTGTTCGGCGACAACTTCGCGGGCGCGGCGGGATCCGCACCGTCCTCGGCGAACTGGTTCTACGACATCGGCACCGGCTACGGGACCGGGGAGAAGGAGCAGACCACCAACTCGACGAGCAACGTCTACCTGGATGGCAATGGCCACCTGGTCCTGAAGGCCATCAACAACGGCGGCACCTGGACGTCCGGCCGGATCGAGAGCACCCGGGACGACTTCCAGGCCCCGCCGGGCGGCAAACTCGAGATGACCGCGTCGATCGAGCAGCCCAACCCGGCCAGCGGCCTCGGCTACTGGCCGGCGTTCTGGGCGCTGGGAGCCCCGATGCGGACCGGCGGCGGCTGGCCGCAGTCCGGCGAGATCGACATGATGGAGGACGTCAACGGGCTGAACGAGGCCTCCCAGACCTTCCACAACTCGGCGAACAGCCCCGGTCACCCGCTGATCGCCTGCCCGGGCGCTGGCTCCGGCTGCCAGACCGGCTACCACACCTATTCGGTGATCGTGGACCGGACCAACACCAGCGCGGAGACCATGCAGTTCGTGATGGACGGCGTGGTCGAGAGCACCATCACCGAGGCTTCGGTCGGCACCGCCGCCTGGCAGGCCGCCGTCGATCACGGCTTCTTCATCATCTTCGACCTGGCCATGGGCGGTAACTACCCGGACGGCGTGTCCGGCACGACCACCCCGACCTCGGCCACCACCTCCGGCGCCTCGATGAGCGTGGGCTACGTGGCCGTCTACGAGCAGGGCGGCAACTCCACCCCGGCCGGCACGGCCACCGCGACCGGGACGGTCACCGGGATCAGCGGGCTGTGCCTGGCCAACCAGAACTCGCTCAACACCTCCGGCAACCCGATCGGCGTGGCCGGCTGCAACGGCAGCGCGGGCCAGCAGTGGTCGCCCTACACCGACGGCACGCTGCGGACCCAGGGCGGCTGCCTGGACGTGGTGAGCGCGGGGACCACCAGCGGCACCAACGTGGACTGGTATCCCTGCAACGGCACCGCCGCCCAGGGCTGGACCCACCAGTCCAACGGCGAGCTGGTCAACCCGAGCTCCGGCTTGTGCCTGACCGACCCGGGCGGCAATACCGGCGCCCGGCTCGACATCGAAACCTGCACGGGCTCCGCGCCGCAGCAGTGGACCCTGCCCAGCGGGAGCGGCGGCGGCGGAGGCGGCGGCGGCGGTCTGCGGCACCGCCAACCTCGCGCTCAATCACCCCACCACGGCGTCGTCGACTGAGAACGCCACGTTCCCGGCGGCCAGCGCGACCGACGGGAACACCGGCACCCGGTGGTCCAGCGCGTTCTCCGATCCGCAGTGGCTCGAAGTCGACCTCGGCTCCTCGCAGGCCATCTGCCAGGTCACGCTCAACTGGGAAGCCGCCTACGCCACCGCGTTCCAGATCCAGACCTCACCCGACGGCACCAACTGGACCACCATCTACTCCACCACCAGCGGAACCGGCGGCACCCAGACCCTCAGCGTCTCCGGCACCGGCCGCTACATCCGGATGTACGGCACCGCCCGGGCCACCCAGTACGGCTACTCGCTCTGGGAGTTCGGCGTGTTCTAGATCACGGGATTCAGCCCGCGGTGATCAGGTCCGCGGCCCGCTCGGCGATGGCCAGCACGGTCGCGTTCAGCGGGGCGTTGGGGATGGCCGGCATGACCGACGCGTCGGCCACCCTCAGCCCCGCCACGCCGCGGACCCGCAGCCGCGGGTCCACCACCGCCAGGTCGCCGGTGCCCATCCGGCAGGTGCCGGCCGGGTGGTAGTAGCTGCCGACCGTGCGCCGGATGAACGCGTGGAGCCCGGCCCGGGTGGTGACGTCCGGGCCGGGCCAGACCTCGGCCCGCAGCAGCGCGGAAAGGGCGGGCCCGGCCGCGGCCTCCCGGATGATCCGCAGCCCGGTCTCCAGCCGGCCGGCGTCCCGCGGCGTCGGCCAGGAAGCCCGGGTCGATCAGCGGGGGCGCATCCGGGGCCGCGGAGGCCAGCCGGACCGTGCCCCGGCTGGACGGGGCGACCACCGCGCAGACCAGGGCGTAGCCCGCCCCGGGCGGCTCGCAGCCGGCCGGGGCGAGCGGCAGCAGGATCGGGAACAGCTGCAGGTCCGGGTAGGCACCATCCAGCCCGCTGCGCAGCGCCGCGTACATCTCCCCGTGGTTGTACCGGCTCGGTGGCAGCGGTGAGCGCGCCGCGGCGGACACCATGACCATGGGATGGTCCTGGAGGTTCGCGCCGACTCCCGCGAGGTCGGCCACCACGTCGAGGCCCAGGCCACGCAGGGACCGGGCGGGGCCGACCCCGGAGCGCAGCAGCAGGTGCGGGGACCCGACCGCGCCCGCGGCCAGGATCACCTCGCCGGCCGCCGCGGCCTCATCAGGCCCTCCGTCCCGGACGGTAGCTGACCCCCGTGCAGCGGCCACGGCCGCACGTGCAGCCGGGTGGCCCGGGCGCCGGTCAGGGTGACCAGGTTCGGGCGGCCCAGTACCGGCCGGAGGTAGCGCATCGGCCGGGCTGACCCGTTCGCCGCCGGAGATCGCCAGGTCGGCCCAGCCCACGCCCTCCTGGTCCCGGCCGCTGAGATCATCGGTGCACGGGGCAGCCCGCGCCGGCCAGCGCCTCCGCGAACGCGCGGGCCACCGGATGGCGCCCGCCGGCCGCGGCCGGCCCGACGCGGACCGGGCCACTGGTGCCGCGCAGCGCCGGATCACGCCCGTCCGCCCGCTCGCTGCGCCGGAAGTACGGCAGCAGGTCCGCGAAGGCCCAGCCGTCCGCCCCGTCCGCCGCCCAGCCGTCGTAGACCGCGCGGTGCCCCCGGACGTGCGCCATGGCGTTGATGGACCCGGAACCGCCGAGTGCCCGGCCCCTCGGGTACGGCAGTGGCCCGGCGTCCGCCTGGGGCGCGGTGACGCTGCCCCACTCCGCTAAGGAGCCGAGGTTCTCCGGCCACGCGGCCGGCACGGTCATGGCCCGGGTCCGCTGCGCTCCGCCTGCCTCCAGGAGCAGTACCCGGGCGCCCGGGTCCGCGGAGAGCCGGGCCGCCAGCACGCAGCCGGCCGTGCCCGCGCCGACCACGATGTAGTCGTACTCCGGCACGGAGGGCTCCCAGGAAAGGAGGTGGCTAAGTTCCGGAAGGGATCAGGCCCTCTTTGCAGTCGCGGACGAAGGCCCGCCAGCCCGCCGCGGAAACGGTGAGGACGTTCTCCGTATCCGCAGAGTTGCGTATGGCGACCCCGTTGGCCTGGAGAGCGACCTCCACGCATTGCCCGCCGTTGCAGAAGCTGCTGCACCGCCACCGGAGCGCCCCGGGTCCTGCTGTCGCCATCACATCCCCCTAGCTCCCGTGAGGTATTACCGTGCGGCCTCCGGTCCCGAGATGCTAAGCATGAGTATCAGATCCTTGTCAAATGGCAAGCTGCGCCCCGAGTGACTGGTGGGCTCTATGGGCCTGCTGATGCTAATGAGGCCGGCCCTCACGGTGGGGCCGGCCTCATTAGTATCAGTATTTCCGTGTGCCGTGGCGGCCCAGGAATCCGGGGCCCATGCGGCACGTCCCTCAATAACTCCGGTATTCCCCGCGCTTGATCCGGGATATGAATTCATTCCACTCGGGATGAGTATAGGAGAGAACCGGCCCGTCAGGAGATTTGGTGTCCCCCAGGAGCACCTTCTCTCCCCACGGCGCCACCCGGATGCATGAGCCGCCATTGCACATGCTGGCCGTCCGCCACGGCGGCGTGTCAGGATTCGCAGAACCTGCGTTTGCCATTATCTGGAGTCCTCGGTTAGGACGTGGTTGACGCGCACGGGGCGGCCCTCAGGAGTCGCGATCATGCGCATCCTTGATCTCGGTGATCAAGACTTGGGATTCCCGTGGTGACAGCGCAGCGTCGCGCAGGTTGTCAAGGACTTCACGGTAGCGATCCACCGACTCCCGCCGGTCCATGAACTGGGCGCTGATGAGTCCTTCGACGTGGACGATGGCGGGCACGGACGCATCGTCGAACTCGAAGAGCGTCATGTTGCTGTCGCTGCTCGCCTGGGCGCCGGAACTGAAGGGAACGATCTGGACTATGACCTTCTCAGAGGCCGCGACGTCACGGATCTTCTCCAATTGAGCGCTCATCACCTTCGGGCCGCCGACCTGGCGGTGCAGGACCCCCTCGTCCATCAGTACCCGCACCCTGGGCCGACCGGCTCGTTCAAGCAGTTCCTGGCGACGGATCCGCGCTTCTACCCGCTCTTTCAGCACCTGATCGTCGATAAGAGGATAGACGCTCCTGATGATGGCCCGGGCATAGTCATCGGACTGCAGAAGGCCGTATATATAGGACATGGAGTAATACGTGATGGACTTCGCTTCTTGCTCCAGATCGAAGTACGGCCCCACCCCCAGGTCTTCGTAGTGGGCCCACCACCCATCTTCACGGGCCCTGCGGGCCAGATCCATAAGCTGAGCGGCCTCTTGCTCACTTACCTGGTAAAGCTGGCAGAGATCGCGTACATCGCGCAAGCTGACACGGCGTGCACCCGTTTCAATTCTGCTGACCTTGGTGGCCGAGCACATGAGCAGATCCGCGACCTCGCCGACGGAGAGCTTCTTCCCCTCACGGAGCCGCCGCAGACGCATACTCAGGTCCCGCTGGCGGACCGTGGGCTTCCTTTCTTCCATCACCGATGCCTTTCAGATGGCGGCCGCCCCGGGCCATCGCGCCTGATCCCCCCGCCAGCACCGGGAATTGCGGTGCCGAAGGCAGCGACCGGGCTCCTCGCCCGGCGGAGGATGTTCTGGCGGGCACGGACGAGGCCACTGACGGAGCAGACTCCGCGGGAGAGCACGCCTGGCACGTGGCCTCTGGGAACGGCCTCCGCCACGGCGGCCCCCTCGAGGATGTGTGAGCTGGGTGCGTGGAAGCACGCTGGCGCGAACTTACGCTCAGGCTATCGCCTCTGGCAATTGCCTTCTGATCGTGGGGTGATGCTACACGCGGAGCCGGAGTTCGGATACGGGCTTGGGCAAGGTTCCCAGGGTTTCGCCAAGCAGCGCCGAAGGCGCGCCAGTGGCACCCCCGGCAACCGCGTGAGAGCAGGTCCGAAACTCAGATCGGGTGCACCCGGCTGGGCGGGCAGCACTAGCGCGGCTGTCCGGGCACCGGGGGACGGGCCTGCTCCCGGCCGTCCCAAGATCGTCAATTGCCAGGAAAAATTATCCTATGGCAATTGCCAAGCCGGTATGAGACGCTGGGAGGGTCCCACCACACCTGTCTCCAGGCCGGACCCGGTGACCGGGACAGCGCGGTGGGGGAGAGGAGGCCGCCCCCGGAGAAAGCCAGTCAAGGCTGTCAGCCAGCACTCTGCACGCCTGGCGGTTCGCGCCTCTGCCGCTTCCCCCGATCAGGGCTTTTCAGCCTGCCCGGAAAAGCAGCACGGCCGATGGTAGGACATCGGCCGCGCCAATGACAGAAACCCGCCTGTTGCTACGGAAGGGCCTGTGCTGTGCCTCATGCTACCGGTTGCCACGGCAGATGCAATCCCCGTTCCTGACCTGGGGAGACGCCACCTGACGGCGGCCCGGTTGCGGGTTCGCGGCGCAGAGCACTTCTCCGGCTCCGCTCATTCGATGCGACGCTGAGGAGGTGTAATTATGCACGTCGCAGTCGCGGCCCCGCACGCCGCCGAATCCATCCGGTACGTGATCCTGCTGTTCGCGATCTTCTCCGTGGTCTTCTGGCGCGTGATGCTCAGGATCGTCGTGATGGTCGTGGCGATGGCGATCCTCGTCCTGCTGGCCTCGGGCGCTGTCCTGATCCTGCAGAACATGCACCACTTGCACGGATAGCGGATGCCTGCCGATCGGCACTCGTCGCTGAGGCGCCGGTCGGCAGGTTGCTCAACGGCGCTCAGGCCTGCCGGGCGTCCGGCGTGGCGGCCGCGCCGTCCCCGGTGGCGTACGGGATGAAGCTGCCGTGATGCGGGTCCGGGTCCAGCGGCTTGCCGAGCGCGGGGAAGGCCCGCTGCGGGCAGGTGGTCCGGTCGCACACCTTGCAGCCCGGGCCGATCGGGACCAGCGCGGACGGGCTGCCCAGGTCGAGACCGTGGGAGTACACCAGCCGGTGCGCGTGCCGCAGGTCGCAGCCCAGGCCGACCGCGAACGTCTTGCCGAGCGTGCCGTAGCCGCCGTAGCGCCGGGACACGGTCCGGGCCACCCACAGGTAGCTGCGGCCGTCAGGCATCTGGGCCAGCTGGGTCTGGATCTCCCCCGGGTGCACGAAGGCCTCGTACACGTTCCACAGCGGGCAGGAGCCGCCGACCCGGGAGAAGTGGAAGCTGGTGGCCGACTGGCGCTTGGAGATGTTGCCCGCCCGGTCGACCCGGACGAAGATGAACGGCACGCCGCGGGCCCCGGGGCGCTGCAGCGTGCTGAGGCGGTGCGCGACGGTCTCGTAGCCCACGTCGAACCGCCGCTGCAGCAGCGCGATGTCGTAGCCCACCGTCTCCGCGGCGTCCAGGAACGGCCGGTAGGGCAGGACCAGGGCGCCCGCGAAGTAACTGGCCAGGCCGATCCGGCAGAGCATGCGGGCATCGTCGCCGGACAGGTTGGCCTCGGTGACGATCTGGTCGATCTCCGCGGACATCTCGACGGAGGCCAGGTGGGTGGCCAGCTGGAACGCCCGCTGGCCGGAGTTGAGCAGCGGGGACAGGGTCAGCACCCGGGCTTCGGGGTCGTAGCGCCGCTTGACGTCCTGGTCACGGTCCGGGAGGTCGGCCACCCGGATGCCGTGCCGCCGGGCCAGCCAGCTCGGTGATCCCGGCCTCGGCGTTGCCGACCCTGAGGTCCGCCTGCGCCGAAGATCCGCTCGGCCGCGAGGTCGAGCGCCGGGAAGTAGTTCCGCCGGGCGTAGAACAGCTCCTGCACTTCCTCCTGGGCCATGGGCGGCGGCACCGACATCGACCCCGCCTCACCCGCGTCGATGCGGGTCATGATCGTCTCGTTGACGTCGCGGCCGTGCCGGTACCGGCGGTGCAGCTCGATGACGTACCGGCCGACGGCCGGCATGGCCGCGGCCAGCTCCCGGATCTCGGCCATCGAGATCTGCTCGCCGACCGAGGGGTCGGTGAGCACGTCACGGAGCTGGGCCACCAGGCGGTCGGCGTCCTCGGCCGAGAACTGCTGCAGGTCCGCGTCGAACACGCTGGCCAGCTTGAGCAGGACGGAGGCCGTCATCGGGCGCTGGCTGGATTCCAGCTGGTTCACGTAGCTCGGCGAGATGCCCAGCGCGCTGGCCAGGGCGGCCTGGGTGAGGCCGCGTTCCTCACGGAAACGGCGGAGCCGGACGCCCGACCCGGGCTTTCGTGACCACCATCACACCCTGTCTGGTGAAGTTCGCGATCTTCTCGGCCGTCGTTCACCGGCCCGCAACTTCCGGATCCCCCGCGAATAGTCATGCAGGTCCCGCGGGCCTTAGCTCAGCGAATCGGTCTAGACCATCGCCGATCGCCTTCACAAGTGTTACAGAATCGCGGGCTGAGCGCCACAAACCTCCACACATGCAGGTCTACCACTCCGCCGGGCTTTGAGTGCATCTTGTTAAGGTGGCTTCCGGTTTCTTTTTGAGACCCCGCGCTAAACGAGTTGCGGGTAGCGGCCGGTGATTGGGAGGACTTCCTGTGAGTGACGCTATTCCAGGACTGCAGCAGCCGCCGACGGCACACAGCGGCCTGATTGACTGGGTAACGGACATCGCAGCGCTGACCCAGCCCGCCCGCGTCCAGTGGTGCGATGGCTCCCAGGCGGAATGGGACCAGCTCACCAGCCTGCTGGTCGAGCAGGGCGCGCTGCTGCCGCTCAACCCGGACCTGCGGCCGGGCAGCTTCCTGGCCCGCTCCGACCCCTCGGACGTCGCCCGCGTCGAGGACCGCACCTTCATCTGCTCGGAGAAGGAAGAGGACGCCGGGCCGACCAACAACTGGATCGCCCCGGCCGAGATGCGCGCCACCTTCTCCAGCCTGTTCGCCGGCTGCATGGCCGGCCGGACCATGTACGTCGTCCCGTTCTGCATGGGCCCGCTCGGCTCGCCGATCTCCCAGCTCGGGGTGGAGATCACCGACTCGCCGTACGTGGCCGCCTCGATGCGGATCATGACCCGGATGGGCGCTGCCGTGCTGGACGAGCTGGGCCCGGACGGGTTCTTCGTCCGGGCGGTCCACTCGGTGGGCGCCCCGCTGCAGCCGGGCCAGGCGGACGTGCCGTGGCCGTGCAACAAGACCAAGTACATCTCGCACTTCCCAGAGACCCGGGAGATCTGGTCCTACGGGTCCGGGTACGGCGGGAACGCGCTGCTGGGCAAGAAGTGCTACGCGCTGCGGATCGCCTCGGCCATGGCCCGCGACGAGGGCTGGCTGGCCGAGCACATGCTCATCCTCAAGGTCACCCCGCCGCAGGGCGAGGCCAAGTACATCGCGGCCGCCTTCCCGTCCGCGTGCGGCAAGACCAACCTGGCCATGCTGCAGCCCACGGTCCCGGGCTGGCGGGTGGAGACCATCGGCGACGACATCGCCTGGATGCGCTTCGGCGCGGACGGCCGGCTGCACGCGATCAACCCGGAGGCCGGCTTCTTCGGGGTCGCCCCCGGCACCAGCCAGGCCACGAACCCGAACGCCCTGCAGATGCTGACCAGTAACACGGTCTTCACCAACGTCGCGCTCACCGACGACGGTGACGTGTGGTGGGAGGGCCTGACCGACGAGCCGCCGGCGCACCTGACCGACTGGCAGGGCCGCGACTGGACGCCGGCCTCCGGCAGCCCGGCCGCCCACCCCAACTCACGGTTCACCGTGGACGCGGCGCAGTGCCCGTCCATCGCGCCGGAGTGGGACGACCCGGCCGGGGTGCCGATCTCGGCGATCCTGTTCGGCGGCCGCCGGGCCACGGCGGTGCCGCTGGTCACCGAGGCGTTCTCCTGGCAGCACGGTGTCTTCCTCGGGGCGACCATCGCGTCCGAGAAGACCGCGGCCGCCGAGGGCACGGTCGGGGAACTGCGGCACGACCCGTTCGCGATGCTGCCGTTCTGCGGCTACAACATGGGTGACTACTTCGGCCACTGGCTGAAGATCGGCGGCCTGACCGACCCGGGGAAACTGCCCCGGATCTACGCGGTGAACTGGTTCCGGAAGAACGCCGACGGCAAGTTCGCCTGGCCCGGGTTCGGCGAGAACAGCCGCGTGCTCAAGTGGATCACGGAGCGGCTGAACGGGGAGGCCGCGGCGCAGGCCACCCCGATCGGCAACCTGCCCGCCGACGGCGCCCTGGACACCAGCGGCCTGGCCGTCAGCGACGCGGACCTGACCGTGCTGCTCTCCGTGGACGCCGGCGCCTGGCAGGACGAAGCCGACCACACCCGGGAGTACTTCACGACGTTCGGCAGCCACCTGCCCGGCGCGATGTGGGACGAGCACGAGGCCCTGCTGGAGCGGCTGAAGACGGCAAGCTGACCGTCGGGACCGGCGGGCGGCCCGGCTGCCCGCCGGGTCCGGCCGGCCTCCGGCCGCCCGCGCCGTGCCGCGGGGGTGCCCGGGCCGGCGGCGGGACCGCTCGGCGCGGTGGAAGATCAGCCACGCGAGGGCCAGCGCGGCCGCGAAGGCCGGCAGCCAGGCCAGCCGCTCGGCGATCCACCAGACCCCGGTCGGCGGGGTGAGCAGGCCGGGCAGACGGCCGATCAGTGACCCGGCCATGGTCACGGCCAGGAACGCGGACTGGTGCCAGAGGAACAGGGTCATGGCCGACAGGTTGGCCAGCGCGACCGGCGCCCAGGCCAGCGGGCGGCGCATGACCCGCGCCAGCCCGGGCCGCAGCAGCAGCGCCAGGCCGACCTGGGCCACGCCGAAGGTGACGGCGGCCAGCGTGGGCGGGTTCAGGTTCGAGATGCGGGCCCCGTTCACGCCCACCATGCTGGCCGGGTACCCGGCCCAGGCGATCAGCGCCGCCGTGGCCCCGGCCCCCGCGGCGAGCAGGACGGCAGGCACCTTCCAGCCGCGGAACGAGCCCCGCGGCCCACGCGATGCCGAGCAGGTAAGGGACCAGCCAGCCGGCCCCGACGTTGACCCACCCCAGCCACGCGGGACCGCCGAGGCCGAACCGGGCGGCGTCCACCCCGGCGACCACGGCGGCCGGGACGAGCGCGGCCGCGGCGCCGAACCGGCGCACCAGCGCCACGGCCAGCGGGGTCAGCGCGGTCAGCCCGGCGAACACGCCCAGGAACCACAGTGGGCTGAGCACCAGCCAGACGATGGTGTGGATGGTCGAGGACCGTACCCCGGCCGAGGATCATCGCCAGCGTGAGCGGAACCCAGACCGCCGCGAGCACCAGCACCGGCCGCCCGAGCCGGACCAGCCGGGCGCGCAGCCAGGTGAGGTACTCGGCCCTTGTAACTACGGGCGGCGGAGTACCCGCCGACCAGGAAGAAGACGGCGAGGGTCTGGAAGATCCAGGACACCGGCGCGAGGGCGGGATGGGAGGCCAGCGGGCTGGTGTCGTGCAGCCCCGCGCCGGCCGGGGAGCGGGTCACCACCAGGGCGGTAACCAGCCAGTGGCCGAGGATCACGCCGGCGATGGCCAGCGCCCGCAGCGCGTCGACGGTCCGGTCGCGCCCGGCGGGCGTGGCCGCGTCGATCTGCCCGGCCAGCTTCCGCAGGGCGAGGCGGGGCGCACCGAAGGCGTGTCCCCTCCGAGCCTGCGGATCGGGGGGCTCCGGGCGGTCGTCCCCCCGGGCTGGCAGGGCGGGGTTCATCGGGTGACCTTCCCGGGCTCGCCCAGCGCGATGTAGGCCAGGTTGCGCAGCGACGACGCTGCCGGGCTGCAGGTAGCTGCTGTGACCGTCGCGGCCGCAGCCGAACCGGCGGGCCCCGAAGGACGGCGACATGGGATCGGTCCCGAACCCCAGCCCCAGCAGGCGGACGTGGGGCACGTGCCGGATCCAGTCACCCGCTTCCCGGCCGGCCCAGACCCGGGCCGTCGTGTGCAGCGACGTCACCGAGGCCGCGTCCATGCCCGGGCTGCCGTAGACCGCGATGTCGGTGACGGGCAGGCCGGGCGCGGCCAGCCCGCAGACCACGGATCCGTAGCTGTGGCACAGCAGCGCGACCTGGTCGCCGCGCTGGGCCAGGCTGATCACCAGGGGCCGCAGGGCCTGGGCGCCCTGCCCCGCGTTCCCGGACGTGAGGACGGCCGGGCTGAGCAGGCTGGGGGTGCGGTAGCCCAGCCAGGCGATGACGGCGAGGCGGCCGCCGGGATCCAGCCGGCGGGCCTGGGCGGCGAGCGCCCGGGCCCCGCCGTCCGGCGACGCCGTCCCGCGGGAATCGAACGTGGCCAGCGAGGTGTCGGAGCCGGGCACGAGGATGGCGACCCGCCGGGCGGTGGCCAGGTTGCCGAGCACCTCGACGGCCTCGCCCTGGCCGCTCGCGTCGAAGCCCAGGAAGTGCCCGCGGCCCAGGGCTTCCAGCGTGCGGGCCTGTCCCGGGTCGCCGGCCCGGGCGGCCGCCCGGGCCGCCCGGTCGATGGCCCGGCCGGTGGCGGCGTAGCGGGCGGACAGCCCGTGCGGCGTGAGGGCGGGCAGTGACACCGGCGGGTCCGCCGGGGGGGTCGGGTTCACGGCCGCCGTCAGCGTGATGCCGACGGCGGCGGCAGCGACGGTGATGGCGGCCACGCGGCGCAGTCTCATGGCGTGTCCTTCCTGGTCCAGTGGGGTGCTGGCCAGAAAGCTACGGACAGCCCGGCGTAGCCGGCGTCACGCTGCGGGACCCATTGGAGGCCTGCCCCCGAGGTACCGGCAGCCGGCCCCCGGCGGGGCCACCTGGGCAGGCCGGCCCCCTACCTGAGTAGGGCCGGGCAGATACCCCTCGCGGGTCACGAAGCGGCGGCCACCCCGCACTTACGCTGGGGTCATGAGTTCTGGGATCCCGGACCGGATCGCGTCCCTGGTCGCGGACGGCGCCACCGATCCCCCGTCCCCGCACCCGGCGTGGCTGCAGCGCTTCCAGCGCGGGCCGCTCGACGTGGTGTTCCTGGCCGACGCGCTGCTCGCGGTCATCCTGTTCGGCACCACGGACTCGTGGCTGGAGACCCAGAACGCCATGCACGGCCACCGCTACAGCACCGTGATGCTGCTCTTCTTCGCGTTCCTGGTCAGCGCGCCGCTCCTGCTGCGGACCCGGTTCCCGGCCGTGGCCTGGGGCGCGTCGGTCGCGGTGAGCTGGCCTGGACGTCAGTCGCCATCGGACCGCGCTCCTTCTCCACCGCCGTGTACGTGCCTGCGGGCCTGCTGGTGTACGCCCTGTGCCTGTACTCGGTCGCGGTGCGCGGCAAGCCCTGGTTCGTGGCACCGTGGCGGTGCTCACCGTGCTGGGCGCCATCGCTCATCGACGCGCGGACCAGCGCGGGCGCGCTCCTCATGGCCATCCCGCTGCTGGCCGGCGCCATCGTCCGGGTCCGGCGCAGCGGCCGCGCCGAGCTCGCCCAGCAGGCCCGGCGCCTCGAAGGCGAGCGCGCGCTGCTCCAGGAACGCCAGCGCATCGCCCGCGAACTGCACGACATCGTGGCCCACCACATGTCGGTGATCGCCATCCAGGCCGAGGCGGGGCCGCGGAAGGTCGCGGATCCCCCGCCGGAGCTGCTGGAGAGCTTCGCGGACATCCGGGCCAGCGCGCTGAGCGGGCTCAGCGAACTGCGCCGGCTCCTCGGCGTGCTGCGCAGCGGCAGCGCCGACCACCGCACCGCAGCCGGGCCTGGGTGAGCTGGCCGGCCTGCTGGAATCGGCCCGCAGCGGGGGCGTGCTCGTGAACTGCGCCGTCAGCGGCACCCCCCGGGACCTGCCGGAGGGCGTGGACCTGTCCGCCTACCGGATCCTGCAGGAGGCGCTGAGCAACGCGATGCGGCACGCACCCGGGTCCGCCGTGCGGGTGGAACTGGCCTACGCGCCCAGCTCCGTGATCATCAAGGTGCGCAACGACGGGGGCCCGGACGGCACCGGGGGGCGACCGCACCCGGATGGCGTGGCCCCGTGGAACAGCCTGCACGCCGGCCCGGACGGCGCCCCGGCCGGTGGCGGCCAGGGCATCATCGGGATGCGGGAGCGCACCGCGATGCTCGGCGGCCACCTGGAGGCCGCGCCCACCGACGACGGCGGTTTCCTGGTCACCGCCGTCCTGCCCGACATCAAGGACCCCGGGGAAGGACCGCCGTGACCGTGCGCGTCGTGATCGCCGACGACCAGGGGATGGTCCGGTCCGGCTTCACCACCCTGCTGAACAGCGAGCCCGGCATCGAGGTCGTGGGCGAGGCGGTGAACGGGCAGGAAGCGGTCCTGCGCGCCGAGCAGCTGCAGCCGGACGTGATCCTGATGGATGTCCGGATGCCGGTGCTGGACGGGCTGCAGGCCACCCGGCTGATCACGGCCCGCGCCAGCACCCCGAAGGTCCTGGTGCTGACCACCTTCGACCTGGACGACTACGTGTACCAGGCGCTGCGCTGGGGGGCGAGCGGCTTCCTGCTCAAGGACGCCTCGGCCCGTGAGCTCGCTGACGCGGTGCGGATCGTGGCGGCCGGCGACGCGCTGCTGTCCCCGGGGGTGACCAAGCGCCTCATCGCCGAGTTCGCCCGGATGGGCGCGCCGCGCGGACCCGACCGCAAGAAGCTCCGGGAACTCACCGAGCGGGAATCGGAGGTGCTGGCCCTGGTCGCCCGGGGCCTGTCCAACGCGGAGATCGCGGGCCACCTCGTGGTCGCGGAGCAGACGGTGAAAACACACGTCAGCCGCATCCTGATGAAGCTGGGCCTGCGGGACCGCACCCAGGCCGTGGTCCTGGCCTACGAGACCGGCCTGGTCCAGCCGGGCGGATGAGCAGCCACCGGCGCCGCCCCGGGCGGGACGCTGTCTTCGCCGCCGCCCTGGGCACCGCGCTGGCGGCGTACAACAACCTGCCCGGACGGCTGCGCGGGCCGGAGAAGTGGTATCCGGCCATCAACCTGCGTCGCCACCGGTGCCGCGCTGGGGGCGGCCGCGGCCAGCGGCCTGACCGCCGCCGACCTGGGCCTGCGGCGCGACCGGCTGGGCGCGGGCGTGCGCTCCGGCGGGCCGCCGGCCCTGGTGCTGGGCGCGGGCTGGGTGATCCTGGCCGCGGTGCCAGCGGCCCGGCCGGTCCTCGCGCGACCAGCGGGTCACCGGCCTCACCGGCCGCGGCGTGGCCTACCAGGCCCTGGTCCGCATCCCGGTCGGCACCGTGCTGTGGGAAGAGGCCGCGTTCCGCGGGGTGCTCCAGGCCGCCCTGGGCCGGGTCCTGCCGCGGCCGGCCGCGGTCGCCGTGACCAGTGCCCTGTTCGGCCTCTGGCACATCCGGCCCACCGCGGAGGCCCTGCGGATCAACCAGCTGGCGGCCGGCCGCCGGGCCACGCTGGGCTCGGTCGCCGGGGCCGTGGCCGGGACGGCCGCGGCCGGGCTGCTGCTGTCCGGGCTGCGGGAGCGGTCCGGCAGCCTGGCCGCGCCGGTGCTGCTGCACCTCACCGCCAACTCCGGCGCCGTCGTGGCCGCCTGGGCCGCCCGTCCCAGGCAGGCAGGCGAACCGGAATACCCGCCCCGCTAATGTAGTTGCACGTTCAATAAAGTAGGCGAGAGTTCCGGGCCGGCACGGGCCGGGTCCGCGAGGAGTTGGAGCAGCCATGCAGTTCGGGGTCTTCACCGTGGGCGACGTCACGACCGATCCCACCACCGGCGCCACCCCCACCGAGCACGAGCGGATCAAGTCGATGGTCGCCATCGCCCGCAAGGCCGAGGAGATCGGCCTGGACGTGTTCGCCACGGGTGAGCACCACAACCCCCCGTTCGTGCCCTCCTCGCCGACCACCATGCTCGGCTACATCGCCGCGCAGACCCAGAAGCTGATCCTGTCCACCGCGACCACGCTGATCACCACCAGCGACCCGGTGAAGATCGCCGAGGATTTCGCGATGCTGCAGCACCTGGCCGACGGGCGGGTGGACCTGATGCTCGGCCGCGGCAACACCGGGCCGGTCTACCCGTGGTTCGGCAAGGACATCCGAGACGGCATCGAGCTGGCCATCGAGAACTACCACCTGCTGCACCGGCTGTGGCGGGAGGACGTGGTGGACTGGGAAGGCAAGTTCCGCACGCCGCTGCAGGGGTTCACCGCCACGCCGCGCCCGCTCGACGGGGTGCCGCCGTTCGTGTGGCACGGCTCGATCCGCAGCCCGGAGATCGCCGAGCAGGCGGCCTACTACGGTGACGGGTTCTTCGCCAACCACATCTTCTGGCCCACCGAGCACTTCGTCCGGCTGGTCAGCTTCTACCGCCAGCGCTTCGCCCACTACGGGCACGGCGCACCGGAGCAGGCCATCGTCGGCCTCGGCGGCCAGGTCTACATGCGGAAGAACTCCCAGGACGCGGTGCGCGAGTTCCGCCCCTACTTCGACAACGCGCCGGTCTACGGGCACGGGCCGTCGCTGGAGGAGTTCACCGGGCAGACGCCGCTCACCGTGGGCAGCCCGCAGGAGGTCATCGACAAGACGCTCACGTTCCGCGAGCACTTCGGCGACTACCAGCGGCAGCTGTTCCTGATGGACCACGCCGGCCTGCCGCTGAAGACCGTGCTCGAGCAGCTCGACCTGCTCGGCGAGGTGGTGCCGGTGCTGCGCCGGGAACTCGACGCGCAGCGCCCGGCCACCGTGCCCGACGGCCCCACGCACGAGGCGCTCGTGGCGGCGTCCCTGGCGGGACGGGCGCCGGCGCTGACCCCGCCGGGATAGGTCGAGGCCGGCTCCGCGCTCGAGACGAGCCGCAGGTGACCGCCGCCACCATCGCGGTCGTCTCGGCCGGCCTGAGCCAGCCCTCCTCCACCCGGCTGCTGGCGGACAAGCTGGCCGCCGCCACCACCGAGCACCTGGCCGCCGGGACCGAGGTGACCATGATCGAGCTGCGCGACCTGGCGCATGACATCGTCAACGCCCTGCTGACCGGGTTCCCGGCCCCGGCGCTGCGCGAGGCGATCGGGCAGGTGCTCCGCGCGGACGCCCTGATCGCCGTCACCCCGCTGTACAGCGGCTCCTACAACGGGCTGTTCAAGTCGTTCTTCGACGTGCTCGACCCGGGCGCACTGGCGGGCAAGCCGGTCCTCATCGGGGCGACCGGCGGCACGGCCCGGCACTCGCTGGCGCTGGAGCACGCGATCCGGCCGCTGTTCACCTACCTGCGCGCGGTCACGGTCCCGACCGCGGTGTTCGCGGCGACCGAGGACTGGGGCGCGGCGGGCGGCTCCACGGAGGCGCTCACCACCCGGATCGACCGGGCCGGCGCCGAGCTGGCCGCGCTGCTCGGCCAGCGGGAACCGGCCGCCGAGGCGGACCCGTACGCGTCCGTGACCCCGTTCGAGCAGCTCCTGAACGGCCACTGAACCCCGCGCCGGTCCCGGCGGGCACCCGCCCGCCCTAACTTCAGGGCTTTATTTAAAAGTCATAAAAACAGGTTACGGGATCTTGGAGGTCCGTCTCCCCTAGGAGATGCTGTCGGACGGAGCGCGGTAGCAGCGGTGCTACCGGCAGAACGGACCGCTGATGAACCTGAGATCCCCACAGACCACCGGCCGCCTGCGCCGCGGCGCAGTCCTGATGGCAGCGCTGCTCGGCGCGGCCGGCCTGTCCGCCGCCCCGGCTTGGGCGGCTCCCGTGCGGACGGCCGCGCCGGCCAGCGTCACTCCCGCCGTGCACCTGGCCGGCGAGCCGGCCTTCGGCCCGAACGTGTACGTGTTTACCCCGAGCATGCCGCAGAGCCAGATCCAGTCCACCGTGGACTCGATCGCCAACCAGCAGATCTCCAACCAGTTCGGAACCCAGCGGTACGCGCTGCTGTTCGAGCCGGGTACCTACGGCTCGGCCGCGGATCCGCTGACCTTCCAGGTGGGGTACTACACCGAGGTCGCGGGCCTGGGCGGCTCGCCGGGAGACGTCACCATCAACGGCTCCATCGACGTGTACAACCAGTGCCTCCCGGCCGCCGATGGCACCAACACCAACTGCATCGCGCTGGACAACTTCTGGCGCTCGATGTCCAACCTGACGATCAACGTCACCGGCGGGACGGGCTGCCAGGCGGCCACCGATTTCTGGGCCGTGTCCCAGGCCGCCCCGATGCGCCGGGTCGCCGTCAACGGCAAGCTGTCCCTGATGGACTACTGCAACGGCGGCCCGGACTACGCCAGCGGCGGGTTCATCGCCGACTCGGCCTTCTCCGGCAGCACCGTGATCAACGGCTCGCAGCAGCAGTTCATCGTCCGCAACAGCAACCTGGACGGCTGGAGCAACGGCGTCTGGAACCAGGTCTTCTCCGGGGACATCGGCGCCCCGCCGACCACCTTCCCGCCGACGGCCACCAGCGGCCCCTACACCACGCTGGCCACCAGCCCGGTGACCCAGGAGGAGCCGTTCCTGCAGACCGATGCGTCCGGGAACTACAGCGTGTTCGTGCCGGCCCTGCAGCACAACTCCTCGGGCACCAGCTGGCAGAACGGCCCCGCGGCGGGCACGTCGGTTCCGGTCAGCAAGTTCTTCATCGCCACGCCATCCACCCCGGTGCTGGCCATCGACGCGGCGCTGGCCCTGGGCCAGAACTTGCTGCTGACCCCCGGCGTCTACGACCTGAAGGCACCGATCCTGGTCAGCCGCCCGAACACGATCGTGCTCGGCCTGGGCTTCCCCACCCTGGTCCCGCAGAACGGCACCGCCGCCATGCAGGTGCTGGGCGTGCCCGGGGTCAAGCTGTCGGGCATGATCTTCGACGCGGGCCCGAAGAACTCCCCCGTGCTCCTGCAGGTGGGCGGCCCGCTGGCCGCCGCGACCGGCAGCGCGTCCGATCCCTCGCTGGTTCAGGACGTGTTCTTCCGCATCGGCGGGGCCACGGCCGGCTCGGCCACCGACAGCCTGGTGGTGAACAGCTCACACGTCATCCTGGATGACATCTGGGCCTGGCGCGCGGATCACGGCGCGGGCGTGGGCTGGACCAGCAACACGGCCGCCAACGGCCTGACCGTGAACGGCAATGACGTCACGGCCTACGGGCTGGCCGTCGAGCACTTCCAGAAGAACGAGGTCGTCTGGAATGGCCAGGGCGGCGAGGACATCTTCTTCCAGAACGAGATGCCCTACGACCCGCCCAGCCAGGCGGCCTGGATGTCCAGCCCGGCCACGGACGGCTATCCGGCCTTCGTCATCTCCCCCAGGGTCACCAGCTTCTCCGGCTACGGCCTGGGCAGCTACTGCTTCTTCAACCAGGGGGTGCCGATCCAGTCGGCCACCGCGTTCTCCGTGCCAGACACCTCCGGTGTCCAACTGCACGACCTGCTCACCCGGTTCCTGAACGGCTCGGGCAGCATCAATCACGTCGTCAACGACACGGGCGCCGCGGTGGACACCGCCAACCCCGGCCCGGCCTACGTGGTCAGCTACCCCTGACCGGGAGCACTGACGGCTGACCAGCCGGGGCCCAGCGCAGGCCCCGCCCGCGGTGGCGGGCGGGGCCTGTTCCATGCCCGCCGCACTATGCTCCGGCACCATGCGCGCTGACCAGGATCCCCCGCCCGGCACCGGCCCGCTGCGGACGTTCGAGGAGATCTACGCCCAGGCGGGCCAGGACTTCACAGCGATCCCGTGGGCCGCGCTGGCCGCGCACCCGGCCCTGGTGGCGTGGCTGGACCAGCAGCCGCCACCAGCCGGTGACCGGGCCCTGAGAGACCGGGCCCTGATCATCGGCTGCGGCCTGGGCGACGACGCCGAGGAGGCCGCCCGCCGCGGCTACCGGGTCACCGCCTTCGACCTGTCGCCCACGGCGATCGGGCATTGCCGGGACCGGTTCTCCGGCTCGGCCGTGGACTACCAGGTCGCGGACCTGTTCCAGCTGCCCGCCAGCTGGGCGGCCGCGTTCGGGCTGGTGGTGGAGATCCGCACGCTGCAGTCGCTGCCGCTGGCGCAGCGTGCCGAGGCGACAGCCGCCATGGCGGCCACGGTCCGGCCAGGCGGCCGCGTCTTCGTGCACTGCCTCGGCCGCGACGACGCCGAGCCGCCCATCTCGCGTCCCTGGCCCGTCAGCCACCGGGAACTGAGCGGCTTCGCCATCGCGGGCCTGGACGAGACGGAGTTCGCCGACCGGTCGGCGACCCCGCGGAACGAAAGAACCTTCACGGCCGTATACAAGCGACCCGAACCAGCCTGACCCCCGGTCCTCAGCTAATACCAGATCACACCTACCTATTGAGAATTCAGTGCGGACGCCATGCGCCCTGGATCACGCCCTTCTGGCCTGGCCTGGCCTGTAGCCGCTGCGAATCCAATCTTCGACCTCAGGGGCGCATTCCGGGGAAGCGTGAACAGTGGCTTCCAGCCATCCGGTAGGTATCATCAGTAGGTGCCTTGCTCCCGGGGACCTGCCAGGTCCCCCTCCGTCGGTATGCGGGCAGACCCGCGGCGGCTTGGTCCTGCCTCGGACGATTAGCGTGGACTACGAGTACGACGTCTTTCTCAGTTATCGCCGTGCTAACCAGTGGCCTCGTTTTGTGGATAATGTGTTTCTCCCGATGTTCCAGCATTGGCTGGAAGCCGAGCTCGGCCGAACGCCAAGAATCTTCTTTGACGCAACCGAAATCGAGACGGGTGATTCTTGGCCACACCGGCTGGCTGCTGGGATCGGCTTGTCCAAGATCATGGTCTGCCTGTGGTCCACAGAATACTTTGCCAGCCCGTGGTGCCTGGCGGAGCTAGCGCACATGATGGCCAGGGCCGAACTCACCAGACAGCCCTCCGGGCCGCTACCGTTAATCCTGGCTCTCGTGATCCATGGGGAGAATGTCTCTCCCCATCTCAATCACATCCAGCGGTTGTCCATCCAGAAATACGCAAACCCCTGGATTGCCCAGGGCAGCCCTCGGGCAGAGGAACTGTCTGAACGGATCCGCAGATTCTGCGTCCACGTCTCGCATGCCCTTGAGAAAGCGCCGAAGTGCGAGCCTAACTGGTCCAGTCTGGCCATAAAGCAGTTCGTGGAGCTTTTCGAGGCACGCGCCTCGCAGCGCGACTTTCCTAGCCTGGGCGGGATGAGCGCATGATCGTCACTTTCTATTCGTACAAGGGCGGCACAGGCCGGACCATGGCTATGGCCAACATCGCCATACTCCTAGCCAAGGGAGGATGCCGGGTACTTGCGGTGGATTTCGACCTAGAGGCACCAGGCTTGTGGCGTTTCTTTTCCAGCCTCCAGCCCGGCCTCGACAGCCATGCAGGGCTTCTTGACCTGCTCACAGCCCAGTCTCAGGCCATCGGCGGGAACATGCCTGACTGGCGCGAGTACGTCATCAATGTGAGCTTTGAAGGCTCCTCCGTGTCCCTCCTGACCAGCGGGAAATCAGACGCCGACTATCCGGGCCGAGTGCTAGGTTTCAACTGGCAGAGGTTCTTCCGTGAGCACGATGGAGGTTCCTTCATCGAGCGCCTGCGGGCGGAGTGGGCCGCTGAATACGACTTTATCTTGATCGATAGCCGTACTGGAATCACGGATACCGGTGGCATTTGCACAATCGCACTGCCCGACCTCATCGTCCCAGTGTTCGCAGCCAATCACCAGAATGTGGATGGCGTGCTCGATGTCCTAGGGCGGGCTCAGGCAGGACGACAGAAACTGGCATACGACCGCCCGCCCGCCCTGGTACTCCCCATCCTTTCACGTTTCGACACCCGGACCGAATACGAGTCTGCGAAGGAATGGCTGGATCTGCTGGCCGAACGCTTTAAGGACTTCTACGCTGACTGGTTGCCCACTGATGTGTCGCCACGGAAAATTCTAGAAAGAACCAAACTGCCGCATGTCGCCTACTTTAGCTTTGGCGAGAAACTTGCCGTCCTGAATCAAGGTGTATCAGACCCAGAATCGCTAGGTTACGCGCTCAACTCGGTATGCCGCCTCATCGAAAGCCAAATGGCGGACGCGACAGCTGTCGCCCTCGGGGTCAGTTCTCCCAGCAGAGGCGATAGCAAGCCAGTAATCATGGGCGGTGTCCCGACACCCACCCTGCACTTCACGGGCCGCGAGCAGACCATTCAGGCCCTCAAGGCCGCGCTAAATCCAGCGGGCCAGGAGACGGCCCCGCACACTCTACTGGGCTTGAGCGGGGTTGGTAAGACTCAGCTGGCGATCGAGTTCGCCCGGCGGTTCCAGGCGGACTACGGGCTCATCTGGTGGATTCAGTCCGACGAGGACTTCTCCCTGCGTAGGTCCTTCGTCTCCCTGGCGCGCCGCCTCGGCCTGCCGGAGAGCGACAACATGGCTTACACGGTGAGCACCGTCCTGGAAGAACTCGGCCGGGGAAGGCCCACGTCCAACTGGCTGCTGATCTACGACGGTGCGGGAGAACCGGAGCAACTCCGTGAGTACCTGCCCAGCGGGCCCGGGCATGTCCTGATCACGTCCCGGAGTCAGAGCTGGGCCGCTCATTCGCAGGTGACTGTAACTGAAGTTGACGTCTTCACTCGCGACGAGAGCCTGCGCTTCCTGCATCGCCGTTGGAGCGGCATCCGAGCCGACGACGCCGGCCAGCTAGCAGAAGAACTGGGTCACCTGCCACTCGCCCTCGAGCAGGCGGCTGCCTTGCACCGGGAGACCGGGATGCCCGTGAACGAGTACCTGCGCCTGCTCAGGGCCACTCCAGAGCGGATGCTGTCCGAAGGTGAGACCAGTCAGCGTTCGGTGTTCAGATCGTGGCGGCTGGCCTTCGGACAGGTTAAAGAACAGTCCCCAGCCGCCGCGCAAGTGCTCGAGCTATGCGCGTTCCTTGGCTCCGACGGAGTCGCGGTACCGATCCTAATCCGCGGTCGCGGGGCACCCCTTCCCTCACCACTGGCTGAAACGCTGCGCGATGATATCCGGCTGCGCCGGGCCATTCGCGAACTAGGCCGCTACGCATTGGCCCAGGTCGACACGAGACGCGACCTGATAAAGGTCCACCGCTTGGTGCGTGCACTGGTCATCGAGGGAATGAGCAACGACGACCGGTCCGAGATGACGCACAGCGCGCACGCCCTGCTGGCGCTGGCAAATCCAGGCACCCCAGACGACGAAGTCACCTGGCCCGAGCATGCGCAGGTGGCCCGGCACGTACTGCCGTCCGGGGTGATCCTGTCGGAAGATCCGCATGTGCGCCGGGTCGCTCTTGACCAGATCCGCTACTACTACGTGATAGGTGACTACGCCGAGAGTGCGGCCCTGGCCGAGCAAGCGGTAGCCGTCTGGCAGGATCGCCTGGGACTGGATGACGAGATGACACTGGTGGCGGGCCTGCATCTCGGGAATGCGTTGCGGGCGCGCGGCGATTACCAGCAGGCCCGGGAGGTCACGATGCAGACCCTCGAGCGGATGCGGCGCGTCCTTGGCCCCGATCACGAGTACACGCTCCGCGCTGCCAACAGCCGCAGCGCCGATCTGCGCCTCCTGGGCGATTTCAGGGCGGCCTTCACTCTCGACCAGGACAACCTGCGGCGATACCAGGGCCTCATGCACGAGGAAGACCCCGCGACCTTGCGGTCGGCGAACAACCTGGCCATTGATCTCCATCTTCTCGGGTCCTACGAGGACGCCAGGCGAGTGGACGAGGACACTCTGCGACGGCGGACGGTTCTGCTAGGCAGCCAGAACCCGGAGCTGCTGTCATCGGTCAATGCGGTGGCTCGCGACCTTTACGGAAGCGGTGAGTACACCGCGGCGCTGGCGCTGCAACGGGAGAGCCTCACCGCTCACGAGCAACTGGCGGCGAATCATGCGACCGTGATTGCCGGCCGGTACGTTGCGATCTTCGAGCGCAAGGTAGGTCACTACGGACAGGCAGTCACGCTATCCAAGGCGGCCATGGAACGCTCCGCTAGTCTCTTCGGGCCACTTCATGAGCACTCACTAGCCGCGATGATGACGCTCGGCAACGCGCTGCGAGCATCCGAAGATCTCACCGGGGCCCGGCGCACCGGGGAGGCGAATCTGGCCCGCTACCGTGAGCAATTCGGACAGGAGCATCCGTTTGCGTTGGCCTGTGCCAGCAACTTCACCATCGTCCTTCGGGCCCTGGGAGAGCTTGAGCTAGCAAGTGCGATGGACCAGTCCACGCTGACGACGATGCAGAGAACACTCGGCCTTGACCACCCGTACACGCTGTGCTGTGCCTGCAACGTTGGCAACAATCTCGCCGCGCAGGGCCAGCATGCGGAGGCCCTGAGGATGACCGAGGAGATCGTCATGCGTTCGGGGCGAGTCCTTGCCGCCGACCACCCCTTCACCCTGGGCTGTACCGCCAATCTTGCACTCGATCTCCAAGCCACCGGTGACACTGGGCGCGCGGCGGTGCTGCGTGAGGACTCGATGGCGCGTCTGCGGATCAAACTCGGCCCGGAGCATCCGGAAACGCTGCGCGTGGAGGACGGCCAGCGGGCGGAGTGCGACATCGAAGTGCCCCCGACGTGACAAGCTGGATTTTCCTCCCCCGCAGGTTGGCGATCAAGCTAACATCAGGCCGATGCAACGGGCGCCGGTGGGTCCCCAGAGGTCTCGCAAGCTGCCGGGGATCGCTCACTGAGACGCTCCACTCATGCACACGTGGGCGTATTTGCCTCACGAGTGACATGACTCTATTTCTTACGAAGTGGAGTCATCGGCCCACTGGGAGCGATTCCAGTGGAACACTAACTCGGGGGCTACTCGCCAGGTCTCAGTGTCACGAGGTAGCCTTTACGAACCCCCTGGTTAGGACAGTGGCCGGGTGATACGTGGAAGGCCACTCAGGATGACCTGGCCAAGAACCAGGCAGGGACATGGGAGGCTGCCGTGGCACGGCTGGTCGAAGCCGCGGATGGGCGCACGCTCGCTGTTGAAAGCGCGGGCGACCCGGACGGAAAGCCCGTGTTCCTGTTTCACGGCACCCCCGGTGGCCGCAATGGACCCCGACCCCGCGGAATTGTCCTGTACCGACTCGGTATCCGGCTGATCAGCTACGACAGGCCGGGCTACAGCGGATCGACGCGGCAGCCGGGCCGTATCGTCAGGGACGCAGCGGCAGACGTGGCCGATATCGCCGAGGCCCTGCACATTGATCGTTTCAGCGTTATAGGCCGATCCGGCGGTGGCCCGCACGCGCTGGCCTGCGCAGCGATCCTGAGAGATCACGTCGAGTGCGCCGCCGCGCTGGGCAGTCTCGCCCCCTGCGACGCCGAAGGGCTCGGCTGGTGGACCGGAATGGCAGACTCAAATGTGCGTGCCTACCAAGCTGCCGAGGACATCCTGGAGCAACGGGCCGCCGAACTGACTGCGAAAGTACGAAGTGATCCGGAAAGCCTGCTGAGGTCGCTTGGACCCGAGCTAGTCGGCCACGATAAGAAGGTGGTCGGCGACATCGCCCTGCGGCGGCTTATTGCTGAAACGCATGCTGAAGCGCTGAAGAAGACCGCGGTCGGGTGGATCGACGACGTCCTCGCCCTGCGGCGCCCCTGGGGATTCCGGGTCAACGACATCCGGGTGCCGGTCATGCTCTGGCACGGGACTGACGACGTTTTCTCTCCCGTCGCCCACACACATTGGCTGGCCAAGCAAATCACTGGTTGTACGCTCCGGGAGCGGGCGGGCGCAGCCCATTTTGGTACGGTGGAGATCCTGCCGAGCATCCTGAACTGGATCACAGACACCGCTGGTGGGGCGCCCCGGAAGCAGCCGATAGGCGCTATCTCGGTTCGCTAGGCACGGCTTAGGCCGAGGCTTCGCAAGACCTCAGAATGGCTGCGGGTCGATGACGCGCAGCAGCCGGGCTCCTCCATTCAGGGCCACAATGTCCGGATGTTCCGGACCGACCAGGTCGCTCAGCTTCTCGATCACCCGCTGGCGTTCCACCAGCGCCCCCTCGACTCCCTGCTCGTGCAGCGTTAGCAGCATGTTCGCGCGGGAGCGCAGGGTATCGGGATGCTGAGATCCCAGAACCCGGTCAAACTCGGGGGCGATGCGCTCCTCGAGTTCCGCCGCCGCAACTGTCTGGCCGCGGCTGGCCAAGACGGCGGCCAGGACCATGCTGGCCGCCAGTGTGTACGGATGATCGTGTCGCAGCCGGTCGCCCAGCCCCGCGGCCGCAGTCTGGGCCAAGGCCAGCGCTTGCTCATAGTCCTCCTGCAGGCAGAGGGCGGAGGCTATAGCCAGGATGCACATCAACGTGTGCGGATGCATGGGCCCTAGCCGGTCCTCGTAGACGGCCAGGACGGCTCGCGCCCTGTCGAGAGCGTCCGGGATCCTGCGCAGCGCCAGCAGGTTGACCGCGTGGCTCAGGCGCGCCGCCAGGGCATTGGTGCTGTCATTCCCGAACCCCCGGACCAGGCTTTTCCTGGCCTCGTCGATGTGGACTTCCGCCAGCTCCGGCTGGCCAGCAGTACGCAGCGCCACGCCGAGCAGAACCCGTGCGTTGAGGGTAGCGTCGTCGTCGTCGCCGAGCGCCTCCCTGCACCGGCCCCACACAGTATTGATCTGGCGGACCACCTCGTCGTACCGGCCCGCTTCCAGCAGGTCACGCGCGACGGCAGCGCCCGAGTCCAGCGTCCGCGGGTGCCGGGGCCCGAGATTGACCGTCCGCCGCTCCAGGGTGAGCTGGTCCTGGGCGAGCGCATTCCGGAAGTCCCCGGTCAACCGCAGGGACACGGCAAGATTGTGCGCAGCCCGCAGCGTTCCTGCGTAGTCGTCGCCGTACCCACGCTGCCAGGCCGCGTACGTGTTGCGGTCCAATTCGAGGGCCCGGTGGTACTGCCCGAGTGCCCTCAAGTCAGCGGCCAGACTGCCACTGGTCATCAGGGTGTGCGGGTGCTCGGGCCCGAGCAGTTCCCGCTGTCCTCTCAGGACGGCCTCGTCCAGTTCCTGGGACTCCTTGAACTCGGCCAGGTCCCTGACGATGTTGGCCATATTGAAGCGCAGCCGGTAGAGGTGAATCTGCAGCGATTCGGCGAGATCCTGGTCTGTGGTAACGGACAGCATCTGCTCCCAGGCCGTTTGGATCTCCTCGGCTCGGCGACGGCCACGTTCCAGGTCACCGCGCAAACGGAGATAACGGACCCGTTCGATGTGCAGCTGCCGGACCGGCTCCTGGTCGGACCACATGGCCCGGGACGGCGACAGATGAGGCCAGATGTCCCGGTAGCGCGGCCACGTCTCCGGGTCCTCGACTTCACCTTCCGGGCGCGCCGCGACCAGCAGCTCGTGCACACTGCGCCGGGCGTCGTTGATTTCCTCCCCGCTCATCCGTTCCCGCACCACTGCTTGGACCAGGCGGTGCACCTGAACCTGCCGGGAATTGGTGTCCAGCTTGATCAGAGCCAGCCGGTCAATCTGCCGAATGTGCTTGCCGATCAGCATGGAATCGGAGAACGTGCGCTCAAGCGGCGCGAGGAGCGCAGCCATTCTCTTGCTATAGATCAAGTCCAGGCTGATGTCCGGGGCCATCACCGAGCAGAAAGCAAACAGCCGGGCCGCGGCGGGAGATGCCGCTTCCAGCTGGTCCAGCGAGACATCCCAGGTCTTCGAGACCTCCACGGGCTCGTCGCTCACCTGGCTGAGCGAAAGCGTCCGGGCGGGCTGCTGCTCCAGCCGGTGCAGGTACTGCTCGACCGGGTTCCCGGTCTCAGCCAGCCAGGCGCCCGCCGTGGCCACCGCCAGCGGCAGATCACCCAGCACCTCAGCAACCTGGTTGGCCTCCGCCTCGGGAATGGCCGGAATCCGCTGGCGCAGGTGCTCCAGACTTTCCTCGCGGGTGAAGACATCGATGGACAGGGTGCGGCCATGTTCCACCCAGCCCGCGTTCCGCGAGGTAATCAGCACATGCCCGGGGCCCGAAGCCAGCAGCGGCCGTATCGCTTCGATGTCGTCCGCGTTGTCATATATCAGCAGCCACCGGCGGCTCTCCCAGTTCTGGAGAAGATGCAGCACTTCCCCGGCTACTTCCGCCACGCTGCCCTCTTCCGGCACGCTCGCGCCGAAGACCCTCCGCATCTCCTGCCCGAGGTCGGCCAGGGACGCATCGACGTACTGGGCCTGGCCGCAGTTCATCCACCAGACGAGGTCATAGTCGGCCTTGAACCGGTGTGCGTATTCCAGGGCCACCTGAGTCTTGCCTACTCCCCCTAGGCCGCGGAGGGTCAGCGGTGATACCACCGCGACACCACGGGCCCGGAGCTCGGCACGCAGCTCGCGCAGATCTTGCTCCCGGCCAGTGAAGTTGATGTTGCGCGCCGGTATTTCCAGGATCTGCGGCCAGCTCCCTCCCGGGTACCGCACCCCAGGGGGCCTCACCCCGGCGACTGGCCGACCGTCGAGCCGCGCGATCAGCATTTCGGCGGCCTGACTCTCGGGCAGTCCGGAGAGCAGGACTGTCGGCACGTCCTCGAGTCCGTACGGCAGCCGTGCCTCCGTCACGCAGACCGCAAGTTCCGGCAAGGGTGACGGCGGGGAACTCTGCGCCCGGAGGGCGTAAGCCTGCGTGACAACCGCAACCACGCGAGACGAGGGGAGCGATTCGCGTTCGGTTGCCGTGGCCTCGTGAGCCCAGCGGACGGCAATACCAGCACTGGTCAGCACGCCCGCGATCCACTCCGCCCAGAGCTGGTCCTCCGGACTGAAGTCCAGCACGACTTCGACCGGCACCGCGGACAGCCTGCGGATGAAACGCAGCCGGGTCCGCAGGCGCAGCGATTCCTCCACTGGCGGCAATCTGTCCACTGCACCGCGGGTGATGTACGCGGTAATCCTCTCAAAAGAGGCCAGCAGCGACGAGGGAGATCCAGGAGAGTCCCCGAACACGGCGAGCGTCTCCTCGTAGGAGTAGAACGCCCGGTAAGGCACTCCCACCTGCCGCCAGTACTCCCAGCGCTGCTCCTCTGGCATCCCGGCGGGCAGTCCCTCGAAGAGGCGTATGGCGAGCGCTTGGCCCGCCTCGGCCTTCTCCAGCTCAGCGTGGTCGATGCGCATGGGGACGGGCAGGATCCTTATGGGACGCTCTGAGTGCGCACGGATCAGGCGGCAATCATGGCCGCGCCCTCGATCCCTTGAGTGCTGAGGGTAAAGCAATCCACTAACGCATCCGGCAGATGCATCGTGCAAATGTCAGCGATGTCGCTGAGCCCCGTCCTGCTGTCAATAAGGACATAGTCATAGAGGCGTTTCATGCTGAGCCGGAGCGCATCAAAGAACTGGCCACCGTAGAGGCGGTCATAGAATGTATCCCAGGCCAGCGCGCTAAGTGCGGTCTGGTAGTCGCCGTTCTGCTTTCCCGAAGACAGGAAATCGAGCCTGCCGCCGTCGGGGAATCGCCAGTTCAGCGGGACAGCATAATCCTGGACGTGAACGTGGTCCTCAATAAGCTTCGTCAGCATCTCCTGAGCGGATCGCTTCGATTCCTCTTCGCCCTCGTGCGCCTGGGCAATAAAATCGGAGTTTATAGCTGCCCACTCGTACTTCCGGATGAAGTCAATTATTCCGGGTCTCTCGCTAACTCCTGCGTCCAGGAAAGGCTGGAAAAATCGGTGCAGACCCGGGGATTCGAGGTCCCAGTCAGCCACGAGGACCCGTTTGCCGTTGGCGGCCAGGATCCAGGCCACGTTGGCCAGGGCCATCGACCGCCCGGTACCGCCCTTGAACGAGTAGAACGTTACTACCTGGCCGTTGTGCCCCAAGTGATTCTCAGGTACGTCAGACATCGGGCTTCTCCCCCGGAGGATGCGGCTTTGTACTGGGCTTTTCCGACTGCACGTTCCCGCCCAGCCGGGGCCGCCTTCCCGGCTCGCCGAGAGAAGCGGCGGAGCCGCCGTGCCGGAGGAATTGCCGCTCCGCCTCAGCGACCAGCCTAGGTACGACGGAGTCGAACTGTTGGAGCGAACTGACCCCCTGGACAGCGTGCCTGGATGACTCTGTGGGGAGCGCGGAGGCGGCCTCAAGAATAGCCCGCAGATCGCGAGCCCGCTCCTTGGTGGGCTCATCCAGTCGCGCCGCGGTGACCAGAACGGGCAGCACCCACCGGGGCAGCCGGCCGACCTCAGACTCCAGCAGGCGCCGTCCGGAGCTGCCGGCGACGAAGCGCGGATCGATCAGGATGATGCCCGGCCCGCGGATTTCCTGGTCGCCCGTCTCCCTGAGCCCGCTCACCGCTACCTTGAAATCGAGCCGCTCGGCTACTTGCTTGGCGTATTCGGCCAGCGGGAACATCTGCCCGGAGAAGGGGCTCCATTGCGTGCTATCGGTCCCGTATTCGCCCGGATTGTGGTCACCGGTGACCGTTTGCGCCGTCGGGGCGGCGACCTCGATGGTGAATACAGCGAGCGGCGTCTGTGACGGGAACTCACTTTGCATCATGTCGATGTCCGGAACAGCCGACGGCTCCAGCAAGGATTCTCCAGCCACCGTTACGATCCGGTTGGCTAGATGGCGGACCACAGCCCGGTATGAGGCGTGATATGGGGGGAACCTTAGCAGGGCCTGGAGCCCATTCTTGGTGTAGTACGGCTGGGCATCTCCCGCCGCCAGCACCTCGCCGAAGCCCGGTGGCGCCGGTGTCCCGGGAACCGGGGTCCACAAGACAGGGACGAGCCGCTGCTGCGGATCCGTGACACCCGCATCCTTCATGCGCGACTGGAAGCAAGCCAGTTCGCGGCCCGGCCAGGACCTGCTCAAATAATCAGGCGAGTAGAGCGGAACAAAGACTTCTGCGGTGCTTAAGGCTTGGGTAAGGGACTTCTTTAGGTTCGAGCCCGCTGGTATGTCCTGGTCGAAGAAGCCGGTGGCCAGCGCTGGCTGCCGGGCTGGATGACGCTCCACTGCGCTCGTCAGATCTCTGAAGAAATCTCGGACCCAGTCATCCGGATCCATGCCTTGCGATATCTCAAGAGGGGCCGAGCGGGCGTAGCTCAGAAAAAAATAACTGCTGCGTCTGGCCTGTGCTGTCGCGCTCCGCTCAGTCATCATCGCCCCCCTTGAAGATATTCCGCAGTTCCTCGGGCCTGAATTTCCGAAAATCCACCTGCTGACCATGGTAGACGTGCGCAATCTGCATTGCGAGCTGCCACACGACTATCTGGTACGACGCCTGTCGTTGCATCCGCAGCAACCCGAAGATGCCATTTTTCCGGTACTGGTTTAGAACTTCTGCCTCGGGATTGCTGTCGGGCATGAAAAACATTCCCGCGCTGATCTGGAGGGGCAATACCGCTTCCGCGGGTACGGGCGCCCAGATCACCGGGATGATGCACCCCTGCCGGGGAGAGGAACTTTGGCCCAGTCTCTGCACCGTTCGCATTGAGAATGCATGCCATTCCATCCCGCACCAGTCGCTGCTGAGATAGCTGGCCGAGAGCAGCGCGACGAGAACCTGGCAGGTGCCCAGCGCGTGCAGTAATTCGTCGCTCCACTGGATTCCGCCGCGCATCGCACGGTCCATGAACCCGGGCTCCACACCGACTCGCAGGCTCACGAGCTGAGCTATGTTCACCGAAAGATCCCGGAAAAATCGCTCCACGAGCCGGTCCGCGTCGAATTCTGCCCCTGATTCGGCCGTCCCCTCGGCTGCCCGCGCGTAGCTCAGGAAAAAGGGCGTTCCGCGGTCGGAGTCCCCGGCCCCCACGAACCCCACCTCCCGCCCCGCCAGCGCTTACGACATCGTACCGAGGGGATGGCGAAGGTAGATAGTGCCATGGGAGCCTCATGCGGTTACCGCCCCGCGGTGCACCGTGAACCACCGGCGGGCAAAATTCACCGCGTCCCGGAGGGACAGGAGCCGGACTTCTGCCGCCCCGACCCGGCCCCTGCGTACCAGGGACGTACCGTCGAGCTCGGCACCCAGCCAGGCGAAATCGCTGTCGTCCAGTTTGATGTCCGTGAACTCGACCGCAACGCGGCCTCCCTCACCAGCGATGTAGCAGCGATAGTGCTGGAGCGGCCGCTCTCCGGACAGCCGGTACTCAGCCAGGTGAAAAGCAGTGCAAGCGGAATAGCCGACTCCCAAGAGGAGTATCGCTGCATTACGCTCGTACAGCCAGCCCAGTGGCGAGCGTTCTCCGAGGTGACATTCCAGGTCATGCACGGAGGTGCAGGCCTGCGCGGCGGGGCCCAGGGCCGCGAAAGAGGTCTGGGGGTGGCTACTGCGCATCGCGGTCCGCTGAAGTCGGAGATGCTCAGCGAACGCTCCCATGCCGGTGGACGGGGTGGTGGCCGGGTCGAATCCCTCCATCGCCGCGATGAACCGCGTGCGTTCTGCCGGATCAAGGTCGCCGGTGGCGGCCAGGAAGGCCCGCGAAGAGAGCGAATTCAAGGAAGTCTGGGTCGGGACCACCAGTGTGGCCTCGGGACCGGCCACATCCCTGAGCGACGTAAGCAGTGTGGCAGTCCCGCCGGCTACTATGCCGATCTGCCGGAACGAGCAATGAATGAGCAGGTCCTGGCCCTGTTGCAGGCCCAGGGCCTGCAGATCTGAGGTCAAGCGGGTGCGGCTGAATCCCTGACCGCCGCGCGCGGATACAACGTGCTCAGCAGGCATTAGCCCATCCCTCGACAGTGGCGCGCATGCCGGCGACGAAGCGCTCACCCTCGGCCGTCAGGACCCGGGCCCGGAGGAGAGTATCAAGGCCATCCGCGACCCAGCCCTGATAGGTCGTGGACAAGCGGCCCGCTCTGCCCGCCGGGCTATTCCTGGCCCTGGCCCGCCAGAATTCGGCGACGGCCAGATAGGCGTATGTGCCGTGCAGCACGCCTTCAGTAGGCCTCGGATCGGGCCGCCAGGGCACCGCGTACTGGCGGCCGTCCGAGTGGTCACAGAGGTCCTGCATGTCGGCCAGTGCGGCCAGCTTTACATGCTGCATCTCGTGCAGAAGGAGCTCGCACAAAGTGTCCACATCTGCAGGCAGGGCCAGCGCCAGCGCGCCGAACGCGTACCGTGCCGTGGCGCTGCGGCTGCGGTCCCCCGGATGCGGAACCATGGGCATCAGCGAACGCAGCCCGGAGTTCATTACGGTGGCGTAAGCGGGCACCGTAAACGCGAGCCGCCGGGCCGCCGCTGCCAGCGCGAGCCGCCACGATCGCCACGTCCTGTCCGCCAACCGTCCGGTGGCAGGCCACACCTCGCAGTCGCGGAAGGGGTCAAGATCGTCAACCGTGACCGACAGGCCGGGCACCGAAATCCGGCGAACCGTCTGCCAGCCGCCCACGTCTGCCGTGCACGAGATTCCGGACGGGGAGAGCCGCATTGTCGCGGTCGGCCCGCCGGTGGACACCCCCAGGGCCCCGAGCGTGGGCAGGTAAATGGCGCCTTCCCGGACGGGGAGGACCAACTCGGCCTCCACACCGGCCCGCAGCGCCGCAGCAGCGGCCAGTCCGGCCAAGTGAGCCTGCAGCAGATCGGAATCGGCACCGTTCCCCTGCCGCAGGCACCGCACGGCCCAGGCCTGCGCGTAGGGATACGAAAGAATCTCCCGCACTACCCCTGGGTGCGCGGCGTCTAGCCGGGTCAGCAGCGTCCAGCCCTCGATGGCCGCCCGTCCAAGATCTCTGCCGCCCCCATCCAGGCGGGCGGCTACAGCAGCCATCAGCGCCCGGCTCACCGACCACCGAGCATCGCTGAGCATCATCATCGCCGCCGTATCGCCGGGCCCCGCACCCAGCAGGTCAAACGCGGCCGGCGGCACCACATGGCCTCGGCTGCTGGGGCCGGGAGCCGGCGGTGCGACTGGCCTCTGGGTGGCCGCCACTCGGTAGGCAAGCGCTTTTAGGTCATCGCAGTAGACCGATGGGTTGGCGAAGCCGTTCTCGTGCTTGTACCGGTGCGCGTACAGTCCGCCGCCGCAAGCCCGTACTACCGGGCAGGCGCGGCAGGTACTGCACAACCCAGCCCGGCCCGCCAGGCGGATGCTGACGCCCGGATGCTCAATCGCCTGGTCAACAGAATGAGAAAAAACATTCAGATTCGTGCCCGGCGCGCCATCAAACGCCGTCTTAAGCGAGTCGGCCTGTTCCCAGGCTCCATCGGTGTCAATGACCAGCAAGTCGACGGGATCAAGTCCCACCGCCTCGGTCCCGCTGCCGTGACCCGCCCACGCCGACCGTAATGAGTCGAACAGGCGGATCGGCACCGGGCGCCCGTCCGCCATCCATCGCGCATAGATCTGCCCTAGCCAGGCGCCGTACGCCGTTGTTCCCCCGTCCGGCCGGAGCGGTGGCTGATCCCACGTCGCATGAGGCAGCAGCAAGTCAAACGCGGGGGGCTCCTGAGCCAGCAACGCCTCGTAGACCGCCGTGGGGTCGTTGGCTAGATCGACAGTGCACAAGATGCCGGCGTACAAAGCTCGGTACTGAGGCCTCCTCAGCAGCGTGAGCGCCCGCAGCACCGAGTCGTGACTGCTCCGGCCGTCAGGAAACCTGCGGTGCCGGTCTGTGGCGATCCGGTCGCCATCCAATGAGACCCCGACCTGCACGCCATGCTCGCCGAACAGCGTGCACAGCCGCTCGTCGAGGAGCACCCCGTTGGTCTGAATGCGCAGATCGAGCGGGCTCACCGGCTCGATGACGGAGCGCAGGATCTTCAACACCCGGCTCAGCCGATCGTGTCCCAGCAGCAACGGCTCGCCGCCGTGCAGGACGACGTGCACCTGCTTGAGGTGGTGGCTAACGGCATGCTCGGCTATGCGGGCTGCAGCATGGCGAGCCGTTTCCTCCGGTAGCGCCCGGGGCTTTACCCGCCAGCTCTGGTCGGCGTGGTTATATACGTAGCAGTAATCACACGAGAGATCACAACGGCTATGGACTTTGAGCACAAATTGGCTTACGGATGCCACCATGCCATCGACTCAGATGGCAGAATTGAAAGACATGACACCAACGCGCGCAGAGCCCTCTATTCCGTCCAGCAGCCGTAGCACCACATCATTAACAATACCCTCGGGATCTGCGGCTCCATCAACCAGCTGTCCCAGCGGGATCCTTCGTAGATCGGGAATCGACGATGGATTTTTCCCACTGGGGATGGACTCAGCGGTACGATTCACTGCGCCTCCTCCCGGCCCCGGCGAGGCTTGCTGACCCCTGTCGATAGGCTATGTGATGATCGGGAGTTTGTCATCACTTAACCTGCCGTCGCCAGCCACAGTGGGCTATCCGTGGCGGTTAGCATCCGCAGGCCGAGCCGGCCCGACGGCCATCGGAATCCGATCTTGATCGCAAGTCGCTGCCCCGGCGGGCCCCTGAAACGAGCAGGTGGCGCCGTTTACCTCGCACTGGATTGCAAAGATCAACGAATGCCGGCCTAATGCCGAAAGTTTCACCCCGGACGATGCGGGTACGGATCACTTGCCGGTGACCGCCTGCAATGGCGCTACACCGGCTCCGCCCTGTCACCTTGAGCCAAATCTGACTCCGTGATTGGCGTCTCGCGGACGGGGGCGCCCTGATGACGAACCGACCCGGCTGGGCCCCGCGGGGCCGCCAGGCAGCCTGGGCACTGCCTGGCGCTCTGGGCACGGCCGTAACCATCTACCTAGCCTGGGGGGCGTGGGTTTCCGCTCATGACCCCGGCTGGCCCTACGCCAGCCCCGTCTGGTGGCGGGTATGGCTCCGGCCGGACCACGAGTTGGCCCTGCTTGGCATGGCCACCCTGTGGTGTGCGGCGCTGGCCTGTTACTGGTTGCCGCGTCGGGCGCAGCCCCAGACAGTCGGGTTGACCACGGTCGTGACCATGGTGCTTATCGGGGCGGTGCTCGGCCTGGGCGCGCTCATTCCGTGCCGGGGCGGGGAGACCAGAGCGGCCCCGGTTGGCTGGCTGCTTGGTCTGTACGTCGGCAATCCTCCTCCCGTGTACCCCTCGCAAGCCTGCCCCGGCCGGCCGCCACTCGCCCTGCAACTAGCGGGAGTGGTGTGCCTGGGCGCCACACTGGTCGGCGCCCTAGCCGCGGCCGCCGTCCTATGGCGGGAGCCGGTGGGACGTCTCCGCGCGCGCCTGGTCAAAGATGCGGTCATATTCACCGGACTGGACTCGATGACACTTCCACTGCTCCGGGAGTTGACCCGGACCGGACGCCCGGCCAGCGTGGTGGTCATCGAGCCGGAGAGCGGTCATCCCCTGCTTGAAGACGCCCGCGCCACAGGGGCGCGCGTCATGATCGGGCAGCCTACGTCCCCTCGCGTGCTCCAGCCGGTCATCGCCGGCCGCCGCGGATGCGCCCTGCGCCAGCTTTACGCGCTGCGCGGTGACGCGAGGGAGAACGAGGCCGTGCTCGCGGCCGCCCAGGGCATCCTGGGGCGTTATCAGCCTGACCCTGAGCGGCAGGCACACCTCGTCGCCCGCATCGATGACCCTCGTCATGCCGATCACTGGCGTGGCTGGCATATCGGCACGTCTCAGCTGTGGTTCGAGGACGCGTTAAGCGCGTATGAGTCGACGGCGCGCACGATAGCCGGACAGATTTTCCGCACCGGGGCGGAGCGACTGCTGCTGTGCGGGGACAGCACCCTGGCCCTCGCGATTCTTCGCGAGATTGCCCGCTGCGCCTGGGAACACCAGCAGCTGGCACAGGCCACGTCACCGGGCCACATATCGCGGCTGAACGGGCGCGGCCTGAACCAGGCCGACCGACGGCTGGTGACTCCTCCACCCCTGCACCGGATCGTGCTCCTGGACGAACGAGCCGAGGACCTGCACCGTGAGTTTCTGGCCACGTCGCCACCCCGTATCGCGGAGGCGCTACCGGAAGTCAGCACGGAGCAGAGGGCGTGGGAGCGCCGGCTTCTCGCCCTGATGGACGCGCTCCCCCCGGCACAGGCCGCGGCCGCAGCGGTCGTAGTCGCCGATCCGCTGACCGAGAGCGGTATGCATGAGGCCGGGCGGGTGGCGCGGCTGCACCCGCGTACGCCAGTGTTCGTGCTGACCTCGGATGGGGCTGGGACGACCGGCGCCATTTACGACTCGCTGCGGCCCATTGAGCGCGCTCTGCTTGTGGACGGCCAGGTTCCCGAGGACGCCTGGACCCGGGTGGCGCGCCACTGGCACGAGTGCTTCCGGCTTGGACACCCTCCCGCGCTAGGCGAACCCCGATCACTGACCAGCCGGCCGTGGGCTGAGCTGAACGATTTCATCCGGCAGGACAACATTCTGCAGGTCCGCTCGATAATGGCGGCGGTGGCGTCGCTGGGCCGGCGGTGGGCGCCCAGCCGCGCAGTCGTGCCGGGCAGCTTCATCGAGCTGTCTGCTCGTGAGCTCGAAGAGGTCGCCTGCACGGAACATACCCGCTGGTACACGCGCCGGGTAGCGGCAGGATGGTCGGCCGGGAGTCACCCCGAGGACACCGGCCCCGCGGTGACTGCCCGTCCCCTGGTGAATCGCAGGGTGGTGCCATGGACGGCCCTGCTGCCGGAGTACCGGGAGGCCGGCGTCAGGCAACTGAAATCACAGCTGGAGCAGCTGGAAGATGTCGGCTTCATGCCGATCGTGCCGCAGGGCGGTCCTGAGGAAGCCACGAAGTTCCAGCGAGTCGGAATCGTGCGCGCGCGGCGGCTGGATGTTCACTGGCCGTGGATCCGACGGCACGGGGAACATCTCATCGGGGAAGCCGGGGACTGGCAGGTCCGCGATAAGGCAGGTGATGAGCGGACGGTCCGGGACGCGGAGTTCCGTAAGACTCATGAGCGGCTCGACGGCGACCGCTGGCGCCGCCGGGGGACGCTCCGCGCCTGGCGCGTCACAGAGAAGGTCACGCTGCGGACGATCGAGGGGCGCACCCACGCCTATCCCGGGGACTGGGTGGTTGAGGGACTCAGCGGCGAACGCTGGCCGGTCCCCCACGAGCAGTTCCGGCGGACCTACCGTGCGGTACAAGACGGCCAGCGGGGATAAGACTGAACACGCGGGATCTGGTCGCGCGGCGTCACCCGGGGGCTGGTCCCCCGCGAATACCGGATCTAGGGTGACACCAAGGTCACTAATCTGCCGGGAGGGTCAATGAAGACCAAGGCCGCGGTTCTTCGCGGAGTAGGCCAGGACTTCGAGATCACCGAACTCGACCTGGATCCGCCCAAGGCGGGCGAGGTGCTGATCCGCTACGTGGCGGCGGGCCTGTGCCACTCTGACGAGCACCTGCGGCACGGCGACATCGTGCCCCGGTTCCCGATCGTGGGCGGGCACGAGGGCGCGGGAATCATCGAGGAAGTCGGCCCGGGCGTCACCCGGCTGAAGCCCGGCGATCATGTGATCTGCTCGTTCCTGCCCGTCTGCGGGCACTGCCGGTGGTGCTCGACCGGCAAGTCGAACCTGTGCGACCTGGGCGCCACGATCCTGGACGGCATGCTGCCCGACGGCACCTACCGGTTCCACGAGAACGGCGAGGACCTCGGCGGCATGTGCATGCTCGGCACGTTCTCGCAGTACTCGACCATCTCCGAGAACTCGGCCATCAAGGTTGACCCGGATCTGCCGCTGGACAAGGTGGTGCTGATCGGCTGCGGGGTGCCGACCGGATTCGGGTCCGCGGTGCACGCCGCCGCGACCGAGCCGGGCGACACCATCGCCATCTACGGCATCGGCGGCATCGGGATCAACTCGGTGCAGGGCGCGGCGCTGGCCGGCGCCCGCAACGTGGTGGCCATCGACCCGCTGGCCAACAAGCGGGAGGCCGCCGAGCAGCTCGGCGCCACGCACAGCTGCGAGACGGCCGAGGAGGCCCAGGAGCTGATCACCCAGCTGACCCGGGGCGTGGGCGCGGACAAGGCCATCGTGACGGTGGGCGTAGTCACCTCCGAGGTTGTGACCAGCGCGTTCAACGCGATCCGCAAGGGCGGCACGGTCGTGGTGACGGGCCTGGCCGACCCCACCAAGAACACCATCGAGCTCCCCGGGGCGATCCTCACCCTGTTCGAGAAGCGCATCCAGGGCAGCCTGTTCGGCTCCGGCGACCCGTTCGCCGACATCCCGAGGATGGTGGAGCTGTACCAGTCCGGGGACCTGAAGCTCGACGAGCTCATCACGGCCACCTACACCCTGGACCAGGTCAACCAGGGCTACCAGGATCTGCTGGACGGCAAGAACATCCGCGGCGTCATCCTGTATGGCTCGTGACCCGGGACGGCGCGTGACCGGGACCCGCTCGTGAGCTCCGGAGTATGACCCTGAGTACCGGCCCGTCGCCCGTGGTGGGCCTGCGGCGTGAGCGCGAGGTGCTCACCGTGGCGCTGGCGGCGGGCCGGCATGTGGTGATCGAGGGACCGCCGGGCACGGGCAAGTCCACGCTGCTGCGGGACATCGCCCGGGAGTCCGGCACGGTCGTGGTGTTCGCCGAGGGCAACGCCGAGCTCACCCCGGCCCGGCTGATCGGTCAGTACGACCCGGCCCAGGTGCTCACCGAGGGGTACGTCGCGGCCAGCTTCACCGACGGCCCGCTGCTGGCCGCCATGCGCTCGGGCGCCCTGCTCTACCTGGAGGAGTTCAACCGGGTCCCGGAGGAGACCCTCAACGTCCTGATCACCGTGCTCACCGAGGGCGAGATCGCGGTGCCCCGGCTGGGCGCGGTGCGTGCGGCCGCGGGTTTCCGGCTGGTCGCGGCCATGAACCCGTTCGACGCGATCGGCACCGCGCGGGTCAGCCACGCCATCGCCGACCGGATCTGCCGGGTCGTCCTCGGCTACCAGGACGCCGCGGCCGAGCGGCAGATCACCACCGGGGTCACCGGCCACGCCGGGCCGGTGGCGGACTTCGCGGTGACGCTCACCCGGGCCACCCGGGAGCATCCTGACGTGCGGATGGGCTCCTCGGTGCGCGGCGCGATCGACCTGGTCCTCCTGCTGACCGGGCTGATCCGGCTGCGCGGCGAGCCGCGGCTGACGCGCGAGAGCGCCCGCGACGCCGCGCACGCGGCCCTGTCCGGGCGGATCCGCATCGCCGACGGGTGCGAGCGGACACCGGAATCGGTGCTGGACGAACTGCTGGACCAGCTCTGGCCCGCTGACTCACCCGGCCCGCTCCCCCCGCCGGACGCACCCGGTCCCGGTGATCCTGGCGCAGGGTCCCTGGACGGCCGGGGAAAAGCTGACCGCCTGCCGCCCCCCGCGGCAGGCACCCGCCACGACCAGCCGGGCCCGGACCGGACCGGACCGCGCCGTGAGTCCGCGTCCGCGGCCCGCCGCGACCGGGGCCGCGGCCCGGACCGGCGCAGCATCAGCCGGGCCGAGCTGGCCGCCCGGCACCCGGCGCTGGCCAGCGTCTCACCGGGGCTGGGGCAGCTCGACGACGAGGCGTTCGCCCGGCTGATGGCCGACGATCCGGACGCCGCCGTGACCCTCCTGCCGGACCTGGCCCGCGCCACCGACCGTGAGCTGCGGGCGGCGGCACGGCGGCTGGCGGCGCGGGTCTTCGTCGGGCTGGCGCGGGCCGGCCAGCGGCCCGCCCGGGGTACCCGCCGCCTCGGCCCCGGCCGCACCGAGGGAGACCTGGACCTGGACCGGACACTCGACCGGTGGGCCGGGTCCTGGCCGCCGGGACCCGATGACCTGGTGACCCGCTCGTGGCGCGCGCACCGCCGCGCGCTGTGCCTGCTCATCGACAGCAGCGGCTCGATGTCCGGCCTGGCGGTGGCCATCGCCGCCGTGGCCGCGGCCAGCCTGGTCCTCGCGGCTGACGGCCGGCTGTCTCCCGGCATCATTTCTTTCCGCAACGACGCCACGGTCCTGCAGGCCCAGGGTACGCACGGCGCGCCCGGGCCGCTGGTGGGCGATCTGCTGGCCCTGCGCGGGCACGGGGTCACCGACCTGGCGGCCGCGCTGCGCGCGGCGGCGGCCCAGCTGGCCGCGGTGACCGCCGACGAGCGGGTGGTGCTGCTGGTGTCGGACTGCCTGCCCACGGCGGGCGGTGATCCCGCGCTGGCCCTGACCGGGATCAGCCGCCTGCACGTGCTCTGCCCGCTGCCGACCGCGGAGTCAGAGCGGGCCGCCACGGCCCTGGCCCGCCGGGGACATGGCGTGAGCCAGCCTCTCCGGACCCTCGCGGACGTGGCGCCCGCCCTGACCCGCGTGCTCGGCTGAGCACTCCTGCTCAGCCTGGGCCGTGGCTACGGCACCAGGTAGGTGCTGAAGCCGTTGGCGGTGGAGTTCAGCGGACCCGCATTCGCCTCCGTCACGCTCCCGGGACCGGTCATGATCAGCGGTGAGGTGGTGAAGTACCCGGAGAACCCGTACTTGGTGCCCTTGTAGTTGGTGAGCTGGCCGCCGCTGAACGCGGCCACCTTGACCTGCGCCGCAGGCGGGGTGAAGGTGGGCGGGCTCCACGGGGTGGTGCCGAACTCGCTGCCGATCCGGACCTCCTTGAAGGAGACACCGGTCCCGATGTTCATCGTGAACCCGGAGCTGGTGGCCGCGGTCAGGTCCTTCACGGTGAAGGTGAGGTCACCATTGCCGGTGTTGTAGAAGATCTGTTCCTGCACGGAATGCCCGACGGGGTAGCTGACCGCGCCGCTGGTCCACCCGGCCGGCGTGCCCGCGCAGGGGTTGGTGCCCGCGGTCGAGCACACCAGCGCGTGCGTGGAGTTGTTGAACACCGCGACCGCCGGGCTGTACGGGCTGGCCGTGGTGGAATCGGACACGCCGAGCACGTAGACAGCGCCGCCGCCCCAGAACTGGACCGACTGGCCGAGCCCGGTGATGGAGGAGCTGTACTGGCTGGCGTTGCGCAGGTACACGGTGGCCTGGGCGTAGCGGAACTGCGCCCCGGTGAACTGGTACCCGGCCTCTTCCTTGGTCGGGGTGACCGGGCCGGTGGCAGCGCTGGCCGTGGTGGCGGCGAGCACGGCCGGGAGGGCGAGCACCGCCGCTGCCGCCGCGAGAGTTAATGACCTGATGAGCCTGGACATGGGGAATCCCCTTTCCTGGCGACCATTCAGGGTCGTCATTGACCGCTGTTACTTCCAGGCCTAGCGCGCCAGTGGTGACCGGGACAGAGGACTTAAGGCCCTGGCAAGTCAGGCCCCGAGGGGACCTATGCCGTTGCGTGGCCGGCCGGGGACCCGCACGGGGCGGTTGATCCGCATGCTGTCCAGCAGTTCCTGGGGCCGGCTGAGCCGGTCCTGGCGCTGGGAGCGCATGGGCTCTCCCAGTTCCATGGCCGTGAACGTGGCCGGCCAGTCGGCGGGGCTGTAGTCCGCGGCCAGGTCGCAATGGTGCAGCTCCACCTCGACCAGCCGCCGGGTCAGCAGCTGCGCGGCCGGGAACGGCGCCGAGCCCAGGATCCGCACCGGACGCGCCCAGGCCTGGTCCGGCAGCTGCCGGGCCACGGTCCGCAGCGCCATGGCCGAATCGGCCACGTCCGCCACGAGGTCCTTCGCGTTCTGGGCCGCGCCGTGCTCGATGCCGGCCTCCCGGTCCTCGGCGCTGGCGTAGGCCGGGCGGTCCTGGCCCGTCCGGGCCGCGGTCATCAGGGTGCGCATCGCGTCGGCGCTCCGCGCCAGGTGGGCCAGGACATGGGCCCGCGTCCATCCGGGCAGCAGTGATGGCTGCCGCAGATCCGGCTCGGCGATCACCCGGGCCGTGCCGAGCAGCCGCTGCGTCGCATCGTCGATCTGGTCACAAAGCCGGCGTTGCGCAGCATCCACCCCCCCACTCTAAGCAGCCGCGACGGGGCCAGCCCGTTAACGTGGTGCGTTTTGCCCCGCCGGCGGGGCAAAACGCACCACGATCATGGACCATCTCCGGCTGGCGCGCGGGGGGATGGGGCCCTTGACTTTGCAGTGCAAAGGAAGATAGCTTTGCAGTGCAAAGTTAACGGGCGGTCGTCAGGGGCCGCCCTTCAGGAGGGCCACCTTCAGGTGGGGTGCATTCAGGTGGGGTGCATTCAGGACGGCGGCCGTGATGGGGCTGGCCCGGGCAGGGAGCTGAGATGAAAGACGGCGCGGACGCGGGCGAGGGAACACGCATGGATGTTCAGGAAGCAGCGGTCATCATGCAGGACGCGGGTGAGCGGGCCCGGCAGGAGTTCCGCCCCCGGCGCCGGGCCAGCTTCATCGCCTGGGGGATCATCCTGCTGCTTGGCTACGGCACGATGTGGCTGGCAGTCCGGGGGCAGCGGCCATTTCACGGGCCGAACCCAGGGGCGTTCGCGGCGGTGACGCTGCTCGCCAACGGGGCAGCTCTCGCGACGGTCGCCCAGGCCCGGGCCGAGTCGGGCGTCGGCGGCTTGTCGGCGCGGCGGCGGCGGATCCACTTCCTGTCGCTCATCGCCGGGCTGGCCGGGATGTTCGCCCTGGAAGGCGCGCTGTACCGGGCCGGCGCCAGCCGGGCCGTGATCGGCGTCTTCGAAGCGGCGGCGCCGATCCTGGTGGCGGGACTGTTCTACCTGGCCAGCAGCGCCCTGCGGCTGGACTGGGCCATGTGCGCCCTGGGCGTCTGGCTGGTGGCTGTGGCGGCCGGCGGGGCGTTCGCCGGCCCGGCGGGGATCTGGGCGGTGGGCGCGCTGGCGGGAGGCCTGGCCTTCTTGCTGGCGGGAGTCATCGAGCCGGTGCTGCACCGCGCATGAGTGACGATGAGCTCGACCCGGTCATCCACGCACCCGCCCGGCTGCGCATCGCGGTCACGCTGGCCACGCTGGATGACGGCGACAATCTCTCGTTTACCCGCCTGCAGGAACTGATCGGGCTGACGCCGGGCAACCTGATCACCCACCTGCGCAAGCTCGAGGACGCCGGGTACGTCAGCACGCACAAGAACGGCAGCGGCGTCACCGCGCGGACCTCGGTCGCGCTGACCCACAGCGGGCGGGCCGCGCTGGAGCATTACACCACGGTGCTACGGCAACTGCTCGACTCGGCGGTGAAGCCGTAACCGTGGCTCCCTGCCTCCGGCGCACCTAGGTCCCCGCGGCCGGGGGCCGTGCCCCGGGCCCCCTCCTCAGCGGGACGGATTTTACTGATATCTCCGCCGATCCTCCGAGCCAGCCGTTTCGATGAACCATCATGGTCCGCCATGGATCGGGTCACAGGCACGCCGGTGCCGGTAGGAGATGGACGGTGGCCGGACCAGGAGGAGGCCGGGCGGACCGGATCCCGAGCTCGCGCTGGCCGCAGCTCAGCGGGGAGACACGGAAGCGTTCCGCGTGCTGTACCGGGATATCCAGCCACGACTCGTGCGTTACCTGCGGGCCCTGGCAGGTGACGACGCTGAGGATGTGGCCTCCGAGACCTGGCTCCAGGTCGCCCGGGACCTGGGCCGGTTCCAGGGTGATTACGACGGCTTCCGTGGCTGGGTGGTGACCGTCGGGCGGCACCGCGGCCTGGATCACCTGCGCCGTGAGGGGCGGCGCCCGCCGGCCGTGCTGGTGCCGGCCGAAGATCTGGCCACGCTGGCTGCCGCCGACGACACGGCGGCCGACGCGCTGGAGGCGGAGACAACCCGTGAACCAACTGATCGGCCTGCTGACCTACCGTGACGGACGGCCTGCCCGCGCCGAAGGCAGCGGCGCGGCCAATCCGGACACCACCCGATGCCGCGCTCCGCGCCTGCCGCGGCGCATCCCGCGCGCCTGCATCGCGTACCAGCAGACCGAGCCGCCGACTCCCGAGTTGCTGGACCGTGTCCTCAAAGGCCTCCGGAGGCTGTGAGGATCACGCCGGCACCATTCCCGCGGCGGCCATTCCCGGATGGGCGGCGGCGGACGCTTCCGCTGCCACCGGATAGGTTGGGCCCTGGAAACGCCGCTCAGCCGGGCCGGGGGTCCTGCCGCCGGCCAATGCAGGGCTCCGCCGCCTGGATGACGGCATACTGCGCGGCCAACGGGAAAGGCACGAGCCCATGAGCAGCCAGGATCCTCCCCCGGGCCGCCAGGACCACGACAACCCGGCCGCGGATGCCGCGGCGGGCAACTCGCTGTCCTTCGACACGTCGGTGGCTCATCCGGCCCGGATCTACAACTACTGGCTGGGCGGGAAGGACAACTACGAGGCGGACCGCCAGGCGGCCGAGCAGGCCATCGCGGTCACCCCGGACATCCTGCCCGGGGTCCGGGCGAACCGGGCCTTCCTGCGCCGCGCCGTCGAGTTCGTGGCCGGGCAGGGCATCCGCCAGTTCCTGGACGTGGGCACCGGCCTGCCGAGCGCGGATAACACCCATGAGGTGGCACAGCAGACCGCGCCGGAGTCCCGCATCGTCTACGTCGACAACGACCCGATCGTGCTGGCCCACGCCCGCGCGCTGCTGACCAGCACGCCGGAGGGCGCCACCGCCTACGTGGATGCCGATGCGCGGGATACCGCCAAGATCATCAAGTCGGCGGCCCAGGTGCTGGACTTCGCCCAGCCGGTGGCCGTCATGGCCCTCATGGTGCTGCAGTACATCCCCGACTCCGATGAGCCGCGGCAGATCGTCGCCGAGCTGATGGACGCGGTGCCGTCCGGCAGCTACCTGGTGATCTCGGACACCACGACCGATATCGGGGACGGGGCCAGCCGCGTCGCCTCGAAGATCAATCCGCGGATGGGCCCCACCCGGCTGACACCCCGCCCGCGGGCCCAGATCGCCGCGTACTTCGAGGGCCTCGACCTGGTCGAGCCGGGGCTGGTGGCGGTGCCCGAATGGCGGGGCGAGGCCAACCCGCACGTCGTCGTCAACGCGTTCGCGGGCGTGGCCCGCAAGCCGTAACGCGCCGCCCCGCCCCGGGCGATCCGGGCCGCCGGGCTCAGGCCGGCCGCCGCCGCGGCGCCGTCCGCCCCCGCCGTGCTCGCACCGCCACGCTTCTCCCGCCCCCCGGGTGGTCCCGACAGGCAGCGTTCCCGGCGTCAGGGCGCGCTAATCACGGCCCCGGACCGTTTGAGAAAAAATGGTGGTGGTTTGCCCGGTTTCGCGGGGGCAGATCGGCCGCCGTGGTGGCGGGCCGGCCCGGATCAGGCCGCGCGCATCAGCCCGCGCCCCGGACCCGGAAGAACATCGTGGGATGCCAGTAGGAATTCCACTGATGCCAGCCGATCAGGGTCCCGGCGTCCAGGGCACCGAACGTGTGGCCAGGCCGGATGAAGAACTCCACATGCCCGGTGCCGTAGAAGGCCAGGTCACCCCGGCGCGCCTGGCGCATGCTCTCCCGGATCAGCCGGCCCGAGCCGAGCATGGCGGTGGTGGACCGGCCGAAGGTAATGCCCTCCCGGGCGTAGGCCGCCATCACCACCCCGGAGCAGTCGTAGCAGCTCGGCCCGGCGCCGCCCCAGCAGTACGCGTGGCCCGCCGTGTGGTGGTAGGCCCAGATGTAAGCCGCCAGTCGCGGGGTCCTTGTCCCGGCGGAGGCGGCTTGGGAAGTGGTGGCGATGGGGATCGCCGCGAGGGATGCCGTCGCCATGAAAGCGATCAGAAGACGGCGAAATACGCGATACGGACCCACAAGGGGCTCCCAGATCGCAGGGTGCCTTCCGCTGCGGTGACCACGGGTTCACGGTGGCCAGCGATACTCAGCCGGAAAGCCCGACAAGCACAGCACCCTAACCCACGGGGAACTCTTAGCACGGTATTTGGGCGGTATTAACCCCACAATGCCCCGCAACCCGGCGCACCGGGCTGCGGGGCATGTAGGCCCTGACCTGCGGCTACGAGCTGCGCTCCCAGGTGACGGCGAAACCGTTGCCGCTGCCGTTTAGGGCCCCCGGGAGGGCCTTGGTGGCGCCGGAAGAGTTGATCATGGTGATCTCATCGTCGGAGAAGGTCGAGATCACCCCGGACGTCGAGCCGGCCTTCACCGTGGCCCCCGACGCGGTCCAGCTGTGGAAGTCCGACAGCGGGTACACGCCGCTGCTGCCACTCGGTGCCTCGGCGATCCACTCGGCGCTGGAATTGGCGCAGCCCGAGCACGCCTGGGTCGTGGAAAAACTATCCGCGGAGCGACTTGAATCGGTCACCTTGAGGGTATAACTGGTGCCGCTGCGGACCACGGAGGACGTGATGCTGTCGCCCGCGCGAAGCGTCGAGCCGACGACCTGAATGGCGTTGGTCGGATACATTTCCCACCACGTGTAGTAGTACGCGGTGCCGCGGTAGCACTCGGCCAGGGTGCCGTCCTGCTCCACCGAACTGCTGCTGTAGCCGTCGATGCCGACCCAGAACGCGGCGAGCGAGGTCGTCGAGGTGCAGCTGACCGAGGGCTCCGTCCAGCTGCCGGTGACGGTGGAGAAGCCGCTGCCCGTGTCGGCGTAGCCGGACCAGTTCGTGCTCTGGACCTGGGTCAATCCCTTGATCCGCAGCGATGGGCCGGACACCCGGTGGTCGGCGGCGTGCTGCCCGATCGACAGGTGCCGGAGGGTCTGCCGGGCCACCGCGGCGGCGCGGGCGCTGGGCGGCGCGGCGCTGCTGGCGTGCGCGGCCGCGCTCGCGCCCGCGGCGGGGCCGAAGGCTGCGAGCAGGCCGAACGCTGGCACTCCTACCATTAAGAAGCGGGCCAGCAGACCGGGACGAGGATGGCGCATGGTGGGGTCACCTCTCGCTTGGGGCGGCCATTGGCAGCCGCTCCTTAAGCCGATCTTAAATTTTCTCAATTCAGCCTTCAATGACGTGATGAAGAGTTAACACATGCGGCCGGCCGTATTGGCGCCAATGACTCAGTCGCCGCGGGAGAAGATCCGCAGGAAGAACAGGAACACGTTCAGCGCGTCCAGGAAGATCGACGCGGCCAGCAGCGGCGCGGAGTCGAGGTCCGCCGAGCGCCGCAGCCGCTGGAAGTCGACCATGGTCAGCCCGGCGAAGATCACCAGGCCGAGCGCCGAGTAGATCAGCGAGCCGTGCGGGATGCGCACGAAGATGAGCACGATGCCGAACAGGATGAGCACGATGAGCGCCCAGAAGCTCAGCCGCGCCAGCCCCGAGAGGTCCCGCCGGGTCGCGTAGCCGGCCGCGCCGAACCCCGCGATGAACAGGGCGGTAGCCCCGCCCGCCTGCCACAGCGCCTGGGGGTTGGTGCTGGCGTAGTAGACGAGCGCCGGCGCCATGGCCAGCCCCAGCGCCAGGCCCACGGCCAGCAGCAGCGCCACGGTGAGCCCGCGGGACCGCCGGACCGTGAAGTTCATGATGATCAGGCACGCGAACGCGACGATGAACCACACGATGGCCCAGCCCTCGGCCAGCGTGCGGCCCAGGTAGGAACCCAGCGCGAAGAAACCGGCGGTGACCGCGACGTAGCCCATCGTCTGGCCGAACAGGGCGTGACTGCGGTCCCGGTCCATCGCGGCGAGACCACGGACGCTCAGCGATTCGCTCATGCCCCAACTGTGGCACCGGGCCACCCTGGTTGTCTGCACCAGAATGGCCCGGTTCGGCCGCACTTACCGGCCTATCCCGTCCCTGACGGCGACCCGAAATCCCTGACCAGCGCGGCGGTCGCGGCCGGGTTGGCCGCCGAGGGGAACTGGCCCGCGGGGTCCCACAGGCCGGCCTCGATGACGTCGTGGCTGGCGATGAAGCTGGCCATCTGGTCCACGAAGAAGGGATCGTCGCCGCCGCCGACGTTCCCGCTGCCGGCCGGCGAGGTGGTGATCCCGAGCCCCCACTCGGGGACGGACAGCGGCTTGCCGTGCGCGGCACCGAAGGAGACCAGCCAGTCCAGGCCGCCGGTCCCGGCCAGGTCCTGCTGCCAGACGGCCTGCGGGCCCGGATAGGCCCGCCAGGCCATGTCGTAGACGTCGAACCCGATCGCGCCGACGTAGCCGTCGCCCGGGTAGTAGGCCGCCAGGTCGCTGAGGGCGCTGCCGAGGTTGGGGTTCCAGTCGAAGGTGAAATCGGCGCCGGCCACGGCGCGCATGGCCGTGACGATATTCCGCCAGTACCGCACGAATTGCGGCGCATATCCTGCCGCGTACCAGGCGTACGCCTTCGGCACGTTGAATTCCCAGCCGAGCCGGAGGATGGCATTACCCTGGCCGTTCCTGACCAGATTCCGGGCCAGCTGCGAAAAATAACCGTCGTAGCTGCCGGCCGCCCCCGCATTCCAGCAGGAGGCGCTGGAAAGACCGCAGGACGCCGGGAACATGGGAACGCCGAAGACCATCCGCAGGCCGGAATCCGCCCAGCGGGTCTCGATGTCCGGGCTGACCATGCCCGCCCACCCCTGGGCGTAGGGAATGTAGTCCGACCCGAACGCCAGGGGCTGGCCCAGCTGGGCGCCGATGGCCTGGTCGGCCAGGGCATTCCCGTATCCGGTGTAGGCACCCAGGACGCTGGCGGGCGCCGCGGCCAGTGCCGACGAGCCCGGGCCCGCGGCCAGGGCGAGCACCGCCACGGCGAGCACGTTCCCGAACCGTCCGGCACCCAGCCGGGTTAAAAGTCGCATGGCCTCTTCCCGATGCAGCGGCGCGCCATGACTCGCCGTAACCAGTTTCCGGCGTACTGTGCGCGCTCCCCCCGGCCGCATCGCGGCCACCCGCGACTATACACAGACATGACGAAATGAGTGGCGGAAAAGACCGTCCGCGCTTATCCTCCAAGTTCACGAATTAGGGGCAAGCCGCCAATAGTGCCGGGTCAGGATGCCGGGCCGAGCCGGGCCTCGATCCGGCTGAGCTGGTCGCGCAGGCTGGCCACGTCGGCCTTGGTGGCGCCCTGCTCGCCGTGCTTGAGGCTCAGCACGAGCTGCCCGCCGGGCTCGAGCACCCCGGCCTTGACGTGGTCGGCCGGCCGTCGAACATCCGCGCCGCGGCGGCGTTGCTGGCGACCACCCGGTTGACGACCGCGTTCACCACCAAGTGACCTGCCGCCCCTCATGCACCCCACTGGGCCTGCAGCCACGCGGGATCGACGATCCAGACCGCGAGGGCCAGCACCGCCCCGGACAGGATCGGGTCGATGATCAGCAACTCCGGCAGGGTGCCGGTGGTGAAGGCCAGCGGCTCGGGCAGCAGGTGGAAGCGGTACCGGGACCACGGGTAACCGAGCATGCAGCCCGAGTCGGTCAGCATGTCCCCGGTGATGTGGGTGGCGCAGCCGAGCAGCACCGCGATGGGGATGAACCGCAGGCCGTACCCGTACCAGACCGCCGCGGCGGCCACCGCGATCCCGGCCAGGTCGGCCACGTGACCGCGGGCGATATGCAGGGCCTCCAGGGCCGCGGACACGCTCAGCGTCATCAGCAGCGCGAGCCCGGCCTGGCCGCCCCAGTCGGCCCGGAAGTGGCAGGAGGCCCAGGCCAGGACGGTGAACACCGCGATGCCGAGGAACGAGTGGGTGGCGTGCCGGTGGCCGCCGCTGATCCGGCCGAAGACCCAGGCGACCGCCTCGGACACGAAACCGAGCGACCGGGCCGGGGACGACCCGCACTTGTCCAGGTCGGGCAGGAGCGCCATGCCCGCGGTGAAGCCGGCCAGCGCCGCGGTCTGCGGGATCGGCAGGTGCAGGAAGATGCCCGCGGCCAGGCCGGCCACCCCGCCGGACAGGGCATGCGAATGCCCCAGCATCAGCCCGCCAGCCGGTGCCGCGCGTGCCCCTGTGCCATTCCCACCGCCCTCCGCGGGCAGATGGTAACGAAGCCGGGCGAACACCCCGGGGAGGCGCGCAGGGCGTCCGCGCGTGTCGCTCCCGCACGCCGGCCCGCCCGGTTCCGGCCGCGCCGGAACCGGCTTCAGCCGCCGCAACGAGAACCATCCCGGGCCGGCCCCCCGGGCGGCACGGGACGTCCCGGCGGTGGTGGTGCCGCGCGGTGCCCATGCCGCCCAGGGAACCGGGGTCAAGGGGGCAGGGGTCAGGGGTCAGGGGGTCAGGGGGTGACGCCGGACAGGTTGAGCCCGATCACGCCGGCCAGGATCAGCCCGATCGAGACCAGCTTGGCGGCGGACACGGTGTCGCCCAGGATGATCATCCCGGTCACGGCCGTGCCCGCCGCCCCGATGCCGGTCCAGACCGCGTACGCCGGGCCCACTTCCAGCCGGCGCAGGGCCAGGCTGAGCAGGCCGAAACTGATCAGAGCGCAGGCCGCGAAGCCGACCGTGGGCCACAGGCGGCTGAAATGGGCGCTCTGCTTGAGCAGCACCGCAAACCCCGTCTCGAACAGCCCGGCGGTCACGATCAGGAACCACGCCATGGCGGACCCGGCCTGGCCCGGCGGGTCAGGCGGCCAGCGGCCGGCCGGTCTCCAGCAGCGTCTTCAGGTCGCTGAGGATCCAGGCCCAGCCGCCGCCCGGGGTGTCCGGCAGCACGGTCCCGTGCCGCCCCTCGGCCAGTGCTGCCGTGTGTGGTGCACCCGCCAGGTCGTGGGTGAGCGTCAGCGTGCTCACGCCGCGGTTACCCTCCTCTATCTCCCAGGTCAGCTGGGTATCCGCCTCGTCCCGGGTGCGCACGTCGAACAGCACGCGCCAGGTCTGCACGAGCCGCCGCGGCGGATCGGCCTCGAGGACCTCGCCGTCGAAGATCACGCCGTCGATGCCGCGCATCTTCATGGTCACGCTGGCGAAGGCCCGGTACGCGCCGCCAGGCCGCAGGTCGTACTGGGCGGGGGCCCGGTAGCCGTACTGCTGGGTCCAGCCCGGCCGGGTCAGCGCGTCCCAGATCTCCAGGGACGTGGCCCGGATGAAGATGCGGTGCGCCTGCACGGTGCTGGGCGGTCCGGTGTACGCCAGCCCGGTGTACGCCAGCCCGGTGCCGGCCAGCCCGGTGTACGCCGTCCCGGCCGGCAGGCTGCCGGTCGCGGTGAGCAGGTCCTCGGTCGCGGCGGTCATGTCCTCTCCTCTTCTCGGTGCCGCGGATCACCAGCACCGCAGCGGGTGGGCCGCCCTGATCCGCGCCCTCGGGGGGGTCGCCGGATCAGGGCGACGGGCTCAGGTAACCGGCCGTGGATGCAGGGGTTGTGCGCCTGGTGTGGTGACGGGGTGAAGAAGCCCTGGGTGCCCGCTGAGGATCAGGCGGCGGGCCGGCCAGCCGTAGCAGGTCAGGCTGCGGGCAGGGTGAGCGTCATCTCGGTGCCGCGCCCGGGCTCGCTGCTGGCGGCCAGCTGGCCGCCGTGGGCCCGGGCCAGCTCGGCCGCCACCGCGAGCCCGATGCCGCTGCCGGAGGTGTGCGCCGCCTGCTGGCCGCGCCAGAACCGCTCGAAGATGTGCGGCAGCTCGTCGGCCGGGATCCCGGCCCCGGTGTCGGTGACCCGGAGCACGGCGGACGGCCCGTCGGTCGCTGACCTGACGGTCACCTGGCCGTCGGCCGGAGTGAACTTCAGCGCGTTGGTGAGCAGGTTCGTCACCACCTGATGCAGCCAGCGCGGGTCGGCCATGACCCACGCCGGGGCGAGCTGCCGCTCGACGGTGAGGCCGGCGGCCTCGAACCGCCCGGCGAGGCTGTCCGTGGCGGCCGCGGTCACCTCGGCCAGGTCGCACCGGCTCAGCGACAGCTGGAGCGTGGCCGCGTCAGCCGCCGCCAGGGTCTGCAGGTCGTCCACCATCCGCGCCAGCCTGAGCACCTCGTCACGCAGCGAGGTCAACTGGTCCGGGGTCGCCTCGACCACGCCGTCGAGCAGGGCCTCGTGGCCCGCCTGGAGGATCGCGACCGGGGTGCGCAGCTCGTGGGCCACGTCCGCGACCAGGTCGCGGCGCAGCTGCTCCTGGCGGTCCAGGGTGTCCGCCATCTGGTCGAACGCCGTGGCCAGTTCACGCAGCTCGCCGGGCGCCGCGACCGGGCCGACCCGGGCGGCGCGGTCCCCGCCGCCCATGGCCCGGGTCACGGTGATGATCCGCTCCACCGGGCGGGTGATCCGCCGGGCCACCGCGAGTCCCATCACCAGCGCGATCAGCGCGGCCAGCCCGGCCGTCCCGGCGATGGCCCGCAGCAGCGCGCTGCGCAGGCTGTGCTCCGCCCCGCCCAGGCCCGATCCGCTGAACCGGACCACGACCGTTCCGGTCCGCTGGCCCCGCACCACGACCGGCGCGCTGAGCTGGGCGCCAGGGTGCCCGGCGAACCCGGGCGAGGAGGCCACCGGCCGGCCCGCCGCGTCGCGTATCTGGGCGTCCGCGCCGGTCTGGGCGGCCAGGTCCAGCACCGGGCCCAGGTCCGCGGCTGCCCAGTTGTTCTGCCGGTCCCAGGCCGCGCCCGCCGCCACCGCGACCGCGCTGGCCAGCTGGGCCTGCTGCCGTGCGGCCAGGGCCGAGACGTCCGCGGCGGAGAACACCGCGGTCAGGCCGGCCAGCAGGACGATCGCCACCAGCGCCACGCTCAGGAACGCCAGCGCCAGGCGGAGCCCGATGGCCCCGCCCCGGGCCGGGGGGCCAGGCACCGGGGCCAGGCCGTCAGCCATCGCGGGGCAGGCCGAGCCGGTAACCGCCGCCCAGCACGGTCTGGACGATCCGCGGGTTGCCCGGGTCGTCCTCGATCTTGCGGCGCAGGTTCTTCACGTGCGAGTCGACGGTGCGCTCGTACCCCTCGAACTCGTACCCCCGGACCCGGTTGATCAGCTCGAACCGCGAGTACACCCGGCCCGGCACGGTGGCCAGGGCGACCAGCACACCCCATTCGGTCGGGGTCAGGGCGACGACGCAGCCCCGCACGGTGGCCTGGCGCTGCGGCTCGTCGATGACCAGCTCGCCGTCGCCGTAGGCGGCCACGTCCTGTGCTCCCACCGGGCCGCTTCGGCGCAGCACGGCCTGGACCCGCAGCACCAGTTCCCGCGGGCTGAACGGCTTGGTCACGTAGTCGTCGGCGCCGAGTTCCAGGCCGCGGATCCGGTCCTCCTCGGTACTGCGGGCCGTCAGCATCAGGATCGGCGTCGGCCCGGCCGCGCGCAGCTCGCGGGCGACCGTCTCGCCCGCCACGTCCGGCAGGCCGAGATCGAGGATGACCAGGTCCGGGGCGGCCGACTGGGCGAGGGTGAGCGCCTCCGCGCCGGAGTCGGTGCTCAGCACGGTGAACCCGGCCCGTTCCAGGTACGAGCGGACCAGGTCGCGCAGCTTGCGCTCGTCCTCCACGACCAGCACCGTCGCCGCCATTACCGTCACCTGCCTCTCCCGCCGCCGGGTCCCAGGCTGCAGCCCAGCCGCGCCGTCCGGCCGTTCTCCCATGATCCCGCAGCCAGGGACCGGTATCGGGGACGCACGCCCGGGGACGCGGGTTGGCGGCCCGGCTCCATACCATCGCCATCACGGCTCCACCTGCCCGGCACCGCCGCCGGCTGCACTGATGAGATGACCGGCAACGACCTGATCGTGATCGCGCCCTGGATCATCTTCGGCGCGGCCCTGGCCATCGTGCTGGCCCGGGTCCTGAGCTCCCGGCACCGCGGCGGACGCTGGTGATCGACCTGGCCCAGCTGGACATCAGCTCCCCGGTTTCCTATCTCATCGCGGTCCTGGTCCCCGCGCTTGACGCGCTGATCCCGGTCCTGCCGAGCGAGACCGCGGTGATCGCCCTGGGTGTCGCGACCGCGGGCAGCACCGACCCCCGGATCGGAGTGCTGGTCACACTGGCCGCGCTCGGTGCCTTCCTCGGCGACAACGCCGCCTACCTCGTGGGCCGGCGGTTCGGGCCGGCCGTCAGCCGGTGGGTCTTCGCGGGCGAACGCGGAGCACGCCGGCACGCCTGGGCGCAGCGCTCGCTGGCGCAGTACGGCACCCGGATCATCGTGGCCTGCCGGTTCATCCCGGGCGGCCGGACCGCAGTCACCCTGACCTGCGGACTCATCGGTTACCCGCGGCGCAGCTTCGTGGTCGCCACCGCCGTCGCGGGTGCGGTCTGGGCGAGCTACGCGTTCGCCATCGGCCGGCTCGGCGGCCAGGCCTTTGAGGGCCGGCCGTGGGCCGGGCTGCTGGTCGGCCTGGGTCTCACCGTGGTGGTCAGCGGCGTGATCGAGGTGGCCAGGCGGCTGCTCCGGCGGGCCCGGTCCCGCCGCGGCCCGCCCGCGCCCGGCCCTGATACCAGTCCTGAGGCTGGTCGCGACGCCGGTCCTGATGCTGGCCCGGAGCCTGAGCGCTCCACATCTCCTGCACAGGTTCTGCAGACGGGCTCCACCGGGGACGTCTGTGCTGGGACCACAGCGGGCGGCCGTGTTCGTCACCCGGCACGCCGCCCCTAGGGGATAGCCGGGCGGTGCCCGCGGGCGCGGGGAGCGGGCGCCGCCCGGTCCGGTCAGCCGGGGGCCTGACCGGACGGGCTGGCGGCGTCCAGGGCGTACTTGCCCCGGCGGGACCCGGCCTCGTCGGTCAGCCGCAGGACAGCCTGCGCGGCCCCGATGAGCCCGGCGTCCCCGCCAGCACCCTCCGCTTCCAGGGCCTTGGCCAGCGGGCGGCCCCATCTCGCGGGGTCCTCCGCGTGCTGTCTGAGCACCATGGCGCCGTTCGGGCGGCCAGTAAGCCGCTGGCGGGCCAGCTCCAGAAGCCCGGCGTGCGCGTCCGGTAAGGCGGCCGGGACACCGCCGCGGTGCGCGGCCCTGGCTCCGGCCGCCAGCGCGGTCACGATGAGCGTGGTCGGGTCCATCTCACTCCTCGGTCGGCTGCATCCGGGCCTGGGCCCGGCGCCGGGTCACCGGGGTTCACCGTGACCCCCTGCAGTCTGGCCTAGCGCCGTCCGATCCGGGCCGGTTTGCCCCAGGGTGACGCCCGGGCGGGACAGTTCCGGCCGGCCCGCCCCGGCCAGGTCGCCGGCCGCCGGGCCGGACCGCTGCACGTCAGCCGGGTCGGGCAGCGGCGAGGTACTGACCCGGGGCAGGGTGACGATGGCCGGGTCGCATTCCACGGAGGTGAGCACCGGGCCGCCGGAGCCCCGGGTGACCAGCAGCAGCGCCTGGTCGGGCAGGTTCTGCAGGACCGCGGGCTCGACCTCGTACTCGTAGACCCGCTGGCTGGCCGCGGCGTTGCTCCAGTTGGTGCTCTCGGCCCAGGAGCGGGCAGTGGACCAGTTCCGGGACACCGACCTGCTCCGGGAGTGACGCCGGGATTCGTCGTGGCCCGGGTTCCGCAGCCCGCGCCGCAGGGGCGTGCCCTGCCACCCCGGGTGGCCGCCGATGTGGATGGTGTCGGTAACCGTCTGGCCCTCGGTCTCGGTGATCGTGTGCGTGTCGCTGCCCCCCAGGGAAGCGGTCACGTTGGAGAGCACGAACCGGTGCTGCCTGCCGATGTAGGCCGCGGCCTGCTCCGCCTCGGCGTGGTGGCCCAGCCGCATGAACGCGGCGGCACCGCCGCCGAGCATGCCCAGCCCGGTGTCGCGCAGATGGCGGAACAGCAGGGTCAGCGGAACGCCGCGCCGCTCGCACGCCCCGGCCAGCCGTTCCAGGTGCGGGCGGCTGATCTCGTCCGCACCGGCGATGATGACGGCCGGGGCCGGGTCGTTGCTGCTGGTCACCTGGACGGTGAGCCACTGGACCGCCAGCGCGGCCAGGACCTCGCCGCGGGCGCTCCGCGCCGCGGGCTCCAGGGCCAGGCAGGTGTAGTAGGCCGGCGGCTCAGGAGTGGCCGGGGGCTGGCCGGGCTGCCCGGTATTGGCCAGATCCGTGTGCTGGGCCAGCGCGGTCAGGAAGGCCTCGATCCGTACTAAATTCGGCTCGATCTGGCGCCGGTACTCCGCGGGGAACAAGTCCGCCGAGATGAGCGCCTGCTCGGCCGGGGTGAGCACGGAGCCGTGGTCGGCGTGGCCGAGGGCCGCCCGGACCGCCGCGGCCAGCCGGACCGGCGTGACGTCACCGCCGAGCGCACCGTGCAGCTGCTCCAGGACCCGGGTGTCCACGGCCCGCTCGGCACGGGCGGCACCCGCGCTGCCACCGGCGTGCACCGCCTCGGCCAGGGCGTCCGCGAACTGGGCCGCCGACAGCCCGGCCAGCACGCCGGAGGCGCCCAGCTGGGCGGGCAGCAGCCAGACCGCCGTGGGCACGCCCGCGGCCCGGGCCGTGTCGGTCAGCTCCTGGCAGATCACCTCGCCGGTCAGGTCCACGGCCAGCACCGGCTGGCTGGCCAGCAGGGAGGTGCCGTGCGTGGTGAGCAGGGCCTGCCAGCCGCGCAGGCTGCCGCCGAACACGTCGGCCCGCAGCGTGCTGGCCGGAAGCTCGGCGCTGCCCCACTCGGCCGCGTGCTCCAGCCGCCTCAGCTCGTCCCGCTGCCAGGCGTCCGCCCGCTGCTGCCAGGCCGCGGCCGCCCGCTCGTGATCGTCGGGGACCCGGGTCACGGCGGCCGCGGCCAGGCGCGCCCTGCGCCACCGCAGGAAGGTGAGCGTCATGCCCGGGCCGCAGATCAGCAGGGCGATCAGGTCGCTGACGACCGGCGGGCCGCTGCCGTTGATGTTGGCCGCGCAGCCGTTGGCCAGCAGCAGCACGACGAACAGCAGGGTGCTGGGGATCCCCAGGAACTTCCGGATCTTCCGGTACGCCTGGTCGGCCGACTCAGCCCGCTGCGCCGCGGCGGCCCGCATCGCCTCGAGGTCGGGCCGGGGCTCGGGGAACGGCGCGGCGAGCTGGCGGCGGTCGCGGAACACCCAGCCCAGCCGGGGTCCCGGGGTGAACAGGCTGGCCCGCCGGTCCGCCGGGTCCGCGACCGGTGCTGGCGGCATGCTCATGCCGATCACTCCCCTGGGCCTGGGTGGCTCCGGCCGGGCTGAACGCGGAACCCCGCACCCTGGTAGGCAAGTCGCGATGCTACCAAATGCCCGCCGGCCGCTTCTTTCCCCGGAGACGGCCACGGCCCCCCGTGTTTCCGCCAGATAAACAACCGCGCACCGCATTACTGCCGCGTTTCGTCTCCCGGGCGCCCCATTGACCGGAGCCGCCCTCCGTCTTAGCGTCGGTGCCAGCTGAATGTTTTGGTGTGCAAAATTTCCGGCCATACTCACCGCTGGCAGTCAGAGGGGTCGGCCATGCGCCTTTACCAGACGGGCGCGCTGCTGACCGGCGCGCGCAGTGAGCTCATCCCGCACGCCGGCGTGCTGGTCGACGGCACCCGGATCGTCGCGGCCGGGCCGCTCGATTCCCTCGAGGCAGAGCACGGCCTGCCCCCGGACGTGGTTGACCTCGGTGATCTGACGGTGCTGCCCGGGCTGGTGGACGCGCACGTTCACCTGGGCTTCGACGGCGGCCCCGGCCCGGTGGCCCGGATGAACGCGGAAACCGATACCGAGCAGCTGATTCTCATGCTGCGCAGTGCCCGTGAGCTGCTCTCGGCGGGCGTCACCACCGCGCGGGACCTGGGCGCGCGGTCTTTCCTCGACGTCGCGGTCCGGGCCGCGATCGCGAGCGGGATGGCCGAGGGCCCGCGGCTGGTGACCGCGGCCCGGCCGCTCACCCCGACCGGCGGGCACTGCTGGTTCATGGGCGGGGAGTGTGACAGCGCGGACGAGCTGCGCCGGATGGTGCGGCTGCACCACAAGATGGGCGCCGACTTCGTCAAGGTCATGTCCACCGGCGGGTTCATGACCGAGGGCGCGCCGCCGTGGTCCGCCCAGTTCAGCCCGGCCGAACTGGACGCGGTGGTGACCGAGGCGCACCGGCTCGGCAAGCGGGTGGCGGCGCACGCGCACGGCAGGCAGGGCATCGTCCAGGCCGTGGCGGCCGGGGTGGACACCATCGAGCACTGCTCGTTCGCCGGGCCCGACCGGAAGTACGGCTCGGATTTCGACCCGGCCGTGGTGGAGGAGATCGCCACCGCGGGCATATACGTATGTCCGACCATGAACGTGCACGCGCTGACGTTGCGTGACCGTTTCGGTGACGCGCTGGATAAGGTGATCATGGGGCTGTATTCGGGCGGTGCGCAGATCATCGCGGGGACGGACGCCGGGATCGACAACTGCCCGCACGACGCCTACGTGTCGGGCCTGGAGGCGCTGGCCATGGTGGGCCTGCCTGCCACGGAGATCCTGGACGCGGCCACCCTGCGGGCGGCCCGGGCGCTGGGCGTGGACGACCGGACCGGGACGATCGAGCCGGGCAAGGACGCGGATCTGATCGCGGTCCGCGGCGATCCGCGGTCCGACCTCTCGGTCCTGCGCGAGGTGAAGCTGGTGGTCGCCCGCGGCGCGGAGCACCGGCCCGCGCCGCGCCGCGTTCGCCCGCCGGCCGGCCCTCCCCCGAGCGGGCCTGGCCTGGGCCCGGAGCCGGCCGCCGCGGCCTCCCCCCGGCCCGCGGCACCGGCCCGCGCGCTGACCGCCCCGGCCGGGCCCGGGCCCCGATGACCCGGCGTCCGGTGACCCGGAGCCCGAACACCCAGGAGACCCGGTGACCCAGAGCCCCGTGACCCAGGACCCGGTGACCACGCTGGCTGAGTCGCTCGACCGGATCACCGTGGCCGAGCTGCGCCGCCGGGGCGGCCTGAAGTGGACCTACGCGGGCCCCGACATCCTCGGGGCGTTCGTCGCCGAGATGGATTTCGGCACCGCACCGGAGGTGGAGGCGGCGCTCCGCGAGGTGATCACCCGGCAGGACTTCGGGTACCTCACCCTGCACGCGGCGCGGCAGCTGGCCGAAGCCTGCTCCGCGTGGCTCGCCGACCGGCACGGCTGGGCCGTGGACCCGGAGCGGATCCGCCCGCTGCCCGACGTCATCAGGGGCCTCGAAGCGGCGATCACCCTCTTTTCCCGCCCGGGCAGCCCGGTGATCCTGCCTACCCCCGCCTACATGCCGTTCCTGACCGTGCCGCCGCTGCTGGGCCGGGAGATCATCCAGGTGCCAATGACCACGGACGGCGGGCGCCGCGTCCTCGACCTGGACGGCATCGACGCCGCCTTCCGGGCGGGCGGCCACCTGCTGGTCCTGTGCAGCCCCTGCAACCCGGTCGGCCGCGTGTACACGCGGGCGGAACTGGCCGCGGTCAGCGAGGTCGTGGACCGGCACGGCGGCCGCGTGTTCGCCGACGAGATCCACGCGCCGCTCACCTACCCCGGGCACCGGCACATCCCGTACGCCTCGATCAGCGAGGTCACGGCCGGCCACACGCTCACCTCGACCTCGGCCTCGAAGGGCTGGAACCTGCCCGGGCTCAAGTGCGCCCAGGTCATCCTGAGCAACGACGCGGACCAGGAGGCCTGGGCGCAGTCGGGGCGGTTGATCGAGCACGGCGCGAGCACACCAGGCGTGCACGCCAACATCGCGGCGTTCACGCAGGGGCAGGACTGGCTCACCGAGGTGCTCAGCTACCTCGACGGGAACCGGCTGTTCCTCGGCAACCTGCTCGCCGAGCACCTGCCCGGCGTCCGGTACCAGCCCCCGGAGGGCACCTACCTGGCCTGGCTGGACTGCCGCGAGCTGGACCTGGGCGACCATCCCGGCGAGTTCTTCCTGGACAAGGCGTGGGTGCTGGTGAACGACGGGCCCGCGTTCGGGGAGGCGGGCGCGGGGCATGTGCGGCTCAACTTCGCCACCCCACGGCCGGTCCTGATCCAGATCGTCCACCAGCTGGCGCAGGCCGTGGCCAACCGCTGATCGCCGGGCGGCGGCCACGTGAATCATGGCCCGGATTTGCGCTTCCGCGCGTTCGCGTGCTTATTCAAACGGCCGCCCGACGAACCCCTCGCCATGCTCGGTACCCTCGTATTTGGTGAGGTCCTCGTTGATTCCGACCAGCCGGAAGACCTGCCCTCCCGGGGCCTGGAAGTAGAGATGAGGGTCCGGTACCTCGAGTACCCGGACACCGAAGGCGACGATTCTCTGCCTCATTTCCTCGGCGTTGGCGGCCTTCAGCTCCAGGTAGATGGCCTTTGAAAAGCCACTCTCATCCAGGGCGGCGCCGTCCTCCTCGTAGAGAAACGCGATATAGAAGTTGCCTCCCATCCGGAAGTCGTCTTTCTGATCGCCCTCTCTCGTGATCGTGCAGCCCAGGACATCACGATAGAATTCACGGATTCTGCCCTTTTCTGCCCGGGACACCCGGACTGCCGAGTGGTTTCCGAAAATTACCTTTTCCATGATCACTCCTTGCCTGGGATTGCCGTCGGCCCGGTGCCAGCCGGTGGCTGCGCGACGAAGGTTCAGCGTGCCTCCTGCGTGCTCAGACACCGCTTCCTGGCCGAAGTGGGCGGGCGCCGCCGGATTATCGAACCCCCGCCGATCCTGAGCCTTCCGCATGCCCGGGCCCGGCTGGCCACGTTCGGGTGCGCACTCACGTGTCAGAAGTCAGGCCTGGCGGACCTCCCGGGCCGGTGACCGTTTTCGGCGGATCTGGCCGGGGGACAATGCTGGCACCCGAACCCTCGCCGGAAGGACCGATGCCGTGCCCGCGACCGTCCCCGTCATCGACCTGGCCCCGTGGTTCGACGGCGGCCCCCCGGAGCGGGCCGGGGTCGCCCGGCAGGTGGACGAGGCCCTGCGCTCGTCGGGATTCCTGCTCATCACCGGCCACCGCGTGCCCGCGGCACTGCGGGCGCAGACCCGCGCCGCGGCCCGCGAGTTCTTCGCCCTCCCCGCGGAGGCCAAGGCCCGGTACGCGATCAGGGTGGGCGGCCGCGGCTGGATCCCGCCCGGCGCGGAAGCCAACGGGTACGCGGAGGGCACCGCCACGCCGCCGGACCTGAAGGAGTCGTTCTCGCTGGCCGCCGACGAGCCGACCGGTGACCCCGGCATCGACGCCCGCTGGTTCCGGCCCAACGTCTGGCCGGCCGAGGTCCCGCAGTTGCGGCCGGTGGTCACCGACTACATCGGCCGGATGCGCTGGCTATCGGATGAGCTGATGTCATTGTGCGCGGTGGCGCTGGGCCTGCCGGCCGGCTTCTTCGCGCCATTCCTTGATCACCCCACTTACGGGGTGAACCTCAACTGGTATCCGCCCGCGGACCCCGCCCAGCCCCCGGAACCCGGGCAGTTCCGGATCGGGCCGCACACTGATTTCGGCACCGTGACCGTGCTCGACCGCGAGCCGGGCCGCGGCGGCCTGCAGATCTACACGGCCGGCGGAACGTGGATCGACGCCCCGTACGACCCGGCGGCGCTGACCGTCAACATCGGCGACCTGCTCGCCCGCTGGACCGGCGATCGCTGGCGGTCCACCCGGCACCGCGTGCTGCCCCCGCAGGCCGAGGCGCCGGACGAGGACCTGCTCTCGCTGATCTTCTTCTACGAGGCCAACCACGATGCCGTCGTGGAGTCGCTGCCCGCGCCGATCGGCCGCACGAGTTTCCCGCCGGTCGTCGCGCACGAGTACATCGGCGAGAAGCTGGACGCGATCGGCGTGACCTGAGCCGGGGCCGGCCCAGGGCCGGGGGCCCGGGCGGGACGGCCGGCCTGGGTGGCGCGGACCTCTGGCCAGGCTCAGCCGCGGCCCCGGCCGGATCGGCCGGCGTAACAGTCCGGCTAACACGCCGGCAATTCCGTGAAGCACGATGACAATTGGTGCTTAATGACACAAGATAGGGCGCCTACGGTAGCGTCCGGTTGGGTAGTGACGGGATTCCGGGGCACGGGATCGATCCAGGAGTGACCAGATGGGCATATCCAGCTCGGCGGGCCCCAAGCAGCCAGCCGCCGCGCGGCGGACGATCCGGTTCACCTTTGCCGCCACCGTGGCCATCCCGGCTACCTGCATGATCTTGCTCTGGGCGCTGGCGGCGGGCGCGCTGCTGGGCAGCTCGCTGCGCGGGCATGGCTTGTGGTCGCCGGACCACCGCGAGGTCATCGAATTAATGATCCTGGTCGGTGCGGGCCTCCTCATCGTCCTGATATGCGTCATTCTGATGGGCCGCTTCTCCGCCCGGCTCTCGCGCGATATCGCGGCGCTGGCGGCGGCGGCCCGCCGCACCGCGGATGAGCAGCTTCCGCAGTTGCTGGAGCGGCTGCGCAGCGGGGACACTGTCCCGCCGGCCAGCCTGCCCGGGGCCGCACAGTCCCGGCCGCGGCCGAAGAACGCGGAGATCGCCCAGGCCCTCGCGGCGGTGGCCAGCCTGGAGCAGACCGCCCTCGGGGCGGCGGCCGGGGAGGCCGGGTTGCGCAACGGTCTCCGCCAGGTGTTCGTCAGCCTGGCCCGGCGCAACCAGTCCCTGCTGCAGCGGCAGCTCCGGCTGATCGACGCGCTGGAGCAGAAGGCCTCGGACTCCGCAGCGCTGGCCGACCTGTTCGCGCTGGATCACCTCACCACCCGGATGCGCCGTCACGCGGAGAGCCTGGCCATCCTGTCCGGGGCGGCCCCGGGCCGGTCCTGGACCGCGCCGGTCCCGGTCATCGACGTCATCCGGGCCGCCATGGCGGAGGTCGAGGACTACCGCCGGGTCACGGTCCTGACCACGTCCGAGGACGCGGTGTCCGCCCCGGCCGTGGCGGACATGATCCACCTGCTGGCCGAGCTGATCGAGAACGCGACCATGTTCTCGCCGTCGGGAACCCGGGTCGAGGTCCGGGCGGATCGGGTGGCCAACGGCTTCGCCGTGGAGATCGACGACCGCGGGCTCGGCATCGAGCCCGCCCAGCTCGCCGAGATCAATCAGCAGCTCGCCCAGCCGCCGGACTTCGACCTCGCCAACGCCGACCGGCTCGGCCTGTTCGTCGGGGCCAAGCTGGCCGCCCGCCATGGCGTCCGGGTCTCGCTGCGCCAGTCCCCGTACGGCGGCACCACCGCGATCGTGCTGATGCCCAACAGCATCGTCGTGCTCGTGTCCGCGTCCGCGGCCTCGGACACGGGCTCGCTGCCCGCGGCGCGCCGCGGCTCCGGACGCCCGGCCGCGCTGGACCTCGGCGCCGGCGCGACCCTCGCGCTGACCGGCCGGCGGCCGGTCACGCCGTCGCTGGCCGGCCTGGCGCAGCCAGGGACCTCCGCGCAGCCAGGGACTACGGCCCAGCCAGGAACCACCGGCCAGCCAGGTACCACCGCCGTGCCTGCCGGCTCAGCGCAGGCCGCGGGCCTCACCCCGCCGGCCAGCGTCGCGGAGACGGCCAGCACCATCGGGCCGGGAAACACCCGCCCGCCCGGCGCCATGCCCCCGGCCAGCACACGGCGGCCACGGGGAAGCGGCGGGGCACCGGGAAGTGCCGTGCCCCCCGGAGGCAACGGGGCGGCCCCACCCCGCCGCGGCCTGCCGCACCGCACCCGGCAGGCGAGCCTGTCGCCGCATCTGCGGGACAACCTGGCGGCCGGGCGCCCGGCGCGGAGCGCGGCGGCCCCGTCCGACGGCCGCTCCCCGGAGCAGGCCCGCGACCTCGCGGCGTCACTGCAGACAGGCTGGCGCCGCGGCCGCGAGGACGATCCCCCGCAGCCGCCGGATGCGGCGGCGCCGCCGCTGCCCAGACGCACGGGGTCCCCCGCTCCGGACAGCGAGGAGACGTGATGCAGGAGCAGGAGGCGGCCGGGGCCGGCCAGGACCTGAGCTGGCTGCTCGACGACCTGGCCAGCCGGGTGGAGCACTTCCGGAAGGCCGTGATCCTGTCCCGGGACGGCCTGGCCATCGCGTCCTCCACCGGCCTGCGCCGGGATGAGGCAGAGCGGCTGTCCGCGCTCGCCGCCGGGGTGCAGAGCCTGGCCAGCGGCGCGGGCCAGCACTTCGGGGTCGGGGAGGTGCGCCAGACCATCATCGAGCTGGAGCAGGCCCTGCTGTTCGTCACCGCCGCCGGTCATGGCAGCTGCCTGGCGGTCCTGTGCCCGGCGAACGCCGACGCCGGCCTGGTCGCCTACGAGATGGCCATGCTGGTGAAACGGGCCGGACCGCATCTGGCCGCCCGGCCACGGTTCCCGGCCACCCAGATGACGGTGGATTGAGTCCCGATGGGTGCGGGCGGCAAGTGGGTCGACCGGGACTCGGACCCCGTGGTGCGGCCGTACGCGCTGACGGGCGGGCGGACCGAGCCGGCTGACGGCGAGGTGCTGGACCTGATCGCGATCATCGTGGATTCCGGCCGCAGGCCGGGCCCGCCGACCAGCTTGCGCTCAGTCCCGAGCACCGGCGGATCCTGAAGCTGTGCCAGCAGCCGGCCACCGTGGCCGACGTGGCGTCCGATACCGGGCTGCCGGTCGGCGTGATCCGGGTGCTGCTGGCCGACCTCATCCAGCAGGGGCGGATCAGGGTGATGCCGGGCCGTGAGGCCGGCCAGCAGCCTAGCGCTCAGCTGCTGCGGGAGGTGCTGCATGGGCTCCGGGCTCTCTGAGAGCGGCACCGGCGGCCCGCTGGCCGCGTTCAAGATCCTCATCGCCGGCGGCTTCGGCGCGGGCAAGACCACGTTCGTCAGCGCGATCAGCGAGGTCCGGCCGCTGCGCACCGAGGAAGCCCTCACCAGCGTGAGCGTGCAGCACGACGACCTGGAGGGCGTGGAGAACAAGACCACGACCACCGTCGCCATGGACTTCGGCCGCATCACCCTGAGCGGGCGCCGGGTGCTCTACCTGTTCGGCACACCCGGCCAGGAACGCTTCTGGTTCATGTGGGACGACCTGTCCTACGGCGCGCTCGGCGCCGTGGTACTGGCCGACACCCGCCGGCTGGCCGACTGCTTCGCGTCCGTTGACTACTTCGAGAAGCGGCGGCTGCCGTTCGTCGTGGCCATCAACTGCTTCGAGGGCGCGCACCGCTACGACATCGCCGAGGTCCGCGCCGCGCTCGACCTGGGCGCGCGGGTCCCGGTGGTGCTCTGCGACGCCCGCCAGGCGGAATCGGCCAGGAACGTCCTGATCACCCTGGTGGAGCACGTCCTGGCCGGGATGCCCGAGGAAGACGACGGGGCCCGGCCGGCCGCCGCGGCCCCGCGCCCCCCGCTGGCGTAGGCGTTGCGGGCCGCAGTGATATCACAGATGATCGCGTCTAGCGGCCGGCACGGCCGCGGAGCAGGGGTAGCGGGTTGATCAGCCAGGTACCGGCCGGCGGGCCGGTGGAGTCGCCGGATGGCCAGGCCCAGTGGCCGGTACGCGCGGGCGTGGTGCCCCCGCTCGCGGACGGGTTCAGCACCAGGCCGGAGAGCGCACCCCGGCTGGGCGCCGCACTCGTCCCGGGCACCGCGGTCGTGCTCGTGCCAGGAAGGGGCGGCGGGGCCGGATCGCGGGAGTGGCTGGGATCGTGCGGCAAGACCCAGCTGGCCGCGTTCTTCGCCGAGTCACTGTGGCGGTCCCGTGAGGTGGACCTCCTGGTCTGGGTGACCGCCACGAGCCGGGCGTCGGTGCTGGCCGGGTACGCGCAGGCCGCGGTGGCCGCGCTGGGCGCCGATCCCGGCGCCGATGCCGGCGCGCTGGCGGTGCGCCTCGCGAGCTGGCTCGGCGAGACCAGGCGGCGCTGGCTGGTGGTGCTGGACGACTTGTCCGGCGCGGCGGACCTGACCGGGCTGTGGCCGGCCGGGCCGGCTGGCCAGGTGCTGATCACGGCGGCCAGCCCGGCCGTGCTGCCCGGCGAGCACCGGGCCCTGGTCCTCCCGGTCGGGGCGTTCAGCTCCCGGGAGGCCCTGAGCTACCTGATGGGCCGCCTGACCGCCGACCCGGACCAGCGCCTGGGGGCGATCGACCTGGTCGAGGACCTCGGCTGCGAGCCCATGGCGCTCGCCCAGGCCAGCGGCGTCATCGCGACTTCCTCACTGTCCTGCCGGGATTACCAGGGTTACTTCACGACCCGCCAGGACGAGCTGGCCGCGACCGCGGGCAGCAAGCCGCCCGCCGCCGCGGTCAGCTGGCTGTTCTCCGTCGAGCAGGCCGACCGGCTGGCCCCCGGGGGCGCGGCCCAGCCGGTGCTGGCCCTGGCGGCGGTGCTGGACGGGCACGGAATGCCCGCCACCGTGTTCAGCTCCGCCGCCGCGGGTGCCTACCTCGCCTCGGACGGCATGCCCGCGGCCGCTGCCCGCGAGCTGGCCTGGAACACCCTGCCCATCCTGGAGCGGACGGCGCTGCTGGCCCTCGACCGGTCTGCGTCCCCGCCCACCGTGCGGATCAGCCCGGTGATCCAGGCGGCCATCCGCGCGGTCATGCCGGACGCCATGCGGGACCGGGCGGTGCGGGCCGCGGCCGGCGCGCTGGCCGAGGTGTGGCCGGTCACCGAGCCACCCTGGCTCGGCGCGATGCTCCGGTCCTGCACCACCAGCCTGCAGCAGCATGCCGGGAACCTGCTGCTGGCGGACGGCTGCCACCCGCTCCTGATGCGCGCCGGGCAGAGCCTGGGCGACGCCCGGCTGACAGGTCCGGCCGTGGGGTACTGGCGCGAGCTGGCCGCGGCCAGCGAGGCCAGCCTCGGGCCAGGTCACCCCGACACCAAGGTGATCGACGAGCGGCTGGCCGATGCCTACCTCGCGGCGGGCCAGTCCGCCGAGGCCGTGGCCTGGTTCCAGCGGGTGCTGGCTGACCGGGTCACGGCGCGGGGCACGGACCATCCCGGCACCGTCGCCGCCCGGCGCGACCTCGGCCGTGCCCTGATGGCCGCCGACCAGCCTGCTGAGGCCGCCACCGTGCTGAACGGCGCGGTCAGCGACTACGACCGGATCCTCGGGCCCGACCACCCCGACACGATCAGCGCGCGCGAGGAACTCGCGGCCGCCTACCGGGCCGCGGGCCGCCTGTCCGACGCGATCCCGCTCTACCGCAGAGCGCTGGACGACCGGGAACGGGTCCAGGGTGCCCGGCATCCGGACACGCTGACCACCCGGCAGAAACTGGCCGACACCTACCTGGCCGACGGCCGGCTCAAGGACGCGACCTCGCATTACAAGAAGGTGCTCGCGGACCGGGAGCGGGTCCTCGGCCCGGACCACCTGGACACGATCGCAGCGCGCGGCAACCTCGGCTCCGCCTACCATTCGGCGGGCAAGATGGCGTCGGCGGTCCAGCTGTACGAGCAGGCGTGTGACAGCTACCAGCGCGTCCTGGGCCCCGACCATCCCGACACCCTGGCCCGCTGCGCCAACCTGGCCAGCGCCTACTACTCCGTGGGCCGGCTGACCGACGCGCTGACCCTGCTCCGCGACACCGTGTCCCGGTGTGAGCGGGTCCTCCCGCCGGGGGATCCTCTCACGGTGGCCGTGCGGGAGAGCCTGACCAACCTGGCCGGGAGCGGCTGACCGCTCCCGGCCCGGGCCCCCGCGGGGGAAAGGCCAGGCGCCGCGGGAATGGCCCCGCGGGGGGTGGCCCGGCCTACCCCCCGGCTTCCGCGCTCACCCGCCCGGCCGGGTCACTCTCGCGGTGAATGTGGAAGAACGGCGACCGCAGGATGAACCGCGCGGCCAGCATCAGGATCAGCCCCGCGGCCACGATGCCCACCAGCGACCAGATCTGTGACCCGGGCGCGGCCTGCAGGGACTTCACCACGATCCAGGCCAGGAACCCGGCTGCGGCGAGCGGGAGGACACCGAGGATCAGCGCGTCCCAGGCGCCTCTGACCCCGGCGGCGGGACAGGGGATGCCAGGCGAGGGCGGCCGGCGCCGGGACCGGCGGCAAGGACAACAATGGCCGCGATACGGCGGTGGCCCGAGTGAACTGCGGTGATATCGCCAATAAGTCGATCATGGAAAGCGGGGATCCAGCCGGTAAAAGGACGCTGCCCGCGGGGCCGGAACTCGGGTGAGCCACCCGCCAGGTCGTAGTGCGTAATTCCGGCAAATGGCTATCCTGCGGGCGAATTTACGCGCCGGAAACAATGAGGTGATCTCAGCGAAATAGGTTTGGACAGCCGGGCTCATCCAGCCCAGGCCGGGACAGCCTGGGCAGGCACGCGGGCGAAGCGGGCTGTCCGGAAATGGGCGTGGAGGCCCCAGTAGAAGAGGTCTCACCCAAGACACCTTCTACGGAAGGCTCCACGTGATCACTTATCGTGCCACCCCTGACGTTCCGAGGGAACTGGTCTGGTTCGTTGCTAAAGCTACCTCGATGAGGTCATCCTCGTGCTGGCAGAGCAGGGCCCAGACCTGCGTGAGGCGCTGGAGCGGGCTAAAGACGAGGGATTCTCGTCCTCACCCATTTCGAGCATGGCTACATCAGGTGAATTCGCTGAGATCACCTCAGTGCTCCTGACGCAATAAAGCGGCTGGTCAGAGCGCCGCACAGGTGCTCCTGCACCCGGCCTTTGACAGCGTACCGTCGGCGGCACTGGCCACTTGGAGGCCGTGACTTATCAGGCAAAGCCGGTCTCCCGGTCTGCGGCAGCGATCTGGTCGTGGAAGCGTTTGTGGACCCAGTGACGCTCGCCGAGGAGGTTCACCTGCCCCCATCGGCCGGAGACCGGGCCGAGCCGGGTATGGCGTGGCATGGTGCCCGCCAGGCGCTGCGGGCTGGCGCCGCCGGACAGCTTGCTGCTGTCCAGCACGTAGATGGCGTCCTGGTTGACCGCCACGCACCGGTATTTGTTCCAGAACATCGTCAGGCCGGTGAGATAGGTGATGACGAAAAAGAAGAAGCTCGGCGCGCTCTGGGCGATGAACGCCTGCCGGATCTCGCCGCCAGCGGGCAGGAACGGCGCCGAGCGCCGCACCAGGTCCTGCCGCGGTTCGGGGTGGCGTCGGCCGGTCTCGTCAGCTCTGCCGGTCATAGGCGGCCCCTTCCCTGTCGCGCATCTGCATTCCACGAGACTGTAGCGTCGGCGTGTGTCGCTTGCGTGCCGGGCCACTGAGGTGATTTCAGCGAAATAGCTTCGGACAGCCGAGCTTTATCCACCCCATACGAAGACATCCAGGAAGACACGCGGACGAACAAGGGCTGCCCGAAGATGGGCGTAGAGCCCCAGTAGAAGAGGTCTCACCACAAGATCACCTTCTACGGAAGGCTCCACGTGATCGCCTATCGTGCCACCCCTGACGTCCCGAGGGAACTGGTCTGGTTCGTTGCGAGACTGCTGCTCGCGGAGCGCCGGCGGCGCGGCACGCCGTGCGGCAGCCGCGCGCTGAGCTGCTTCTGGCAGGCCGTGCTGGCGCTGCGGTGGTTCCGTGACCGCACCAGTCCCGATGCGCTGGCCCGTGACCACGGCATCTCGCGGGCCACCGCCTACCGCCACCTCGATGAGGTCGTGATCGTGCTCGCCGGGCAGGCCCCAGACCTGCGCGCAGCGCTGGAACGGGCCGCAGATGCGGGGTTCTCGCACGTGATCCTGGACGGGAAGGTCATCGCCTGCGACCGGTGCGAAGAGCCGGCTGTCAGCGTCAAAGGCGAGATCATCGACGTTTGGTACTCCGGGAAGGCGCATGCTCACGGCGGCAACATCCAGGCCGTGCTGGCGCCGGACGGGTTCCCGCTGTGGGTCTCCGAGGTTGAGCCCGGCTCGGTGCACGACCTCACCGCCGCCCGCATCCACGCCCTGCCCGCGCTGTACCGGGCCGCCGCCGCAGGGCTGCCCACCCTGGCCGATCCCGGCTACGAGGGCGCCGGCCTAGGGATTCTCATCCCGGTCAAGCAGCCGCCCGGCGGCCGCGAACTTGACGTCAGTACGCGCACCCGCAACGCCATTCAGCGCTCGATGCGCTGCCTGGGAGAACGCGGGTTCGCCCTGCTCACCGGCCGCTGGCGCACCCTCCAGCACATCACCGCCAGCCCCAGCAAGATCGGCGATATCGCCCGCGCCGCACTCGTCCTCACCCATTTCGAATACGGCCGTATCACATGAATTTCGTTGAGATCACTTCAATGGCGGGCGCGCGGGACACGGCGCCCGCGCGGGCCGCGGGGCCTGCGGCATGGCTGCCGGGCGATGTTATGCTGCGCTCCGTTTATGATTACTTAGAGTCCCCTATGTTAACTCTTTGTGGTCACATGAAGGCCAGCGTTAAGTCCCGCCTGCGCCACGTCAAACGGAGAGCCCCCATGCCGCTGCTGCCCCGGTCCGCGCGAGCGCGTCACGATCATCCGTGGGCCCGGGCCGCGCGGGCCTGCCGATGAGCGATACGGCCCCGGCATGGCCGGTCACCGCGCCTGCGCCTGCCCGGGGCGGGGGCGCCCACAGCGCCCCCCGTCCGGTGCTGCGCGGCGTGCGCCGGATCGGTTTCCTGGCGCTGGGGCTGAAGCTGGCCGGCTTCGCCTGGTGGAGCACCCTGCTCTACCGGCATTTCGCGCTCACCCCGGACTTCGCGCAGTACCAGCAGGCCTGGTACCTGATCGCGCACGGCCACCTCAACCCGTACGACACGGTCGGCAACTTCACCTTCTGGCAGAACCACGCCGAGTTCATCATGTGGCCCCTGGCCCTGCTGTACTGGATCTTCCCGAGCGGCCTGCAGCTGCTCTGGGTGCAGGACATCGGAGTGGTCGGCGCGGAACTGGTGGCCTTCCTCTGGCTGTGCCAGATCGCCGAGCGGTACCGGCCGGGACGGGACGCGCGCTGGCTGGCGGGTGCCGGGCTGGTCCTGCTCGTGGTCAACCCGTGGTCCTGGTGGTCGGTCTCCTTCGACTTTCACGCGGAATGCCTGGCGGTGCTGTTCATCGCGCTGCTGGCCTGGGATCTGTGGAATGACCGCCGCCGGGCCTGGGTCTGGGTGCTGCCCCTGCTGGCCTGCGGCGACGTGGCCGGCACCTACGTCTTCGGGCTCGGCGTCGGCGTGCTGATCGCCAGCAGGACCTCCCGCTGGCGGGGGGCCGTGATGGCGTTCCTGGGCGTGTTCGCGGTGCTGTTCATCTCCGTCATCCACGGCAACCTGGGCTCCGGCCATGGCCTGCAGTCGTACGCCTACCTGGCCGCCCCCGGCGCCACGGGGTCGCTGACCATGCCCCAGCTGGCCGTGGGCCTGGCCACCCATCCGGGCGCGGTGCTGGCCAAGCTGTGGTCCAAGCGCCTGGACCTGTGGGCCAACCTGGCCTCCTCGGGCGGGCTGGGCCTCGCCTTCGTGCCCCTGCTGCCGCTGATGCTGGTCGTGATCCTGGCGAACGACCTGTTCCGCGGATTCCTCTTCTCCGAGCCGCTGTTCCAGAGCCTGCCGATTTACATCCTGCTCCCGGTGGGCACGGTCGCCGTGCTCGGCTGGCTGGGCCGCCGCCGGCGGTGGCTGAGCCTGCTGCTCACCGGCGTGGTGACCGCGCAGGCGATCGGCTGGTCGGTGATCTGGTCGCCGCGCACGCCGCACCAGTGGCTGCGGGTGCCCGCGTCGACCGCGGCCACCCTGGCGGCGATCGAGGCCCGGATCCCGGCCTCGGACGCGGTGTTCGCTTCCCAGGGGGTGGTCGGCCGGTTCTCTACCCGGCTCGATGTGCGGCCGCTGAACGGGCACCTGCCGATCCAGCCCGGTGAGGACTGGTTCATCTTCACCCCCTGGGTCGGCATCGAAACCCAGAAGACCGCGGGCGCCATGGTGTTCGCGGGCCAGCTGGCCGGGCCCATGCACGCCACGCTGGTCACCGACACCAACGGCGTCTGGGTGTTCCGCTGGCACCCGCCCCGCGGGGTGCACCGGCTGCGGGTGCCGGGCGGCACCGAGCCGCTGCCGGGCTGGACCGCCCCGGGGGCCGCGGGACGGGCCGTGCTGACCGGGCCGGTGTCCCGCTGGCACGTCACGTCAACGGGCCGGCCCGGCTACGTCGCGGACCGGCTGGAATGGAACCGGTGGCCGGGCCGCTACGACGCGTCGGTCCGGCTGTCCGCACGCGGTCCCGTCAACGTGGAGGTCTGGAACAACACCGGGAACGTGCTGCTGGCCCGGGACAGCCTGCCCGGGACGGACGGGATCCAGTCCATCACCCTGCCGGTAGCCGCAACGACCGGCTACCCGGCTCCGCTGTACGGCGGCTGGGGTCCCTTCCTGGCCAAGTTCGGCGGCGGCCCCAAGGCCCAGCGGATCGAGGTCCGGGTCTGGACCCCCGGCGGGGCCCAGGTCAACGTCTACGGGGCCCGGCTCACGCCGGCCCAGCCGCCGCCTTCGCGATGATCGCGGGGGCCGCTACTCCGGGCGGCTGAGCAGGTAGCGCGCGGTGCCGATGCCCGGTTCACCCATCTCGGCCTCCGGGTACGCGGCCCGGCCATCGAGGTAGCCGGCCCGGTCCTCGGAGACATGCACGATCTGCCAGCCGTCCACGGACAGCCGGTCGAGGCAGGCCAGCACTTCCCGGATCGGGTAGCCGAACTGGGACGCCGGCAGCCCTATGTCCACGGGCACGTGCTCATCCCCGTTGAACAGCCAGCCGACCCAGGTGCGCAGCTCCACGATCTGGACGGTCTCCCGCCACTCCCCGAACTGCGCGGCGACGGTCGGCTGCGGTTTCCTGGCGCGGAATTCCTCCGCCACGTAGTCGTGCGCGTTCTGGGGATCGACCACGGTCTCGGTGCCGTCGGGAAACCGGATCCGGGCCACGTCCACCCGGGGACCGCCCTCGTGCAGGCGCTCTTTGCCCACCGCGACGTCCGTGCCCGCCTGCCAGTCGGCCAGCTCGCGTTCCCAGCCCGCACTGCTGCGCCCGAAGACGTCCGCGGCGACCGCCCGCACCCGCTCGTCCCACCACCGGCGGGCGGCCTCGTCCCCGCTGTCCTTGGCCACCACGAGGGGCTCCTGGCCCGGGATCTCCACCATGTCGAACACCGCCCGCGTGATGACCAGCATCGCGTGCCGCACCGGCATCCTGCCTCCCCGCCTGATGATCGGCCTCGGTGAGCGGGTCCCTGGCGCCACCGCCGCCCGCTGGCCCCCCGTACCCGCAGGCCGCAGGATAATCCGTGGTTTCCCGGCCGATGCGAACTAACCTCGCGGGGCCTGCGGGGCGGGGACCAGGCGGGCGAGCACGATGTCGAATGTGACGCTGGTCCACGGCTCGTCCAGGAGCCGGCCGTCCGGCGCCGCGCCCGGCGGGTGCTCGGCGAAGTCGGTGATGAGGCTTTCCTTGACGCCGAACACGGCGTCCCGGTCCAGGTACGGGTCGCCCGCGACGAAGATGTGCGTGATCAGCGTGCGGTACCCGGGCGCGTCCACTTTGAAGTGCAGGTGCGCGGGGCGCATCGGGCCCCGGCCCGCCGCGGTGAGCAGGTCACCGACCGGCCCGTCGTCCGGGATCGGGTAGGGAGCCGGGCGCACCGACCAGAACCGGAAGGCCCCGTCCGGGGCACTGCGCAGCCAGCCGCGTCCCCCGGTCCGGCCGTCGGGGTACTGGACGTCGTAGAAGCCGTCCTCGTCGGACTCCCACACCTCGAGACGGGCCCCGGGCACCGGCTCGCCGCCGGTACCGCGGACCGAACCGGACACGTAGCAGGGACGCCCCTTGGCCGCCCCGGTGATATCGCCGCCCAGCGGCACCTCTGGTGAGCCCGTCACGAAGAACGGGCCCACCACGGTCAACTCGGTAGCGCCCGCCGACGCCGGGGCGTTGATGGCCACGGTCATCATGGACAGCCCGAGCACGTCCGAGAGCAGGATGAACTCCTGCCGCCGGTCGTCGGTGATGTGCCCGGCCCGGGTCAGGAACTCGATGCCCTGCTGCCACTCGGCCTCGGTCAGCCGCACCTCGCGGGCGAACGCATGCAGGTGCCGCACCAGGCTCTGCATGATCTCCTGGTAGCGCGGGGCGGCCGCCCCGCCGAAACTGGCCAGCACCTCGGCGGTGACCGCCTCCTCGCGGGCGGCCTGCGCGGCATCCGCCGGGCCCGTGCTGACCAGGCCCGTGCTGACCATGCCCGTGCTGACCGGGCCCGTGCTGGCTGACGGGGAGACGATGGGGACGGCACCGCCCGGGCCAGGGACGACAGGAACAGCGGCCCCGGCCGGGTCCCCGGCCCAGGCCTGGCGGAGCAGGGCCTGCAGCGCCGCGGCGCCGGCCGGCACCGGGTTGTCCGCCGGGACCACCGGCTCGATGAGCCGGGCGGCCTCGGCCAGCTGCTCCTCGCGCAGCCCGATGTCGCGCAGCCCCCGGGGCAGGCCGAGCCGCGCGGCCAGCGCCTGGAGCGCGCCGGCCGGGTCCTCGCTGCCCAGGGCCTGGCCGATCCGGCCGGCCGCCTCCGGGGCTCCCGGTGCGTTGAAGGCCAGCACGTACGGCAGCATGATCGCGTGGGTCTGCGCGTGCGGCAGGCCGTAGCGGCCGCCCAGGACGTGGCAGATCTTGTGATGCAGGCCCGATCCGGCGACGGCGAACGCGGTGCCGGCCAGGTACGCCCCGTACAGCAGGTCCCCGCGCGCGCCCAGGTCCGTCCCGTCCCGGCTGACCGCCGGGAGCGCCGCGGCCAGGACCCGGATGGCTTCCGCGGCCGCCAGCGCGCTGACCGGGTTGCGGCCCGGTGCCCAGAACACGTCCACGCAGTGCGCCATGGCGTTCAGGCCGCTGGCCGCCGACAGCGGCCCGGGCAGCGACACGGTCAGCTCCGGGTCGTAGATCACCAGCCGGGGCAGCACCCGGGCGTCCACGCCGGTGGTCTTGCGTTCCCCGTCGGTCAGTCCCCAGACCGGGGTGACCTCCGAGCCCGCGTAGGTGGTGGGCACCGCGATCACCGGGAGCCCGGTGGTCAGCGCGACCGCCTTGGCCGTGCCGGTGGCCGACCCGCCACCCACGCTGAGCACCGCGTCCGCGCCTGCCGCGGCGGCCTGCTTGCGGGCCGCGTCCGCGACTTCGACCGGCACGTGCGGCTGGACTCCGGTGAACGTCCCCGCGATCCGGTCCGCCAGCGGCGCGGCGAGGTCCCGGGCGAGCGTCTCCCCGCCCCCCGCGGCGATCAGCAGCAGCCGGGATACCCCGAGCCGGGCGACCTCACCCGCCAGCGCGGTCCGCGCCGCACCGGCACCGAACACCACCCGGCCGGGCAGCGCGTCACGCGCGAATGGCTCCATCAGACCTCCGGGCCTGGACAACGCGGCACAGGCAAGTATGCCCGGTCGCGCTACTGACGGCCCGGCTGCCGAGGGCGGCCCGCGGCCTGGCGCCTGCTACCGGCGGGCGCGCCGCCGGCGGCCGCCGGCCAGGCGCATCAGCCCGACCACGACCAGCGCCACCAGCGCCACCACGAACAGGAAGTGCAGCGCGGAAATCACCAGCGAGACGACGAGGAACGCGGCGAACACCACGGCCAGGACGAGCAGAATTTTCCCCATACCTCCACGATATGCCAGAGGAGCGGTCGGGGCAGCATGCCGGCGGCGCGGGCTACAGGAATGCAGCCGTCGCGCCCGCTGATCCAGGCCCGGCGGCCGGTGGATTAAATAGATATCACTATGCTAGAGTCTTGTTATCATGCTCCACCAGTGGAGGAGGCCGAGATGGCCACGTACAGCACAGAAGCGCCGGGGCCGGATGCCAGCAGCCCCGACACCCGCAGCAGCGGAACACCAGCCGTCCAGCGCCCGGGCCCGCTGGCGCCCGCCAAGCGGCTGACCGAGCGGCCGGCGCATTCCACGTCGGGCCTGCCGATCCTCGTGCTCAGCATCATCGTCCTGCTGGCCGCGGTCGGCCTGCTCTTCCTGGCCAAGCCGGTCGGCGGCGCGGGGACCGTAGCCCTGATCGTCATCGCGGTCCTGCTGCTGCTCGGGGCCGGGCTGACCATGCGCGGGCTCTTCCAGGTCATCCCTGGAGAAGCCCGCGTCGTGCAGCTGTTCGGCCGGTACAACGGGACGGTCCGGGAACCCGGCCTGCGCTGGGTCAACCCGTTCACGATCCGGCGCCGCGTGTCCACCCGGATCCGCAACCACGAGACCCCGCTGGCCAAGGTCAACGACGCCGACGGCAACCCGATCGAGATCGCGGCCGTGGTCGTGTGGCAGGTCAACGACACGGCCCTGGCGCTGTACGCGGTGGACGAGTTCATCCAGTTCGTGGCGACCCAGACGGAGACCGCGGTCCGGCACATCGCGACCAGCTACCCCTACGACACGCGTGAGGCCGGCCAGCTGTCGCTGCGCGGGAACGCGGACGAGATCACCGAGCGCCTGTCCACCGAGATCGCGGCCCGCGTCGCCTCGGCCGGCGTCACCATCATCGAGTCGCGGCTCACCCGGCTGTCCTACGCGGCCGAGATCGCCCAGGCGATGCTGCGCCGCCAGGCGGCGAGCGCCGTGGTCGCGGCGCGGTCGACGATCGTCCAGGGGGCCGTCGGCATGGTCCGGCTGGCGCTGCAGCAGCTCGAAGAGCAGGACGTTGTCGAGCTGGACGAGGAGCGCAAGGCAGCTATGGTGTCCAACCTGCTCGTGGTGCTGTGCAGCGAGCAGGCCACCCAGCAGGTGGTGAACACCGGTTCGCTGTACCAGTGACGGGAGACTCATGACGGATTGGCGCCCGGTCCGGTGAGCGACCGCAAGGGCATGCTGCTCCGGCTCGATCCGGCCGTGCACGACGCCCTGGCCAAATGGGCCGCCGATGAGCTGCGCAGCACCAACGCCCAGATCGAGTTCCTGCTGCGCCGGGCGCTGGCCGAGGCGGGCCGGCTGCCCGGGAACACCACGGCCATGCGGTCACGGGGGCGGCCGCCGGCCGCTCCCCGGGCCGGGCAGGCCAGCGAGTAGGCACACCCGCGGTGCGGCCCGGCCGGGCCGTACCGCCGCGCGCGATGCCGCGGGCTGGCCGGGCAGGCGGGCCGCCGCTGGTAGCCTTTCGGCCTCGTGAGCACCCCCGCGACCGCACCCGATGAGGATGGCAGCCGCCCGGACGCTCCGGTCCGGCCCGACCTGCTCCTGTCCCTGCGGAGCTGGCAGAAGACGGCTTACCGGGAGTATTTCCGCCTGCCCCGCCGCGATTTCCTGCTCGTCGCGACCCCGGGAGCAGGCAAGACAGCCTGGGCGCTGACCATCGCCGCGGAACTGCTGGCCCGCCGTGAGATCGCCACGGTCACCGTGGTCACCCCCACCGAGCACCTGAAGCACCAGTGGGCGCAGGCCGCCCACTACATCGGCATCTCCCTGGACTCCTCGTACCGCAACGCGCAGGGCCGCGCCTCCGCCGACTTCACCGGGGTGGCGGTGACCTACGCGCAGGTCGCCGCCCATCCCATCCTGCACCGGCAGCGGACCGTGAACCGGCGCACCCTGGTGATCTTCGACGAGATCCACCACGCCGGCGACGCGCTCTCCTGGGGTGACGCGGTCCGCGAGGCGTTCGAGCCTGCCCGGCGCCGGCTGGCGCTCACCGGCACGCCGTTCCGCAGTGACGCCAACCCGATCCCGTTCGTCGCCTACGCGCCGGACACCGACGGCGGCCGGCGCAGCGTGTCCGACTACGTCTACGGCTACGGGCCGGCCCTCGACGACGGCGTGGTCCGCCCGGTCATCTTCCTGGCCTACTCCGGCGAGATGCGGTGGCGGACCCGGGCCGGTGATGAGATCACCGGCACCCTGGGCACGCCCATGCTCCCCGACCAGCTCGCCCAGGCCTGGCGGACCGCGCTGGACCCGCAGGGGGAATGGGTGCAGCGCGTCCTGGAGGCCGCGGACCGCCGCCTGAGCGAGGTGCGGCGGGGCATGCCCGACGCGGCCGGCCTGGTCATCGCCGGTGATCACGCCGACGCCCGGGCCTACGCGGCCCTGCTCCGCCGGATCAGCGGGACCAGGCCGGTGGTGGTGCTCTCCGACGACCCGGCGGCCAGCCGGAAGATCGCCGCCTTCTCGGACTCCGGCGACCGGTGGATGGTGGCCGTGCGGATGGTGTCCGAGGGCGTGGACATCCCCCGGCTGGCGGTCGGCGTGTACGCGACCAGCGTGGGCACGGCGCTGTTCTTCGCGCAGGCCGTGGGCCGGTTCGTCCGGGCCCGCCAGCGCGGCGAGACCGCGTCGGTCTTCCTGCCCTCCATCCCGACCCTGCTCGGCTACGCCGCGGAACTCGAGGCGGCCCGCGACCACGTGCTGGCCGCCCGGCCCGACGACGCGGAGGAGCGTGAGCTGGCTGAGGCGCAGCGCCGCCGGGACACCCCGGACACCGACGGCGAGCTGCCGTTCGAGGCGCTGCAGGCGTCCGCGCACTTCGACCGGGTCCTCTACGACGGCACCGAGTTCGGCACCTCGGCGGCGGAAGAGGATTTCCTGGGCCTGCCCGGGCTGCTCGACCCTGAGCAGGTCGCGCTGCTGCTGCGCAAACGGCAGAACGAGCAGCTCAGGCAGCGATCACAGGGCTCCGGGGCCGGTGGCGGCGGCCCGCAGCCCCCAGGACCGGGACGCAGCGTCCCCGCGTGGGCGGCTTCCGTTGCGGATCCTGGAGCGCCGCCGGCGGCTGACGGTGCAGCCGCAGGCGGCGCGGCAGGGGCGGGGGCCGCGGCGCCGGTCCGCCGGGAGGTCCTGGCCGGCCTGCGCAAGGAGCTGAACGGGCTGATCGGCGCGTGGCACCACCGCACCGGCCAGCCGCACGCGGTGGTGCATGCGGACCTGCGCCGGGCGTGCGGCGGCCCGCCGCTGCCGCAGGCCACCGCGGAGCAGATCCAGGAGCGCATCGACACGATCCGCCGCTGGGCCAGGTCCGGCCGCTAGCCACGGGCAGGGTCAGGGACGGCCGAGCCGCGCCAGCACCAGGGTGATGTCGTCCTCACCGTGCCGGCTCAGCGCCTCCGCGGCGGGCCGCACGCGGTGGTGCATGCGGACCTGCGCCGGGCCTGCGCGGCCGTTACGGTCGCCATTTCCGGAGGCGGTAAACCTTGACACGTGATGCTCACGAGGAATAAGGCTCTGGGGGGCCGCCCAAGGAATGGCGGCCAGATGAGAACGGGGCCCCCATGAGAACTGTGCGCGCGCGAGCCTGCCTGCGGTCGCTGACGGCTGCCTCCCTGGCCGCCGTCGCGTGTGGCCGCCGTGGCCGCGACCCCGGCCGCGGCGGCGGTCCTGCCGGCCCCCGCCACCTTCGGCACCTCCCCGGCCCCGCTGAGCGGCTCCGCCTCGGACCCGTGCGGGCTCACTAAGCCGTACGGCTACATCGGGAATGACGACATCACGTTCAGCGCGGTGATCAGCGTCCCGGGCGGTGGCAGCGCGGCAGCGGAGTTCCTGATCACGCCGGGCAACGGGTCCGCCCCTCTCGACTACACCACCGGGCAGGTCACCGACGGCCTGACGGCCGGGCTGACCGTGCCGCGCACTGACTTCACCGACGGGACCACCTACGCCTGGCAGGTCCGGGAGACCGACAGTAACGGTGATGTCTCCCCCTACACCCAGGCGTGCCACTTCATCGCAGACCATACGCCGCCCCCGCAGCCGGTCGTGACCTCGGCGGTCTTCAATTCCAGCAGCACGCCGGTGGCGCGGACGCCGGGCACGTTCACGTTCAGCGTGCCCGCAGGCACGGGAACTGTGGCCTTCGACTACGCCCTGGACGGGCAGCTGGGCGCGGGCGGGACGTTTCCCGGCAACGGCAACTCCTTCGTCCGGGTCGGCGCGAAGGGGACCGCGACCACCCCGACGCTCATCCCGACCCAGCCCGGGCCTAACTGGATCACGGTCGATTCGGTGGATCACGCAGGCAACGTTTCCCCGCCGGTGACCTACGACTTCGATCTGAGGTCCCCCCCGCCTGACGTCCGGGGTGACCTCAACGGGGACGGCGTCCCGGACCTGGTCGCCGTCACCTCTGGCGGGAAGCTGCAGGTCAACTTCGGCAAGGGCAACGGCCAGCTGGGGCCGAAGACCGTGTTCGCTGACTCGGGAACCGGATGGACAGGCTCGCTGATCGCGCAGAATGGCGACTTCACCGGCCGCCCGTACCAGGATCTGCTGGCCGTCCAGAACGGGAACCTGACTGCTTATCCAAACAATGGCCTGGGAGATTTCAACCCGCACAACGGCCGGCTCGAATACCGGCCCAACGGCGGGGACTGGTCCGACGTGATCCAGCTCATCGCCCCGGGCGACATTACCGGCGACGGGCTGCCCGACGTCATCACCCGGGAAGGCGACCTGCTGCTGCTCTGGGCCGGCCAGTACTCCGGCTTCGCGCCGGGGGTGGTCATCGGGACCGGCTGGTCGGGGCTGTCGGTGGTGGGCGCCGCCGACTTCAACGGAGACGGGATCACCGACCTGCTGGCCCGCGATAGCACCGGCAACCTGTGGCTCTATCCGGGCGATCTCCTGGGCGATGGCACCTTCGGTGACACCAGTACCCGGGTCCTCGTCGGTACCGGCTTCACTACCGCGAAATATCCGTTGGTGACCTCGGTCGGGGACGCTAACGGCGATGGGGCACCGGACCTGTACGCGACGACCGCGAGCGGCGGGCTGGTGTTCATCCCGGGCGTCAGCGGCGGGGGCTTCGGCGCGCCCGCCGCCGTGACCGGGACCAAGACGAACTGGTCGGGCGTCACCGGCCTGGCCTGAGCCCACGGCGCTGACGTGACCCCGCAGGCTGCAGACCCGCGCCGGCCTATTTCGCGGTCCAGCCGCCGTCGAGGGTGAACGTCGTGCCGGTGGCCATGCTGGCCTGCGGGCCGGCCAGCCAGAGGACGAGCCCGGCGACCTCGGCCGGCTCGACCAGCCGCTTCACCGCGCTCTCGGCCAGGATGACCGACCCGAGGACCTCGTCCTCAGGGATGCCGTGCACCCGGGCCTGGTCGGCGATCTGCTTTTCCACCAGCGGCGTGCGGACGTAACCGGGACTGATGCAGTTACTGGTAACACCGCGGGCGGCACCTTCCAGGGCAAGCACCTTGGACAGCCCCTCCAGGCCGTGCTTGGCGGTCACGTAGGCGGACTTGTACGGCGAGGCCCGCAGCCCGTGCACCGAGCTGATGTTGATGATGCGGCCGTACTCCTGCCCGTACATATGCGGCAGCGCGGCCCGGGCCAGCAGGAACGGTGCCTCCACCATCAGCCGCAGGATGCGCCGGAACATCTCCGGGGGGAAGTCCTCGACCGGGGCCACGTGCTGGATCCCCGCGTTGTTGACCAGGATGTCGGCGTCCAGCCGCAGTCCTTCCAGCGCGGTCACGTCGGTGAGGTCGACGGTCCACGGCTCGCCGCCGATCTCGGCGGCCAGGGCCGCCGCACCGGGGCCGTCCAGGTCGGCCACGGTCACCAGGGCGCCCGCCCCGGCCAGGGCCCGCGCGCAGGCGGCGCCGATACCGCTGGCCGCGCCGGTGACCAGGGCCCGCCGGCCGGCCAGCGGCCGCCCGCCCCCGGCCGTCTGGCTGCCTGCGGGATCCGTCATGGAATCCATCGTGAACTCCCTGTCCTCGTCGTTGACATGATCCCGCACGGGGGGGTAGGACCTGAGACACTCTCCCGCCCTGACCCTGGATGCCTGATGCCCTCTCCCGTGGATCTGCCGCCTGGTGTCCAGTCCCAGCTGATCGAGACCTCGCGCCTGCGCACGCACGTGCTCACGGCCGGCCCGCCGGACGCGCCGCCGCTCGTGCTGGTGCACGGCAACGTGTCCGCCGCCCGGTTCTTCGCCGAGACCATGGTGGCGCTGGCCGGCGGGTACCGCTGCGTCGCCCCCGACTTGCGGGGCTTCGGCCGGTCGGAGCGGGCGCCGGTGGACGCGCGCCGGGGCGTCCGGGACTTCTCGGACGATATCCACGCGCTGCTGGCTGAGGGCGGGCTGCTGCCCGCGACCCAGCCGGTGCACCTGCTCGGCTGGTCCCTGGGCGGTGGCGTGGCGCTCCAGTACGCGGCCGACCACCCGGGCGCGGTGGCGTCCCTCGTCCTGGAGAGCCCCATGTCCCCGTTCGGCTTCGGCGGGACCCGGGATCTGGACGGCACGCCCTGCTGGCCGGACTACGCGGGCTCGGGCGGGGGCACCGCCAGTCCGGAGATGGTGCGCCGGATCGGGGCCGGTGACCGGGGCACGGAGGACCAGACCTCCCCCCGCCAGGTGCTCACCCACCTATACGGCAATCCGGTCGCGCTGCCCCGCGAGGTGGAGGACGCCCTGGTGGAGGCGATGCTGGAGATGGCCATCGGCCCGGCCAACTACCCGGGGGACACGGCCGTCTCGGAGAACTGGCCGGGCGCCGCGCCGGGCGAGCACGGCGTCAACAACGCGATCTCCCCCCGGTACTGCGACCTGTCCGGCTTCGCGGCCATCGGGGACAGGCCCGCGGTGCTGTGGATCCGCGGCGACGCCGACCTGATCGTCTCGGACACCTCCCTGGTGGACCTCGGCCACCTCGGCGCGCTCGGCGCCATACCGGGCTGGCCGGGCCCGGACGTGTTCCCGGCGCAGCCGATGGTGGGCCAGATGCGCGCGGTGCTCGACCGCTACCAGGCGGCCGGCGGCCGGTACACCGAGCACGTGCTGCCGGGCTGCGGGCACTCACCGCACCTGGAGCGCCCGGCCGAGTTCACCGCCGCCGTCACCGGCTTCCTGGCCGCCGCCCCCACCCCCTGAACCCGCGCTCCGCGCAGCGCCGGTTCGTGATCAGACGATTGGTGGGGTCCCAGCACCACCAATCGTCTGATCACGAACGGACCCTGGGACGGGTGATCAGTGTGGGGCGCGTGGGGCAGGATCAGCGGGCGGTGGGCCGGGCTGGCCGGGGCGGCGCTCGGCCAGCCACGAGGCGAGGGCGAACACCGGCGTGCTGAGCGCGATCAGGAGCGCGCAGCCGGTGAAGGCGCTCCAGATGAACGCGCCGCCGACCCGGACCACCCCGTAGTAGTACAGGACCACCACCGCCATCAGGACCAGGTAGCCGCCGAGGGCGGTACCGGCGTAGTGGCGGGCCAGCCGGCGCCACCCGGCCGCCGGCCCGCCCCGCGCAGCGGCCGCCTCCGTCCCGCCCGGCCCGGCCGCAGACTCGCCCCGCCCGATCGCGGACCGCCCCGCCCGGCCGCGGATCCGCCCCGTCCGGCCGTCGGCCCGGCCCGCCTAGCGGCCGCCCCCGCCCGGCCCGCCTGGCCGCTGCCGGGTCGCCGTCCCGCCGCTGCAGCCGCAACCCGGCGGCCAGCGCCCCCATGACCAGCAGGTAGCCGACCGCGACGGGCAGCACATCCTGCCGGAGCAGTCCCGCCGGCACGTCAGGCGCGGAGCAGGAAGTGCCAGCCGCGGACGAAGACGTGCCAGCCGAACCACAGCCACAGCGCGAACAGCGCCCACCGGGCGAACGGGTAGCGCATGATCGCCCGGAACGCGTCGCTGAGCGTGGGCACCCCGCTGATATGGCTGAGCGCCAGGCCCTCCCAGGCGAACAGGGCCCCGAACAGCACCGCCCAGATGACATACCCAATGACCGGATGCTGGGCCACATCGACCTCCTCGGCTGGTGGCTGGCTGCGCCGTGCGGTGGGCCGCGCGCCGCGTCCGGGCCCGCGCGGAACACGCGCCGCGTCCCGGCAACGGTCTATCACTGCCCCCCGGCGCGGCTGAATCCTCATAGAATCGCCGCGTGCCCCCTCCCGGATCGGCCCCCGCGGTGAGCGGTGGGACGGACGGCGCGCTGGACGTGCTGCGCCGGGTCTTCGGGTACGACTCATTCCGCGGCCCCCAGCAGGAAATCATCGAGCACCTCATCGCGGGCGGCGACGCGCTGGTGCTGATGCCGACCGGCGGCGGCAAGTCGCTGTGCTACCAGATTCCCGCGCTGGTCCGCCGCGGGACCGGGGTGGTCATCTCCCCGCTGATCGCGCTGATGCAGGACCAGGTGGACGCCATGCGGGCGCTCGGCGTCCGGGCCGGGTTCCTGAACTCCACCCAGGACCCCGCGCAGCGGCGCGAGATGGAATCCGCCTTCCTGGCCGGCGAGCTGGACCTGCTCTACCTGGCCCCGGAACGGCTGCGCACCGAGTCCACCCTGGCGCTGCTCGACCGGGGCACGGTGTCGCTGTTCGCCATCGACGAGGCGCACTGCGTGTCCCAGTGGGGGCACGACTTCCGGCCCGACTACCTCACCCTGTCCGGGCTGCGGGAACGCTGGCCGGCGGTGCCCCGCATCGCGCTGACCGCCACCGCCACGCAGGCCACGCGCACCGAGATCGCGGACCGGCTGGGCCTGGCGGGCGCGCGTCACTTCGTGGCCAGCTTCGACCGCCCCAACATCACCTACCGGATAGTGCCCAAGGCTGAGCCGAGCCGTCAGTTGCTCTCTCTTCTCCGCAACGAACACCCCGGCGCGGCGGGCATCGTCTACTGCCTGTCACGGGCTTCGGTGGAAAAGACGGCGGAGTTCCTGACCGCCAACGGGATCACCGCGCTGCCGTACCACGCCGGGCTGGACGCCTTCACCCGGGCCCGGAACCAGGCCCGGTTCCTGCGTGAGGATGGCCTGGTCATGGTGGCCACGATCGCGTTCGGGATGGGCATCGACAAGCCTGACGTGCGGTTCGTGGCCCACCTGGACCTGCCCCGGTCGGTCGAGGGGTACTACCAGGAGACGGGCCGGGCCGGGCGGGACGGCCTCCCCTCCACCGCGTGGCTGGCCTACGGCCTGCAGGACGTGGTCCAGCAGCGCAAGCTGATCGAGACCTCCGCGGGCGATCTGGCCCACCGCCGCCGCCAGGCCGCGCACCTGGACGCGATGCTCGCGCTGTGCGAGACCATCGAATGCCGCCGCGCCCAGCTGCTCGGCTACTTCGGGGAGGACGCGGGGGCCTGCGGCAACTGTGACACCTGCCAGTCGCCCCCCGAGGCGTGGGACGGGACCGTGGCGGCGCAGAAGTTCCTGTCCGCGGTGTACCGGCTCAAGCACGAGCGTGGCCAGCGGTTCGGCGCCGGCCAGGTGATCGACATCCTGCTCGGCCGCAGCACCGCCAAGATCACCGAGAACGGGCACGACACGCTGACCGTGTTCGGCATCGGCACCGAGCTGACCGAGTCACAGTGGCGCGGGGCGGTCCGCCAGCTGCTGGCCCAGGGCCTGCTCACGGTCCAGGGTGACTACGGCACGCTGGAACTCACCGCGGGCAGTGACGAGGTGCTCGGCCGGCGGCGCCAGGTCATGCTGCGCCGCGAGCCCGAGCGCCCGCCCCGGGCCCGGGCCGCCCGCGCGGGCAAGAGCGCGGCACCCCCGGACGACCTGCCCGCGGCGGCCGCGCCCCTGTTCGAGAAGCTGCGGGCCTGGCGCGCGGACGCGGCCAAGGAGCAGGGCGTCCCCGCGTACGTCATCTTCCACGACGCGACGCTGCGGCAGATCGCCACGCAGGCCCCGCCGACCCTGGCCGCTTTGTCCACGGTGAGCGGGGTAGGGGAGGCCAAGCTGGCCCGCTACGGCCAGCAGGTGCTGGACGTCCTGGACGGCGGCCAGGCCTGAACGGGAGGGCCCGGAGCGGAAGAGGCCTGAGCGGAGCAGAGGGGGCAGCCATGCGGATCGGCGTGGTCTTCCCGCAGACCGAGATCGGCCCGGACGCGGGGGCGGTACGGGCCTACGGGCAGCGGGTCGAGGAACTGGGTTTCGCGCACGTGATGGCCTACGACCACGTGGTGGGCGCGGACCCGGCCGTGCACCAGGGCTGGAGCGGCCCGTACGACGTGCGCACGACGTTCCACGAGCCGATGGTGATGTTCGGGTTCCTGGCCGCGCTCACCTCGCTGGAACTGGTGACGGGCATCATCATCCTGCCGCAGCGGCAGACGGCGCTGGTGGCCAAGCAGGCCGCCGAGGTCGACCTGCTGTCCGGCGGCCGTTTCCGGCTCGGCGTGGGGCTGGGCTGGAACGCGGTCGAGTACGAGGCGCTGGGGCAGGACTTCCGCACCCGGGGCCGGCGGATCGAGGAGCAGGTCACGCTGATGCGCCGGCTGTGGACCGAGGAGTCGGTGACCCACGACGGCGAGTTCGACCGGGTGACCGGGGCCGGGCTGGCGCCGCTGCCGGTAAGCAGGCCGATCCCGGTCTGGTTCGGTGCGCAGTCCGAGCGGGCCTACCGCCGGGCGGGCCGTCTCGCCGACGGGTGGTTCCCGCAGGTCAGCCCGGGGCCGGAGCTGGACCAGGCCCGGGAGATCGTGACGGCGGCGGCCCGCGAAGCCGGCCGGGATCCGGCGCAGCTCGGCATGGAGGGGCGGGTCAGCTGGCGGGGGGATGCGGGGCAACTCGCCGGGCAGGCGGAGCGCTGGCGCGAGGCGGGGGCTACGCACCTGGCGGTCAACACGATGGGCGCGGGGCTGGCTCGTCTTGATGATCATCTCGGTGCGCTGGAATTGGCGGCTGCGGTGCTGGGGGTGAAATCTCGCTAGTGCCATGGCCGGGGCGGGCGCTCGGGTGGCGGGCGAGGGTGACGGGCATAATGACCTGGGGCTGGTGGAATGCCCCCTCCGACTTGCCGGCCGACCGGGCCGTGAGGTGATCTGGCGGCGGCCACCGTGCGGCGGGATATCCCCGGCCGGCGGGATGCCGGGCGCGGCCGGGATGGGATGCGAATGGCGGACTCGGCTGGACAGCGCGCTGGAGAGCAGGGCACGGGTTCCGCGGGCACGGGTTCCGCAGGTTCGGGGGACTGGACCGAGGCGGGGCTGTTCACCGTGGCTCCCGGGGTGCACCGGATCCCGCTGCCGCTGCCCAGCGACGCGCTGCGGGCGGTGAACGTCTACGCCATCGAGTCCGGCGGCGATCTCGTGCTGGTCGACGCGGGCTGGGCGCTGGCCGAGACGGGCGGCCTGCTGGACGCCGCCCTGGACCGGATCGGCCGTACCTCCGCGGAGATCAGTCGCTGCCTGGTCACTCACGTGCACCGCGACCATTACACGATGGCGGTGATCCTGCGCCGCCGCTTCGGCACCCGGGTGGCGCTGGGGATCGGCGACCGCCCGTCGCTGACCGCGGCCGGGGACGCCGGGCGCGAGAACATGGCCGAGCACGTGCTCCGGATGGAACGGGCCGGCGCCGAGCCGGTGATCCGCGCGCTGCGCGAGGCCTTCGGGGACACGCCGCCTGAGCCCGGGGACCTGTGGGAGCAGCCGGACGAGTGGATCAAGGACCAGGCCACGATCCAGCTGCAGGGGCGTGAGCTGCGGGCGGTGGCGACCCCCGGTCACACCCAGGGGCACACCGTGTTCGCCGACCTCGGCCGGAACCTGCTCTTCGCCGGGGATCACGTGCTGCCGCACATCACCCCGTCGGTGGGCTTCGAGGCGGTCATGGCCGAACTGCCGCTGGGTGACTACCTGCGCTCGCTCCGGCTGATGCTGGACCTGCCGGACATGCGGCTGCTGCCCGCGCACGGGCCGGTGACGGACACGACCCACGCCCGGGTGCATGCCCTGCTGGCTCATCACGAGGACCGGCTCGGCGCGTGCCTGGGGCGGATCGAGGCCGGGGCACACACCGCCTACGAGGCCGCGCTGGCGCTGCCCTGGACCCGGCGGGGCCGCCGGTTCGCCGAGCTTGACCCGTTCAACCAGATGCTCGCGGTGCTGGAGACCGGGGTGCACCTGGACCTGCTGGTGGCGCAGGGCCGGCTGACCCGCGAGAGCACAGGCACGCTGGTCAGCTACGCACTCCCCGGCCCGGCGGCCGGCTGACTGCGGTCCCCCGGGGGCGGCTGACCACGGTCCCAGTCCCGGCTGACCGCGGTCCCGTGGCCGGCTGACTGTGGTCCCCTGGTGCCCGTGCTACGGTACATACATGCGTATGTATCTAACTGGGCAGCCGGTGCGGTGGACGGCACGGTGACGCTCACCGAGCAGGGACATCCGAACCCGCGGGGTGAGGCCATGGTGGCCGAGCTCAAGTGGGTCCACGACATGATCCGGCACGACCTGGGCGTGATCCGGCAGATGGCGGCGGACGCGGAGGACGGCCGGCCGGCGGGCGCAATCCGCGCGGCGGTCCAGTCGCTGGCCTCAGGCAGCGCGGTCTGGCAGCTGAAGGTGAGCTGCCTGCAGCACTGCCGGTTCGTCCACTCCCACCACACGCACGAGTCGGTGATGCTGTTCCCGGCGCTGCGCGAGTCCAACCCGGCCCTGAACCCGGTCGTGGACAAGCTGGAAGCCGATCACGCCCACGTCTCCGATCTGCTCGACGAGGTCGAGGCCGCCTCGCACCAGCTGGGCGAGGCGGGTGAGCCCGCCGCCCGGGGGCGCCTCGTCACCGCCCTCCGGACGCTCAGCGACGACCTGCTGGCCCACCTCCAGTACGAGGAGGAACAGATCTCCGGCACCCTCCGCACCTGGACCCGCTGGCCCGGCTGGTAAGGAAAGTCACGATGACGGCGGCGGACATGACGGCGGCGCAGCCCGCTGGCGCGCCCCACGACGAGCGCGCCTGCGCGCAGGCCTGGGCGGCCCTCACGGCGGCGCACGCCCTGGTCACCGACGAGCTGAGCGCCGCACTGACCCGGACCTGCGGGCTGAGCATCAACGAGTTCCAGATCCTGCTGCGGGTGGACCGTACCCCCGACCCGGGGGTACGGCTGGGCGAACTGTGCTCCGCGGTACGGCTGACCCAGCCCTCGCTCAGCCGGGCCGTCGCCCGGCTCGAGCGGCACGGCTGGCTGCGCCGGGCCGGGGCCCCCGGCGACGGCCGCGGCGTGATAATCACCATGACCGCAGCGGGCCGCGAGGTGCTGGCCCGCGGCAGCGCCGTGCACACCCAGACGATCGGCGAATTGCTGCTCGACCGCCTGACCCCGGACGAGCAGGACCTGCTCGCCCGGGCCCTGACCCGGGTCGCCGAAGGTGACCCGGGCCCTCCCGCCGGGACGCCCGCTCCCCGGCCCTCCGGAATCGCGCAGGAGCACTCATGACCCAGCCCGCCGCATTCGGCCTGAACGTGGACCCCAACACCAGCGGCCTGGCCATCGCCGGGCGCATCGCCGCCATCGCCGACACCGCCGGCCTGGAGTACGTGGGCATCCAGGACCACCCCTACAACGCCGAGTTCCTCGACACGTTCACGGTGATCACCTGGCTGGCGGCCAGGACCAGCCGGGTGCACCTGTTCCCCAACGTGGCCAACCTGCCGCTGCGGCCACCGGCGATGCTGGCCAAGCAGGCCGCCAGCATCGACGTGCTCAGCGGCGGCCGGTTCGAGCTCGGGCTCGGGGCCGGCGCCTTCACCGACGGGATCGAGGGCATGGGCGGCCCGCGGCGCACGCCCGGCCCGGCCCGCGCGGCGCTCAGCGAGGCGATCGACATCATCCGGGCCAGCTGGGCGGGCGAGCCGTTCAGCTTCCAGGGGACCTACTACCAGGCCCCCGCGGTGCGGCCCGGCCCCCGGCCGGCCCACCCGGTCGGGCTCTGGCTCGGCGTGCTGGGGCCGCGCGCGGTGGCGCTGGCCGGCGCGAAGGCCGACGGCTGGTCGGTGTCGTCCCCGTACGTCCCCCCGGAGCGGCTGCCCGAGCTGAACGACATCCTCACCACGGCCGCGCTGGAGGAGAACCGTGATCCCGGGCAGATCACCCGGCTCTACAACGTCGCGGGCCTGATCTCCGCGGAGGACCGGGGCCCGTTCCATGGCCCGGCCGGACGCTGGGTCGAGACGCTGGCCAGCCTGTACACGGACTACCAGATGAACACGTTCGTGTTCTGGCCGTCCGGGGACCGGGAACGCCAGTCACGCATCTTCGCCGAGGAAGTCGTCCCGGCGGCCCGCGAAGCGCTGCAGGACCCCGCCGGGACATAGCGCCGGGGCACCCGCGGTGCCGCCCCGGTGCCGACCACAGTGCCGGCTGTGTGCCGGCTGCCGGCCTCGGTCAGCCGCCGTGCCCTGGGTCCAGGGCCGGCCCGGCCAGGGCGCGCAGCCCGCGGCGCGCCCGCGCCCGGCTCCAGCCGTGCCGTCCGCGCAGATGCACGTACGGCCAGCAGACCGTGTTGAACAGCAGGTCCGCGGCCTCGTGCGGGCTGCCGCCCGGGGCGGCCACCGTCTGGTCGATCGCACCGTCCTGGAACAGGCGGATGAAGGGCTCGATGAAGCTGAGCCGGCTGGCCGAGGCCCGGTGGAAGATCGTGTCCGAGGCCAGGAGCAGCGGCAGGTGGGCGTCGATGACGTCGAACAGTGCTTCCAGTGCCCCATCCATCCGCTCGCGCGCCGTGCCCGGCCCGACCAGCACTGGCCACATCACGCGCCGGTAGTCCTGATCCAGCTGGTCGATCAGCGAGGCGACCAGCGCCTCCCGGGTGGCGCCCAGCCGCCAGGCCGTGACCCGGGACAGGCCGGCCGCTTCCGCGACCGCCTCAATGGTCAGGCCCTGCCACCCGGCGTCCTCGAGCACCCGCTGGGCCGCCGCGAGCAGGCGCGGATCCTGGACCCGCAGCACAGTCGGCTCGCCGCCGTCCCCGGGAACGGCGGCCGTGCTCTCGCTGCCCATCCCGCGATGTTATCCCCCCGATGCGGTCACGAGACGAAGTAGTCGCCTTGACGAAACATTAATGTTGCATATCCTGAAGCACAGAGTATCCGCCTGGGCGAGAGGGGGCAGGTCATGACCGTCGTGCCGGACTGCTACTACTGCACCAAGCACCGCACCGGGCAGGACCCGCCGCCCGGCGGCTGGCTGGTCGACGAGGCGGACTGGCTGGTCGGGCACGGCCCCGCGCACATGTCGCTGCCGGGGACGCTGCGGATCGAATCACGCCGGCACTTCACGGACTTCGCCGAGATGACCGGCGCCGAGGCCGCGTCGTTCGGTGTGCTGCTGCGCAGGCTGTACCGGGCTGTCCGCCCGGTGACCGGGGCCGAGCGGATCCACCTGCTGGCCACGATGGACTACCAGCCGCACTTCCACGCCTGGCTGTACCCCCGGGCCGCCGCGGACCCGCGCCGCGGGACCGCCTTCCTCGACCACGGCATGGCCTGCCCGCAGGCAGCGGCCGAGGCAGCGGCCGCGGACCTGCGCCAGGTGCTTCCCGCGGCCCGGGCGTAACGACCACCCGCGCGGCCGCGGCGGGCGGGTGGATAGGGTTTCTCCGTGGAATACCGAACTCTGGGCAGATCAGGACTCCGGATTTCCGTGCTCACCATGGGCACGATGACCTTCGGCGGCACCGGGGGCTTCGCGAGCGTCGGCTCGACCGGGGTGGACGAGGCCCGGCGCCAGGTGGACATGTGCCTGGACGCGGGGGTCAACCTCATCGACACCGCCAACGTGTACTCGGCCGGGCTGTCCGAGGAGATCGTCGGCGAGGTTCTCGCCGGGCGCCGCGATGACGTGCTGGTCGCCACGAAGGTCCGGATGGAGATGGGCGACGGCCCCAACGACGCCGGGCTGTCCCGGCACCACATCGTGTCCGGCTGCGAGGCCAGCCTGCGCCGCCTGCGCACCGATCACATCGACCTGTACCAGGTGCACGAGTGGGACGGCGTGACCCCGCTGGAGGAGACGCTGGAGGCGCTGGACTTCCTGGTCCGCTCGGGCAAGGTCCGCTACGTCGGCTGTTCCAACTACGCCGGCTGGCAGCTGATGAAGGCCCTCGGCACGGCCAGCCTGCACGGCCTGCCCCGGTTCGTCAGCCAGCAGATCTACTACTCGCTGCAGGCGCGCGACGCCGAGTACGAGCTGATCCCGGCCGCGGTGGACCAGGGGCTGGGCGTGCTGGTCTGGAGCCCGCTGGCCGGCGGGCTGCTGTCGGGTAAGTACCGCCGGGACCAGCGGCCCGATTCCGGTTCCCGGCAGCTGACCGACTGGAACGAGCCGCCGGTCTACGACCAGGACAAGCTGTACGACACCGTCGAGGTGCTGATCGGGATCGGCGCCGAGCACGGGGTGTCCGCGGCCCAGGTCGCCCTGGCTTACCTGCTGCGCAAGCCCGCCGTGACGTCGCTGGTCATCGGGGCCCGGACCACGGGGCAGCTGGCCGACAACCTGGCCGCGGCCGGCCTGAAGCTCAGCGACGCGGACATGGAGCGGCTCGACAAGGTCAGCCAGCCGCCGCTGCTCTACCCGTACTGGCATCAGGCCAAGACCGCCCGCGACCGGCTGTCGCCCGCGGACCTGACCCTGCTCGGGCCCCACCTGTAAGCGGCGGACCCTGATGAGCCTGAATGACGCACCGCGGCCCGCGGCCGGTCCCGCCCCGCAGCCGGTGACCCAGCCGGTGGCGGCTCCGCTGACCGGCGCGGCGATCTTCCTGGTCGCCACCGTGCGGCCCGGCCCGGCCAGCGACACGGCCGTCCGGGGGCTGTGCGGTGATCTTGGGGGGCTGCTCCGCGCGGTCGGGTTCCGTGACCTCAACGGCAAGCTGACCTGCGTGATGGGCTTCGGGGCCGAACTGTGGGACCGGCTGGCGGGACCCGAGCGGCCCGCGGGCCTGCACCCGTTCCGTGAGATCCAGGCCGGCGACCGGCACGCCGTCGCCACCCCCGGGGACCTCCTGTTCCACATCCGGGCGGAACGGATGGACCTGTGCTTCGAGCTGGCCTCGCACATCACGTCGCGGCTGGGCGACGCCCTGGACAGCACCGATGAGGTACACGGCTTCCGGTACTTCGACGACCGGGACCTGATCGGCTTCGTCGACGGGACGGAGAACCCGGTCGGCGACGAAGCGGTGCAGGCGACGGTCATCGGCGACGAGGACCCGGCGTACGCCGGCGGCAGCTACGTGATCGTCCAGAAGTACCTGCACGACATGGACGGGTGGAATGCGCTGCCCACCGAGGAGCAGGAGCGCATCATCGGCCGGACCAAGCTGTCCGACATCGAGCTCGATGACGCGGTCAAGCCGAGCAACGCGCACAATGCGCTCACCTCCATCACGGAGAACGGCCAGGAGATCAAGATCGTCCGCGACAACATGCCGTTCGGTCATGCTGCCCAGGGCGAATTCGGCACCTACTTCATCGGGTACGCGCGATCACCCGATCCGATCGAGCAGATGCTGGCCAACATGTTCGTCGGGCGCCCACCTGGTAACTACGACCGGCTGCTCGACGTCAGCCGCGCGGTAACCGGGAGCCTGTTCTTCGTGCCGTCGGCGCCGTTGCTCGAAAGCCTGGCCGAGGAGGAGGCCGCGGCGGACGAACCAGCCGCAGGCGCCGCGGACGCGGCCCCGCCGCCCGGGCAGGCCGGATCGCTGGGCATCGGCGGCCTCGGCGGGGTACCGCAGCACGGCTAGGCCGTCTCCCGCGGCGCGCGAGCCGCGAGTTCAGGCGCCCGGGTGGTCGGCGATGTAGTTGGCGGCCACGTAGCCGAAGGTCATGGCCGGCCCGATGGTCGAGCCGGCCCCCGCGTAGCTGTGCCCCATCACGGCCGCGCTGGCGTTGCCCGCCGCGTACAGCCCCGGGATGACCGAGCCATTCACGTTGAGCACCCTCGCGCTGGCGTCGGTGACCATCCCGCCCTTGGTGCCGAGATCACCGGGGACGATCTTGAACGCGTAGAACGGCGGCAGCCAGAGCGGGGCCAGGCAGGAGTTGGGGGTGACGGCCGGGTCGGTGTAGTAGTGGTCGTAGACGCTGTTGCCGCGGCCGAAGTCGCGGTCCACCCCCGTGGCCGCGAAGCCGTTGAACCGGGAGACCGTGCTCACCAGGGCGGCCGGTGGCACGCCGATCTGTGTCGCCAGCCCGGCCAGCGTGGCCGACTTGAACACGGCACCGCCGGAGTACCACGAGTCCGGGAACGGCAGCGCCGGGAGCACCTCCTGGAACAGGTAGCGGTCCCGGTAGTTCTGGTCCACGATCAGCCAGGCGGGGATGTCCGGTGCGGTGGCGTTGAGCCGGTACATGGCGTGCACCACGTCGCTGTACGGCGCCGCCTCATTGGTGAACCGGACGCCCGCGGCGTTGACCATGAGGCCGCCGGGCAGGGTCCGCTCGGCCAGGCAGAAGTACGGCTGGTCAGGCAGCGGGATGGTGGGTCCCCACCAGGCGTCGTCCATCAGGCCCAGCGCGGCGCCCGCGCTGATGCCCGCCTCGATACCGTCGCCGGTGTTCGACGCGGCGCCGACCGTCCAGCTGGTCCCGATGGGCTGCTGCTCGTATTCGTCGCGCATGGCCAGGTTGTGCTCGAAGCCGCCGGAGCCGACGATGACCCCGTGGTTAGCGTTGATCGTCAGCTGCGTGCCGTTCTGGGTCGCCGTCACCCCGGTGACCCGGCCCGCGGCATTCTGCTGCAGGCTGGCCAGCGGCGTGTTCAGCCAGACCGGCACCCCGGCCGAGAGCAGCCCGGTGCGCAGCCCGGCCGCCAGCGCCTGGCCCATGGTAAGCGGGTTGATGCCGGCGAGCTCGGCCGCGAGATACCGGGCCACCGTCTCGGCCGCGACCGCGGCGCCCTGCGCATTGACCGCGGCGATGTTGATCCACTTGTAGTCGGCGCTGTAGACCACCTCGCCGGCCGGGACGGGAATGTAGGCCGGGTTGAGGTGGGCCAGCTCGCTGCCGAGCAGGTTCGCGTTGAACATGGCCGGCTCGATGGAACGGCCGTCCGGCATCCCGCCGGGCAGTTCGGGATAGTAGTCGGAATAGCCCTGCATCCAGCGGAATCCGAGCGGGGTGCTGTTCATCACGAACGTGAGCATGGGCGGCCCGTTGCTCAGGAACGCCGCCTGCCGGTCCGCCGGGACCACGGAGCCGACCACGGCCGCGAGGTACTCGGCCGCGAGCGCCGGGGTGTCCGGAACCCCGGCGGCCAGGATCACCGAATTGTTCGGTATCCAGATGCCTGATCCGGACCGGGCGACCGAGCCGCCGAACACAGCGGCCTTCTCGATCACCACGACCGACAGGCCCCGCTTCGCCGCGGTGAGCGCGGCCGTCATCCCGGCGGCCCCCGCACCGATCACCACGACGTCGTAAGTAAGCGTGGCCGCGGAGGCCGAGCGGCGGTTCAGCACCCCGGAGCCGAGGGCGGCCCCGGCACCGACCGCCATCGCCCCGCGCAGGACCTGGCGCCGGCTATAGCGGCCCTCCCGCTGGTCCTGCGGACCGGCGGAGTCGTTCTGGCCTGCGGGCATGGCACATCCTTCCGGGAGGGCGGCCGGAGCCGGGTCAGCCATACCAAGCATGCGCTTGGTAGGTATGGCTGTCAATGCACCAAAAAGCCATTCCTTGATCAGCATGGAGCCATTACCTGGCCCTGGCCCCGCACACGCCCGCGGACCGCCCGCCCGTCCGCTCCCGCATTCCGCACAGGCGCCAGCCGACGGCGAGGGCTCCCGCTGTAGGCTTCGGGATGAAACTCTGGCCACTGACAGCGCGCCCGTTCTGGCCTGCCCTACCGGGCCAGGCGGCGTTGCGCCTGCGGGGAGCAACAGCGACTCTGGGGAGCAGCAGCACATGGATAACCTGCACCGGGAACTCGCCCCGATCTCTGACGCCGCCTGGTCCCAGATCGAGGAAGAGGCTACCCGCACCCTCAAGCGCCACCTGGCGGGCCGCCGGGTGGTGGACGTGTCCGGGCCCAGCGGGAGCACGCTGGCCGCCGTCGGCACCGGCCACCTGCACGACATCGAGGCCCCGCACGACGGGGTGCTCGCCCGGCAGCGCGAGGTCAAGCCGGTCGTCGAGTTCCGCGTCCCGTTCCGGGTGGACCGGAGCGCGGTCGATGACGTGCTCCGCGGTGCGCAGGATTCCGACTGGCAGCCGGTGAAGGACGCCGCCCGGCAGATCGCGTTCGCCGAGGACCGGGCCGTTTTCGAGGGCTACGCGGCCGCAGGCATCACCGGGGTCAGGCAGGAGACGAGCAACCCGCCGATGACCCTCCCCGGCGACGTGCTCACCTACCCCGAGGCGGTCGCCGAGGCCCTGCGCTACCTGCGCATCGCGGGGGTCAACGGCCCGTACTCGGTCGTGCTCAGCGCCGACGCGTACACGGCGGTCAGCGAGACGCGTGACCACGGCTACCCGATCCACGAGCACATCAACCGGCTGATCAGCGGGGAGATCATCTGGGCCCCGGCCATCGAGGGCGCCTTCGTGGTCACCACCCGGGGCGGCGATTTCGACCTGCACCTGGGCCAGGACATCTCGATCGGCTACCTCAGCCACGACGCGGCCAGCGTGGAGCTGTACCTCCAGGAGACGTTCACGTTCGTGGCCTACACCTCCGAGGCCGCGGTGGCCCTGGCGCCAGCACCCTGACCCGCACGGGCGCGGTCCGGATTGGCCGTTCGGCCGTCGTTCACAGGAATCTCATTGCTAGCGTTGTGAACATGTCCGTGAAGACCTTCAGTATCAGCATGGGCGAGCGTGCGTACCGGCAGGCCCGCGCCGAGGCTGACCGAGCGGGGCTGTCCATGTCGGCGTGGATGACCCGGGCCGCGCGGGAGAAGATCCAGCGCGATGCGGCGAGCGCGATCGCCGAAGCCGACCGGCTCACTGGTCACGACTGGGCGGAGTGGACGGAGGCTAACGCAGGCGACTTCCCGCCTAGCGCCGGCAAGGGCGCCGCGTGAACCGCGGTGACATTTTCGCGTATAAGGGAGTAGCCCGGGCCGGGTACGTGGCCATCGTCAGCAACGACGGCTTCAACGCGATCACCGGCCACCCCGTGGTGGTCAAGGTCAGCGACCGGCCTGACCTGACCGAGACTCCCTACGTCGTCGCGCTCAGCCACAACGATCCGGTCTCCGGGCACCTGGAGTCCTACTCCGCGGTGCGGGTGCGCCGCAGCAGGCTCTCGGGCGACCGGGTCGGCCAGCTCGCCGAGGAGACCATGCGGAAGCTGGACGACGCGCTGGCGCTGATCTTCGACTACGAGGCCTGAGCCGGGGTTCTCCCGCCCAGCAGGCGAGGGGCGGGCTCAGCCGAAGTGCTGCAGGCCCGTCCAGGGCGCGGCCAGGTGAACCGTCATCGCCGCGATGAGCAGGCCGCACACGATCGAGGCCGCCAGCAGCAGCCACCGGGCGGAGCGGCCGGCCAGGACACCGCGGGCCCGGTTGAAACCTGGGCTGCGCAGGTCGGCTCCGATCAGCCTGGGCAGCCGCCACACGTAGGCGAGGACATGGATCGTCATCACGCCGAACCAGAGCACGAAGAACGCCTTGTGCAGGAAGAGCCAGGGCCCGGCGGCCGATCCGGTGAAGGCGAGCAGCACCCCGGTGCCGATGACGCCGACCGATGTGAACAGCACGAACGGCCCCAGCAGGCGCAGCAGCGGCGCGGGCGGCCCCTTGCGCCGGTACTCGGGGGCACCCGAGTAGTAGCGGATGAAGCGGTAGACCACCGTGCCGATCTTCAGCGCGACCGGGCCGATCAGCAGCATGCCGAGGAAGAAGTGCACCGTGATCAGCTGGTGGATGGACGCGATCGTGAGGCCCTCGGCCGCGAACAGCACCAGCAGGAGGGCACCGACCGCCGCGGTGAGCCGCTCGTTGCCCTCGGCGCCGCCGGTGTTGTCCCTGGGAACAGCCGGCCGGGCCGGGCCGGGCTGTTCCCAGGGACGGCCGGGGGGCCGCGGCCGGCGCGGCGGCGCACTGTGGCGGCCCCCCGGGTCCTCGTGGCCGTAGCCACCGCGCGGATCCTCGGGGTAGTAGTCCCGGCGCGGGTCCCCGGTGGCGTATCCCGGGCCCGGATCCCCCGGGGCGGGCTCGTCGCGGGGGCCGTACGGGCCGAGCGAGCGGCGGCGGCCGGGCGGGACGCCAGGGTCCGGGCGGGCCCCGGGTCCCGGTCGGTACCCCGTCATCCGCTCACTTCCTCCCTGCTCGCTGCTGGCCGCCTGGTGGCGGAGAGCCGGCCGCCGCGGCGCTGCCGGGCCGGAAACCTGCGGGTCACCTACTCCCGCGTTTCCAGCCTGCTGGGCGGCCGGCCGGGAACTCGTTCAGGAACCACTCAGAACTGGTAAGGAAAAACCCGCCCTCAGTCGGACACCGGGGCCGGCCGGCGAGCCCGTTCCGGCCGCTCGGCGGGCAGGCTGATGGTGACGGTCAGGCCGCCGCCCGGCGTGTCCGACAACGACGCCGAGCCCCCGTTGGAGGTCACCAGGCGGTGCACGATGGCCAGGCCCAGCCCGGCACCGCCGGGGGTGCTGCTGACGAACCGGCGGAACGCCATCTCCTGCTGGCGGGGTGTCATCCCTGGCCCGTCGTCGGCCACCACGACCTGGGCCCCGTCCGCCCCGGCGGCCGCGCTGACCTGGACGTGACCGCCGGCCGGGACCGCGTCGAGGGCGTTGGCCAGCAGATTGTCCAGGATCTGCTCCAGGTGACCCTGGCCGGCCACGGCCAGCACCGGGCCGGTGCACGACGGGTGCAGCTCGACCCCGCGCTCCTCCGCCACCGGCCGCCAGGCCGCGGCCCGGTCCTGGATCACCTCGTCCACCTGGATGCTGACCGGCTCGATCAGCACGTTTTCCGCTCGCGCCAGCGCCAGCAGCCCGTCAACCAGGTGGGACAGCCGGGCGATCTCATCCTGGGCCCCGGCGAGCTCCTCCGCCGTCTCCGGGTCGCTGTCCTGGCTGAGCACGTCCAGCCGGAGCCGGAGGGCGGCCAGCGGCGTGCGCAGCTGATGCGAGACGTCGGCCATCGTGGCCCGGTTCCCGTGCACCAGCGACTCCAGGCGGCCCGCCATGCCGTTGAAGTTGCGGGCGAGCCGCCGCACCTCGGGCGGGCCGTGCCCGGCGGCCGACCGGGTGTCCAGCGCCCCGCCGCCGAGCCGCTGCGCGGCAGCGTCCAGGGCGCTCAGCGGGCGGCTGACCCAGCGGGCCAGCGCGATCGCCGCCACCGCCGCGGCGGCCAGGCCGGCCAGCGCCACCGCGGCCAGCCAGGCCCAGAGGACACCGACCCGTTCCTCCAGTTCCGCGGACGACCGGGACAGCACGACCGCCCCGACCACCGCGCCGCCGCTGTCCGCCAGCACCGGGACCGTCACCCGGAACCGGTCATCGACCTGGCTGTCCACGATGGTCCGGCCGTGCAGCGCCGAGGTCAGCGTGGCGGCGGGGATCGCGGCGCCGCGGGCGCCGGTTCCGGTGACCAGCCGCCGGCCGGCGCTGTACACCAGGACCTGCTCCCCGGCCTGGCGGGCCTGCCCCAGCGCCCGGGCCACGGCGGCGGTCCCGGCCGGGGGCCGGTCGGCCAGCCGGTCCTCGGCCAGCCCGGCCAGCGCCCGGGCCGACAGCAGGGTGTCCTGCCGGAAGGAGCTCCGCTCGTGGCCGGTGGTGATCAGCCCCAGCGGGACCACGGTGGTCACCAGCAGCGCCCCGATCAGGGCGAGCATCGTGAGCACGATGCGCCGGGCCATCAGACCTCGCCGAGCCGGAAACCCCTGCCGTAGGCCGTCTCGATCAGCCCCGGCACGTCGAGCTTGCGGCGCAGCGCCGCCACGTGCACGTCCAGCACCTTGGTGGGGCCGTACCAGTGCGCATCCCAGGCGCTCTCCAGGATCTCCTGGCGGGTCATCACCCGGCCCGGATCGGTGGCCAGGCACTCCAGGATGTCGAACTCCTTGGGGGTGAGCGCCACCTCACGGCCGTGCACCGTCACCTTCCGGGTGCGCAGGTCCACGGTGAGCGGGCCGTGCCGCAGCACCTCACCGCCCGGCCGGACCCGGCGCAGCACGGCCCGGATCCGGGCCAGCAGCTCGGCCAGCCCGAACGGCTTGATCAGGTAATCGTCGGCCCCTGCGTCCAGGGCCAGCACGCGTTCCGGCTCCTCGCCGCGGGCGGTGACGATGATGATCCCGGCGTCCGAGCGCTCACGCAGCCGCCGGCAGACCTCCACCCCGTCCGCGTCGGGCAGGCCCAGGTCGAGCAGCACCACGTCCGGATCGCCGGACGCGAGCGCGTCCTGGCCCGTCATCACGTGATCCACCCGGTACCCGCCCCGGCTCAGCCCGCGCACCAGCTGGGTCGCCAGGCTCGGGTCGTCCTCCACCACCAGGACAGTCGGGGCTGCCCTTGGCGGAGGGCAGCCCGGCGCCGGCGGCACTGCTCGCCACGCTCATAGGGACCACCGTAGAGGCAGCCGGGCCACGCCACGACCACCAAGGCCGGGCGTGCCCCGGGTCGCCCGGGCCGGTTCCGCCGCCGGTAGTACCCCTAGAGGGGGAGGACCACGATCGGCTTGGTGGTGGGGTGGCTGGTGCCGCCGGCCGGTTCCACCGTCAGCGCGACCGCGTCCCCCGGGGCGAGGCCGGACGCCAGCAGCGGCGCGGTCCGCCCGGCGGCCGGGGCCGGGAGCAGCCCGGCCCGGCGGGCGGTCCCGCCCGACACGAACCACAGCTCGTAGACCTTGCCCCCGCCCAGCGAGGGCAGCCCGGCGGTGCTGATGATCAGCGCGTGCCGGGAGGCTGAGGCGACCACGGTGGCCACCCCGCCGGCGGTGGTGCGGTGCACCGCGAGCCGGGCATCCGGGGCGGCCAGCACCGCGGCGACCGCCCGGTTCTCCGCCTGCGCCTGGGTCAGCCGCTGCTGGGTGGAGGACTGGACGACGCCCAGCGCCACCGCGGCCGCCACCGCGGCCGCGGCCACGGCCGCCGTCATCCGGCCCAGCCAGGGACTGCGGGCCGGCCGCAGCCGGGCCGGCGGCACCTCGCGCACCTCCGGCGGAAGCTGGCGGGTGACGGAGGCCAGGGTGAGCACGCGCTCACGCAGCTCCGGCGGCGGGCTGGCGGCTACCGCCAGGGCCAGCCTGGTCGCGGTCTCCCGGAAGCCGCGGACCTCGTTCTCGCACGGCGGGCAGCGGTCCAGATGGTGCTCGAAGCGGTCCAGCTCCAGGCCGGTCAGCGAGTCGAGCGCGTACGCGCCGCTCAGCCCGTGCAGGTCGGGCCGGCCCGCTTTTCCATCACGGCCCAGTTTCACCAGGTCACCCCCATGCAGTCCCGCATCCGGATCAGGCCGTCCCGCACCCGGGTCTTGATCGTCCCGAGCGCGGTGCTGAGCAGCGATGCGACTTCCGGATACGTGTAACCGCCGTAGTAGGCCAGGGTGATCGACTGGCGCTGCAGCTCGGTCAGCGAGTCCAGGCAGCGGCGCACCCGCTCCGCGTCCAGCCGCGATTCCACCGTCTCCGCCACCCCCTCCGGGGGGACGGCGGCGATGCTGCTGACCTTCTGCTCCCGGCTGGTCTGCGCGCTCGCCGAGCGCACGCGGTCGATGGCGCGCCGGTGCGCGATCGTCATCACCCAGGTCATGCCGCTGCCCCGGCCCGCGTCGAAGCGCGACGCGGTCCGCCATACCTCCAGCAGGACCTCCTGGGCGACTTCCTCAGACTGGGCCGGGTCCCGCACCACCTTGCGGATCAGGCCGTAGACGGGCCGGGCCAGCCGGTCGTAGGCCACCTCGAAGGCCGCCTCGTCACCCCGGGCCACCCGGGCCAGCAGCTCGCCCAGGTCTTCCTCGCGCCCGGGGAGGGGCCGCAGGCCCGGCGGGGGTTCGGGCACGTCAGGTGTGCTCATGGTTGGTATTCGGAGCCTCCGGCCGGACGGATGGGTCCGGAACGCGAACGCGGGGCCCGGCCTTGGCTGGCCGGGCCCCGCGCTGCGGCGGATGATCCGCCCGGGCTGGGTTGTCGTTGCGGAAAAAAGACGGGTGCCGCGGCGGCGCGCGGCCGCCTGCTAGCCGACTGCTAGCCGGCCAGGTGCGCCAGTTCCGGCACGAACAGGGCCGCGTTGACGGTGCCCACCCCGGAGGCGAGGTCATAGCCGGGCCGGGCGCTGAACCCGGTCACCGTGTGCACCGTGCCGCCCTGGGGGAACGAGACGGTGTTGTTGCCCTTGGTGACGTCCACGATCCCGGCCGCCTGGCCCATCGCGGACATCTTGTACAGCGCCGGGTTGATCAGGCCGAGCGGGTGCCCCGCGACCTGGTCGGCCAGGGCGACCACGCCGGCGAACAGCGGAGTGGCCTCGCTGGTGCCGCAGGTCGGGTACCACCCGGCCGGCTGGCCCTTGAAGCTCTGGTACATGTCCACGGCGCCGTTGCAGGCCCCGCTCATCGAGATGTCCGGCACGCCGCGCGCGGCCGCCGACCACGCCCGCCACGCTGTTCTGGTACTTGGGCCGGGTGAACACCACGGACTTGCCGCCCCCGCCGGCCAGCGGGTTCGGGCCGTTGCCGCCGAAGATGTACTGCTGCGTGGGCACGTTGTAGGTGTCGTTCCACACCACCGAGTGCCACGCGCCCTTGGCCGACTGGCGCAGCTGGGTACCGCCGACGCCGGTCACCAGCGGGTCGCTGTCCGGCCAGGAGGTCACCGGGTGCAGGTAGTAGGTGCTCTCGTTGTACTTCACGTCGGCCGCGCCGCTGTCGCCGGAGGCGGCCAGCACGGTCACGCCCTTGTTAGCCGCGTCCTGGTAGGCGCCGCGCAGGTTGCGCAGGGACTTCGCGGAGGGGAAGGTCTGCTCGGTCGCGCTGAAGCTCTGGCTGATCACGCCGCCGAGGTGGTGGTCCACCACGTACGTCTCGGCCTTGACGATGGCCGGGAAGCCGGACGTGCCCTCGTTCTCCGAGGTCGGCGTCTCCACCAGGAGGATGTTCGCGCCGGGGGCCATCGCGTGCGACCACTCGACGTCCAGCTCGGTCTCGCCGGCCCAGCCTTCCCGGTTGGAGGTCGGCCGGTACTTCGCCACCGGGCCAGCCGGCTGGATCACCTTCAGCGACGGCGGGTTAGGCAGGTGGAAGGTCTTGTCGAACACGGCCAGGTCGTGGCGCCACCGTGGGGGACCCGTAGGAGTCGACGATGACGATCGTCTGGCCCTTGCCGGTGATGCCCTTGCTGGCCAGGGGGCCCACGTTGTAGGCCTGCCGGACCTGGGCGGGCTGGTAGCAGGCGATCTTGTAGTGCGCCTCGCAGAAGGACGTGGTCGGCGGGGCGGACCGGGCGTCCCGGACATGGACCGCGGCCGGGCTGATCGCCACCGTGGCGGTCGCGGCCACGGCGGCGGCACCACCCGCGGCGGCGGTCGTACTGCCGGCCACGGCGGCGGCCATGGCGGCCGAGCCCACGGCGATGGACAGGGGGCGGCGCACTCGCATCCCATCTCCTGGTTCTGACGGCCGGGACAGCCCCACCGCCGTCCCGTGGCCTAACCGACACTAACAGTGGCAGGTGGCCGCCGCGAGGGGCATCGGCCAAGGCCCCGGCGGAAGGGCGGGCGGACCAGCCGGCCGGTAGGCTCACGGCCATGATCGTGGTCGTGGCCGGTGTATCGGCCAGCGGCAAGACAACAGTCGGTTCCCTGCTGGCGGACCGGCTGGGCTGGCCTTTTACCGATGCGGACGCGCTGCACCCGGCGGCGAACATCGCCAAGATGCAGGCTGGCCACGCGCTATCCGACGCCGACCGGCGCCCCTGGCTGGCCACGGTGGGGGCCCGGATGGATGCCTATCTGGCCAGCGGCCAGTCCGCCGTCCTGGCCTGCTCCGCGCTGAAACGGTCCTACCGCGAGCAGCTGCTGGCCGGGCGGCCCGAGGCCCGCATGGTTTTCCTGCACGTCACCCGGGAGGTGCTGGAAGGCCGGCTGCGCGCCAGGCACGGCCATTTCTTCCCGGCCGCGCTGCTGGACAGCCAGCTCGCCATCCTGCAGCCCCCGGGGCCAGGCGAGGACGTTGTGGTGGTGGACGACACTGCCTCGCCGGAGCAGGTCGTGGACGTCATCATCCAGCGCCTTCACCTGAGCCCCCCGCAGGAGAAGATGAGCCCATGAAGCTGAAGCTCGACCTGCACGACATTTACAACCGGGGCCAGGACATCGACCGGGCCCTGCGGGCGATCATCGACGAAGCCGTGGCGAAGAAGGCGCCCGTGGTGGAGATCATTCCGGGCAAGGGCTCAGGTCAGCTGAAAAAGCACGTCCTAAGGTTCCTTGAGCAGAAAGAAATCAAGCAGCTGTACAGCCGGGTCGAGAAGGACTCAAAGAACTTCGGCCGGGTCTTCGTGCATTTCCGGTGGAAATAGCCGAGTCCTCAGCCGGCCTACGGCCGGGGCGGTGGCCCGGGCAATTCTGACCAATCGCGGCGGCTTGCGGTGCCGGGGCGCGAAGCGCTGATGTACCCGGGCGTCAGCGAACCGCCCGTCGGGAGGGTACGTCGATTGCCACACACAGCCCACAGTTACTTCCCCCCTCGCCGCGGTTCGCGGGCCGGGACCTGGCCATTGCGAAGGCCGTCGTCGTCCGGCCCGATTCCCGCGTTTCCACTCCCCCGGGAAGAAGGCACCTGGGCCCTCATCCCCCCCATACGCAGACAAGCAGGGGACTACGACTCGTAGCCTCCCGCATCCGCCAGCGCGTTTGTCATGCTGGCATGAACCGTCTTGGATGTCCAGTGAAAGCGCAAATCGAAGCGCCATTCTTATAGTACTAATTTGCTTAGCTGAGTAGATTTATGGACCTATACCCGGTTCCGCCCGGGACTACACATGGCCGGGCCGGGAGGCGCGCCGCAGGCGTGTCCTCGCCGAGGCGGCGGATGCTTGCTAGTCCGGGGGGGCGCCCCCCCGGGCAGACGCCGGGGAGGGGAGGCGCGCCGCAGGCGTGTCCTCGCCGAGGCGGCGGATTCGGGGGGTCCGGGGGGTCGCCCCCCGGGCTAGCAGAGCGGTCCGCACATACCTCGCACCATGGGATGATTTCCGCATGCGTCTGCTGATCCGGGCCCTGCTGACCGCGGCGGCGCTCGCCGTGGCCACGGCCCTGGTGCCCGGCATCCAGCTTGGCCACGGGAGCACCGCGTCGAAGGTCCTCACCCTGCTCGCGGTGGCCGTGATCTTCGGGCTGGTCAACGCGATCATCAAGCCCGTGGTCAAGGCGGTCGGCTGCCTCTTCTACGTGCTGACGCTCGGACTGATCGGGCTGGTGGTCAACGGCCTGCTGCTCTGGCTGACCAGCTGGGTGGCGGGCAAGCTCTCGCTCCCGTTCCACATCACGGGGTTCTGGGCGGCCTTCTGGGGCGCGATCATCGTCGGGGTCGTCGGCTGGCTGCTCGGCGTGCTGGTCCCCGAGCGCGGCGAGCGCGAGTAGCCGCCCGCGGCGGTCAGCCGGAGACGGGTTCCAGGAACTCCAGCCGGTTGCCCAGGGGATCCTCGCTGTAGAACCGGAGCATGCCGGGGAAATCACCGTCGGGCCGGACCGGGTACCCGGCCGCGCGCAGCCGGGCCGCCCAGCCCTCTAGATCGCGCACGAGCAGGCCGGGGTGCGCCTTGCGGGCCGGGCGGAAGTCCTGCTCCACGCCGAGGTGCAGCTCGATGCCGTGGCCACGGAACCAGCAGCCGCCCCGGGCGGCCAGGGCGGCCGGCTTGGGGATCTCGTCCAGGCCCAGCACCCCGTGGTAGAAGGCGCGCAGCGCCGCTTCGCTTCCCGGCGGGCAGGCCAGCTGAACATGATGGATCATGTGCACCTCCAGGAGGCACCGGGACGGCCGGCCCGCCCGCCCGGTCCTCACTTTATCTTGACGTCAAGACAGTATTCCAGGCGGGAGCCCCGTGCATATGAAGCCAGTGCCTATCAACCCAGTGCCTATCTAATCCGGTGCGCGAGACCATCACGGCGACGTTCGAGGTCCTGGACGAGCGGTTCCGGCGCGTCCACGGCGACCGGCAGCTCGAGATCCTGCACACCGGCTGCCGCTGGACCGAGGGGCCCGCGTACTTCCCGGCCGGCCGCTACCTCGTGTTCAGCGACATCCCGAACGACCGGCTGCTGCGCTGGGACGAGACCACCGGTGCGGTGGGCGTCTTCCGGCAGCCCTCCCGCTACGCGAACGGCCACACCGTGGACCGCCACGGCCGCCTGGTCAGCTGCGAGCACGGCGGCCGGCAGGTCACCCGCACGGAGCCGGACGGGTCGGTCACCGTCCTCGCCGACCGCTACCAGGGCAAGCGGCTGAACAGCCCGAACGATGTCGTGGAGCGGGCGGACGGCTCGATCTGGTTCACCGACCCCGCCTACGGCATCGACAGCGACTACGAAGGGCACCAGGCGGACAGCGAGATCGGCGCCTGCCACGTGTACCGGATCGACCCGGGTTCCGGTGCCCTGCGCATCGTGGCCGGCGATTTCAACCGGCCCAACGGGCTCGCCTTCACCCCGGACGAGCGGAGCCTGTACATCTGCGACAGCGAGGAACGGCATATCCGGCTGTTCACCGTGACCGGCGACGGCACCGGCCTGGCCGGCGGGGACATCTTCGCGCGCTGTGCGGCGGGGACCTTCGACGGCATCCGGCTGGACAGTGAAGGCCGGATCTGGGCGGCCGCCGGCGACGGGCTGCACTGCTTCGACCCGGACGGCACCCTGCTGGGCAAGCTGCACGTGCCCGAGATCGTGGCCAACCTGACCTTCGGCGGCCCGCAGCGCAACCAGATCTTCATGTGCGCCACCAGCTCCGTCTACGCCATCCGGGTCACGGCCCGCGGCGCCCGCTACCCGGGCTGAGCGCCCTTGCCGGCGGCCAGCGCCCGGCAGGCCTGGCCGAACGCGGCGCTCGAGCCGTAGTGCAGCGTCACGGCCGCGGTGCCCGCGTCGGCCGTCGAGTTGATGGCCCGGATGCTCCCGCGCGGGGTGAACTCCTCGGTGAATGAGTTGTCGTGATCGGCCAGCACCAGCGCGGGACCGTCCCACCGGCCGGAGAAGGCGACCACCCAGCCGTCACCCAGCGGCCGGGGCGTGCCGCCGGTCAGGTCCACCGAGGTCCTGGCCCCGTCCGTGCTCCACCAGGAATGCACCTCGCCGCGCAGCTGGAAGGTCTCGGTCACCCCGTCACGCCCGCACAGCCTGGCGCTGCCCTGCAAGGTGTCGCAGCCGCCCATGTTGTCGCACGCGACACCCCGGCCCTCGGTCACCAGCCCGCCCTGCAGGTGGGTGAACAGCACGTAGCGGCCCCCATCGGACGCGTGGACCGTCCCGTAGCCGTCCCAGGTCAGGGTGGGCGTGAACCGGCCGCCGATATGCAGGTCCCAGGGAGTGAGCCCCACCTCGACCACGAACAGGCACCCGGCGACGATCACGATCAGCAGCAGCCAGGGATGGCGCCGGTGCCAGCGGCGGCGGCGCGGGGCGGGGGCGGGGGCGTGATCTGCTGCGGCGAGCCAATGTCCATATCCGCCCACCCATTCCGCGCCGGCCAGCCAGTGCGGGACAAGTAAAGCCGGAAGCGGGCCGCCGGTCATCGGTAGCGGCTACGTATTCGCTAGCCCTGTATTGGTCAGTCCTGTATTCGTCAGGCGGGATCCGCGTAGAGCCCCGGGCGGCGGTCGGCGAAGAGGTCGTTGCGGGAGTTGATCCGCTTGTCCCGGGCCCGGGGCAGGTCACAGTCGGCGGCCAGCAGCGCGGGCTCGTCCGCCAGGACCGGGCCGGCCAGCGGGTAGCCGTCCGGCCCGGCGATGACGCTGCCGCCGACCCAGGCGACCCCGCGCTCGGTGCCGCACCGGTCGGCGACCACGATGAACACGCCGTTCACGGCCGCACCAGCCTGCACCTTCACTACCTCGGAGGGCCGCTCGGCGGCCGGCCGCGGCGCCAGCGGCCAGTTCACCGGGGCGGCGATCAGGTCCGCGCCCGCCAGCGCCGCCCGCCGGACCCACTCGGGGAACTCCAGGTCGTAGCAGATCATGACGCTGACCCGGCCCGCGGGCAGGTCCACCACCGGCGGGGCGCCGCCGCCGGGGGTGAAGACCAGCTTCTCGGCGTCCCACAGGTGCGCCTTGCGGTACACCGCGCGGACGCCGGACGCGTCCACCAGGGCGGCGCTGTTGTACAGCCGCCCGTCCGGGCCGAGCTCGCAGAAGCCGCCCACGATCACGGTGTGGTGCCGGGCGGCGAGCGCCTGCCAGTGCCGCAGCGCCGGGGACTCACCCGCCGGGCTGGCCAGGGCGCGGGCCTCCGCGGCGTCGGTGAACACGTACCCGCTGTCGCACAGTTCCGGGAGGACCACCAGGCCGGCCCCGGCGGCGGCGGCCGACCCGACCGCCGCGGCCGCGGTGGCCAGGTTGCCGTCGGGGTCCCCGACGGCCAGGCGGAGCTGGCAGGCGGCGACGACCGTCACGCCGCGGCCTCACCCGGCAGCAGCAGCAGCTTCCCGGTCGTCCCCCGGGAAGCCAGGTCCGCCTGGGCCCGGGCCGCCTGCTCCAGCGGGTAACGGCCGCCGACGCGGACCGACAGGCGGCCCTCGGTGATCCAGCGGAACAGGTCACCGGCGCGCCACAGCAGCTCCTCCCGGGTAGCCATGTAGTGGCCGAGCGTCGGGCGGGTGACGAACAGGCTGCCTGCCGGGTTGAGGCGCTGCAGGTCGAAGGGGGGCACCGGGCCGCTCGCCGCGCCGTACAGGACCATGTAGCCGCGGACCCGCAGCGCCGAGAGGCCCGCCTCGAACGTGGCCTGGCCGATGCCGTCGAAGACCGCCGCCACCCCGGCGCCGTCGGTGACCCGCCGGGCCACCTCAGCGAAGTCCGCGTAGTCCGTCACGTAGTTCGCCCCGGCCTGCTGGGCCAGCACCGCCTTGGCCGTGGTGGACGTGGTGGCGACGCTGACGCCGCCGCGCATGGCGATCATCTGGGTGAGCAGCAGCCCGACCCCGCCCGCGGCCGCATGCACCACCACATGGTCGCCCTGGCCCACCGGGTACGTGCTGTGGCAGAGGTAGTGCGCGGTCATGCCCTGCAGCATGACGGCCGCGGCGACGTCCAGCTCCATGCCTTCCGGCACGGGGACCGCCAGGGCGGCGGGCACCGCGACCTGCTCCGCGTAGCTGCCCGGCACCTGGGTCCAGGCGACCCGGTCCCCCACCGCGAAGTCGCGCACGGAAGGCCCGACCGCGGCCACCGTCCCGGCCCCCTCGGCCCCGGGCACATAGGGCAGGCCGGCCGAGGCGTACGGCGGCCGTCCCTCCCGCTGGTAGATGTCCATGTAGTTGACGCCGGCCGCGGCCACGTCCACCAGCAGCTGCCCCGGCCCGGGTTCGGGCGCCGCGACCTCCCCGATCTGGAGGACCTCAGGACCGCCGTGCTGGCTCCCGATCACTGCGCGCATGAGCCCATCCTCTCCGTCGAGCCGCGAACAGTAGCCTAGGTGGCCAAGGGGGTGGTTCCGGGTGCGGATCGGCGAGCGGGTCCGGGCCGTGCACCTGAGCCAGTACTGTCCCGGCGGCCTCGGGTTCCCGGCCGGGCTCACCCGGCACCGGCCAGCCCGGCCACGGCGGCACCCAGTCCGGCCCGTCCTGGGCGCAGCTCGCCGGCCATGAGGCGCAGGCCGCGGGCGGCCCGTGCGCGCGCTGCGGACGGGAGATAAGCCCCGGGCAGCCGGCCCGCCGCCGGGCCGATCATGACTGGGTTCACGGCGACTGCCGCTAAGCCCGGCCGTCCCGAGCCCGCCCTCCCAGGCCCGGCCAGCGTGCGGCCTGTCAGCCACCGGAATCCCCGGCCGTGGCGATGACCTGCAGCGCGGCCCTGACCCGCGATTCCTCCAGGAAATCAGCCTGCCTGCGCGCCCGGGAGATGAGCCCATCCAGCTGCCCCGCGTCGAGCCGCCCGTCGCGGTCCGCGAGCGCCCGCAGCGTGCGCCACCCGGCGGCCTTGCCTTCCACGCCCAGGCGCATGATCTCCAGCTCCTCGAGGTTGCTGAGCGGAGACCGCGTCCTCAGGTGGCCGTTGGGCTTCAGCCGGCCGGCCTTCTCCCCGGCCCACGCGGCCCAGACCTTGTAGCCGCGGACCGGGACGCCGAGCGCGCCCATGATCCGCCGGAGCGCGGCCCGGTCCTCGGCCACCTCATCCGCGAACTGCCGCAGCTCCGGTGCGGCCGCGGGAACCTGCCCGGCGCCGGCGACCCGGCGGGCCAGTTCCACCCCGGCCGTCGCACCCGCCAGATGATCGTTGAGGTAGATGCCGAGCGGATCCTGCGCGGAACGCCTGATCCCGGCGGCTGTGTCCTTGAGGGCTGAGCTTTTCGGTGTCATGGTTTCGTCCTTCCCCCCAGGGGCCGGGGAGCTTTCCCCGTCCCGATGTGCCTTACGGCTGTGGCAGCTGGTTGAGCTGGCGGGCCGCGGTCCGGCCGAGCGCCGTGAGCCGGTTGAACACCTGCTGGTTCAGGGCTGGCCGCAGCGCGCTGCCCGGCACCGCCGGACCGTCCCGGCCCGTGGCGGCCGGCAGGATCTGCCGGGTGAGGTGCAGCAGGGCGCTGGTGAACTCGGGAACGATCCCGGCGCCGCGGGCGGCCAGCTGGCCGAGCGGGGTGAGGATCAGTTCCGCCCGGCGCTGGCGCATCGCCTCGACGATCTGGTGCGCCGCGGCGCCGGCATCCATCGACAGCACCGGCAGGCTCGCCCCCAGCGAGAACCAGGTGAACTCCTCCTCCGGACGCCCGGAGAACCGGGCGTTCAGCTGGGAGCCGGTGCGCAGCAGGCCCGGGACCACCGTGGTCACGGCGACCGGCCCCGGGCCGAGCTCGGCCCGCAGGCCCTCCGAGAACCCCACCGCCGCGAACTTCGCGGTGCAGTAAGGCAGCATGTGCGGCACGCTGACCTTGCCGCCGATCGAGGCGATGTTCACGATCCGGCCGTGCGCCTGGCCCCGCATCACCGGCAGCGCGGCCAGGGCCAGCCGCACCGGGGCGAGGGCCATGGTCCGCACCGCCGCCTCGTAGTCGCTGACCGTGGTGCTCTCCACCGGGCCGACCTGGATGATCCCGGCGTTGCTGATGACGATGTCCAGCCGGCCGTAGCGTTCCAGCGCGGTAGCGACCAGCAGGTCCGCGCTCCCCTCGTCGTCCAGGTCGCACGGCACGGCCGTGACCTCGGCCCCCAGCGCCAGCAGGTCGGCCTCAGCCGCCTCGAGCTGCTCCCGGCCGCGCGCGCAGATGACCAGCCGGGCGGAATGCCGGGCCAGCTCACGGGCCAGGGCCAGGCCGAGACCGCGGGACGCCCCGGTGACGATCGCCACCTCGCCGGTGATGTCGTCCGGGGTCCGGCGCACGCTGGCCCGGGCCGCGGCGGCGGCCGCCGTGACGACGGCCGCGCCGAGCAGGAACGGTGTCCTCATGCGGCACGCTCCTTCTTCTGGCGGGCGGGCTTCGGGCGGGCAGGCTCGTCCTCGTACCTGAGCTTTTTCACTGGCCCCTGGCCTCTCCGGACTGCGCGGCGGGCGCGGCGGCCTGCCGGTCTTCGTTGCGGCCCTCGATTTTGACTGTGCGTCGTGGTCCTGGCCTTGTCCCCGGTGCCCGCGGTGTCCGCGGCGGGTGGACTGCTACCCGCGGCGGGCCCCGGCTAACCAGGCGCAGCGGGGCCGGCGGGCCGTGACACCCGCGCCGGCCGAGGCAGCCGTGCTGCGGCTGCTGTCCGGCCGTTAGCTGGCCAGCTCCACCCCGGGCGCGGTGTCCCAGCCGACGATGCCCATGATCGCGCGCAGGTGGGCCGGCACGTGATGGAGCACCACGTGCCGGCGGCCATCCGCGGCCAGCTGGACGATGACCCGCAGCCCGGCCAGGTCGCTGTAGTCCAGGGCGGCCAGGTCCAGGTGGACCTCATCGAGGCCAGCGGCGATCTCGGCCAGCTTCCCGGACAGCCCGCCGACCGTGGACTCGTCGATCTCGCCGGCCAGCGCGTAGCCGGCGCCCAGACCGGGGCCGGGGCCCGCGCCCAGACCGGGGCCCGGGCCCAGGCCGGGACCAGGGCCGGCGCCGGGCCCAGTGCCGGGGAGCCGGGTTATCCGCAGCACCCCGTCGTCGTAGACCGGGGAGTCGCCGCCAAGCTGCGGGGGGTGCGGGCCGGCGGGCGCGATCACCCGTCCGCCGCGGGCCGCGGGCGCCGGCGTGGTGATGACGCCGGTCCCCAGGCCCAGATCGGTGATGGCACGGGCCAGCTCAGTCTGGAACACACGATGCCTCCTGCCAGCAGTGACGGCACTGACCTCGCCGACTGCTGCCAGAGGGGGCCGCGGACTCAGGTCCTGCGGCGCGATGACGAACATCGACGCTACGAGCTACCGCAGGGTCTGGGCGGTGTCGTGACGACGGTTACGAGTATGCCGGAATCCGGCCGGCAGGCAAATCCCCCGGCCCGACAACTCCCCCGGCGTGACAACCGGGGGTTGACTATGACAACCCTAGGTTGTCATAGTGGTGGCATGACCACTCCAGAGCGCACCGCCGCCCAGCAGGACACCATCCGCCGGCTCAAAGAGGTCCGCGCCGAGGCCCTCAAGCACTTCCGCATCGCCCAGGACCTGGCCCGGGAGCGCCGCGACCTGATCCGCAGCCTCACCGGGGAGGGTGTCTCCCAGGCCGACATCGCCCGGGAGCTCGGGGTGTCCCGCCAGGCTGTCCAGAAGATGCTCGCCGTCTGAGCCAGACGACCATCATGGCTTCCTGGCCAGCCGAGCCCCCGGGCGCCGAGCAGCGGGCGGTGATGAGCCCGGCCGCCGTGATGAGCGCGGCGGCGGTCACGTACAGGGCCGGGGCCAGCTCCGGCTTTCACGATCAATAACGGTCTTATCGTGGCCGTCCGGCCCGGGCGCACCGGTGGGGTGCGGCGGCAGGCCCGGGAGAGCCCGTTGCGGCGTGCCGGGAGGGCCCGGCGCGGCCTGCCGGGAGGGCCCGGTGACATTCCGGTCGGCGCTGTGACACGATGCGGTCTGAGTGTTCGCGCGCTCCGGGGTCGGTGCAATTCCGAGCCGGCGGTGATAGTCCGCGACCCGGCTGCCTCCAGTAGCCGGTTGACCTGGTGAAACTCCAGGACCGACGGTGAAAGTCCGGATGGGAGGCAGTGCGCGGCGGCACGTGGTGCCCGTGATGGCGGCGATTCCTGGCCGCTGGCGGCGCGCTCTCGTGCTCGCTTCCCCGGAACGGCGTCAGCGCCCGGCGGAGGCGAGTTCCCTCTTCCCGGCCCGCTGCCGTCGTCCACGGCGGCAGGCCCGTGCCTGCCCGCTGTGCTGGCCGCGTCCCCTCACAGGCTCATCCGAGGAGGGAAGCACATGGCAGACAGGATTGCCGCCGCGGCGGGCCACGCCGCCGGCCAGAGGGAGAGAGTCGAACGGGCCGTGGCCGATTTCGCCCGCGGAGCGTTCGTCATCGTCTTCGACGACGAATCGCGCGAGAACGAGGGCGACCTGATGGTCGCGGCCGAGCACGCTGACGCTCAGGCCCTGGCCTACCTGCTCGACCACACCGCCGGGGTGGTGTGCGCGGCAATGCCGTTCGGCCGGTGCGCGGAGCTGGACCTGCCGCAGATGGTCCTGGCCAACTCCGGCCTGCACGAGACGGCGTTCACCGTCTCGGTGGACCTGCGCGACGGTGCCACGACCGGCATCCCGGCGGCCGAGCGGGCCAGGACCATCCAGGCTCTCGCCGATCCCGCGACACGGCCGGAGGATCTGGCCCGGCCCGGTCACGTCTTCCCGATCCGGGCCGCTCAGCGGGGGGTCCTGGACCGCGACGGCCACACCGAGGCGGCGGTGGACCTGTCCCTGCTGGCGGGTCTGTCGGGCGTGACCGCGATCTGCGAGATCGTCCTGGCCGACTGGAGCATGGCCCGGTATGACGACCTGGCGGATCTCGCTGCCGCCGAGGGCCTCGCCCTGATCTCGGTGGGCGACCTGACCGCCTACCGCGCTGGGCACGGCATCCGGTAGCTCGACGTTGCCGATGGCGTGCGGAAGGCTGTACCCATGGACGGTCCCGTACCTGAACTGCCGGTAGAACCCCTCGACGTTCTCAGGCAGCGGCGCAGCTCGAAGTGGCGGGAGTATCCAGCCGATGTGCTGCCGCTGACGGTGGCCGAAATGGACTTCGCCCTCGCCGCACCGGTCGCGGCGGCCCTGCACGAGGCCGTCGAGCGGTCCGATGCCGGATACGCGATGGCCCGGCCTGACCTGGGCCGTTCCCTCGCCGGCTTCGCGGCCAGCCGGTGGGGCTGGGACCTCGACCCGGCGTCGGTCACGGCCGTGACCGACGTCGGGGTGGGCGTCGTCGAGCTGCTCCGGGTGCTCACCCGGCCCGGTGATGCCGTGGTGATCAGCCCGCCGGTGTACCCGCCGTTCTTTGACTGGGTTCCGGAGGCCGGAGCACGGGTGCTGGAGGTGCCCCTGGCCTGCGGCGCTGCCGGTTGGCGCCTGGACCTGGCTGCGCTGGAGGCGGCGTTCGCGACCCACCCGGCGGCCTACGTGCTGTGCAACCCGCACAACCCGGTCGGGCGGGCGCATACCGCGGACGAACTGGCCGCGCTGGTCCGGCTGGCGCGGATCTACCAGGTCGCCATCGTCAGCGACGAGATCCACGGGCCGCTGGTGCTTCCCGGTGCCACGTTCACCCCGCTGCTGACCGTGCCCGGCGCCGCCGAGGTCGCGGTCAGCGTGCTGTCGGCCAGCAAGGCCTGGAACCTGGCCGGGCTGAAGTGTGCCGCGGTGGTCACGGCCGGGCCGCGGATGGCGGCGGTGACCAGCCGGTTCCCTCCGGACACCCGGTGGCGCATTGGCCACTTCGGCGTGATGGCCACCGTCGCGGCGTTCACCGCCGGGGAACCCTGGCTCGACCAGCTCCTGGCCACCCTCGACCACCGGCGGGCCTTCCTGTCCGGCCTGCTCCGCGAGCGGCTGCCCATGCTCACCTGGCATCCGCCCGAGGCGACGTTCCTGGCCTGGCTCAACTGCTCCGCCCTCGGCCGGGACAACCAGGCCCGGGAACGGTTCCTCGACCACGGGCGGGTCGCGCTCGAGCCCGGCCTGCGGTTCGGCGCCGCGGGGAGCGGCTACGCGCGGCTGAACTTCGCCACGAGCACCGGCATCCTTGACCAGGCCACAGCACAGATGGCGCGATCTGCGGGCTGACGCGGCCAGCCAGCCCCAGCTGCGGCGGCGGTCACGTCAGCCGTTCAGGATGCGGGCTTTCTGCTGATCGAACTCGGCCTGGGTCAGCACGCCCGCGGACAGCAGCTCACCGAGCTGCTTCAGCTGGGCCAGCCGGTCGCTCATGTCGGCGGCCGGCGGCGGCGCGGCCGGTTGCGGCGCTGCGGCGGGTACGGCGTAGGCCTGCTGCGGCTGGCGTCGGGGCGGGCGGCGCTGTCGCGGCGCCCGGGTCCTGCCCGGCCGACCGGGCCTGGTCCTGGGCCGCCCAGCGGTTTTGCTGGCGGCGCTGAATCCGGCCGTGCACGGAACTCGCGACCGCAACTTTGGCGGCCGTCTTCAGTAGGCCCATTGGTGGCCTCCTCGTCGTGGGTCGGTTCGGAGTGCCGCTGGGTCAGGAGGACTCGGCTGCATCAAGGGCGGCGATGATCTCGTCTGCGGGCAACCCGCCGCTGGCGATCAGCCGGGCGCCGTCGCGCCGCCAGGCGTCGGCCAGGCCGAGAGCCCACCGGTTCTCGTAGATCACCACTACGGCGACGCTGCCGGGCTGCATCGCCGCCGAGATCTCGGTGACGTCGGAGTCATCGAGCAAGCCTGACGACGCCCCAGCCCAGGCGCCGAGGTCGACCCCGCCGGGGACCGCGAACTCCCAGACGTCGATCTTCTTGCTCGTGCCGCCGGCGTCCTTGGTGATGAATTCCATGTCCAGGATGTCCACCACACCCTGGTCGGCCAGGGAAAGCAGCGCCTCAAAGCCCGCCGCAGTGAGCTGGCCGCCGGGAAATTCGATGGCCAGGAAATCGACCGGTCCCAGTTCGTCGTCTGGTCCCGGCTGGGGTGCCGACATCATTGCCCAACCCCCTTGAAAGCCTCAGCTGACCCACTGGGCCACTGCGGGACAAATGTAACAGCGCAGCCCAGGGGCCAGGAAGCCCGCGCCGAGCCTATGGTGCGTCCGCCGGGTGCCCGTCGCTTCGCAGCTTGTGACTCGCGGCCAGGATGCTTTTCTGCAGCTCGTTGAGCGGATGGTCGTCTCCTCCATGGCGCCCGGGCAGCGGGCTGGTTTCGGTTCGGGCGGCCCTGGCCGCGGCCTGCCGCACGAGGGCATCCCGCGGCGGGGCAGGCCGGGGCGTGGTGCGGGTCAGCAGTTCCCCGAGATCGCTGGCCTGGGCCACGCGCGTGCCCGGGTATTGCGGGCCCAGCCTGGCCCGGCTTCCTCCGGACGGCTGCCCGTGCAGCGCGCCCGGGCAGAAGCGCAGCAGGATCGTCTTGATGATCGAGGTGTGATCGAACACGGTGTGCGACACGGTGCGCGGTTCCAGCCACGGCGAGACGATGATGGCTGGCACCCGCACGCCGTACCGGCCGAACATGCCGGGCTCATCGTCAGCGGCCTCGGGCGGCGGCACGTGATCGTAGAAGCCGCCGTGCTCGTCGTAGACGATGACCAGCAGCGAACTCTCCCACTGCGGGCTGGCGGCCAGCGCGTCGTAGATGGCCAGCACCAGGTCCTGGCCGTCTTTGATGTCGGCCATGGGGTGGTCGTCGTTGACGGGGAAGCCGAGCGGGTTGAAGTTGGTGAACGCCGGGTCGATCCACGACACCGAGCGCAGCGTGCCGGCCGCGGCGTCTTCGAGGAAACTCGGGATCTTCGGGTTGCAGGTGATGTCGAACACGGTCTTCCACGGCAGGCCGGTCTTGCTGAAGTAGCCGAACCGCTGATGGTGGCCCAGGCGGTAGTGAACATCGGCCAGGCGCAGCGTCCCCGGGTCGAAGGAATACCAGCGCCAGGGGACGTGGTGAGCGTCCAGATGACGGACGAAGGAGGGCTGGTGGTACAGCGGCGGCACATAGGACGGCCGGTCATCCCGGCTTCCGGCCGCCGCGCCGCACAGCGCATACAGCCGGTTGGGCAGCGTGGAGCCGGGCACCGAGGCGAACCAGCGGTCGCAGACCGCGAACTCCCCCGCCAGGTGGTCGTAGACCGGCACGTCGGTGCTGTCGTAATACCCCATGACGCAGCCCGGGTCGCCGTCCTCGGTTCCCTGCGCGGCCAGGGTCGCGCCTGCGCTGGCCACGAATCCGCTCATGCTCCCGCCGGCGACCTGGGTATCGATCGCGCCCGCGGAATGGTCAGGATCTATCCCCAGGGCCGTCGCGTCCAGGTGGTGCACGGGGTAGGTGCGCCCCTGGTAATCGTTGGCCAGGCCCGGGCGCAGACCATCGATCTCCGGGCGCGCGCCGCTGAGCGACAGATACCCGAGCATGTGATCGAAGGACCGGTTCTCCAGCATCACGACCACAACATGGTCGACCTTCTCCAGGTTGGCGGCCACGGCTGGACCGCTCTCGTGCAGTTCCATCGCCCCTCCCTCGCTCGCCAGGCCGGCGTCGGTCAGCCCCGCAGGGGTCTAGGGCGCGAGGTACTTGACGAACCAGTCGCGGGCCGGGCCACTTGCGTCGTCGAAGCCCTTGACGTAGGCATCGAAGTGACCGCCCGGCAGGATGTTCAGCCGCTTCGGCTCGTGCGCCTGGTCATAGGCCGCAATGGCTAGTTCTGACGGGGTGAGGTGGTCTCCGCGCGCAGGCAGCAGAAGCAGCGGCGTCGGGCTGATGTAGGGCATGTAGCTGATGGGCTCGTATTCGGTGAACATCTCGACGCTGCGCAGCGTCACCTCGTTCCTCCAGGAAGGCGCACGGGACTTCCCCGTCTCGGTGAACCAGGTGTAGGAGTCGGCCGTAGGCAGCGCGGATGGTGCGAGCGGATCCTCGTCGACTACCGGGACCATCGCCGGGGGTTCACCGCGGAACCGGGCCAGGCGATCGTGGTCAAACATTTCGCGGAATCCGGCGATGAAATCGGCACGAACCAGGGCACGGAGGTTGTCGTGCCCGCTGATCAGGGGAACCTGGCTGACAATCGCCTTTACGCGGCGGTCGATCGCGCCGACCACCAGGACGTGGCCTCCGGAGTAACTGCTCCCCCAGATCCCGATGCGGTTAGCGTCAGTCTCGGGAAGGGTGCTCGCGTAGGTGATGGCGTGCCGATAGTCGCGGACCTGGGCCCAGGGATCGATCTCCTGGCGCGGCTCGCCGTCGCTTGCACCGAAGTTCCGGTTATCGAACACCAGCGCGTTCAGTCCCGCCGCCGCGAAGACCTCCGCGAAGCTGTCGAGGTACATCTCCTTCACGGCGGAGAACCCGTGCGCCATAACTACCGTCGGCGCGGGTCCAGCCGAGCCTTCCGCCACGTAGAGCCAGCCTCGCAGGGTGACGCCCTCAGCGTCGAACTCGATGTCGCGACGAGCCATCTGGACCTCCTGGTCGACGTGAGCCCAGGAACTCGTCCGGCTCAGCCCTGGGCCGCTTCGACCTCAGTCTCAGCGAAGCCAGCGAGAGGGCCTTGAACTGCCGCGACACGACCTTGAACCGGTGCGCCATCCTCTCCGGCCGCGCGGGCGGCCCCCCGGTAGTCCGTCGGCGAGCTTCCGTAATGCGCCTTGAACGTACGGCTGAAGTGACTGGAATCGGAGAACCCCCAGCGATGGGCGATCATGGAGATCGGCCGGTCGCTCCCGGTCAGGTCCTCACGCGCCCGAGCGAGCCTGCGCACCCGGACAACCTCGCTTACGGTCTGCCCGGTGGCGTTGAAGACACGGTTCACCGTCCGGATAGACACGCCATGCGCGGTGGCGATCGCCGCTGGCGTCACCGCATCGTCGAGCAGGTGCCGTTCGATGAAGCGATCCATCGCCGCCCGGAGTGCCGGACGGGCTGTGCTCGTGGCCGGGACATCACCCTCAGTCCGCAACGCGCCCATGAACAGTTCCAGAGTCGCGTTCCGGGCCGCGCTGATGGACGACGAGTCAAGATCCGGAAGGGCGTGGCTCAGGATGTCGAGGTACGCAGTGAGCAGGCGGGTTGCCGGGGCCAGCCCATCCAGCATGACGCCCCCTGGCAGGCACGCCCCACCGCTGACCTCGTCGAACGCTGCCCGGGGGATCAGCAAGCTCCGCTTCGACAGCGGCTCCCAGACCGTGAACCGCGCTGGTTTTGTGCTGTCCCAGGCGACAGCATCACCAGGCTTGAGCGCAGCTTCTGATTCGCCCTGGCTCACGGTCTCCCGTCCGGCTCGCGTGATCAGGACGACAGCGAACTCTCCGTCGGTATCCGCCAGCTGCCGCCGCTGACGGGTGCCTGAACACGGGCTGCACTCACAGTCCACCAGGGCCAGGTCGTCTATCCACCATCGCCGCACCCACGCCTCGAACGCCGGTTGGTCAGGCGCGACCGGGATGGACACCTGCCACGGCAGGTGCGTTGTCGATAGCATCCGCTGCCAGTTGTCAGGGCGATCATCACGGGCTGCGGAACCCGTCGCCCAGAACTCGCCCTTGCGCGCCATCGGCACCTCCCGCCCGACATCAACGTCGAACAGCACCCGACCCCAGGCGGTTCATCAGCCCATTTCACCGTGCGTCACCGGCAGTTTAGTCAGCCCTGACTGCTTTGCCTAGAACGAGAACGGGGCAGACCCCCCAGACCAGGCTCCAGCGGGACACTCTGCGCCCGTGAGCTGAGACCCCGATGGGCGGCCCAAAGTGCACTAGCGCGGCTGGCCGCTTTGGCGACCAGCGGCTCGCCCGGTCTTCAGCGCTCCAGCAGCGCCACGCCACCGTAGCGGGCTCGCTGGATGGCCCGGTGGGCGACAGCCAGGGCGGCGGTCATGACGATGATCGCCGCCATGTTGACGGCCCCCGCGTGGAACAAGCTCCCCGGCCTGCGACCGCCGCTGACCACCCAGGTGCAGGCACCAAGGAGGAACGTGAACATGCCGAAGGCGGCGGCACGGGCCAGAAACGCCTCGTAACGCAGGATCCGGTACGAGAGTCCGGTCCGCCGGATGGTCTTGGCCGCTCCGGTCAGCAGGAAGGCGATGGCGACGGGGCTGACGGCCATCCACGCTAGCTCAGCGGCTGGAAACAAGGCCAGGTTGCCTGGATGGGCCCAGTAGGACGACACCCAGAGCGTCGACGCCCAGGTGAATGCGGCCACCCCGCCAGGCACCAGCCCCTGATGCGCCCAGGGGTGACCGCCGGTGCCGGGCCATCCGTTCCCGAAATGACGACCGCCGATCACCAGGACGGCGGTACCGGCCACGAAGAAGAGCGCGGGCAGGATCAGCCCGTCCGGTTGCCGGCGGCCGAAACGCACGATGACGGTGCACGCGATGGGGAGCGCTGCGAGTAGGGCCAGGCTGCACAAGAGAAGCACCGCGCCGGACATGAGGATCATCGCCACGGAAATGGCCGCGGTATCCGGCTTCGACCATTGCCAGCCGATGGTCAGCTGCGCCCACAGGGCTACGCCCAGGGAGAGGAACACCCCGAGCAGGTACCCGAGCGAGGCCAGGCTGGCCCGGACCTGCTCGGCGGGATCGATGGCGTGGCCGGTGAGTCCCGTCGGGATGAGCCGCGCCAGCACGCCGCTGATGGCCACGTCGGCGTCGCGACGCCACGAATCCGGCCGCTCGCTGATGTCCGCGATGAGCAGCTCGGCGAACTCTTCGCCATACCGGGACCGCCAGTCCCTGGGGTACCAGCGGAGCAGGCGGGCGGCGCGCCGGGCCGCGGCCTCCGATACCTCGCTCACGCAGTCCCCCAGCCCGCCGCCAGCCGGCGCAGTCCGAGCTCGGCCACCCGGCGCTGGGCGTCCAGATGAGCCCGGAGGGTGGCCGCTCCCAGGGAGGTCAGCCGGTAGGGACGGCGCCGGTCGTGGCTTTCCATCGCCTCGATGAGCCCCTGCCCCTCGAGCCGGCCGAGCGCCTCGTACAGCGTGCCCGGCGCGAGGCGGACATCCGCGAAGGCCTCGATGTCCTTGGTCAGGGCGTACCCGTGTTTCGCCCCATCCGCGAGGCTCGAGAGGATCAGGGTCGCCGGCCCGGCGTAGCGGCCGAAGCTGGCGAGCGGCTCGGCGGGGCTTTTCTCATCCCCTCGCTGCGTCTTCTTCGCCATGCAGGTCACTCTATATCGGCTAACGACCCATCGGCGGCCGGAGTGTCTACCCGCGACGGGGCCAGACAGGGAACATGCCTGGCCATGAACGCTCGCGGGAATGGATCACGCATCCGCCAGAAACCAGCGTCGATCACGAAGTGCGCCGTCACCACCCCTAGATAAGCACCGAAGAACACCCGGATCGCGGGCGGGAACCCGTGCAGATGCGACGCGCCACTGAGCAGCGCTCCCCCCACCAGGGCGACGTTGGCGAGCACGGCCAGCCGGAGCCAGCGGGATGTCCCCCGGCGATTCCCCGCCGCCACCAGTCCCACCAGGAGCAGGTACTGGAACCCGTGCGCGATGGTCATGCCGCCCACCGCCGCGTAGGGCGACCGGAAGACAAAGATGGGCAGCGAGAACAGCAGCGCCATCAGGTACATGGCACTGAACCCGGCCGGGCGGTCGGCAGCCGGCCGGCGGACCAGGACCACCACCCCGAATCCTGCCGCGGCGGCGAACAACAGCACCGCCGCGGTGAACATCTCCCCGGCTGCTGGGCGCACTCTAAGCTGGAGAAGACCGGGGTGCGCGAGCAGCCCGAGGATCCCGGCCAGGCCCGCTCCCGTCAGGGCCCGGCGTTCGGCCCGGCTCAGGGGTCGAACCCGGTGGACTGAGGCGGCGAGGGCCGCTAGGCCCAGGTTCTGTTTCTGGAAGTGAAAGAACTGCCAGCCGAAGTAGGCCAGGAGAAGCCAGGCCATGGCCGCCGGGGACAGCACCGCCGCAGTGACCGCCCCGGCCACGACGAGTCCGGCCGGGATCCAGGCGTACCGTACAGGCCGGGCGGCCACGTGCGCGCGGACGTCGGAAAGGGTGTACAGCCAGCCGGTTGCGGCGACGTGAACCGAGGATCCGAGGAAGAGCAGCCAGGCCAGACCGCGGACCGGAGCAGCCGACGCTGCGGGCGCGAGAGCGACGGCCCCGCTGAACGCGCCCGCGCTGAGGGCCACCGTGCCCCAGAGCCAGGCGCGTGACTGACCAGCGGGTGCTTGAGCGCCTCGGGCCTGACCGGCGCGTGCTTGACCGATGCGTGCTTGAGCGGCCAGGAGTTCAGCCTCCACCGCAGCCTCCCGCCGCACCGGCCGCTCCGGCCGCGGGAATCACGACGAGCGTGAACAGCAGGACCAGGGCCACGGTGATGGCCAGCAGGGTCAGGCCGATGACCAGTGGCGTCCGCCGGCCCGGCCCGGGCGGCGAGCACATGACATCAGGAACGTCCGGCGTCTGGATCATGGCGGCATGCTACTCCGGTTAACGATACATCGTCAATCTGTATACCGGATGACGAAGCACCTGGTCACACGGACTCGCGGCTTCAACGAGATTCCAGTCCGCGCGACTATCCGGACAGGCCGTCGTAGGCGGCCGCCACGATGCCGAATGCCCGGCCGTCGCCCATGCCGCCCTGGTCGAGCATCTGGTTCATCACGTAGGACACGGTCATCCTGGCGTCCAGGTCGACGACGACCATCGAGCCACCCCAGCCACCCCAGAAGCAGGTTCGCGGGTTGGGCAGCCAGCCGCTGTGCAGGCCGTAACCGTTGCTGTAGCGCATTGGCATGCCGAGGATGCCGTCCGGCCCGCGATACTGTTCCGCCAGGGCACGCTCGCAACCCTCCGGGGACAGCAACCGGACGCCGCGCGCCGTCCCGCCGCATGCCAGCACCGACTGCACGGCGCCGACCGAGCGGGCGTTGCCGTGCCCGCCGGCGGCCGGGATCTCGGCCCGCCGCCAGGCCACGGTATTGGCGTCCGCAGGGTCAATCGGCGGGTTGCCGCGTCCACGCGGAGCGGCCTCGGCCTGGCCCTGCGCGCCACCGGATGCCGTCGGCTCCTGGTCCGCGGCCGGCGGCGGGGGCGGCGGGATGACGGGGATGACGCGGCCGTCGTGCTCGGCGGGCAGCCCGATGTGGAAATCAGCGCCCAGCGGCCCGGCCACCTCCCGCGCGAAGAACGTGCCCAGGCTGACGCCAGTGACCCGGCGGACCACCTCGCCGACCAGGTAGCCCTGGGTCACCGCGTGGTAGCCGGCCTGCGTCCCCGGCTTCCAGCGGGGCGCCTGCGCGGCCAGCCGCGTCGTCGCCTTGGGCCAGTCGTATAGGTCAGCGACCGTCATCGGCTCGTCCCAGGTCGGCAGCCCGGCAGTGTGCGACAGCAGGTGCCAGACCTCGACGTCCTGCTTGCCCGCGGCGGCGAACTCGGGCCAGTACCTGGTCACCGGGGCCGTCAGGTCCAGGTCGCCGCGGTCGGCCAGGATCAGCGCGCACAGCGCTGTCATCGTCTTGGTGGTGGACCAGGTGTTGAGGATGGAGTCGCGCTGCCAGGGCGTGGTGCGCGCTGCGTCCGCGTACCCGCCCCACAGGTCGACCACCGGCTCGCCATCCAGGTAGACCGCCACCGAGGCGCCGACGTCACGCGACTCCAGCGACTCCTCCAGCGTCTCCCGCACTCCGCTGAACGGGCCGGAGCAGGTGCCGTGAATCTCGGCCATGGACGGACGGTAACCCGCCGCCGCCCGCCGAGCCACAGGTTAAGCCCTTGGCCCCCAGTCCAGTCCGCCGAAGCTGCCGCCGACTGCCCCGGCGATGCGGGCCTTCCATGCTCGGAGGGACTCGAACCCCAACCTTCTGATCCGTGGATCAGTGCGGGATGTCCGGTTTTCATCGGGTCGGCAATTGGCAACCCGGCTCAATATTCTTCGACAAAACGACGCCAACATAAGAACAATGGTCCAAGCCCAGCTTGCCGCGCGTTTTGCGGCACTCCACTCCCTCCCTTCCTATATTATTCATGTTGTTTAGGACCCCTTGGGGAGGACGCCTTGGGCACGGCAACGACGATCGTGAACGCGAAGGTATTCGACGGGACGAAGTCGCAGGACTGGACTTCGGTCCGGTTCGCTGACGGCCTGATCACCAAATGCTCGGCCGCCTCGGCCGCCCAAGAAGGCGACGAAGTGATCGACGCGGGCGGCGGGACGGTGCTTCCCGGTCTGATCGACGCGCACGTGCACCTCGTTCCCGGCGCTCTCGCGCAATCGTTGACCTTCGGCGTTACCACCGTTCTCGACATGTTCAGCCAACCCGACCTGGTGGCCAGCGCTAAGGAGCAGGCCGGCTCCCGTCCGGACGTGGCCGACGTGCGTTCCTCGGGTGTCGGTGCCACCGCGCCCGGCGGGCACCCGTCGATGATGTACGCCCCGTTCCCGACGTTGACCGCCGCTGGCCAGGCCGGGCAATTCGTGGCGGAACGGATCGCGGCGGGCTCGGACTATCTGAAGATCATCTCTGGCACCGGGGGTCTATGGCCCTCGCTGGACCCCGAAACCATCCAGGCACTGGTCATTGCCGCGCACGCTCGCGGCCTAGTCGTCGTCGCTCACGTGAGCTCGACGGCCGGTGTCGAGGAGGTCGTGTCCGCCGGTGTCGATGTGGTGGCCCATGTCCCTGCGAACGCCGAGCTTGACAAGGCTCTGGCCGGACGCATGGCCGAAGCCGGAATCGTGGTCGGTCCGACGCTGGCCACCATCGAGAACACCCTCGGCGAACCGGGTGGCGCGGCAGTGGCAGGGGACCCACGGCTCGCTGAAACGCTCGGCGACGCCTGGGCACGCCGGTTGACTTCGGATGCCCCGGGATGGCATGGCCGGCAAATGCCGCCCTACTCCCGGGCCGAGGACAACGTGCGGCGACTGGCCGATGCGGGGGTCACTCTGCTGGCGGGCACGGATGCCCCGAACCCGGGGACCGTGTTCGGGGCAAGCCTGCACCGGGAGCTCGAACTCCTTGTCCGGTGCGGCATCACCCCGGCGCAGGCCCTGGCCGCTGCCACGGCGCAGCCGGCACGAGTGTTCGGCCTCGCCGACCGAGGACGTGTCGCCGCCGGGCAGCGCGCGGACCTGGTCCTCGTGTCCGGTGACCCGTTGACGGACATCACCGCAACACGCGCCATTGAGCGGATATGGCGCGGGGGCGCAGCCTGCGACCGGCACGCCTTCGTCGCGAGCGCTGCCGAAGCTGAGCAGCTTGACGCTTTCGACGCCCAGCTCGCCAAGGTCGTGGCAGCCGTGCGCGAACGCTGGTCCAACTGATCCGGGGAAGGCCCCTCGAACGCGGGTCCGGTGTTGTGCGCCGCGATCGTCGATCGGCCCGGCTGCTGTCAGGGCGACCTCTCACGAAGCCTGATTTCGACTCTGACCTGCGGATGTGGTGAGCGCGCTCGGAGGGACTCGAACCCCCAACCTTCTGATCCGTAGTCAGATGCTCTATCCGTTGAGCTACGAGCGCTGGATGCCCGGATAGTCTACGGCACCCCGGGCACCGCTGCTGCTCGTCGCGGCCAGCGCAGGCTGCGGCGCACGCAGGGCGCGGTCCTTCACTCCGCGGGGACCCGGACCAGGCCGGCCGGGACCGAGGGCCATAGGCTGGCCGCGCGAATGGTGCGCTGCGGCGTCCACTCGTAGCCGACGCTCACGCCCGGGCCGGCTGACTGGACCGGCAGCCAGCTGGACCGGCTGATCCAGACCCTGGCCGGCGGCCCGCCGGGACCGCTGAGGACGAGCAGGTAGGCCCGCTGGCCGTCGATCCTGGTACCGCCGGCGACCCGGGCACGGGTGGACGGGCCGTGCCCGGCCGCGCCGAGCGGGTGGTGCAGTTGCGCCGCGATCGCCTCGGCCGGGCTCTCGATGCTCGCGCCGCCCCCACCGGGGCTGGCCGGAGCGTCCGCGAGGACCGCCTGGCTCCAGGTACCCAGATCGAAGTCCACCGTGCGGCTCTCGTACCTGCGGGCCGGGCCGGGGACCCGACGGATGCCGCTTTCGCTCAGGGTCCCGCCCGCGCGGTTGCGCACCAGCTCCGTGGCCTGGCCCGGGTCGTCGATGATGACCCGGCTCACTCCCTGCGGGGTGGTCACGATCATCTGCAGGACGGAGTCGGCCGTGGCCGCCGAGATCGCCGCCGCCGTGCGCACCACGATCGCCGCGGCCGGCCGCCGGGATGTGGCGCTATCCAGGTCCCGGGGGCTCGTTTCCCGGGCCGAGCCGATCACCAGGCCCAGCACCGTCACGCCTACGGCCAGTCCGAGCCACGACGACGAGCGGTGTCTCATACCTCCTAGACGTCAGGCCGGCGCCACGAAGTTGTCAGGCCGGGGTACGGCGAATCGCCCGATGCGCGCCGCGGGCCGCCACGGGTCACTGCTTCAGCGGCTGGCCCCATTCCTCGTCCGCGTCCAGCTCGTGCCGCCACGGCGGCTCGGCACCGGCCCGGGCACAGGTCAGCGACGCCACCCGGGCCGCCGCCGTAACCGCGGCCAGCAGCTGCGGGGAGTGCGCCAGGTTCTCCCGGGCCAGCCCGCGTTCCGCCCACCAGGCCAGGAACGCCCCGCCGAAGGCGTCCCCGGCCCCCACGGTGTCCACCACCTCGACCGGCGGCACCTGGACGGCCATCTGGTCGGCGCCAGTGAACGCGCGGACCGAGGACGGGCCGTCGGTGAGCAGGACGCACCGGGCACCCCAGCCGAGCAGCATCCGCGCGGCTTCGGCCGTACCGCAGTCAGGCACCAGGAACGACAGGTCCTCGGTGCTGATCTTGAGGATGTCGGTCCGGGGCAGGATGCGGCGGATCCGGTCCCGGTGCGCGTCCGGGTCCGGGATGGCCTGGGCCCGCCAGTTCGGGTCGAGCAGCAGCAGCACCTCCGGCCGGAGGTCCTGCGCAAGACGCTCGAGTTCGGCCGCCATCGGGTCCACGACGAGCCCGAGGGAGCCGATATGCAGCGCGGTCACGTCGGCCTGCAACGCCTGCCGCGCGGTCACCTGATCCAGCACGAATCCCGCCGTCTGGGCCACGTGGAACCAGTACTCCGGCACGCCCAGGTCACCGAGCGCCACGATGGCCAGCGCAGTCGGTTCCGGGACCCGGCCCGGAACGGCCAGTTCCACTCCGTCCTGGGCCAGCTTCCCGGTCAGGAGCCCGCCGAACGGGTCAGCGGAGAAGCAGCCCAGGAAGCGCGTGGGCTGACCCAGCCGGGCGATGGTCCGGGCCGCGTTGAACGGGCCTCCGCCCGGGCTGGCGTGGACCCCGTCGTCCGGCCCGACGATCAGATCAATGAGGCTCTCACCAGCGACCAGGATCATGGCCCGCTCCCGTGACTTACGCATCCGGACAGGCAGGCACGGTGTTGTGCCTGCCTGGCCAGCATCTCAGCCCGGAGCCATGTCCACGAAACGGCTGTAGTGCCCCTGGAAGGCCACGGTCACGGTCGCGGTCGGCCCGTTGCGGTGCTTGGCCACGATCAGGTCCGCCTCACCGGCCCGGGGCGACTCCCGCTCGTACGCGTCCTCCCGGTGCAACAAGATCACGACGTCCGAGTCTTGCTCGATGCTGTTATGCAGGCTGATCCCGTTGGCCACGAAGTTGTGCGTGCCAGTGACAGTCGCGTCGTAGACCGGCTGCTCGCCGATGCTCTCGACAGTCGCGATCTCGTCCCAGAACACGTCGTTGGTAGCCACCATCTCAATGTCCGCGTCATCAAGGACCGTGGCCACCCGGGCCAGCCGCTCTCGGCTCGGCGCATGCTTCCAGAGGGTGCTGCCACAGAACTTGGTGCCCATAGCCGCTGCGAACTCGCGGTGGGTCATGTGCCGCTCGCTCAGGGCCACCCGTACGCGATCCCACACGTCGCGCGGGATGGTGTCCAGATTCGTGTTGCCCTTCTTGGTGCGGAGCATTTCACGGCACCTCCGCGCCATCCTGTTGCGCCCTCCATGCACTCCGATGTCGTCCAGGAATCGCAGTTGGTTTTCAGCTCCATACACCAGGAGGTGATAACAGGGCTTGTAGTCACCCTTGCGGGTTTCCTTGACGCGTGTCATCACGTTGAAGCGCAGGAGCAACCGGGCGACGTCATCAACCAGTCGCCTGCTCGTGGACGCGTAGTAAATCCGGGCCTGCCCTGCTCCTGAGTCCCACCAGACGCAGCCATCCGTGGCCCACAGATGCTTGAGGAATAGGGCAACCTGGACCTTAGGAACCGAGAAGATGCGGGCCGGGACAAACTTTTCGTGGCTGCGCAGGCCGAACAACTCAAGTGAGTCGAGCCACGCGGCGATGGGATTACGCCGTCCGTGGGTCAGATGCCCTGGTGCGGGCAACCGCAACGTCGTACAGCGGGCCGCAGGGTACTCATCACGCACGGCGGTAATGCCAAAGTGCCTGGCCGCGTTCGTGACGGCCGTGAGGTTCTCCTCGTCAATGCTGGCGTACCGGATCGGCTGATTCCGAACGAACGACCCGTCGCCCAGCAGGTGGGCCAGCATGATCACTTCCGCCTCCGGCAGGGGGCGGAGGTCTATCGGGCCTGGCGTGTGCCGGGGCACGCCAACCCTTGACCCCACCTGCAGTTCCCCGAGCGAGCGCCAGCCGTCGTAGGTGAGGAAAGGATGGTTGGCCGTGGCTTGCACCTCGCGGCCGGAGCGCAGGCGGACCCGGAACACCTCTTTGACCCCGCTCGGGAAGGCGTGGGTCATCGTCCGCGGGATCAGCCGCAATCTCTCGTCCAGTGACCAGACCGCGACGTCACGCTCTCCGCTGGCCACTAGTTCGCCCAGCGTCACCTCAGCCCCGGTGTCAGCGCGCAGGATGCGGGTGTCTGCGGTCAGGCAGCCGGATTCGCGCAGGTCAGAGAGGAGGGGCTTCTTGTCGTTGCGCTGCTCCGGCCCGCGGTTGAGCTGGGACAGCGCGATCACCGGGACGTCGATTTCCTTGGCCAGCAGCTTGAGTGACCGGGACATCTCCGACACTTCCTGCTGCCGGTTCTCCACCCGCTTGGGGGAGCTCATCAGCTGCAGGTAGTCGATGATCACGAGCTTGAGGCCCTGGCGCTGCTTGAGCCGCCGGCACTTGGCCCGGATCTCCATCATGGACATGTTCGGCGAGTCGTCGATGTAGAGCGGCGCGTCCACCACTTCGCTCATCCGCCGGGCCAGCGTGGCCCAGTCCTCCTCGCCCATCTGCCCGGTCCGCATGCTGTGCAGGGACACCCGGGACTCCGCGGACAGCAGCCGCATGGTGATCTCGTTCCGGCTCATCTCCAGGCTGAAGATCACCGTCGGCAGATCATGCTTGATCGCCGCCGAGCGGGCCAGGTCCAGGGCCAGCGTGGAGTTGTGCGTGGGGATCATGCCGCGGCCCGCCAGGTACAACTGGTCGGCGTTGTCTACCTGCACGCAGCGAACCGGCACGGACGGCACCCGCCGCACATCCACGATGTACCTCCACCGGGTGCGCTGCGGATTGTGGTGTAGCCGCTCCTTGTGCTTCGCTTCCTGGCGGGGCAGGCGGAAGACCTCGTCCGGGGTGGTGAAGTTGAGCATGTAGCAGGTGGAAGACTCCTCGTGACGTCCCTTGACTCGCTTGGTGGTCATCGAGCAGCGGTAGCCCAGGCTCAGAACGAGCTCGCGAACTCCTTCGGCGAGCTGCTGATTAGTCACCGCGAGCTGAACGGCCCCGGTATTAGTAACGGTCCCGTCGGTGTCCAGGATCCCGGCCAGCAGCTCACGCCGCTGAGCGATGGATGCCCGCAGATACCGGACCGGGATGTGCTTGTGCCCGAGCAGGCCCAGCGTACGCAGTTCGGCCTGGAGGCTGCCGTGCGCCAGCCAGCACTGGCCGCAGAGCCCAGTACCCGGGAGCTGGCCCACCCTCGGCTCCCCGCACCGCCGGCACACCGGCCTCGGCACGGGCGGGGAAGAGAACCTGGCCTTCCCCCCGCACACGCGGCCGCAGGTGCGCACCTGGTCGTTCTTGGGCGCGAACGCTCTGCCGCACACCACACACGTGCGCTCAGTGACCTTGACTACTTCCGCAGGGAAGGCCAGGCCGTATAGCAGGCGACCTTTCTGCCGCACCGTGACCAGGCCGGAGGCCCCTACCGCCTCGACGATCTCCGGATCGGCGCTCGTGAAGCGGGCCGAATCCGTCGCCCCGTCACCGAGCCAGACACCCAAGGCATACGGAGGGATTGGGAGGGGTACCTCTGGCAGCTGAAGCGGGCTCGCCAGTTGCACCGTGTGGTTGGGACGCTGGTCGACGGTCGGGCAGCGCAGGCTCCTCACGATTTCCTCGGTGGTGACCACCGCAGGGAGGACGGGATTCGTGTAGTTCCGCTGGAAGCCCCTGGTCTGCGCGTCGTAGCGACGGGCCGCGCGGGTCCAGGTGAGCCACTGGTGCTGGCCGTCGGCGACGATGATCTCTCCGTCGGAGAACTCCACCTCGTAGCAGGGCCTGTCCTGCATCACCTCGGTGGCCGCGACCACGGATACCGGGTGGCCATCGGCTCCGATGAGCCGGTCTCCCACCCGGACCTCGCCCATCGTCGTCCAGCCGTCAGGCGTGGCGAGCGGGGTGTCCAGGGCCAGCGCCTTCCCAATCGCAGGCCTCGCCGCGATGACCACCATCTGGCCGGCGTGCAATCCGTTGGTCAGCGCGTCCAGGTCCGCGAACCCGGTCGGGACCCCGGTCATCTTCCCGCCGTGACTGCCGATGGCCTCGATCTCGTCCAGGGCACCCGGCATGATGTCGGACAGCGGCAGGTAGTCCTCGCTGACCCGGCGCTCAGTGACCCCGTAGACCTCGGCCTGCGCCCGGTCCACCAGTTCGTCGGCTTCGCCGTCGCCGGAGTAGCCGAGCTGGACGATGCGGGTGCCGACCTCGACCAGGCGGCGGAGGATCGCCCGCTCCCGGACGATCCGGGCGTAGTAGCCGGCGTTGGCCGCGGTGGGCACGGACGCGATGAGCGTGTGCAGGTAGCTGGGACCGCCCACGCGGGCCAGCTCACCCCGCTTGTTCAGCAGGTCGGAAACGGTGACCGGGTCGGCGGGCTCACCCCGGCCGTACAGTTCGAGGATGGCCTCGTGGATGATCTGGTGTGCGGGCCGGTAGTGATCGTCGGGCCGGATGGTCTCCATCACATCGGAGATGGCGTCCTTGGACAGCAGCATCCCGCCGAGAGCGCACTGTTCCGCGGCCACATCGTGAGGCGGAGTCCGATCGAAGCTCTCCCCCCGGGGAGCGATTTCGGCCACGCTCACCAGCCATCACCTCCCCGTGGATCAGAGCACCCCGGACCGCCATCGATACGGCGGCCTCACTCTGTTGTAGTCGGCCGGTCTGACAGTTTGGTTCTGCCTCGCCGCGGCGTCCAATCGTGCTGTGCACAGGTCTGTGGACAGCCTGTGCAGACACGCCGCCGGCGCTGTGCGCAGCCTGGGGATACAGCTGGGGACGACCGCGGCACCCGAGCCCGGTGCACGGTCACTGCCTGCGGTTATGCCATCCACCGGATGTGTGCGGAAAAAAGCACGGAGGCTATTTTCCGTGGACGCAGCGCGCCGAGTTATCCACATACGGAGGGTGACGTCAAACGTGAGATCCGGTGCTACGGTGACGCCCCGGCACCCGGGCCCGGCCACGCGCCCGGGGGGCAGGCCTCCTGGGGGCTCCGGCGGGTCCGGGGCGCCGGGCGGCGGTCTGGGAAAGGAGCGGCGATCATGACAACCGCTCCCCTAGGATCCGAGCATGTGTTCGATGACCGATCCGCGGCTGGCCATGATCGGAACAGCGATCGACGAGCTCGCCGAGGATGCCCGGGCTGAGGCCGCCCGGGCCCGGGCGGGCGACAGCCGGCCAGGCGCATCGGACACCCCGGGTGCCCCGGGCACCATGGCGGAGCGCCTGGCCGTCATCTGGGCGATGGTCGCGGACCTCGATCCGGGGCTGGCCCAGCGGCTGTCCTGGTACACCGACGAGGACCCGCCAGGCGCCCCGCATGACTGACCGCCGCGTGCCGTCAGCGACGGCCCACGGCGGCCAGTGCGGCCAAGCCAGTGCGGCTAACCAGTGGTCCGGTCAGTTTCCGGCGACGTCCACGTCGAGGGTGGCGCTCACCTCGGGGTGGAGCCGGACCGTGACCTGGTGCCGTCCCACGGTCCGGATCGGCGTGCCGATCTCGATACGCCGCCGGTCCAGCTCAGGGCCGCCGGCCGCGCGGACCGCGTCGGCGATGTCCGAGGCGCTCACGGAACCGAACAGGCGCCCGGCGGCACCCGCCCGGACCCTGATCCGCACGGTGAGCGAGCCGAGCTGCCCGGCCGCGGCGCGGGCGTCGTCCTGGCTGCGGATCTCCCGGGCGGAGCGGGCCCGCCGGATGAGCTCGATCTGCTTCTCGGCGCCCCGGGTCCAGCGCATGGCCAGGCCCCGCGGGAGCAGGTAGTTGCGCCCGTAACCGCCCTTGACCTCGACCACGTCACCCGGCTCGCCAAGGCCGGTGACCTCGTTGGTGAGGATCAGTTTCATCGGTGTGCCACTCATCAGCTTGCGGCCTTCCCCGTCCTCAACGTGCCGTGCTGGTGTACGGCAGCAGGGCCATCTCGCGGGCGTTCTTGATCGCCTTGGCGACGTCACGCTGGTGCTGGGTGCAGTTTCCGGTGACCCGCCGGGCCCGGATCTTGCCCCGGTCGGAAATGAACTTCCGCAGCAGCCCGGTGTCCTTGTAGTCCACGTAGGAGATCTTCTCCTGGCAGAACAGGCAGACTTTCTTCCTGGGCTTGCGGATAGGTGCTTTCGCCATCATGGTGCTCCTGTGGAGAGCCCCGCTTACCGCGGGGATGGTTTGGTTTGTGCTGGGAGATTAGAACGGCGGCTCGTCCGTCGATCCCTCGCCGCCGAACCCGGAGTCCGAGGCCCAGGGGTCATCGCCGCCACGGCTGCCGCCGGACGATCCACCATACCCGCCGGATCCTCCCTGGCCGCCGCCACCGCCGCCACCACCGCCACCGGTGCCGGAGCCGCCGGAGCCGCCGCTGAAGCCACCCCCGCCACCGCCACCGCCGAAGCCGCCGCCACCACCGCTGGAGCGGTTGGACTTGGTGACCTTGGCGGAGGCGTTGCGCAGGGAGGGGCCTACGTCGTCCACCTCGACCTCGAAGACGGTGCGCTTCTCACCTTCGCGGGTCTCGTAGGAGCGCTGGTGCAGCCGCCCCTGGACGACGACCCGCATGCCGCGCTGCAGGGACTCGGCCACGTTCTCCGCGGCCTGCCGCCACACGTTGCAGGTGAGGAACAGCGAGTCGCCGTCCTTCCACTCGTTCGACTGCCGGTCGAAGGTCCGCGGCGTCGACGCGATCCGGAAGTTCGCCACCGCCACCCCGGTGGGGGTGTAACGGAGTTCTGGGTCGCTGACTAGATTGCCGACCACCGTGATCTGGGTATCGCCTGCCATCGGGGCCACTCCCGGTCGTTCAGAGGGTTCAGGTGCCGCAACCGTGCGCGGCGAGTGGTTATGACGCTGTGGCGTCAGTACCGCTGGGTCAGTGCTGCTCGGGGCGGAGGATCTTGGTCCGCAGGACGGCCTCGTTGAGGCTGAGCTGGCGGTCCAGCTCGTGGACCGTGTCCGGGTCCGCGACCATGTCGACGACCGCGTAGATGCCGTCCGGCTTCTTCTCGATCTCGTAGGCCAGCCGCCGCCGGCCCCATACGTCAATCTTGTCAACCGAGCCGCCCCCGGTCTTCACGACCGACAGGAACTGGTCGAGGGAGGGCTGGACGGTCTGCTCTTCAAGAGAAGGATCGAGGATGATCATCATCTCGTAGCGGCGCATGCTGGAACATGCCTCCTCTGGACTGATGCGGCCACGGTCTCTCCGTGGCAGGAGGGGCCGCGACGTCACCAGTGCGAGAACCCCGGTACCCGTGCGGCTGAGCCAGCCTACCAGGGCGGGCCGACAGCCTGGCTCAGGATTCCGGCGGCCCCGGAGCGGGAAAGAGCCCGGACAGAACCGATACCGGGCTGGATGTCCAAGGGGGTGGCCGTAGTGCCCCGAGCTGCCAGAGCTGGACTGACCCAGGGTGCCGGCGCCGCAGTGCCGTCAAGCACGGGGCCGTCAAGCACGGGGCCGTCAAGCACGGGGCCGTCAAGCACGGGGCCGTCAAGCACGGGGCCCGGCGCCCCAGCCCGGGCCCGGGGCCGCCCGCGCCTGCCGCACCTCACGCTGAACGACGACGGCCAGAGCCACCCGACGCAGAACGTCCTGAGTGTCTTCACGCTGGTGGCCGGCCTCGTGGCGTGCGTCCTGGGTTTCCTGGCGTACCAGGACGTCTCCGGGGCCTGGACGCACGTCGGCGCGACGTGGCTCGGGCTGATCGCGCTGATCGTCGGGCTGCCCGCGCAGCTGTTCTCGGCAACCCGGTCGGAGCGGATGCTGATCGTGACCGGCCTGGTGGCCGCCTTCGTCGGCGTCAGCCTGGGCCTGGCGCACGGCGGCCTGCTGCCCTGAGCTAGCCTCACCCGGCCGCCCGCGCCCGGCGCTCCGCCCCCGCTCCGCCCCGCCGCCCCCGCCGCACGGGCCGCGCCCGGCGGTCCCGCGCGGGTCGCGCGCGCCCTCCGCCCATGCGCCGCAACGAGAACCGCAACGCGGTTAGTCTCGTGGCATGGTGAGCATCGGACCCCACGTCCATGATGAGGACCCGCTGCCCGCGGCGGTCGGCACGAAGTCCCACGTGGTCCAGTTCTTCCTGGGCGACCCGCAGGGCTGGGCGGACCCGAAGTTCCCCGGGGGTGATGCGGGCGCGCTGCGCGACGCGCTGGCCGCGGCGGAGGTGGCGGCGTTCATCCACGCGCCGTACCGGATCAACGTGGCCAGCACCAACAACCGGATCCGGATCCCCAGCCGCAAGCTCCTCACCCAGTACCTCACGGCGGCCGCGGGCATCGCGGCGCAGGGGGTGATCGTGCACGGCGGGCACGTCACCGCCGGCGCGGACGTGGCCGAGGGGTATGAGAACTGGGCCAAGGCCGTGGCCCGGATCGACCGGCCGGTACCGATGCTGATCGAGAACACCGCGGGCGGCGACCAGGCCATGGCGCGCGGCCTGGACGGGGTGGCCCGCCTGTGGGACGCGGTGGCCGGCGCGGGCGGGTCCGGCGAGGTGGGATTCTGCCTGGACACCTGTCACGCGTTCGCCAGCGGGGAGGACCTGTCCACGATCGTGGACCGGGTCAGGGCGATCACCGGCCGGATCGACCTGGTGCACTGCAACAACTCGCGGGACGAGTTCGGCTCGGGCCGGGACCGGCACGCCGGGATGGAGAAGGGCACCATCGACCCTGCCGTGCTGGCTGACCTGGTCCGGGCGGCCGGGGCCCCGGTGATCTGCGAGACGCCCGACCCGCCCGCCGACATCGACTGGCTCCGCGCCCACGTCCCCGGCGCGGACTGAGGTCAGCGCGCGGAGGCGGCCGCGGCCGGCTGGGCGCTGCGGCGCGGGCCGAGCCTGAGCACGACGCGGTCGGGGGCGCCGGACAGCACCCCGCCGGCCGGGTCATCCAGCCCGTCCACCCGGACCACGTCGCGGGCGGGCTGGAGGATGTCCCGCACCACCAGGCCGCACAGCAGCAGCACGGCGGCGAACCGGGCGATGAGCGCGGCGAAGTACAGCCCGGTGCCGATGCCGCCGACCCCGAGGAACGAGGGGCCGGCCACCGACACCGTGATGAGGTAGGCCCAGATCGCGAAGAAGTAGCCCACCTCCGCCAGCTGCCACATCAGGTAGGCGCCGAGCCGCGGCCGGGCCAGCACGACCAGCGGGGCCAGCCACACCACGTACTGCGGTGACCAGACCTTGTTGGACAGCAGGAACGTGGCCAGGGTCAGGAAGAACAGCTGCGCCACCCGCGGCCGCCGCGGCGCGCCCAGGGTGAGCAGCACGATGAGCACGCAGGCGGCCAGGAACAGGCCCGCGGAGATGACGTTGAGGGTACTGACCCGGGTCACGCCCAGCCCAGGCCAGTGCTCGGTCTCGAAGAAGTACCAGATGGACCCCCAGTCGGCCGAGCGCGTGTCGCTGAGCTGGTAGAAGCGGGCCCAGCCGGCCGGGGCCGCGATCATCACCGGCAGGTCAACCACCAGCCACGCGACCGCCGCGGAGCCGAACGTGACCCAGAACTCCCGCATCCGGCCCGCGCGCAGGCAGAGCAGCAGCAGCGGCCCGAAGAAGAGCAGCGGGTAGAACTTGGTCGCCACGGCCAGGCCGAGGAGCACGCCGGCCAGCACCCCGCGGCGCGCCGCCCAGGCCGCCATCCCGGCCATGGCCAGGCCCATCGCGATCAGGTCCCAGTTGATGAACGCGGCCAGGATGACCGCGGGGGCCAGCGCGACGCCCAGCGCGGTCCACCGGCGGGACCGGCCCGCGAGGTAGGCGGTGGCCAGCACGCCGACCAGCGCGAACAGGGTGAGCAGGACGATGGTGAGGTCGAAGAACTCCCGGCCCCGGGTAAAGGGGTTGCTGATCGGGTGGACCAGCCAGGCCACCAGCTGCATGGCCCCGCCGATGAGCACGGGGTACTCCACCGGGTGATCGACGTAGGGCACCTTGCCCGACGACAGCCCCTCCCCGAAGTACAGCGGGTAGATGTCGGTGTAGCAGTGCGCCTGGAACTGCGACAGGTACCCGTTCCACGCGCCCGCCCGGCACGCCCACTTGTTGGCCAGCGACAGCCCGGAGCCGAGCAGCACGGCCGTGACCAGGGCCGTGGTGGACCCGGCGAGCAGGGCGAGCCGCGCCGTCCCGGGCCGCGGTCCAGCCTCCCGCTCCCGCCCGGCTGGCTCTCGTCCGGCCGGTTCCTGGCCGTCTGGTTCCTGGCCGGCCGGGCCGGTGTCTCCGTCTGTCACCCACGCTCCGTCATCGGCTATCGGGTCCCGGTGATTGTGCCCTGGTCCGGGTCCCGGCTACCCGATCGCCGACTGCTGCCTGCCGAGCGTGGGCGTGGCGTTAGGGAAGGTGGGGGTGGGCAGCGGGTTGGTCGGCGTCGGGCTCGGCGTGGGGTTATGGCCCTGGCCGTGGAAGCAGTGCCCGGCGAAGTAGAAGCCCTTGCAGGTGCTGCTCGGCGTCGGGGTGGGCGTGACCGCCGGCTTCGGCTTCGGCGTGTACGGGCCGAGCATGTTCCAGGCGGTGCCGCCGAAGTCCGGCGTGGGGAAGGCCTTGGCCGGCATGCTGCCGAACATCTTCTGCGCGTACGCGTGCCAGATCGTGGCCGGCCACTCGCCACCGTAGCCCGGCAGGTTACCGACGCCCCACAGGGTCTGCAGGCCAGCCGGCGGGGCACCTTCGGAGTTCGCCGCGGTCGCGCAGCCAGGGACGCTCGACGGGCAGCCCTGCTCGTTGGTGAACATGCCCACGGCCAGGCTGAACTGCGGGATGGCCCCGATGAAGAACGCCGACTGGGCCAGGTTCGTGGTCCCGGTCTTGGCGATGATCTCCCGGCCGTCGGCCAGGCCCGCGTTCGGGGCGGTGCCGCCCGGCTTGTCGTCGAACGACAGCGCGTAATCGACGTCCGACGCCTCGTCGGGGGTCAGCACCTCGCGCCGGACCACCTTGGCCTGGGTGGTGGTCATCGCCTGGCCGTTCTGCTGCTGCTGGATCTCGAGGATCACGTGCGGGGTCACGTACTCGCCGCCGGCCGCCAGGACGGCGAAGGTGTTGGCCTGCTCCTCCACGGTGAGGGAGGCCTGCCCGAGGGCGGTGCCGACCTCGTCCCGCTGGGTGTAGAGGCCCGACGCCGAGGAGGCGACGTTGACCCCGAATTTCTCGGCCATGTTGATCATGTTCTGGCCGTCGGTGCCGGCCACCCGGTGGTAGAGGTCGGTGTACGCGGTGTTGAGCGACTCCGCCGACGCCGTGACCACGGTCACCCCGTTGGCCTGCGCGTCACCGGCGTCGTTGCCCACCTCGTACCAGCTGCCCGAGTTGGCGGGCTGGGTCCGGCTCGCGTACGTCATCGGCTGCGCCACCGGCGGGATCCACAGCGGTGAGTGGCCGTCCAGCGTGCTGGTCTTGACGTTCATCCCCTGGGACCGGGCCAGCGCGAGCACGTACGGCTTCATCGAGGAGCCCACCTGCTCGCGGTTCTGCAGGGCCATGTCCCACTGGCAGCGGATCACGTTGCAGTTCTTCGCGTCGTAGTTCGGCCCGCTGTACATGGCCCAGATCTCGCCGGTACCCGGCTGCTCCAGCACCGCGCCGACGTGCGCGTAGTTCGGCAGCGCCTTGCCATCCAGCCTCATCTGGCGCTTTTCCTGCGTCACGGTCGCATAGAGCTGGTTCATCATGGGCTTGCTGAACGTGGTCACGATGCGCAGCCCGGCGGTGCCGATCTGGGTCGCCGTGTAGTGGTAGGTGTTCTCCAGCTCGTTCATCACGGCGTCCATGATGTAGCCGCGGTAGCCGGACCAGCTGTTGTTGAACTTCTTCGCCAGCGTGGGGAACTTCTGCGCGTCGGCCTGGGCCTGGGTCAGCGTGCCCATCGAGACCATGGTCCGCAGCACGTAGTGCCAGCGGAAGACCAGGGCCTGGTAGGCCGCCCCGGCCTTCGGGTCGGGGTTGTAGTAGCTGGGTGACTGCGGCATCGCCGCGATCATCGCGGACTGCGCCACCGTCAGCTTGCTGACCGGCTTCCCGAAGTACGCCTCGGCGGCCGCGCCGAAGCCGTACATGTTGACCCCGGTCGGCACCGTGTTCATGTAGTTGGTGAGGATCCAGTCCTTGGACTTTTCCTGGGCCAGCTTCTCCGCGACGAAGATTTCCTTGATCTTCCGGGTGGCGGTCTCGGCGGTGCCGATGCCCGTGTAGTAGTTCCGGACCAGCTGCTGGGTGATGGTGGACCCGCCCTGCTGGACCGACCCGCTGGTCAGGTCGGCGATGGCCGCGCGGGCGATGCCGACCGGGGAGACGCCGCCCTCGTCGTAGAAGTGCTTGTCCTCCGCGGCGACCATGGCGTTCCTGACCATGGTCGGGATCTGGTTCGGCTGCAGGATCTGCCGGTCGCTCTGGCCGACCATGCCGACCAGGGTCGTGCCGTCGCGGAAGTAGACCCGGGACGCCTGGCCGATGGCGAACTGCGAGGCGACCGGGATGGGCGTCGCGGAAAGGACGTAGAAGTACCCGACGACCAGCATCACGGCAAAGCCGAAGCCGGTCAGCGCGCAGGCGGCCAGGGCCTTCTTCCAGGTCCAGCGGCGCCACCAGTCGCCCTTACGGCGCGGGCGGCCCGGGCCGCCACGGCCATTCCCGCCGCGGCCGCCGCCATTCCCGCCCCGGCCGTTCCCGTCGTGCATCTCCGCGGCCCCGCCGCGGCCCCGGCGGCCGGACCGGCGGGGGTCGAAATCGCGGGAGTCACGGCCCCGGGGGGCAGCCGAGCCGGGATACCCGGCCGACATCGCGACCCCGGCGGCCGGGCCTGCCCCGGCGGCGTAGCCGTCCGCCGCGTGGCCGGTGCCGAGCTTGGCCGCCAGCCGGTCCTTCGCGCTCATCTCGCCCGCGGCCTGGTTCGCGGCCGCGGCGCGGCGTCCCCGGCCTGCGTCCCGGGCCGCGCGGCGGCTGCCCCGTCCGCCCCGGCCCGGGTCCGCCCCGCCCTGGCCGGCCCAGTCCTGGCCGGCCGGGGCCCGCGAGCTGTCAGCACGGCTCCCGTCAGCACGGCTCCCGTCAGCACGGGCGCCACGGGCGTAGCCGGGGTCCGCTCCGGCGCCGCGGTCCCACTCGTAGTCCCGCTCCTGCCGGTAGCCGCGGCCGCCCGCGTCCCGGGTACCGCGCGCGCGGCGGCTGTCGCCGTAGCGCCCGCCGTCGCGGGAGCCGCCCCAGCGGCCGGGCTCAGCGGGATCCGGAGGGTAGGAACCGGAAAAGTCTGGGTTACTCACGCGTCCTCGCTGGTTGGGTGAGGCAGTCGTGGACGAGCATCAGGCCGACCGCCGGGCCTCACGGTATCCGGTGGCGCGAGCCATCCGGCGCAGGTTAGAAATTCGTCATATCTGCATGGCTCGCGCTTGGCTCTCCGGGCCGTTCCTGCCTGGTAGTGCGGGTCCAGTGGTGCGGGTCCAATGGGGATGCCCGGTCGTGCTGGCCGGATGGTTCTGCCCTGGTGGCGCGGTCAGTACCGCTGGTCCCGGAGGGCAAGCCCACTGGCGCTGGCTCTGCCGGCCGCCCTGGATGGGCGGCGGCTTCTTGCCCCGCCGTTATTCGCCGGCCCGGGCCCGCCTGCTGCGCCGGGCGCGTGGCTCGCCCGTGCCGAGAACGTAGGACGAGGCAAGGTGGTTCCAGGCACAACTTTGGCAGACCTCGACCACATATACGCGGAACTCTCCGTATTCGGACGCCATCTCGGCTAGTTCCGGGCCCTGCTTAACCCGGCCGGCATATTGGCCGAGTTCGTCCCCGTACACGTAGGTGACGTGAGTCAGCTTGCTCCTGCGGCAGATAGGGCAGGCCGTGTCGGTGGCCTCACCGTGGAACTTGGCCGCCCGGAGCAGGTAGGGATGCGCGTCGCAGACGTCCGCGACCGTGGTGTGCCCGGCCAGCACGGAGGCGAGCGTTGCCCGCCGGGCAAGCCCGTAATCCACGACCGATCGCCGAACTCCCATCCCCGACAGCGTACGACGGAAGCCGCAGCGCTCCGAGCCCCGGCCGGGCTCCTGTTCCGGGTATTCGCGGACAGTGACCGGGAAGCGGACAGTGCCCGGGAAACAGCCGGTGAACGGGGAGTTGCGCTGTCTGCGCCTGGCGCATATCTTGGCGATGTATCGGTTCGATACATCGCTTTGGCACAATGCGGGCATACTGTCCTCGCGCCCCGGCCTCACGGCCCGGGTCGCGGCACGGCCCCGCGGCACGAGCCACGCGGACGGGAGGTGCGGGCAGGCATGGTAGGGCAACGGTCACGCGTGCTGGAGCTCGCGGTGCTGGGGCTGCTGCATGAGACCCCGATGCACGGGTACGAGCTGCGCAAGCGGCTGAACTCCATGCTCGGCGCGTTCCGCGCGTTCGGGTACGGGTCGCTGTACCCCTGCCTGAAGCTGCTCCTGGCCCAGGGGCTCATCGCGGAGGACGTCCCGGAGGGGACGGCCAAGCCGCTGAGCGGGCGGCGGTCGAAGATCGTCTACCGGCTCACCGCGGACGGCAAGGAGCGGCTCGAGCAACTGCTCACCGAGTCCGGCCCGGCGGCCTGGGACGACGACGGGTTCGGCGTGCATTTCGCGTTCTTCGGCCAGACCCAGGCCGACATCCGGCTGCGGATCCTCGAAGGGCGCCGCAGCCGGCTGGAAGAGCGGCTGGACGGGGTGCGCGCGGCCATGGCCCGGACCCGGGAGCGGATGGACAGCTACACGCTCGAGCTGCACCGGCACGGCCTGGAATCGGTCGAGCGGGAGGTCCGCTGGCTGAACGAGCTGATCGCGTCCGAGCGCCAGGCGGATGCGGACCAGGCCGGCCACGGCCGGGCGGGCGGAACTGGCACGGCTGACTGACTAACGGCTGACTGAAAGAGAAATCTGACGCCACCCGGAGCGTTCTTCAGAGCGACTAGCGAGCCCGGGCCGTCAGGCCCGGGCGAGCGGTCGGTGCAGGTAGAGCGGACCGGACGAGCGCAGATAACTGAATAACGCGAACTACTGAATAAGCAGAGTGCGGCGAGAGAAGGAGTGTGTCCCCATGGGTTCGGTTCGGGTGGCCATCGTTGGCGTGGGTAACTGCGCCAGCTCCCTGATCCAGGGCGTGGAGTACTACAAGGATGCCGATCCCGAGAACCGGGTTCCTGGCCTCATGCACGTGTCCTTCGGCCCGTACCACGTGCGGGACGTGGAGTTCGTCGCGGCCTTCGACGTGGACGCGAAGAAGGTGGGCCGGGATCTCGCCGAGGCCATCGGGGCCAGCGAGAACAACACCATCAAGATCTGCGATGTGGCGCCCACCGGGATCACGGTGCAGCGCGGCCCCACGCTGGACGGGCTGGGCGAGTACTACCAGGAGATGATCTCCGAGTCCGCCGACCCGCCGGTGGACGTGGTGCAGGTCCTCCGCGACTCGGGCGCCGACGTCCTGGTGTCCTACCTGCCGGTCGGGTCCGAGCAGGCCGACCGCTTCTACGCGCAGTGCGCCATCGACGCCGGGGTGGCGTTCGTGAACGCGCTGCCGGTGTTCATCGCCTCCGACCCGGAGTGGGCGGCCAAGTTCACCGCGGCCGGCGTGCCGATCATCGGCGACGACATCAAGTCGCAGGTGGGCGCGACCATCACGCACCGGGTGCTGGCCAAGCTGTTCGAGGACCGCGGCGTCGAGCTGCTGCGCACCTACCAGCTCAACTTCGGCGGGAACATGGACTTCATGAACATGCTGGAGCGCAAGCGCCTGCAGTCCAAGAAGGTGTCCAAGACCCAGTCGGTGACCTCGCAGATCCCGCACGAGATGGAGAAGGCCGCCGTGCACATCGGCCCCTCCGACCACGTGCCGTGGCTGGACGACCGGAAGTGGGCGTACATCCGGCTGGAGGGGCGGGCCTTCGGCGACGTCCCGCTCAACCTGGAATACAAGCTGGAGGTCTGGGACTCGCCGAACTCCGCCGGGGTGATCATCGACGCGATCCGGGCGGCGAAGATCGCCAAGGACCGCGGCATCGGCGGCCCCATCCTCTCCGCGGCGTCGTACTTCATGAAGTCGCCCCCGGAGCAGTACGGCGACGACGTCGCCCGCGACCTGGTGGAGAAGTTCATCCGCGCCGAGATCGAGCGCTGAGTACCGGGCCCTGAGTACCGGGCACTGACCCGCCCGGCGCGGACACCGGAGCCCGTACCGGCCGGCCCGCGCGGCCTCCCGCACCGGCACGCGCCCCGCCCCAGGCGGGGCGCGTGCCGTTTCCATGCCTGGGCCATACGGAAACATTGCCGGGCGCCCCATCGGCGCGGGGTATCGGGCGGATCGTCCCCCGTAGTCTGTGCGGGTGACCGTCCTGGCCGCCGTCAAGGCGATGCTGCGGGGCCGGCGAGCCGGCTCGTCCTTCGTCGCTGATCTGCGGAGCGTCCTGCAGGAACGGGACTTCCGGCGGCTGTTCGCCACCCGGCTGATCTCGCAGACCGGGGACGGTGTCTTCACCGCCGGGCTCGGCTCCTACGTGTTCTTCAACAGCACCACGTTCCCGAACCCGTCCTCGGCCGCCGCGGCGTTCGCCGTCCTGTACCTTCCGTACTCGCTGATCGGGCCGTTCGCCGGGGTGTTCATCGACCGCTGGTCACGGCGCCAGATCCTGGTCTGGTCGGCGCTGCTGCGCACCGCGTTCGTGGTGCTGACGGCGGCCCTGGTCGTCTCGGGCAGCCTGGGCGCCCCGCTGTACGCCAGCGTCCTGCTGGTCCTGGGCGTCAACCGCTTCTTCCTGTCCTCGCTGTCCGCCGCGCTGCCGCACGTGGTGGCGGAGGACAAGCTCGTCATGGCCAACTCGGTCTCCCCCACCGCGGGCGGGATCATGGCCGCCGTCGGCGGGATCGCCGGCCTGGGCGTCCACGTGGCGACCGGCGGCGGGCAGGGCGGCTCCGCCGTCACGCTGCTGGTGGCCGGCGGCTGTTATCTGCTGGCCAGCGTGGTGGCCCGGACCATGCCGCGCGCGCTGCTCGGCCCCTCGTACCAGGCCGGAGAGCGGCCGCCGGGCCGGGTCCTGGGCGAGTTCGCGGCCGTGCTGGCCGGGCTCGCCGCGGGGGCCCGGTACGTGCTGCGCCGCCGCGGGCCGGCTGCGGCGCTGGGCGCTACCGGCGGGAACCGGTTCCTCTACGGGATCTTGTTCCTGATGTCGATCCTGCTCTACCGGAACTACTTCTACCGCTCGGCCGGGGCGAACACCGCGCTCAGCCACTACACGGTGCTCGTCATCGCGTCCGCGCTCGGTTACGCCTGCGCGGCGCTGATCACGCCGCGGCTGGCCAAGGTGCTCGGCAAGCCGGCCTGGATCACGGTCCTGCTCGCGGCGGGCGCGGTCATCATCGGCCCGCTGGGCGAGACCTTCAACCAGGTCGCGTTCCTGGTCATCGGGTTCGGCCTGAACCTGGTGGGGCAGGGCGTCGCGATCTGCGCGACCACTGTCCTGCAGGAGGAGGTGGACGACGACTACCGGGGCCGGGTCTTCTCCTTCTACGACATGATGTTCAACATCACGTTCGTGGCCGGCGCCGCGCTGAGTGCGGCGTTCATGCCCGTCAGCGGCCGGTCGCCCGCCATCATCGGCCTGGTCGCGGTGGGGTACGCGGTCACCGCGGCGGGATACTGGCTGGCCAGCCGGCTGGCCTCGCCGGGGGGCGGCGGGGGTCAGCCGCCGTCGGGAGCGGGCGGCGCCCCGAGTCCCTCAGCCTCAGCCCAGCGCAGCAGTTCCTGAGTGGCCCGCTCGCGGCCGAGCGGGCCATGCTCCATGCGCAGTTCCAGCAGGTACTGATAGGCCCGCCCGATGTCAGGGCCGGGCTGCAGGCGCAGGATGGTCATGATCTCGTTGCCGTCCAGGTCCGGCCGGATCTTCTTGAGCTCCTCCTGGGCGCTGAGCGTCACGATGCGCTCCTCCAGGCTGTCCTGGGCCCGGGCCAGCCGGGCGGCCTTGGCCTTGTTCCGGGTGGTGCAGTCGGCCCGGGTGAGCACGTGCAGCCGGGTCAGCAGCGGCCCGGCGTCGCGGACGTAGCGGCGCACCGCGGAGTCCGTCCACTCTCCCGGCCCGTACCCGTGGAAGCGCAGGTGCAGGGAGATCAGGGTGGTCACGTCGGCCACCACCGCGGAGGGGAAGCGCAGCGCCTTCAGCCGGGCCCGGGCCATGGCCGCGCCGACCACCTCGTGATGGTGGAAAGCCACCCGGCCGTCCGGGAGCAGTGAGCGTGTCTTGGGCTTGCCGATGTCGTGCAGCAGCGCCGCCAGCCGGCCCACCAGGTCCGGCGGCAGCCCGTAACGCTCCTCCAGCTCGATGGACTGCTCCAGCACGGTCAGCGAGTGCTGGTACACGTCCTTGTGCCGCATGTGCTCATCGGTTTCCAGCCGGAGCCTGGGCACCTCGGGCAGCACCACGTCCGCCACCCCGGTGTCCACCATCAGCTCGATGCCGCGGACCGGGTCCCGGGGACCGGGCGCGAGCAGCAGCTTGCTGAGCTCGTCGCGGATCCGCTCCGCGGACACGACCGCCAGCCGCGGCGCCAGCTGCCGCATGGCCCCGGCCACCTCGGGGGTCACGGTGAACCCGAGCTGCGCGGTGAACCGGGCCGCGCGCATGATCCGCAGCGGGTCGTCGGTGAACGACTCCTCGGGGCTCCCCGGCGTCCGCAGCACCCTGTCCCGCAGGTCGCGCAGGCCGCCGAACGGGTCCACCAGTTCCAGGGACGGCAGCCGGGCCGCCATCGCGTTCACGGTGAAGTCACGCCGCCGCAGGTCGGCCTCCAGGGAGGTGCCGTAGCTGACATCGGCGGGCTTGCGCGAGCCCGGCTCGTAGGTCTCGCTCCGATAGGTCGTTATTTCAAAGATCTGGCCGCCCTTGCGCAGGCCGACCGTGCCGAACGCGATGCCGGTTTCCCAGATGCTGTCCGCCCAGTCCCGCACGAGGGCCAGGACCTGCGGCGGCGTGGCGTCCGTGGCCAGGTCCAGGTCGCTGTGCGCCCGGCCGAGGAACACGTCCCGGACCGGGCCGCCCACCAGCGCCAGCGCGTGCCCGTGGCGGGCGAAGATGCGGCCCAGCTCGGCGGCGGGGGCCGCCGTGGTGCGCAGCAGGCCCGCTGCGGCCTTCCGCTGCTGCGGGCTGATGGGCGTGGTATCCGGCACGGGCATTGAGGGTAGGGGGTAGTGGTGGGCCGGGGGAAATCCACCCGAGCCCGGGCCCAACTTTGGAAGACCACTCAGGGAACGGCAATAGCATTTCCGGCATGCCGCGTCAGTGCCCAACGCAGCGCGACCCGGGGCCCGCCGGGCCGGCGTGGCCCGGGCTGGCCGGGCGCGGCGTACTGGCCTGCGCTTTCGCAGCACTGATCGCCGCGGGCCCCGCCCTGGCCGGCAGCGGCGCGGCCGCGGCCACCTCTGGCGCAGGCTCGGTGACATCAGGCACGGTGATGTCAGGCACGGTGATGTCAGGCACGGTGGCCTCGCGGACGGCCGTCACCACGGCGGCGCAGGTGACGGTCGGCATCACGTCCGTGAATCCGCAGGTCGCGCGGCCGGGCCGGGCGGTCACCGTGCAGGGGACGGTCAGCAACCCGACCCGGGCCACGGTGTCCGGCCTCGCGGTGCAGATCCGGTCGTCCAGCTTCCGGCTGACCAGCCGCGCCGCGCTCAGCGAGTACGCCGCCGGGAACCTGCCCACGGCGGACACCCAGGTGGCCGGCGCCCTGGTCCAGCTGCCCGGGTCCCTGCCGCCGGGAGGGGTCCGGCAGTGGTCGGTCAGGATTCCGGCCGCCAGCCTGGCCCTGACCACCTTCGGCGTGTACCCGCTGGCGGCCGAGCTGGACTCGGGCGGCGCCGCGCTGAGCACCGACCGCACGTTCCTGCCGTACTGGCCGGGGTCGGCCGCCGCGGCCGGGCTGGCCCGGCGGATGAAGATCGCCTGGGTCTGGCCGGTCTTCAGCGCGCCCGAGCAGGCCGCCTGCCCGGCCCTGCTCAACGGTGACCTCGCCCGCAGCCTGGCGGGCGGGCGGCTCAGCCGGCTGCTCACCGCGGGCACCACGCCGGAAGCCGTTCGCGCCGACCTCACCTGGGCCATCGACCCCAGCGTGCTGGCCAGCGCCGGCGTCATGCGCCGCAGCTACCAGGTAGGCGGGACATCCACCTGCTCCGGTGCGGTCACCAGGCCGGCCAGCCAGGCCGCCCGCACCTGGCTGGCCCGGCTGCGCTCGGTCACCGCGCAGCAGGACTACTTCGTTACCCCGTACGCGGACGTGGACATGTCCGCGCTCACGCACGCCGGCATGGTCCGCGATCTGCAGCGGGCGGAGCTCAAGGGGAACATCGTGGCGCACGAGTTCCTGGGCGGCACGCAGCGGCAGGCCGGCCCGGGCTTCGGCGCGATCGCCTGGCCGGCCGGGGGGTTCGCGGACTACGGCGTCCTCGGCACGATCGGCGCGGGCGACTGGCGCACGGTGATCCTCAACAGCTCCCTGATGCCGCCCAGGACACCGGTGGCGTACACGCCCAGCGCGATCACCAGCGCCCTGGACGGGGTAGACGGCCGGCTGAACGTGGCCCTGTCCGACAGCGCCCTCACCCAGGTCCTGGCCGACGGGCCGACGGCCGCCCAGGCCCGGGCCAGCACGGCCAGGGCGGCACGGGCCAGGGCGGCACGGGCCAGGCGGGCACGGGCCAGGCGGGCACGGCGGCCAGCACGTTCGCCACCGAGCAGCTCTTCCTGGCCCAGACGGCCATGATCGTGTCGGAGGCGCCAGGTACCCCCCGCTCCGTGGTGATCACCCCGCCGCGCCAGTGGAATCCTTCGCTCTCCCTGGCCACCGCCCTGCTGCAGGAGAGCGACACCGCTCCCTGGCTGCGCCCGGCCAGCCTCGCCGGCCTGATCACCGCGAAATCCAGGGCCGGGCAGGTTACCCGGGTGCCGCCGCCGGTGGAGAAATTCGCCCCCGGCGAACTGCACCGGCACCTGCTCCGCAAGGTCAAGGGCCTGGAGGGGAGCATCCGGCTGCAGGCCAGCATGTTCGGCGTGCCGGGGTCCAGTTACCTGGCCGGGGCGGTAGCCGCGGTGGAATCGTCCGCCTGGCGGGATGACCCGGCCCGGGCCAAGGCGCTGCTGGCCTCGGTGTCGGCGTACCTGGCCACACAGGAGCGCCAGGTCCGGATCATCGATACCGGCCAGGACACCCTGACCGGGAAGTCCGGCTCCGTCCCCGTGTCGATCAACAACCGGCTGGGCCGGCCGGTCACCGTGCTGCTGCAGGTCCGCGCGCCATCGGGCCGGATTACCGTCCGGCCGTCCGAGACCACCGTCACCATCGGGCCGCATCAGCAGCGGTTGGTGGTGATCAAGGTGCGGTCGGCGGTGGCCGGCTCCACGGTGCTCAGGCTGAACCTGGCCGCGCCGGACGGCACGCCGCTGCCCGGGACCGACGCCCAGCTCACCGTGGACGCCACCCACTTCGGTGCCACGGCCATGATCATCGTGGCCCTCGCCATCGCGGTATTCGTCGTCACGGCGATCGCCCGGGCGGTCCGCCGGGGCGGCGCCAGCGGCGCCTTCCTTTCCCCGCACAAGAGTCCCGACCCAGGTCAGGACGCGAACGGCGCGGAACCCACCGGATCGCCCGGCGAACCGGATACCGTCGTGTCCGAGCCTGCCCGTGATCACGACACACCCGAGGAGCCGGATGAGTACGCCAGCGCCCCAGGCCGGGTGGAGCGCCCCTGACGGCGGCCGGGGGCACCGCCGTGCTCCCGGACGGCACGGCGGGGGCCGCGCGGGCGGCGCGGGCGGCGGCGTGATCCAGGGCAGCAGCGCCGGCCCGGCTGACCCCGGGCAGGCGTCCTACAGCGCCCTTGGCGAGCGGGTGCCTCCCGGCGGCCCGGGTGAGCAGATGCCGCCCCCCGGCGGCCCGGGCGGCGGGGGGACCCCCCCGGACGGACCTCCCCAGGGCCCGGAGGGCGGCAGCAGCCTGCTCCGGTCCAGCTCCGTAATGGCCGTGGGCACGCTCGCGTCGCGCGGCACCGGGTTCCTGCGCACGGTGATGCTCGTGTACGCGCTCGGCGTGACCGTCAGCAGCGTGGGAAACGCCTACAACAACGCCAACACGCTGCCCAACGCGGTGTACGACCTGATGCTCGGCGGCATCCTGGCCAGTGTGGTCGTCCCGCTGCTGGTCACCGCGGCCAAGCGGGACACCGACCGCGGCGAGGCTTACACCCAGCGGATGTTCACCCTGGTTACGGTGGCCCTGCTCGGGCTCACGGTGGTCGCCACCCTGGCCGCGAGCCTGCTGGTGGACCTCTATGCTCACGCGCTCACGGGGCCGGAGCGCCACCTGACAGTGATCTTCGCCTACTTCTTCATCCCGCAGATCTTCTTCTACGGGGTGAGCTCGATGGCCGGTGGTGTCCTGAACGCCCGGAACCGGTTCGCCGCGCCGATGTGGACCCCGGTCATCAACAACATCGTGGTGATCCTCGTCCTGCTGATGTTCATCGCGACCGGGGGCATTGGCACCCAGGCGTCCACCATCTCGGGGAGCCAGATCCAGCTGCTCGGCCTGGGCACCACGCTGGGCATCATCGCGCAGACCGCCGCGCTGTTCCCGGCGCTGCACCGGGCCGGCTTCCGGTGGCGCCCCCGGTTCGACTTCCGGCGGGCCGAGGTGGCCGAGATCCGCCGGATGGCCGCCCCGCTGTTCGGCTACATCCTGACCACCCAGGTGTCCTTCCTGGTCGTGCAGAACGTGGCCAACGCGGCGTCGACCCGGCCCGGCGCCAGCTACGACTCGTTCTCCACCTACAGCAACGCCTGGCAGCTGTTCCAGCTGCCCTACGCGATCGTCGGCATCTCGGTGATCACCGCCCTGCTGCCCCGGATGAGCGCGCATGCCGCCGAGCGCCGCTATGCGCTGGTCCGGGACGACTTCTCCACCGGGGTCCGGCTGTCGTCGGTGATCGTGGTGCCGGCCGCGCTGCTGCTCATCGTCCTGGGCGGGCCGCTGGCCGAGTTGCTGTTCGGCATCGGGCACGGCAGCACCACGGTGGCCGAGGCCCGTTACATCGGCGAAGTGTTCGGCATCTTCTCCCTCGGCCTCGTGCCCTACATGGTTTTCCAGCTGCTGCTGCGCGTCTTCTACTCTCTGCACGACAGCCGCACCCCCATGCTCATCGGGGTCCTGGTCATGGCGGCCAACGTCGGGATCAGCCTCCTGGCGCTGAACCTCCTGCCCACCGGCCATGTGGTGGAAGGCCTGGCCGCCTCGTTCGGGGTGGCCAACGTGGTCGGCGCGGTGGCGTCCTGGCGCATCCTCAGCCGCCGCCTCGGCGGCCTGGCCGGCCAGCACATCGCGGACACGCTGGGGCGGATGCACCTCGCGGCCCTGCCGGCCCTGCTCTTCGCCTGGGCGGTGACGTTCATGATCGGCGTGATCCTCGCGCCCGGGCCCGTCTACGGGTTCGTCACCGTCGTCCTCGGCGGCAGCGGCGGCCTGCTCCTCTACCTGCTGTTTTCCCAGGCGCTGGGGATCAGCGAGGTGGCCGCGCTGATGTCCACCGTGAAGTCCCGGCTGCATCGGTGAAGGGCGCCGCAGTGATGCGGCCGGGTGACGCCGGTCACACCTGTACCGATGGCCCCAGGCGGGGCTATCCGGAGGCGAAGCTGGTGTCTCTCACATGTAACGGTTTTCGGTGGCGGGGCATGCGGGACGCATCTCGCCGCCCCGCGCGGCTTAGCATGGTGTCCAGCACCACGAATACGCGCTCGTCAACGTCCGCAGATCCGGGGGCTCGGAAGGAGGGTCGAGGGCCTGCCCCGCTCTTGACTTCAGGCCTATGAGCACCTTCATCTCGGAACCGGGGACCAAGCTCGGCGGCCGCTACCGGCTCGAGGACCGGGTCAGCGACGCCAGCGGCTGGGCCGCGTGGAAAGCCATCGACGAAACCCTGGCCCGGCCGGTGGCCGTGCTGACGTTCGCCCCCGGCTTCCCGCGGATCAGCGAGGTGCTCACCGCCGCCCGCGCCGCCAGCAGGCTCACCGACGCGCGGCTGGCCCAGGTCTTCGACGTGGAGGACGACTGGGATCAGGCGTACGTGGTGATGGAGTGGGTGGCCGGGGACTCGCTGGACGACCTGCTCGCCGACGGCCCGCTGGATCCCGCCCGGGGCGCCGAGATCGTGGCCGAGGCCGCGGAGGCCCTGGCCGCCGCGCACACGACCGGCGTGCCCCATCTCTGCCTGACCCCGCAGTCGCTGCGCTGGACGCCTGGTGGCGGGGTGAAGGTGCTGGGCACCGGCATCGACGCGGCCCTGTCCGACACGACCGCGGATGACCCCGCCCTGGCCGATACCCGCGGCCTGGCCATGCTCCTGTACGCGGCGCTGACCCGCTACTGGCCCGGTCCCGGGATGGGCACGCTGCCGCCCGCCCCGCTTTCCGACGGCCGGCCGTGCAGCCCGCGGCAGGTGTGCGCGGGCGTGCCCGCGTCCATCGACGAGGTCGCCACGCAGGCCCTGTTCCAGCGGGACCGCCGCCGCGGCCCGCCGCTGACCACTCCCGCGCTCCTCGCCGACGCGCTCGCCGAGGTCATCCCGGCCCCGCTCGCCCCGCCGCCCGCCGCGCCGGCCCCGCCCGGCCCCCGGACCGGCGGTTTCGCCCGCACCGGGGACTACGGGCCGCCGTCGCAGTACGCGCCGCAGCCGCCGTCGGACTACCCGGGCACCCAGGGGTGGACGCCGTCCGACGGCAGCGGCCGGGGCTACCCGCCGCCGCAGCGCGGCGGGCGGCCCATGTTCAGCCGGCTGGCCATCGTGCTGGTCATCCTGCTCGTCCTCGCGGCCATCGGGACCGGGGTGTACAGCCTGACGCGCGGGCACGGCGGCGGGGGGTCCAGTGCCGGCAAGTCGGGCGGCAGCTCAGCCTCCCCCTCAGCGGCCGCGAACACCGTGCTCACCCCGGTCAGCGCCGGCGGATACGACGCGCTGGGCCTGGCGAATGATCCGGGCAACGAGGACAACGGCGGGGCCCCGATGGCCATCGACAACAGCCCCTCGACTGCGTGGCACACCCAGTTCTACGACGGCAATCCCGTGTTCGGCGGCCTGAAGCACGGCACCGGCCTGATCCTGGACATGGGCAAGCAGGTGAGCCTCCGCTCGGTGCAGGTCACCTTCGGCCCCGAGGCCGGGGCCAACGTGGCCATCGAGGTGGGCAACAACAAGTCCGTCTCCCCGCAGGGCCTGGCCTCGTTCACCAAGGTGGCCAAGCGCAAGCACCTCGGCGGGGGCACGCAGATCTTCCAGGCCAGCGGCACGGCCAAGGGCCGTTACGTGCTGATCTGGTTCACCAAGCTCCCGCCCCAGCCCGGCAGCACCACCGTGTTCCAGGCCTTCGTCTACAACGTCGTCGTGCGGGGATCGGGCTGAGCCGTGCCCGGGCAGCCTGGGCAGGCCTGGCCTGACCCCAGCGGGGTGCCGCAGGCCGAGTCCTCCGACACCGACCTGCTGCGCCGGCACGTCCAGGGCGACACCGAGGCGTTCGGCCTGCTGTTCCTGAGGCACCGCGAGCGGCTGTGGGCCGTGGCCCTGCGCACGCTGGGCGATCAGGAAGAGGCCGCGGACGCGCTGCAGGACGCCATGATCTCGGCGTTCCGGCGGGCCGCGGACTTCCGCGGTGAGTCGGCCGTCACCACCTGGCTGCACCGCATCGTCGTCAACGCCTGCCTGGACCGGATCCGCCGCCGGGCCGCACGCCCCGCGGCCAGCGGGATGGACGAGCAGACGCTGGACATCCTGGCCCAGGGGTCGGCGCTGGCCGATCCGGGAATCGACAAGGACACCGCGCTGGATGTGCTCGCCGCGCTGCGGACGCTGGCCCCAGAACAGCGCGCCGCGCTGGTACTGGTGGACATGCTCGGCTACCCAGTGGCCGATACCGCCGAGATCCTGGGCATTTCCCCGGGCACGGTGAAGAGCCGCTGCGCCCGGGGCCGGGCCCGGCTGCTGCCGCTGCTGGCCCATCTGCGCGGGTCCGGGGCGACGGCCGGGCAGACGGCCTCGGCCGGGCAGACGGCGGCCGGGCGGAACCAGCCAGCCGCACCGCGCGTCTCACCAGCCGAGGGAACGGGTGAGAACCAGCCATGAGAGGGCATGTGGACGCGGAGTCCCTGGCGCTGTGCGCCGAGGGCCTGCTGAGCAGGCGGCGGAGCGAGCGGGTCCGCTCGCACGTCGCCAGCTGCCCTGAGTGCGCGGCCGCACAGGCCCGGCTGACCCAGATCCCAGGGCTGCTCGCCTCGGTCCCCGCGCCCGCGCTGCCGCCCGGGATCGCCGCCCGGCTGGACGCCGCGCTGAGCGCGGAGGTCGCCCACCGCGCCGGGCCGGAACCCAGGACCGCCCCGGCTCACCCGGCGCCGGCCCGGCACCCTGACCCTGACCCCGTTCCTGGCCGCCGGCCGGCGGGCACCCGGGCGGGCGGGCCGCACGGCCCGCGCTTCCGCGTCCCGGCCCGGGTCCTCGCCGCGGCCGCGGGCGTCCTGGTCGTCGCGGGCGGGGTGGGCTACGCCCTGAGCCAGTCCACTTCCCCGTCGACCTCGTCGGGATCGTCGGGATCCGAAGCGGCGCCCGCGACCAGCGTCACGGCCGGGCCGCAGGTCCGCTCCCCGGCGGCCGGTGCCGCCCCCGCAACGGGCCAGGGCGGGAGCGCCGGGTTCCCCGTCCGCCAGAGCGGCACCAGGTACGGCGAGACCACTTTCGCCGCCCAGGCCGCCGCGGTGCTGAGGTTCCGCTCCGCGGGCCTGAACCAGCCCGGGAAGAGCAGTGGCGGCCTGTCCCTGCAGGCCCCCGCTCTCACCCAGTGCGTGGACAAGGTCGCGGGCCAGGCGGCGGTACGCGCGGGCGCGGTCAAGCTCGTCGACCAGGCGCGGTACCGGGGGCACCCGGCCACCGTCATCGTGGTCCAGGCCACACCCGCCCAGGCCACACCGGCCCAGCCCGGCACGGTTTACGTAGCCGGGGCCCGCTGTTCCGCCACGGACGCCGACATCCTGGCCCACGCCCCGCTGCCGGCGTCGGGCTGAACCTGCCTGCCGCGCTGGGCCGCTCCTGGATCGGCGGCCCTGGATCGGCGCCCCTGGATAGGCGGCCCAGGATCGGCGCGCCGGGAACATGCGAGCCCTAGGATCGGTTGAGGGCGTAGCAAAGTTCAGCGAAGGGCAAAGCAGACGTGACCGACGTTCGGGATGTCATCATTATCGGCTCTGGTCCTGCCGGGTATACGGCAGCGATCTACGCGGCGCGGGCCCGGCTGGCCCCCCTGGTGTTCGAGGGGTCGGTCACCGCGGGTGGCGCGCTGATGCAGACCACCGACGTGGAGAACTTTCCCGGGTTCCCGGACGGCGTCCTCGGCCCGGACCTGATGGACTCGCTGCGCAAGCAGGCCGAGCGGTTCGGGGCCGAACTGGTGGCGGACGACGTGATCGAGGTCGACCTGAAGGCCACCCCCAAGGTGGTCAGGACGCACAGCGAGACCTACCAGGCCCGCAGCGTGATCGTGGCCACCGGCTCCCGGTACCGCGAGCTGGACGCCGAGGGCGAGAAGCGGCTGTCCGGCCACGGCGTGTCCTGGTGTGCCACCTGTGATGGCTTCTTCTTCCGCGAGCTGGACATCGCGGTGATCGGCGGCGGCGACTCGGCCATGGAGGAGGCCACCTTCCTGACCCGGTTCGCGAAGTCGGTGACCGTGGTCCACCGCCGGGACCAGCTGCGCGCCTCCCGGATCATGCAGGATCGTGCCCTGGCCAACCCGAAGATCAAGTTCCGCTGGGACAGCGAGGTCGCCGAGGTGCTCGGCGAGGGCAAGGTGACCGGCCTGCGGCTGCGGAACACCAAGACCGGCGCGGAGGACATTCTCCCGGTCAACGGCGTGTTCGTGGCCATCGGCCACGACCCGCGGAGCGAGCTGTTCACCGGCCAGCTGGCGATGGACAGCGAGGGGTACCTGACCGTCAACCACCCGTCCACCCGCACCGGCGTGGACGGCGTGTTCGCCTGCGGCGATGTGGTCGACCACACGTACCGCCAGGCGGTCACTGCGGCCGGCACCGGGTGTGCCGCCGCGATCGACGCCGAGCGGTGGCTGGCGGACCAGGACCAGGCCGAGCAAGACCAGGCCGGGCAAAACCACGCGGACCACAAGTCCTGAACCTCAACCCAACCCGAACAGCGGAAGGAGCACCCACGGTGGGCGCAACCAAGGTCGTGACCGACGCGAACTTCGACACCGAGGTCGTCAAGAACGAGAAGCCGGTCATCGTCGACTACTGGGCCGAGTGGTGTGGCCCGTGCCGTCAGGTCGCCCCGGTGCTCGAGGAGATCGCTAAGGAGCACGGCGACAAGGTTGACGTGGTCAAGCTGAACATCGAGGAGAACCCGCAGACCGCGCAGAAGTACGGGATCATGCTGATCCCGACGCTGAACGTGTTCTCCGGCGGCGAGGTCGTCAAGCAGGTAGTGGGGGCCAAGTCGAAGTCCGCGCTGCTCAAGGAGCTGGCCGACTTCATCTGACCCGCCCACCTTCCCGGGCCCGCCCGCCCCGTGCCTGCCCACCCGGCGCGCCTCGACGGGTCCGGGATCGTCATGCGGGGGGCGGGCCGGGACGCCAGCCGAGGGGAACCGGCCCAGCCATGAGCCACAACGGGGAACCCGATATCCGCACGGTCACGTCCAGCGTGATCTACCAGGATTCGTGGATGTCGCTGCGCCGCGACGAGATCGAGCGCCGGGACGGCAGCCGCGGCGTCTACGCGGTGGTCGATAAGCCTCATTTCGCCCTGGTTATCCCGGCGGATAAGGGCCGGTTCTGCCTCGTCGAGGAGTACCGCTACCCGGTGCGCCGCCGGGCCTGGGCCTTCCCGCAGGGCGGCTGGCCCGCCGGGCGCACCGGGGAGCCGGAAGACCTGGCCCGGCTCGAACTGGCCCAGGAGACGGGGCTGCGCGCCCGGGGCCTGACGCTGCTCGGCTTCCTGCACAGCTCGCACGGCACCTCCAGCCAGGGCTTCCACGTGTACCTGGCCACCGGGCTGACTGAGGGGGATCCCGACCGGGAACCCGAGGAGCAGGACATGCGGCAGCGCTGGGTGCCGCGGGGTGAATTCAAGAACATGATCCGCAACGGGACCATTACCGACGACTCGACCGTCGCCGCGTACTCACTCCTGATGCTGCACGAGGAATTGCCCCGCAATCCCCCGCGAACGGCCCCATAGGGGCCGCTGCGGGGCTGTAGCCCGTCAGGCGAGGCGAAGTGACCGCTCCGGGCTTACCGAGCCCAGCAGGCGTTCCAGCGCGACTTCCACGTCCTCGCGCCAGGACACTGCGGTCTTCAGCTCGAGCCGCAGCCGCGGGTAGTGCAGGTGCGGCCGGACCGTCTTGAACCCGACCGCCAGCAGGTAGTCCGCGGGCAGCACGCAGGACAGGCCCTCCGAGCGCAGGTCACCGAAGGCCTCGATGGCCTTGACCCCGCGGCGGGTCAGGTCTTTGGCGACCGACTGGACCAGCATCCGGCCGAGCCCGCCGCCGCTGAACTCGCTGAGGATGTTCGCGGTCATCAGCAGGACCGCGTCCGCGCTGACCGGGCTGGTCGGGAAGGCCAGCGAGCGCGGCACGTACATGGGTGGCGCGTACAGCACGTAGCCGGCCGGCACCCCGTCCACATACACGATCTTCCCGCAGCTGCCCCAGTCCAGCAGGGTCGACGAGATCCAGGCTTCCTTTTCCAGCGCGGGATCGCCGACTTCCTGGGCCCGGGCGTGACCCACCGGGTCGAGTTCCCAGAACACGCACTTGCGGCATCGGTGCGGCAGGTCGGCCAGGTTATCCAGGGTGACACTGACGACTCGGCGCGGCACGGGCACCCCAGAGGTTCAGAAAACGGAAAACGGCTCCCCGCCGGGCGCTGGGGCCCGTGCTCCTCGATGGTACCTAGCTGCACGCGGTTACTGCCGGGACATTCAGCCGCTGACGGCGCGCGGGGCGGCATCTTGCCGCGGCAAAATAAACGCCGCGGCCAAGATGACCGCCCCGCCCGCCTGCCGAAGCTGATTTCGTTACTCTCCGCCGGCTTGATAACTACAGTGCGGCGCTACTTCCAAGGTTTCCGGCCGCTGCGCTTGAAAAAGCACGGTGAGGGCTGGTCCTGCTGGACGGGTTCAGGCCTCGCGGCGGCCATGTGCACGAACTCGCTGGGAGGCGCCCGGCCGCCAAGCCACCCGTCTGCGCAGCGATCCCCCGCCAACCAGCAGCCGGGCGCCCGCCCGCGCAACGATCTCCCCCACCTGGCCGCCGCGCCACCCGCTCGCGCAACAATCCCGCCACCCAGGAGCCGGGCAGCCCGCCCGCGTAGCGATCCTGCCACCCGCCCGCGTAGCGGCCCCTGCCAACCATCCGGCGGGCGCCGTCCGAGCATGGATCCTCGCCGCACAGGAGCCTGGGCGCCTCCCCCGCAGCGATCCCCGTCACCCGTTAACCGGGCAGTCCACCCCCGCAGCGATCCCCGCCACCCGCCCGCCGCGCCACCCGCCCGCCGCGCCTCACGTCCGCGCGGCGTTCCCCGCGCCCGGGGGGCGGGCGGGCCGCCCGGGCGGGGGTGGCCGAGGGCTCGTTACTAGGCTCTCCAAGCGTGACTTCACGGAAGAGCTTTGGCAGCGACAATCATGCGGGTACTCATGAGGCGGTTCTCCGGGCCATGGCCCGGGCGAACGAGGGGCACGCCCATGCCTACGGGGATGATCCCTGGACTGGGCGGATCACCCGCGAACTGTGCGACCTCTCCGGCGCCCGCTCCGCCTACTTCGTCTTCAACGGCACCGCTGCGAACATCCTCGGCCTCAGCCTCATGCTGCGTCCCTACGAGGCGGTGATCTGCGCCGAGACCGCGCACCTGAACGTGGATGAGTGCGGGGCCGCCGAGCGGCTGCTGGGCAGCAAGCTGCTCACCGTGCCCGCCCCCGACGGCAAGCTGACCCCGGACCTGATCGCCACCCGCCTCGGCGGCCGCAACGATGAGCACCGGGCCCAGCCCCGGGTGGTGTCCATCACTCAGGTCACGGAGCTGGGCACCTGTTACTCGCTCGCGGAGTTGCGAGCGCTCAGGGAGTTCTGCCGCGGGCACGATCTCCGCCTGTATATCGACGGCGCCCGGCTGGCGAACGCCGTCGCCTACCTGGGCTGCACCGTGGCCGATATCGCGGCCGAGGCTGACGTGCTCAGCTTCGGCGGCACCAAGAACGGCGCCATCGCCGCCGAAGCCGTGCTGGTGATGACCGGGGACCTGCTGGACGCCGTACCCTTCCAGCGCAAGCAGCTCCTGCAACTGGCCTCGAAGATGCGCTTCCTCGCCGCGCAATTCGCCGGGCTGCTGGAGGACCAGATCTGGCTGCACAACGCGGCCCAGTCCAATGCCATGGCCCAGCGGCTCGCCGGGGGGCTGCGGGATGTCCCCGGCGTTTTCGTACGCCAGGCCGTGCAGTCCAACGCCGTGTTCGCGGACCTCGATCCCCGCATCATCGGCCCACTGCAACGCGACTGGGGTTTTTACGTCTGGGACGACCAGCAGAACACGGTCCGCCTGATGGCGGCGTTCGACACGACCGCTGAGGACGTCGATGCGTTCCTGGCTGCGGTGCGCGAGGCCAGCGCTTCCCGTGTCTGAGGCGGCACCCGCCCGAGGCAGCCACTGTCAGAGGTAGCACTGTCTGAGGTAGCACTGCCTGGGGCGGCGCGGTGTTTCACGTGAAACACCGCCCGCAGATCCCCGAATTGGGTCTCCCGGCTCCCGGAATTGGGTACTGCTCCCAAGCGGCCGCAGTTTCACGTGAAACATCGCCCAATTTAAGCGCTGAGGGACCCGCTCCAGTCCGGGGACATGGTGCTGACGATGCGCTCCAGGTCCTCCAGGGACCCGAACTCCACCACGATCTTGCCCTTGCGCTTCCCTAGTTCCACCTTGACCCGGGTGTCAAAAGCATCCGAGAGACGGTCGGCCAGATCGTTCAGGGCCGGCGGCGAGGGCTGCCGGGCGACCGGACGGCGCTCCTTGACCGGCCGCACGCCCATGGTGACGATCTCCTCGACCGCGCGGACAGACAGTCCTTCCGCCACGATGCGGTGCGCGAGATGATCCTGGGCCTCCGCGTCCTCCAGGGACAGCAGCGCCCGGGCGTGCCCGGCGGTCAGCACCCCGGCCGCCACCCGGCGCTGGACCCCACCGGGCAGGTTCAGCAACCGGAGCGTGTTGGAGATATGCGGGCGCGATCGCCCTATCCGCCGGGCGAGTTCCTCGTGGGTCGCCCCGAAGTCATCCAGCAACTGCTGGTACGCGGCCGCTTCTTCCAGGGGGTTGAGCTGCTGGCGGTGGAGGTTCTCCATGAGGGCGTCGCGCAGCAGGTCATCGTCCGCGGTGGCGCGGACGATGGCCGGGATCTCGGTGAGCCCCGCCCGCTGCGACGCCCGCCAGCGCCGCTCGCCCATGACCAGCTCGAAACGGCCCGGTCCGACCTCACGGACCACGACCGGCTGCAGCAGCCCTACTTCCTGGATAGAGGCGACCAGCTCATCCAGGGCGTCCTCATCGAACTCCTGCCGGGGCTGGCGCGGGTTCGGGGTGACGGAACTGAGCGGCAACTCCTGGAAATAGGCCCCCCCGACGGTGGCCGGCTGCTGCGGGGCAGAGCCGGGTACTGACCCGCCCAGGGCCGCACCCTCTCCCCCGGGGAGACCACCGCCGACAGCCCCGCCGGGCGGGGTGACCGGACCGGTCGGGATCAGAGCACCGAGCCCCTTACCGAGCCCCCGCTTCTGCTGAGCCATCGCCTCTCCTTGCCGCTGCGTTGCGCGTGACGGGCCAGCCCGGCTGGCGGCCATCCCGTCTCATCGAGCATCCGGGCCCGCACCGTACGCGTCCCGGTGACCCGCGTCCGCACAAGAGCATGCCATCCCGCTGGCCCGTACGGGACATCCAGCCGCATCGACCTGCCGGCGTCTCCCCCCGTCGTGTCCCGGCGGTCCAGTCAGGCGGGCCCGGGCGCTCCGGTCAGGTGGGTCCCGCCCACCTGGTCGGGCGGGTCCCGGCTGCTGGCGGTCACCGCCGGCTATCAGACGGAAACCAACGAGCCAGCCGGCTGGCTGCCACCGGCCAGGGCCTGGCACCCGGAAGCTCACCCGGCCGGGTATCAGGCCATCATCACGCCACGTCCGGGGCGGGCTGGCTGGCGGCCGGAGGTTCCCGGTTCCGCCGGCAGCCCGTAACGTGGCGCGGTGTGGGCGGGCCGGGCAGGCGCCAGCGGAGGCCGGGCGGGCTAACCGCGGGCCGGGAGTGGCCCTCACTGCTGTTCCTGACGGGCCAGGCCGTGTCGCTGCTCGGCGACGGGCTGGCCGCGCTGGCCATCCCGTTACTGGTCCTGGACCTGACCGGCAACCCGCTCGTGTCAGCGCTGTCAGCCGCCTCGGTGACGGCGGGTTACCTGCTGGTCGGGCTGCCGGCGGGCGTGCTGGTAGACCGGCTGGACCCCTGGCGGGTGCTGATCGCGATGGACGCGGCCCGCATGGTGCTGTTCGCCGGGCTGTACGCGCTGTCGCGGGCGGGGGCGCTGGGGATCTGGCTGATCCTCACCGTCGCGATGTCCGCCGGTGCATGCTCAGTGTTCTCCCAGTCCGCGATGACCGTGGTGGTCAAGGACCTGTTCGCCGTCTCCGGCCTGATGGCCGCGAACTCGGCCCTCGAGCTGGCCAGCCAGGTATCCGTGATCGCCGGACCCGCGATCGTGGGGCTGCTCGCCGTGGCGGGGCAGATTGGCCTGGCCCTGCTCACCGACGCACTGACATTTGCTGTCTCCCTGGCCTCACTGGTCACGGTAATGCGGTGCCGTCCCGTGTCCGGGGGTTCCGGCGGGCCGGGCCCGCGGTCCCGCGCTGGCCGGAGTTCGCCGCCAGCGTCCGGGAGGGCCTGCATTACCTGCTCTCGGTCCGGGTCCTGCTGCTCCTCACCGCGGTCCAGGTGGTGGTGAACCTGTGCCTGTCCGTCGAGAAACTGATCATCTACGACGCTCGCGACACACTGGGACTGAGCCCGCCACTGGTCGGCGTGGTGGTGGCCGCCGGGGGCGCCGGCGGCCTGGCGGGTGCGCTCGCGGCCGCCCCGCTGGCCCGCCGGGTCGGCGAACTCCGCCTGGTGGTACTGGGCATTGGCGCGGCGGGCGTGTCGGTGGCCGCGATGTGCCTGGCCTCCTCCGCGATCGCGCTGGCCGCGGCGAACCTGGGTTACGGGGCCGCCCTGGTGGTGGCGAGCCTGGTCAACCGCACCCAGCGGCAGCGCCTGGTCCCCCGCGATCTGCTGGGCCGGGTGACCAGCACCGTGCGGATGCTGTTCCTGGCCGTGGATCCGCTGGGGGTGGTGGCCGCGGGCGCCGCCACCGTTGCCCTGCATGGCGACCCGCGCCCGGTCTTCCTGGCGGCGGGGGCGATCGTGGTTATGACCGCGGCCGGGGGATGGGCCGCCGGCCTGCGCTCCGCGGCCGGCTCCGCCGCGCGGCCAGCTTCCCAGCCCAGCCGGACTGAACCAGGCCACCCGGGCCGGCCCGGGCTACCCGGCCCGGCCGCTAGCCCGCGGCGGGCTGGCCCGGCGCGGAGCGGTGTGCCATTTCCCGGGCCGCCTCGAGGTAGGCGACCGCACCGCTCGATCCCGGGTCGTACGTCATGACCGACTGCCCGTAGCTGGGCGCCTCGGAGACCCGGACGTTCCGCGGGATGATCGACTCGAGGACCACCTCGCCGAAGTGATCCTTGACCTCGTCCGCGACCTGAGTGGCCAGCCGGGTCCGCCCGTCGAACATGGTGAGCAGGATCGTGGAGATGGCCAGGTCCGGGTTGAGGTGGCTCTTGACCAGGTCCACCGTGCGCAGCAGTTGCTCGAGCCCTTCGAGCGCGTAGTACTCGCACTGGATAGGGATCAGCACCTCGGCCGCGGCCACCAGGGCGTTGACGGTCAGCAGACCCAGAGACGGCGGGCAATCTATCAAGATGTAGTCGAGCTGTGACTCATCGTAGGCACGGAGGGCCCGGGAGAGCCGGCCCTCGCGGGCCACCATGGGCACCAGCTCGATCTCCGCGCCAGCCAGGTCGATCGTGGCGGGAGCACAGTAGAGCAGGGGGATGTCCTCGACGGCGTGGATGATCCCGACCAGGGGCTGGTCCTCGACCAGCACGTGATAGATCGACGTGGTCCCGACCCGGTGCTCCACGTCCAGCGCCGTGGACGCGTTGCCCTGCGGGTCCAGGTCGATCACCAGCACCCGCGAGCCATGCTGGGCCAGCGCGGCCGCGAGGTTGACCGCGGTCGTGGTCTTGCCCACGCCGCCCTTCTGGTTGGCGATCGTGATCACCCGGCACGAACCCGGCCGGGGCCACGCACGTTCTGGCCGGCTCGCGCCGGCGGGGGCCGGCCGGGACGCCTGCCCGGCCTCGGTCTCCTCGCCGGGCTGCCTGGCTGCGGGAACTACCAATTCATGCCTTCCACCGCCGGTGGCCACGCCCGCCCCTGCGTCGACCCGTGCCTGGGTGACCCGTGCTCGGGTCACCCGTGCCTGCCTGGCTTTCGTGCTTCCCGCCCGCCCGCGGGTCAGTCGCGGCCGCGGCGGTTCCCCCACCCGAACGCACGGCGGCTCCCCGGCGCCTTCCCATGTCCCCCTCGTTTCCATCGGGATAGACGTCGGCCCCGACCGGGACCGGCACCTGTGCTTCACGTGAAACAGCGGCCACCGGCCAGCCCAGCCCGAGGGACCGCGATGGCCGCGGTTCCGCCCCGCCCGCCAGGCCATCCCCGGAGCCAGCCCGGGCTTCGCCTGGCCATCCCAGGCCCGCTGCGGAAGCCACCGCCGCGCTCCTCTCCTGCCCGATGCCCGCGCGCTCCGGTCCCGCTACCGGCCAGCGACCATCCGCACGACTGTCGCGGCCCGATCGACCTTACCGTCCCCGGCCCGTACTACGGCCACGTCTCGCATACCCAGCCGGCGCAGCACGGGACGGGCCCGGGCGACCTCCTCGCCGGCGGCCGCTCCCTTCACGGCAAGTATCAGCCCGCCGGGCCGGACCAGGCCGGCCGCCAGGCCAGCCAGGCGGTCCAGCGGCGCCACGGCCCGGGCGGTCAGCACGTCCGCCTCCAGTTTCCCGGCCAGCTCCTCCGCGGTGGCCCGGCAGACCTGCGCGTTACCCAGGCCCAGCTCCTGGATGCACTCGTCCAGGAAGATAGTGCGCCGCTCCATCCGCTCGACCAGGGTCACCTCGACGTCCGGGAGCAGCAGCGCCAGCACGATCCCGGGGAGCCCGGCTCCTGATCCGAGGTCGATGAGGGTGGCGGGCCTGGGCACCAGCTCCGCGATCGCCGCGCAGTTCAGTACGTGACGGCTCCACAGCCGGGGCACCTCCCGCGGCCCCAGCAGCCCCCGGGTCACCCCGGGGCCCGCCAGCATGCGGACGTACCGCTCGGCGAGCGGGAGAGCGGCCCCGAAAACCTCTGCTGCCTCGGCGGGGGGAGGCGGTACCTCAGCGGGCTCCAGCTCAGCGGGCCGCTCTTCACCAGGCACGAGAAGACCGTTCACGGGGCGGCCGGGGCCGTGACGCGGCGGGCCGGGAATCCGGTCCGGGGAACATGACCGGGTCAGCCCACCGGGAAGACGACCACCCGGCGGTTCGGCTCCTCGCCCTCGGACTCGCTGCGCAGCCCGGCCGCGGCCACCGCGTCGTGCACGACCTTGCGCTCGAACGGGGTCATGGCATCCAGCCGCCGGGGCACCCCGCTGCTCTTGACTTCATCCGCCGCATCCTGGCCCAGCTCGGTCAGCTCGACCCGCCGGCGGGCCCGGTATCCGCCCACGTCCAGCATGATCCTGGTCCGGGCCCCGGTCTGCCGGTGCACCGCGAGGCGCGTCAGTTCCTGCAGCGCCTCCAGGACCTCGCCGTGCGGGCCGATGAGCTCCTGCAGGGTCGCGCCGACCACGGACACCAGGGCCCGGTCGCCCTCGACATCCATGTCGATGTCGCCATCGAGGTCGGCCACATCCAGCAGGCCCTCGACGTAGTCGGCCGCGATCTCGCTTTCCTGCTCGAGGTCGGCCGGATCCACCTCAGCGGGAGCCTCGTCAGCACCAGACGGAGCGGAGTCCTCGTCCTCGGCGGCGTCCTCGGCGGCCTCGTCGTCCGCCCCCAGGCTCAGGTCCCCGGAGCCCTGCTCGTCCGGGCCGCCGGCCACGGCCGCGGCCGGCTCGCCGCCGCCCTCACCCGCCAGTGCCTGGCCTGCAGTATCACCGCTGGCAACGGTGCCCGCGTTCTCCGCTTGGCTCACCACCGGGTTCCTCCTCGTTGCGGGTGCTCATGTGCCGCCACGACACCCATGGGGTCGTGGCCAGCCTTGGCTTTTATCGCTTGCCCGAGCGCCGGCTGCGGGACTGCCGCACCGGCTGCTGCCTGACGATCTTAGTCTCGGGCTCAGGCGCGGGTGGCTCGGGTTCGGTGCGGCCCTTGACGAGCCTGCGCAGCCCGCCACCGCCGCCGTTCGAGCCGGATCCGGTCTTGCCGGCGCCCTTGGGAGCCGCCGCGCTGGCCGGCTTGGCTGCACCGTTACCCGCCTGCTTGCCCTGGGCCGGCTTGGCCGGCGCGGTCTTGGCCGGCGACTTGCGCAGCTGGTTGATCGGCGGCTGGGCGGACCGGGCCGCAGCCGGCTTGGCGGCCGCCGGGGTCCCGTCCCCAGTCGCAGGCTGGGCACCATCCGCGGTGGCTGACTGGGCCTGTGGCTCGACTGGGCGGCGGCCGCCTTGGCCGCGGCCTGCTGCCGCGCTGCGGCCCGGCCCGCGGCGGTCACGTTGGCCGGCGGCTTGGCCGGCGCTCCCTTTCCTGGCTGCCGCGCGGCCGATTTGCCGGCTGCGGCCGCGGGGGCGGCACCGCCGCCCGCCGTCGCCGTGGCGGGCGGAGGGAACCTCTTGAACAGCACGTACTGCTGGCCGAGCGTCCACAGGTTCGTGGTAACCCAGTACAGGACCAGGCCGTACTGCCAGTACAGGCCGGACAGCGCGAAGACCGGGACGATGTACTGCATCATCTTCTGCGATGACGCCATCGGGTTGTTCGGGTCCACCTGCGGGGTCATGCCGCGCTTCATGCTCTGCCGCACGGTCATGAACGTGGTCGTCGCGCTGACCACCACGGTCAGCAGGATGACGATCTTCTGGCTGGTCCCGATAGAAGAGAAAACCGGCGGGAAGATCGACGTCAGCAGCCGGTCGGCCACGGTGACGACACCGAAGATCTTGGCGTGCTGCGCGCTGGCCACCACCGCGGGGGTCAGGCCGTACTTCGGCTGATCCTCGGCGATGGCCCGGAGCACGCCGAACAGGGCGAAGAAGACCGGGAGCTGCGCGACCACAGGGAGACAGCCGGCGAGGGGGTTCGCGCCGTTCTCCTTGTACAGCTTCATGGTCTCTTCGTTGAGCTTCTGCCGGTCGTTCTTGTACTTCTTCTTCAGCTCAGCGACCTGCGGCGCCAGCGCGGTCATCTTCCTGGTCGCGTGCATCTGCTTGATGAACAGCGGCACCAGGATCAGCCGCATCAGCACGACCAGGATGACGATCGAGAGCGCCCATGCCGCCCCACTGGAGTCGCCGAAGATGGCACCCAGCCCCGCGTGCAGGCGCATGATCACCCACGCGACCGCGTCGTATAGAGGGGTAAGCGGGTTGGTCACGACCTCGCTCCTTGTGCTGGGGGCGTCAGCCGCCCTGCGCGGCGGGGCGGCACTGGGTCAAAGCCGCCCCGGTTGAACGGATGGCACCGGCCGATCCGCCGGACCGCCAGCCACGAACCTCGCAGCGCCCCGTGCACACGCACAGCCTCAAGGGCGTAAGCGCTGCACGAGGGCTCAAATCGGCACCGCGGCCCGAGCATCGGGCTGATGAAGCGCCGGTAGGTACCGATCACGAGTAGCAGGACCCGCGCACCGGCCGACGGCCGGCCTGGGCTGGTCTCGGGTGAGCTGATCATCGGCTCAGCGCCCCCACCTGCCGCCGCAGCAACGTGTTGATCACCAGGTCGAGTTCAGCGGCGAGGTCCGACTGGCGTGCGGTCGCGGCCCGCGGATTGGCACGAACCACAAGCAGGCTACCTTGCGGCAGCGACTCCATATGCCCGCCCATGAGCGCGCGAAGCCTGCGGCGCACCTTGTTCCGTATCACCGCACCGCCCACGGCCCGGCTGACCACGAATCCCGCCCGGGCCGGCTCCTGCGACCCGGGACGGATCAGCAGATGCCCGGTCAGCAGGGGACGGCCGGTCCGGCTGCCGCCTCGCACGGCGGCGGAGAAATCCTCACGCCGCCGCATCCGGGCCGCCGCGGGAAGCACAGCTGACCTCCCTGGTCCTCGGCCGGGAAACGCAGGTCAGACACTGACCCGCGCGCGGCCCTTACGCCGCCGCGCGGACAGGACCGCGCGGCCCGCCCTGGTCCGCATGCGCAGCCTGAACCCGTGCGTCTTAGCACGCCGTCGGTTGTTCGGCTGGAACGTACGCTTGCTCACAGGAACTCCAGGTACCGATCTTGGCTTGGGACCCGCGGGGGCGGTACGCGCACATGCGGGACTGGCCACTGTGTAAGTGGCTGGGCCTGCTCACGTTACGCGCACCCCCGGCCACCGGTCAAACCAGCCAGGGGCCAGGCACCCGCGAGAACCCACAGTTTGCTTACGCTCGCCGGCCCCGGCCCCTAGGCTGTGGACAACGCTCCGGCCGGGGGTGGCCAGAGCCGGGCACGCGGGTCCCGTCCACAGGCACTCTTCCCGCGCGATCCGTGCACGCCGTGATATCCGGCGTGCACAACCTGTGGACAAAGCTGTTGATCACACTGAGCTGATCAGACGGGGGGCGCGAGGGGTGGACGGCCAATGAGTGAAACAGACCTCGCGGAGGTGTGGGCCAGGTCGCTGGAAGAGCTGGCGACCATGCAGATCGAGCCGCACCAGCGGGCGTGGCTGAAACTGACCCGCCCGCTGGGGCTGGTCGAGAACACGGCGCTGATCGCCACGCCCAACGAGTTCGTCAAGGAGCAGCTGGAGACCCGGCTGCGGGCGCTCATCACGCACGCGCTCTCCCGGGAACTGGGCCGCAGCATCCAGCTGGCGGTGACGGTGGATCCCACCGCGATCACCGCGGCGACGGCGTTCCCGCCCGCCCCGGCCGATCCCGGCCCGGCGGCCGGCCAGCCCGGGATCGGCGATGGCCACGGCGGGATGCCCGGCATGATCGGCAGCCCGATGGGCGGCCCCATGAGCGGCCGGGTCCCGAGGGCCGCGGATCCGCTGGACGACAGCAGCTCCCTGGGCGGCGGCACTCCTTCCCTGGGAAGCACGGGTTCCCTGGACCGCACGGGCCTGGACCGCACGGGCGACCCGCGGAGCGTTCCGGGGAACGGGCAGCTTCGCCCGGGGGATCCTCATTCAGCGCTGCCCGGCCGGCCCGATGCGGCCTCCGGCGGGGCACCGCTGGGCGGCCCCTTCGACTCGCTGGCCGGCCGGCCGCAGCACGCGGCCGGGCCGCCACTGCCCGGGGCGCCCCGGCCTACCCAGGCCCGGCTCAATCCCAAGTACACCTTCGAGACCTTCGTGATCGGCTCGAGTAACCGGTTCGCGCACGCCGCGGCGGTCGCGGTCGCCGAGGCGCCAGCCAAGGCCTACAACCCGCTCTTCGTGTACGGCGACTCCGGCCTCGGCAAGACCCACCTGCTGCACGCCATCGGCCACTACGCGCAAAGCCTCTACCACGGCGTGAAGGTCCGGTACGTGAGCTCCGAAGAGTTCACCAACGATTTCATCAACATGATCAGGGACGGCAAGCAGGACGGGTTCCGCCGCCGGTACCGCGACGTGGACGTGCTCCTGGTGGACGACATCCAGTTCCTGGAGAACAAGGAAGGAACCCAGGAGGAGTTCTTCCACACCTTCAACACCCTGCACAACGCCAGCAAGCAGATCGTGATCTCCAGTGACCGGGCCCCCAAGCGGCTGGTCACCCTGGAAGACCGGCTGCGCAGCCGGTTCGAGTGGGGGCTGATCACCGACGTGCAGCCGCCGGAGCTGGAAACGCGCATCGCGATCCTGCGGAAGAAGGCGGTCCAGGAAGGGCTGAACGCGCCGCCCGAGGCCCTGGAGTACATCGCCAGCCGCATCTCGACCAACATCCGGGAGCTGGAGGGCGCCCTGATCCGGGTGACCGCGTTCGCCAGCCTGAACCGGCAGTCCGTAGACCTCCAGCTGGCGGAGATCGTCCTCAAGGACCTCATCCCCGAGGCGCAGGGGCCGGAGATCACGGCCGCCACGATCATGGGGCAGACCGCCTCCTATTTCGGGCTGTCCATCGACGACCTGTGCGGGACATCGCGCTCGCGGGTGCTGGTGACCGCCCGGCAGATCGCCATGTACCTGTGCCGCGAGCTCACCGACCTGTCGCTGCCCAAGATCGGCCAGCAGTTCGGCGGCCGCGACCACACCACCGTGATGCACGCGGACCGGAAGATCCGGAACCTGATGGCGGAACGGCGGTCCATCTACAACCAGGTGACAGAACTCACTAACCGGATCAAACAGCAAGCGCGGTCAGGGTGAACAACCACAGAACAGCGTTGTCCGTCACAATAAGTACACACAGGCTGTGGAAATCTCTGTGGACAGCCTTGGGACGAACAGAGGACAACGCGGGGAAAGCGGTGGGAAGCCGCCGGGAGAACTGCGGGAATCGGCCCGCCGTCCCCAGCGCGTCCCCCGCCGGAGGGCCGTCAGGCACAGCTACTGTGGACGCGCATTCCGGCTCTGAGCTGGGAAGACGTCGTCTATCCCCAGCGTCCACCGACCCTATTGCGACTACGTACTTCTATCCATCAATGAAAGCAACAACGCAACAGGCAAGTCCCGGGGCCGCTCATGCCAACGCGCCTGCCGCAGCCCTTCCGACCCAGTCGCCGGAACAGATACCCACGAGGTGGGCAGCTCCAAACCGGTGCCCGAGCCTGAGCAGATAAATCTCCAGAAGGGGAGGCAGCTTCCGGTGAAGATCCAGGTAGAACGCGATGTACTGGCCGAAGCCGTGGCCTGGACGGCCCGCGCCCTGCCGGCCCGGCCCGCGGTCCCGGTCCTGGCGGGCATCCGCCTGCAGGCGGCCGCGGACCTGACCCTGTCCAGCTTCGACTACGACGTCTCGGCGCAGGCCCGGGTGCCGGTCGACGCGGAGGAGCAGGGCGAGGCGCTCGTCTCCGGCCGCCTGCTCGCGGAGATCACCCGGAGCCTGCCCGCCCGCCCGGTGGAGATCACCACCGATGGGTCGCGCGCCACGCTGACCTGTGGCAGCGCCACCTTCACCATGCTGACCATGCCGACCGAGGACTACCCGAGCCTGCCTGAGATGCCCCCGCCGGCCGGGTCCATCGGCAGCGACGCGTTCTCGTCGGCGGTGAGCCAGTCCGCCACTGCGGCCGGGCGCGATGACACGCTGCCCGCGCTGACCGGCGTCCGGATCGAGATCGAGGGCGAGACCCTCACGCTGGTCTCCACCGACCGCTACCGGCTCGCGGTCCGCGAGCTGCGCTGGACCCCGGCCCGGCCGGACCTGTCCGCCGCGGTGCTGGTCCCGGCCCGGGCGCTCGCCGACACGGCCCGGGCGCTGACCGCGGGCGCGGAAGTGTCCATCGCGCTGGCCCTGCCCGGTGAGGAGGGCGCGGGCGGCGAGGGGATGATCGGGTTCGAGGGCGGCGGCCGCCGGACCACCACGCGGCTGCTCGGCGGCGACTTCCCGCGCTACGAGTCGCTGCTGCCCAAGCAGGTGAACGCGGTGGCCGAGCTGGCGACCGCGCCCTTCGCCGAGGCCGTCAAGCGGGTCGCCCTGGTCGCCGAGCGCAACACGGCGGTCCGGCTGTCGTTCTCCCCCGGGCAGCTCGTGCTCGAGGCCGGGACCGGGGACGAGGCGCAGGCCGAGGAGGTCATCGACGCCAGCTTCGAGGGTGACGACATCCAGATCGCTTTCAACCCCCAGTACCTGCTGGACGGCCTGACCGCGCTGGACTCCGACACCGCCCGGATCTCGTTCACTGAGTCGGGCAAGCCCGCCCTCATCACCGGCAAGCCCGCCCCAGACGAGCAGCCCGATTTCCGGTATCTGCTCATGCCCATCCGACTCGGCTAGCTCTGCTAGCCCGGGGGGCGGTGTTAACCCGGGGGGACGACCCCCCGGACCCCCCCGATCGGCGCTTCGCGCCGAGCGCGGCGCCGCCGCGCGTGGGTTGCGGGTGGGTCGGGATCCCCACGGGTCTGGCCCTGAGCCGGCCCTCAGCCGCGCGAGGAGGCGAGGCCGGGCCGCGCGTGGTCGGGATCCCCACGGGTCCGGGCTCGGACAGGTCCACGGGTCTGGCCCTGAGCCGGCCCTCAGCCGTGCGAGCAGGCCGGGCCGCACCTGGGTTGCGGGCGGGCCAGGATCGTCCGGGGTCTGGGTCTCGCCCGGATCACCGGGGAGGGGAGGCGCGCCGCAGGCGTGCCCTCGCCGACCCGGCGATTAACCCGGCACCCGCCGCAGACGACGTGCATACGGAGGCGGGCAAGTGGGGGGTTCCGGGGGGTCGTCCCCCCGGGCCAGCACAGTAGCCTGCTGCTTGTGCATCTGACTCGGCTGGCGCTGACGGACTTCCGGTCCTACGCGGCGGCGGACCTGGCCCTGGGGCCGGGCGTGAGCACCCTGCTGGGCGCGAACGGCCAGGGCAAGACCAACGTGGTCGAGGCCGCGGGCTACGTCTCCACCCTCGGCAGCCACCGGGTGGGCACCGATGCGCCGCTGGTGCGCCGGGGCGCGGAGCGGGCCATCCTGCGCGCCGCGATCACCTCGGCCGAGCGGGACAGCCTGGTCGAGATCGAGATCAACCCAGGGCGGGCCAACCGGGCCCGGGTGAACCGGAACCCGGTGCCGCGGCCCCGTCAGGTGCTCGGGATCCTGCGTGCCGTGCTGTTCGCCCCCGAGGACCTGTCCCTGGTCAAGGGTGATCCTGACCAGCGGCGCCGTTACCTCGACGAGCTTCTCGTCGCCCAGGCCCCCCGGTACGCCGGGGTGCGCAGCGACTACGACCGGGTGGTCAAGCAGCGCACCGCCCTGCTCAAGTCGGCCCGGGCCCGGATGGGGTCCCGCGGGTTCGGCCGCCCGGCCCGGCGGCCCGCCCCGGACCTGGCCGGCGACCCCGGTGGTGACGAGGCCGGCGGTGACGAGGCCGCCAGCCCGCCCGGGATGGGCCTGGCGGGCGCGCTCGACGCGTGGGACGAGCACCTCGCGGTCAAGGGGGCCGAGCTGCTGGCCGGCCGGCTCGAGCTGACCGCGGCCCTGCGGCCGTTGCTGACCAGGAGCTACGCTTCGGTGTCCGGCGACGACGTGGCCGCCACCGTCCGCTACCGCCAGCGCGGCAGCGCGAGGAGCGAGGCCAGCGCGGGCGAGGCGGCCGCCCACGACGATCCGGCGGACGCCCCGCGGCCCGGGGACGGCGAGCCCGCGGCCGACCGGGCGCAGCTGGCGCAGGGCCTGCGCGAGGCGCTGGCCCGGTCCCGGCCGGACGAACTGGAGCGCGGCGTGTGCCTGGTCGGCCCGCACCGCGACGACCTGGAGCTGGGCATCGGCGGCCTGCCCGCCCGGGGGTACGCCAGCCACGGCGAGTCCTGGTCGATGGCCCTGGCGCTGCGCCTGTCCGGCTACGAGCTGCTCCGCGAGGGCGGTGACGACCCGGTGCTGATGCTCGACGACGTGTTCGCGGAGCTGGACACCGGCCGCCGGGACCGGCTGGCCGGCCTGGTGGCCGGCGCGGAGCAGGTCCTGGTCACCGCCGCGGTCCCCGAAGACGTCCCGGCGGCCCTGCGCGGGACGAGGTTCCTCGTTGCGGACGGGGCGGTCACCCGTGCCGGCTGACGACCCGGACAGCCCGGCTCAGCCCGCGCCGGCCGGCCCCGCCCCCACCGAGCCCGGATCCGGCCCGCCCGGAGCGGCCGCCCTCACCCCGGCGGAACTGGCCCGTGAGGCGCTCGCCCGGGCCCGGGCGGCCGCGCGGGAGCGTGGTGACGCCCCCGCCGGGGGGACGGGGCGGCCTGCGGCCCGGGGTGGCCCCGCGGGCCAGGGCGGCCGCCCGCGCCGGCCCCGGCGCGATGACCCGCAGCCGCTGACCACCGCCATCAGCGGCCTCATCGGCGAGCAGGGGTGGCAGACCGCGGCCGCGGTCGGGTCGGTCTTCGGCCGCTGGCCGCAGATCGTCGGGGCCGACCTCGCCGCGCACACCCGCCCGGACCGGTTCACCGACGGGGAGCTCCTGGTGATCGCCGACTCGACGGCCTGGGCGACCCAGGTGCGGCTGCTGGCCGGCACGCTGGTGCGCAGGCTGAACAGCGAGCTGGGTGAGGGCACGGTGACCAGGGTCAAGGTACGCGGCCCGGAGCAGCCACGGCGACCTGGTGAGTGGCGTGTGCGAGGCGGTCGGGGGCCACGCGACACGTACGGCTGAGACTGAAGGTTCTCCCAGGTAAAATAGGTCTGTGCCGCTGGGCAGCAAGGCGGGTCAGGCCTGTTGTCGCCCCGGTGGCGCGTTATCTCTTCCAAGAGGAGCTTGCTCTTGTCCTACGACGCACGTTCGATCACGGTCTTGGAGGGCCTCGAGGCAGTACGCAAGCGTCCCGGTATGTACATCGGCTCTACCGGCGAGCGCGGCCTCCACCACCTCGTCTATGAGGTTGTGGACAACGCCGTAGACGAGGCGCTGGCCGGGTACTGCGACCGCATCGATGTCACCCTGCTCGCCGACGGGGGGGTCCGGGTCACCGACGACGGCCGCGGCATCCCCGTGGACGAGCACCCGGTGGAAAAGCGTCCTGCGGTCGAGGTCGTGCTCACTACCCTGCACGCGGGCGGGAAGTTCGACGGCAAGTCCTACGCCGTCTCCGGCGGCCTGCACGGGGTGGGCGTGTCCGTGGTGAACGCCCTGGCCACCCGGCTGGATGTGGAGATCCGCCGGGACGGGTTCGTATGGCGGCAGACGTATGAGCGCAGCCACCCCGTCGGCGAGCTGACCCGCGGCGATGCCACCGACGAGACCGGCACCACCATCATCTTCTGGCCCGACCAGACCATCTTCGAGACCACCGACTGGGACTACGAGACGCTGTCCCGGCGGCTCCAGGAGATGGCGTTCCTCAACCGGGACCTCGCGATCAACCTGACCGACGAGCGCCCTGATCACGCCACGACGGCTGAGGATGGCGCTCCCGGGGAGCCGCGCGCCGTGCACTACCGCTACGCGGGCGGCATCGCCGACTTCGTGCGGCACCTGAACGCCTCCAAGGACCCGGTGCACGCCACCGTCATCGACTTCGGCGAGGAAGGCACCGGGATCTCGGCCGAGATCGCCATGCAGTGGAACAGTTCGTACTCCGAGTCGGTGCACACCTTCGCCAACACGATCAACACGGCGGAGGGCGGCACCCACGAGGAAGGGTTCCGGTCCGCGCTGACCTCGATCGTCAACCGGTACGCCAAGGAGCAGAAGCTGCTCCGGGAGAAGGACGACAACCTGACCGGCGAGGACGTGCGCGAGGGGCTCGCCGCGATCATCCACGTCAAGCTGGCCAACCCGCAGTTCGAGGGCCAGACCAAGACCAAGCTGGGCAACACCGAGGCCAAGTCGTTCGTGCAGAAGGCGGTCAACGACCACCTGCGCGACTGGTTCGACCGCAACCCGGGCGAGGCCAAGGACATCATCACCAAGGCCACCCAGGCGGCGCGGGCCCGGATCGCGGCCCGCCAGGCCCGCGACCTGACCCGGCGCAAGAGCCTGCTGGAGAGCAGCTCGCTGCCGGGCAAGCTGGCCGACTGCCAGTCCGGGGACCCGGAGCGGTGCGAGATCTACGTGGTCGAGGGTGACTCGGCGGGTGGCTCGGCCAAGCAGGGCCGGAACCCCGAGTACCAGGCCATCCTGCCGCTGCGCGGCAAGATCCTCAACGTGGAGAAGTCCCGGATCGACCGGGTGCTGAAGAACAACGAGGTCCAGGCGATGATCACCGCGCTGGGCACCGGCATCCACGATGACTTCGACATCACGAAGCTCCGCTACTACAAGATCATCCTGATGGCGGACGCCGACGTGGACGGGCAGCACATCACCACGCTGCTGCTCACCCTGCTGTTCCGGTTCATGAAGCCGCTCATCGAGGCCGGCCATGTGTACCTGGCCCAGCCACCCCTCTACAAGATCAAGTGGGAAGGGCGCGGGGTCGAGCCGGAGTACGCCTACTCAGACCGGGAACGGGACGCGCTGATCGAGGCGGGCATCGCCGCGGGCCGGAAGGACCCCCGGCCCCGGGACTCGGTCCAGCGGTACAAGGGCCTGGGCGAGATGAACGCCACCGAGCTGTGGGAGACCACGATGAACCCCGCGAACCGGGTCCTGAAGCAGGTCACGGTGGACGACGCCGCCCAGGCCGACGAACTGTTCAGCGTCCTGATGGGCGAGGACGTGGAGGCACGGCGGGCCTTCATCCAGCGCAACGCCAAGGACGTCAGGTTCCTCGACATCTGACGATGGTGCCCGCCTTCGAGAGCTACCGCCGTACCAGCAACGGGGCTGCGGCCATGAGAAAGGTTGTTTCACGTGACTGACCTGGACACTGGGGGGGGCCACGACCGGACGGAGCCGGTCAACATCCAGGTAGAGATGCAGCGCAGCTACATCGACTACGCGATGTCCGTCATCGTCGGGCGGGCCCTGCCGGACGTGCGGGACGGGCTCAAGCCAGTCCACGTCCGCATCCTGTGGGCGATGTACGACGGCGGCTACCGGCCTGACCGCGGGTTCTTCAAGTGCTCCCGCGTGGTCGGCGACGTCATGGGCCAGTACCACCCGCACGGGGACAGCGCCATCTACGACGCGCTGGTCCGGATGGCCCAGCCGTGGTCCATGCGGATGCCGCTGATCGACAGCCAGGGCAACTTCGGCTCCCCCGGCAACGACCCGCCGGCCGCCATGCGGTACACCGAGTGCCGGCTGGCCCCGCTGGCCATGGAGATGCTGCGGGACATCGACAAGGACACCGTCGACTTCCGGCCCAACTACGACGGCCGGACGCCGGAACCCACCGTGCTGCCCAGCCGGTTCCCGAACCTGCTGGTCAACGGGTCGCAGGGCATCGCGGTCGGGATGGCGACCAACATCCCCACCCATAACCTCCGCGAGGTGGCCGCTGGCGTCCGGTGGTACCTGGACAACTTCGAGGCCACGGACGAGGAACTGCTCGAAGCGCTGATCGAGCGGGTCAAGGGACCTGACTTCCCCACCAGCGGGCTGATCGTCGGCCGGCGTGGCATCGAGGACGCCTACCGGACCGGCCGGGGCTCGATCACCATGCGCGCCGTGGTGGACATCGACGAGGACAGCCGCGGCCGTCCCTGCCTGATCGTCACCGAGCTCCCCTACCAGGTGAACCCGGACAACCTGGCCACGAAGATCGCCGAGCTGGTCAAGGACGGCCGGGTCAGCGGCATCGCCGACGTCCGGGACGAGAGCAGCGGCCGCACCGGGCAGCGCCTGGTCATCGTCCTGAAGCGGGACGCGGTGGCCAAGGTCGTGCTCAACAACCTGTACAAGCACACCCAGCTGCAGGACACGTTCGGCGCCAACATGCTCGCCCTGGTCGACGGCGTGCCCCGCACGCTGCGGCTGGATCAGCTGATCCGGTACTGGGTCGCGCACCAGATCGATGTCGTCGTCCGGCGGACCCGGTACCTGCTCCGCCAGGCCCAGGAGCGGGCGCACATCGTCCAGGCGCTGCTCAAGGCGATCGACCGGATCGACGAGGTCATCGCGCTGATCCGCGGCAGTGCGTCCGCGGCCGCGGCCATGCAGGGCCTGATGGACCTGCTGGAGATCGATGAGGCCCAGGCCCGCGCCATCCTCGACATGCAGCTGCGCCGGCTCGCCGCCCTGGAGCGGCAGGCGCTGGCGGACGAGTACGAGGACCTGATGGCGAAGATCGCGGACTACGAGGCGATCCTGGCCTCGCCCGAGCGGCAGCGCCAGATCGTCGGCGACGAGCTCGGCGAGATCGTGGCCAAGTACGGGGACGAGCGGCGCACCCGGATCATCCCCTTCGACGGCGACGTGACCGACGAGGACCTCATCGCCGAGGAAGACGTGGTCGTCACCATCACCCACGGCGGCTACGCCAAGCGCACCAAGACGGACCTGTACCGGGCGCAGCGGCGGGGCGGCAAGGGGGTGCGCGGCGCGCAGCTGCGCACCGACGACATCGTGGACCACTTCTTCGTGACCACGACGCACCGCTGGATCCTGTTCTTCACCAACAAGGGCCGGGTGTACCGGGCCAAGGCCTATGAGCTGCCAGACACCGCCCGGGACGCGCGCGGCCAGCACGTGGCCAACCTGCTCGCGTTCCAGCCGGACGAGCGGATCGCCGAGATCCTCGCGATCCCGGACTACTCGGTCGCGCCGTACCTGGTCATCGCCACCCGCTCGGGGCTGGTCAAGAAGTCGCTGCTGACCGACTACGACTCGCCCCGCTCGGGCGGGATCATCGCCATCAACCTCCGGGAGGACGACGAGGTCATCGCGGCCAGCCTGGTTTCCCCGGAGGACGACCTGCTGCTGGTCAGCCGGAAGGCGCAGTCCATCCGGTTCCACGCCACCGACGACACCATGCGCCCGATGGGCCGGGCCACCTCCGGCGTCATCGGCATGCGGTTCACCGACGGCGACGAACTGCTGGACATGCACGTCGTCCGCGAGGGTGCCGACGTGCTGGTGGCCACCGGCCTGGGCTACGCCAAGCGGACGCCCTCGGACCAGTACCCCGTGCAGGGCCGGGGCGGCCGCGGCGTGCTGACCGCGCGCATCACCGACGCCCGCGGCGAGCTGGTCGGGGCGCTGATGGTGCACCCGGACGACGAGGTGTTCGCGATCACCTCCTCCGGCGGGGTCATCCGGACCTCGGCCGCCGAGGTCAAGATGTCCGGCCGGCAGACCATGGGCGTGCGGCTGATGAACCTGGGCGCCGGGGACAGCGTGGTGGCCATCGCCCGCAACGCGGAATCCCTGGCCGATGACGAGGCCGATGATGAGGCCGGGGCCGAGGCAGAGACTGCGGCTGAGGCCAGTTCCGGTCCGGGGGACCCGGATCGCGCGGATCCCGGCACGGATACCGGGGATGCCGGTCCTGAGCAGCCTGGGGATGATTCCTGAGCGGCCGGGTAAGGATCCGGGCAGCCGGCCGGATCGCACTGAAGGTCACGGTGCGATGACGGACGGGCTGGAGGAGGCAACGTGGGGAGGGTTGGTGACGTCTAATGAGTATCCACTCAGACGACACTCACGAGCCCCGAGTGGGGACGTACCCTCCATTCGGGGATAACCTCGAAGGAAACCTTCCCGAGGAGGACGGGGTGGAACAAAGCGCGGAACCGCCATCGTGGCTGCCTGAAGGCGGGCGACCACGAACTGGTGCGGCTGCCGACTTGCGAAACCCCGAGGCCGACGAGGCCGCGGCGGGGACTCCGGACGGCGATACGGATTACAGCTTTTCCGGGAGCACGTCATATCCGGACAGTCAGGACACCACATTCGGCCAGGCCGGCCCGGGCGCGGGCGGGTACAGCTACGACGCTGGACCGGCCGGGGACGCCACGTCGGCTGTCCCGCCGTACCCCGCGACCCTCACTGAGCCGGCCGGGGGGACGGCGCAGGGCAGCACGGCGCAGGGCAGCACGGGCCAGGGCAGCACGGGGAAGGCCAGCACGGGGATGGGCAGTACGGGGACAGGCAGCACGAGCAAGAGCCCGGGGGTCACGGACAGCCCTGCGCCGCCGATGGCGGACGAGGGACGCAACCGCACCTCGACGTTCGCTGCGGTGACACGCGGCCGGTACAAGGGCAGCTCAGGGCGGGCAGCGGGGGCCGCTGCGGGTGGCGCCGCCGCCGGAGCCGCGCTGGGTGGCTCCTCAGCGGCGGCCCGGCCGGGCGCCCAGGCCCCGGCCCGCCGGGCCGAGCTCGTCGTCGCCCGGCTCGAGCCGTGGTCGGTGATGAAGTTCAGCTTCCTCATGTCGCTGGTCGCCTGGGTCGTTCTGTTCGTCGCCGTGGCGTTCCTCTTCTTCGTGCTGTCCAGCCTGGGCGTGTTCACGTCCATCCAGCACACGCTGAGCAGCGTCACCTCCAGCTCGGGATCGTCCGGGACCAACCTCGGGCGCTACTTCTCGGCCTCGCGGGTGCTCGGGTACACGATGCTGCTCGGCGCGGTGAACATCGTCCTGATCACGGCCCTGTCCACGGTCGGCGCCATGATCTACAACCTGGTCACCCACCTGGGCGGCGGTATCGAGGTCACGCTGCGGGAGACCGACTGACGGGCACCCCGCAAAGTGCGATAGCCTTACGCGGCGGCAATTCCCGGGGAGTGTGGCGTCTGCGCCGCGCCCCGGGAGCCGCAGGCAAGGGCCTATAGCTCAGCCGGTTAGAGCGCCGCCCTGATAAGGCGGAGGTCGATGGTTCAAGTCCATCTAGGCCCACCCACGTCACCCCCCCTGCCCTCTCCCCCCAGGCCAGGCCGGGAGCTGAGGATGACTATCAGCGGGCAGCCGCGCTACGCTTTCCACGCATCGCGCTCGCGGGGAGGTGCCCGGGATGACAGGGCCAGGGGACGAGATGGCGGCAGGCGCGAGCGGCCAGGGCCGCCTGCGGGCGTCGCACGCTGACCGCGAGCAGGTCATCGAGGTGCTCAAGGCCGCGTTCGTGCAAGGACGGCTGGACAGGGACGAGCTCGACCTGCGGGTCGGCCGGGTGCTCGCGTCACGAACGTACGCCGGCCTGGCTGCCCTCACGGCTGACATTCCCGCCCGGCTGACCAGAGCGCGGCCGCCGGAGCCCGCCAGGGAACCGGCGGGCAAGAAGACGAACACGAAGAAGAAAGCAGCCGCGGCGCTGGCCTGCACGACCCCCGCGGTAGTGGCCATGCTGGCCGGACTGCCGCCGATGCCGGACGGGTCGCCCCTTGCCGCGCCGCTCACCGTGGTCATGTGCGTCTTGTTCGGGGCCGTGTTGACCGGCTGGCTTGTGCTGCTCCACGCCTGGCTGAGCGAGCGCGGCTCATCGCGCATGGCCCGCGTGAGCGCGGCGCCCAGCGGCTACCGCAGCTCGCCGGGAAGCAGGCTGTAGATCACGCTGTCACGGCGGGCTCCCTTGAAGGGCACGTGGGAACGAAGCAGGCCCTCGCGGGAAAACCCGCAACGCCCGGCGACACGCTGCGACGGCTCATTGCCGGGACCGCACGTCAGCTCCAGCCGGGCCAGTCCCAGTTCGGCGAACGCCCACCGGGCGAGCAGGCGGACCGCATGTGTCGCGGCACCCCGGCCGCGGGCCCCGGGGGCGAGCCAGTACCCGACCGCCGCGCAGCCCTGCTCCAGGCGAACCTCAGACAGCGAGACGCTGCCGAGCACCACGTCCTGGTCGTGCGGTTCGGCCAGCGCGAAGTCCAGCCCCTCGCCACGCAAGCGGGCCTCTTCCTGCTTAGCGAAGGAGTCGCGCGCATCACTTTCGGTGTACGCAGTAGCACGCCATGAGAACCGCTGCATTACCGGGTCAGTGAAGGCCAGCACGATGCCCGGCACGTCGGCCTCGCGCCAACGGCGCAGCAGCACCACATCGTCGGCTAGGGGCGGTACCGGGAACCTGAGCTCGGCCATGCCGGGATGACGTCAGCGCCTGCGTGAAGACATGGTCAGGCGGGCTGCCACAGCTCGACCCGGTTGCCCTCGGGATCGGTGACCCAGCCGAACCGGCCCACGCCCTCCATCTCCTGCGTCTCTTCAGCCACGTCCGCGCCCTTCGCGCGCAATTGCGCGAGCATCGCATCCAGGTCGCGGACCCGGAAGTTGAGCATGGTCTGCTGGGCGCGGGACCCGAAGTAGCCGGTCTCGGACTCGAACGTCGCGAACACCGTCGGCCCGGGTTCCGGACGCCACAGGCCGTTCTCGTCGGCGTCCAGGCCCAGGTAATCGCGGTACCACGCGCCCAGGGCCACCGGGTCGGCGGCCCGCATGAAGTGTCCCCCGATTCCAATCACACGTTCCATGCCGCCATCTTGCCAGGGCGGCGATCGGGCGGGCATCGCCGTCGCCGCTTCACACTCCCATCTCAATCGCGGGGGAACTCGTGCGGCCTCAGGCCGCTCACCAGCCGAGTTCGGTGAGGCGGGCGTCATCGATCCCGAAGTGGTGGGCGACCTCGTGGATGACCGTCCGGCGGACCTGCTCCACCACCTCGGCCTCGGTGTCGCAGATCGCGCAGATGGCCCGGCGGTAGATCGTGATCCGGTCGGGCAGCACCCCGGCGTACTGCGTGGTGCGGCTGGTCAGCGGGATTCCCTGATACAGGCCCAGCAGGCCAGGACGCCCCGGGCCGTGCTCGACGGTGACCGCCACGTTGCGCATCAGCCGGCCGAGATCCTCGGGCAGGCTGTCCAGCGCGGTCGCGACCATGTCCTCGAATTCCGCCGGCTCGACGTCGATCACCCTCCCATTGTCTGCCCCCAGGCTGAACCCCGGCTCTGGATTGCTTCTGGAACGGCAGGTCATGGACGTGTCTGCACCCCGGGCACATAGCCTGTTTCCCGACAGATCCCCTGATCCGCCTTCCCTCCCCTGATCCGCCTTCCCCGCACGAGGGCTGCCTGTGCTTGTGAAGAAACCGTGCTGACCGACGAAGTCCCGGACAACGCTCCTGCCGGGACGGTGGACGATCGTGCCCCGCGGCGCCGTAAGCGGCGCACGGTCGTGATCGGGACCATTGCCGCCGTGTTCCTGGCGTTCTGCGGGCTGACCGCGCGCCTGTTCATCTTTCCCGCGTCCGGGATGCCGGCCCGGGTGGACGCCATCGTGATGATGGCCGGGCCGGGTGACCGCTACTCGACCGCGCTGCGGCTGGCCTCCGGGCACCGGGCGCCGGTCCTGGTGATCTCCCGCGGATCCGACTTCGTGACCAGCGGGCCGTGCGCACCGCCCATCCCGGGGGTGCGGGAGATCTGCTTCGACCCCAGCCCGGACACCACCCAGGGTGAGGCGGAGTACGCGGCCCGGCTGGCCAGGCAGTACCACTGGCACTCCATCGCCCTGGTCACCATCACGCCGCAGGACTCCCGGGCCCGGCTGCGGATGGAACGCTGCTTCAGCGGCCACGTGTACGTGATGCCCGCGCCGATCCCGGCCTCGTTCTGGCCCTACGAGCTGGCTTACGAGTGGGGCGCGACGATCAAGGCACTCACGATCAACCGCAGCTGCTGAGCCGGGGCTGGCGGGCCGCCCGGGAGCCGCCGCCCTGGCCGCCCCGATAAGAGAACGCTTAATCCGAGGTCGCCCTAACCCGGCCGGCGAATTAGAGTCAGGCCCAGGACACCGGGAAGGTACCTGAATATGAGCGATCAGCCGAGTGAGGCCCTCGAGGTGCTGCGCGGGGTATGGAGCGCACAGCAGCAGACCGCTGCCGACCTCGACGACGACTGCGGTAACACCAAGGCGTGCAAGAAGATGGCGGACGTCGGCTTCGGTGGCCTGGCCGGCCCGGAAGAGGACCTGCGCACCGCCTGGCGGAACAAGCTGGCCCGCGAGGGCAAGCTGAACAGTGAGGGCCGCAGCGTCGCCGACCTGGTCCTCGGCCCGGCCGAGGGTCACTGACCGCTGCATGGAGTATCCGGGCACCGTCGCCGAGCTCACCGGGATCTTGCGCCAGGGCGGTTACCTCGCCGACCGCGGCCTGGCCACCGCCTTGTTCGTGGGACTCTCGCTGCACCGCCCCGTCCTGCTCGAAGGCGAGGTCGGGGTGGGCAAGACCGAGGTCGCGAAGGTGCTCGCGGAGGCCTTCGGGCGGCGGCTCATCCGGCTGCAGTGCTACGAGGGCATCGACACCAGCCAGGCGCTCTACGAGTGGGACTACGCCCGCCAGATGCTCTACATCCGGGCCCTGTCCGAGCGGCAGGTGAGCGAGGATGACGCGGTCAACAAGGTCTTCGGCCCGCGGTTCCTGCTGGAACGCCCCCTGCTGGAGGCGGTGCGGGCCGGTGACCAGGCGGTGCTGCTCATCGACGAGGTGGACCGGGCCGACGACGAGTTCGAGGCGTTCCTGCTCGAGGTGCTCTCCGACTTCCAGATCAGCGTCCCCGAGGTCGGCACGATCAGGGCGGAACGGCCGCCGCTGGTGCTGCTGACCTCGAACCGGACCCGTGAACTGCACGACGCGCTCAAGCGGCGCTGCATGTACCACTGGATCGGCTACCCGGCACCGGAGCGCGAGGTGGAGATCGTGCTGGTCCGGGCCCCGGGTGTGTCCGAGGCGCTGGCGGCCAAGGTCGTCGCGGCGGTCGGCCGGCTCCGGGAGATGGAGCTGGCCAAGCCGCCCGGGGTGGCCGAGACCATCGACTGGGTGCGCACCCTGGACTTCCTCGGCCAGACCGACCTGGGCACCGAGGTAGCCGGGGACACCCTGGGCGCGGTGATCAAGGAACGGGACGACCTCGAGCTGGTCCGGGACAACCTGGAAGAGATCACGTCCGGTGCCTGAGCGTGCCCCCTTCGTCGCGCTGCTGGTGAACTTCACGGCGGAGCTCCGCTCGGCTGGCCTGCCCGTCGGGTCCGGGGACGTGCTGGCCTACTGCGCGGCCATGGGCACGCTGGACCCGACCGACCTGCTGGACCTGTACTGGGGCGGCCGGACCACGCTGGTGACCCGGCGGGAGAACATTCCCGTCTACGACCAGGTCTTCCAGCGGTTCTTCCTCGGCGGCCGGGACCCGGTCCGGGAACTGCTCAAGCTCAAGCACCCCGAGCACACCAGGGCCGAGGGAGTGCTGCAGATCCCGGCCACCGATCCCGGGGAAGACCTCCAGCAGCAGGTGAGCCTGGGCCTGATGGCATCGGACGCCGAGACGCTGCGGCACAAGTCGTTCCCCGCCTGCACCCCCGAGGAACTGGCCGCGCTGCGGCGGATCATGGCCCGGATCCGGCTCACCCCGCCCCGGCGGCGCACCCGGCGGACCACCGCGGCGGCCGCGGGGCGCTCCCCCGACCTGCGCCGGATGGTGCGGGAGTCGCTGCGCATGCACGGTGAGCCCGCCCAGCTGGCCTGGCGGCAGCGGAAGATCCGGCTCCGCCCGCTGATCCTCATCCTCGACGTGTCCGGGTCGATGGCCGACTACTCGCGCCACCTGCTCCAGTTCGCCTACTCCGCGAAGCGCGCGACCGCCCGCGTCGAGGTGTTCTGCTTCGGGACCCGGCTCACCCGCATCACCCGGGCCCTGGATCACCGCAAGCCCGATGACGCCCTGGAGCGGGCGGCCAGCGCGGTGTTCGACTGGGAGGGCGGCACCAGGATCGGGGCCAGCCTGGACGCCTTCGTCCGCGACTGGGGCCGCCGCGGGCTGACCCGCGGGGGGATCGTGGTCATCTGCTCCGACGGCCTGGACCGCGGTGACCCGGAGACGCTGGCTACCGCGATGCAGCGGCTGCAGCGGCTCAGCTACCGGGTGGTGTGGATGAACCCGCACAAGGGCAACGACCCGAACTTCCGGCCGACCACGCTCGGCATGATGGCCGCGGCCCCGAGCATCGACCTGATCCTGTCCGGGCACGACCTGAGCAGCCTGGAGGAACTCGCTACGCTGCTGCCAACCCTGAACTAGGAGGGCTCAAGTGCGGTGGAGCGTGGGCGTCGAGGCCGAGGGTGACCGGGTGCTGTCCCGTGAGGACGTGGTGGAGCTGGCCGACGCCGTCGCGGCCAGCAGCGGGATCGCCACCGGGATCGGGAGCACCCGCTACGGCGCGCAGCTGATCGTGGAGGCCGGCACCCGCGAGGAAGCGATCCAGAAGGCCACCGGCGAACTGCGCCAGGCCGCGGAGCGGGCCGGCCTTGCGCCCGGCCCGGTCGTGCGGGCCGAGGCGATCAGCGAGGACGAGGACGCGGCCGGATGATCCGGCTCGGGTCGCTGGCCGGCTACCCGTTCGAGGGCCCGCGGGTGCTGGGCGGCTGGACCCCGCCCGCGGTGGCCGCGGTCTACGTGATCCTCTGCAAGCCGGATCCGGACACCCGGCCCGAGCGGTACGCGGTCATCTACGTGGGGCACAGCGACGACCTGACGGCCGAGCGCTTCCCGTTCCGGCACCCGAGCGCGCCGTGCTGGGTGCGCCGGGCCGGCTCCCGGTGGAAGGTGTACATCGCCACGTACGAGGTGCCCGGGGGGACCCGGGCGCACCGGGAGCAGATCAGCCGCGAGCTGACCGCCGTCTACCATCCCGGCTGCAACTCCCAGCAGTACGACCAGGCGTGGCGGGAGGAATGGATCGGCGAGTACACACCCCCCGGGACAGCCTCCAGCCCCGGCCCGGCTGCTGGCCCCGGCCCGGCCCCCGGACCGGCCCCGGGTAACGTTTCCGTGCGGTACATCGTGCTCCCGCGCAGGAGGAGCACGATGTACCGCACGGAAGGCTCCGGCTACGCGTGCGGGGTGAACCCCACCGCGTCGTGCAGCCGCGACCTGCGCCGCCCGGAGGCCGGGCGGGCGGGCTCAGGCACCGCGGGACGCTCGGCGGCCGGGGTGACGTCCACGACGATCTCCTCGGCCATCCCGTACAGCAGCGGCAGCGCCCCGGCCACCACGCCGCCGGTCCGGTTGATGTGCTCGACCCCGGGCCCGATCAGCCGGGCGTGGCCCACGATCGTGCGCACGATGTCCACCGCGCCCTCGAGGTTCCCGGCGATCCGGGTCAGCAGCGTCCCCACCCAGAACAGGTAGAAGGCCAGGCCCGCGATGAGCAGGGCGATCACGATGACGGTCAGGACGACCAGCGCGGTCATGACTTGACCTTCCCGAGCACCCGGCCGAGGAACAGGTGATGCTGGAGGCCCTCAGCCAGGACCGCCTCCACACCGTCGGCGACTTGCGGGATCAGCACGGTGTCCGCGGTGTTGTCCGCGGCCGCCTGCAGCGTCCCGCCGATCTGGACCACCCGGCGGTCGATGATCTTCACCAGCCAGACCAGGATGGACAGCAGCGCCGCGACGGCCAGCACCACGACGAAGCCGAGGATGATCGCGGTTACCCACAGGGTGTGCTCGGTGCCGGACATGGCCAGGACATGTGACTTCATCGTCAGCCTCCCAGCCGCGCGCGGCCGCGCTGCAGGCCGCCGATGATGATGGTGGCGTGCTCGATCGTGGTGCGCAGCGCACCCAGCGGCGCGGTGTTGGTGACCGCCTCGGTCAGCGCGTCGTTGATCTTGGGGGCCTCGTTGCCGATCGACCGGGCGAGCAGCAGGATCGGGACGACCAGCGCCACCACCACCAGGACGACCACGATGCCGATGGTGTAGCCGATCACCCAGCCGGTCGTGGACGTCCCGGCCGCGAGGACGGTGCCATGGATTTCCATCAGTAGCTCCTCACACCGTCTCGCAGAAGTCGCGAACCGGCTTGAGGCTCGCGTTGACCGACGTCAGCCGGGGCGGCACCGGGGCTGGTGAGCGGCGGCGACCGCCTGCACCCCGCCGGTGGTCGCCACGAGCGTGGCGCGGATGGCCCGCAGGTGGAAGATCACCCGCAGAAGGCCGACCGCGGTGACCGCGATGATCAGCGCCGCGACGATGACTGTCATCCAGGCCGCTGCTGGCATTGGCTATCTCCTAACCCAGAAGTTTCGCGACGGAACCGGCGTACCGGACGGCCCCCACGGACACCTCGCGGATCGTGGCGTCGGTCTGGGCCAGGCCATCGGGGACGCACTGCAGCTCGCCGACGAGCTCGACGCCGCCGGCCAGGATCTGGTCGGCGGCACCGCGGATCCGTTCCAGCGCGGCGAGCACCCGGTTCAGCAGGAAGATCACGACAGGCAGCACCACGACCAGCAGTACTACGTTGCCGATCCACCACAAGACCATGACGGGCTCCTTCTCAGCTCGCGGCCTGGTACGGGACGAAGAAACGGCGGAACACCCGGCTCAGCGCCATGAACGCGGCCCGCAGCCCGAGGGCGAGGCCGCTGGCCGGGCTGCTGCCGGCCGCGGCGATCTGCTCGGCCGACTCACCCCGCTCGATGCGCTCGATCCGGTCCTGCATGGTCGTGCGCGAAGTCCCGCATCAGCACCGAGCTGACGTCGGAGATCATGCCCCGGCCGTACTGGGCGGCCGCGCCGGACAGCTGGAGGTCCTGGGCCACGTTGACCTTGGTGCCGCGGCTGGAGCGGGCCAGCGTCGCGGTGACCACCATGCTGGCCTGGCCGCGGCCCTTCTCCTCCGCGCCGGCCGCGTTGAGGATCAGCCGCTTGGCGGCCTCGTCACGTTCGGCGATCTCCGCGGTCCCGCCGAACTGCAGCCGCACCGGGCCCATCCGGATCGCGACCCGGCCCTTGTACTTCTCGCCGCCGAGGTCCTCGGTCAGCTCCGCGCCGGGCAGGCAGGTGGCCACCTGCGGGATGTCCTCGAAGAACTTCCAGACCTTCTCGACCGGCTGGGCGACCTCGAAGTCGTTGGTGATCAGCATCGGCTCTCCTTCTCCTGCGCCGCCGGGTTCTCCTGGAACGACCGGCGGCAGCCGGCGCAGCAGAAGTAGTAGGTCTCGCCCTCGTGCTCCAGCGGGTAGCTGGACGCGTCCGCCGTCACCGTCATCCCGCACACCGGATCGTCTGCTCTCCGGCGGGCGGCCTCCCGGACCTGCGAGCCCCGCTCGGCGGGACACGCGCCGCCCCCTCGCCGGGGATCGCTCCCGCACCACTGCCCGTCCTCAAAACCGCCCGACGCGCGCAGCTGGACCAGCTCGGCCAGGATGGCCACTGCGATCTCGCGGTGCGACGTCCGGCCCAGGTCCAGGCCCGCGGGCACCCGGACCCGGTCGAGCTGGTCCTGCGGCACCCCCCGGTCGGCCAGGTAGCCGAGCACCGCCGCGCCCCGCTTGGCCGACCCGACCAGGCCCAGGTAGGCCGGGTCGGGCCGCAACGGCCTGCTCGACCGCGTCCTCGTCCCCGTGGCCCTGGGTGGCCACCACCACCATCGAGCTCTCGTCCGCGTCGGCCGCCGAGAACTCCCCGCGGTCCAGCACCGTGGTCCGCCAGCCCAGCACGCGGGCCAGCTCGGCCAGGGTCGCCACCATGGGCGAGCGGCCCACCACGACCAGGTGCGGCGCGGGCAGCACCGGCTCGATGTAGACCTCCAGCGCGCCCTCGCTCTGGCAGGCGATGGGCACCACGGTCATCCCGTCCGGCACCCCGGCCCCGAACTGATCGGGGGTCCCGAGCAGCAGCAGCCGCGGCACGCCCTCGGTGATCACCTGCCGGGCCTCGCGGATCACCACCGGCTCGGCGCACGCCCCGCCGATCCAGCCGTGCAGGTCACCCTCGGCCGTGATGATCGCGCGGGAGCCCTGCTGGCCGGAGGACGGGCCCTGCCGCCAGACCACGGTGGCCAGCGCGAACGGCTGGCCCCGCCGGGTTAGCTCGCCCGCCTCCGCCAGCACATCGAAACTGTGCATCGGCAACTCCCTCGGTCCTCCCGCGCTCAGTCCGTCTTCACCGGCGGCGCACCGGAGACGTCATGGCGCTGGGTGATCGCCTCCCAGACCCGGTCGGGGAGCAGCGGCATGTCGATGTTGCGCACCCCGGTCTGCGACAGCGCGTCCAGCACCGCGTTCACGAACGCGGCCGGGCCGCCCACCGCCGCGCACTCCCCGATGCCCTTGGCGCCGATCGGGTGGTGCGGGCAGGGGGTGACCACCTCGCTGTGCAGCTCGAAGCCCGGCGTCTCCCAGGCGGTCGGCAGCAGGTAGTCCATGTAGTTCGAGCCGACGCAGTTACCTTCCGCGTCGAACGTGATGAACTGCATGTTGGCCATGGCGTACGCCTCGGCCAGGCCGCCCATGATCTGGCCCTCGACGATCATCGGGTTGATCCGCACCCCGCAGTCGTCCACGGCCACCGTGTTCAGCACGTCCCAGACCCCGGTCTCGGGATCGACCTCGACCGTGACGATGTAGACCGCGAACGGCCAGGTCAGGTTGGGCGGGTCGTAGTAGGCCGTGTTCTCCAGGCCGGGCTCCATGCCATCCGGCATGTTGCTGTAGGCGGCCATCGCGCATTCCTGGATGGTCACCCCGCGGTCCGGCGCGCTGCGCACGTAGAACCGGCCGAGCTCCCACTCGATGTCCTCCTCGGACACCTCCAGCAGATGGGCGGCCAGCTTGCGGGCCTTGGCCCGGATCTTGCGGGACACCATGGACACCGCCGCCCCGGCCACCGGGGTGCTCCGGGAGGCGTACGTGCCCATCCCGAACGGCGCGGTGTCGGTGTCGCCTTCCTCGACGACGATGTCGTCCGCCGGGATGCCGAGCTCGTGGCTGACGATCTGCGCCCACGTGGTCTCGTGGCCCTGGCCCTGGCCCCGCGCCCCGGTCCGGACGATGGCCTTGCCGGTCATGTGGATCTTGAGCTCGGCGGAGTCGAACATCTTGATGCCGAGGATGTCGTATTCGCGGCTGTTCCCCGCGCCGAGCGGCTCGGTCATCGTGGAGATGCCGAGGCCGAGCAGCCGGCCCCGGGACCGCGCTTCCTCCTGCTGCTTGCGGAAGTCCTCGTAGCCGATCGCCCGCAGGCCCACGTCCAGGCACTTGCCGTACTGGCCCGAGTCGGTCAGGAAGCCGAACGGGGTGCGGTGCGGGAAGTCGTCGTCGCGGACGAAGTTCATCCGCCGGAACGCGGCCTGGTCCATGCCCAGGTCCTGGGCGGCGGCCTGCATCATGCGTTCCTGGAAGAACATGGCCTCGGTGACCCGGAACGAGCACCGGTAGGCCACCCCGCCGGGGGCCTTGTTGGTGTAGGTGCCGCGGGTGGCCAGGTGCGCGACCGGGATGTCGTAGGCGGCGAACGCCGAGTGCAGCAGCCCGATCTTGAACTTGCTGGGCTGGGCGTCGGAGAAGAACGCGCCGTGGTCGGCCTGGGTGCGCATCCGGACGGCCAGGATCTTCCCGTCCTGGCGCAGCGCCATCTCGCCGTCCAGGTAGATGTCCCGGGCGAAGTGGGTGGAGATCAGGTTGCCGGACTTGTCCTCGATCCACTTGACCGGCCGCTCCAGCAGGATCGAGGCCAGGATCGAGCACACGTAGCCCGGGTAGACCGGCACCTTGTTGCCGAACCCGCCGCCGATGTCGGGCGAGATGATCCGGATCATGTGCTCGGGCAGCTCGGCGACCAGCGCCACCGCGGCCCGGATGATGTGCGGCGCCTGGGTCGTCATGTAGACGGTCAGCTTCGAGGTGGACCGGTCGAAGTCCGCGACCGACCCGCAGCACTCGATCGGCGACGGGTGCGAGCGGGGGTAGTGCAGCTGCAGCCGGGAGATCACGTCCGCTTCCGCGAACGCCGCCTCGGTGCCCTCCGCGTCGCCCACTTCCCAGTCGTAGATGACGTTGCCGGCCTGGCCGGTCTTGTCGTCCCGGATGACCGGCGCGCCCTCGGCCACGGCCTGCGTCGGGTTCACGATCACGGGGAGTGGCTCGTACTCGACGTCGATGAGCCTCGCACGCGTCCTTGGCGATGTACGGGTCATCGGCGATGACGCACGCCACCTCCTGGCCCTGGAACCGCACCTTGTCGGTGGCCAGCACGGCCTGGGTGTCGTAGGACAGCGTCGGCATCCAGGCCAGGTTGCGGGTGGCCATCATCTCGCCGGTGAGCACCAGCCGCACGCCGGGGATGTCCCACGCCTTGCTGGCGTCGATGGACTTGATCCGGGCGTGGGCCAGGGGGCTGCGCAGGATCTCCATGTGCAGCATGCCGGGCAGGTTGATGTCGTCGGTGTAGTTGCCCTTGCCGCGGATGAAGCGGTTGTCCTCGACGCGCTTGCGGCTCGCGCCGAGGCCGCCGATCTTGATTTCGTCCAGTGCCTGCGACACGAGGTCAGCCTTCCGCTCGGAGCTTGTCGGCGGCCCACAGCACCGACTTCACGATGTTCTGGTAGCCGGTGCACCGGCACAGGTTGCCGGACAGCGCCCAGCGGACGTCTTCCTCGCTCGGGTCAGGGTTCTCGTCCAGCAGGGCCTTGGCGGCCATCATCATCCCGGGGGTGCAGAACCCGCACTGCAGGCCGTGCTCCTCCTTGAAGCCCTCCTGCAGCGGGTGCAGCTCGCTCGCCGTGGCCAGCCCTTCCACGGTGCTGATCTCATGACCGTCGGCCTGCACGGCCAGCATGGTGCAGGACTTGACCGGGCGGCCGTCCACCAGCACCGTGCATGCGCCGCAGTTGGTGGTGTCGCAGCCCATGTGCGTGCCGGTCAGCCCGAGCCCGCGGCGGATCAGGTGGGCCAGCAGCAGCCGGGGCTCCACCTCGGCGATCTTCTTCTGGCCGTTGATCGAGAACCGGATCCGGCGCATCGGGACATCGCTGACCTCGTCGCCGTGGTCCTCATACACCATCGTCATGTCAGGCTGCCCTTTCCGCGGTGCTGTCTGCCCCGGTGCCGTCGCCGGCCCGGCCCAGGATGCGGGTCACGAACGTGGCGACCATGTGCCGCTTGTAGTCCGCGCTGCCGCGGTGATCGGTCCGGGGGTGCGCCGCTTCCGCGGCCAGCCCGGCGGCCATCTCGATGGTCTGCGCGGTGAGCGGCTGGCCGGTCAGCGCCCGGGCCGCGTCGGTGGCCGCGATGGTGGAGCCGCCCACCCCGGTCAGGGCGATCCCGGCCCTGGTCACGGTGCCGGCCTGACCGGGGCCGCCGGAGGTCTCCAGCGCCACCGCCACCCCGACCGTGGCGAAGTCGCCGACCCGGCGTTCCAGCTTGAGGTACCCGCCCGAGCGGGCGCCCGCAGCGGCCGGGATCACGGCTTCCACGGCGATCTCGTCGGGCTCCAGCACGTTCTCGAACGGGCCGGTGACGAAGCCCTCGATCGGGATCGTCCGGCGGCCGCGCGGGCCCTGGGCCACCACGGACCCGCCCAGCGCGAGCACGACCGAGGCCCAGTCACCCTGCGGGTCGGCGTGGCAGAGCGAGCCGACCAGGGTGCCCCGGGTGCGCACGATGGGGTCGGCGATCAGCGGCGCCGCCGCGGCCATGGTCGGCTGCGAGCGACTTCAGCAGGGCCGAGCGCTCCAGGTCGGCGTGCCGGCACAGCGCCCCGATCCGCAGCGTCCCGTCCGGGTCGGCGCGGTGATAGTCGAGGCCGGGCACGTTGTTGATGTCCACCACGAGTTCGGGCGAGGCGAAGCGCAGCTTCATCAGCGGGACCAGGCTCTGGCCGCCGGCCAGCACCTTGGCGTAGTCCCCGCCGTCGCGCAGCGTGGCGATGGCCTCGTCGAGGGAGCGCGGTGCCTCGTAGCGGAACCGAGACGGGTACATCCGATCCTCCAGTGTCCTGTCCGGACGGCACAGTCCTGCCGAACGCCGGATCGTGAATCAGTCGTCGCCTGCGGCGCCGGTGCTGGCGGCACCACTGGCCCCGGTACCCGCGCCGGGAGTACCGCCATCGGCCGAGCCGATGGTGGTGGCCGCGGGCCGGGCGGGGCTTCGTTGCGGAGAATTTTCCGGATCAGCCACCGCGACGGGGAGCGTGTCCTCCTCCGGATCGGGGCGGGGCTCCTGGTGCGGCGGCCACGGTCCGGCGACCGGCTGGCCAGCGATCTTCAGGTAGTCGATCAGCTCCGGCCAGGCGAAGACCGTGGGGCTTTTGCCCTCTTTCGGGGCATTTTCGATGAGCTCGAACAGGCGCGGGTTGCCCCGGCTGTGCCCGTCGGATTCGATCCGCATCAGCCCACTCCTACCCTGGATTGGCTGGCAGTCATGCCTCTTGTGAGGTGAGCCACATGATCCGGCAGCCGGCAGGCGTGCGCAATACGTGAATAAGGTGCTTGCTTAACTGCGCCGCGGCGGCCCCCGGGCTTATGGGTCTGACCTGGGCGGATCAGCTCCAGATCGTCACGTAGACCGGCGGCCGGAACCGCGACGGCGGCACGCCGGCGGTGGGCGCGCGCATCAGCTGCATGGCCTCCGGCGTGGTCAGGAAGCGGCGCAGGGCGCTGGCCACCGTGCTCCGGTGCTGGCGTTCCAGCAGGGTCACGTGCCAGCACCCGTCCACCGGCGTGCCCGGCACGTCCACCAGGGACAGCTCGCCCCGGCGCAGCTGCTGGGTGACGAGATGCTCGACGGCCGGCGCGACCCCGGCCCCGTCGGCGGCCGCGGCCCACGCGGCGGTCTGGTTGGGGAACACCCCGATCATGTCCTCCGGTATCCGCAGCGCCGCGAGCAGCTGCCCGGTGTCACTCTCCGGGTCCGTGCCGGACGGGTCCACCAGCCACCGCCACGTCGCGGGGCTGCCGCGCAGCCGGGACTGCCCGGCGGTGACCACGACCAGGCGGTACCGGAAGATCGGCTCGCTCACCACCGGCAGGCCCGGGTCAGCGGCCACGCTGGGGCCGATGGCCACGTCGGCCAGCCGGTTGCCGACCAGGACCGCCATCTCGTGGGTCACGGCCACCCCGGAGGACACCTCGAGCGGGCCCGCGAAGCGGCGCCGGAACGCCTCGGTCAGCGGGCTGGCCACGAACTCGGCGAAGGTGGGCGAGGCCACCACGCGCAGCTGCTCCGGGGCGCCCTGGGCCGCGCGGACCGCGGCGTGCGCCTCCGCGCCGAGCACCACGATCTGCGAGGCGGTGGCCAGCAGCCGGGAGCCGCCCGCGGTCAGCGTCATCCCGCTCGGCCCGCGGCTGACCAGCTGGTCGCCGAGGTGCTGGCGCAGCGCGGTCAGGGCCTGCGAGACCGCGGACTCGCTGACCCCGAGCGCGTTCGCGGCGGAGGTCACCGAGCCCAGCCGGGCGACCAGCACGAACGCGTTGAGCTGAGTCAGGGTCATAACAGTGTCTTATCCAAATTCGCGCTATCCAGATGACAACCCGCACCGACCGCTCGCCCGGGCCTGGCGGCCCAGGCTCGCTAGCCGGTTCTGGATATCGCTCATAGGGTCTGATTATTACCGCTGGCTAGGCGCACTCGTACACTGCGCAGACAGCGGGTTGTCCCGAGGGAGAGCGCATGCAGGTTCCGGCCTACGTCGAGTACGAGAAGGCCACCAGCGTCGCGCACGCCCTCGCCCTGCTGGCCCGGTTCGGTCCCGAGGCGCGCATCCTGGCGGGCGGGCACAGCCTGATCCCGATGATGAAGCTGCGGCTGGCCCAGCCGGAGACGCTGATCGACATCAACGGGCTCAGCGAGCTGTCCTACCTCACGGTGACCGGCGACCAGCTGCGGATCGGCGCGCTGACCCGGCACGCCCAGCTGCTCGACTCCGGCCGCGGCGGCCCGGCACTTCGCGGTCCTGCACGACGCGGAGCAGGTCATCGCCGACCCGGTGGTGCGGAACTGGGGCACGGTCGGCGGCTCGCTCTGCCAGGCCGACCCGTCCGAGGACCTGTCGGCCGCGTTCGCGGCGCTCAAGGCGACCATGGTCATCGCGCACGACGGCGGGACCCGGACCGTGCCCGCCCGGGACTTCCACACCGGGCCGTACGAGACCGTGGTCGGGCCGGGCGAGATCCTGACCGAGATCCGGATCACGATCCGGCCCGGCGGTGGCAGCGCGTACGAGAAGGTCGGGCGCCGGGCCGGCGACTGGCCGGTCGGCGCGGCGGCGTCGGCCCTGTGGCTGGAGGACGGCGGGCTGGACGGCGCCGGGCGGGCCGGCGGGCGGCGGCGGATCATCGCCGACGCGGGCATCGGGCTGACCGCGGTGGGCGCGCCGCACTTCTCCGCGGCGGAGGCCGAGGAATTCCTGCGCGGCGCGCCGGCCACCGAGGAGAGCTTCGCCCGGGCCGGCGAGCTGGCCGCCGCGTCCTGCCGGCCGGTGTCGGACCAGCGCGGCCCGGCCGACTACAAGCGCCACCTGGCCCGTGAGCTGACCGTCCGTTCGCTGCGCCGCGCCTGGCAGCGCGCCCGGCAGCAGAGTGCAGGCTGAGCACAGGCGATATGCAGATAACGATGACCGTGAACGGGGTCAGCCACACCAGGGATGTGGAGGCCCGGCTGCTGCTGATCCATTTCCTGCGTGATGACCTCGGGCTGACCGGGTCACACTGGGGGTGCGACACCTCCAACTGCGGGGCCTGCGTGGTCTGGCTGGACGAGACGCCGGTGAAGTCGTGCACGGTGCTGGCGGCCATGGCCGACGGGCGCCGGGTGCGGACCGTGGAGGACCTGGCCCGCGGCGGGCAGCTGGACCCGGTCCAGCAGGGCTTCGCGGAGTGCCACGGGCTGCAGTGCGGGTTCTGCACGCCGGGCATGATGATGACCGCCCGGTGGCTGCTCGATCACCATCCGGATCCGTCCGCGGCGGAGATCCGCGAGGCCCTGTCCGGCCAGCTGTGCCGGTGCACCGGGTACGAGAACATCGTGCGCTCGGTCCTGTGGGCCAGCCAGCACGAGGCCGGCGAGCACGGCACCAGCCAGCATGAGGCCGGGGCCGCCCAGCCCGGGGAGGGACGATGAGCCCAGCCGCCTGATCCGGCCCTGGACGGGGCCTACGGCCCGGTCCGGCGCAAGGAGGACGCCCGGTTCCTGCGCGGCCAGGGCACGTTCGTGGACGACATCCAGCGGCCCGGCATGCTGTACGGCGCGATCCTGCGCAGCCCGCTGGCCCACGCCCGGGTCGTGAGTGTGGACACCGCCGCCGCGCTGGCCCACCCCCGGGTCCGGGCCGTCATCACCGGCGAGATGCTGGAGCAGCGCAAGCTGGCCTGGATGCCCACCCTCTCCCGCGACGTCCAGGCCGTGCTGGCCACCGACAAGGTCCGGTTCCAGGGCCAGGAGGTGGCGTTCGTCGTCGCCGAGGACCGTTACTCCGCCCGGGACGCGCTCGAGCTGATCCAGGTGGAGTACGAGCCGCTGCCGGTGGTCGTGGACGCGACCCGGGCCCTGGACCCGGGCGCCCCGGTGATCCGTGACGACGTGGCCGGCCAGCGGGACAACCACATCTTCGACTGGTCGGCCGGCGACCGGGCCGCCACCGACGCGGCCTTCGCCGCCGCGGACGTGGTGGTCACCCAGGACATGCTGTACCCGCGCTCGCACCCCGCGCCGCTGGAAACCTGCGGCGCGGTGGCCGAGATGGACCCGGTCACCGGGAAGCTCACGGTCTGGGCCACCACGCAGGCGCCGCACGCGCACCGCACCCTGTACGCGCTGATCGCCGGGCTGCCCGAGCACAAGATCCGGATCGTCTCCCCGGACATCGGCGGCGGGTTCGGCAACAAGGTCCCGATGTACCCGGGCTACCTGTGCGCCGTGGTCGGCACCATGATGACCGGCCAGCCGGTGAAGTGGGTCGAGGACCGGTCGGAGAACCTGATGTCCACCGCGTTCGCCCGCGACTACCACATGCACGGCGAGATCGCCGCGACCCGGGACGGCCGGATCCTGGCCCTGCGGGCCCGGGTGCTGGCCGACCACGGCGCGTTCAACGGGTCCGCGCAGCCCAGCAAGTACCCGGCCGGGTTCTTCCACATCTTCACCGGCTCCTACGACCTGCAGGCGGCGTACTGCGAGGTCACCGGCGTCTACACCAACAAGGCCCCCGGCGGGGTGGCCTACTCCTGCTCGTTCCGGATCGCCGAGGGCGTGTACCTGGTCGAGCGGATGGTCAACCTGCTGGCCGCCGAGCTCGGCCTGGACCCGGCCGAGCTGCGGATGGCGCAACCTGCTGCGCCCCGAGCAGTTCCCGTACACCTGCCCGACCGGGTGGGAGTACGACTCCGGGGACTACCCCCGGGCGCTGCAGGTCGCGATGGACCTGGCCGGGTACCCGGAACTGCGGCGCGAGCAGGCGGAGAAGCGGGCCCGCGGCGAGTACATGGGCATCGGGCTGAGCTTCTTCACCGAGGGGGTCGGCGCCGGGCCCCGCAAGGACATGGACATCCTCGGCCTGGGCATGGCCGACGGCGCCGACCTGCGGATCTACCCGACGGGCACGGCGGTGCTGAGCATCTCCTGCCAGACCCAGGGCCAGGGGCACGAGACCACGTTCGCCCAGATCGTCGCCCACGAGCTGGGCCTGAGCCCGGACGACGTCGAGGTGGTGCACGGCGACACCGACCGGACCCCGTTCGGCCTGGGCACCTACGGGTCGCGGTCCACGCCCGTGTCCGGGGCCGCGGCCGTGGTGGTGGCGCGCAAGGTGCGCGAGCGCGCCCGGGTGGTGGCCGCGGCCATGCTGGAGGCCGCGCCGGAGGACCTGGAGTGGGCCCGCGGGCCGGTGGCAGGTCCGCGGCGACCCCGAGCAGGGCCGGACCATCGCCGAGATCGCGATGGCCGCGCACTCCTCGCTGGAGCTGCCCGACGGGGTCGAGGGCCACCTGGACGCCGAGACCGTCTACAACCCGCCGAACCTGACCTACCCCTACGGCGCGTACATCTGCGTGGTGGACGTGGACCCGGGCACCGGCGCGGTCGCCCTGCGCCGGTTCATCGCGGTGGACGACTGCGGGGTCCGGATCAACCCGATGATCGTGGAGGGGCAGGTGCACGGGGGCCTGGCCGACGGGGTGGGCATGGCGCTGATGCAGGTCATCACCTACGACCAGGACGGGAACTGCCTGGGCGGCTCGTTCATGGACTACCTGCTGCCCACCTCGGTGGAATGCCCGTCGTGGGAACTGGGCGAGACCGTCACCCCCTGCCCGCACCACCCGATCGGCGCCAAGGGCGTGGGCGAATCGGCCACGGTGGGCTCGCCGGTCGCCGTGGTCAACGCGGTGGTGGACGCGCTGCGCCCGCTGGGCCTGCGGCACGCGGACATGCCGCTCACCCCGGCCAACGTGTGGTCCGCCCTCCAGGGCCGCCCCGATCCGCGCCGACGTGGTGAGGTGAGATGACCGATGATGGAGTTATGCCCTTGAGTGACCTTTCCGGGCGGCTGCCCGATGTCGACACGCTGGTCGGTGAGCTGGACGGCGCCGGGTACCTGACCGACCAGCCGCTGGGCACGGCGCTGTTCCTGGCCGCCCGGATGGGCCAGCCGATCCTGCTCGAGGGCGAGCCCGGCGTCGGGCAAGACCGAGGCGGCCAAGGCGCTCGCGGCCGTCCTGGACACGCCGCTGATCCGGCTGCAGTGCTACGAGGGCCTGACCGCCGCCGAGGCCCTGTACGAGTGGAACTACCCGCGCCAGCTGCTCGCGATCCGGCTGGCCGAGTCCCGCGGCGAGACGCTCCGCGACGCCGACCTGTTCAGCGCCGACTACCTGCTGGCCCGGCCGTTGCTGGCCGCGCTGGACCACCCCGGCCCGCGGCCCGCCGTGCTGCTGATCGACGAGGTGGACCGGGGTGACGACGAGTTCGAGGCGTTCCTGTTCGAGCTGCTCGCCGAGTCGGCGGTCACGATCCCGGAACTCGGCACGCGGCGGGCCGCGCTGCCGCCGGTCGTCGTGCTCACCTCGAACCGGACCCGGGATCTGCACGACGCGCTGAAACGGCGCTGCCTCTACCACTGGATCGAGTACCCGGACACCGAGCGGGTCGCGGCGATCATCCGCCGCCGGGTGCCCGCCGCGGCGCGAACCGCTGGCCGGGCAGGTGGCCCGCGGCGTCGCCCGGCTCCGGGAGCTCGACCTGGCCAAGCCGCCCGGCGTGGCCGAGGCCATCAGCTGGGCGGAGGCCCTGGTCGTGCTGGGCGCGGACCGGCTCGACGAGGCGGTGGCGGCCCAGACCGCGGGCGTGGTGCTGAAGTACTCCGAAGATCTGCAGGTCCTCCGGACGGCCGGGTTCGCCGCGGCGGCCGGTGATGACTGAGGGAACCAACGGGGACCGGGTCCCGGCCGACCTGGCGCTGATCGCCGCCCGGCTGGGTGCGGAACTGCGGGACGCCGGGGTGCCGGCCGACCCGGGCCGCTGCGAGCGGTTCGCCCGGGCCGTGCCGCTGGCCCGGCCGGCCACCCAGTACGAGTTCTACCTGTGCGCCCTGGCCACGTTCGCCTCCGGGCCGGAGCAGATCGAGACCGTGCAGCGGGTGGTTCGCGAGCTGTTCGGCGCGGCCGGCGGCCGCGCGGCCGGCCCGCCGGGGCTGCAGGCGCCGGACCCGCCCGGCCCGCCGCCCCGGCCGGCCCCGGACGACCTGCTGGCCGAGGCCGCCCGGGCCGCGCAGGAGCACCCGGCTCCGCCGCCTGGCGCACCGCCCCCGGGGCCGGACGGGGCGGCCGATGCTGACCACGGCGCGGGCTCCCCGCCACGGCGCGGCCGGGCGACGCGGCGGAGCCCGGCGCGGACGGCCCGCCGGAGACGGCCCGCCCGGCCCTGGCCAGCCGGGTCGAGCGGCTGGCCGGGCACCGACTTCGCCGAGCTGACCCCGGCCGAGCTGCAGGCCCTGACCGGGCTGATGAGCGAGCTGACCCTGGCGGTCCCGCTCCGCCGCTCCCGCCGCGAGCATCCCTCGGCCCGGGGCCGCCGGACCGACCTGCGCAGCACGCTGCGGCACGCCCGGCGCACCGGCGGCCACCCGCTCCGGCTGGCCCGACGGGCCCCGTCGCTGCGGCCGCGCCAGCTGATCGTGCTGTGCGACATCTCGGGGTCGATGGAACCCTACGCGCGGGCCATGCTCCAGCTGCTGTACTGCGCGGCGGGCGGGGCCGAGGCCGAGGTGTTCACCTTCGCCACCCGGCTGACCCGGCTGACCGGGGCGCTCGCGCACATGCCGCCCGAGCAGGCCCTGCAGCGGGCCGGCCAGGCCGCGCCGGACTGGCTGGGCGGGACCCGCATCGGCGCCTCGCTGAAGGAGTTCAACGACACCGTGGGCCGCCCCGGCCTGGCCCGGGGCGCCGTCGTCGTGATCATCTCAGACGGCTGGGACACCGGGGAGCCGGCCGTGCTGCGCCGCGAGATGCAGCGCCTGTCCCGGGTCGCGCACCGGATCATCTGGGTCAACCCGAGGACCAAGAGCGAGCAGTACCGCCCGCTGGCCGGCGGGATGGCCGCGGCCTGGCCGTACTGTGACGCGGTGCTGAGCGCGCACTCCGTGCACGCGCTGCACGAGCTGACCGCGGCGCTGGCCCGGCCGGGGCGGCACCGCCCCCGGTCCCAGGACGCCACCCGGGACGCACCCGGGGTTCGCCGGGAGACTAGTCCTCCTCGGGCAGCAGGAGACTAGGGCGGCCCGGGATCGGCACCGGGTTCTCCTGCGGGCGGGCCGCAGGCTCCTGCCGCGTGACGGGCACGGCGCGGGCCGGGAAGGGCCGGACGGGCAGCGAGATAGCCGCCTCCAGGGTGCCGATCCGGCGCAGGAACGCGAACACGAACCAGGTCGGTGACCACGCGATGCTGCGCCAGCGCCCGTAGCGGGCCGCGTACGGCAGGCTGATCGCCAGCACCACCCCGCCGCCCGCCGCGTAGAGCAGCAGGAACGTGAGGATGTTGCCCCGGACGCTGGGCTGGGTCGCCGCGAGTTCGAGCAGGAAGATGGGGGCGACCAGGCCGGCCTGGATGGAGAACCAGGAGAAGCCGCGGCGCAGCGTCCAGAACCAGACGCGGGGCCCGGCCGAGCCGGCCCGCAGCGGCACGTGCCGCGCGTACACGTGGAAGCCGGCCCGGGCCCAGCGGGTGCGCTGCTCGACGAATTCGCCGGGACTGCGGGGGACGTCCTCGTAGGAGCGGATCCGCGGGTTGACCACGACCCGGTAGCCCAGCCGGCCGATCTGCATCGTGACGTCGGAGTCCTCGCCGTTCATCCCGACCGGGAAGCCGCCCGCCTCCTCGACCGGCCCGCGGCGCATGGCGGTGAACGTGCCGGGGATGACCACGATCCCGTCCACCAGGCTCTGCCCGAGGCGGGCGAACCGGAACTGGAAGGCCGTCTCCAGCGCCCGCATCCGGTGGAACCAGGTGACCGTGTCGGTGCGCGGCTCCTCCATCGCGCCCACGCAGCCGATCTCCGGGTCCTCGAACCAGGGGACGGCGTAGACCAGCGTGTCCTCGCCGAGCACGCAGTCGGCGTCCACCCGGATGATGATCTCGGCCTCGGTGGCCGCGATAGCCCGGTTGAGGGCCGCGGACTGCCGCCCGTTGGGGCCGGTCAGCACCCATCCGCGGGCGTGCCGGAAGTGCGCGATCTCCTCCCCGGCGACCTGCGCGGTGTCGTCGGTGGAGCCGTCGTCGGACACCACGACCAGGACCGGGCCGCCGTAGCGGGCCGCGGCCACGTCCACGGACCGGAGCAGCCGCGCGATGTTATCCGTCTCGTTGTAGGCCGGGATGATGATGTCCACCGGGGGGCGGTGCGGGCCCGGCTCGGGCAGCCTGCGGTTGACCCACCAGAGCAGCCAGAGCGGCGCGAACATGAAGATGAACAGCACGCTCACCGCGTACAACGGCAGGAACACCTGCCACACCGAGTCCAGGTTGGACTGCTCGGAGATGTACGCGTAGCCCGCGATCAGCACGGTGACCACGGTGACCAGCGCGCAGCAGGTCAGCACGGTGTCCCACAGCCGCGGGCGGCGCACCAGCGGCAGCGTGGTCGCCCGCGGCAGCACGAAGGTGGTGAAGGTCAGGCGCATCACCACCAGGCCGCCGATGAGCAGGTTGGCCAGCGTGGCCTCGATGCCGAACGGCGCCACCAGCCAGCCGGAGGCGATGCCGGTCGCGATCATCAGCGCCTGGGTCAGGATGGACATCGCGATGTAGAGCGCGGCGTGGCCGAGCACCGCCAGGCGGCGGCCCAGGTTCGCGCGCAGCACCAGCGCGGTCCCGGTGATGTAGGCCACCCCGAAGAACACCAGGGCGGGCCGCAGCCGGGCGATGTACCCGTTCACCGTGGCCGGGTCGCGGGTGATCGCGTCCGCCACGTTCCCCACCGCGGAGGCGTACAGCGCGGGCACTGGGCGCACGATGAGGAAGAGCAGGCTCGCGACCGCGGTCACGGCGAAGAAGGCCAGCGTCCGCGGCCGCCACCGGGGGGTCCGGACGTGCCGCGGGATGGCCACCTCCGTCATCCCGTCGCCCTGGTCATCCTGGCTGTCCGCGCCGACCGGCAGCAGGCAGGCCGCGATGAGCACCAGGAGCAGGATAACCGTGAGCGCAAAGACCAAAACATCCATTTAGGTACCTGCACTAATGCGCGTACGCGGATCACATTGGCTGAAGGGCGTTAGGCCGGCGTGCGGCGCTGCCGCCGGGCCGCCTGCTTTACCAAGGTAGAACGTGAGGTAACCAGATCGGGCTCATTGCCGCAAAGCGCTGTGATAACTTCGTTATCCCCGCGGCCATTGGAGTGAGCTGACGTGTCCCTCCTTATCGGGGACGATAACCCCGAGGCGGTCGAACCCCACGACCGGGAGACAGAGATGCCCGCGGGAGGCCGGCCGGAGCCCGGGGGGAAACGGCGCGACTGGGCGCCCTGGCGCAGCCGCCGCCCGCAGAGCATGCTGATCCAGGACGCCCCGGATCCGGCCGGGGACGGCTACGGCGGCCTGGACGATGAGGCCGGGGACGACTACGAGGCCGGCCCGCCCTACCAGGGGAACGGGTTCCTGCTGGATACCGCCGGCGGGTGGGACGGCTACCCGCCGGAGCCCGGTCCCCCGGGCAGTTATCCCCAGGACCGTATTAGCGGGGACCGTTATCCTGAGGACCGTTATCCCGAATCCGGCTATGCCGATTACGGGGATTACCGGGCCGGGTCCCGTGGTTTCCGCGACCCCGGTTACCAGGAGCCTGGTCACGGGGACTCTGGTTATCCCGGGCCGGGTTATCCGGAGCCGGGCTATTCAGATACCGGCTACCCCGGTTCCCGGTCTTCCGGCCGCGGCCTTCCCGATTCTGGTCACCCCGATCCTGGCCGTCATGATCATGGCTACGCCGATTCCGGTCACGACCCGGATTCCGGCCGCACCGGCCCGGGATTTCCGGATCCCGGATACCCCGGCGGCGCGGGCGATGAGGGCTGGTACGGCGCGGAGACGGACGGCTTCCGCCTGCCGCCGGTCACCGGCGACGACCCGTGGGACGACGGCGAGGGCTACGAGGCGGACCCGCAGGACGAGCCCGCCCGGCGCACCCCGCTGCTGGCCGTGCTCTTCCCGCGCCGGGAATCCCGCGACCGGGACGAGGGCGGCTCGCGGACGTTCGTCAGCAGCGCGCAGCGCCTGGGCGGGATCCTGCTGGCCGGCGCGTCCGTCGTGGGAGTCGCGTTCTACGTGCCGTCGATCCTCGCCGCCGACAGCCGCTCGTTCACCGGCGTGGTCAGCAACAGCGGCCTCGCCAGCCTCAACTTCGGGGTCTCCGGCCGGGTCGGCCGGGTCCTCGTCCATCTGGGCCAGGCCGTCCGCCCGGGAGAAGTGCTGGCCACCGAGGCCGGCGGGGCGCAAGCCGCGGCCGTCCGGGCCGACCGGGCCGCGATCACGGCCGACAAGGCCAACCTGGGCGCGCTGCAGGCCGACGGGTCCGCCGCCACCAGCATCGCCGCGGCCCAGGCCCAGCTGGCCAGGGACCGGGCCCGCCGGGCCGCGGACCGGATGAAGCTGGCGGCGACCGAGATCGTCGCGCCCCGGAGCGGGACCGTCGTCGCCATTGAGGGGCAGCCGGGCGACACGGTAAGCCCCGCCGGGCTGAGCGGCCCGGCGGCGCACGCCCAGGCCTCGCCCGGGCAGCAGCCGAGGTTCTCGCTGCTGCCCAGCGGGCCGATGGCCAGCCTTCGCGCGGCCGGCCTGGCGCTGCCGGTCATCGCGCTGCGCACCGGCGGCGGATGGCAGGTCAGGCTGCTGATCCCGCAGACCGACACGTCCGCGGTGAAGGTCGGCGGGAAGGTGACCATCTCGGTCCCCGCCGCACAGCTCAGCGGGGTCAAGGGCACCATCGGCGACGTGTCGCCCATGCCGGTGGGCAATTCGGGCAGCGCCAGCTACGAAGCCGTGGTCCGGGTGATCGGCCGGACCCCGGTCACCCCGCTGAGCGGCATGACCGCCAACGTCCAGCTGGGCTCGTTACGGCTGCAGGGCCGGGCCGCCCCGGCGCACGGCGGGTAACCTGCGGACGCGGGGCCCCATGTCCCCGGGGCCGCCCGGCCCGGCCCGCAGCCAGCCAGCCCGGCCTGACACGTACTGAGGAGCCATGATGGCCTCCCGGCCCGCCCGGCTGATGGCCGCGGCGGCCCGCGAAGTATGCGGGGCCGCGGTGCTCACCGCGGTCGCGTGCGCGCTCGCCAGCTGCTCGGCGTCCGCACCGCCCCGCGGCCACGCCACCTATCCCGGATCCGGGCCGTCCGGGGGCTTTACCCCGGCGGCCCTGGCCCCCGGCGGCAGGCCGGCCTGGCTGCTGACCCGGGCGGCGCTCGCGCAGGTGGCGTCGGAACCCGCGGTGCTGGCCGGGCTGCAACGGTCCCGGGTCCTGGAGATCCTGCACACCGGGCAGAAACCGCTGGCCGTGGCCGGCGCACAGCCGGTGGTGACGTTCTCGTCGGTCAGCGAGCTGGACCAGGCGGTGTCTGGCGGCCAGCTGCCGCCCGGTACCGGCGCGGTCCTGTACGACCCGGAAGCCTGGGCGTTCACGCCGCACGCGGAGCAGCTGAACCCGGCCGCCGCCACGCGCCGCGCCCGGGACATCGCGCACGCGCACGGGCTGGCGCTCATCGCGGCGCCCGCCCTCAACCTGACCACGGTCCGCCCGGACCCGGCCGGCGGCCCGCGGTGGCGCCAGTTCCTCCGCCTGGGCCTGGCCGGGGAGCTCGCGAAGGTGTCGGACGTGGTCGAACTGCAGGCGCAGAGCCTGGAGCGCAGCACGAGCACGTACGCCACGTTCGTCCGTGACGCGGCCGCGCAGGCCCGGGCGGCCAACCCGCGGGTGGCCATCCTGGCCGGGCTGTCCACCAACCCGCCGGGCGCGGAGGTCACCAGCCAGCAGCTGGCCGCCGCGATCCACGCCACCCGCGGGATCGTCGAGGGTTACTGGCTCAACATCCCGGGCCGCGGGCCGCGCTGCCCGACGTGCAACTCCCCCCGGCCGGACGTGGGCCGGGCGGCGCTGCGCGCCGTGTTGTGAGCCAGCCGGTCCCAGACCATGGACTTGAGGTCGGGATCCTCCCCGCCGGGACCCGCGGGATCAGCGGTGGCCTGATGACCGGGGTAGGGGCGGGGCTGGCGGACGGGCAGCGGCCCGGAGGGGTGCGCGGGGTAGCTGCCGGCCTGGCGGACCGGCAGCGGTCCTGACGGGTGGGCCAGGCCGGCCTGGGCCACGGGGAACGGGCCCGAGGGATGAACGGGTAGCGGCCCGGGGAGATGCGCGGGAGCGCCGCCCGCCAGGGGCTCGTGGTCCGCGTCCGCGGGACCGCCGCCGGCGTGCTGGCCCCGGGCGTGCCGGCCCGGGCGGCGGGCCACCCACCAGCCGGGGATACCGAGGACCATCAGGGGCACCCCGATGGCGAAGATCAGCCGCAGGATCCCGAGCTGATGCAGGCTGAACGGGATCAGCTCGTGGGTGAACCGGGCGGCGTACAGCAGCAGCGCCGCGGTCGCGGTGGCCCACGGCACCCGCCAGCGCGTCACCACCAGGTCCACCACGATCGTGCCGAGCAGGGCGCCTGCGGTGTAGTACGCGTAGACGCCGGGGTCGAGCAGGATCCGCGCGGCCACCGCGACGAGGATCACGGCGGGCCACCGGCCGCGCCGGACCGCCACCGCGCCGCCGGCCACCCCGAGGAGCAGCTGGGCGGAGCGGTCCCACCAGGGGGTCCGGGGGTCCATGACGCCGAGCACCCGCAGCGCCGAGGAGCGGTCGTTGGGGATCGTGAAGCGGGTGACGGCGGCCACGGTCCGCGGGTCGGCCAGCAGGAACGGCAGCCAGACGACCGCGATCCCGCCGGTGAACGCGGCCAGCGCGGTCAGCCACTGCCGTCGCGGGAGGGCCAGCAGCAGCACCACGAACGCGGCCGCCCAGGGCTTCGAGTCGGCCGCGGCGGCCAGGGCCAGCCCGGCCCAGACCGGGTGGCGCCGGGCCACCGCGTGCAGCGCGGCTACCGAGAAGCCGAGCGCCATCAGGTCGTCGATGTGCGCGAAGTGCGTGGTCAGCTCGGTCCACACGGGCAGGAACAGCAGCCCGGCGAGCAGCAGCCGGCTCCGGCGGCAGCGCTCGGTGGCGGGCACCAGCCGCCACACCGCGGCCAGCACCAGCGGGCCGGTCAGCGACATGGCAGCGATCGCCGTGGTCTCGCCGTTCCCGGGGCCGATCGTCCTGAGCACCCCGGATACCGCCAGGGCCAGCGGGCCGATCTGCAGATCGGGATGGGTCGCGTACAGCTTCAGGCCGGCGCCGGGGGCGTTGGCGAACAGGAGCTGCCCGCCCTGGGCGAAGAAGTGCCACGACTGGCCGGCCATGCCGGCCTGGAACGCGACCCAGGCCAGCGCCCACGGCCAGAGCACCAGCCACGGCCACGCCTCGCGGACCCACCGGGCCCCCAGCGTGGCGGCCCCGGGCCCGGAAGTCCCGGCCGCGGTCCCGCTCCAGGCCGCCCGGTCCCGGGCAGCACCCTCCCGGGTACGGTCCGGCCGGCCGGGGCCCGCCCAGCCTGCAGTGTCCCGGTCCGGCTTCCTGAACCAGTCTGCGGGGGGCCACTGCTCCGCGGTGTCCCGGGTCTCCCCGTGCCCGGTGACAGGCCGCGCGTTCATCGACCGGCCGCCGCCCGTGGGGCCACGGCCGGTAAGCACGGCGGTCAAGCCAGGACCATCGCTACTCCGGTGGGACAGGTCACGGCGGCGGGCAGGGCAGCCCGGCCGACAGCAACATCGGGGGGAATCACGCCGTAAGTATCGCCGCACTCGCGAAAGGGGATAGGCCGAACATACGAGTTATTAACTGTTACAGGACTTTCTTGGTGGGACGGTAAGGAATCCGTAAGCCCGCAGGCCTGGCGGCCCCGGCTGGTATATCCGTTGCGGCCGGCCAGGCCGGCCTGGTTACCTCGGCTGAGGGTACCGACAGCAGCCGGGAGGGACCGACGTGGGACACGTCGAGGTGGCGCACGTGCAGCACGCCCTGCCGGACGGGCGGGTGCTGCTGGACGACGCCTCGTTCCGGGTCGGCGAGGGGACGGTCGCCGCGCTGGTCGGGCCGAACGGGGCCGGCAAGACCACGCTGATCAGGCTTATCGCCGGGGACGTGATCCCGCAGTCCGGCACCATCACCACCAGCGGCGGGCTGGGGGTGATGCGGCAGTTCATCGGGGGGATCCGGGGGACGCACGGGGACGGCGGCCAGGTTCAGCACCCCCTCGGGCGGCCTGGCCAGGAGCCAGTGATCCGCGACCTGCTGGTCTTCGTTGCGGAAAAAAGGGTGCGGGAGGCCGCGGCGCGGCTGGACGCGGCGGAAGACGCGATGCAGGCGCGGGGCGACGAGGCGGCCCAGTTGCGGTACGCGGCCGCGCTGGCCGACTGGGGGGATGCGGGCGGGTACGAGGCCGAGGTGCTGTGGGACGCGTGCACGGTCGCGGCGCTCGGCCTCGGCTACGAGCGGTGCCGTGACCGGGGAGTGGGCACGCTGTCCGGCGGCGAGCAGAAGCGGCTCGTGCTGGAAGCCCTGCTGCGCGGCCCGGCCGAGGTCCTGCTGCTCGACGAGCCGGACAACTACCTGGACGTGCCGGGCAAGCTCTGGCTGGAAGAGCAGCTGGCCCAGACGCGCAAGACCGTCCTGCTGGTCAGCCACGACCGGGAGCTGCTCGCCAACAGCGCGAGGCGGATCATCACCGTCGAGGACGGCAGCGTCTGGGTGCACGGCGGCGGGTTCGCCAGCTACGCGCAGGCCCGCCAGGACCGCAACGAGCGGCTCGATGAGCTGCGGCGGCGCTGGGACGAGGAGCACGAGAAGCTCAGGCAGCTGGTCCGGACCCTGCGGCAGAAGGCGTCCTACAACGACGGCATGGCCTCCCGGTACCAGGCGGCGGTCACCCGGCTGCGCCGGTTCGAGGACGAAGGGCCGCCGGAACTCGCGCCCCGGGAGCAGAACGTGCGGATGCGGCTGCGCGGCGGCCGCACCGGGAAGCGGGCGGTGATCTGCGAGGACCTGGAGCTGACCGGGCTCATGCACCCGTTCAGCCTGGAGGTCTGGTACGGCGACCGGGTGGCCGCGCTCGGCTCCAACGGTTCGGGCAAGTCAACGTTCCTGCGGCTGCTCGGCGGGGCTGACGTCGCGCACACCGGAGCGGCGCGGCTCGGGGCCCGGGTCGTCCCCGGGCTGTTCGCGCAGACGCACGCCCGGCCCGACCTGGCCGGCGCAGCCCGCCGAGATCCTGATGACCGAGCACGCCATGCAGCGCAACGAGGCCATGGCCGCGCTGGCCCGCTACGAGCTGCAGCACTGCGCGGAGCAGCCGTTCGGCACCCTGTCCGGCGGCCAGCAGGCCCGGTTGCAGATCCTGCTGCTCGAGCTGAGCGGGGTGACCCTGCTGCTGCTCGACGAGCCGACCGACAACCTCGACCTGGCCAGCGCGGAGGCCCTTCAGGCGGGGCTGGAGTCCTATCAGGGCACGGTCCTGGCGGTCACGCACGACCGGTGGTTCGCGCGCTCGTTCGACCGTTTCCTCGTGTTCGGGGCGGCCGGGGACGTGTACGAATCCACCGACCCGGTGTGGGATGAGACTCGTGTGGCCAGGCCCCGGTGACGGAAACGCTTGCTAGTCTGCATGGAGCGTAAGGAGCCTGGCCGCCCCTTCCCGGGCCGGCTCCGATTGCCTAGGTGAAGGGGTCCGCACCGTGAAGAAGTTGCTGCTGCTGCTCGTTCTGGCGGGCGCAGGCGTATTCGCCGTCTGGCGCAAGGTCCAGGCCGACCGCGCCGAGCTCGATCTGTGGACCGAGGCGACGACCAGCGACGACTAGGTGAGGTAGCGCCCGGCCCGTGGAGCTAGCCCCGTGGGGCCAGTACCGCGCGGCAGGGCTGAAAACGGGGGTTCGGTGTGAGCAGCGCGACGCCGGTCACGCTGCTGTGCTGTGGCCTGCTCGGGGTCACCGCGGATGACGGCGGGATCCTGGAACGCGCGTTCACCGAGGCCTTCGCCACCCAGGGCATCGTCCCCGGCACCGCCGCCTACGCACGCAGCATGGTGCACGTGCACCAGACCCGCGGGATGTCCGCGGTGGACGTGTTCCGCGCGCTGTTCCCCGACGCCCCGGGCCGCGCCGAGGCCGCCACGCTCGCCTTCGACCGCTCCTACCGGCTGGCCGTCGACCGGTCGGGCCTGGCCCCCATGCCCGGGGCCGCCGAGGCGCTGCAGGAGATCCGCGACTCCGGGGTCCGGGTGTGCTTCATCACCGGGCTGTCCCGCGGCCTGCTCGGCCTGGTGCTGGACACCCTCGGCTGGTGGCGCCAGGTCAACCTGGTGCTCTGCCCGGAGGACGCGCCACGCGGCTACCCGTGGCCCGACCCGATGCTGACCGCCATGCTCCGGCTCGGGGTGACCGATGTCCGCGAGACGGCGTATGCCGGGGGCACGGAAAGCGGCATCCTGTGCGGGCGGCGGGCGGGCGCCGGGATCGTGGCGGGCATCCTGACCGGGGGGCACACCCGGGACCGGCTGCACCGGGCCGGCGCGACCCATCTGCTGGGCAGCTTCGCTGAGCTTCCGGGCGTGCTCGCGGCGGAGGGAGCCGGGGTGATCATCGATCCGGCTCTGGGTGCGGGCGCGGGGGTTGCGGGCGCGGAAGTTCCGGGTGCGGCGGCTGGGCCGGGGAGCGGGCCGGGGACTGGGCCGGCGAGCGGGCCGGGGGCCGGGAAGGCTTCCGGGAAGAAGGCTGGCGATGCCGGGCCGGGATCCCCCGCGTCCGCGCCGGGCTCCCCGAGGGGAAAGCGGCCGGGACCGCCGCCCGCCGCGGCTGCGCCGCTCGCGCCGCCCCCCTGACCGGGCGGCCTGACCGGGTACCCTGGTACGGCCGTCGCGCGGGGCTATAGCTCAGCTGGAAGAGCACCTGGTTTGCAACCAGGGGGTCAGGGGTTCGAGTCCCCTTAGCTCCACAGGTCAGAAGACTAATTCGAACAAATAGTCCGAGAGTACAGCAGCAAAGTACAGCAACCGGGGCTGCGAGAGAGGCCGCACACGCGTTCTTGGCGGGACTGGTCCTCGCGGGCGGCTACGGTCCGCGGCACGCAGATCTCAGGTCCTGACCGAGATCCGGTCAACTGAGCAGGAAGAACGCCATCGCTGGGTTTTGTTCCCCTTCCGGCGTCCCAGCGGGGAACGTGCTGATCCGCCGTTTCAGGGCCGCTTCTTGCCCTCATGCAGGGGTCAGCGAATGGCAGACTCTTCCGTGAGTAAGTGGTATTCCTCGTGGCACTTTCATAAGCCCACGACGCGCAGATCGGCGATTCCGTGCCGATGCTGAGCGTCCTGCTGCGCACCGAACCGATCGTTCACAACGGCGAGTGCGGCGCGTTTTCCCGCCGTACATCCTGGGCTTGGGGGCATGCGAGCGGTCTGCGTGCATGATCTTGGTCCCCCCGTCCCAGGACGCATGTTCCTCCCCGGTTAGGAGGCTCGTGGTCATCCTGTTCTGGCGGGCCTGGCAAGGTGCCGGTAGTACCGCAGTGCTAGTTCTGGCCGGGGATGCGGGCTAGTTCGTTCCGGGCATGCGGGGGGTGTAAATCATTCTCTGGCGTGTCGTGCCGGGGAACCTGGGCTTTTAGCGTGGGCGGCATGCTGATGGAAAACGGTGAGCGACGATGATCGTCGCGGAGGGCCTGGCCAAGCGGTACGGGCAGAAGATGGCGGTGACCGGGCTGAGTTTCACGGTGCGCCCGGGAATGGTGACCGGATTCCTGGGCCCGAATGGCTCCGGGAAGTCGACGACGATGCGGCTGATCCTCGGTCTGGATGCGCCGACCAGCGGCCGGGTCAGCGTCAACGGCAGGCGTTACCGCGACCATTGTGCTCCCCTGCGGGAGGTGGGAGCGCTGCTGGAGGCGCGGTCGGTGCACACGGGCCGTTCCGCGTTCCATCACCTGCTCACCCTGGCGCAGACGCACGGGATCCCCCGGCACCGGGTGGACGAGGTGATCGACCTGGTCGGGCTGCGGCAGGTCGCCCGCAAACGGGCGGGCGGGTTCTCGCTGGGAATGGGGCAGCGGCTGGGGATCGCCGCCGCGCTGCTGGGGGATCCGGCGACGCTGCTGCTGGATGAGCCGGTCAACGGCCTGGACCCGGAAGGCGTCCGCTGGATCCGGATCCTGCTGAAACGGCTGGCCGCCGAGGGCCGGACGGTGTTCGTGTCTTCGCATCTGATGAGCGAGATGGCGCTGACCGCCGACCATGTGATCGTCATCGGCCAGGGCCGGCTGATCGCCGACACCACCATCAGCGAGCTGACCCGCCGGGCGGCAGGCGGCACGGTGCGCGTGGTCTCGCCTGACGCAGCCCGGCTGTGCGAGGTGCTGGCCGCCCCGGAGGTGACGATCACCAGCCCGGAAGCCGGGGTGCTGGAGGTATCCGGACTGACCAGCCAGCAGATCGGGACGGCGGCATCGGCCGCGGGGCTGGCCCTGTATGAGCTGGTCCCCCGGCAGGCATCGCTGGAGGAGGCATTCATGGAGCTGACCCGGGACGCGGTGGAGTACCAGAGCCTGGATCGTGTGACAGAAGGAGAATCCCGGTGACTGGTTCTGCTGCTGCCGCCGCTGTCCCGCGCGGCGGCCGGGTGCGGCTGACCCAAGCCCGCGTCGCGCTGTCGGAGTGGACCAAGCTGCGGTCGCTGCGATCGACGCGGTATGTGCTGGCCGCCTCCGCACTGATGATCACCGCCGTTGGCATTCTCGGCGCGGCGAGCACCGTAAAGCAGTGGCCGCATATGAGCGCCGCCGACCAGGCGGCCGTTGACCCGGTCGTGCTCAGCCTGAACGGCGTGTTCCTGGCCCAACTGGCGGCCGGGGTGCTCGGCGTCGTGGCCATCAGCGGGGAGTATTCCACCGGGATGATCCGCTCCAGCCTGGCTGCGGTGCCCCGGCGGCTGCCGGTGCTGTGGGCCAAGGCCGCCGTGTTCGCGGCGGCCACCTTCGTGTCCTCGCTCGCGGCGGTCATGATCAGCTTCCTCGGTGTCCAGGTGCTGCTGGCCACCGACCACGCGCAGACTTCGCTGGCCCATCCCGGGGTGGCCCGCGCGGTGACCGGCGCCGCGCTGTACCTGACCGTCGTCAGCCTGCTCGGGCTCGGTCTGGGCGCATTGCTGCGTAACACCGCAGGCGGCATCGCCGCCCTGGTGACGATCCTGCTCATCCTGCCCCTAGTGGCCCACATCCTGCCCCGGGCGTGGATCCCGTACCTGCCCGGCAACGCCGGCGAGGCGATCTTGTCCCCCACCCGGCAGCCGGGGTTCCTGCCCCCGTGGACCGGGTTCGCGGTGTTCTGCGCCTACGCTGCCGTCACTCTGGCTGCGGCAGCGGTCCTGCTTGTCCGCCGCGATGCGTGACGCGGGCACCATCACCCCACAGGGTGAGAGACGATGGGCCGCCAGCATGACGCTGGCGGCCCATCTTGGCCGCTATGTTCAGGCCATGACCGGCTGGTTTCATCGTCATGCCCGACCGCGCCTGGCTGGGCCGGGCGTGATCTTCGGATGGGCCCTGGGTGCGGGCGTGGTGCAAGCCGCCAGCTTCCCGCCAGGCGGCTTCCGGTTCCCGGCCGCGGCCGGCGCGGTGGCCGCGGTGGCCGTGCTCCCACTGGCGATCCGGATCCGTCATCCACTGACGGCGTTCGCCGCCTCCGGGGCCCTGGGGTGGGCGCTGGCCGTGATGACCGCGGCGCCCGCGCCGGCCTGCGCCAGCGCCCTGGTGGCCCTGTACTCCGTAACGGCCCAGTGCCGCCGGCGGTGGTCGCTCGGCTGCTGCCTGGTGACGGTAGCCGCGACCGGGCTGTGGATCGACCTGGTCAGGCCCGAGCGCCTGATGTGGCAGGCGTTCGTCTTGCCGGCCCTCGTGGTTGCGATGATCTGGCTCGCGTCGGACCGCGGCCGTGTGTGGCAGGCCTACCTCGCCGAGCTGCGAGAGCGGGCGGCGCGTACCCAGGCTGACCGGGAGTCCGACGTCGAGCGCGCCACCGCCACCGAACGCGTGCGCATCGCCCGGGAACTCCACGATGTCGTCGCCCACCACGTCAGCATGATCGCTGTTCAGGCGGGCGCGGCCCGGATGCTCGGCGACCAGCATCCAGGCGCACCGCCGTCCCGCGAAGCCCTCACCGTCATCGAGGCCGCCGCGGGCCAGGCTCTGTCCGAACTACGGCGGCTGCTAGGCGTGCTGCGCGACGCAAGCGACCGGCCAGAACCTGACCTGGCGCCGCCCCCGGGCCTGCACCTGCTTGACGACCTGGTCAGGCGGGTGCGCGCCGCAGGCCTGCCCGTCCAACTGCGCGTCCGCGGTGAAGCGCCGCCAATGTCAACGGGGGCCGATGTGTCTGCCTACCGCATCGTCCAGGAGGCACTCACCAACGTGGTCAAGCACCAAGGACCCGTCCCGGCCACCATCACGGTCGATTTCACCGCAGGCGATGTGAGCCTGAACATCACCAGCTGGCCCGGGCGGTCAGGTGTTGTGGCCGCAGCCGGGGCCGGGCAGGGGCTGATCGGGATGCGGGAACGTGCCGCCATGCTCGGCGGGGAACTGCACGCAGCCCCACTACCCGGCGGGGGTTATCGCGTCCAGGCGCGCATCCCGGCCGCAGAGCCCGCCTAATGACCATCCGGGTAGTCATCGCCGACGATCAGGCCCTGGTCCGGGCCGGGTTCCGGATGATCCTCGACTCGCAGGCCGACATCACGGTCACCGGCGAAGCCGCCGACGGCCAGGAGGCGATCCAGCTCAGCCGGGAACAAGCACCCGACGTGGTGCTGATGGATATCCGGATGCCCATGCTGGACGGCATCGCCGCCACCCGGGTCATCCTCAAGAGCGGCTCCCCGACTGTCCGGGTGGTCATTTTGACCACCTACGACCTGGACGAATACGTCTACCGGGCGCTGCAGGCCGGCGCCAGCGGGTTTCTCCTCAAAGACGTCAAGCCGGAACGGCTCGTCCAGGGAGTCCGTGACGTCGTAGCCGGCGAAGCTCTCCTGGGCCCCAGCGTCACACGGCGGCTCATATCCCTGTTCGTGGCCGGCGGACAGCCCGCCCCGCCCGCACTGAGCCCGCTGCCTGCCAGCCTGACCGCGCGTGAGGCCGATGTGCTGCGCCTGATCGCCACCGGCGGCAGCAACGCCGAGATCGCCCACCAGCTCGGCATCAGCGAGAACACCGTCAAGACCCACATCACCCATATCCTTGACAAGCTCCATCTCCGTGACCGGGTGCAAGCGGTCATCCTCGCCTACCAAGCTGGCATCGTCAGATGACCACAAACACTCCCGAGCAGCCAGCGCCCGCGATGGATTCCCGGAACGCAAGACCAGCCGGTGGTGGCTGACCCGCCAAGGCCGGCAAGGGCAGGGCAGCTGAATCACCCCTCGCAAGTACTCGCAACACCACGCAGCCGCCTCCCGGCAGCGGTCCATGCCATAGCCGGTTGCTATGCGCGCCTAACCGTAGTCAACGAGGGCGATCCTGAGCCGCCCATACTCGGCAGGGAGGGAGCGCCTGTAACTTCCCAGCTGAGCGCCAGAGCAGGTACTTCCGCAGGAGCCGGCGGAGGATCAAGGCTGTCGCACAAGCCTATGCGCCCATCGGCATCCTTATGCGCCGCAGGAAGACGCACTATTTCTCGGCAGAGGGGAAATCAAATAGATGGCACGCCCGGGGGGCCCCGTGGCGACCCTGCAGGCGCGGGACCCATTCGCTCTCTTGGCGGGACGGGTGGAGGCCGCAAGGGGTACAGCAGCGGAGTCCTGCAGGTCTTCGGAGGGCCGTCGGCTCGGGTGGTGAGTACAGCACAGAAGTACCGGAACAGGTACGGTTCGGGAGGGACGCGGATACACGCTCAGGGACGGTGACCTGCGGGTATGGACGTGGGTGGACGTGCTGCGTGTTGTTTGCAACCAGGGGGTCAGGGGTTCGAGTCCCCTTAGCTCCACCCAGGTCAGAGGGATTTTTCGAACAACGGCACCGTCGATAAAGCAGAAAGTAGCGGGCGCACGCGTATCGGCGGC
>CAWKOA010000002.1:0-24067 GCA_963851025.1 uncultured Actinomycetes bacterium
TCGTGGTCTACCGGCCGGGCCCACCGGTCCACCAGCACGATATGTGAACGTTTGGTTCAGTAGGTGTAACGCTGGGTAACAACGCAACCGTGGACGAGCACGCGGACAACGGTGTGCCAGCGGGCCGCCTGCTGATCATCGGCGGCGGGGAGGACCGGTGCTGCGGGGCCGGGGTCCTGGAACGGTTCGTCGAGCTGTCCGGGGGCGAGCAGGCCCGGATCACCCTGGTCACCACGGCAACCGGGATTCCCGACGAGGTACACGCCGAGTACGAGCGGGTCTTCCGCAAGCTCGGCGTCGATCAGACCAGGGAACTGAGACTGCGCGGCCGGGCGGACGCCGACTCGGACGCCGCGGTCGCGGCGCTGCGCGATTCCACCGGGGTGTTCTTCAGCGGCGGGGACCAGTCCCGGATCCTGGCCCTGGTCGGCTCCCGGGCCAACGACGTCCTCCGCGAGCAGCTCGCCCGCGGCCTGGTCGTCGCGGGCACCAGCGCCGGCGCGACCGCGCTGGGGCGGACGATGATCCTCGGCGGCGAGGGCCCGGAGGTCTCGGCGGCCACGGTGCGCACCGGACCCGGGCTCGGCCTGCTGCCCCGGATGCTCATCGACATGCACTTCGCGGAGCGCGGCCGGCTCCGCGGCTGCTCAGCGCGGTCGCGCTCGACCCGGACCATCTCGGCGTGGGCATCGACGAGAACACCGCGATCCTCGTCGATGGCGACACGTTCGAGGTGCTCGGCACCGGGGTCGCCACCGTGGCCGACGGTGAGCGCGCCACGGTGGTGCACGCGGCCGGGGATTGCGACCCGATCACCCTGTTCGACGTGCGGCTGCACCTGATGCCGGCCGGATGCGTGTTCGATATCGCCCGGCGGGAGCCCAGCATCGGGCCCGGCCACAACCGCTACTGAGCCCCGCGGCCGGCCCGGTACTGGCGCCGGGGACAGCCCGCCACGACGCCCCCACCGAGGAAACGACCGAGGGAGCACCCGTGCGCCTCATCGACAGCCATCACCTGTCGGGCCCGAACATCTACACGTCGCGGCCGGTCGCCGTGGCGCGGCTGGAACTGGACGGGCTGACCGGCCAGGAGACGTCGGACTGCCCCGGCTTCGCCAGCCGGCTGAGCGGGGCTCTGCCCGGGCTGGCCGGGCATCACTGCGCCGCCGGGCGGCCCGGCGGCTTCCTCGACGCGCTGGCCCGCGGGACCTACTTCGGCCACGTGGCCGAGCACGTGGCGCTCGAGCTGTCCGCCCTGGCCGGCCGCGAGGTGGCTTTCGGGCGCACGATCTGGGCCGGGGCCGACGGCCGCTACGACGTCATCATGGAATGCCCGCGCGACGAGCCGCCCTCCTCCGGCGTGCCGCGTGACCTGCTCACGCTGGCCATCCGGGTGGTCACCGAGATCCTGGCCGAACGGCCGGCGCCGCTGCGGGACGGCCTCGCGGGCATCGCCCGTGCGGTGGCGGCCGACCGGCCCGGGGTCAGCACCGCGGCCCTGGCCGCGGCGGCCCGGCAGCGCGGCATCCCGGTCCGGCGGACCGGGGCGCTGAGCCTGCTCCGCCTGGGCTACGGCTGCCACCGCCGCCTGCTGTGGGCGGCGCTGACCGAGCAGACCTCCGCGGTAGGCGTCGACATCGCCTCGGACAAGGTGCTGGCCAAGGAGCTGCTCGCGACCGCGGGAGTCCCGGTACCCGGCGGGGTGGTGGCCCGGTCGGCCGCCGACGCGGCGGAGGCCCTCGGCACGCTGCGCGCGCCCCTGGTCATCAAGCCCCGCAACGGCAATCACGGGGCGAACGTCACCGTGGGGGTGAGCACCCCGGGCCAGGCCGCTGAGGCGTACCAGCGGGCCAGCACCAGCGGCGCTGAGGTCCTCGTTGAGGAATTCATCCCTGGGGTTGACTACCGGGTCCTGGTCGTGGACGGGCACGTGGTGGCAGCCGCCCGGCTGCACCCGGCGTCGGTGACCGGGGACGGCCAGCAGGACATCGAGGGCCTGGTCCAGCAGGCTAATGACGACCCGCGCCGGGGTGAGGGGCATGCGCTGCCGCTCACCCGGATCGTGCTGGACGACCACGCCCTGACCCACCTGGCGGCGCAGGGACTGCATCCCGGGTCGGTGCCCGGGCCGGGCCAGGTCGTCACGCTGCGCCGGAACGCCAACCTGTCCACCGGCGGCACCAGCACGGACGTGACGGACCTGGTTCATCCCGAGGTGGCGGCGATGTGCTGCCGGGCGGCCGCCGCGGCCGCCCTCGACGTGTGCGGCATCGACGTCCGGCTGGCCGACATCGCGATCCCGCCGGGCCAGCAGGACGGCGCGGTGATCGAGCTCAACGCCTGCCCCGGGCTGCGGATGCACCTGGAGCCCACCGCGGGCCGCCGGCGTGACGTGGCGGGCGCGATCGTGGACCGGCTCTACCCGCCGGGGGCACCGTCGCGCATCCCGATCGTGTCCGTGACCGGAACCAACGGGAAGACGACCACGGTCCGGATGGTCTCCCACATCCTGGGCCAGGCCGGGCTGCGCGTCGGGATGGCCACCACCGACGGGGTCTACTGCGGCGGGCGGCTGATCCACGCGGCCGACGCGTCGGGGCCGCGGTCGGCCGAGATGGTGCTGGACGACTCCACGGTGGAAGCGGCGGTCCTGGAGACGGCCCGGGGCGGCATCATCCGGCGGGGTCTCGGCTACGACCGGGCCGACGTGGCCGTGGTCACCAACATCAGCGCCGATCACCTGGGCTGCGACGGGATCGACGACCTCGACGACCTGACCGACGTCAAGGCCCTGGTGGCCGAGGAGATCCTGCGCGGCGGCACGGTGGTGCTCAACGCCGACGATCCGCGCTCCGCCGGACTGGCCCAGCGGCCGGCCGTCCGCGAGCGCGACCCGGTGGTCCGGCTGTTCAGCCTGTCCGCCAGCAGCCCCGCGGTGGTGGCGCACCGGATGAGCGGCGGCATCGCCTGCCTGCTCCGCGACGGCCAGCTGATCGAGGCCCGGGGCGGGGAGGAGACCGTGCTGCTGGCCGCGGATGAGCTGCCCGGCTCGTTCGGCGGCGCCGCGGCCCACCTGCTGGCCAACGCGCTGGCCGCGGCGGCCGCGTGCCGGGCGCTCGGGGTGAGCGTCAAGGACATCCGGCGGGGCTTCGCCACCTTCACCCCGGCCGAGGCCAACCCGGGCCGCGGCAACGTCTACCAGGTCGCCGGGGTACCGCTGGTGGTGGACTACGGGCACAATCCGGCCGCGCTGGCGTCCATGGGCCGCCTGCTGCACGAGGCCTGGGACGGCCAGCCCATCGCGGCCATCACCCTGCCCGGGGACCGCCGGGACGACCTGATCGAGGAGAGCGCGGCCACCGTGGCGACCTGGTTCAGCCGGGTGGTCGTCTACGAGGACCGCGACCTGCGCGGGCGCGAGGCCGGCGAGATGACCCGGCTGATCTCCGCCGCGCTGGCCCGGCACCGCCCGGACATCGCGATCCTGACCGCCGGGGGGCCGGGCGAGGCGCTCCGGTCGGCCCTCGCGCTGGCCTCACCGGCCGACCCGGTGCTGCTCACCTACGAGACGCTGGGCCCGGTGCGGGACCTGCTGGACGGCCTGGGCGCCACCGCCTGGCCCCGCGGCCCGGGACAGCCGCGGGGCTGAGCCCGGGCCGGCCAGGCCAACCTGGTGCCGGCCGGTACAGATACGGCATAAGGTCCATGAAGCGGTATTTGATACGCGCGGCCGCGGGTCCCAGGTGCTTGGAGGTGACGGTGGACCTCGTCCCCTCGGCGGTGAAACCGTCCCAGACCCCCGACGCCCCGCAGCTGCGGGCCAGGCGCGGAGCCCCGTGGCTGGTCCTGGGCCTGTACGTGGCCGGCGCGGTCGCGCTCACCTGGCGGCTGTGGGCTGACCCGGCCTCGCGCATCCAGGTCGGTGACATCACCGACGTCAACCTGTTCGCGTGGTTCATCCGGTACTCGGCGGAGTCGGTCGCGCACGGGAGCCTGCCGGCTCTCGTCACGACGGCGATGAACGCGCCGCATGGCATCAACCTGATGTGGAACACCTCGCTGCTGCTGCCGGGCGTCCTGCTGGCCCCGGTGACGCTGCTGGCGGGCCCGCAGACCACCCTGACCCTGCTGCTCACGCTGGGCTTCGCCGGCTCGGCGGCGTCCTTGTACTGGGTGCTGCGGCGCTGGGGCGTCCGGATCGGCCCCGCGGCGCTCGGCGGCGCGGTGTACGGGTTCTCCCCGGCCCTGCTCGCGGCGGCGGTCGGCCACTACCACCTCGAGTTCGCGGTGCTGCCGCCGCTGCTGATCGACGCCATGCTGCGCATCGTCACCGGCCGCGGCCACGTCCTCAAGACCGGGGCCTGGCTGGGCCTGCTGGCCGCGGCGCAGTTCTTCATCGGGGAAGAACTGCTGGTCGATACGGTCTTCGCGGCCGGGGTCGTACTCGTCGTGCTGATCCTGATGCGGCCCGGCGCGGTGGCCGGGCTGGCCGGGCGGAGCGCGGCCGGGCTGGCGGTCGCGGCCGGCATCGCGCTGGTGATCTGCTCGTACGCGCTGTGGGTGCAGTTCCACGGCCCGCTGGCCCAGCACGGCAACCCCTGGAAGGCCAACCACTTCCGGAACCGGGCCGCGGCGTTCGTGACCCCGGCCGGCAACATGCTGCTGCACACCTCGTCGGGGGCGGCCGCCATCGCCCGGCATCCGGCCTACGTGTCGGAATACGTCGCCTACCTCGGCTACCCGCTGCTCGTCGTGCTGATCGTCGCGGCGGTCTGGTACTGGCGTGACCTGCGGGTCCGGGTCGCCGCGGTGTCCTGCGCGGTCCTGGAGATCCTGTCCTTCGGCGGTACCCAGGTGATCCGCGGCCACACCGTCCCCCCGGTGCTGCTGCCCTGGCACTGGCTGGCGAACCTGCCGGTGATCAGCCAGATGCTGCCGGACCGGCTGTCCCTGCTGGCGGACGGGCTGGCCGCGGTGGTGCTGGCGGTCTCGCTCGACCTGGCCCTGTCCGCGACCGGCCAGCCCCGCTGGCGGCGGGCAGGTGTCCCGGTCGCGATCGCGGCCATCGCGGTCCTGCCGCTGATCCCGCTGCCCCTGCACACCACGCAGACGGCCGGGGTACCGGCCGGGTACCGGACGGCCTTCGCCCGGCTGGCCCTGCCGCGGGACGCCCGGGTCCTCGTGGTGCCGGTGCCGTACGGCCATGTGTCACAGCCGCTGCGCTGGTACGCCGATACGGGCTACCCCGGTTCGATGAACGGTGGCTACTTCATCGGACCCAACCGCAAGGGCAAGGCCATGGGCTACGGTGGCCGCAAAGCCCAGGCCATCGCCAAGTCCATCGACGCCCTGTGGCACCCCTCCAGCCAGGCCAAGAGCCCCACAGCAGCCCAGATGCGCAGCTACGTGGCGCGCTGGCGGCCCGCGGCCGTGGTCGCGGTGACCCAGCGCAGTTCCCGGCTCGGGCGGCTGCTGACCAGGGTTTTCGGTCTGCCCACCTTCTCCGCCGGCCGGGTACTGGTGTGGCGGCGTTAACCAACAGCGGACTACGCTTTTCCTGGTACTTTGCCTAGCTCCGCCAAGATTCCGGGCATATTCGGTATATAGTCCATTGACCAATTTGCGATAACAGGATGGCGCCGCTGTGAAGCTATCGATCCTGATGCCGGTCTACAACGAGGCCGAGACGGTCCAGAACGCGATCAAGCGCCTGCTGGACGTGGAGTTCCCCTGCCCCGTCGAGCTCATCGTGGTGGACGACGCGAGCACGGACGGGACATCAGAGATCCTCGACGGCCTGCACGACGACCGCCTGATGAAGCTGCGGCACCCGGTCAACCAGGGCAAGGGGGCAGCGATACGCACCGCAGCCGCCGCCGCGACCGGCGACTACATCCAGCCCTTCGACGCCGACATGGAGTACCAGCCGGAGGACATCCCGGAGCTGCTGAAGCCGGTTCTGCGCGGCGAGGCCACGGTGGTCTTCGGGAGCCGGACGTTCGGCAGCCACTCGGCCTATTCATTCTGGTACGTCATGGGCAACAAGGGCGTCACGACCGTTGCCAACATCCTGTTCAACGCCTATATCGCCGACCTGGAGACCTGCTTCAAGCTGATGCCCCTCGAGCTGTACCGCAGCCTGGACATCACCTCCAAGGGATTCGGCATGGAGGCGGAGATCACCGGCAAGCTGCTCGCCCGGCAGATCCGCCCGTTCGAGGTGCCGATCACCTACCGGGCCCGCAGCCGCGAGGAAGGCAAGAAGATCACCTGGAAGGACGGGGTACAGGCGGTCTGGCTGCTGACCCGTATCCGGATGACGTCCAAGCGGGCCCAGCGCCACGGTAACCCTGCCTAGCACGCACCGCGCAGCTACCCGAGCGGGGAGGCACGGGTGAGCCTGGTCCGGCGGGCTACCCGCCCGTTGCAGGGAGCAGTCCGGCCCCGGCCCGCCGCCCGGGAAGAGCGGCCCGCCGGCTGGCGCCGCGCGGCCCCCTGGCTGATCCTGGGCGGTTACCTGCTGGCCGCGGTCGCGCTGACCTGGCACCTGTGGGCCGACCCGGCCGGGCGCGCGCAGGTCGTCCCGGGCCACGGCGTGTCCCACGACATCGACCTTTTCGCCTGGTTCATCCGGTATGAGGCCACGGCGATCGCTCACGGGCGGCTCCCGGACCTGGTGACCACGGCGCTCAACGCGCCGCAGGGCGTGAACCTCATGTGGAACACGTCCTTCCTGCTCCCCGGCGTGGTGCTGGCCCCGCTGACGCTGGCCGTCGGCGCGCAGGCCACCCTCACCACCGTGCTGACGCTGGGCTTCGCGGGGTCGGCGGCGGCCATGTTCTGGGTGCTGCGCCGCTGGGGCGCCAGCCTCACCGCGGCGGCCCTGGGCGGCGCGGTCTTCGGCTTCTCCCCCGCGCTGCGGGTCGCCGCGGTAGGCCATTACCACCTGCAGTTCGCGATGCTGCTGCCGCTCATGATCGACGCGCTGCTGCGGCTGCTCACCGGCCGGGGCAGGCCAGTGCGGACCGGAGCCTGGCTGGGCCTGCTGACGGCCGCCCAGCTGTTCATCGCCGAGGAGGCCCTGGCGCTGACCGCCGTGGCCGCCGTGGTCATCGTCGCCGTGCTGGCGGCCGCCCATCCGCGTGCCGTGCCCGGCCTGGTCCGCGGGGCGGTGACCGGGCTGGCCACCGCGGCCGCCGTCCTGGTGGTGACGTCCGGGTACCCGCTCTGGGTACAGTTCCACGGCCCGCTCGCCGAGCACGGCAGCCCCTGGACGCCGGGGCATTTCCGCAACCGGCTGGGCGACTTCGTGAACGGGCCCAGCGGGGTGCTGGTCCACTCCCAGGCAACGGTCCACTACCTGGCCGGCCACGCGGTGCGGATGGTCGAGTACTTCGCCTACCTCGGCTGGCCCATGCTGGTCGTGCTGCTGATCGCCGCGGTCTGCTTCTGGCGCGACCTGCGGGTCCGGGCGCTGGCCGTGACGTTCGCGGTGCTGGAGGTGTTCAGCCTCGGCAGCCGCACCATCGTCACGCACGGCCTGCACTATCCCGGCGCCCTGCTGCCCTGGCACTATCTGCAGGGACTGCCGCTGCTGAGCCAGAGCCTGCCGAACCGCTTCTCCCTGCTGGCGGACGGCGCGGCCGCCGTGGTCCTCGCGTTCTCCCTGGACCTGGCGTGGGGGCGGGCCCGCAACCCGGTCCCAGCGGAACGTGCCCCAGCCGATCCTGCACCAGCGGAACCGGGCCGTGCGGATCCTGGCCCGGCGGGACCGGACGCGGCCGGCGCCCGGCCGGCCCCGGCCTGGCGTAAGGCCGCCGCCGTGGTGCTCATCGCCCTGGCGGTCGTGCCCATTATCCCGCTCCCGCTGCAGACGGCCGCGATCACCCAGGCCCCGGCGGGCTGGCAGCAGGCCTTCGCCCGGCTGCACCTGGCCAGCGACGCACGCGTGCTGGTCGTCCCGCTCCAGGCCGCCACGGTCATGCGCTGGCAGGCCGACACCGGTGTGCCCGGCTCGCTGATCGGCGGTTACTGCATCGCGCCTAAACCGGCCACGGGTAAGGCCGAGCTGTGCGGCAGCGGCCGGAAGCCGACGGCGGGCTATCTCAAGGACCTGTGGCTGGGCAAGCCGGGAGCCGTCGCCCCGTCCACCGCCCAGCTCCGGTCCGACCTCAGGTACTGGCGCCCGGCCGCGATCGTCGCGGTCACCAGCCGGGACTCCCGCCTCGCGCGTTACCTCAGCAACGTGTTCGGGCCGCCTGCCCTCCAGCAGGGGAGCGTGCTGGCCTGGCGGCCGGTGCGGCTGCCCCGGGCGATCGGGAACGGGCCGGGCACGACGCGGAACAGCTAAGGGCGGCCGAGGGCCCGGTACGTCCAGCCCGCGGCCCGCCAGGCGCCGGCGTCCAGGGCGTTCCGCCCGTCCGCGACGTTCCGCCGGGCCACGGCCTTCCCGATGACCTCCGGGTCGGCCTGGCTGAACTCCGGCCACTCGGTCAGCAGGAGCAGCACGTCAGCCTCGGCGGCGGCGCCGAGGACCGAGCCGGCGTAGCCGAATTCCGGGTGCGCCCGCCGGGCCCGGTCCATGGCCACCGGATCGTAGGCCGTGACCCGGGCCCCCTGGGCGTGAACCTGGGACGCCACGGCCAGGGCCGGGGAATCGCGGATGTCGTCGGAACCGGGCTTGAACGCCAGGCCGAGCACGCCGACCCGGCGCCCCTCCAGCGACCCGCCCGCCAGCTCCTCGGCCAGCCCGGCCATCCGGGCCCGGCGCCGGCCGTTGACCGCGTCCATCTCCCGCAGGAACGAGACGGAATCGGCCACGCCCAGCTCCGCCGCCCGGGTCATGAACGCCCGGATGTCCTTGGGCAGGCAGCCGCCGCCGAACCCGAGGCCGGGCCGCAGGCTGGCCGCCCCGATCCGGTGATCGAAGGCCAGCGCTTCGGCCAGCTCGGTCACGTCCGCGCCGGCCGCCTCGCAGACCTCGGCCATGGCGTTGATGAAGGAGATCTTCGTGGCCAGGAACGCGTTGGCCGCGATCTTCACCAGTTCGGCGGTCTCGTAGCCGGTGACCAGGAAGGGGACACCCGCCCCGATCGGCTCGGCGTACACCTCCCGCAGGATCGCCTCAGCCTCCGCAGAGCGCACTCCCACCACGATCCGTTCCGGCCGCAGCGTGTCGGCGACCGCAAACCCCTCACGCAGGAACTCCGGGTTCCAGGCCAGCTGGGCCCGCGCCCCGGCCGGGGCGAGTTCTGCCACCCGCCCGGCGAGGACGGCGGCGGTCCCGACCGGGATGGTGGATTTCCCGACGATCAGGCAGGGCCGTTCCAGCCGCGGCGCCAGCGCCCCGATACAGCTCAGCAGCTGGGAAAGGTCGGCCCCGGCCGAGTCGGCCCGCTGCGGTGTGCCCACGCAGACGAAGTGGACGTCGCCGAAGTCCGCGGCCTCGTCGTATGACGTGGTGAAGCGGAGCCGGCCCGACCGCAGGCCCCGCTCGAGCAGCTCGCCCAGCCCGGGGTCGTAGAAGGGCAGGTCACCTGCGGCCAGCGCGGCGACCACGCCCGGATCGGTGTCCACGCCGAGCACATCGAAGCCCAGCTCGGCCAGGCATGCGGCGTGCGTGGCCCCGAGATACCCGGTGCCGAGCACGGTGAGACGGCGGGCCACGGCACCTTCCTCCCTGGCCTCCTCGGCCACCAGCGGTTACTGCCGGTCTGCCCCGGGGAGGCCACCTCAAGCCCGCTGACCAGGGAGTCTTACCCGGCTGGCGGGAGCTTGATGCCGGCGTGGGCCCAGGGGCGGATGAAGCCGACCACGGTGCCGTCGCCCGCCGCCGCGGAGGAGGTGCCGTACGCGGAGATCCGGATGGGAAAGCCCGTGGCGTAGGCCTCGATCATCATGCCCTTGCCGATGACCATGCCGACGTGCCCCGGAGCCGTCGCCGTGCCGTCCGACCCGGCAAAGAAGACCAGGTCACCTGGCTTCACCTGGCTGGCCGGGATCTTCGGCCCCCAGGCCCACTGCTGCTGCGAGGTCCGCGGGATGCTGATGCCCGCCGCCCGGTACGCCATCATCACCAGGCCCGAGCAGTCGTACGCGTCGGGGCCGGTGCCGCCCCACAGATAGGGCTTGCCCAGCTGCTCCCGGGCGTACCCGATCGCGGTGGAGACCACCTGGTTCGGCACCGCGGCCGTCTGCGCGCTGGTCAGGCACTCCGGCGCGCTCACCGTGGTGGTGTTGCTCTCCGTGTAGCCGCCCCGGCTGTAGACGCCCGCCCAGTAGAGCACCGTCTGCACATAGGACTGGAGGTGGTTGTAAGCGAAGATCGCGCCGCCGACGTTGTTCTGCACACCGTGCGCGAGCAGGTACTTGGCCGCGCCCGCGATGGCGTCCGCGGGCTCGTAGACGCTGGCCACGCCGTCGCCGTTGGCGTCGGTGGCCACGCCGCTGACCGCTTGGGAGGCAGAGTGCACGGGGGTGCCGCCCCAGGTGTTGGTGGAGGCGCCGCCGATGCCGATCTGCATCGGCCCGGCCGCCCCGAACCCGTTCTGCCCGGAATGCACGCCCGGGAGGCTGGACTGGCCGTCGTTGGACTCCACTTTGCCGATCCCGGCCAGCACTACCCAGGGCACCCCGTACTGCTGCCCGGTCTTCTTGAACAGGGCCAGGTAGTCAGCCGGGATGGAGTTGCGGGCGGCCGTGGTCACCGCGGGCTGGGTGGTGGCCCCCGAACCGGAGGACGGGCAGCCGACTCCGGCCGCGAAAAGCATGCTGGCCCCGCCGACCATCGCCATCGGGATCACGGCGATCGCGGTGACCAGCAGGGCGGCTACCCCGATCGCCACCAGCACGGCGAGCCGGCCGGCGCTGAAGCCGAAGCGCCAGCTCACGTATTCCCTGCCGAGGCCAGCTCAATGTCGTTGACCAGCCAGCTCTCCCCGCTGCCGGTCAGGGTAATGGCGTACTGCACGTGGTTCTGGCTTTTGCCCTGCTTGGTGTGCATCGTCTGGAGGATGGTCACTACGAAGGTCAGGCTGCCGGGGCCGAAGGTGCGGATCGAGTTGATCACCGTGCGGGCGGACGAGACCTGCTGCTGCCGGGTGCGCTGGCTGGCCACCCCGGGCGTGCCGTAGGCGCGCCCCAGGGTGGCACTGAGCTCGCTGGTGGCCAGGCGGCCCAGGCTGGCCACATACGCCGACGTGTTCTCCCGGTAGGAGAACGTGTCGTAGGCCGCCCCGAACGCCTCCGTGACGCCGGCCGCCTTGGCCAGGTCCGCCTGGCTGAACGGCAGCCACTGGTAGATGTCGGGCGCCGACCCGGTGGGGGGCACCGGCGTGGCGGGTGCGGTGGAGGCCGGGGGGACGGCCGGGGACGTGGCCCCGGGACGGCTGGCGGAGGCGCTGGGCGTGGGCGAGCCCGGGCTGTGCCCCTGCCCCAGCAGCGAGCGCGCGCCCGGGATGAGGAGATATGCCCCCATCGCGCCGAGCACGACGACAATGCCGAGGAAGGCCAGCACCCGCTGGGCCGGGCTCAGGTCCATGACAGTCCGCTACTTCTTCCGGCGTACCGGACGCAGCCAGAAGGGACCGGGCGGGCTGGACTCCGCGCCGGAGCCGCTCTGGCCGTTCCCGTGCTGGCCTCCCCCGGTCTGGCCACCACTAGCCTGGCCTCCCCGGCCGGGCCGCCGCCCGTGCCGCTCCGCCAGGGGCCGGAACCGCTGCCGCCGGAACCACCGCTGCCGGAACTATTGCTGCCGCCGGATCCGTTGTCCCTGCCGCGCAACGGTGGCGCCGCGTTCCGGGACGGCCCGCGGGACGGGCTCGCACTACGGGTCGGTGCATTGCGGGACGGGCTGCCCCAGAAGCCGGATCCGCCGCCCTGGCCGCCGTTCCGCGGTGCGCTGGTCCCCGGATCGCCCCCGCGCGGCGGGGCGCTGCGTGCGGGGCTGCTCCCCCGGGCTGGGGTGCCGCTGCGGGAAGGACCGCCGCCGCCGAACATCGGCGGTGCCGCACTCTGGCCCGGTCCGGAACTGCCGCCGGACGGCGGGGCCGCCGCCGGCGGCCGGGGGGCCACACCTGGCCAGCGCTGCCGGGCCGCTCCCGGCCGCGATGCGGCCGGCGGCGCGGCGGCCGGCGGCGCGCTCGCGGGTGCACTGGGGGCCCGGCCTGAGGGGGCGCCGCCGGCGGGAGCCCCGCCGGAGGCACCGGCCCGCTGGCCAGCCGGCGCGTCCGGGCGGGCCCGGCCAGCGGCGGCGTCGGCCGCGCCGGAGCGGGCCCAGCCCGACGGTGAGCGCTGCTGGCCGCCGCCGTCCCGGTCCGGCAGGTCCAGTGGCGGCGCGGCGCGCGCAGTTCCCTCGGCCGCCGCAGCGGCCCGGCCCCGGCCGCGGGCGGACAGCCCGCCCCGGCCCGATCCGCCCTGGTAGGCCTCGTCGGTGCCGTCGCCCGGGGCGCCAGCCTGGTCCGTGCCCTCCTCGCTGCCCACCGTCGCCGCGGAGGACGCCGCGGCCCCGGCCGCCGCGGCGCCCGCACCGCCCGCCACCGCAGCGGCCACGCCTGCGGCCTGCGCCGGGTTGCGCCTGGCCCACCGGGCCGCCCGGTACGCGGCGAATCCGGGGACTCCCACGGTGGCAGCGTCCAGCGTGTTCCGCCGGGCCATGCTGCCCGCCTGGGCCAGCCCCGCGTCGGCCCGGTCGCGGGAGCCGACCATGCCGTACCCCACCGCCGAGAACAGGTGCACGAACGGCTTCCGGTAGATGAACACCGCGACAGTGACCAGGGCGATCATCAGGATCTTGAGCGCCCAGGGCAGCACCGCGTCGCTGGTGCCCATGATCAGGGAGTAGGCGTACAGCAGGACGCTGAGGACCAGGGCCACGGCCGCCTGTTTGAGCAGGACGCCGACGAGCATCTCGACCCAGCGCAGCGCGACTACCCGGCCGAACCCGGGATGGGTTCCGACGATGAGGAAGAACGGCCCGGCCACGAGCAGCAGCAGGAACCCGAGTTTCAGGATGATCAGCGTGATCGCGATCAGCAGCACCAGGACGCCTGCGACGAGCGCCGCGAACAGGGCCGCGAACGCGATCTCCAGCCGGGTGGGGTACTGGTTCCCCTGGAACAGCGAGTAGACGTCAGGGTCGTTCTGCTTGATCGACTGGGCGATGCCCGCGTAGGCGTCCTGCTTGGCCTGGATCAGGGATGGCGTGGCTATCTCGTTGGTGGCGATGGCCTGCGACCACAGCAGCTGACGGCCGTACTGGTTCACCACCGTGGGCTTCGCGCCCTTGCCCGTGGTGTACGTGGTGGTGCCGAACTCGCCGTCCAGCCACGGCTTGCAGACCAGCACGGTCCACAGCTCGTTGGCGTTCTGGTCCACGATGCCCGAGCCGCCGGTGAAGTTGTAGTTGGCCGTGCTCACCTGCGGGTCGTGGCCCTGAACCGGGACGCAGTTGGCGCCGGCCGGGCCGGCAGCCCGGCGAACGCGACGTTCAGGGTCTGGGTGATCCCGTTGGACACGGTCTTGCCCAGGCCGGTGAAGTCGGCGGGCCGGCCGATGAGCCAGATGGCGGCCGCGCAGGCGATGACCATCCAGATGGTGCCCTCGATCGTCCGGGTGGCCCGCTTGCGGATCAGCCCCTGCCAGGCCAGCCAGATCGCGCCGAGGATGACCACGGGGGCCAGGAACGGGAAGTAGATCGCGTTGCCCAGGCTGGTGATCAGCCGGTTCACCGCGTTGGTCAGCCAGGACAGGATGCCCTCGCCCGCGGCGGACTGGTACACGGTGATCGTGACCCGGTCCAGGGCCTTCGAGGCGTCGAACACCATCCCCGCGACGCTGTTGCCGATCAGCGAGGTCATGTCCGAGCACTGCATGTCGTAGGCGGCCCAGGACTGCCCCGCCATGCCGTAACTGTCGTACAGGGTGGCGGGCTGTTTCCCGCCGGTCACGGGCGGGCGGATCAGCGAATCTATCCCGCCCGCCGCCGGCTCCGGCGCGGGGACGGACGGCTGGCAGATGTTGTTGAGGTCGCCAATTAAACCGCTGGACCCCGCGTTGCAGAAGCCGAGCAGGCCGCCGATGTCGCCGATGCCCGGGGCCGAGCAGATGCCCGACGGGGCGGCCGGGGTGCTGGCCGACGCCAGCCGCGCGGTCGCGGTGAGCTGCGCCCCCAGCGCGCGCTGGGCCGTCGCCGTGTGCTGGGCCGTCACCGTGTGCTGGGCCGTCACCGCGTGCTGGGCGGTCACCGCGGGCTGGGCCGTCACGGCCGGCGCGCCGGCCGCGGCCTGCGCGATCGCCGGCGATCCGAGCAGGCCTGCCCCGGCCACGGCGATGAGCACGCCGGGCACGGCGAGGGTTGTGCGGACTACCTTGGCGGTCCGGCGGAGGACTCTGGCCATGGTGGGCTCCTGAAGCCTGGGGGGAGAGGCTGGTCGGGGCATGAAGTGACCGCCGGTCACCTTGCGGGCTCGCCCGGCGGTGCCCCACCGAGCAGTCCGGCGCCCTGGTCAGGGTCGCCATCGGGTGACACGGGTTCCTCGGCAGGGCGGGCCCGGGTGGGGTTGGTGTCCAGCCACTGCCGCACTTCATCAGAGATCAGGTCGATGCCGATCCGGCCGGCCCGTCCTTCGAGATCACGGAAGACGCATTCCCCGTTGCCGAGCCCCCGCAGCACGGCCTTGTGTTCCTCTGACGCCTCCACCCCCAGGAGCGCCATCACGTTCGCCACTTCGACCCGCTCCGAGGAACGGAACGCGAAGACCCCCGAAATACAGTTCGTGACCTGCTCACTCAGCAGGTCCCCCGCGTTCTGGGAGACCAGGATCAGGGCGGTGTTCCGCGAGCGCCCCATCCGGGACACCTCGGGAACCAGCTTGGCCCCCTGCGGCGTCGCCGTGATCGCCCACGCTTCATCGAGGAAGATCGCTTTGGGGAGCCGCCGGTCGATTCCGTTGAGGAGCCTGCGGGCGAACTGGGACACGAGGTAGAGCAAGGCAACCGACAGGCGCTGCTCGTACGAATAGTCCTCGCGGCCGGCCGCGGTATCGGGCAGGGTCAGCCCGGCCAGGGTGAACACCGTCGTCCAGCCGGCCGTGTCGATCTGCTGCCCGCCCGAGGGCGCGAAGCACAGCCGGGCCAGGCGCATCTCCGACATCGACCGGAGCACGGCGCCGAGGTTCTTCGACGCCGGGTCGGCTGCCTCCTCGAGATGGCGGATCACCTTGCCCAGGCTCGGCCGCTCCCGGCTGGCCACGCTGGCCACGGCCTGGATCATCGCGCTCTCCCGCTCCTCGCTCATCCGCGGCAGCAGCAGGCGGAGGGTCTCCGTGGCCATGGTCCGCTTCTCGGCCAGGTCGTCGCCGAACGAGAACGGGTCGAGCAGGCCCGGGCGCGGCGGCACCCAGCGGCAGCACCCGCGCCTTGCGGCCGCGATCGGCCAGCAGCTGGACCAGCGGTTCCGCATCTCCCTTGGGGTCGATCACCGCGACCGTCACCCCGCGCAGCGCCAACTGCAAGATGAGCAGCAACGCCAGTGTCGTCTTCCCCCCGCCAGGCTCACCGGTGATGGCGATGGCGGTGGGCCGGTTCAGCGCGGCGGCCAGCAGCGGATCGAAATGGACCACGGCGCGGGCCCGGCCCAGGGTCTCGCCGATATAAGGCCCGACCCAGCCCTGCCCGCTGTTGGGCCGGTCACCCAGGTCCACCGTGGCGGTCGGCACCCCGCCAGCGATCGTGTACAGCGGCTGGCGCTGCACGTACGAGCTCAGCCGGACCCGGTCCCCGGGCAGCGACTCGCGGAGCAGGGAGAACTGGTCGCCGGTCGAGTTGACCACGTCGATGCCCATGTCGCGGTAGTGCTCGACGACCGCCTCCACCCGGCGCTGGCACAGTTCGCGGGTCGGCGCGGACACCACGAGCCGGTGCCAGCCGTAGACGAACGGCAGCCGCTCCTTGGTGATGCCGTGCTCGAGCATCCGGGCCGAGGCGATCTGCTCGGCCAGGGCGATCGGCGCATCCACCCCGGCCTCCCGGATGTGCGCGTCCATGTCCCGGGCGTGCGCGAGCCGGCGGCCGACATCCTTGCTGGCCTTGGCGGGCGGGATCAGCCGCATCCGGGAGCTGATCTCCACCGGGAACGGCAGCGAGTCCGCGAAGTGCAGCCACGGCTCCCCGTCCGGGAACGACATCACGTCGGGGAACCGGGAGAAAGACAGGAACGCCTCGAACGACTCGCCCTCCGCGTGCTCCAGGCGGAGCAGCGTGCGCCCGTTGTGTACCTGGCCCTCGTAGAGGGACTCGATCTCCCCGGCTCCCCAGCGGCGGCGCCGGACCGCGGACGGTCGCGGATCACCGGCGGTGCCCATCAGCGTGTGCCGGACCAGCCAGGCGATCTCGTCGCTCGTGGCGTGCCGCGCATCGAGGGCGCTGGCCCCCAGCGCCCGGCCGAGCCGCTCGGCGTGGTCCGTCCAGCGGGCGATCTCCGCGGCGCCGATCGCCTCGTCATCGAGGCCCATGGCCTGCTCGCCGGCCCGGTAGGTGCTGAGGAACCCGGAGAGCATCCCGCCGCCCAGCTGCGCGCGCATGCCGCGCTGCCCCAGCCGGACGCCCAGGTAGACCTCCTTGGCCCAGAAGTCCTTCGCCCACACGTGGCGGTACATCTCATCCAGGTAGTCCCGCCAGCCCGGCCCCCCGTCCGACGTGGCGTCCAGCTGGGCCGCCCACTCCGCCGCCGGGTAGGACCGGTGCACGATGCGCAGGTGAACCTCGGCGTCCGGCATCCGGATCGCGGCCAGCGCGACCGTGATGTTGGTGGCCAGGGCCTCCCGCTCCTGCGGCGTGGTGAACTCGTACGGCTGGGTGGGCAGCCGGTAGTACGCCCAGGCGTGCGACTCGGTGAGCAGGATGCGGTCATCGAAGTAACGCAGCGACAGCCGCGACCGTCCTCTCGTCCGGCCGCTCATGGTCTCCTCCCCGAAGTCGGCGCCATCCGGCTGCCGCCGACCGCGAGGGCCGAGACCAGTACTCCCGCCAGGGCCGTGTATGCGTGCTGGACCGGCGGGCGGAGCTGGGCGAACCGGGATTCCGTGTCCGCGGCGGCGGCGTCACTGATGCCCTGCTCGGCAGGCGGAGCCCCCAGATGATCATCCCAGGGCACCCGCACGATGGCCCGGCAACGGCCGCGGACGACGAGTTCGGCCTGCTCGACATGGGACATGCTGCGCTTGCTCACCCCGTTGATGACCGTGATCGCCCCGGTGCAGAGTTCCCCGTAACCGTGCCCGTCCAGCCACTCCATGGTCATCGCCACCGCCCGGGCCGCGTCGGAACTGGCCGGGGCGACCAGGATGAGCTGGTCGGCCGCGGACAGGACGCGGGCTACCGCGGACGCGCCGGGGTCCGTCAGGGTGAGCGGGTAGCGGGACGTCAGGACCTCGATGACCCGGGCGTATTCCTCGTCGGCCAGTGCCTGGCCGTCGTCAGGCGCGGAGTCGTGCGCGATGAGGTCCAGGCGGCCGCCACCGCGCTGGCCCGGCACGGTGGGGGTGGCGCCGGCCAGCAGGCCGCGCGCGGTACCCGCCGGGGAGGTCCGGGCCATGTCGGCGAGGGAGGTCTGGCCCGGGTTGAGGTCGAGCGCTGCGACCGGCTCCCCGCGCAGGCTGGCCAGCACGTCACCGAGCATGAGCGTGGTCACGGTCTGGCCTGCGCCGACCGTGCAGCCCAGCACCACGATCAGCCGGGGGCCGTGGATCGGGAGGAGGACCCGGGCCCGGTCACGCCGTTCCATGTCAGGCCGCCCGGGACCGTGACCGCCCGGCACGACCCTGACGTGCTCCCGCCAGCTGGTGCCGCCGCGGTGCTGGCCCGGGCCGCTCAGCGCCCGCTCCACCAGGGTCGGCCGGGTGCTCGACGCGCCGCGGACCACGACGATGGGCGGCGTCCAGGGGCTGGGCGGCGCGGAGGGCGGGCCGGCGGGTGCGCGGGTGCTGCGGGCTCGCCTGGCGAGTCCTGGTCCGGCGGGTCAGCCCCGGCTGGCGCAGCCGTCTCATCCCGGGCGTGTGGTTCCGCGGGGAAATCGGGCCCGGCGAGCGGAGCGTTCTCGGCGGGCGTTTCCAGTCCGGCCGCCGCCGCTGACGGCTGGGCCCCCTCGGGCCTGGCGGTCTCAGATTCGGGGCTCTCAGGTTCGGGGGGCTCAGGTTCGGCAGTCTCAGGCTCAGCCCGCCGGGACTCGGTCGCCCCGGGCTCAGCGCTCCGGTATCTGGCGGCCTCCTCCTGCGCTACCACGGGCGGCGCCACCTCGGCCTCTGCCACCTCAGACCGGGTTAGGCCGGTCTGCGTGATCTCGGGCGCTTCACCCTCGGGCTGCGCGGCCTCGGGCGCCTCAGCCTCAGGCTGCGCGGCCTCGGCGCCTCAGCCTCAGGCTGCGCGGCCTCAGTCTCGGCGGTCACGTCCTGGGCTGCCCCGGCCTCAGCCATCTCGGGCTCAGCTGCCTCACGCTCAGCCGCCTCGGGCTCAGCCGCCTCGGGCTGGGCCGTCTCAAGCTCGGCCCCCTCAGGGCGGACAGGGCCGATGAAGAACCCGGCCGGGCTCGTTGACGGGCCAGTCAACGGCTCCGGCGGCTCCGGCGGGGCCGCCTGTGCCTGGGCCGGCACACCCACCACGGGCCCGGCGGGAGGGACGGGCACGGCCGTGTCCGCCGCCGCCAGCGAATCGGCTCTCCCCACCAGGGCATCCCGATCCGCGGGACCGGGATCCCCGGCAGCCGGAACCGCATCCCCGGCAGCCGGGACCGGATCCCCCGCAGCCGGGACCGCATCCCCCGCGACGGGGACCGGATCCCCCGCAGCCGGAACTGGATCTCCGGTGGCCGGAATCGGAGGCGCGGCCGCGGGCCCGGCCGGTCCTGCCGTCATCTCCCTTTCCCCGCGCGCCGGGGGAGCGGGCGGACCCGGAGGGGTCCAGGCCGGGGCGGCCGGGGCCGCAAGCGACGAGGGCGACGAGGGCGCGTGCGGGTCCTTCACCGGCCAGGTCGCCACCGCCGGCGGCCGGGCCGCAGCCGGCGGCCGGGCCCCGGCCGCAAGGTCATCGGGACGGGGCGGCCGGGTGGCCCCTTCCTGGCCCCGGCCGGGAAGCCCGGGTGCGCTGGCCGGGAAGGCAGGCCGGGTGGCGTGACGGCCGGCGGATTCGGCTGCGGGGCGCAGTGGGGCCTGCCGCTCGTCGTGGGCAATCTCGGCCGGCGCCGTATCCGCCGCCGTGGCAGGCGGCGGCCCTGCGGGACCAGGGGCGATAGTGGGCCACTGGGGGGCACGGCCCCGCCGCTTCGCCGCGGGGGGCACTGGCCGGGCCGGAGCGGCACGTGGCACGCGGACGCGCGGGCTGGCCGGGGCCCCCGAAGCCGGAGCCGCCTGCACAGCGGCTTTGCGCGCGGCCGCCGGCCGCAGCCGGGCCGGGCGCCCGGCGACGGCCGGGACGGCGGGGATAGCGGCGGGCGCCAGGGCCGGGGCCTCGGCGGGCGACCGGGGGCGCTCGGCGTCCCGGCGCCAGACCTTGCCGATCACGACGACGTCGTCTTTCTCCTGCAGCGGAGCCATCCGGCACCAGGTCCCCGGCTCACCCAGGTAGCGGACCTGCGAAATGACCAGCTCAGGGAGTCTCTTGCTTTCCAGCACGGGCCGCGTGGCGAGCCAGGTGATCACGCCCGGCGGCAGCACGTACAGCCAGAACAGGGTGTGGTTGAAGGGCAGCCCGAGGATGGTCAGCAGGATCACGTACGGCACCGTGATCGCCGCGAATACAGCGATCTGGCCAACCGGGACCGGCATCGGCAGCCTGAAATCGTACAGCTTGTACAGCCGCTTTTCGATCCGCCAGATGCTGGTATAGGTGGGCAAGTCCACCGGGCGCTCTCCTTCCGGCCTGGGCGGAGATCAGTGGACGCCGAGCGCGTTCGCGATGCCCGTAGCGAGCGTCTGCACGATGCTCGGGGTGTAGAAGATCACCGCGATGGCGACGGCGAGCACGAGGAACTGCACAAACCGGATGATTTCCCGAGTGAACAAGAAGAAGAGGGCGACGATCCCGACGATCCCGAGGAACAGCGGCCCGAAGAGCCCCTGCAAGTAGTTCACGAGCCCCGTGGTGTTGATTGACGAGGCCCCGATGATGAGCGGATGGAACGACATCGATCTACTCCGGGTTATGGGGGATCACGCCTGGCCGGGCGGAGGCGTGCGGCCTTCGAAGTCCGGTCACGGCGACCCCGGTGACTCGGTTGTTGCGCTGATGTCCCTGACGTACCAGGTTCCGTTCTGCTTCACGACGGTGAGCGCGTAGCTCATCTGGAGCTGGGCGGGTGCCCCGCCCTTGATGATCTGACCTGCTGGGTTTCTGGCCGGAACGCTCCAGACGACGGACGCAATGATATGGCGGGTCGAGTCGCCGGGTGGGACGCTGATGTTGGTGATGGACTGGAAAGTCACCGCGCCGTCGAGCCCGGTCAGCGAGGTGCCCGGGGCGAGGAACCGCCCCAGGGTCACTTGATTGCCACTGGCGTAAGCCTGGAAGAACGCCGGAAGCTGGTTGGTCAGCACGGCCTGGGTGCCGGAATCAGTACCTACGGGGGCCGCCGAGGGCAGGGTGGCGCGCCCCGGGGCAGGCAGCCAGGCGGGCGCGCCGGAGACCACGAGTCCGGCCGAAGACGCGTAGACCGGCACCCCGAGCTGCATCAGCTGCCCATTGACCCGGGCCAGGAGCGTCACCACGGCGTGGTGAGCATCCTGCACATCGGTGGCGGCCACCACCTCGGACTGCAATTGCGACGTGCCCTTGCCGTTCCAGCCCAGCTCCGGGTCAGATCCGCTGGGCAGGAAGGCGCCCAGGTGCGCAGCACGCTGGGCCGCGTCGCCGGGGTTGTAGTTCAGGTACACCTGGCCGAACTGCATGGCGTAGGCGTCCGCGAGGGTGACCGGGAAGCCGTTGCCCGCCGGCACGGACGCAGCGGGCGCCGCCTGGCCCGAGTGAGACTCGCCGGACAGGATCGCGACGACACCGCGGTAACCGATAAGCAGGACCACGGCCCAGGCAACACCCCGGAAGAGCCAGACAAGCCACCGGCCGCCCGCTCCGCCCCAGGTTCGCGATGTCCGCCCGCGCCCGGTCTGGCCGCGCCCGGAATACTCGGTCCCCGCTTCGTAGTCCAGCCCGTGTTCACCCAAATGCGGACTGCGTTCAGCGGTTGACCGGCGAACCATCGCACCTCCGCCCGTTCCTGCGCACGCGCAGCAATGAGTTGCGGTGCCTTCCTATGCCGTCTATCGCCCTATTCTGCGCCATAACCCGCCGACCCGGGAGCCCCTTTCGCGAGGCCCACTGCCCGGTACACGGGCAAACAAACCGCCCATTGACCGGTGTGAGAGCACCACGATTGCGATCGTAGGTCTCTGACCTGCGACGATGTCGATACGCAGGTTTGCTAGGAACTCTCGGTTGACAGCTGTCAGCGTGCCCCGCAACCCACGGCAAAATAGTTGCACCCGATGCCTTACGAGGCATCTTAGCTGTATCTGGAGGCCCGGGCGAGCACCGCAGCGCCCGTGTCGCACGGGGCATCTGGCCCGTGTTGACGGCTGGCTCCCCGCCGGAGTGGTCCGGCCGATTGCGGCCCAGCGAGTGACTTCACGCTCGCTAATACGCCACTCTCCCAGGCCTTAGCGCCGCAAATCATCCGGCTTATCGAGCCCCAGAAGGCACGAATCTCACTGCTCACCCACAAGACGACTGCCGTACACCGGATTAGCGGCTGGGGGGCTTCCGGGAATCACCGGCGGAGATGGCGGCTCAGTCCGGACGCCGCGCGACGAAGACCAGCTCACGACCGGGCCGGTCAGGCGCATCACGCAAATCGTCCACAGTGAAACCGGCCGCCATCAGGGAATCGGCGACCTCATCGCGCCGCCGGAAACGCAGCGTCGACTCCGAGGTCAGGACCGCGCCGTCCGCCTCGAACACGAAGATCGACCGGAAAGACACCAGGTCACCGCGGATGTTGGTCACCTCGGCCCACGACTCGACCGCGCCAGCGCCGGGAACGTCGGCCCGCGACAGCGAGCCGGCGCGATTCCATTCCCGCCACGCCTGCGCGGCCGGGTCACGGGTCTCGAAGACCAGGCGCCCCCCGGGCCGGACCGCGGCGTGCGCGCTCCGCAGGACCGCCTCCCACTCCTCGTCGGTGACGAAGACCTGAGCGACGTTGCCGGTCATCGTGGCCAGATCGACCTGGAGCGGGGGCAGGCCGGCGGCGCCGCACCGCAGCCAGCGCACCCGTCCGGCACCAGGCTTGGCCCGGGCCACATCCAGCGAGGCACCGGCCGGGTCCACGCCAATGACGTTGACACCACGGCCGGCCAGAAGGCAGGCGAAGGTGCCGGTGCCGCACCCTATGTCGAGGACGCTGCGGGCCCCGAACTCCGCGACGATCGCCGCGTATACCGTGAGGTCGTCGCGGTCAGGATCGAGGGGATCGTAGACCCGGGCCAGCCGCGGCTCCTCGAACAGCGCATCGGCCATGACAGCACTCCGCGGACCCAGCAGGCACTAGACGTTTGAAGCGGAACTCCACCATGTTCCGCCACCGATACACATGTACGGGCCTCCGGACCCCGACGTTCCTCAAGACTCTTCGACATAGGCGGCTCCACCGTCCCGGCATGCCGCGACCAACCGCTTGTCACGCGTCCACAGCCGTGCTCCGCCGACAAGCATGACGGAGCCGAGCAGGTGGACATCCACCACACTCAGTCCACGCCCCCAGAGCTGACGCCCATCCACCAGCGCCATCACTTCCTCATGCGTCAGGACCGGGAACCCCTGGAGGCTCTCAAGGAGGGCCAGCACACGGTCGCGTTGCTTGATCGACCCGAGCGCCAGTTCCTCGATCACAGCACGATGACATCCGACCTGGTCGTCACGGAGGAGCGCAACGAGTGAAGGCTCTGAGGCATGGAAGTGGTCGATCCAGATCGAGGTGTTGACCAGGATCACCTGGCGCCGTCCCGCCGACGCGGCGCCGCGGTTGCGTGGGTGTCCGAGCCACCTAGGGCCGCCAGGCGCTTGGCGCTCTCCACACGGATCAAGGTTTCCAGCCCGTCGCGCAAGAGCGCGGACCTCTCCGTGATACCCGTCAATTCAGTCGCGCGCGCCAAGAGCTCGTCATCGATGGTCACCGTGGTCCTCATCGAGACCTCCGCATCTAGAATCGCATCATCTGATGCTCTCAATGATGCCACATCTTGAGTGGAGCGGACAGCCGTCAGTTGACGGCGCCCTGATGCCAGAACGGAATACGACTACACGTTGACGATGGTCAGCGCGGACCGAGCGGGGTAGGCGTGGCTCATGTTCGATGGCTTCCAACTTGACCGCGTTCCCTATGGTCACAGCGGCGCGAGGATCATCAGGATCTCGTCTCTGGTGTCGTCGGGGGCGAGCCGGAGCTTGCCGGGCCAGCGGCCTGTTACCTGCCAGCCGAGCCGGCCGTAAAAGCCTTCGAGGCCCATTCCGCCGCGCACCGCCAGGTGGAGCTGCTCCAGGCCCATCTCGTCACGGGCAACTTCCCTGAGCCGACTCATCAGGGCCGATCCGATGCCTGCGTTCCGGCGCACGAGCTGCGTCTGCAAGTGGCTGACCACACCCCAGTGCGCGATGAGAGGGCTGGGGTCGCGGCTGAGGCCCACCCAGCCCGCGAGGGCGCCCGCGACACGGGCAAGCAGTATCCGGCTCTGGCTTGGGTTGAGGCGGCCCGCAAGGGCATCGACTGCCGGCCGGACGTGACTTCCGTTGACTGGGGGAAAAGGGAATCCCGCCGCGCCGCCGGCGTTCGTGACCGCTACCCAGCATGCGGTCAGCTCCTGCCTCACCGCTGGATAGGCCTCACCTGGGCGGGTGAGCTGGGTTATCTCGAGGTCCTCGCGGTTCGTCATGACCCGACCGTCTCACCCAGAGGTGACAATTCCCGCAGCGCTTCACGACGGCACGGCGCCTTCACGATGGTTAGACGTTGAAGCGGAACTCGA
>CAWKOA010000003.1:0-27250 GCA_963851025.1 uncultured Actinomycetes bacterium
GTACTCCCCGTCCACCGGGACATCGCCGAAGATGCTCCGGGCCGACGGGGTGGCGTACCGGATCCGGCCGGAGTCGTCCACGATCAGGATGACGTCGGACGTGTCGTGCACCAGGGTCCGGAAGTACGCCTCGCTGTTGCGCCGGATCACCTCGCCGCTCAGCACGACCCGCTCGACCACCAGGGCCGCCTGCCGGGCCAGCACCTCGAACGTGCCGGACAGCTCGGCCAGGTCCGGGCTGGCCCCGGACACCGACAGCACCCCGATCAGCGGATCACCGGCGGGCCTGTCCTGCAGGTAGAGCGGGCAGAGCAGGACGTCCGGCTGGTCACCGTCCGGGTCGCCGGGCAGCAGCTGCGGCGCGGGCCCGGTCAGCAGCGACAGCCAGCCTTCCGCCTGCCCGGCGGGCAGCTGCGTGGCCACCGGCGGCTCATCGGGCGGGGCGCCCACCACCCGCAGGGTGCCGCCCTCGCGCACGGCGAGCAGGACGGGCCCGCGCTGGCGGTTTTCCATCAGCGAGGCCACCCCGGACCTGACCGCGCTCGCGGCCTGCTCCACCGTGGCCGCCGCGGCCAGGGCCGCCCCGGCCAGCCGCAGGACCTGGGCCCGGGCCAGGGCCCGGCGCAGCGCGGCCGCCACGTCCGCGAGCCGGGACAGGACCAGGACGTAGAGCAGCGCCGAGCAGACCGCGATCACCCCGGCGTCCTGGACCCGGTGCTCGAGGGCCTCGGCCAGCAGCACCGCCGGGGCGATCAGCGAGGCCAGCATGATCAGGGTCAGCCGGACCACCGAGCTCGGGGCCCGCTGGCGGGCCACCGGCTGGGTCAGCTCCGTCATGCTCGGATGCAGCGCGGCCGCACCCCAGGCCGTGTAGAACACGGCCCAGCCGAAGTCGGTGAGGGTGCCCAGCCGGAACGAGCCGTACAGCTGGGCCAGGCCGAAGCCGACGTCCGAGCCGAGCAGCCCCAGGCTGCCCAGGGTGAGCAGCTGCAGGGACCGGGACCGCCAGGTGCCGGGGGCCAGCAGCCGGGCCAGCATGGCCAGGACCAGCACGTCGCCCAGCGGGTAGGCGATCGCGACCGCCTTCTGCAGCCAGGTCAGGGTGGCGTTGTTCACGTAGGGCAGGATCAGGAACACCCAGGACAGCAGGGCCAGGCCCACGGTCAGGGTCAGCGCGTCCAGCAGGCTGCGCCGGTCAGACCCGGCCGAGCGGCGCCGGATGAAGATGGCCAGGCCAGCGGCGTACAAGGGGTAGGACGCCAGGTAGAACAGGTCTACGAAGGACGGGAACGGCACGGCCCGGTGCCCGACCTCGGTCAGGATCAGGAAGCTCTGCTGGCCCACGGCGAAACTCAGGTTCGCCGCGGCCAGCAGCAGCCACGGGGCGCGGGAGGCCGGGCGGTTGAGGATCACGCCGGCCACGATGGCGGCGACCCCGGAGAGCGCCAGCACGCCCCACAGCCCGACCCGGAGTCCCGGCAGCGCGTAGTAGGCCACGACGAGCAGCGTCATCCAGGCGGTGTAGGCCGCCAAGATCCCCCGACGCGACGTCATCGCCCCTCACCCCCGCTCGCCCAGGCCCCCGCCCGGGACTCCGCCCAGGCCTGAGCCTCGGCGAACGAGAACCGTCCTGGCTGCAACCTCCCCTGTCCGCGCCGTCCCTGGCGGAGAGCCGGTTCTGCTCTCCCCGGGTCATGCCCAGAGCCCCTCTGCCGCAGGATGCGTGACACCTGCCACAGCAACCCCAAGTTCAACAATCAGTAACATCACTTTAGACAGAGCGTTCTCATGACTCCCTACCCGCGTACGTCATTACCCCTCCCCGCCCCCGCCCCGCCCCCAGCCGTGGATCCACTGACTTATCACCTATCTGGTGCCCTCAAATCGGGGTAAACCGGACGCCGGGATGCACCAGATAGGTGATAAGTCATCGCGGCCCGTGATCAAAGTGAGACGTGATGCGCACGGGGCCGGGGGGCCCGGGGGGCTGGGGCGTTGGGGTGAGGGGCTGGGTCAGGGGCGTTTGCCGGGGTGGCCGTCCGGCTGGTTCCCGACCAGGCCAGCCCGCCGGAGCGCCTCGGCCATGGCCCCGCCGGACTGGTCCGCGCCCCCCTGGCCTGGGCGCCCGCCACCCTGGCCCGGACGGCCGCCACCCTGGCCCGGACGGCCGCCACCCTGGCCTGGGCGCCCGCCCCGCTGGTCCTGCCGCCCGCCACCCTGGCCTGGGCGCCCGCGTTCCTGGCCTGGGCGGCCGCTCCCCCGGGTGCCTCGTTCGCCGCGCTCCGGCGGGCCCGCGGGCTGGCGCTCGGGCTGGCCCGCGGCCGCCGGGTCACGCCGTGACCCGCCGCGGCCCCCGCCGTGACCCGCCGCCTCGTCGTCCAGCCGCAGCGTGAGCGAGATCCGCTTGCGGGGGATGTCCACCCCCAGCACGCGGACCCGGACCACGTCCCCCGGCTTGACGACCTCCCGGGGGTCAGACACGAAGGTGCGCGACATCGCGGACACGTGCACCAGGCCGTCCTGATGCACGCCAATGTCCACGAAGGCCCCGAACGCGGCCACGTTGGTCACCACCCCCTCCAGCACCATCCCGGGCGCCAGGTCCTCCAGCGTCTCCACGCCCTCGGCGAAGCTGGCCGTGGTGAACGCGGGCCGCGGGTCACGGCCGGGCTTCTCCAGTTCGCTGAGGATGTCGGTCACGGTCGGCAGGCCGAACCGCTCGTCGGTGAACTCCTGCGGCTTCAGCGACCGCAGCACCGAGGTGTTGCCGATCAGCCCGGGCATCGGTGTCCCGGCCGCCTTCAGGATGCGCCGGACCACGGGATAGGCCTCGGGGTGGACGCTGGACGCGTCCAGCGGGTCATCGCCGCCGGGGATGCGCAGGAACCCCGCGCACTGCTCGAACGCCTTCGGCCCCAGCCGCGGCACGTCCTTGAGCGCCTGGCGGCTGCGGAACGGCCCGGCCTCGTCGCGCCGGGCCACCAGCGCGGTGGCCAGCCCCTCGCTGATCCCCGACACACGGGCCAGCAACGGGACCGACGCGGTGTTCACGTCGACGCCGACCCCGTTCACGCAGTCCTCGACCACCGCGTCCAGCGACCGGGACAGCTTGATCTCGGCCAGGTCGTGCTGGTACTGGCCGACCCCGATCGACTTCGGGTCGATCTTGACCAGCTCGGCCAGCGGGTCCTGGAGCCGCCGGGCGATCGAGACCGCCCCGCGCAGCGACACGTCCATGCCGGGCAGCTCGCGGGAGGCGTACGCGGACGCCGAGTACACCGACGCCCCCGCCTCGGACACCATCACCTTGGTCAGCTTCAGCTCCGGGTGCGCCTTGATCAGGTCCGCGGCCAGCCGGTCCGTCTCGCGCGAGGCGGTGCCGTTGCCGATCGCGATCAGCTCGACCTGGCAGGCCGCGGCCAGCCGGGCCAGGGTCGCGATGGACTCCGCCCACCGGGCCGAGCCCGCCCCGCCGGCGCCGCCGCCCCGCCGCAGCTCGTGCGGGTAGATCGTGTCGGTGGCGACCGCCTTGCCCGTCCCGTCCACCACCGCGACCTTGACCCCGGTGCGGAAGCCCGGGTCCAGGCCCATCGTGGGCCGGGTCCCGGCCGGTGCGGCCAGCAGCAGGTCGCGGAGGTTGGCCGCGAACACCACCACCGCCTCGTCCTCGGCCCGCTGCCACAGCCGCATCCGCAGGTCCACCCCGAGGTGCACGACGATCCGGGTCCGCCAGGCCCAGGCCACCGTGTCCCCCAGCCAGCGGTCCGCGGGACGGCCCAGGTCGGCGACGTCATAGCGGCGGGCGATTCTCGTTGCGTAATCGGACGGGGCGGAAGGAGCCAGGCCGTCAGCCTCGGGCTCACCAGGGTCCATGGTCAGGTCGAGGATTTCCTCTTTCTCCCCGCGCATCATGGCCAGGATCCGGTGCGAGGGCAGCGCCGTGAACGGCTCCGCGAACTCGAAGTAGTCCGCGAACTTGGCGCCGGCCTCCTCCCGGCCCTCGCGGACCCGGGAGACCAGCCGGCCTCGCGACCACATCAGCTCGCGCAGCTCGCCGATCAGGTCGGCGTCCTCGGCGAACCGCTCGGCCAGGATGGCCCGCGCGCCGTCCAGCGCCGCGGCCGCGTCGGGCACGCCGCGCTCCGCGTCCGCGTACGGCGCGGCGGCTTCCTGGGGGCTGGTTTCCGGGTGGGCCAGCAGCAGGTCCGCGAGCGGCTCCAGCCCGGCCTCGCGGGCGATCTGCGCCCGGGTCCGGCGTTTGGGCTTGTAGGGCAGGTAGATGTCCTCCAGCCGGGCCTTGGAGTCGGCGGCCATGATCCGCGCGGTGAGCTCGTCGTCGAGCTTGCCCTGGGCCCGGACCGACTCCAGGATGGCCGCCCGCCGTTCCTCCAGCTCGCGCAGGTAGCGCAGCCGCTCCTCCAGCGTGCGCAGCTGCGCGTCGTCCAGGGCCCCGGTAACTTCCTTGCGGTACCGGGCGATGAACGGCACCGTGGCCCCGCCGTCGAGCAGGTCGACCGCCGCGGTGACCTGTCCCTCGCGCACCCCCAGTTCCTCGGCGATCCTGCGCTGGACTCCTCCGGCGGCCGGAAGCTGGGGGGCGGCGGGGGCGGTTGCGGTCACGAGAGGCTCTGCCTTCCAGGTCGGGAGTGCGCACCATATGGTAGGTCCCACCGGCTGGCCACCAAGGGAGATAGCGATGGCACGGACGCCGCAGGAAGTCTTCGCTCACCACGCCCAGGCGCTCGGGGCCGGTGACCTGGAGGGGATCGTCGCCGACTACGCCGAGGACGCGGTGTTCATCTCGCCCGCGGGCGTGCTGCGCGGCCTGGACGGGATCCGGGCCGCGTTCACCCAGCTGCTCTCGGACGTGCCGAACGCCGACTGGACCCTGAAGACGCAGATCTACGAGGGCGACGTGCTGTTCCTGGAGTGGGCCGCGGACGCCGGCGCCACGTTCGCGGACGACGGCATCGACACGTTCGTCTTCAGCGACGGGCTGATCCGGGTGCAGACGGTCCGCTACACGCTGCAGCACCGGGGCTGACCGGCCTGCAGGCCGGCCGCGAAGGCAGCTGACCGGACCGCAGGCGGTTTAGCCGGATCTGCCCGGGGCAACTGGCTCTCGATGACAGACACCGCGGGCCGGGCAGGCCGCCCATGACGTCGAGTGCGGGACAGGCACGCGCCGAGCGGCAGGCGGAGTCCCGGGGGGACACCACCCGCACGGTGCTGATCGCTGGCGGCGCGAACATCATCGTGATGATCGCCAAGCTGGTGGCCGGGGTCCTCACCGGCTCCAGCGCCATGCTGGCCGAGGCGGCCCACTCGTTCGCCGACACGCTCAACCAGGTGTTCCTGTTCACCTCGGTGCGCCAGGGCCAGCGCCCGGCCGACGAGGAGCACCCGTTCGGGTACGGCCAGGAGCGCTACTTCTGGTCGCTGCTGGCCGCGTTCGGGATCTTCATCGCGGGCGCCGGGTTCTCCATCTTCGAGGGCATCCTCTCGATGCACAGCAAGACCAGCGACTTCCTGATCGCGTACGTGGTGCTGGGCGTGTGCGCCATCGCGGAGGGCACCTCGTTCATGCGGGCCTACGGGCAGCTGCGCGGCGAGGCCCGCCGCGACCACACCCACACCCTGGAGCACGTCAAGACCAGCCGGGACACGACGGTCAAGGCGGCGCTGTTCGAGGACACCGCCGCGGTCATCGGGCTCGCGCTGGCCGCTGGCGGCCTGCTGCTGGAGCAGATCACCGGCTCCCCGGTCTACGACGGGAGCGCCTCCATCGCGATCGGGGTGCTGCTGATCGTGGTGGCCCTCCGGCTCGGCATGGACAGCCGGGAGCTGCTCATCGGCCGGTCGGCCGACCCCAAGGTCATCAAGATCATCCAGGACGAGATCGGGGAGACGCCCGGCGTCGACCGGCTGCTGGGGCTGCAGACCATGCACGTCGGCCCGGACAGCCTGATCGTGGCGGCCCGGGTCGCGCTGAGCGACGACTCGAGCGCGGACCAGGTGGAAGACCTGGCCGACGACATCGATCACCGGCTGTCCGAGCGGCTGCCGGTCACGCCGTACGTGTTCATCGACCCCACCCAGACCGCATCGGGCGAGGATGGCATCAGCCCCGCCCGCCGGTCGGCGGTCCGGCGGGCCGCTGGCCGCCGGGAGAGCGAGCAGCCCCGGACCTGACGGCGCCCCGGACCTGACAGCGGCGCCGGGGCCAGCGTTCAGGCCTCCGCGGGGACCGCCAGCCCGGCCAGCAGGTGGCTGAAGCCGTGCGGGGCCCGGGCCCGGCGCCGGGCCGAGGTGACCACGCTCACCGTGGTGGTGCGCAGCACCTGGCGGCCGGCGGCGGCGAGCGCGCTGACGAGGGCGTGGTCCTCGGCGGTCGTGGCCGGCCCGAACCCGCCCGCGGCCAGGTACGCGGCCGCGCTGAAGCCCAGGTTGGCCCCGTGCACGTGCGGGTGGGTCGCCCCGCCCGTCCGGTACCGCTCCTGGAACAGCGGTGGCACCGCGGCCGGGTACTGACGCCAGTCGGTCACCGTGACCGTGCCCACGACCGCGTCCCAGCCCCCCTCGGCGTAGCGGAGCTGCCGGGTCAGCCAGCACGGCGGCACCAGCGTGTCCGCGTCCGTCGTGGCCAGCCAGACCGAGGCCGGGTGGAGCGGCCCGGTCCGGCGGAGCACCTCCGCCACCCCGGCGGCGCGGGCCGCGCCCACGCTCCGGGCCCCGATGTCCAGCACGGCCGCTCCCCCGGCCCGGGCCAGCCCGGCGGTCTGGTCGGTGCAGGCGTCCGCCACCACGACCACGTGGACCGGGATGCCGGCCAGCGGCGCGGCGGCCAGCCGCACCGCGGCCAGGCAGGACGGCAGCAGGTCTTCCTCGTCGTGCGCCGGGATGACGACTCCGACAGCAGCGATCACGGGAGCCTCACGCCGCCGCCCGTGGCACCGGGGCTCACACCAGGCCCTCGGCCTGGGCGACCGAGACCAGCTCACGGCCGGCCCGCTGGTAGACCCCGGCGGTGAAGTCGGTCTCGGTGTGCCCGACCCGCAGCGCCAGGTCGGGCCGCGCGGCCAGCGCTTCGTGCACGTCGTCGCCGCCGCGCGGGTAGTCGGCCACCGGGTGCCGCCAGTGCACCGCGAGCAGCGAACCGCCTGGCCGCAGCGACGCGGCGCCGCGGTCCAGGACCCGGTCCAGTTCGTCGCCGGCGAAGTAGTACAGGACCTCGGAGAACACGATGAGGTCGAACTGGCCCGGCGGCCAGTCGCCGGGGATGGCGCCGCGGCGCACGCGCACGTTCGGCAGCGCCGCGGTCCTCGCGGCGGCCGCCCGGACCGCCGCCACGGAGGCGTCCCAGGCCAGCACGTGGCCGCCGCGTCCGGCCAGCATCCCGGTCAGCACCCCCACGGAGCAGCCCGGCTCGAACACGTCCTCGTAGTGCGGCTCGGGCAGCAGGGCCAGGGTGAGCGCGTACTTGCGCGCCTCGTACCAGCGGCTGGCCAGCCCCCATGGGTCACGGGCCGCCGCGTACATCCGGTCGAAGTACCCCGTGTCCAGGCTCACCGGCCCGCCGCCCGGAACAGCACTTCGTGATCGCGGGTGAAATGGGCCACCGTATCCAGGGTGAGGACCGGGCCGGCGCCGGGACCCCGGGGTTCCAGCTGGCTGGCGAAGCAGCAGATGGCGGCGCGTTTCCGGGCGGCAACCGAGGGCCGCAACGAGACGCGCTCGGCGTGCTCCCACGGGACCCGCGGGTCGCCCGGGTGGGCCCAGTGCCAGGTCCACACCGGGTACCAGAACGTGAGCGGGCTGGCGCGCCGGGCGGCCCGGCCCACCGCCTCGTGGTCGGCGTGCACGTCCCGGGCCCAGGGGGCCAGGACCGCGTCGCAGCCCGCGGCGAGATCGCGCAGCCGGGCGGCCAGGATGTCCTCGCGGGCCGCCACGCGGGTATCGGGGAAGCCGAGCCGGATCACCTCGGTGGCCTGGGCGCCGAGCACCCGGAGCGCGCTGGCCGTCTCGGCGGCCCGGCGGGCGGCCAGCGCGGCCGGGTCGGGGTGGCCAGGATGGGAGGCTTCGCCGTCGGTCACCGCGACCAGCCGGAGCCGGGTCCCGGCCGCGGCCAGGAGCGCCATCGTGCCGCCCACGCCGAGCACCTCATCGTCAGGATGGGCGGCGAGCACCAGCACGCGGGACCAGCCGGTGAGGTCGGCCGCCGGGAGCTGGCTCAGCCCCGCCCAGGCCCGCCAGTCCGCCTCGTCGGTGCCGGGTGCCTCGATCGCGTTCACCACGCGGGACCCCGCTCGGCGACCAGCGCGCCCAGCTGGGCCAGGTCCCGCTCGGCGTGATGCTGGCGCAGGTAGACGGTCAGGTCGGCGACCCGGCGGCCGTGCGCCTCGTCGTGGCCCAGCGGCCCGGCCCCGAGCGCCCGGCCGACCCGGGTCATCACCTCGGTGGCGGCCGCCTCGACCTGGGCCCGGACCCGCAGCGCGCGGGCCGGCCCGGCGCCGGCCAGGTCGTAGGGGTCGGCGTCGATCTCGTCCGCGGCGTGGTCCAGCGCGGCCCGCGCGCTGGTCAGCGCGATGTCCGCCGCGCCCAGGTGGGCCAGGGCGTGGGGGCCCACGTCACGGCGGCGCGCCGCGCCGAGCAGGGTGTCCGCGACCGCGCGGGCCCCGCCGTACCAGCAGGCCGCGACGCCGACGCCGCCGTGGGTGAAGCCGGGCCGCCCGGTGTAGCCGCCGGGCGGCCCGACCGGCTCGGCGGGCACGTCATCGAACTCGACGTCGAGGGTGTCGCTGCCCGCCATCCCGGTCGCCGGCCAGCTGCCGGGTACTGGGCGCAAGACCGCCGGCCGCCACCGCGAACAGCCGGATCCCGTCCGGCGCGGCCGCGGTGACCAGGGCGTCGGTGCACACCCGCGCCCCGGAGCAGTACTGCTTGAGGCCGGTGAGCCGCCAGCCCCGCGCCGCGCGGGCCGCGGTCAGGCCGCGGCCGGGGGGCTGGGCGGCCCAGACGCCCCACCGGGCGCCCGGCGCGGGCGCCGGGCCGCCCAGCTCGGCCAGGATGGCCAGCGCGTCGGCGTGCCCTTCGCCCAGCCGGGCCAGGGACAGGTCCTCGGCGGCCAGGCTGATCAGCCGGGCCCAGCGTTCCCGCGTCTGCCCGCTGCCCGGCAGCGGGAGGTCCAGCCGGCCGGACTCCGCGGCGGCGGTGAAGGCGGCGGCGCTGACCCGCCACGCGGGCGGGCTGTCCATGTCCACCTCTCCCCGTACTGCGTCGATGCTCGTCATGGGGGCGGCACTCCTTCTCCAGTCACGGGGCCCCCGCCGCTACCCGTGGCGGCCTGCCCCATACCGGTTGGGCCCGGATTTCACGGAAAGCCGCCCCGGCGGCGGAATCCAGGCGGCCTGCCGGCGCCGGCCAACGAGGCCAACGTCACACCGCGGGCGGCCGATCCGCCCGTGCGGTCCGGGTAGCGTACGGCGAGCATCCGACCCGGAGAGAATCTATGACCCTGCCCGCTAGCCAGCAGCGCGCGCTGGACGCGATCGACGACGTCCTCGAGTCGGCGGAGCCCCGGCTCGCCACGATGTTCGGCGTCTTCACCGACCTCAACCGGCTGACGGCGATGCCGGCCGTGGAGACCCTGCCGCCCGGGCCGGTGGCATCTCCGGCACTGGCTGCCCGGTCCCCGCTACCAGCCCGGCTGGGTCGTCCAGCCGCGGTACCGGCCTGGGCGGCGGCGCTCTGGGCCCGGGTGGCGGCTGGGGCGGATCGCGCTGATGCCGTTGCTGCTCGTCGCGGCGGTCAGCCTGCTGATCGTGAGCCTGGTCAGCAGCGCACCCGCCGGGCGGCGCGGCTGCGGCCAGGCCGTGGTGGCGGCCATGGCAGCCCGGCTGCGCGGCACGGCCAGCCACACTGCGGGGTCCGGGCGGACCGCAGGGTCCGGGGGCAGCGGGGCACCGGGGAGCGCGGGCTGCCCGGTGGCCGGCGTCTGGCCTGCCACCGGCGGCAGGTAGCCCCCCGGGGGCACCGCACCGCACGAACCCACGGGTACCCGCCACCGGCCGTATCTGCCCCGCGCGGGGACCCCGCGGGTACCCGCCACCCGGCTCTATCTGCCCCGGCCGGGAACGTGTGAAAGGGCGCGGCGGGGCAGTCTAGAGCCTCACGGCCCTGCCGCCCCCGCCGGCCTCCGGTCAGCCCGGCAGTGCCTTCAGGAGGATGGGCGACGTGAAGCGCGGCGACCTGGACCAGCCACGCACCGGCGCCCCCGGCGACCTGGACCAGCCGGGCAGCGGCGGCAGCGAGCCGGCCATCGCCGGCGACGACGCGCTGGATGATGCGGCGGCCGGCCCGCGCGATCACGACCACATGCAGCAGGCGGTCGACGCGGCCGCCGCGATCGCCGAGGAAACCGGCGGCCTGGGCCGGCTCGGCCGCCCCATGAACCGCCGCTCACCGTTCTTCGTCGGCATGGCCGCCGCGGCCGGCGTGGCGGTGACCTACGGGCTGGTGGAGTTGCTGATCAGGGCGCGCTCGGTGCTCGTCCTCATCGGCCTCGCCCTGTTCATCGCGGCGGGGCTCGACCCGGCGGTGAAGTGGCTGACCCGCCGCCGCCTGCCCCGCTGGGCGGCCGTGATCGTGATCCTGCTCATCGTGGCCGCGGTCGTGGCCGGGTTCGTGGCCGCGGCCGTGCCGCCGCTCACCGCCCAGGTCACCGCCCTGGTCCACGAGCTGCCGCACTACGTGACCACGCTCAAGGACCACAACTCCGAGCTCGGCAAGCTGAACTCGCGGTTCCAGATCGAGGCGCGGCTGACCAAGCTGCTGTCCAGCAAGGGCACCGCGCTGGTCGGCGGCGTGCTCGGGGCCGGCGCGCTGGTGCTCAGCGCGGCCAGCTCGGTGCTGGTCGTCATCGTGCTGGTGGTCTACTTCCTGGCCGCGATGCCGCGGATCAAGCTGTTCCTGTACCGGCTGGCGCCGCAGTCCCGGCGGTCGCGGGTCATCCTGATCGGCGACGAGATCTTCGTCAAGGTCGGCGGCTACATGCTGGGCAACTTCCTGACCTCGCTGATCGCCGGGGCCGGCACCTGGGCCTGGCTGCAGATCTTCGGCATCCCTTACCCGCTGCTGCTGGGCCTCCTGGTCGCCCTGCTCGACCTGATCCCGGTGATCGGATCCACGGTCGGCGGCGCGATCGTCTCCCTGGTCGCCCTGACCGTGTCCCTCCCGGTGGCCATCGCCACCCTCGCTTTTTACATCGCCTACCGCCTGGCGGAGGATTACCTCATAGTGCCGCGAATAATGGGGCGGACGGTGGAGGTGCCCGCGGTGGTGACGGTGGTGGCAGTCCTGCTCGGCGGGGCGCTGATGGGCCTGATCGGGGCCCTGGTCGCGATCCCCGCCGCGGCGGCGCTGCGCCTGCTGCTGAACGAGGTCACCTTCCGCAGACTGGATCGCAGCTGACCGGGCCGCAGCAGCCACCGGGGGACGAGCCGCAGGGCGGCGGCGCTCCCCCGCTGCCACGCTGGCTGCGGGCCAGCTGGCTGCGGGCGGCCAGGCGGCCGATCCGCCGGATCGTGATCCTGTTCATCCTGGCCCTGATCATCGAGTACCTGGTCATCCCGGAACTGGTCGGCGCGAGCAAGAACCTCTACCTGCTCGGCCGGGTGAGCATCCCGTGGATGATCGCCGGGCTGGTGCTCGAAGGGGCCTCGCTGTTCTGCTACGCGCTGCTGACCCGGGAATTGCTGCCTCCGGAGGGCAGGCCGGGCCTCTCGCGGCTGTTCCGGATCGACCTGGCCGCGGCGGCGGTGGCGCACATGATCCCCGCGGGCACCATCGGCAGCGCGGGCGTCGGCTACTCGCTCTTCACCTCAGAGGGGCTGGACGGCACCGACGTCGGCGTGATGATGGCGACCAAGGGCATGGGCTCCACCATCGTGCTGAACGTCCTGCTCTGGCTGTCGCTGGTCATCTCCATCCCGCTGTCCGGGTTCCGGGCCATCTACGCGACCGTGGCCATCGTGGGCGCGGTGCTGCTGGCCCTGATCGCCGCGCTGATCATCGGGCTCACCCGCGGCGCACCGCGGGCCGGGCGCATCCTGCACGCGGTCGGCGACAAGATCCCCGGCGTCGGCGGGGACCGGCTGGAGAAGATCGTGCTCCAGGCGGACGAGTCGCTGCGCCGGCTGGCCAGCAACCGGCGGGTCATGATCGGCTCGCTGAGCTGGGCGTCGCTCAACTGGCTGCTCGACGCGGCGTCGCTGTGGTGCTTCATCGCCGCGTTCGGCAGCTTCACCAACCCGGTGGGGCTGTTCGCCGCGTACGGCATCGCGAACGTGCTCGGCGCCATCCCGATCACCCCGGCGGGGCTGGGCGTGATCGACTCGGTGACCCCCGTGCTGCTGGTCAGCTTCGGCCTGACCCGCAGCGTCGCCACGCTGGGCGTGCTGGCCTGGCGGCTGGTGAACTTCTGGCTGCCGATTCCGACCGGGATCGCGTCTTTCATCTCGCTCAAGGTGCCGCGGGGCTCGAGCTGGGCCACTATGCGCCGGGCGCTGGGCGACATGTTCGGGCATCAGCCGGCCCGGCGACGAGGCCGCCGGGGACCAGCCGGCCGGCGCCGGGCCCGCCGGCGGCGACGCCGGCCAGGGCCGGGACGGCGACGCCCCTGACGAGGACGAGAAGGCCCAGCGGGGCGTCACCGCCGGGGAAGCCTGACCACGGACACGAAGAACTCGTCGATCTGCCGCACGGCCGCGATGAACTGCTCCACGTCCACCGGCTTGGTGACGTACGCGTTGGCGTGCAGCTTGTAGCTGCGCAGGATGTCCTCCTCCGAGGAGGAGGTGGTCAGCACGACCACCGGCACGTGGGAGAGCTCCGGATCGGACTTGATCTTCTCCAGGATCTGCCGGCCGTCGTACTTGGGCAGGTTGAGGTCGAGCAGGATCAGGTCGGCGGCGGGCGCGCCGGCGTGCGCGCCGCGGCGGTACAGGAAGTCCAGGGCCTCTTCCCCGTCCCGGGCCACGTGCAGCCGGTTGCGGATCTTGTTGTCCTCGAACGCCTCCCGGGTCATCAGCTCGTCGCCGGGGTCATCCTCGACCAGCAGGACTTCGATCTGTTCCAGGTCGCACATGTGGTGTCCCTTCGGGGATGGAGAGGGTGCCGGTGACCCCGGGGCCGCCGGGCGGCCCAGCGGGGTCGGGAGTGGCGGGCGGGGGCAGCGTGAAGTAGATGCGCGTCCCGCCCGAGTAGGCCGTGTCCAGGAACATCTCGCCGCCGTGCTGCTCGACGATCCGCTTGCACAGCGCGAGGCCGATCCCGGTGCCCGGGTAGGTGTCCCGCCCGTGCAGCCGCTGGAAGATGATGAAGATCTTCTCGGCGAACTCCGGCGGGACGCCGATGCCGTTGTCGGCCACCCCGATCTGCCATCCCCCGTCCGGCCGCTCGTCCGCGGTGATGCGGATCACCGGGGCACGGTCCGCGGCCCGGAACTTGATGGCGTTGCCGACGAGGTTCTGCCACAGCATGCCGAGCAGGGTCGGATCGCCCATCACCTCCGGCAGCGGGCCGGGACGCTCGATGACCGCCCCGGTCTCCTCGATCACGGCGGACAGGGCCGTGGCCGCCGCGTCCAGCGGCTGGTCCAGCGGCACCGGGACGCGCACGTCGCCGGCCCGGCCGACCCGTGAGAAGGTCAGCAGGTCGTTGATCAGGATCTGCATCCGCTTGGCGCCGTCCACGGCGAACTCGATGTACTTCAGGCCCCGCTCGTCCAGCTTGTCGCTGTAGCGCTTCTCCAGCAGCTGGCAGAACGACGCGATCTTCCGCAGCGGTTCCTGCAGGTCGTGCGAGGCGACGTAGGCGAACTGCTCCAGCTCGCCGTTGGACCGGCGCAGCTCGGCGGCCTGGGCATCCAGGTCGGCCGCCTGGCGGGCCGCGACGGCCTGGGCGGCGCGGCTGGCCTCCAGCGCCGCGACCAGCTCGGAGCGCATCCCCTCGACGGCCGCGGACACGGCCCGCAGGTCCGCCGGGCCGCTGGCCTCGATGTGCTGGCTGTAGTCACCGCCCGCCACCTCGTCGGAGGCCTCACGCAGCCGGTGCAGCGGCCGGATGACGGAGCGGTCCAGCATGATCGCGAGCGCCACCGCGGCCAGCAGGAAGACGACCAGGATGGCCCCGTAGACCCAGTTCTGGACGACCCGGGCCCGGCCGAGGGCGGCCCGGTCGGCGGCCACGTCCGCCGCCAGGCGGGAGTTCTGGGCGGTGAACAGCACCCGGAGCCGGTCGAAGGCGTTCTTGCCCCGGTCCAGCTGGGCCAGGTCGGTGCCGCTCAGCGGGCCCTGGCGGGCGCGGTCGATGGACGGGATCGCGTACCCGGTCCGCCAGGCGCGGGCGGCCTGCTCGATCCGGGCCAGGTCCCGCTCCAGCGGCGCTCTCCTGCCGACCAGCGCGCGGAGCTGGGCCGCGGCCGCCTGCTCGGTGACCCGGCCGGCCGTGTACGGCTGGAGGAACCGCACGTCGCCGGTGAGACCGTAGCCGCGGACCCCGGTCTCCTGGTCGACCAGGGCCCCTTGCAGCCGGTAGGCCTGGGCCTGGGCCGGCAGGATCGAGTTGGCCAGCTCGTTGGAGGTGCCCCGGGTCTTGGCTGTCAGCGCGACGACGAGGACCGCGGCCAGCACGACCAGGAGCGCGAGCACCGCGAACACCAGCCGGAACCAGCCCTGGACCGTGAGTTCCCGGAACGGGCGCCGGCCTGCCGGCGCCCCGGATGCGCTCACTGCGTTGCCTTCCAGCCGAGGTGGACGAGGGCGACGTCGTCGGCGAGCCCGCCGTAGGGGGCGGCCGCGGCCTCGGTCGTGTCCAGCAGGCTATCCACGAAACCGGCCGGGGGCGCCGCCGCCAGGTCGCGGGCCAGGGCCAGCAGCCCGTCCTCGCCGAGCCGCTGGCTGCCCGGGCCCACCCGGCCCTCGAACAGCCCGTCGGTGAACAGCACCAGGCCCGCGCCCGGGGGCAGCGGCAGATCTTCCTCCGGCCAGGACATGCCGGACTCCAGGCCGACCGCGGGCCCGGCCGGGCCCTCGACCAGCTCGACGTGTCCCGGCGTGCGCAGCAGCAGCCCCGGATGGCCCGCCCGCAGCACCCGGACGCTGCGCCGGTCCGGGCCGAAGACCAGGTGAGTCAGGGTGGCGAAGAGGTGATCGTCCTCCCGCTCGGCCATCAGCAGCTCCTCGAGCAGGCCCATCAGCGCCGCCGGGGGCGCGCCGGCCAGGACCAGGGACCGCCAGGCCACCCGCAGGCAGACCCCGATAGCGGCCTCGGCCGCACCGTGCCCGCAGACGTCACCGATGACCGCGTGCACGACGCCGTCCGGCGTCTCGACCACGTCGTAGAAGTCGCCGCCGAGCAGGGCGTTGGCCCGGCCGGGCCGGTAGCGGGCGACCATCTCGAACGCGCCGGTGCGGATCAGCGGGGTGGGCAGCAGGGCCCGCTCCAGCCGGGCGTTCTCCTCCGCCCGCAGCGCGCTGAGCTGCAGCGCCGCAGACGCCTGTTCCACGTGCTTGCGCTGGGTGGCGTAGCGGATGGCCCGGCCGAACACGTCCGGGGGCGCCTGGCCCTTGATCAGGTAGTCCTGGGCGCCCGCGGCGACCGCGGCGAGCCCGGCGCTCTCCTCGGCCAGGCCGGTCAGCACCACCACCGGCGCGCCCGGGGCGGCGGCCAGCATCTGGGTGACCGCCTCCAGCCCCGCCACGTCCGGCAGGTGCAGGTCGAGCAGGACGCAGCCGGGCGTGGCGCCCCGGCTGAGCAGGTCCGTGGCCTCAGCGAGGGAGCGCACCGCGGTCAGCGAGGCCTGCATGCCGCTGTCGGCGAGCAGTTCCTCGACCAGCAGGACGTCGCCGGCGTCGTCCTCCACCAGGAGAATCGTGTCCGGGTCGCCCAGCCAGGCCAGGCGGGGCGGGTCCAGGCTGCTGCTCTCCTGCGGGGGGCTGGCCGGGCCGCGCGGCGCGGGCACCCCGGTCCGGGTCGGCATGCTCACGGCGCGCCTGGGGGACGTAGCCTCAACCAACGCTCCTTATGACAAGACCGCCAGCCCGGGTCCGGGGCCAGCGGCTTCTCCGCTCCCTGCTCCGCGACAGGATAATGTCGCCAAACGCGAGAGACTTCCGTTTTCACAGCGGGCGGCGCCCCGGGCCGGAGGCGTGGGAACGCGGGTCCGGGGCGCCGTCTTGCTAGCTCGCGGCGAGCATGCCTTCCGCGCCGTCGGGCGAGGCGATGCGCTGCCGCAGGAACGTGAGCGCGTGGGCGAGCAGCCGGGATACGTGCATCTGCGAGATACCCAGGTTCTGGCCGATCTCGGCCTGGGTCATGTCCCCGTAGAAACGCATCAGCAGGATGCGCTGCTCCCGCCGGGGCAGCTCACCCCAGTGCACGGCGAGCGCCTCCATCGACAGGGTGTGCTCCATCTGCGGGTCCTCGCCGCCGAGCAGGTCGGCCAGGCTGGCCGTGTCGGGCTGGCCGGACAGCGGGGCGTCGAGCGAGGCCGGCTGCAGGAGCAGGTCCGCGCCGCGCGCCTCCCGCACGTCGGCCTCGGTCAGGCCCAGGTCGCTGGCGAGTTCGGCGTCGGTCGGCGCACGGCCCAGCTCCTGGGTGAGCTCGCGGGCCGTCTCGCGCAGCGCCAGCAGCCGCTCCTGGACCGGGCGCTCGATATGCACCTGCCACCGCTTGTCGCGGAAGTAGCGCTTGATCTCGCCGGTGATGCACGGCTGGGCGTAGGCGGCCAGGTTCCGGCCGACCCCGGGGTCGAAGTTGTTGATCGCCTTGAGCAGGCCCACGTAGCCGACCTGGATCAGGTCCTCGGTGGGCTCCGGGCTGCGCCGGTAGCGGTTCGCGCAGGACCGGACCAGGCCCCGGTAGCGGGCCACCAGCACCTCGCACGCACCTTCCCGGCGCGGGCTGCCCGGCGGGCCCGACCGGATCTCGGACAGCAGTTCCTCGTCACCTAGCTGTTCAAGCTCGCTCGCAGCTGCGTCAGCGGGCCGGCCCATGTTCCGGGGCGGATACGCCGCAGCTGCATCATCTGCGGCAAGTATTTCCATACTGCAAGCCTGCCCGACTCCGCCGCATAAAGCAAATGTTTACATATGGAATAACTCAGCCGGCGTCGGCGGCCACCTCGCCGAGCCCTCGCACCAGCGCGTCGCGGCCGTCCGGCGTCATGGCCTGGAGCATCTCGGCCAGGGCCGTCCGCCGCTGCTCGCGCACCCAGCCGGCCAGCCGCCGCCCCGACTCGGTCAGCAGCAGCACGATCTCCCGGCGGCTATCTTCGGCCCGGTCCCGGGTGAGCAGTCCCGCGACCTCCATCCGGTCGCACAGCCTGCTGGTGGCCGACGCGGAGGCACCCACCTGGGTGGCCAGCCGGTTGAGGTTGAGGCTCCCGGCCCGGTCGATGATCAGCAGCGCGCGGAGCTGGGCAGGCGGCACGGACGAGCCGATCTTCTCGACGGCCCGCTCCGCTACCTCGATCAGGGCAGCCAGTCCCCGCTCGGCCGTACTCACCTCGAGCTGCTCATCCCTGGAACCCCGGAACATGTCGTATCCCATCAGGATCACCACCGGGCCAGCACCCCACGCCCGCCTGTGACACCGGCGGAGAGCCTAGCAGCGCTGACATCGCCTGTTCGGACCGAGCCCGCTCGGCCCGCTCACCGCCGCGCCGGCCGGGCGCAGAGCACGCCGTGCCGGGGGACCGGGCCGACGGCCACCGCCGGTGCCTGGACAGGAAGCAGCCGTACCGGGTGGTCATCGCGCTGTCCTCCTTCCCGGCCCCAGTGGCCCGCTGCGCCGCGCTCCCTGGGGGAGCCCTGCCGCCGGCACTACCCGTGCACCGAACGGCTACACCACCCGCGGACCGGGCTGGGTACGCCGCCCACGGCGGCCTGGGCCGCCCCGCCCCGCTGACATTGGCGGATAGCAAGTGTTTCTCCCTACAATGTTTTCGTGGAAACGTCGCGCGGGCCGGCGCCCTCCCTGGCGGCTGGCGCCCCGGACGGGGATTCGCTGCCCCTCCGGCTGGAATTCGCGGAGCAGGTGGATGCGCTGCAGGCCGCGACCCGCGTGCTGGCCGGGGTGGCGCTGCGGAGCCTGGACGTCCTGGACGGCGTGATCACCCTGCCCCAGTACCGGATGCTGTCCGTCCTCGGTGAACTCGGCCGGGCCCGGTCGGCGCGGGTGGCGCGGGCCCTCGGCCTGGACGCGTCCACCGTCACCAGGCTGGCCGACCGGCTGGTCGCGGCGGGCCACGTGGCCCGGGGCAGTGACCCGCGGCACCGGAGCGTGGTGACGCTGGAACTCACTCCCAGCGGGCAGCGCCTGGTCGGCGCGGTCACCGGGTGGCGGCAGGGCGAGCTGAGCCGGATCGTGGCCGCGCTCCCGCCGGCCACCCAGGCCGGGCTCACCAGCATGCTGGGCCAGCTGGTCACGGCGGCCGGGGAAGGGTACGGCCTGGCCGCCGAGCCCGTCGTCCCGCTCTGAGCCGGGTCCGCCGGTAAAGCCGTTTGGGCCGGTCGGAGCGGGGTAGCCGACGCCCCAGCCGGCGGATGAGGAGAGCATGGCGAGTCACGACCTGGGCGCGGCCGACGAGTTTCCCCCGCACGTACTGCGCGAGTACGCGCTGGTGGCCGACGGGGAACGGGGCGCGATGATCGGCCCCCGAGGCGACATCGCCTGGCTGTGCGCACCCCGGTGGGACTCCGACGCCGTGTTCTCCGGCCTGATCGGCGGCCCCGGCGTCTACGCGGTGACCCCGGAGGAACCGCGCTTCGTGTGGGGTGGCTACTACGAGGGCAGCACGCTCATCTGGCGCAGCCGGTGGGTCACCAGCCGCGGGTTCACCGAGTGCCGCGAGGCCCTGGCCTACCCGGGCGACCCGCACACCGCGGTGCTGCTGCGCCGGGTCGAGGCCCTCGAGGGCCCGGCCCGGGTCCGGGTGGTCCTGGACCTCAGGGCCGGCTTCGGGCGGTACCGGATGAGCCAGCTCAGGCAGGCTGGCGGGGTCTGGACCGCCCGCAGCGGCCCGCTCCGGGTCCGGTGGTCCGGCGGCGGGGACGCCTCGGTGCGGGCGGACGGGGCCCTGGAGCTGCACCTGGACCTCGACGCGGGCACCCATCACGACCTGGTGCTGGAGATATCGGACCAGGCCCTGCCCCGGCTCCCGGTCCGGGCCCGCGAGGCCTGGCAGGCCACCGAGTCGTGCTGGGCGGACGCCGTCCCCGACCCCGGCCCGAGCCTGGCCGCCGCGGACAGCCGGCACAGCTACGCGGTGCTGGCCGGCCTGACCAGCAGCAGCGGCGGCATGGTCGCCGCGGCCACCATGTCGCTGCCGGAGCGCTCCAAGGCCGGCCGGAACTACGACTACCGCTACGTGTGGATCCGGGACCAGTGCTACACCGGCCAGGCGGTAGCCGCCAGCGGCCCGCACCGCCTGCTGGACGACGCCGTCTCGTTCGTCGCGGAGCGCATCCTGGCCGACGGCCCTGACCTGAAGCCCGCCTACACCGCGGCCTGCGGGCCGGTGCCCGGGGAGAAGTCGCTTACCCGCCTGTCCGGCTACCCGGGCGGCGCGGACAAGGCCGGGAACTGGGTCAACCGCCAGTTCCAGCTCGACGCGCTGGGCGAGGCGCTCCAGCTCTTCGCGGCCGCGGCCGGCCACGACCACCTGGACACCGTGCACTGGCAGGCCGCCGAGACGGCGGTGAAGGCCATCGAGAGCCGGTGGGGCGAGCCGGACGCCGGCGTGTGGGAACTCGACAATCATCGCTGGGCCCACTCCCGGCTCATGTGCGTCGCGGGCCTGCGGGCCATCGCGGCGGCGGGGGCGGCCCCGGCCCAGGCGGCAGCCTGGGAGACGCTGGCCGACACCATCCTGGCGGACGTGGCGGCCGACAGCGTGCACGCCAGCGGGCGGTGGCAGCGCGCTCCCGATGACGACCGCGTGGACGCCGCCCTGCTGCTCGCCGCGATCCGGGGGGCCGTGCCCGCGGCCGACCCGCGCAGCGTGGCCACCCTCGACGCGATCGCGGCCGACCTGTCCAGCGACGGGTACGTGTACCGCTACCGGCACGACCAGCGCCCGCTGCAGGAGGCCGAGGGCGCGTTCGTGCTCTGCGGGTTCCTGATGGCCCTGGCCACTCACCAGCTGGGCCGGACCAGCGAGGCCGTCGGCTGGTTCGAGCGCCACCGGGCCGCGTGCGGCCCGCCCGCGCTGTTCACCGAGGAATTCGACACCCGCCAGCATCAGCTGCGCGGCAACCTGCCGCAGGCGTTCGTGCACGCGGTGATGTTCGAATCGGCCGCGCGGCTGGCCCGCCCCTGGGATACGAGCTGATCGCTGGCGGGCCCGGCAACCGCCACCGCAGCCGGTCACGTATTCACCCGGGAGGGCGTTACCGCGCCCGGCTGGCACCGCCGGTGCCGGTGATCCTGGCCCGGCCCGGTATCCCGCCGGGCACGTAGCTGGCCAGCGTATTCTTCATTCCGCCCCACCTGGCAGCAGGTGCGCTATACCCGCGCGAGGGAGGTAGATCCGTGAAGGCTGAGCGTCATCCCGCTTATGACAACGGGGTATTGCGGATCACCCAGCTTGCCTCGCCGGCCGGCCTGGCCATCGCCGGGGAGATCGACGAGGCGACGTACCCGGCCCTGGTGACCTCCCTGCGCGAACTGGCCGACGGGCACCCGGTGGTGCACCTCGACCTCGGCGGGGTGAGCTACTGCGACCTGGCCGGGCTGCGGGCCATCGTCCGGCTGGCCGCGGGCGACGGCGCGGCCGAGCCCCGGCGCGTGGTGCTGCACGGGGTGCCGCAGCACATCCGCACGGTGCTCGCCATCACCGGCTGGGACGCGCTCCCGGGGCTGGCGGTCGAGCCGTAGCGGTCAGCCCGCCCAGCCTGATCCCTGCGGCGAGCGGCGCCGCAGGTCGTTGCGGACTTCCGTGCCGAGCCGCCGGGTCTCACGGCGGTTCAGCATCGCCCCGGCGGCGGCCCCGGTCAGCAGCGGCCCCAGGGACACGGCGCTCCGCCCGGCCCGGGCGATGAGCCGCCGTTCCAGCTGTCTGCGCAGGGGGGAGCCCACGGCCAGGGCCAGTCCGCCCGGCACCAGCGCGACCCCGCGCCGGTGCGCCCAGGCCACGACGTAGGCCAGCATGCGTTCCGGGGCCGTGCCCGGGGCCCTCGCCCCGTAGACCTCGTGCAGCTCGGCGACCAGCTTCAGCTCGATCCCGACGACGGCCAGGGTCTCGAACGCCACCTCCACCGGGGCGGACGGCAGCGGCAGCAGCATGGTCGCGCCGACCGCCGCGCCGACGGACGCGGCGGCCCGGGACGCGCCCTTGATCAGCTGGTCCGCGATCTCTTCCGGCCCGAGGCCCGGGAACTGGGCGCGGAGCTTCTGCTGGTCCCGCACGGGCAGCCGGGGCGCCATGGCCAGGACCTGGGACGTCAGCCAGCGGCCGCCGGAGGCCACGCCCGCCCAGCCCGCCCGTCCCGCCCGGCCACCCCGGCGGGCGATCCGGGAGGTGGCCGCCCGCACCCGGCGGCGCCGCGACAGCTCGCTGCCCTCGCTGATCTCGCCGACCAGCTTGGCTACCTCGCCGGGCAGCTCGGGCTGGCCGGCCGGTTCGGCGGCGCGTCCGGCACCCTCGGTGGTCTTGTCCACGTCATTCACGTCATCCAGCTACCCCCGGCCGGGCCTGCTACGCGGAAGATCGCCCGGGTTCTGGGTGGCCGGGTTCTGGCCGCCGGGTCACGGCCGCCGGTCCTTGAGGTCGCGGGCCAGCTGCTCCAGCACGGGCAGGGCGGCGTCGAGGGCCTCCCGCTCGGCCGGGGCGAGGTGCTCGATCAGCTGGCTCAGCGCGTCCGTGCGCTCGGCCCGGATCCGGTCGTGCAGCCGCCGCCCCGCGGCGGTGGCATCGACCAGGGCGGCCCGCCGGTCGCGCGGATCGGGGCGCCTGGCCAGCAGCCCGGCGTCCTCCAGCCGCCACACCACCCGGGAGAGCATGGTCGGGTTCATGCCCTCCTCCCGGGCCAGCCAGGACAGGCCCACGGGACCGTTGCGGGCCGTGGTGGCGAGCACGGTGGCCTCGGTCAGGGTCAGTTCCGCGCCGGCCCGGGTCGGCCGGATCCGCCGGGCCAGCCGGCCGACCGCCGTGCGCAGCCGGGCCGCGGTCTCGGTCCTGGCCACGGCCTCGCCTGCCACAGGCTGCACCCCTCGTCGTAATTACTTGCTATATAGCAAACATGTTAGCGGGTGACCGGGCCGGCGCGGCCACCCCGGGTGTGACCTCGCCGCAGGCGGGCATGGCAGGAGCGGGTGGCAGGGGAGGTGGCCAGTGCCCGGAAAGCTCACGCCGTACCAGCGCAAGCGGGATTTCACGCGCACGCCCGAGCCCTCCGGCGAGCCTGCCGCCCAGACGGCCGGCCAGCCCGCCGGCGAGGCCGCCGGGGCACGGCGCTTCGTGGTGCAGCGGCACCGGGCGCGGCGGCTGCATTACGACCTCCGCTTCGAGATCGGCGGCGTCCTGGTCAGCTGGGCGGTCCCGCGGGGGCCCACGCTGGACCCGGACGTGAAGCGCACCGCGGTGCACGTCGAGGACCACCCCATCGAGTACCTCGACTTCGAGGGGGTGATCCCGCGCGGCGAGTACGGGGCGGGTGACGTGATCGTGTGGGACCTCGGCACCTGGGAGCCGCACGCCACCGACGACCCGGCCGCCGCCGTGGCCGCTGGCGAGCTGCACGTGGACGTGCACGGCGACAAGCTGCGCGGCCGGCTCATCCTGGTCCGCCGCGGCCGCCCCGATGACGGCGGCTCCGGCTCGGAGCCGTGGCTGCTGGTGCACAAGCACGACGAGTACGCCGTCCCCGGCTGGGATCCGGAGGACCACCCGGCGTCAGTGCTCAGCGGGCGCACCAACGATGAGGTCAAGGCCGATCCGGAGCGCATGTGGCGGCCGGACCTGCCCCCCGCGTCCGCGTCGGTCCGGCTGCGCTCCCCCACGGCCGGCCCGGGCGAGCTGGCCGCGCTGGATGCCCTCGGCGACGGCGGGACCTGGGAGGTGTTCGGCCGCGCGCTGCGGCTGACCAACCTCGGCAAGGAACTCTTCCCCGGCCGCCACGGGGAACCGCCGGTGACCAAGCGCGAGCTCATCCGGTACGCGGCGCAGATCGCCCCGGTCGTGCTCCCCTACCTGGCCGGCCGCCCGCTCAACATGCACCGTTTCCCGGGCGGCGCGCAGTCGGCCGGGTTCTGGCACAAGCAGCTGCCCGATCACGCGCCGGACTGGCTGCCGCGCTGGCACGATCCCGGCGCCGAGCCCGGCAAGACCACCACCTACCTGGTCGCCGACGAGCCGGCCGCGCTGGTCTGGGCGGCCAACTTCGGCGCCCTGGAGTGGCACGCCTGGACCGCCCGGGCCGACCAGCCGGACCGGCCCAGCTACGCGCTCGTCGATATCGATCCCGGCCCGGCCACGTCATGGGACGAGGTGCTGGTGCTGGCCCGGCTGCACCGCACCGCCCTGGAACACCTGCGGGTGCGGGGCCAGCCCAAGCTCACCGGCCGGCGCGGCATCCAGATCTGGATCCCTGTCGCCCCCGGCCCCAGTTTCAGCGACACGCGCGCCTGGGTGGAGGAACTGTCCCGGGCCATCGGCGCGGTCGTGCCCCAGATGGTGAGCTGGAAGTGGGACGTGCATGACCGGGGCGGGCTGGCCCGCCTCGACTACACCCAGAACGCCAGCAACAAGACCCTGGTCGCGCCCTACAGCCCGCGCGCCGCCGCCGGGGCGCCGGTGTCCGCGCCCCTGGAGTGGGACGAGCTGGACGATCCGGCACCGCGGCCCGACGCGTTCACCATCCGCGACATCCCGGCCCGGGTGGCCCGGCTCGGCGACCCGTTCCGCACCGTGCTGGTCCCGGGCCAGGTGCTCCCAGCCATCAGCTAGCCAGCCCGGCCGGGTCAGCCCACCCGGGTCAGCCCGGCCGGCCGGGTCAGCCGGTCACCGTGCGGACCCGAACCCGCCGTGCAGCGGCAGTCCGGCCAGGGCCGACGAGTCACCCACGTAGACACCGAACTGCCCGGCCGGGACCACCCACCCGTTCGCGGCGCTGTTCCAGTAGGACAGGTCGTGGCCGTTCAGGCTGAAGCGCACGGTGGCGGACTGCCCGGGCTGGAGGGTGACCTTCTGGAAACCCTTCAGCTGCCGGGGTGGCTCGGTGGCGGCCGCCGGATCGCTCAGGTACAGCTGGGCCACGTCGGACCCGGCCACCCGGCCGGTGTTGGTGATGGTCGCGCGCACCGTCACCGGCTGGCCCGGCTGGCCCGTGATCCGCAGATCACTGAACCTGAAGCTGGTGTAGGACAGGCCGTAGCCGAACGGGAACAAGGGCGTCTCGTGGTGCGCGTCGTAGTAGCGGTACCCGACGTCGATCCCCTCGGAGTACAGCACCTTGCCGTTCACCCCGGGGAACTGGGCCGGGGTGGACGCGGGGACCTGGGACAGGCTGTCCGGGAAGGTGACCGGCAGGTGGCCGGACGGATCGGTCTGGCCGAAGAGCACCGACGCGAGCGCGCTCCCGTTGCTCTCCCCCGGGTACCAGGCATCCACGACGGAGGCCACCTGGCTCAGCCAGGGCATGGCCACCGGGGCTCCCGCGTCGACCACCACCACCGTGTGCGGGTTGGCCGCGGCCACCGCCGAGACCAGCTCGTTCTGCGCCGAGGGCAGGTTCAGGCTCGGCCGGTCGGTGGCCTCCGTCTCGGTGTCGTCGGAGACCACGACCACCGCGGTGGCCGCCGACTTGGCCGCGGCGACCGCCTGGCTGATGCCGGGCGCCAGGTCCGATGGCGTGGCCCAGCTCAGGTTGGCCGACTCGCCGCCGCCCGACAGCTGCAGCGTGTAGGTCTGGCCGGCCACCAGGTTCACGCCCACCGAGTACGTCGACACCGGCGGGGTGCCCGGGTTGGCCAGGAGTTCCGTGCCGTCCAGGGACAGGTTCACCGAGGAGTAACAGCCGCACGGGTTTTCGAAGGCCAGCACGTAGGTCCCGGTCTCCGGCGCGGTGAGCGTGCCGGTATAGCTCCCGCCGAAGCTGGTGGGCGCGTAGGCCGGGCTGAGCGCCGAACTGGGGATGGGCGTCAGCGACGTGTCGGTCGGCAGGCCCTGGGTGTACGAGACGCTGGTCCCGGTCCCGGCCGCGGCCTGGATGCCCTGCAGCGGGGTGACGTGGAACGGCGCGGTCACGTACGCGCTGCCGCCGCCGGTGTATTGCGGCTGGGCCGACGCGGCCGGGCCGATCACCGCGACCGATCCGCCGCCGGCCGCCTTCAGGGGAAGCGTGCCGCCGCTGTTCTTCAGCAGGACCGTGCCCGCCTCGGCCACCGCGGCCGAGGTGGCCTGGTGCGCCGGGGTCGTGACGGTCGCGCTGGTCGACCCGGTGGGCGGGTTGTTGAACTCGTTGAAGCGGAACAGCTCGGTCAGGATGCGGGACACCATCCCGTTCAGCGTGCCCATGCTGACCTGGCCCGCCTGCACGGCGGCCTGCAGCGCGGGCCCGTAGTAGACGGCGCTGGGCATCTCCTGGTCGTTGCCGGCGTCGGCTGAGGCGACGGTGGAGTGAGTCGCGCCGTAGTCCGAGGTCACGAAGCCCGGGAACGCCCAGCGCTGGTCGAGGGTCTGGTGCAGCAGGTAGTCGTTCTCGCAGGCGTACTGGCCGTTGATGGTGCTGTACGAGCACATCACCGAGGAGGCGTGAGCCTGCTTGGTGGCGGCCCAGAACGCCGGCAGGTAGATCTCGTGCTCGGCCCGCTGGCTAACGATCACATCATCGGCCGGCGTGTTCCGGTTGGTCTCCTGGTTGTACAAGGCGAAGTGCTTGACCTGGGACATTTCTCCCTGGCTCTGCACCCCGTCGATGTCGGACACGGTCAGCGCGGCGTTGAGGTACGGGTCCTCGGTGTAGGCCTCGAACGAGCGCCCCCAGCGCGGGTCGCGGTCGATGTTCACGGTCGGGCCCAGGTTGACCATGGCCCCCTTGCCACGCTCCTCCGACCCGACGACCTGGCCGTACTGGGTGGCCAGAGTCCGGTCCCAGGTGGCGGCCAGGGAGACGGCGGACGGCAGCTGTGTGACGCCGGTGAGGCCGTCACCCACCCCGACCGGCCCGTCTTCCTCGCCCATGGCCGGGATGCACAGGCCCGGGATCGCGGAGATGTAGAACACGTACGGCTCGCTGGTGCCCGCCCCGGTGACCATGTTGATCTTGTCGGCCAGGGTCATCTTGGCCATCAGCATCCGCAGCCGCTGGCTGACCGGCAGCGACTGGTTGAGCCAGGGGCAGGACGAGGAGGATGCGGCGGCGCGGGCCCTGGCTAACCCGGCGGCGGGAGCGGCGGCTGACCCGGCTGCGGGGGCGGCGGTGGCCAGCCCCACCGGCAGTAAGACGGCCAGGAACGCGGCCGCGGCCGCCGTGGCGGGAAAGCGCCGTGTGCGTGAACCGTGGATGAGCGTCATGGCCCGGCCTCCATTGCCCGCAGCTAATCGCGGCCGGTCCCACCCGGGGCAACTGCGCTGCCCGTGCCGCAGTGACTAGTCAAACCCCCGCCCGGGCGGGATGCCAAGAGCCCTCTGCCGCAATATTTCGTAAACGGCGCCGGGCCGGTGAGACGGCTAGCAGAGGCCCTGGCCGAGGCCCTAGCGGAGGCCGGCGAAGAGATCGTCCTCGGGCACCGGGGCGCCGGTGGAGTCCATCGCCCGGATGAAGCTCTCCTCGCCGAAGATCCGCTCACCGAGCTCGGGCGGGATCTTGCTGAACCACGACTCACTGATCTGGCTGGCGTGCGCCATCAGCGCGGCCTGCTTGCGGGCCAGCACCGGGCGGATGTTAACGGTGGTGGTGATGCGCGCCTCGGAGGCCTCCATCTGCCGCTGCATCTCCGCGCTGATCTCGTCGTCCCGGTCCGGCACGTCCGCGCCGGCCTCCTTCAGCGCGGTCCACAGTTCCCGCCACTTGCTGATCGGCATCGCGGTCAGGTACAGCTTGGCCGGGATGCCGGTGAGCCGGACCGCCTCGGCTGCGGCCAGGCTGGCGTGCACGTGATCGGGGTGCTGGTATCCGCCGTCGGGGTCGTAGGTGACCACGACCTGCGGCCGGTACCGCTCGATGAGGCCGCCGATCCGGGCGGCCAC
>CAWKOA010000004.1:0-33225 GCA_963851025.1 uncultured Actinomycetes bacterium
CGGATGGCCGGGCTCGATCGTCGAGTTCCTGAAGCTGATCGGCCCGCTGACCGATCCGGTTTCGTTCGGAGGAGACGCTGCCGATTCATTCGACGTCGTCGTCCCGTCGCTCCCCGGGTTCGGGTTCTCCCAGAAGCCCACGGAGACCGGGTGGACTGTATCGCGCATCGCAAGCGCGTGGGTGGAGCTGATGAAGCGTCTCGGCTACACGAGATGGGCCGCGCAAGGCGGCGATTGGGGTGCCGTCGTCACCACCGCCCTCGGGGCCATGCAGCCTGAGGGGCTTCTCGGAATTCATCTGAACACCCAGTACGCCTTTCCCGCACAGATACCCGACACCTTGTCGCCCGAACAGCGCTACGCCGTGGAGACCCTCGCCCTCTACACCGGCGACCTCGGTGGGGCGAACCACCTTCAGGGCACGAAGCCGGAGACCGTCGGATTCGCCCTGGCGGACTCTCCCGCTGGCCAGGCAGCCTGGATCTACGACAAGTTCCAGTCCAAGACCGACAACCACGGGCTCGCCGAGGACGCCCTCAGCATGGACGACATGCTCGACGCGATATCCCTCTACTGGTTCACCAACAGCGCAGCGTCGTCCGGCCGCATCTACTGGGAGAACAAATCGGGCACTTTCGCCGGCCCGAAGCTGACGCTTCCGGTCGCGGTGACCGTCTTCCCGAAGGACATCCCACGCCTGCCACGAAGCTGGATCGAAGACACCTACAGCAATCTGATCCACTACGGCGAGGCCGACAAGGGCGGGCACTTCGCGGCCCTGGAACAGCCCGAGATCCTGGTCAGCGAAATCCGCACCGGCCTGCGCACCCTTCGTTCCTGACGCCAACGCGCGAGCTCAGGAGCGCACGCGTATCACTCGGGCTTCACTGAATCGACCAAAGGCGCTGGGGGTGCAGCATGCCCTACCAAAGGCGTGACGCACAACTGTCGCCGATGTCCTGATGGGCTCGCGGCGGCCGGTCACTGGCCCCGCGGCAGGTAGCTTGCTGATGCTGTTGATCGCGGAAATATGGACGGCGGAAACCCGGGATCAGTGTCAGTTGCCGGGGGCTGTGGCCGGGGGGATGGGCGTGAGCTTGCTGAGCTCGTCCGCGTAGCGGACCAGTACCTCGTCCATCGTGCGCTCTTCATAGCCTGCGTGCCGTGTGACCTTGAACTTCACCGCCTCGACATCGGCGGGTGTGATCGCTTGCCCGTGCCGGGCGTGCCCGGTCAGCGTTGCCTCGATCCGGGCGATGAACTCATCCACCTCAGCGGCGCGGTAGCCCGGCCCTAGCGTGCGGCGGGGGAAAGCTCCGGTGTATCCCGCCGTGCTGGTCACAAACCCCGCGGATGCCCTCGCCTGCCAGATGCGGCCCGCCCGGGCCTGGGCCCGGGTACGGGCGCGGGCCTCAACGGCGCCCATCAACTCGTCACCCAGATCTTTACCCCGCTTCTTGCGGTAGGCGAGCCCGAAGCCGGATATGGCCAGGGAGGCGAGGAAGCACCCGATCCCGGCGTAAAACAAATCCTGCGGGGTCTTCGCCCAGCCCCCGATGTAAGCCACCAGGCAATAGATGATGAACCCGGCGGCTGTACTGGCCATACGTGCCATCAGGCGGCGGGCGCTGCCGCAGGCCAGGGCGGTTCCCCAGATGGTGTCGGCCGCGTAGCCCAGCATGCGGGCGGCGCGATGCGCGGCCAGCCTGGTATCGGGATCCCGGAGAATCGCGGGCAGTTCCGCCGCCCATTCCCGGTACCGCTCGTCCCGTGTCTCGATCGGCAGGAGCCGGGATGCGCGGGCGATCAGGTACTCGCCGATGCGCAGCAGCCGGCGTTCCCCCCTCATCCCAGGCTCCCCGGGACCGGACGGCCAGGGCGGCCCGGGGCGCGGGGGCGGCCGGCGGAGACCTGCGCGAGTTCGAGCCGGGCCACCTCGGATCCCCTCGCCGGTGAGCCGGTAGTACTTCCTGGGCCGCTGACCGTCCTGCTGCGGGGTCTCCCACGCGGAGGTGACCAGCTTCTCATCCTCCAGCCGGCCCAGCATCGGGTACAGGGTGCCGCTTTTCAGCCCGGCCGCCTTCATCAGGTCATAGCCGTAGCGCGGGATCGCGGGGTCTTCCAGGAACGCCCGCAGCACCCGCTCCAGCGACGCCGTCATCCTCATGCCAGAAGTCTACACATGTAGGCCACGGGTGGCCACCTCCGGGCCCAGGCCCGGGGACCGGTGCAACCAAACCGAAAGCACCGCCAGCGCGGTTCAGTCACCAGCGATACGGCACGTCAGCGCGCCCCGCCGACGGCTCCGGCGTGACTTCTCGTTCCGATGTTCCTCGCGACCCGCACCTCCGGCGTCACTACCCCCAGTCGCCGGGCACTACGAGTTCAAGTTGGTTAGTGCGCCACCTTGGAGCTGGAGCTGGAGTTGACCTGTTCGCTCTGGCCGACCTACGGACCGGCTTGGCTTCCCGGCCCTGAGCCAGCCGCCAGGGACAGTGACGCGGGCTTGAACCCAAGGGTTCCGGCGGACCGAAACCAGGGCCGGTCAATGCCGCCCTGGTTCAATTCCTGCCGCAAACACCGGCGTGTCTTGATGGCAAATGATCTTGAAGGCCGGCCCCGTCCCCGGGAACCGGCCTCTGACCTGCGTAAACTGGTGGGCGATACTGGGATTGAACCAGTGACCTCTTCGGTGTCAACGAAGCGCTCTCCCACTGAGCTAACCGCCCTCGAGGCGGAGGCGGGAATCGAACCCGCGTACAGGGCTTTGCAGGCCCTTGCCTAAGCCACTCGGCCACTCCGCCAGCGCCAACGTTCCCTGCTGGGGGAATCATGGCTTTGGACATCCGAAGAACCGTGCGGGCCTGGGGCCTGCGGGACGGAATCCGGCGCCTCCGAGCGGACGACGGGATTCGAACCCGCGACCCTCACCTTGGCAAGGTGATGCTCTACCAACTGAGCCACGTCCGCATGCCCGCCGGAGCGGGCTGCCGCACTCCCCGCCAGGGCGGGCGTGCGTTCAGAACTGTAGCCGATCCTGGCCGCCGAGCAAACTCGGACCCCGTGGCGCGCCCCCGGCCGGGCAAACTCGGTCCCCGTGGACGCGGCGCTGGACCACGGTGACCAGCCCATGACCCGCGGCGCCGATGGCGAGCAGGACCAGGAACACGCCGAGGACTACTGGCAGCACCTGCACCTGCCTCAGCTCAGCCGCTGATCGCCCTGTTCGCGAAGTTGTGAGCGCCCCCGGGAGTAATCCCGGGCCGGACCGAGAGATCCGCGTCTTTCCTCTCGTCATACCTGACGTAAGCCCGTCACGACGACCAGAGGAGCACCCACGATGGCAAGTCCAGTGGTTCATTTCGAGATCCGGTCGGCTGACCCCGACGCCACCCGCGCGTTCTACGGGAAGCTTTTCGGCTGGACCTACCCGGACGGCGGCATGCCCGGATACACCTACGTGAACACCGGGGTCGAAGGGGCCGTGCCGGGCGGCATCAGCCCGTTGCAGGATGGCGGCCCGCTGGTGACCTTCTTCGTCGGCGTGGCTGACGTCGCCGCTACCCTGGACGCTGCGGTCGCTCACGGAGGGCGCATTGTCCAGCCGGCCACGTCGGTCCCAGGCGTGACTTTCGGGTTGCTGGCCGACCCGCAGGGCCAGGTCGTCGGCCTGGCGAGCGCGGACTCCTGACCGGCCGGCCGCGCGAGCAGGACATCCGATACCGGGGGGTCTGCGATGGCTGCTTCTGCTGATCTGAATGATCTGCTCGCGCGGGCCCTGGCCGGAGAAGACGCGGCGTTCGCGACGCTCGTCACTGTGCACGAACGTTCGGTATTCCGGCACTGCTACCGCATGCTGGGATCGGGCCCGGACGCTGAGGATGCCGTCCAGGACACGCTGGAGCGGGCCTGGCGCAAGCTCGCGACATATGACGGCTCCGGATCGTTCGGCGCCTGGCTGCATCGCATCGCGACCAACGTGTGCCTCGACGCGCTGCGAACCCGGCGAGCGCGCCTCACCCCGGCTGGCTCCGGGCCGGCGGCGGCGCCTGACTCACTGCCGTCGCCGCCCGACCTGGAGGCGGTCTGGGTTGAGCCGGTCAGCGACGCCGAACTCAACGGAGCCGGGGACCCCCAGGAGACACTGCTCCGCCGGGAGGAGATCAGCCTCGCGTTCGTGGCAGCACTGCAGCGCCTGGCCCCGCGCCAGCGCGCGGCTCTGCTGCTGCACGACGTGCTGGGGTTCAGCCATGCCGAGACCGCCGAGGTGCTCGCCATCAGCGCATCAGCGGTCAACAGCCTGCTCTCCCGGGCCCGTGAGACCGTGCAGGCAAGCCTGGGAGCGCCGGTGCCTGACATCTCGGACCCGCGGGTCCAGCAGTTCTGCGACCGTTACGTCCGCGCCTGGCAGCTCGCCGATATCGAGGCATTCGTCCAGCTGGTTACGGAGGACGTCCGGTTCTCGATGCCGCCGCTCAGCACCTGGTTCGATGGCCGGGAGGCGGCGGCGCGGTTCATCGACGACGCGATCTTCGCTGCCGTCCGGCCGCACGGGATCACGCTCTGGGCTGGCTCGTGCAACGGGCAGCCAGCCTTCGCGACGTATGAACCAGACGAGGCGGGCCGCCTGGTCGTGACCGGCCTGCAGATCGTGCAGCTCAATGACGTGAACGGGGAGCTGTTGATCAGCGCATTGGTGTCGTACCGCGATCCGGGGGTCGCCGTGCGGTGCGGCCTGCCGGCCGTCATCGACCGCCCGCCCGGCCGGGACTGAGCCCCCGGATGAGCCTCAGGCCAGGGAACCGACCTGCTCGGCGTAATAGCTCACACCCGCCACATGCTCGGCGATCTCGCGCAATGTCCAGGATCCGGGCCGGGGCGCATCCCACGCTTCCGGCCCAGCTGTCTCGTACCGCAGCACGTACCACCGTCCGAGGCGCTGCAGCCGGGAGCACGCCTCCGCGTAGTCCGGCTCGGTGAAGCGGGCCCAGTCGGCGTCCAGCGTCACGGCCCGGCCGTGCCACTCGTCAGCCAGCGGGGTGGCCCCGGCCAGCAACGCCTCCACCTGGTGCAGGTGATCCACCAGGTGATCGGCGATCCGGCGCAGCGCTTTGTGCGGGGTCCAGGTGTTCGGCAGGCCCTCGTCGGTGGCCCGCGCGATGGGCCGGCCATCCCACGCGTGCCAGGTCCGGGCCAGCTCCAGGCACGTCTGCACGCCCGCCGTCACCAGATGCCCGGGATTCACGTCCGCTTCGTCAGCCATGCTCCGACTCTGGCCGAATAAAGCTTCGGCGGGCGCCGAAGCAGGCAGCCAGGGCCGCGTGAGCCTGGCCGCCGCCCCTGACCGCCGTCCAGCCTTCTGGCCGCCGTCCCTGGCCCTACGGGTGGCGGGCCAGGTCCTGATACAGGCCGAGACGGTTGCCCCACGGATCGCTGAAGTTGCACCAGCGCACCACGCCCGGCAGGTCCTCGACCGGCTCGGCCGCGATGCCCAGGCTGATCACCTGGTCGCGGGCGGCCTTGATGTCCTCGGTGCCGAAGCGGACCGGGGCCTCGCGCGGCGTCGACTGGTCCGTCTCCACCACGTGGATCTCCCAGCGACCCGGCTCGAAGATCCATTCGCAGAACGAGTCGTCGCCGAAGGGGGTGAAATCCGGCGGCCGGCCGAGCAACCGCTCGTACCAGACCCGGCCCGCCCGGCCGTTTTCCACCCAGAGCTGGATACTGAGTCCTGCCGGAGTCAGACCGGCCATGACAGCTCCCCTCCTGAACGCACGTCCCGCGTTCGTCCTCGCGTCGGGCACACCCGGGCGCGACCCCGGGCGCGGCGCCGGACCCGCCCCGCCCATACCCGGACGCGGTCCCGGGCCCGCCCGCCCAGAGCCGGAATCCCCGCCCGCTGGCGCCCCGCCAGGCGCCCCGCCAGGCACCGCGCGAGGAGCCGGGATCAGCGCCCACCGCCCGCTAATGGCAGGCTGTCAGCCATGCGAACTGTGATCGTCACCGGCGACGGCCTCAAAGTCCAGGATGTCATCGACGTGGCCCGCGGCGAGGCCACCGCCGAACTCGGCCCGGATGTGCCCGCCGCCATGGAGTTCAGCCGCTCAGTCGTGGAAGCCGCGACCCAGGGAGATACCCCGGTCTACGGGGTGAACACCGGCTTCGGCGCGCTGGCCGACACCCCCGTCGGCATCAACGACCTGGCCCGGCTGCAGGGCGCCATCGTCCGCTCGCACGCCGCGGGCACCGGGGCCCCTCTCGACGACGCAACCGTCCGCGCGATCCTCCTGCTGCGGGCCCGGACCCTGGCCGCCGGGTACTCCGGCGTCCGCGCCGACCTGCCGCGCCGCCTCCTGGAGCTGCTGGGCCTGGGCCTGCTCCCGGTGGTCCCCAGCAAGGGCTCAGTCGGGCGCCTCCGGCGACCTGGCCCAGCTCGCCCACCTGGCCCAGCCGCTGATCGGCGAGGGACGGCTGCGCGGCCCCGGCGACCCGCCGCGGGGCCGGCCCAGCGCCGAGGTGCTCGCCGAGCACGGGCTCGTCCCGCTGGAACTAGCCCCCAAGGAGGGCCTGTCCCTGGTCAACGGGACCGAGCCGATGCAGGCCCTGCTGGCGTTCTCGGTCCACGACGCGCAGATGCTGGTCCAGGTGGCCGACATCGCCTGCGCCCTGTCGATCGAGGCGCTGCTGGGCACCGACCGGCCCTACGACGGGCGGGTGCAGGCCCTGCGCCCGCACCCGGGCCAGCTGGACAGCGCGGCCAACCTGCGGGCCCTGCTGGCCGGCTCGCCGCTGCTGGCCAGCCACCGGCACAGCCGGCACGCCGTCCAGGACGCCTACTGCCTGCGCTGCGCGCCGCAGGTGCACGGGGCGGTCCGGGACGTGCTGGCCCACGCCAGCCGGGTGATCGACATCGAGCTGGGCGCGGTGGTGGACAACCCGATCGTGGTCAGCGACGGCGAGGTGATGACCTCCGGCAACTTCCACGGCGAGCCGCTCGCCTTCGCCGCCGACATGCTGGCCATGGCCGTGGCCGAGCTGGCCAGCATCAGCGAGCGCCGGGTGGACCGGATGCTGGACCCGGCGTTCTCCCGCGGGCTGCCGCCGTTCCTGGCCCCGGACGCGGGCACCAACTCCGGCTTCATGCTGGCCCAGTACACCGCCGCCTCGCTGGTCAGCGAGAACAAGGTGCTCGCCCACCCGGCCAGCGTGGACACCATCCCGACGTCGGGCAAGCAGGAAGACCACGTGTCCATGGGCTGGACCTCGGTGCGCAAGCTCCGCGAGGTCGTGGCCAACGTCCGGACCTGCCTGGCCGTCGAGGTCTGCTGCGCGGCCCAGGGCATCGACCTGCGGGCCGGCATCGCCGCCCCCAGCGAGCCGCTGCGCGCCGTGCACGCGGCTATCCGGGCGCGGGTGCCGATGATGCCCGTGGACCGTGAGGTCGCCGAGCAGATCGAAGCAGTCGACGCGTTGCTGCCCTCACTATCCGCAACGGCCAGTTCGGCCGCAGGTACCTTGCGCTAGCGTCGTCGTGTGACGGTGTGGATGAACGGCACTCTCGTGCCGGACGACCAGGCCCGGGTGCCCGTGACCGATCACGGGCTGACCACCGGGGACGGGGTGTTCGAGGCGCTCAAGGTCACCGGGGGCGTGCCGTTCGCGCTGACCCGGCACCTGGCCCGGCTCAGCGCCTCGGCCAAGGGCCTGGGGCTGCCCGAGCCGGACCTGGGGCAGATCCGGGCCGGGGTGGACGCGGTGCTGGCCGCGGCGGGCCACCCGGACCGGGCCCGGATCCGGATCACGGTCACGGCGGGGGAGTCGGCGCTGGGCTCCCAGCGGACGGCCACGGAGCCGGCCACCATCATCATCCTCGGCGACCTGAGCGCGTCCGCCCCCACCTGCGACGTGGCGGTCTTTCCCTGGCCCAGGAACGAGCGGGGCGCCCTGGCCGGGGTGAAGACCACCTCCTACGCCGAGAACGTGGTCGCCCTGTCCTACGCGCGCCAGCAGGGCGCCGCGGAGGCGATCTTCGGCAACCTGGCCGGGAACCTCTGCGAGGGCTCGGGGACGAACGTGTTCGTGGTGGCCGGCGGCCGGCTGGTCACCCCGCCGCTGTCGGCGGGCTGCCTGGCCGGGGTGACCCGGGGGCTGGTCATCGAGTGGGCCGGCGCCGTGGAGGAGGACCTGCCGCTGAGCGCGCTGGCCGAGGCACGGGAGGCCTTCCTGACCGGGACCACGCGGGACGTGCAGCCCATCCGCAGCGTGGACGGGGCCCTGCTGCCCGCGGTCCCCGGCCCGGTCACCCGCAAGGCCGCGGACATCTTCGCCGAGCGCTCCGCCGAGGACCTCGATCCCTAGGGCATGGCTCCCGCGCCCGGTGCGCTCAGCCGTAGTGCTTCAGGTGCGGCCATAGCGTCCGCCAGCTGGCGGATGGCCCGGTGCACAGGCCGATCTGCAGGCCGGTCCAGTCGTTCTGCACGTGGTAGGGGACGTTGTGGGTGGCCAGCAGCCGGCAGCTGGCGAAGTACGGCCGCAGCCGCCCCAGCGCGTCCACGACGAGCACGGTCCGGTCGGAGGCCGCGCCGGGTCCCCACATCCAGTAGGCGTTGTGCCCGGAGAGCACGGGCGGCAGGTGGTCCGCGGAGTCCAGCACGTTGAGCGTGGCGGCCTCTGCGTACCATCCGGTGAAGATCGAGGTGGGCGGGTGGCCCGCCCGCACCAGGGCCGCGTCCTGCGCGGCGACCGCCGTGGCGAGCTGGGGCCAGCCGATGGTGTCCCCGAGAGTGCTGCGCTGCTCGGCAGCGGGCAGGTCGTGCACGTCACCGATGGGCAGGACAGGCAGGATGGTCGGCAGGATCAGGACCATACCCACCACGGCCGCGGCGACCAGGATCCACCGCCGCATCCGCGCCAGGGTGCCACGGGCGGCCCACCGCTCGGTGGCGACGGCCCCGGCGGCCAGGATGGCGGCCGCCATCCCGTCGCTGTAGTACGGCTTGCCAGGTATCCAGGCCAGCACGTAGACGACGATGAGCGTGGCGGCGATGGCGATGAACCGGAGCTCCGGGACACGCCAGAGCCGGATGAAGCCTGCGACCACCAGGGGCGCGATCAGCAGTCCCAGATAGAGGAGCTGGGCCGGCAGCCCGCCCGAGTACTCGGCTGCGGTCGTGTTGTTGTGGTGCAGGGCGGAGGCCATGGCGAGTTGCGGCCACCCGTGCGTGGCCTGCCAGATCAGGTTCGGCGCCCAGAGGATGGCGGCGATGCCGGAGCCGAGCCAGGGCCATCTCGTGCGCAGCACGGGGCGGTGTACCGACAGGAGCATCCCGAGAGCCAGGCCGGCCAGCAGCAGGATCACCAGGTTGTCGGCCTCGAGCCCGGCCCCGGCCACGGCTCCCGCGCCCAGCCACCAGCGCGGCCGGTCGCGCAGCAGGGCCGTGGTGACGCAGAGCAGCACGGCCGTCCAGGCCAGCAGGTCCAGCGGCGTGGTGTTGCCGATGTGGTCGGCGCCGATGAGGACGGGCGTGCACGCCATGGCCAAGGCGGCCAGTATCGCGCCGAACCGCCCCGCCCCGAACAGCACCGCGAACCTGGACGTCATGACCACGACCGCCCCGCCGGCCAGCGCCGGGACGATCCGGACCGCCGCCGGGCTGACGCCCAGGACGTCCGTGATCCGGGTCAGCAGCGGCCCGATCGGCGGCTGGTCCACGTAGCCGAACGCGAGATGGCGCCCGGCGTCGATGAAGTACAGCTCGTCCTGCAGAAAGCCGTAGCGGTTGCTCAGCGCGAGCTCGACGGCCACGAACACGGCGGCGATCACCCACGCCAGGGCCGGCACGCGACCTGAGGGGGTCACCGTCCCCGGCTGCGTGGCCGGGCCGGCCGGCGTGGCCGCCTGCGCGGGGGAAGCCGCCCGCGCGGGGAAAGCGGCGGAGCCGCTGGGCTGGTTCATGGTGAGGGCCTCCACGCCGGGTCCGGCCGGGACTCTTCAACGTCCCGCCATCACCATCCCACCACCGGCCGGTGCTGGAGAACGAGGATCCCCGGTCCGGTCCTGGCGCCCCTCAATACCTGCGTTAGCCTGCCAGCCCGCCCGCCGGGGGTTCGGCCGGGGGGCTCCGTGCCTCAGCTGCGGCGCAGCAGCTGGCTCAGCTCGCCATCCAGGTTGATGTACTCGCCTTCCCGCCCGGCCGGGATCACCTGGAACGTGCGGAGCAGAAAGCCGGCCAGCGCGGTCAGCGGGGCCTCAAAGTGAGCCTGGCCGAACGGCGAGGACAGCGAGATGTTCAGCACGCGCTGCCCGGTCGCGGTGTCCGCCGGCCAGACCCGGACGTCACCGTCCCCGGCCGGCTCGGTCATCCCGCCCGCGAGCAGGTCCCGGGCGAAGATCCACTCAACCGGCTCGTCCATGCCCACATGAAACGCCATGCGGATGGCGTATGGATCCTCGGCGCGGTAGTGAAGACTCGCCGTGAGAGGAACGCCATCGTGCTCTGGAACCACGAGTCTGAGGCCGAGCTCGGCTGCGACGGTGTTGCTGCTGTTCATTGCCTCGCCAAACCTTTGCCTTGTCTCATCCCGGAACGCCGGGCTTCATCCATCCAGCGATGCCGTCTCACGGGGTGACGAGGCACGCAGGCACGAAAGTCTTCTGTAGGAGGATTCCGCGAACGCTGCCGCTACTAACCTCGGTCACCACGCACCATATCAGTCGTGACCTGGGCAAACGCTTCTCGCGTCTCAACGCAATCATGACCCAGCCCTGTTCCTGTGACCAGGAACAACACGCTGTGATCTCGCTCTCAGTAGCGATGCGGCCGAATTTTCGCTTCGCATCCCGCGCGCACCTCCGGGTTTGCGTTCAGATAGCGAACAGTCGTGCTTTGTCCGATGCGGAAGCATACAGGCTTCCGGGTTGGGCGCACTACCCGATGCCCTGACTTTCGCGCAGGGTCGTCCGGAATCACGACATTCCGCGACTTAATTCCCGCGTGGCGATTATTCGTATTCAACGGGACAAGGGGCCGGAGTCGTGCCGGCCGGGGATTCCTGGCGGCGGCCGGCAAGGGCGCCAGAGCCGTTATGCGGCGCCTAAGTGATCTTCCCTGGTCCCGGGAACGGGTGCACCTTCCCGGTGCCTGTCCGGGCCGCTCAGGGCCGTCTGAGCAGCGCCGGCCAGCCGCCAGGCGGATCCGCCCGCTGGCCCGGCGCCGCCGGCCGGCTCCGCGCCGTGATCGGCGCCGCGGCCGGGGAACCTCCGTGGCGCCGCCGGGCCGGGGAATTCGGACACGTCTGGCGGCGCCGCGGTGGCGCGGATGCGCTAGTCTGTGTTGGCCCGCGAGCGTTCCGGCCGTCAGGAGCCGGGCCGTTTGGGGGCACCAGGGCGATTGGCTCAGTGGGAGAGCGCTGCGTTCACACCGAGAGGTCGCTGGTTCGAACCCAGCATCGCCCACAGTTCACGAGCACGGCCGGCGGCCGGGTCAGGCCGCCGCCCATCACCGGTCCTGACTACCGCCGCCTTCGGGCCCTAGGCTTCGGCCATGCGGATCATCGAGGGTGCGGGGCGGTGGGCGGCGCCGGCGGCGGGCGCGGCCAACGACTGGGTCGAGCACTTCATGGTGCCGAACCTGTCCGTGGGGACCTACTGCATACCGGCGGGCGGAGCAGACGACCAGACCCCGCACGCTGAGGACGAGATCTACGTGGTGACCGCCGGCCGGGCCCGGATCTCGACGCCGGACGGTGCAGCCGGGGTGGGCCCCGGTTCGGTGATCTTCGTGCCGGCCGGCGAGGAGCACCGCTTCACCGACATCACCGAGGACCTGGCCCTGCTGGTCGTGTTCGGCCCGGCGTACACGGGTGAATGATCCTGGATAGGTGAGGGCCTCCCGGCCCTGGAGCAGATCAGCGCAATCTGCTCCAGGGCCGGGAGGCCCTCGTGGTCTCCGGTGCGCCGCGAGCCCCGGCCCGTGCGGCCAGTAAGGCCGCCGGTCAGCCGAAGTAGTGCCCCTTGTCGAGGTCCTCGATGAGGCCGGGATGCGTCGGCTGCCACCCCAGCAGCTCGCGGGTCAGCGTGCTCGACGCCGGGGCGTCCAGGCCCAGGAAACCGGCCAGGAACCCGAACTGGTCGGCTGCCTCCTCAGCGGGGATGGAGGCCACCGGCACGTTCAGGTGCCGCCCGATCACCTCGGCGATCTCGCGGATCGGCACGCCCTCGTCGGCCACCGCGTGCAGCACCGATCCCGCCGGGGCCTGCTCCAGGGCCAGGCGGAACAGGTTCGCCGCATCGAAGCGGTGCACGGCGGGCCAGCGGTTGGACCCGTCCCCGAGGTAGCCGGAGACGCCGCGGGCCCGGGTCATGCCGACCAGAGCGGCCATGAAGCCGTTGTCGCCGTCGCCGTGCACCGTCGGAGGCAGCCGCACCACGGACGAGCGGACGCCGCGGGACGCGAGGGCGAGGGTCATCTCCGCGTTGGCCATCCGCATCTCCGGGCCGCCCGCCGCGGACGAGCCGGGGTCGGCCCCCTTGTCCTGCTCGGTCGCCACCTGCCCGGGCTTGAGCCCGAGGGTCCCGGAGGCGATGAGGAACGGCCGGCCCGAGCCCGCCAGCGCCTCGCCGAAGGTCTCGATGGCGCCGCGATCTGACTGGGCGGCCTCCAGGAAGCCTCCCGAGAACGCGACGTCGTGCTTGAACGCGAGGTGGATCACGCCATCCGACGCCTCAGCCGCGCTGCGCAGGCTGGCGAGGTCATCGAGACTGCCGCGGTGCACGCCGGCGCCGGCCTTGGTGAGCGCGGCGGCCGAGGCGTCCGAGCGGGCGAGGCCGGTGACCTGATGGCCCGCGCCGATGAGCTCGGGGACGACGGCGGAGCCGATCCAGCCCGACGCGCCGGTAACGAATACACGCATGAGAAACCCTCCAGGTCGCCGATTGCCAGCGCATGATGGGTGCGACGGCAGATCGATGTCAGTTGCTGTCATCACAGTACCACGCGATGTCAGTCGCTGCCGTCACCGATGTCAGCCGCTGCCGTCAGATAGGATCAAGGTATGAGCCGGTGGGAGCCAGACGCGCGCGGCCGGCTGGAACGGGCCGCCCTCGAGCTCTACAGCGAGCGCGGGTTCGAGCAGACCACGGTGGCGGAGATCGCCGCGCGGGCCGGGCTGACGGAGCGGACGTTCTTCCGGCACTTCGCGGACAAGCGTGAGGTCCTGTTCGGGGGAGCGGGCCAGCTGCAGGACTTCCTCGTGAGCACCCTGGCCGCCACTCCTGAGTCCGTGGCGCCGATCGACGCGGTCGGCGCGGCCTTCGAGGCCGCCTCCGTCCTGCTCGTTGAGGAGCGCCGCGCCTACTCCGGAATGCGCCAGGCCACCATCGCCGCGAACCTGGACCTGCTGGAACGCGAGCTGGTCAAGCTGGCCACGCTGTCCGCGGCGCTGGCCGGCACGCTGCGCGAGCGCGGCGTGCCGGAGCCGGCCGCGAGCCTGACGGCCGAGGCCGGGGTCTCGATCTTCAAGATCGCGTTCGGGCGCTGGGTCAGCGAAACCAACCAGCGGACCCTGGGGCAGCTCATCCGGGAGTCGCTCGATGAGCTCAAGGCCGTGACCGCCGGCCGATGACCTGCTGATCCCTGGCTGGCGCACTTCAGCCCGGAAAGGAACCAGGCCCCCGTCGGCGTCTGCATCCACGGGGGCCTGGCCTATTGCCGATCACAGATCAGCGGTGACTACTTCCTGACCGTGAGGACCACGCTGACCAGGAAGCTCGCGAACGCCCCCCGCACGAACGGCTTCCCGTTGGGGTTGCACTGCCCCTTCTTCGGCCCCGACTTGAACCTCGGCGCGGTGGCACCGAAGGCGACCTGGGCCGCACCCGGCCCGGAGGCGCCCGCGAACGCGCCCGTGCTCCTGCCGCCCAGGACCCTGAGCGGGATGTCCTGCCGGAAAGAGAACCGGCAGGTCCTGGTGTTCACGGACTGGCGGGTGGTCGGCTTGCTGGTGACCATGACCGTCAGGTTCCCGGCGCGGCTCCTGAGCGTCTTGACGCCGCCCTTGTGCGGGCCGCTGCCGCCGCCCAGGTGGATGACCGAGCGGGTGCCCACCACCCCCAGCCACCGCAGCGGGATGATGGTCGTGTTGGCCAGGGCCGCCTTGCCGTGCACCACCCCGGCGATGACCTCCGGGCCCGTGACGGGTCTGCTGGTGCTGGCGTGCGTGCCGGCCAGCGCGGATCCCCCCGCGAACAGCGTGACCGCCGTCGCGCCGGCCACCGCCGCGGCGGCCAGTTTCGTCCTGAGCTGCATGTCCCGTTCCCCCTTACGCTGGTGAACTTCCTCGGTCACGGGATGTTACGCCGCGCAGGTCAGGCCGGTAGGACAGAAGGTCTTACCGTTACTTCAGCGGTGCGGGGCCCTGATGGCGATCTGGGTGAGCCAGGGGAGCCGGACGCCGAGACCCCCGACGGCCCGGGTGGCCGCGTTCACCGCGGCCAGCCCGCCGCGCGCGGTGATCACGAACAGCCACCGGCTGTCCGGGGACCAGGCCAGGGTGCCGGGCCCGGTGGAGCGCTGATCGAGCGGGACCGCGATCCGCTGGTCCGCTCCGGTGACCAGGTCGAGCAGGTGCAGCGTGACCTGGCCACCGGGCGTGACCCGGAACACCGCGGCCGTGCTGCCGTCCGGCGCGATGACCCCAGGGAACGCGGCCGAGACCGACGCGACCGGCGGGCCGCCCAGCTGCCGCTGCCCCCCCGTCGCCGGGTCGATGACCACATCCGCGCAGCGGTGCGGCCGGTCGCAGTTCACGGTCAGCCAGCGGGTCGGGCCGACCGCCGCGAGCATCCCGCCGATCTGCCGCCAGCCGCCCGGCCAGACGTCGTAGATCTCGCCCACGCCGGACAGCAGCACGTAGCCCCGCCCGTTCGGGCTGGCCAGCCACCAGCCCCCCGCGGGGAGGCGCATGGACACGCCGGTCCGGCGGCCGTCCACCCGGGCCAGCGACAGGGACCTGACCCGCGGGCCGCGCTGGACCCACACCTCGCCGGGCCGGGGCCCGGGGAGCGCGGCCCCGCCGTGGCCGAGCGCGCCGGTCAGCACGCGGGCCGGCTTGCCGTCCGGCACCACGTAGCCGGGGACATAATCCAACGGCCGGATGATCATCTGGCTGGGGCCGGCCACGAACGAGACCGGGCCGGTGCTGGCCAGCCCGGGCAGCACCGTCTGGGTGACCCGGCCCCGCGCGAACTGGACCCGCACCGCGCGGCTGGGCCCGTAACCGGCGAGTTCCCAGCCGGCCCGCACGCCGAGCAGGCGGTGGCCGGCCTCGGTGACCGCGACCGCCGAGTGGGCCGGGGCCGATCGCGCCGGATGCCGGCCCAGGACCAGCACCGCCGCGGCCGCGACGACCACGGCCCCGGCCCCGGCCAGGATCAGCGGCCGGCGTGGCCCGCGGCGGCCCGGCGGCCGGAGCGGGCCGAAACCAACCTCATCGGGCCCGCCGCCCAGCGTCTCGGGGTTAGACCAGGTCATGACGGCACACCAGCGGCAAGGCGGGCCGCTACGCCGGCGGGGGGCCCGCGGGCGGGCGGCCGTAGCCGACCGCGGCGGGATCCGGCGCTGGCAGGTCACTCAGGAACATGAGCCCAGCATCCCCCAGCCGGGCGGGCAGCGGTAGCGCCCTCCGGGTAACTGCCGGCGCTCTCCGCGTGACAGCGGCGGCTGACAGGGCCAGCGGCTGAGGGTGACGGCCGCCAGCCCGGCGCGATCCCGGGAAGTCAGCGGGAGCTGAGCTGCTGGGCCCTGGCGCTGACCCGGCCGGCCCGGTACCCGGCGCGGGCCGTGGTCTTCCCGGCCTTCACGCTGGCCCGGCTGGCCGCCTTCCCGGCCCGGACGCTGGCCTTGTGCGCGGCCTTCCCGGCCTTCGAGCGGGCCTGGGCCGCCTTCTCGGCGCGGACCCGGCCCGCCTGGGCCCGGGCGGTGGCTGTCCTGGCCTTGGCCAGATCCGCCTTGGCCAGCGCGAGGTCGGCCGTGCCCGCGGCCTTGCCGACCGTGGCCCCGACCTTCCCGGACGCCTTGGCCGTCCGGGTGGCCAGCGACACGTCGTGCCGCGCCGCCTCGACCGCGTGACGGCTCCGCCAGGCCAGGGAGGGGTTTCCCTCCGTGTCGGCCGCGGCGATCAGCAGCCCGCCGAGCATCGTGAGGTTCTTCAGGAAGTGGATGCGCTGCTGGGCCCGCTCCTGGTCGTCCTTGGCCTCCCAGTACGGGTGCCCGGCCAGGGTGGTGGGCACCAGGGTGGCCGCCAGGGCCAGGGCGGACAGCCGCGGGAACTTGCCGATGGCCAGCAGCGAGCCCGCGACCAGCTGGACTCCGCCGTTGATGCGGACCAGCTGCTCGGTGTTGTCCGGCAGGGCGTCCACCCGCTCCTTCAGCGGGCCCACGACCTTCTCCGCTCGCGGGGCGACCTTCTCCGGGTGGCGCAGGGTGTCGTAGCCCTGGGCGATGAAGATCGAGGCCAGCATGGGGCGGGCGAGAGCTCTCAGTACAGCCATGGCCGCCCTCTGCCCGCTTAGCCTGATTTCTAACCCTGGCCGGCCCGCCGGCCGCCCGGCCGCTGTGGTGGACTCTGACCGTGCCGTCCGAGAACCCGCCCGTGCCACTCCCGGGCCCGCCCGAGCCTGAGGACTCGCCCGTGCGCGCAGACGTGCCCGCAGACGCGCCTGGGAGCGGGCCGGCGCCGCGCCCGGCCCGGGCGCCGCTGCTCGTGGTATCCGGGGTGAGCCGCCGGTACGGCAACCGGGTGGCGCTGGAGCCCCTCGACCTCACGCTGTCCGCCGGGGAGTGCGTGGCCGTGCTCGGCGCGAACGGGTCCGGCAAGTCGACCCTGCTCCGCATCGCCGCCGGGCGGGACACGCCGAGCACCGGCCGGGTCAGCTACGGCGGCCGGGCCATGTCCGAGGACGACCCGGTGGTCCGGACCGAGATCGCGGTAGTCGGCGACCTGGTCAGCGCCTACCCGGACCTGACCGTCCGGGAGCACCTCCAGCTGGTCTCGGTGGCGCACGGCGAGGGCCGCCTGGCGGCGGGCCTGGTGGACCGGGCGCTGGCCGAGTGCCGGCTGGAGGGCCACGCCGGGGCGCTGCCCGGGTCCCTGTCCAGCGGCCAGCTGCAGGCCCTGCAGCTGGCCACGGTGCTGGTCCGGCCGCTGCGGCTGATGGTGCTCGACGAGCCCGAGCAGCGCCTGGACCCCGCCGCCCGGCGCTGGCTGGGCGGCCTGCTGCGCGAAGAGAAGGAGGCGGGCGCGGCGGTGCTGCTGGCCACGCACCACACCGAGCTGGCCGCGGCCGTGGCCGACCACGTCATCATCCTCAGCGACGGCGCGGTCACCGCCGAGGGCCCGCCGGACGTGACGCTGGCGGCCCAGTAGTGACGGCCCAGTGATGGCAGCCAGTGCTGACGGTCCTGCGGTGACCGCGACCCGGGACCCCATCGCCGTCCCGGACAGCACCGGGGCGACCTTCGCGCTGCTGCGCGAGCTGCGCCGGGGCCACGGCCGGAAGCAGGCGGCCAACGCCGCCTACTGGGCCTACCTGGCGGCGGTGATCGTGGTCAGTTACGGCGGCTCGCTGATCGTCAGGGCGTACCGCGCCACCCGCCACCCGCCGCCCCCGACCGCGGCCGCCCCCCAGCTGCTGCACGCGGCCCCGGCCGCGCTGACCGCGCTGGTGCTGCTGGTCTTCCTGGTGCTGCTGCGCGACGCGCTGTGGCGCGGCCCGGTCACGGTGCCGCAGGCCACCGCGGACTGGCTGCTGGGCACGCCGGTGGCGCGGCGCCGGCTGCTGCGGCCCCGGTTCCGCGGGTCCGCGGCGGGCGCGCTGCTGGTCGGCGTGGTGGCCGGGATCGTGCCCGCCGCGGCCCTGGTCGCCCTGGGCCTGGGCGGCCGGTCGGACGGCCAGGTGCTCCGGCTGGCCGGGGCCTCGATGGTGTCGATGGGCCTGCTCTTCGCGCTGGCCACCGGCCTGGCCGGGCTCATCGAGCGGTATCCGGGCACGGGGCGCTGGGTCCGCGCGGCCACCCCCGTGACGCTGGCCGCCGCGGTCCTGCTGGCCGGCCTGGCGGCCTGGGCGGGGCTCGGGCGGCTGCCGTCCGCCGTGGCGGCCGTGGTGCTCTGGTCCGGCCCGTGGGGGTGGGCGGCCCAGCCGGTAATCGCCACGGCCGGGCACGCGACGGCCGGGCCGGCCCTGGCCGGGAACCCGGCCCCCTGGTGGCCGCTGGCCCTGGGCCTGCTCGCCGCGGCGGCGCTGGCCGCGCTGGCCTGCGCCGACCGGGCCGCCGCCGGGGTGCCCGCCGCCGCGCTCCGCGCCCGGGCCCGCACCCTCGGCGCGATGTCCGCGGCCGCGCTGAGCATGAACACCCGGGCGGTCGCTACCGCCTACACCGCGGCGGGCGGTGCCCGCCGGGCCCGGTTCCGCCTGCCGCCGCCGCGGCGCCGGGAGCTGGTGATGCTCTGGCGGGATCTGCTCGCGCTGCTCCGGTCGCCGGCCCGGCTGGTATCCGCGGTGCTGGTGGCGCTGCTGGCCGCCGCGCTCATCGGCGTGGCCGGCCACGGCCGGCCGGTGTCACTCGTGCTGGTCGGCTGCGGGGTGAGCCTCGGCTACCTGGCCGCGGCCTGGCTCTGCGAGGGGGCCAGGCTGGACGCGGACGACCCGCGCCGGTCGGTGCCGCTGCCGATGCGGTTCGAGTCGCTGGCCTGGTGGCACGCGGCGGTGCCGGGCCTGGTGCTGCTCGCGGCCGTGGGCGTGCCCACGGCGGTGGCCTGCGCCGCGGCCGGCGATCTGCGCCCCCTGGCCCTGCTGGTGGTGACCATCCCGGTGCTGGTCACGGGGGCGCTGGTCAACGTGTTCCGGGGCAGTTTCTCCCCCTCCATGCTGGTCGGGGTGGACACCCCGGTCGGCAACACGGCCGCGCTGAACATCGTGTTCTGGTACGCGTGGGGCACGGTGCTCGCCGTGCTGCCGATGACGGTCCTGATCGCCAGCGCGCTCGGCTCGCCCGGCCCCGCCCCGCTCGTCCGCGCCGTGGTGATCGGGGCCGGGCTCGCGGCCGGGCTCGGCGCCTACGCCACCCGCCGCGCGCGCCGCCTCCGCACCGGCTGACCACTGGCCCAGCCCGGCGGGACCTACGTCTCTGTGATCATGCTCCGGCCGCGGCGCACCCTGGCCATGGAGCAGGCGCCGTCCTCACGCGGCGGCCTGCCAGGAAGTCGAAGGGGGTTGCAATGTCAACTGCGACTCGAAGCCATATCCGCTGGCTGCCCCATCACCAGGCACCGCCGCCAGCCTCACCGCCGTCGCGGGACCAGGACCGGAACCAGGAACTGTCGCCCCGCAACCAGGAGAAGGCCCGGGCCCTCGGGCTGACGTCGGCGACCGGCCTGGTCATCGGCAGCATCATCGGCACCGGGGTGTTCACCATGCCGGCCTTGCTGGCGGCCGCGGGCACCATGTCCCTGCTGGTGCTGGCCGTCATCGCGGTGGGCGCCATGGTGCTGGCCGTGCTGTTCGGCCAGCTGACCAAGCGGGTGCCCAACTCCGACGGAGGCCTGTACGCCTACGCCCGGTACGAGTTCGGTGATTTCGCCGGCTACCTCACCGGCTGGTGCTACTGGGTCCAGTGCTGGGCCGGTAACGCCGCCATCGTGTCGTCCTGGGTCTTCTACGTCGATGCCCTGTTCGGCTGGCACCCGTCCGGCCTGGGCAACTGGGGCATCGCCCTGCTCGGCCTGTGGATACCGGCCACCGTGAACCTGGCCGGAGTCCGGCAGATGGCCTGGTTCCAGAACGTCACCGTGGTGCTCAAGTTCGTCCCGCTGCTGTTCGTCGGCGTCGTCGGCTGGTTCTTCGTGTCGAAGGCCAACTTCGGCGCGTTCAACGCCTCCGGCGGCAGCCTGTACTCCGCCATCGGGATCGCGGCCGGCGTGGCCCTGTTCTCGTTCATCGGTGTCGAGGTCGCGGCCATCACCGCCAAGCGGGTCAAGGACCCGCGCAAGAACGTGGGCCGGGCCTCCCTGCTCGGCACCGCCGCCAGCGCCATCGTCTACCTGGCCGTGTCGGCCGCGGTGATGGGCCTGGTGTCGCAGCGCGGGCTGGTCAACAACGGTGCCCCGTTCGTGAACGCGTTCCAGTCGATCTTCAGCGGCGGCGCGTGGGCCGGGAAGCTGGTCGCCGCCCTGGCCGTCGTCTCCGGCATCGGCGCGCTGAACGGCTGGACCCTGGTGACCACCGAGGTGGCCCGGGCGACCGCCAACGACGGCCTGTTCCCCGAGCCGTTCAGGTGGACAGACCGCCGGGGCACCGCCTGGTTCGGCATCGTCATGGCCGCCGCGCTGCCCTCGCTGCTCATGCTGTGGAGCTACACGACGAAGACCGGGCTGACCGTGTTCACCGAGCTGGTCGACCTCACCGTGGTCACCGTGGCCATCCCGTACCTGTTCTCCGCCTGCGCCCAGCTCACCTACCTGGTGTCGCGGCGCCGCCGGGTGCAGGGCTGGGTGCTGGCCAGGGACCTGCTGATCAGCGGCGTGAGCGTGCTGTTCGCCATGTGGGTCACGTTCGCCGCCGGTTACGCGGCCGTGTACGAGGCCCTGATCATCGTGCTGATCGGCGTCGTCCTGTACGCCTTCATCAAGTCTCACCGCGAACGGCTCGGCCAGGTCCCGGCGCCCGTGGACGCCAGCACCGGCAGCGCCGGCATCGAGGAGGCGCAGCGATGAACGTGGGCGTGTATTCAGAGATCGGCCGGCTGCGGCAGGTCATCGTGCACCGGCCCGGGCTGGAACTGGCCCGGCTCACCCCGCAGAACATCCGCGGGCTGCTGTTCGACGATGTCATGTGGGCGCGGAAGGCCAAGGAAGAGCACGACGTGTTCACCGAGGCGCTGCGCGACAAGGGCGTGCAGGTGCACTACTCGGGGCAGCTGCTCGCCGAGGTGCTGACGGCGCCCGACGGGCGCGGCTACGTGCTCGACCGGGTGTGCACCCCGGAGATCCTCGGCCCCGCGCTGGTGGACCCGGTCCGCCGCCTGTTCGAGGACCTGGACGGGCCGAGCCTGGCCGGGTACCTGGTCGGCGGCGTGCTCAAGGCCGACCTGGGCCCGCTGCTGACCACCAGCCTGCGCTGGGACATGCTCCGGACGGACGACTTCGTCCTGCCGCCGCTGCCCAACCACCTGTTCCCGCGGGACAACTCCTGCTGGGTGTACGGCGGCGTGTCCATCAACCCGATGGCCAAGCCCGCCCGCCAGCGGGAGACCGTGCACATCCAGGCCATCTACCGCTACCACCCGCTGTTCAAGACGGCTCGCTTCGTCACCTACTACGGCGACGACGACGCCAGCCACCTGCCCGCCAGCATCGAGGGCGGCGACGTGCACGTGATCGGCAACGGCTCCGTGCTGATCGGCATGGGGGAGCGGACCACGCCGATGGCGGTGGAGATCCTGGCCCGCGCGCTGTTCGCCACCGGGCAGGCGGACCGGGTGATCGCCGTGGAACTGCCGCAGTCGCACGCGATGATGCACCTCGACACCGTGATGACCATGGTGGACCGGAGTACGTTCGTGCTCTACCCGTACTTCGACCGCGCGATGCGGTCCTGGGCCGTGACACCGGGCGCGGAACCGATGACGCTGCGGGTGACCCGGAACGAGGACTTCTGGGCCGCGCTGGCCGGGGCGCTGAAGGTCGACGAGGTCACCGTGCTGGCCACGGACGAGGACGTCCGGGCCGCGGAGCGCGAGCAATGGGACGACGGCACGAACTACCTGGCCGTGGCCCCGGGCGTCATCGTCGGCTACGACCGCAACGTCGCCACCAACACCATGCTGCGCAAGCATGGCATCGAGGTGGTGACCGTGCCGGGCGAGGAACTCGGCCGGGGCCGGGGCGGGCCGCGGTGCATGACCTGCCCGATCGAGCGCGACCCGGTGTAGGAGCCGACATGGACGAGAACGGGCGGATCGACCTGCACGGGCGCAGCCTGCTGAAGGAGATCGACTTCACCGCCGATGAGTTCCTCTACCTGGTGGACCTGGGTGGCCGCCTGCGCGCGGAAAAGCGGGCCGGCGACCCCGGTGACCGGCTGGCCGGGCGCAACATCGCGCTGATCTTCGAGAAGGCCTCCACCCGGACCCGGTCGGCCTTCGAGGTGGCCGCGCACGACGAGGGTGCGCACGTCACCTGCTTCGGGCCGGACGAGTCGCAGCTCGGCCACAAGGAATCGATGAAGGACACGGCCCGGGTGCTGGGCCGGATGTTCGACGGGATCGAGTACCGCGGGTTCGCCCAGGAGTCCATCGAGATCCTGGGGGAGTACGCCGGGGTGCCGGTGTGGAACGGGCTGACCGACGAATGGCACCCCACCCAGATGCTGGCCGACGTGCTGACCATCCGCGATCACGTGCCCCGGCCGCTGAGCGGCGTGACCTGGTGCTACCTGGGCGACGCCCGGAACAACACCGCGAACTCGCTGCTGGTGACCGGGGCCCTGCTGGGCATGGACACCCGGATCTGCGCCCCCGCGCTGCTGCAGCCGTCCCCCGCGGTGCAGCGGATCGCCCGCGGCCTGGCCGCCCGGTCCGGCGCGGCGCTGACCGTGACCGAGGACGTCAAGACGGCGGTGGCGGGCGCGGACGTCCTCTACACCGACGTGTGGCTGTCCATGGGGGAGCCGCCCGGCGAGTGGGACAAGCGGATCGACCTGCTGCTCGGCTACCAGGTCAACGCGGGCGTGCTGGCGGCGACCGGGAACCCGGCGGTGAAGTTCATGCACTGCCTGCCCGCCCTGCACAACCGGCAGACCAGCATCGGCGAGGAGATCTACCAGCGGCGCGGCCTCAGCGCGCTGGAGGTCACCGAGGAGGTCTTCGAGTCCCCGGCCTCCATGGTGTTCGGCCAGGCCGAGAACCGGATGCACACGATCAAGGCGGTCATGGTCGCCACCCTGGGGAGGCCGTCATGAAGGTGGTCGCCGCGCTGGGCGGCAACGCGCTGCTGGAGCGCGGCGAGCCGCCCGACTGTGACATCCAGGAATCGCACGTCGCCCGCGCCGCGGCGGCGCTGAGCCCGCTGCTGCGCGAGCACGACCTGGTCATCACGCACGGGAACGGGCCGCAGGTCGGCGTGCTCGCGGTGGAGAGCGCCGGTGACCCGTCGCTGACCCACCCGTACCCGTTCGACGTGCTGGGGGCGCAGACCCAGGGGATGATCGGCTACTGGCTGGTCCAGGCCCTGGACCGGGCCGCGGCCCGCGATGCCGCGCGGCGCGGCGTGCTGGACCACGGGGCGGCGCACGGTGACCGGATGGCCAAGCCCGCGGTCTGCCTGGTCTGCCGGACCCTGGTCAAGGCCGATGACCCGGCGTTCGGCCAGCCGGCCAAGTTCGTCGGCCCGGTCTACGACGAGGCCACGGCCTCCCGCCTGGCCGCCGCGCGAGGCTGGGAGATGCACCAGGACGGCCAGGCCTGGCGGCGGGTGGTGCCCTCCCCGGAGCCGGCCGGCCTGATCGAGCTGGACATAATCAAACTGCTGGCCGGCCGGGGCATCACCGTCATCTGTGCCGGCGGCGGAGGGGTCCCGGTGGTGGCCGATGGCGAAGGCGGGCTGCGTGGCGTCGAGGCGGTCGTGGACAAGGACCTGACCGCGGCGCTGCTCGCCGGCGAGATCGGCGCGGACGCGCTGCTGCTGCTCACCGACGTCGAGGCGGTGCTCGACGGGTACGGCACGCCGCAGGCCCGGCCCATCCGCGAGGTGACCCCCGCCCAGCTGCGTGGCAGGCTGGCCGCGGGCGCGTTCCCGGCCGGCTCGATGGGCCCCAAGGTGGAGGCGGCCTGCCGGTTCGCCGCGGCGACCGGCGGGATGGCGGCCATCGGCCGCCTCGAGGACGCCCAGGCCCTGCTGGACGGCAGGACCGGGACGATAGTGCGGACAGGAGCAGCATGACCGAATCAGCTGGTGAGCAGCGAGCCCGGATCGTGGTCGGGGTGGACGGGTCGGCCGGGTCGGCGCACGCGCTGCAGTGGGCGGCCCGGCAGGCCGGGTACACCGGGGCGACCCTGGAGGCCGTCGTGGCCTGGCAGTACCCGGCGTTCTTCGGCTGGGCCCCGGTCGGGGCCGACAGCGCTGACTTCGGCGCGATCGCCGGGAAGACCCTCGACGACGCGCTGAACGCGGCGTTCGGCCCCCAGTGGCCGGACTGGGTGCAGGCCCGCGTGGTCGAGGGGTACCCGGCCCAGGTCCTGGTAGCCGAGTCCGAGGGCGCCGACCTGCTGGTCGTGGGCAGCCGCGGGCACGCCGGGTTCGCCGACGCGCTGCTCGGGTCGGTCAGCACGTACTGCGTGCAGCACGCGCACGGGCCGGTCACCGTCATCCGGCCTCCGGGCCGGCATCACCACTGAGCAGCCCGGCCCGCCCGGGCCGTGACGCCCCGCTTACGGGCCGGTGCTCAGGGAGTAGTAGACCTCGATCCGTTCGGCGGAACGGCTGGCCGTGATGGCGACGCTGTCGCCGGGCAGGACCGCGTGGTCGTCCACGACGGGGACGCCGGCGGCGGTGAAGCTGAGGCGGTGGCTCAGCAGCGCCGGGGTGCCGGGCGGGCGGGCCAGGTCGGTGGCGTCGCACGGGCCGAGCACGGCCGGGGTGATGGTCTCGGTGGCGCGGGCCACCGTCAGGCCGTGCTCGGCCAGCACGCTGTAGAGGCCCCGCCCGGACGCGACGGCGGGATCGAGGGCGCCGGCCAGCGGGAGGGGCAGGTAGGAGGTCTGCACGATGAGCGGGCGGTCACCGGCCAGGCGCAGGCGGCGCAGCCGGAGCACCTGGCCGGGGCTGCCCAGGCGGGCCCCGACCTCCTCGGGCGGGGTGATGATCTCGGTGGCCAGCAGCCGGGTGCTGATCTCGGCGCCCTGGGCGGCCAGGTCGGCGGCGAAGCTGCGCAGGTGGCCCAGGTCGTAGTCGTAGCGGGCCGCCACGTAGGTTCCGCTGCCGTGCCGGGCGGCGATCAGCCCGTCGTCGGCCAGCAGCTGGAGCGCCTGGCGCAGCGTCATGATGCTGACCCCGAACTCGGCGGCCAGGTCGCGCTGGGGCGGCAGGGAGGTCCCGGCGGGCCACTGCCCGCTGGTGATCCGGTCCCGCAGCTCGGCGTGGATCCGCAGGTACTTCGGCTGCCGGTCCTCCGCGGTCCGCCGGGCCGTGCTGGTCATCGCGCTCCGTTCACCGCGCTCCGGTCACCGGGCCGCGTCGATCGCGGCGCGCAGCCCGCCCACCGCCTGCGCGATGTCCGCGCCGGACGCGCCGTCCAGCACCCGCCGCATCAGGGCGGACGCCACGATCACCCCGTCCGCGTGCCGGACGGCGGTGGCGGCCCGGGCCGGGGAGTCGATGCCGAAGCCGATCAGCACCGGCCGCGGACGGTCCGTTTTTTCCCTAACGGTCTTTTCGCCCAAGTCCCCCGGCCCGGCAGCCAGCGCCCGGGCGGCCAGCGCCCACCGGCGCTCGTCGTCCTGCTCGCAGGTGCTTCCCGTGGTGGCCATGACGCTCATCACGTAGAGGAAACCACGGGTGAGCCCGGCAATGGCGCGCATCTGCCCCGGCGGCGTGGCGGGCGTGACCATCAGGGTGGCGTCCAGGCCCGCGCCGGCCGCCGCGGTGAGGTACCCGCCCGCCTCCGCGGCGGGCAGGTCGGGGATGATCGTGCCGCTGAAGCCGGCCTCGGCGAGATCCGCGCAGTACCGCGTGAGGCCCCGGCCGTAGGCGTGGTTGGCGTAGCTCATCGCGATCAGCGGCACCTCGCCGGCCCGGCCGGCCCGCGGCCGGGCCCGGCGCAGCTCGGCCAGGATCGCGGTGGTGTTCGCGCCGCGGCCGAGCGCGGCCGCCGACGCCTGCTGGATGACGGGCCCGTCGAGCATGGGGTCCGAGAACGGCAGCCCGATCTCGACCGCGTCCGCGCCGGCGTCGATTATCGCCGCCAGCAGGCTGGTCCAGTCGGCCCGGATCCCGGCGGTGACGTAGCCGACCAGGCTGGGCCGCCCGGCCGCGCGGGCCGCGCCCAGCACCGCCTCCACCTGGCTCATGACCGGGCCCCCCGGATGAGCTCCTTCAGGGTGGCGGCGTCCTTGTCGCCGCGGCCGGACATGGTGACCAGGACGCTCGCCCCGGCGGGCAGGTCGCCGGTGCCCGCGGCCCGGGCCACCCAGGCCACCGCGTGCGCGGACTCCAGCGCGGCCAGGATGCCCTCGGTCCGGGCGCAGAGCGCGGCGGCCGCGACCGCCTCGCCGTCGGTCACCGTGTGGTACTCGGCGCGGCCGCAGGCGGCCAGGTAGGCGTGCTCGGGGCCGACACCCGGGTAGTCCAGCCCCGCCGAGACCGATTCCGCCTCGGTGACCTGGCCGTGCTCGTCCTGCAGGACCGGGGACAGGAAGCCGTGCAGCACGCCGGGGCGCCCGTGGCTGAGCGCGGCCCCGCCGGCCGCCTCCACCCCGACCAGCCGGGCCGGGGTGTCCGCGAAGCCCGCGAACGTCCCGGCGGCGTTCGACCCGCCGCCCACGCACGCGACCACCACGTCCGGCCGCCCGGACGGCAGGAGTTCCGGCCGGGCGGCGCACTGGGCCCGGGCCTCCTCGCCGATGACCCGCTGGAACTCGCGCACCAGCCACGGATACGGGTGCGGTCCCAGCACCGAGCCGATGCAGTAGTGGGTGGTGTCCACGGTGGTGACCCAGTGCCGCAGCGCCTCGCTGGTCGCGTCCTTGAGCGTGCGCGACCCCGAGCGGACCGGCCGCACCTCGGCGCCCAGCAGTTCCATCCGGAACACGTTCAGCTCCTGCCGGGCCATGTCCCGCTCGCCCATGTAGACCGTGCAGCCCAGGCCCAGGTGCGCGGCGACCGTGGCCGCGGCCACCCCGTGCTGGCCCGCGCCGGTCTCGGCGACCAGCGCGGTCTTGCCCAGCCGCCGGGCCAGGAGCGCCTGCCCGAGCACGTTGTTGATCTTGTGGCTGCCGGTGTGGGCCAGGTCCTCCCGCTTGAACAGCACCCGCACGCCAAGCTCAGCCGAGAGCCGTGGCGCCCCGGTCACCGGGGTGGGCCGGCCCGCGTACTCGCGCAGCAGCCCGTCCAGCCGGGCCCGGAACTCCTCGTCGGCCCAGGCCGCGCGGAACTCCCGCTCCAGTTCCTCGCACGCGGGCACGAGGGCCTCGGGCACGAACCGCCCGCCGAACGGGCCGAACCGGCCCGCCGCCCCCGGGTCGCCCATGATGACCTGCTCCGCGACCTTCATCACGACACCACCTTCGTGAGGCGGGCGGCCGTTCTCGCCCGCGAAGTTCTAGAGTTCTAGAACAATAACACGCGTGGTAGCGGGTGGCCGGGTGCCCGCGGTGGCGCGGCTGGACACGCGAGGGCGGCCGGGCACCCGCGATGGCGGGCGGAAAGGCGCGAACAGGATCTTGTGCGCGTGCCGGGCCGGGGGCATCATCAGCACACGAACCCCAGCGGGAGGTGCTGACAATGGCCGCCAGCAACGAGACCGGGCCAGCAAGCGCGACGGGCGGGACCGGGCAGCCGAAGCTGCACCGCAACCTCAGTGTCTGGGAGGCCATCGGCATCTCGCTGGCCCTGATGGCCCCGTCCATGGCGGCCAGCATCAACCCGCAGGGCACCGCGACGACGGTGGGCCGGGCGGTCCCGATCGCGTTCGCGCTGGCCTTCGTCGGCGTCCTGCTCGTCGCCTACACGTTCGTCCGGCTGACCCAGCGCTTCCACCACTCCGGGTCGGTGTACGGCTTCGTCGGCGCGACGCTGGGCCCGCGCGCCGGGGTGATCTCCGGCTGGGCACTGACCGGCACCTACACGTTCTACGCGGTGGTCACCTCGATGGCCGGCGGCCGGTTCGCGGCCAACTTCCTGAACGCGATCGGCATCTGGAAGAACCCGCCGACCTGGTCCGGGTTCCTGCTCGGGGCCATCGGGATGGTGCTGGTCTGGTGGCTGGCCATCACGCCGGCCCGGGGCGGCACCCGGATACTCCTGGCCGCCGAGGGCATCACGGTGCTGCTGATCGTCATCGTGATCGTGATCGTGTTCGCCAAGCTGGCCGGGCACAGCGCCCCGCACGGGCTCGGCGTGGACTGGTCGGTGTTCAGCCTCCCGTCCGGCGTGCCGCTGTCCACGATCTTCCTCGGCGTGGTGTTCGGCTTCCTGTCCTTCGCCGGGTTCGAGGCCGCGTCCACGCTCGGCGAGGAGACCCGGCGGCCCAGGCGGGACATCCCGCGGGCCATCCTCGGGGTGGCCATCTTCGGCGGCATCTACTTCGTCGTGGTCACCGCGGTCGAGGTGATGGGCTTCGGCACCTCGGCCAAGGGCGTCGCCGCGTTCATCAACTCCACCTCCCTGATCGGTGACCTGGGCACCAGCTACGTCTCGTCGTGGCTGGGCACGGTCATCACGGCCGGCGCGATGATCTCGGCGTTCGGGTGCGCGCTCGCGTCCACGGTCGGCGCGTCCCGGCTCACGTTCGCGATGAGCCGGGACGGCATGCTGCCCGCCCGGCTCAGCCGCGTCTCGCCCCGGCGGCGGACCCCCACCACCGCGGCCGCGTGCGTGGTGCTGGCCGTCTACGTGATCATCGCCTTCACCTGGTTCGTGCTCGGCGGGGACCCGTTCACGCTGTTCCTGGAGAGCGGCACGATCGGCACGCTGATCCTGCTGGTCGTCTACATCCTGGCCACGATCGGGATGGTCCGGCTGGTGTTCTTTCCCCGGGCGGGGCTGGCAGGTGAGGCGGTGGGAACTCGTCATCCCGGTACTGGGCATCATCGTCCTCGGCTACACCCTGTTCCGGAACGTCTGGCCGCTGCCCACCGGCGTGAACTGGTGGGGCCCGTCCGTGGCCATCGCCTGGCTCGTGGTCGGCATCGCCTGGGTGCTGGCCCGGCCCGCCGCGACCCAGCGGGCGGGGGAGCTGCTGACCCAGGCCGAGGGGCTGACCGCCCCGGCCACCACGGACCCGGAGCGGCTCTCCCGCCAGGGTTCCTAGCTGTTCCGGCCCCGGGCGTCCACCGGCCACCGGTCCGTGACCTGGCCGTCCCGGACCACGTGCAGCTCGTCGACCAGGTTGACCGTGGTGCAGACGTGGTTGGGGATCACCACGACCCGGTCGCCCACGGCCGGCCGGGGCCCGGCCCCGGTGACGGCCGCCGCGTGGTGCTCCCACAGCCCGGTCACCGTGGCCTCGGGGAAGGCGGGCAGCAGCCCGTGCCCCGGCGCCCAGGCCGGGCGGTCGTAGCCGAGCACCTTGGCCCCGGCATCGAGCACGAAACGGTCCGGGGCCGGGGTGCTGACCACGGTGGCCAGCACCGACAGGGCCACCTCGTCCAGCGTGCAGCTGCCCAGCACCACCTGCTGCGCGTCGTTGAACGCGTACACCCCGGGCCGCAGCTCGCTGACCGCGCTGCCGCCGGCCGCCTGGGCGGCACTGGGCGTGGACCCGCCGCTGCGCACCGGGCAGGGCAGCCCCGCGGCGGCCAGGCTGTCCGCCGCGGCGGCCAGCGCGGCGGCCTCGTCGGCCGCGGCCCGGGCCGGCATGCCCGGCGCGTAGCTGTGCCCGGGGAAGGTGAACACGCCGTCCACCGCCAGGCCCGCGCGGGCCGCCGCCGCCGCGACCCGGCCCGCATCGGCGGGGGCGACCCCGCTGCGCCGCATCCCGCAGTCCACCTCGACCAGTACCCGCAGCTCGGCGTGCCCCCGCACGGCCGCGGCCAGCTGCTGCACCGCGGCCAGCGAGTCCACCCCCACCATCAGCGGGATCCGCTCCGCCAGCGCGCGCAGCCGCGGCGCCCGCTCCTGGTCAATCCACAGCGGGTAGGCCACGAAGATCTCGGCCAGGCCGGCCCCGGCGAACGTCTCGGCCTCACCCAGGGTGGCCACGGACACCCCGATCGCGCCGTGCCCCAGCTGGCGGCGGGCGATCCCGATGGACTTGTGCGTCTTGACGTGCGGCCGCAGCGCCAGGCCGCGGCGGGCGGCACTGCCGGCCATCGCCCGCAGGTTCCGGTCCAGCCGGGCTTCGTCGACCAGGACAGCCGGCGTCACCACCGGCCCGCCGGGCGGGGCCCAGGTGCTCACCCCGCGCTCAGCCGGGCTGCGCCGCGGAACCGCCCGCGGGCTCGTAGGACCACAGCTCGCTGGACACGCCGGCCGGCGGCGGGGCCTGGCCGCCCTCCCGCTCCGCCTGCGAGCGGTGCCCGTGCCCGAACGAGGGGGACTTCAGCCACGCGGCGAAGGACTCCTCGTCCCGCCACCGGGTCACGACCAGCCAGGTGGTCCGCTCGTCGGTGGGCTTGAGCAGCTCGAACCCCTCGAACCCGTCCTGGTTGTCCACGGCGCCGGCCCGCGCCGCGAAGCGGCGGGCCAGCTCGTCCCCGCTGTCCGCCGGCACGGTGATCGCGTTGATCTTGATAACCGTCATAAACCCGATCATGCCAGCTGGCCTGCGGCCGGGCCGCACGGGCGTGGCGCGGCCGCCCCGGGGCGCCGCAAGGCCGCTGGTAGCCCTATCTTGGCCGCATGTCGCGTACCCGCATGTACCGCAACGGGATCCTGGAGGACGAGGGCTTCCCCGTCTCCAAGGTGTCCGACTACCTCGCCGACCCGACCGCGGTCGTCTGGTTCGACCTGTGCGAGCCCACCGCGGAGGACCTGTCGTCGATCAGCGAGGAGCTGGGGCTGCACCCGCTGGCCGTGGAGGACGCGGTGGCCGAGCATCAGCGGGCCAAGCTGGACCGCTACCAGAGCCATATCTTCGTCACCTCGTACGGCGTGAAGCTCAACACCGACACCGGCGAGCTGGAGATCGACGAGGTCGACGCGTTCGTCACCGACCGCGCCGTGGTCACGGTGCGGCGCAGCCCGGGCTTCGACATCGACGCGGTGGTCCGCCGCTGGGACGACTCACCGGACCTGGCCAAATGCGGGGTGGGATTCCTGCTCTACGGCCTGCTCGACTACGTGGTGGACACCCACTTCGAGGCGGTCCAGTCCCTGGACACCCAGATCGAGACGCTCGAGGACCAGCTGTTCGACGACAACCCGCGGGACAAGGAGATGCAGCGCCGCACCTTCGAGCTGCGCAAGTCCCTGGTCGTGCTGCGGCGCGTGGTGCTGCCCATGCGCGAGGTGCTCAACTCGCTGCTCCGCCGGGACCTGCACGTGGTGGACGGGGAGATCCTGCCGTACTTCCACGACGTCTACGATCACGTGCTCCGCGCGACCGAATGGACGGAGTCCCTCCGCGACCTGGTCACGACCATCCTGGAGACCCACCTCACGCTGCGCGGCAACCGGCTCAACGTGATCATGAAGCAGGTCACCAGCTGGGCCGCGATCATCGCCGTGCCGACTGCGGTGACGGGTTTTTACGGGCAGAATGTTCCCTATCCCGGTTTTGGCCACGTGGCCGGCTTCTGGACGTCCACAGTGATCATGGTTGGGCTGTCTGCGTCCTTGTATGTCATCTTCCGCCGCAAAGACTGGCTTTAACACGTATTTGCGCAGGTGGGACGGCATGCCGGAGGCGTGGATATCACCCGCTGAGGGCGTTCCGGCGGCACGGCCTGTCACATAGGACAGGCAAAGGCGCGGGACACGCCGGCGGGCGGGAACCGGGCATGTCGGGAATGCGTTACAGCGGGCAGGCCGGGTGGGCGGGGAGTCCCCTGGCCATTGGCGGGCATAGGTAACACGAGGGAGCGGAACGTGCAGACTCCAGGTTGGATGCGGCGGCCCACGGCGTCCCCGTCATCCGGGGCCGAGGGTGATGCCGCCCCGGGCCCGGCCGCCCAGGACGCAGACGCCCAGGCCGGGAACGCTGAAGCCGGGAGCACGGGGGCCGCGGACACCGGGGCCGGGAGCACAGGGGCCGGGAGCACGGGCGCGCCCGGGTCGCGGCGGACCAGGATCGCCATGCTCGCCGCCGGGGGCGTGGGCGTCCTCGTCGTCGCGGGCGTGACCATCGGCACTCTCGGCGCCTCCAGTTCCCCCGGGCACACCACCACGGTCTCGGACCGTCACGCCAGCGGGGCCCAGTCCGGGCCGGCCGCGCCGCTGCAGGTCGAATCCGCCACCCAGGGCGGCACGGTGGCCGCCACCGACGGCGCTAGCCCGATCCGGGTGACGCTGTCCGCCCCGCTGGCCAGCGACTCCCCGATGCCGGCCGTGCACCCCGCCACCCCTGGCACCTGGACGAAGGCAGGCGGCACGCTGACCTTCACCCCCTCCACCCCGTTCTGGCCGGGCAGCCGGGTGCGGGTCGTCATCCCGGCCGGCGGGTCCGGGCTCAAGTCCGCCGCGGGCGGGGTGCTGGCCAAGGCCGTGACCGAGCGGTTCACCACGCATGGCTGGTCCACCCTGCGGCTCAAGCAGATGCTGGCCCAGCTGGGCTACCTGCCGCTGAAGTGGGCGCCGCAGGACGCCAACGCGATGGAGCCGGACAACGTCGCCACCGAGCTCGCCGCCATGTACTCACCGCCCGCCGGGGCCTTCACCTGGAAGCGGGGCTACCCGTCCATCCTGACCAGCTTCTGGGGCGGCCGGTCCAGCCTGATCATGCAAGGGGCGATCCGGGCCTTCCAGTCCAACCACGGCCTCACCATGACCGGCGTGATGACCCCCGCCCTGTGGCGGGACGTGGTCCGGGCCGCGGCGGCCAACAAGAGGAATCCCAACGGCTACACCTACGCGCTGGCCAGCAAGGCCAGCCCGGAGACCCTCACCGTGTGGCATAACGGGCGGGTCATCCTGCACACGCTGGCCAACACCGGCATCCCGGCCGCGCCTACCGCGGACGGCACCTTCCCGGTGTACCTGCGCTACTCATTCCAGATCATGTCGGGCACGAACCCGGACGGCTCGCACTACTCCGACCCGGTCTCCTGGGTGTCCTACTTCAACGGCGGCGACGCGGTGCACTACTTCCCGCGCGGCTACTACGGCGCCCCGCAGAGCCTGGGCTGCGTCGAGCTCCCGTACACGCAGGCTCACTCCGTATGGCCCTACATGACCTACGGCACCCTAGTGACCGTCAGATAGTTCGCCAATCGGCCTACGGCCCGATTGGCCCGGGCCCCGCTCCGCGGACCCCACACAGCCGCTGACGTTAGCTGGCTGGGCGCATATCAAGGCGCG
>CAWKOA010000005.1:0-309500 GCA_963851025.1 uncultured Actinomycetes bacterium
TCCACTCCGACGTGGTCTATTCCGAGGAATCCATGTTCGGCGAGCGGCTCGCCCCCGGGCTGATGGTGATGGCCATCGCCGGCGGCCTCGTCGTGCCCCCTGAGAGCGAGGCGATCCTGGCCCAGTACGGGGATCGACCGGGTCCGCTACCCGGCACCCACCTTCATCGGGGACACGATCCGGGTCCGCAACCGGGTGGTGAAGCTGGAGGACCGCGGCGACGGGACCGGCGTGGTGGACCTCGAGTGGGACGTGCAGAACCAGAACGGCCGGACGACCTGCAATGTCCTCATCCGCGTGCTGCAGGCCTGCCTGCTGAAGGAGTGACGATGCCCAGTTACGCCAGCTACACCACGCTGAAGTGCGAGCTGGACGGGGACGGCGTCCTGCTGGTCCTGCTGAACCGGCCGGACAAGATGAACAGCCTCGATGAGACGATGGTCGCGGAACTTGGCGGCGCGATGACCGCGGCGGCCTGGGACCCCAGCGTCCGCTGCGTGCTGATCACCGGGGAAGGGCGGGCGTTCTCGGCCTGCTGCGATATCTCGGCCGCGAAGCCGGACGAGGACGCGTACGACATCATCGCGAACCACGTCAACCCGATGCTGGCCACGATCTACCACTGCCCGAAGCCGACCGTCTCCGCGGTCAACGGCCCGGCCATGGGGGTCGGGCTTGGTATCGCGCTCGCCTGTGACATCGTGATCGCCGCCGACAACGCCCGGATGTCCTCGCCGTTCGCCCGCCTCGGCGTGGCCCTGGATTCCGGCGGCCACTACTTCCTGCCGCGCCTGGTCGGCTACAACCGCGCGATGGAGATGGTGTACACCTCCGACATCATCCGCGGGAAGCAGGCCGCGGCCTGGGGGCTGGTCAACCGCTCCGTCCCCGGGACCAGGCTGCGTGACCGCGCCCTGGAGCTGGCCCGGCGGATCGCGACCGGCCCGGTGAACGCGTTCATGGCCGAGAAGGCGTTCATGCGCCAGGCCGAGACGATGAGCTACGACCAGGTCTGCGCGGCCGAGGCGAAGCTGCAGGATTCGCTGATGGGGTCGCCCGAGTACGGCGAGGGTCTCGCCGCGTTCACCGCGAAGCGGGCCCCGGACTTCAGCGGCATCCCGCTGCGGCCCGATCCGGTGACGACCCAGTCGCCGCGCCCTGATCCGGCCAGCTGAGGGGGCGGCCGTGATCAGGACCGGTGACATCCCCACCCTCAACGCGGCGAAGTACCCCGGGCAGCTGGCCGTGTCCCGGGAGGACAGTGAATCGCGCACCTGGCAGCAGCTGAACGAGCGGGTGAACCAGCTCGCCCGGGTGCTGACCGAACACGGCGCGGTCCCGGGCGACAAGGTGATGCTGCTGGCCAAGAACCGGATCGAGTGCGTCGAGGCCTTTTTCGCCTGCGCGAAGCTCGGCGTCGTCTACTCCCCCATCAACTGGCGTTTCGCTCCCGCCGAGATCGAGTACGTGCTCGGCGACAGCGACTGCCACATCCTGCTCTGCGACACCGAGTACGCCGGCACCATCCGCGCCATGCGGCAGCAGGGTGCCGCGGCGAACGTTGAGGTGGTCATCGGCTTCGGCCGCGACCATGGGTTCGCGGACGACTACGACACCCTGCTCGCCGCCCAGCCCGCCGACGAGCCCCCCGTCCCGGAGATCGGCGACGACGACGTCTGCTGGATCTGCTACACGGGCGGCACCACGGGGATGAGCAAGGGCGTCATGCTCACCCACCGGAACAACTTCATCCAGTGCGTGCACCTCGGCATCGCCGACCGGGCCCGGCACGAGGACGTGTACCTGGTCACCGGCGCCCTCTTCCACGTGGTGCTCAACATGGCCCTGGCCTACTGGTTCCTGGGCTGCCATGTCGTGATCATGGATTTCGCCCCGGGACGCTGCCTGGACCTGATCGAGCGGCACCGGGTGACCAAGACCGTGCCGGTCGCCACGATGCTGAACCTGCTGATGGAGGCGCAGCGGGAGCAGCCCCGGGACATCTCCTCGCTGGCGCTGTGCGGCACCGGCGGGGCGCCGATCAACCCCGAGGTGATCCGCCGCGCCTCGGCCGAGTGGCAGTGCGACTTCGTCCAGTACTTCGGCCAGACCGAGGCGGCCCACCATTTCACCTACCTGTCCGCCGACGATTACCGGCGCGGCCTGGCCGCGGACGCCACCGAGGCCGAGCGGCGCCGGCTCCGGTCCGGCGGGCGGGCCCAGCACTGCGACCTGATGCGGGTCGTGGACGACGACGACCAGGAACTGCCCCCGGGCGCGGTGGGGGAGATCTGCGCGCGCGGCCCGAACGTCATGGCCGGCTACTGGAACAAGCCGGACCTCACCGCGGAAACGCTGCGCGGCGGCTGGCTGCACACCGGTGACCTCGGCTACCTCGACGAGGACGGCTATGTGTACGTCGTGGACCGCAAGAAAGACATGATCATCTCCGGCGGGGAGAACATCTACAGCAGCGAGGTGGAGGCCGCGCTCTACCGGACCGCCGACGTGCTGGAGTGTGCCGTCATCGGCGTGCCCGACCAGCGGTGGGGCGAGGCCGTGCACGCGTACGTGGTCCGGGCCCGGCAGGCGGAAGGCAGCGACGACGAGGTGGCGGCCCGCATCCTCGCCACCGCCCGGCAGTTCCTCGCCGCGTACAAGGTCCCGAAGAACCTGGTGTTCGTGGCCGGGCTGCCTAAGTCACCCACCGGGAAGATCCAGAAGGCCGTGCTGCGCGATGCGGCCTGGGACGGCCAGGAACGCCGGGTCGGCGCCTCGGCCGGCGGGCTCACTGAGTAATGAACTGCGCCGGCAGGTGACCGCCCGCCCCGGCCAGGCCATGGGCCGCGACCGCCACGACCGCCGCCTCGACGGAGGCCGCCGAATAGGACCGGCCGCGCGGCTCGAACCACTCGACGACCCAGTTGACCATGCCCAGGACCAGCCGGGCCAGCATCGGGGCGTCGATGTCGGCGCGCACATCCCCCGCCTGCTGCGCCGCGGCGATCAGCTGGGTGAACCGGTGCTCGTAGTCACGCCGCCAGGACTGGACCTGGCGGGCGACCTCGGTCTTGCCCTGCAGCCGGATGATGATGCTGGTGCCCCGCGGATCGTCCAGGGCGGTCCGCACGGCCGCGGCGAAGGCGAGCAGCACCCGCTGGCCGGGCTCCGCGGCGGCGGCCTGGGCCTCGTCGAAGCTGGCGTTCAGCTCGCCGAACGTCCGGCGGCAGATGGCCTCGAGGATCTCTTCCTTGCCCCGGATGTGGTGGTAGAGGCTGGACTTGTTGATCTTCGCTGCGACCGCGATGTCCTGCATGGAGGTGGCGTCGTAGCCCTGCCGGTAGAACAGCTCGGCGGCGATCTCGGTGATACTGTCGGCGCTCTGCAACTCACGGCGCGGCTTGGGCACGGGGCCTGCGTCCTTTCCTGCTCGCGGGCAATGGAGTCGCCCGTGGTAATGGAGACGATGGTGCCACGATTCGCCGGGGAAGCTGACCTTGGCCGCTGAGTGGCCCCGGCCGCAGGCCCGCTCGGTGGTGTTCTCCCGTGGCCTGCAGCTGGCCGTCTGCGAGTGGGGCGACCTCACGTCAGCGCCGCTGGTGCTCGTCGGCGCGCACGGCTACCTGGACTGCGCGGAGTTCTTCGCCCCGCTCGCCGCCGCGCTGCGCGCGCGGCGCACGGACCTGGCCTTCGCGGCCATGTCCTTCGCCGGGCACGGCCGCTCGTCCTGGGCGGACACCTACGGCTGGTACGACCACACGGCCGACCTGCTGGCCGTTACCCGCGCGGTGACGGCCCGGGCGCCGGGCACCGCGACGATCGGGATGGTCGGCCACTCCTTCGGGGCCGTGCAGGTGCTGCAGGCCCTGCAACTCGAGCCGGGGCTGGCGGAAGTCGTGGTCAACCTCGACGCCGTGTCCGAGCCACCCACCGCCGATCGCGGCGGCCTGCCGGGCGCCCTGGCCGAGCTGGCGGCGCGGGGTGGTGACGCCCGGCCGCTCCCCGGCTACGACGACCTGGAAGCCATGGTCGCCCGCCGGGCCCGCAGCAACCCGCGGCTCCCGGTCGACTTGCTCCGCTGGCTCGCGCCTCATCTGGCCCGCGAGGACGGCGGGCGCTACCGCTGGCGGCTCGATCCCGCCCTGGCCGGGTGGGTCCGGCCGTGGCAGGTCACCGGGGCGCCGCCCGCCGACCCGCTCGCGCTCACCGCGGCGCTGCCTCAGCCGGTGCTCACCATCACCGGCGCCGCTCCCGACCACCCGCAGATCCGCGGCCGCTACCCCGGCGATGGCCCGGTCGACTCGCTGCCCCGGGCCGGCACTACCGCCTGCCTGACGCCGGCCACTACGTCCACCTGGAGCGCCCGGACGCGGTCGCCGCGGCCATCATCGACCACGCCCAGCAGGTGTCGGCCGGGCGGGCGGCATGACCGGGCCCGGGCGCAAGGTGGGCCGGATCTGGCTGGCGGTCACGCCCGGCCCGCGCCCGCTGCTCTTCGTGCACGAACTGGGCTCCGCCCGCGAGCAGCGCGAGAGCCGGCTGGCCGCGGCCCGGGAGGCCTGGGACGGGTGGGTCTACACCCAGCGCGGTCATGCCCCCAGCGCCTGGGCCGCCGGGCGCTTCTACCGGGTCAGCGACTTCGCCGTCAACCTGATCCGGCTGCTGCGCGAGGGCGTCGGGGTTCCCTCGGTCCTGGTCGGTGAGGGCGCTGGCGGCCTGGTCGCCCTGCTGGCCGCGGCGGCGGCCCCGGAGTGGGTCACGCACCTGCATCTGCTGCCCGGAACCGGCCAGGGCTGGGGGGCCGGCCCGCCGCGCATGCTCACCAGCGCGGCCACGCTGAACCGCTCATGGCTCGACACCGTCCCGGCCCTGCCGCCCACCGGCCCGGCGGCCCAGGACGGCGATGATCCGGTCCTGATGGCCGGGCCAGCCGAGCTGATGCACGCGCCCGCGGTGCGCGTCACCGCAGCCCGTCTCCAGGTGCCCTGGTCGGCGGCAGGGCCGCATTTCCTGCAGGACGACCTGCCCGCACGGACACGCACGGCCGGACTGCCAGCCGTCTAACCAGGCCGGCCAGCTCCCAGCCGGTCACTGCTGGGCCGGGTCGGTGATCAGGGCGAGGAACAGCGGGGTGTGCGTGGCGGTGTCCTCGAGCAGCAGCAGGAACGGCCGGTTGAAGGTCAGCGTCAGCGGCCGCCCCGACTGGGCGGCGGCGCCCACCGCCACCCCGGTGGCCGCGGCGGCGGTAGTCCCGGCCGGGGTCACGTCCATCGTGTCCTGCTGGACCACCTCAGAAATCTGGCTATCCGCGGGGCCAAGCCCGCTGTAGTCACCGTTGAGGGGCAGGCCCATCGCGGCCAGCGACGTCGCGAGGTTGTTCCAGGTCTGGCTCAGATGCAGGCGCGGCAGCTGCACCGCGGCGGGCTGAGCAGACTTCCCGGCCGTCAGCGCCGTCCACTGCGGCGGGGCCGGGGCCGCGCACCTGGCGGCGCGCGCCGGCGGCAGCAGGGCCACCGCCGCCAGCCGGCCACCGACGTAGGGCAGGGTGGCCGACTGCCAGCCCCCGGCCTGGCGGTAGCTGGCGACCGGCTCGGTGCTGCTCATCATCGGTACCTGGAGCACCCGGCCGCTGGCGGTGCGGAAGGGGGCCGGGGTGGCCCCCGGGAACGGGCTGCGCCACGGCGCCTTCAGGTAGAGCGCGTTCGTCAGCACCGTCTGGGTGGATGCGGGCAGGGGCGTCTGGAACAGGGCCGGGATCAGGCTGTGGGTCTCGCGGGCGATGACCGCGTTGATCTGGTTCGTGGCGGCAGGCTCGTCGCGGAAGTTGACCACCCGGACCCCGCTCGCGTAGGCGGTGCGCAGGTCATCGAGCACCTGCGGGGCCGGCCGGTCCCCCGATTGCTCGAAGAGGTGATTGCTGACCGCGAGCTGGTGCAGCCTGGCCAGCGCCGTGGTGTGCCGGGACATGGCGGCGACCAGCCCTGGACTCCACGCCGGGAGGCGGAGCAGCCGCCCGACCGCCGCGGCGGTCGGCCCCTTCGCCCCCGCGTACAGCATGCCCAGCGCCTCGGCGGCTGATTCCGGCGACAGCAGCAGGTTGGCGCCGGGCGCCGAGGGGCAGAGGCGGCCGAACAGCGCCAGGCTGAACGCGTCCTCCGCGGCCGTGACCTGGGCCGGGGACAGGCTGCTGGGGCGAAGCTGTTCCGCCCGCCCGGCCAGCACCTGCTGCCCGCGGCCGGCCAGGTCCTGCTGCCCGCGGCCGGCGGAGGGGCGCGCCTGGCCGCAGCCCGCCACCAGGACCGCCGCGCCGGCCAGGACGGCCAGCACCCCCGTCCGGCGGTGGCCAGAGCGGCGGTCTGGGTACCGCGCAGAACCACGCCGTTCCATGGGGGCCTCCATGCCTGGGCAGCCGGCTTTGGCGGCTATGAGACGCACCCCACGCCCCCGCGGTTTCACCGAGCGGAACAGGGTTGTGTGCTTCCTGGAACGGGCCTCCTCGGGCAGGGTGGGGAAGGGGCGGTCGGCGACCCGCGGGAAGGACACCATGAAGCCGGATCTCCCATCAACAGACCTCGACACCAGCAGGCCGCACCCGGCCCGGATGTACGACTATTACCTCGGCGGCACGGACAACTTTCCCGCCGACCGCGAAGCCGCCGAGGCCGTGCTGCGGGTGGCGCCCGTGGTTCGTGAGGCGGCGCGGGAGAACCGGGCGTTCTTACAGCGGGCGGTGCGCTTCCTGGTCGGTGAGGCCGGCCTGCGCCAGATCATCGACATCGGGGCCGGGATCCCCGGCGGCGGCAACGTGCACGAGATCGCCCGGCGGATCGCGCCCGGCGTGCGGGTGGCCTACGTGGACAACGACCCCATCGTGCAGGTGCACGCGAACGCGCTGCTCGCTGGCGACGCCAGCACCCGCGTCGCGCTGGCCGATCTGCGCGACCCCGCGGCGGTCCTGGCCTGCCCGGAGGTCAGGGAGCTGATCGATTTCAGCCAGCCGGTGGCGCTGCTGCTGCTCGGGGTCCTCTACTTCATCACCGACGACGAAGCACCGGGACAGCTCATCGGCGCCTACCGGGACAGCCTCGCGCCGGGCAGCTACCTCGCGTTGTCGCACGGCTGCGCCGACGAGGTGCCGCCGGACGTCATCCAGGGCACCACCTCGGCGTACGACAAGGCCACCGCCCCGCTCGTGCTCCGCAGCCGGGCCCAGATCAGCAGATTCTTCGACGGGTTCGAGCCGGTGCACCCGGGCCTGGTCTACCTGCCGCGCTGGCGCCCGGACGGTGCGCCCCCGGATCTGCAGGAGGCGGCGCGGACCGGCATGTTCGGCGGCGTCGGACGCAAGGGCACCGCATCCGCCTGAGGAGCACCGCGCCAGCCGTCCCGGAGGCTGGTGGCGGCCCGCAGGCGTTAGCATGGCCGGCCTGCCAGGGCATGGGCGCGGATGCGGACGATGGAGGAGACCCATGGAACGGATCGATGCCGGGCTGCTCATCCCCGGCCGCGGTGAGCCGGTCCGCGACGCCACGGTCCTGATCGACGGCGCGAGGATCACCTACGCCGGGCCGGCCGGCAGCGCGCCGGCGGCGCCGGGGGCGGCCGTGCACAGCGCGGGGACCGTGCTGCCGGGGTTGTGGGACTGCCACGGGCACTTCATGGGCAGCCGGACGATGGACCTGGCGCGGCTGCCGCAGGAGCCCACCGCACTGCGCGCGGCCCGGTCGGCCCGGGACCTGGCCAACGCGCTGAACGCCGGCATCACCTCGGTGCGCGAGGTCGGCGGCCTCGGGATCTACCTGGCCCAGGCCGTCCGCGAGGGGCTGCTCGACGGGCCGTCGATCTACCCGGCCGGAGCCGTGCTCAGCACCACGGGCGGCCACGGCGACCTGCACTGTTACCCGCTGTCGTGGGTGCAGGAGTTCGGCCAGCAGGACGGGACGTTCCGGCTGGCCGACGGCACCTCCGAATGCATGCGCGCGGTCCGGGAGCAGCTGCGCCGGGGCGCGGCCGTGATCAAGGTCTGCGCCTCGGGCGGCGTGCTGTCTGAGGTGGACCATCCCGTGCACCAGCAGTTCACCGACACCGAACTGCGGGCCATCGTCGAGGTGGCGGCGCTGGCCGACCGGGTGGTGGCGGCGCACTGCCACGGCAAGCCCGGCATCATGGCCGCGCTGAAGGCCGGGGTCGCGACCATCGAGCACGGCACCTACCTGGACGAGGAGGCCTGCGACGCGATGCGCGAGACGGGCACGATCCTGGTCCCCACCCGGACGATCATCGAGAACATCCTCGCCGACCTGTCGAAAGTCCCGCCGTACGCGGCGGCGAAGCTGACGGCCATCGCGGGCACTCACGCCGACATGGTCCGGATGGCGATCGAGCGCGGCGTGACCATCGCCATGGGCACCGACCTCGGGCTGACCGGGCTGGACCTCCCGGGCGCGTGGGGGACCAACGGGGCGGAACTACGGCACCTGGTGACGCTCGGCATGACCCCCGGGCAGGCAATCGAGGCCGCCACCGCTACTGCGCCACGCACCCTCGGCCCGCAGGCGCCGCGCAGCGGGCTCCTGGCCGAGGGCTACGACGCCGATCTCATCACCGTGGACGGGAACCCGCTGGACGATATTTCGCTGCTCGCAGACCCGGACCGGATCACCACGGTCTGGGCCGGCGGCCGCCAGGTCAAAGGCACTTCGCACTAGCGTTCGTCCTCCTGGCGAGCCCTGTCCACCAGGCGGCCGGACCAGCGAAGAGCGTCACGTGCCTTGCGCGAGGCCACGACTAACACGCCGTAGTGCGCGGCGTCCTTGAGGTCGAGAAGCTTCAGCAGGGCTTTCGCCAGCTCATCACCGTCCGGGGTGGCCGTTCGGAGCAGGTCGGCGGCACCACGATGATCATCCCCGCGGGTCTCTACCTGGCGGGCGACACTACAGGGAGGTACCGACGACCTCGATGGCGTCACGGCTGATCTCCCGGAACAGAGCACTCGGCTGCCGCTGGTGATCAGCCCATTGATAGGCAGACATCTCCAGAACCTGGAGAGGGTTGCCGGTCCACCCGCGGGCGAACTCATGAAGGCGATCGACCTCGCGGCGCCATCTGGCCAACTGCCGCTCTGTGAGCGGCGACGCCCTGAACTCCGGTGAAAGACCAGCGACTGCATCCCGTCCGCTTGAACCGCGCCGGGGATCACTTTCTCCCGGCAACGGAGCATGCACCAGCAGCAGGTCGATGTCGCTCTCGGCCTCCCCATCGCCGCGTGCCGCGGACCCGAAGACACACCCATAGACCGGCCTGGGATTCCAGGTACTGAGCGTCTTCCGGAAGCGCGCCCACAACTCCAGGCGCAGGCCAGCAAGCATCACGGCGATCGGGGCGGCGATGTGCTCCCGGTTGAGTTCGTGGACTCGGTTGCGACCCATCTCGGTAGCACGGACAATCCCCTGCGCGACCAGACGCGATAGGCACCTGCGCACGCCGATCTCCGAGCCGCGTGGCATCTGGGCGGCGACCTGGCCCACGGTCAGCGGCTTGCCTGCCTGGGCCAGTACGGCCAGGACCGGGCCATCCAGCGTAGGTGTCACCGCGCGGGTCAGATCAGTGAGGTCCACACTCCTAGAGTATCGGAAGCTATCTAATAAGATAGATAGCGACCTAGAGGCAGGGCGGGATGCTCTGCTGGTTGCGGAACAGGTCGTGCGGGTCATACCTGGACTTGACCCTGACCAGGCGCGGGAAGTTCTCGCCGTAGTACTCCCGGCGCCAGTCGGAGATCAGCCGGTTAGGAAAGTTCTGGTAGCTCTCATCCGGCGTGTGCGGCCGGAGCACCGCCATCATCTCCTCGGACCACTCGACCAGCCGCCGCCCCACCGGCCGCGGCGCTCCGTTCGGCCACACGGTGGTCGGCCGCCAGAGCGTCATCATCCCCCGGTGCACGTACGCCGTGCCGGTGCGCGGCACCCGGTCGACCACGTCGCTGCCGACCCAGCCCAGGTTCCAGATGGACCCGTGCGCGTCCGGGGTCCGGGACGGGCAGCGCGCGACCAGGTCGGCCATCTGCTGGACGGCGTCCTGCGGCATAGGCCGCGAGGCGTAGCGGGAGATGTCCCCGAACGAGTGCGGCGCCGACGGGTCATCGGCGAAGATCTTCTGCGCCTCCCAGAACGGCAGCTCCCGCAGCTCCAGCTCACGCGGGGCCCCCGCCGCCTTCAGCATCGGGCGGATCAGGTCGCGCAGCTCATCGAGCGGCCCGACGTACTGCCCCCGGGTCCAGACCCACATTGCCTCCCGCGGGCCGGGCTTGCCGACCGGGGCGGCCTGGGCCAGCAGCACGGCGTTGAAGGCCGCCGGCGCCTTCCGCAGGATCTTGTCGAACTCCACGAACGTGCTCACGGCCGCGTCGGCCCCGCGCCACCAGGCGAGGTAGTAGCTGACCGTCTTCCTCGGCACGTCAACCAGGTCGAACGTGAACGACGTGTTGATGCCGAAGCTGCCGCCCGCGCCGCCGCGGCAGGCCCAGTACAGGTCGTCGTGCTGGGTGGCGTCGGCGTCGAGCAGGTCACCGTGCGCGGTGACGATCCGCGACGAGCGGAGGTGATCGCAGGTCAGGCCGGCCCAGCGGGTGTTGTAGCCGATGCCGCCGCCGAGGGTCAGCCCGCCGGCCCCGACGCCCAGGCAGGTGCCGACGGGCAGGAACAGGCGGCCGCCCTTGATCGCCTGGAACAGGTGGCCGTTCAGCGTCCCGCCGCCAATCGTCGCGGTCCCGCCGGCCTGGTCGATGCGGACCGAGTTGAGCCAGGCTCAGGTCGATGAGCAGGCCCCGGGTCGCGGAGAAGCCGGCGTAGCTGTGCCCGCCGCCCCGGGCCACCGGCCGGACGCCGTACCGGCGGGCCCAGTCGACGCAGGTGACGACGTCATGCTCGTCGGCGCAGACGGCGACCGCCATCGGGCGGATGCGGTCGTAGCGGCCGTTGGCCGGCGCGCTGGCCGCGTCGTATCCCTGGTCGCCGGGGACCAGCAGCCTGCCCTTCAGCTTGCGGCGCAGCTGGCCCAGCGGGGCGCGGCCAGCCGGGTCCCGCACGGCGGCCGCGGCCGCGGCACCCCGTCCGAGCCCGGCCCCGCCCAGCCCGGCCCCAGCCAGCCCAGTCCCGGCCAGGGCGGCCAGCCCGGCGGCCGCACTCCCGCCGCGCAGGAAATCCCGGCGATCAACGCTGTCCATCCCGTTCCCCCCGCCTGCGAAACCAGTACCGCCCGCGAACCCCGTACCGCTGACTACCCCGGCCGCATGACTGCACCGGCCGCATGACTGCCCCGCCGGCCGGCACCCCCGAGCCTGCCGGCGGGCCATCTAACCGGCCGGGCGGCGGACCACCTCAACGGCCGACATCATCCCCAGGTCCTCGTGCGAGACCATGTGGCAGTGCTCCACGAACTTGCCCGCGAAGTCCACGAAGTTCGACTCGAAGGTCAGCGAATCCCCTGACCGCTTGGGCAGCACAAACGTGTCTCTCCACAACGGCTTGTCCAGGGCGCGGCCATTGATCTTGGTGATCCTGAACGGGTTGGTGTGGATGTGGAACACGTGCGCGTGGTTCATCAGCTTCGGGTCGAAGGCGTTGACCAGCGTCCACTCCTCCGCCGTGCCCAGCGGGATCGTGTACGGCGGCCGGGCCGGGTCGTAGGGATGGCCGTCGACCCCGAAGGACAGGAACGTGTGGTCCGGCTTGCGCTGGACGGTGAAGGAGAAATGCCGCCGCCTGGTCACCGGCAGGATCGGCGGGTCCCAGGCGGGCAGCGAGTCCGGCAGCCCCATCGGCCGCCCGTGCCCCGCCACGTGCAGGGTCAGGATGGTCCGCGGGGCGAGTTCCTCGTCGAACGCCGGGAACCCGGGCATGGCCATTCCCCGCCCGCCCGCCGGCGGCCCGGCGGGCATGGACGGCGCACCCGACCCCGGCATCCCGGGAATGTCCGGGTCCTGGCTGGACCCGGGCGTCAGGACCAGGTCGTACGTGCCCGGCCGCCCGGCCCGGACCAGCAGGTTGACCCGGTTGCCTGCCGACATCATCACGACACCGGTGGTGTCCGGTTCCGGCAGCGTCAGGCCGTCCCAGGCCAGCACGTGGAAGTCGTGCTTCCGCAGGTGCAGCGACATGAAGTTACCCTCGGCCGCGTTGAGCAGCCGCCACCGCTGCACCTCCCCCGGGTACATGGTGACGTGCGGTTTCAGCACCCCGTTCACCGTGTACAGGGCGTGCGCCCGCGGGAAGAACGCCTCGTGCGGCTTCGGGTCCGGGATGGGGTCGAGGAGCTGGTAGTCCTCGCCGACCTCGATCGACTGCAGCACCATCACCCGTTCCCGGGCCGCGCGGACGTGCTTCACCCGGTCGATCTCGCCGCGGACGATGAGCAGGCCGGCCATCCCGGCCCGGAGCTGCTGGGTCACCCCGCCGTGCCGGTGCGGGTGGTACCAGTTGAGCCCGCCCGGGTGGTCGTCCGGCACCGGGATCTCGTAGTGGTGATCCCGGCCGGGCGGGATGTCGATGAACACGTTGTCGGCGTTACCGGCCGGTGAGACGTGCAGGCCGTGCGTGTGCAGGTTGGTGTGCGTCCACTCGTGCGGCCGGTCCATCACCATGTGCTCCGGCGGCGGCAGGTACGGCAGCCGGTTGCGCAGGTGGACCTTCAGCGTGTCGCCGGCCTGGATCTCCCAGGTGGGCCCGGGCACCACCTTGTTCCAGGTGTACGTCCTCACCAGCCTGGGCGCGCCCATGTCCACGACCGCGGGCACCGCGGTCAGCCGGACCCCGAGCACGCCGCGCGAACTGCGCAGCACCGCAGGCTGCGGCAGCGCCCGCGGCCGGCGCGCCGCACCCTGGGTCACCGATCCGGCCTGGGCGGACACCCGGCCCGCGGACTCCCCGTCGAGTACCCCGGCCGCGAGGGTGGCGCCCGCGGCACCCAGCCCGCAGCGCATCATGCGGCGGCGCGATATCGGACCCGGCAACGTCCAGCCTCCTCAGCGTGAATGCTGAGGGCAATCTAACTACTACTCTCAGTAATAGTTCGGCATGAGGCTGGCCGGCGCGCCGGACGGCCCGCGCCCGTCAGGGCCGGCCCTTAACCCCGATTCCGTAGATCGCGGCCTGGTAGTTCCCGGCGGCGTTCGGCGGCAGCCTGGTAAACCACACCAATACATAACGGCCGGTCGCGGGATGGGCCAGCGTCAGCCTGACCACACCCCCGGGGCCGGACGACCGGGCGGCACGCGGCATGCCCGCCAGGACCGGCTGGTTGCCGACGCGGATCGCGAAGCGGGTACCCGCGGCCGCGCCGAGGGTGACCCGGACCGCGGTGACCGTGACCGGGCGGCCCATGTCCACGATCAGGCCGGTACCGCCGTACAGGTTCCCGAACCGGGGGGTGGTGTACCAGTCGGTGTGCCACGCGGTGCCGGGCCGGCCGTCGATCGCGAGGTGCGCGTCCTGCGGATCGTCACCCCGGCCCAGGCCGCCGTTCGCGCCGAACGCGGCCGCGCTCACCGGGGTCATCGTGTGCACGGCGGGCTGCCCCGCGGGTGGGGCGGCCGTCGGGCTTCCCGACGGGGACGGCGTGGCCGCCGGGGCGCTCGACGGCGCGGCGGCCGGGGTACCCGACCCGGCCGTGGCCCGCGCGGACCGGGCCGCGTCCGGGCGTCCCCCCGAGCCGTTCGCGGCCTGGGTGGGATGGGCGTTGCTGTCCGCGGCGGAGAGCCCCGCCGGCCCGGGCTTCGGGGCCCCCATCATCTGGTAGCCGACGAACGCGAGCACGATCAGCACGGCCGCCACGCCGAAGGCCAGCATGAACGCTGGCGTGCGGTGCCAGTGCGGGCGCCCCGGCCCGGACCGGTCGAGCAGTTCGTCCAGGCTGGTCGCGGCAACCGGCCCGGTGGCCCGGTACGCGCGGTCGTACTCGTCGATCAGCGGACCGGGGTCCGCCCCGACGACCTCGGCGATGTCACGGATGTTCCCCCGGGCGTAGAAGTCGCCGCCGCACATCGAGTAGTCATCGGCCTCCATACCGCGGATGATCAGCGGCCTGATCCGGGTCTGCTCGCTGACCTGGGCCACGCTGAGGCCTGCCTGGTGGCGGGCTTGCGCCAGGGTCTCGCCGATGCTCACGCGACACCTCCCGTGCCCTCGGGCCCCACCTGCCACAGGGATCGCGCGGCACTCGGGGGCCATGCTTCCATCATCGCCGTTACACCAGTCTCTAACCGCCAGCCCGGCCACGATGCCTGATGCTTGCCTTGCCCCGCAGGCAGCACGGGACCCCGGGACAGCCGGCCGGGCGGATCGTTGCGGCGCAGGAAGATTTTCCCGGCCCGGCCGCGACGGAGGTTCCGCCAGCATCAGGACAGCGGCGACGATTCCCGTCTACCGCAGGCCGCGCAGCTCGATGCAGGCCAGCGCCACGTCATCGGCCAGGATCTCGCCCTGGGTCAGGGCGGTCAGCAGGCTCTGGCACCACGCGCCGATATCACGGTCCCGGTTCTGCCGGGCGGCCTGCACCAGCCGGTCGAAGCCGGCGTCGATCGGCTCGGCCCGGCGCTCGATCAGCCCGTCGGTGTACAGCACGAGCCGGGCGCCCGGCTGCACCGTCAGGGTGGCCTGCCCGTGCGGTTCACCGAACCCGAGTGCCGCGGACCGGCCGCCGTCCAGGTAGGCCACGGCGTCGCCGTCGGCCAGCAGCGGCGGCGGGTGACCCGCGCAGGCGTAGGTCAGCGTGAGCGCGGCCGGGTCGTACTCGGCGTACACGACGGTGGCGAAGTCGGTCCCGGAGAGGTCCGGGCAGGCCTGGTCCAGGGCGGCCAGGACCTCCGCGGGCTGGGCACCGCTGAGCGCGGCGTAGCGCAGCAGCAACTGCAGGCGGCCCATGGCGGCGGCCGCGGCCAGGTCATGGCCGACCACGTCCCCCGCGGCGCAGCCGATCCGGCCACGTGGCAGCTCGAACACGTCGTACCAGTCGCCGCCGACCTCCTGGCTCTGATTGGCCGGGCGGTAGCTCGCGCCGATGCCGGCCCCGGGCAGCTCCGCCGGGAGCCGGGGCAGCAGGGCCTGCTGAAGCTGGCGGGCCGCCGCGTACTCGGCCTCGTAGAGCCGGGCCCGTTCCAGGGCCTGGCCGGCCAGCTCGGCCAGCGTCTCGGCGACCGAGACCAGGTCGTCGCCCGGCGGCCCCTCCTCCGCGAACCCGAAGGCGAGCGCGCCGATCGTCCGGCCGCCCGCACGCACCGGGATGTTCAGCACGCTGGAGGTCCCGGTCGCCTCGTGGGTGTGCGCCGCGTGCGGGAACCGGGCGGCGATCTCTTCCAGCGTGGCCAGCATCAGCGTCTGGCCGGTGCGCACGGTCCAGCCGACGGGCGTGCGGCCGGCGTCCCGGACCGGGATCTCCGCGAAGTCCCGCCCGGCGTCAGCGGGGAATCCGGGCGTGGTGCGGGTGCGCAGGACCTCACCCGCGTCGTCCAGGATGGCCACCACGCCGTGCCCGGCGACCAGGCTCAGTCCCTCGTCGGCCAGGATCGCGGCGATCTGGTCCGACGTCACCGCGGTGGCCAGGCCGGCGGTGACCGCCTGCAGCGCCTGGAGCCGGACGCGGGCCGCCCGCTCCGCGTCGAGGAGCTGGGCGCGGGCCAGCGCCTGCGCGGCCGACCCGGCCAGGCTGGTGATGAAGGCCCGCTCGGTGGCGTGCAGCACGTGCGGGGCGGCCCAGTAGGCGGTCAGCACGCCGGTCACCTGGCCGCCGCTGATCAGCGGGATGGCCAGCAGCGCGCTGACCCCGCCGGCCGCCCGGACGCCGGCCAGGTGCGGGAACGCCTCGTCGAACGCCTCCGGGCCGGGGTAGAAGATCAGCTCGCGGCGGCGCCAGGCGCGGGTGGCGGGCGCGTCCAGCGTGGTCGCGAACTCCGCGTAGTCGGTGGCGGCCGGCTCGGCGATCCCGTCGGTCAGCACCCGGCGCATGGCCTGGCCGCCCGGGAGCACGTCCAGGATGACCGCCCCGCTCGCCCCCAGCGACCGGCGCACGTGGCCGATCAGCGTCCGGGCGACCTCGCTGGCCGTGATGTCCCGGGCCAGGTCGGTGGCCAGGGCGGCCAGCCGCTCACCGTTGCCGGTGAGCAGCTCGCCCGCGGGCAGCAGCGCCGTGTCCCGGACGAACGTCACCCAGGTCAGCGGCTCGTCGCTGAGCACCGCGCCCGCCACCTCGACGGTCAGGCGCGTCCCGTCCCGGCGGACGTACTCCTTCAGGTGCGGCCCGTAGCTGCCGTACGCCTTCAGCTCCGCGACGGCGTCGTCGTCCAGGTTCGTCCACTCCGGCGGGCTGAGCGCCCGCCAGTGGACCCGGCCCTCCTCCAGTTCCCGGCGGCTGTACCCGGCGAGGCGCAGGAACGCGTCGTTCGCGTCCCGGACCCCGTCCGGGGTCGAGGTGACCCGGCCGACGAGGTTGGCGCCCGCCATCCGGCCGAGCGCGGCCAGCGCGGCCAGCGGGCGGGGCGGGCGAGGCGGCAGGCTGCGGCCAGGCTCGGCGGGCACCAGGGGACCTTTCGTGACGAATAGGCAGTTGACCCATCATTCAGGGAGCTTACGGGCAGGATTCTCCGGCCGGGGACCGATCGGCAGGGACGAGTGAGCCGATGATCGTGACGCCCGGGCCAGGCCCGGAACCGGCCGCTATCCGGACGACCGTCCGCCCGTGGACGAGGCCGCCGGGCCGGACTGGACTTCCGAGTACGGCCGGGACTGCCACAGCGCCCAGTCCGCCGACACGTCCCCGGCCGTCCGCAGCAGCATCGGCAGGTACTCCCCGGTCAGCTGCGCCACGCTGGTCTCCGCCGCGTGCACGGTCACGTTCATGGCCGCCCGGACCGCCCCGGTACCGTCCCGCACCGGCGCGGCGATCGACCGGATGCCCGGGGCCAGTTCCTCGTCGGCCAGGGCCCAGCCGCGGGCCCGGATCGTGCACAGCTCCGCGCCGAACGCCCCCGGGTCCCGGGGCAGGAACCGCGGCAGCCCGGAGCGGCTCGGCTGGGCCAGCACCTCGGCCAGCTCGCCGGGGTCCAGCGCCGCGAGCAGGACCTTGCCCTGCGAGGTGTAGGCGGCCGGGAACCGGGTCCCGATCTCGACCCGCAGCGTGATCAGCTTGGGCACGGCGACCCGCGCGACGTAGACGATGTCCGAGCCGTCCAGCTGGGACATGGACGACGACTCGCCGGTCTGGGCGACGAGCCGCTCCAGGTGGGGGCGGCCGACTTCCCACAGGCCCAGCGACGCGACGAAGGCCATCCCGAGGGACAGGACCCGGGGCGTGAGCGAGAACTGGCCCTCGGCCAGGCGGACGAACCCCAGCTCCTCCAGGGTCAGCAGCAGCCGCCGTGCGGTGGGCCGGTGCAGGCCGGACACCTCGGCGATCTCACTCAGGCTCATCCGCGGCCGCTCGGCGCTGAAGCACTGCAGCACGTCCAGCCCGCGGGCCAGCGACTCGACAAAGTCGGGCCCTTCCCCACGTCCGGCCATGCCCGTCTGCCCTCCGAATCGGCCCAGCGTGCGCCACCCTTGACAGTGTCACGTTCGCGCGGGCATCGTACTGCCAGGCGCCGCTATGCGTACATCCGTCCGCAGCGGTGAGCCGATTTCCGGGACATCAAAGGGGAGCCGTTCCGTGAGCAACGACGCACCTGCAGCAGAAACCGACGTCCTCGTCATCGGCTCGGGACCGGGCGGCGCGGGGGCCGCATTGTTCCTGGCCACGTACGGGACGAAGACCATGGTCGTCACCCGGTACGGGCACCTGTCCGACACGCCCCGGGCCCACATCACCAACCAGCGGACCATGGAGACGCTGCGCGACATGGGCCTGGAGCAGCGGCTGATGCGCGAGGCCACGCCGTGGGAGTGGATGGGCAACACCACGTTCTGCACCAGCCTGGCCGGTGAGGAGCTGGGCCGGATCCCGTCGTGGGGCACTGACACCCGGAGGCACCACGACTACGAGCTGCAGAGCCCGTGCACGATGCTGGACGCCCCGCAGACCATCACCGAGCCGGTGATGATGCAGGCGGCGCAGGCCCGCGGGGCCAAGGTCCGGTTCGACACCGAGTACCTGTCGCACGAGCAGGACGAGTCCGGCGTGACCACCCAGGTCCGCGACCGGCTGACCGGCGCGACGTACGCGATCCGGTCGAAGTACGTGGTCGGCGCGGACGGCGCCCGGAGCAAGGTCGCGGCCGACCTGGACCTGCCGTTCGAGGGCCCGGGCGCGGTGGGCGGCGCGCTGCACATCATCTTCGAGGCCGACCTGAGCCGGTTCGTGGAGTACCGGCCGTCGGTCCTGTACTGGATGGTGCAGCCGGGCGCGGAGAAGGAGGGCGTCGGGCTCGGCGTGCTGCGGATGATCAAGCCGTGGCACGAGTGGATGCTGATGTGGGGCTACGAGGTCGCCGCCGGGCCGCCCGAGATCACCGACGAGTTCGCCCGCGAGCTGGCCGTGCAGCTGGTCGGGACCGAGGACTTCGAGATGAAGGTCACCTCCCGGCTGCCGTGGACGGTGAACCACCACTTCGCGACCACGATCTCCCGCGGCCGGGTGTTCTGCGTCGGCGACGCGGTGCACCGGCACCCGCCGACCAACGGCCTCGGCTCCAACACCTCGATCCAGGACTCCTACAACCTGGCCTGGAAGCTGCACCACGTCGTGGCGGGCCTGGCCAGCCCGGCGCTGCTGGACACCTACAACGCCGAGCGCGCCCCGGTGGCCCGGCAGATCGTGGAGCGGGCCAACCAGAGCATCGCCGACACCGGCCGCATCGTCGCGGCCCTCGACGTGGACGACACCACCAACGTGGACAAGCTCAACCGGCAGCTCGCGCTGCGCAAGGCGCCGGGCCCGGAGGGCGAGAAGATCCGCGAGAGCCTGCGCGAGGCCATCGCGTACAAGGCGTACGAGTTCGACGCGCACGGCGTGGAGCACAACCACCGCTACGCCTCGGCCGCCGTCATCCCGGACGGCACGGCGATGCCCGCGTTCACCCGGGACCCCGAGCTGTACGCTCAGCCGACGACCTGGCCGGGGGCGAAGCTGCCGCACACCTGGGTGACCCGCGAGGGGCGCCGCGTCTCCACCCTGGACCTGGCCGGGCACGGGACGTTCAGCGTGTGGACCGGAATCGGCGGCCAGGCCTGGCTGGATGCGGCGGACGCGTTCTCGGCCGAGACAGGGTTGCCGGTCACCGCGGTGTCGGTCGGCCCGGGCCAGCCGTTCGAGGACCCGTACGGCACGTGGGCCGAGCTCCGCGAGATCTCCGACGGCGGCGTGCTCCTGGTCCGGCCGGACCTGTACGTCGCGGCCCGGCACGCCAGCGCGCCCGACTCCCCGCAGGCCGCCGCCCAGTGGCTCCGCCAGGCGCTGACCTCGGTCCTCGCCCGGTAGCAGGCGTCCCCGGCCGGTAGCAGGCGTCCCGGGCGCATCCCTCGACGCAAAAGGGTCTATCGGTTACCTTGAGTAACAGATCGGTTGAGTCCGGGCTGGCTGAGCAGGCTGGCCGTCAACCGACCGCATAGGTACTTCGTTTCTCAACTCGCGCCGGGGGGGTGAGCGGGTTGGACGAGCTGCAGCCTGGGGATCCACGGCGGATAGGGCCGTACTGGCTGGAAGGGCGGCTGGGCGCCGGCGGCATGGGACGGGTCTACCTGGGCCGTTCACCGGGCGGGCGGCATGTCGCCGTCAAGGCGATCCGGGCCGAACTGGCCGAGAGCGCTGATTTCCGGACCCGGTTCGCGCGGGAGGTCTCGGCGGCGCGCCGGGTGAGCGGCATATTCACCGCACCGGTCGTCGATGCGGACCTGGACGGCCCGGTGCCCTGGCTGGCGACTTCCTACGTCTCCGGCCCCTCGCTGGCCAGCGCGGTCGCCACCGGCGGCCCGATGTCAGCTGATGCGGTGCTGGCGCTGGCCGCCGGGCTGGCTGAGGGCCTGAGCGCGATCCACGCGGCCGGCGTGGTCCACCGCGACCTGAAACCCTCGAATGTGATCGTCGCGGACGACGGGCCGCGGGTGCTCGATTTCGGCATCTCGCTGTCCGCGGAAGCGAGCGCGCTGACCCAGACGGGCATGGTGGTCGGCTCGCCCGGCTTCATGTCCCCGGAGCAGGCCGACGGCCATGACGTGGGGCCGCCCAGCGACATTTTCAGCCTGGGCGCGGTGCTGGCCTTCGCCGCCACCGGACAGGGACCATTCGGCACCGGATCCACGGCCGCGCTGGTCTACCGGGTGGTCCACAGCGAGCCGGATACCGGCGCCCTGCCGGACGAGATCCGGCCGCTCATCGAGCGGTGCCTGGCCAAGGATCCGCAGCACCGGCCGACAGCCGGCCAGATCCTGGCCGAAGTCGGTGCCGGGCGCCCGTCCGCGAGCCCATGGCCTGCTGCCGCCGGGCCCGGCTCCGGGTCGGCGGGGGTGGCGTCCGCCGGCCTGCCGGCGGGCAGCGCCGAGGCCGACACTCCCCCCGTGCACTCCGCCACCGAGCAGGCCGGAGTGCCACGCTCACCTCCCGTGGGCACGCCGGTCCCCGCGACGACCACGTCGGCCGGCCAGCCGCCAGCCAGCACGCCGGCCTGCGCCGCCGGCCAGCACGCCGCCAGCCAGCACGCTGCCAGCCAGCGGCGGCCCGGCCACGGGACCAGGGCCCGGGCGGGGGTCCCGGCGCTGGCTGATAGCCGGTGCGGCGGCACTCGTGCTCGTGGGGGCCTCCGCCGGTGCTTTCTTCGCGGCCCGGGCCGCGCACGTGAATGGACGTGCGGCGGGCAGCACGGGCAGCGCAGGCCGTGCTCACAGAACGAAGCCGCACCCGCTGGCGGCCTCGGCCACGCCCAGTTCCCCGCCGCCTGCCCAGGCCTCCGCGCCGGCCAGCCCGTCGTCCTCTTCGGCGGTCCAGTCGTCCGGCGCCGCCGTCATGGCTACGCTCGGCTCATACCTGGCGCAAAGCGCGTCAGTCCGGCCCAGCGTGCAGGCTGCCATCGACGGTGTGCGGACCTGCTCGCAGACCCCGACGAGCGGGGAGGCGACTATCCAGCAGGCCATCGTTACGCGCCAGCGGATTCTGAGTGAGCTGCCGGCGCTCTCGCCGTCCGCCGTGCCCCACGGCGCGCAGCTGGTCAGCGACCTGTCCGCCGCGATGCAGAACTCGCTCAACGCCGACCATGACTACCAGAGCTGGATGGCGGATCCCGCGGCCAGCGGGGGATGCGTCTCTGACCCCGCCCAGGACGCGAACTACCAGGCGGGCCAGAGCGCCTCGGCCCTGGCCACCGCGGCCAAGACGCGCTTCGTGAACCTCTGGAACCCGATAGCCCCGGCGTACGGCCAGAAGATCTACACGGGTGACGGCTTCTGATGTCCCGGCTCACGATGGCCGTCCCCCTGATGGCCCTGGCCCTGACCGCTTGCGCGGGCACCGGGCCAGAAGTAACTCACGCGTTCAGCAGGCCCTCAGCGGAGCGGCGGCCAGCACCGGGCCGGCCGCCTCGGGCCCCTCGGCCCGGCTGGCGGGAACTCGCCGACCCCGGCCCGGACACCGGCCAGCCGCGTTGCGGATTCAGCGGGCGCGGAAGAACTCTGGGCCCCCGCCGGTGCCGAGGGCCAGCCAGGGCGGCCCGGGGCGGCTTCCGCCGACCGCACGCGGCAGCCTCGACGGCAAGGTCGTTCTCGTGGATCCCGGCCACAACGGGGGGAACGCCGGCGCACCGTCCATCATCAACCGCCTGATCTGGAACGGCCGGGAAAGCGAAACGTGTGACACGACCGGCACCGAAACCGGCAGCGGTTACACCGAGGCCCAGTTCAACTGGAACGTCGCGCGCTATCTGACCGCCGATCTCCGCGCGGAGGGAGCAACGGTGGTGCTCACGCGCACCTCGAATACGGGCGTGGGACCGTGCGTCACGCAGCGGGCCGCCCTGGGTAACGGCGCCCACGCCAACGCGGGCGTGTCCATCCACGCGGACGGCGGACCGCCGAACGGGCGCGGGTTTGCCATCCTCGAGCCGGTCGCCGATGGGATCAACAACGCCATCGTCGGTCCTTCCGCCGCGCTCGGAGCCGATCTCCGGTCCGCGTTCGCCGCCGGGACCCATGAGCCGGTCAGCTCCTACGACGGGGTGAACGGGATCCAGCCCCGCAACGACCTGGCGGGGGTCAACCTGTCCACCATCCCCAAGGTCTTCATCGAATGCGCGAACATGCGCAACGCCGCTGACGCCGCGCTGGTCACGTCGCACGCCTGGCAGGCGCGGGCGGCCCGGGCGATCGCCGCCGGCCTGACCGCCTTCCTGCGTGCCCGCTAGAACCCGGCCCCGCTAGAACCCGGGCTCGCTGAATCCCGGGCTCACTCAGACCGGCTCAGCGCGGGCGCTGTTCCAGGGCGGCCAGCCGCAGCTCCAGCTGGTCGATCCGGTGCCGCAGGATCTCCAGCTCGGCCTGGTCCGCGATCCGGCGCTCCGCGGTCCGGCGCAGCCGCGGGGACGCCTCGGCCCGGCCGGCCACCATCGCGAGCGGGACCAGCCGCTGCGGGCCATGCGGGCCGTCGACCAGCCGGGACGGGATCTGCCCCGAGCGGTACCAGGTCCGCAGCGCGGCCCGGGACGCCCCGGTCTCGGCGGCGGCCCGCTCCAGCGTCACCCAGTCCGAGCCCTCCAGCTGGGCGGCCAGCTCCAGTTCGAGTTCCCAGGCGTCGAGCCGGTCTTCCCATTCCACCCGCCGCACCTCCCCTGCCCGCCGCGCCGCTTCCCTTATTTCTCCGCAACGAGAACCATACTATTAGCATGGTATTGACAGGGTCTAGACCCCCGGGTGACAGTGGCTCCATGTTCGAGCGATTCACTGACCGAGCCCGCCGCGTAGTCGTCCTGGCCCAGGAAGAGGCCCGCGGGCTGAACCACAACTACATCGGCACCGAGCACATCCTGCTCGGGCTGCTGGAGCCGGGCGGTATCGCCGCCCAGGCCCTGGCCCGCTTCGGGATGACGCAGGCCGGCACGCGGGAAGAGGTCAAGGCCCGGGTCGGTTCCGGCAGCGCGCCGCCCAAGGGGAAGATCCCGTTCACCCCGCGGGCGAAGAAGGTCCTCGAGCTCTCCCTCCGCGAGGCCCTCAGCCTGCACCACAACTACATCGGCACCGAGCACATCCTGCTCGGCCTGGTGCGGGAGGGCGAGGGGGTCGCGGCGCAGATCCTGACCGAGCACGCCGGTGACCTGGCCGCGGTCCGCCAGGCCGTGCTCGACCTGCTGCCGGCGGCGGAGGCGCTGCACGGCCGCCGGTGGCTGCGCCGGCGCAACGCGCCTGCCTTCGGTGAGCCGGGCGAGCCAGGAGAATCTGCGGAGCCGGGCGACCAGGCCGGGATGCCGACCACGCCCGCGGCCGACGCCGGGCTGGCCGAAGCCGCCCGGCTGGCCGGGAACCAGCCCGTCGGCTCGCACCATCTGCTGCTGGCCGCCCTGGCCGATCCGGACAGCGCCGCGGCCAGGACCCTGACCGGGCTGGGCGTGAACCTGGACGAGGCCCGCGAGGCGCTCCGCAACGCCCAGGTCTCCGGCACCAGCGACGAGGCGCCCGAGGAACGGGGCCGCCGTCACATGGCCGTCCGCGTGACCGACGGCGGCCTGGTGCTCGAGGTGACCGACCCGGCTCTGGCCGCGCTGGCCCGGGCGGCGGCGGAAGCGCTCGGCGACCAGGTCCCCGAACCCGGCAGCATCCCCGGTGACCTGCCGGTCAGCGACAGCCTGGCCCAGGTGTGGCTGGCCCTGCGCGACAGCCTGGAAGACATCCGCGAGCGGGCGGCCGCCAGCTCCGGGGGCGGCCAGCAGGAAGGCAGCCAGCAGGAAGGCGGCCAGGAGAAGGGCCGCCCCGCCGCGTAGCAGCCCGGGGGACCAGGTAAAGGCGCGGCCGCGCCAGGCGTCCCCGTACGCCCGGGCGCGGCCGCGCCGGCCTGTGCTGCCTTACTTCTCGGTGCTGCCTTACTTCTCGGTGCGGCCTTACTTCTCGGTGGGTAGCGGGCTGGCCGCCTCGAGCAGGGCGCGGCGCAGCGGGCGCTCGTCCACCCGCGGGATCGCGCCGGGCTGACGGTAACCCACCGCCCCGGGCTGGCCGTTCGGGTCGTCGGTGATCTCGCTGAGCGTGCCCGCGCCCTGGTGGATGGCCCGCGCGTTGTCGATGGTCTGGTCTGCGTGCGCGACCGGCCGGCCCGCACGGGAGATGCCGCCCGCGGCGATCCGGTCGGCCTTCAGCGCCCGCCGGGCCACGACGTGCTCGAGCCGGAAGGCCTGCCGGCGCATCCGGTCGGCCCGGGCCTGCGAGCGGCTGATCGCGGCCGCCAGATGGCGGAGCCGGTCCGTCTCTTCCGAGCCGTCGAGGGCATGCACCGAGATGACCATGATGTTGGCCAGGACGCTCACCGCGGTCAGCGCGGCCGCCACCGTGATCGCGGTCGCGTTCGCATTGCTGCCCAGGGCCATCAGGACCTCAGACCGCATCCGGGCGAACATCAGCAGGCCGAGCACGATCAGGCCGCCGACGCAGGCGCCGACGACGAGCCTGGTCAGCCCGTCCAGGTCGGCGGCTGGGATGGCGCCCGCATGATCCTTGTGCATCCGCAGCCGGTGCCCGGCGAACGCGAAGCAGCCGTAGGAGACCACGGTGATCATCGCGGCCAGGCCGGCCGCGAACGTGAGTTCCGGCGACATCGGCGCCATCCAGTTGACGTCGGTGATGCCGGACAGGAAGTAGAGCAGCAGGAAGAAGTCGAAGACCAGGACCACCCGCGGCAGCCAGCGGAACCACCGGGGCAGCCGGTGGTGCTTGCGTGAGCCCTGATCCCGCTCGGCGGCCACCCGCCGGTCCAGGACGGTGTGCTCGCCCAGGGTCTGCGCGAAGGTCCGCCGCCCGCCGTCCGGGTGCCGGACGTGCTCGTCAGGCTGCAGGCTGAGCCGGTCGTTCAGGACGGCCCGGCGGACCTTCAGCCGCCCGGTACGGCCGGCCATCCATCCGATCCGCCGGCAGGTGCGGCGGATCATCCCGTCCGCCCGCCGCTTGGCGATACCGCGCACGACGGTTTCGCCGTAGGTGGCCTCGGACGAGTCGTGCGGTGCGTCGATACCTTCCTGCTCGGCCAGCAGGGCCCGGATGGCGTGCCGGGAGGACCGCCCGGGACGCCCGGCCCGGGCCCGGGTGAGGCCCATCAGCGCCCGGGGAACCCGCCGGCGCCGCCGGTCGGCTTCGGCGAGATCGATGGTGCTCAGCGCGGTGATGGCCGGCGCCGTCTCGGTGATGTCGTCGGCCGGGGACGTCATCGCGGCGCCGGCGGCGCCCTGGGGTACGGGCTGGGGCTGGTCCCCGGTGACCAGGGTGAGGTCGGTCCGGCCGTGCGCAGACGGCTGCCGACCGGGGAGGCGAGGGGTTCTCATCGTGGCGCTCCGTTCGGCTGGGTTGAGCCAGCTGGGTTAGCTGGCTGGGTGTACGAGGTGGCCGCGGCGGTGGCCGCGAGGACGATGACGACCCGGCGGAGCTGGGCGCATCTGCTCTCATCGAGGGTTCCGTGGCGGGTGCAGGTCTGGTGGTCGGTGCCGACGCCGCGGACCCGGGCGATCCGGGTCGGCGGCACGCCCAGGGCGATCAGCCGGTCCTCGACCGCCCGCGCCCGGAGCAGGCTGAGCCGGTCGTTGTAGGCCGCGGTGCCGCCGTCCGGGGAGGCCTGGCCGGTGACCGACACGAAGTAGCCGCCGCGGATCTCCTGTTCGGCGATCGGCCCCAGGTAGCTGTCCGCGGCCGTGACCAGGGCCGAGCTGTTGAAGCGGAACAGCAGGTCGGCCGGGACGATGGACTTCAGCTGCCGGTGCGGCCCGGTGATGCTCCGCACCGCGGGGACCGGCACGACCGGGACGGGCACCGTGGAGCGCGAGGGCCGCACCGGCCGCGGGCTCTGGTCCACCCGGCAGGCCGCGGCCCGGGCCGCGTGGCAGATCGCCAGCCAGTACGCGGCCAGCGTGGTCTGCTGCGGTAGCGGCAGCGCGGGCTGACGGCCCGCCGTCTCCCCCAGCCCCGAGAAGATCACGGTCCAGCCCTTCAGGTCGGGCAGCAAGCCGCGGCGCTGCAGGGCTGCGGCGGCCGCAGCGGGGCGATCGCCCCAGCCCACCGCGCGCAGGTCGAACCCGCCCGCCGTGCTCAGCCCGGAGGACAGCACCAGCATCGTCGCGGGCGGCGGGGTGGCCCGCGAGGCGGAGAGCATCGTGGCGAGCAGGTCGAAGGACCGGGTGGCCGCCTCGGCCCGCAGCCGGTCCCCGATCCGGGTCAGGTTCGCGCTGAGCAGCTTGGGCCGCAGCGGGCCGTACTCGACCTGGCCGTCCGCGCGGCGCGGGGTGAGCGCCAGCCGGGACGGCTGCCCGGTGTCCGGGTTGATGACCAGCGCGACGCCGTTCGCGCTGGAGCCTCCGACCGAGGTCAGCAAGCGCAGATCGGACGACGACAGCGACGGGGCGGGCTCGTTGGCGGTCGCGGTGGCCGCGAGCACGACGGCGTCGGTAGTACCGGCCTCGGAGACGCCCACCATGCAGCCGGCCAGGCTGAGCACGGTGGCGAGGGCGGTGACGATCAGGGGAGCAGCGCGCACAGTGATCTTCATGAGATACCCGCTTTGCAAGTCAGTACTGCAAGCCTGGCTTTGGGATTCCCAGTACAGTGGGATCCCAAACAACGGCACACGTCAGCTCACGAGGGAGTGCGCACTCACATGCCACGATTTGTCCGCCGGGAACCCCCGCCGTCACTTGCCCTAAGCGATCACCACTACCTGGCACCACCTGCTAAAACGACTGAACTGGTGGGTAAGGATGCGCAGTGGATCAAGAGAGGGTACGGTTGCGTTGTGGGATTCCCAGCACGCAAACCCATCGTCCGGGTTATCCACAACGTCGGCCTTAGCGCGCCCTCACCGTGCCGGCGCCTGGAGCCTTCGCGTCCCGAGGCCGGGCACTAGCCGTGGAAAAAGTCAGCGGCCCTCTCGGCCCACGGCGGCGCATCGGCACGACCCTGAAACGCCTGCGCGAGGAGTCAGACCAGAACCTGGCCGAGGTGGCCAAGGAACTGCTGATCTCCACCTCGAAGCTGTCCCGCCTGGAGAACGCCCAGGGCAAGCCCCGGCCCCGGGATATCCGTGACCTGATCCGCTACTACGGGATCGAGGGCACCCAGGAGGCCGCGCGGCTGAACCGCTGGGTGACGAGCGCCCAGACGCCCGGGCTGGTGGACCGACTTTGACGACGACGTCCTCGACCAGCTCGACGCGCATCTGGCCTACGAGGCCGATGCGACCGTCGCCCGGGTCTACACCCTGCCCGTTCCTCCCTGCCCTGCTGCAGACCGACGAGTACGCCGAGGCCGTGTACCGGGACATGGAACAGCGGTCCCCGGAGCAGATCAGCCAGCTGATGGAAATCCGGCAGACCCGCCGGGAGGCCCTGGTCAGCCGGGAGGGCCTGGATCCGCTGCAGCTCGTGGCCGTCACCCACGAGTCCACGCTGCACCAGATGGTCGGCTCGCCCCGAGGTGATGCGCGACCAGCTGGACGCGCTCCTGGAGCGGCTGGACCCGCCGGACGGACAGCGGCCGGACAACATCCGCCTGCACGTGCTGCCGTTCTCGGCCCTGCCCGTCCGGACCATGACGTGCATGTACGCCTACTTCGAATATCAGGACCCCGAGGACCTCGAGCAGGACGTCGTCAACATCGAGACACACGCCGGCTGGTGGAGCATCGAGGATCCCGAGCAGGTAGCCCAATACCGCAAATGGCATGACGCCTGGTGAGCGCCGCCCTGGATCAGGACGAGTCACTCGCGCTGATCCGGTCCGTCCGAAACGGCGATATAGCCGCACTTCGCCCCCTGGGTCGTCCCCTCAATTCGGCATGCCCTTTTGCCGGCCAGAACTCGGAGCCGAAACAAACTCTTTACCGTTTCGTGAGGGATACGTGCGCGACCGGGCCCACGGCAAGGGTAGCCTCAACTCGACAATTCGCCGTCGGCCCTGGCCGCAGGTCCGGCCCACTCATCTGAGTGAGTATCCGCTGTGAGCGATGACTCATCATCCTTGACTCGCCCGACTTCAGCCACGCCTGGAAGGACCTGTCCGGCAACGGCTACACCCTGATCCAGGACTGGGACTAGGGGTTTCGGACGACTTCCGGGAGCAGTTCCACCAGAGGTACTTCAACAACGACATGCTTCGTCATGACGAGGGGGACTGGCCCCGGGACCGCAAGCGGGCCCGGGATGTCATCTACTACAAATGGTCCGATTCCGGGCTAGAGCTCAGCGGAATACGAGACAATCACCATCACGGACCGGGCTGGCATCAAGGGGCAACGCGAGCACAAGCGTGTCGAAATCCTCGGGGACCCGCAGGCCAGAGCAGCTGGTCTGAGACGCTCCTGCACCTCGTCCCACCGAGAACGGCGCAAACAAGAAGGAACTTTCGGCGTCAATTTTTTCCGGACCTATACCGATGTCGTGACAACGACCGCATCACGACAACGAAGAATATATTTTCCTATACCTGATGCACCGTGACGGCGGCGGCGCCGGGTCTTACCTGTACCAGGACTCCGAGCGGCGTTCGCCGGAGGGCCGCCGGACGAGCCCGTCCTCGACCACTACCAGCTGAATCCCGGGGAATTGCTCATTTTTGAAGACAGGCTCTTCACTCACGGCGCCACGCCGCTGGAACCCCTTTCCGACGGCACGGCCATGCGCGACATGATCGTCTTTACCGTTGACTACCCCGGGACCTACCTGGGCGCAGAGGCAGGGACAGCGTAGGCGCAGGACCGGCCCGGGCCGCGGCCGCCCGCCCCGCTTCGCGGCGCCATGATCATGCCGGGCTGCCACGCGGTTCTTGCGGTCTGCGAAAAACCGCCTGCCGGCTGGTCCCGTACCAGGATGGCCACCGCACGCCCACCACTCCCCTTGACCTGCCCAAACGGGGCTGGCCAAGACCTTCGGCACACCCCTCCGCCCCCGGTACCGGCGGCGCTGCGCCGCGCGCAGGCTCCCGGCCGGCTGACTTGACCGTTGATTCAGGCCCGATGTGTCCGTAGGGTCAAGGGTGGTATGTGCTGGGGGAGCCCAACGGCGGGCACTCGTTTGGCCGTTCACGAATGAACAGCTTCCCGCAGCCGATGGCAATGACGCCTGGAATACCGACCCTCAGAATGACAATTTTCTGCTGGCCAGCGGCAGTTATGACGGCGATCCCCGCAACATGAACGGATCGCGGCGCATAGTGAAGAGTAATCCGATGGGCTAGTACGGCACGAGCCGACTGGGGCGGATCGGCGAGAGGGTCGGGATTTGCCAAAAGCAGTGAGCTCCAATGATATTCGCGCGGCCATCGAATCGGAATTCGGCAGTATCCGGGAGGGCCTAGAGCGCCTCGTGCGCATACCCTCGGTCAGCGCCGAGGGCCACGACCCGGAGATGGTCCGGTGTTCCGCCGAGGAGACCGCGGCCTGGCTGGGGAATTCCGGCCTCCAGGGTGTCCGGCTCCTCGAGATCCCCGGCGCGCATCCCGCGGTGTTCGGGCGTACACCCGGCCCGGCGGGCAGTCCCACGGTGCTGCTCTACGCCCACCACGACGTGCAGCCGACAGGGGACAGGGAACTGTGGGACTCGCCGCCGTTCGATCCCACCGAGCGCGAGGGCCGGCTGTTCGGCCGGGGCACGGCTGACGACAAGGCCGGGATCGCCGCGCATGCCGCAGCCCTGCGGGCTCTGGCAGACTCAGCGGCGGGCCTCCGGTCAACGTCTCGGTCTTCATCGAGGGCGAGGAGGAGATCGCCTCCCAGAACCTCGGTGCCTTTCTCGAGCAGTACGGGAAACTACTCGAGGCCGACGCCATCGTCCTGGCCGACTGCTCCAACTGGAGGATCGGCGAGCCGGCGCTGACCACTTCCCTGCGCGGGATTCTCGATTTCGTGGTCGAGGTTCGCACGCTGGACCACGCCGTACACAGCGGCGCCTACGGCGGCCCCGTTCCCGACGCGCTCCTGGCCCTGTGCCGGCTGATAGCGTCCCTGCACGACGAGGACGGCGACATGACCGTTGACGGGCTGAAGTCTGGACCCTCTTACGCCATTGACGTCGCGGAGCAGGAAGTACGCCAGGTAGCAGGCCTGCGGCCCGGTGTTTCGCTGCTGGGCAGCGGGTCCGTCGCGCACCGGCTCTGGGGCCGCCCGGCCGTGGCCGTGCTGGGCATCGACGCCCCGCCGATCACTGAGATCGCGCACAAGCTGATCCCGGTCGCCCGGGCCTACGTCAGCATCCGGCTGGCCCCCGGCGACGAGACCCAGCAGGCCAAGGCGGCTATCGAGGAGCACCTCCGCACCCGGGCGCCCTGGGGCGCCGAGGTGACGGTGAGCTTCCCCAAGGCGGGCGAACCCCACCTCATCGACGCGTCGGGCTCAGCCTTCGAGGCTTTCCGCCGGGCCTGCCACGAGACGTGGGGCTGCGGCCCGGTGGAATCGGGCAGCGGCGGCTCGCTTCCGCTCGTCGCCGAACTCGCTGACGCGTTCCCCCAGGCGGAACTGCTGCTCACCGGGGTGTCCGACCCGGACAGCCGGCCCCACTGCGAGAACGAGAGCGTCCACCTCGGCGACCTCAGGAAGTGCTGCCTGAACGAGGCCATCCTCCTCGGCCACCTGGCCGGCATCCTCTGACCCGGTTCTGCGGTCCGTGGCACTATCGTTCCCGCGGCCGCGTTACCGGTCTGCGCACATGTCGGTGCCAGGGCCCACACTCGGGAGCAGCCGCGCGGGCCAGCCCTGGATGCGGCGGGCAGGGGAGCGGGAGCGGGTACGTGGAGAACTGGCAGGCGTTCGTCCCGGCGGCGGGTGGTTCCGGCGAACCATCCCGGGAGTCCGTCGCGCCGCCCCCGGCGGCAGCTGCCCCGGCCGCCGCCTGCCCCGGGCCGGAGCGGCTGCCCCGTTGCCCCTGACCGGGGCCGAGGAGCGCTCCCGGACCCTCAGCCTGATCGACTTCCTGGCCGACTACGACGCCCGCCGGAACCCGCCGGTCTATGACATCAGGAAGTACGGCCTGTTCCTGCTCCGGGACACCGACCTGCCCGACGTGGCCGGCGTCCGCCTGACCCCCGGCGAGGACGCCTGGCTGTCGGTCGACTTCCTGGATCTCCCGCCGCAGCCGGAGGTGCCCGCGGAGCTGGCCGGGCTGCTGGGCGACAGCAGCACGATCCGCCCGACGTGCGGCCCGAGGTCCCTGGCCCTCCGGCGGGAACGGGCCCGGTGAACCTGAGGCCGCAGTAGATCCGGGGCTGGCCGCGGCGGCCGGCGGTGGATCACGGACGTCTGGGAGCCGTTCGCCGCCCGGTGGGCCGAGGTGACCGCGGCCAAGACGCTGCATCGTGACCTGTTCCAGCAGCGCGATACGGCTGGCCATGGACCGGGAGTCGGTGGAACTGGTGTGGGGGTTCGGGCGGCTGCGCTGGCGGTACGACGGCGAGCTGATCGACCATCCGCTGGTGAGCATTCCGGTGGAGGTCGAGCAAGACGACGTTTCGCAGCGGATCCAGGTGATTCCTGCTGGCGCGCCCGAGGTCGAGGCGAGGTGCCTGGCTGGCCTGATCGCTGGCCGACCGTGCCCGGTACCTGAGTATCCGCCAGTCGGTGAACGACGAGGGCGTGGACCTCTGGGACGCCTCGCTGCTCCAGGGCCTGCTGCGGCCGCTGATCCGCGCCATCGACCACGAGGGCACGCTGGCCGGGCAGGCCCCGCCGCCCCCGGACACCGGGGCGGCGGTCGCGGACGGCAGCTGGGTGCTCTTCATGCGCCGCAAGCTCCCGGACTATCTCGGATTCCTCGAGCGGATGCGCGCGCTGTACCGGGACGAGTCCGTGGCCGTGCCCGCCACCCTGCAGGCGATCGTGACCGACGCCCCGTCGGCCCTGGCCAGCCAGGCGCTGGCCAACGGCAGCGGCGCGGAGGACGACACGGAACCGCTGCTGCTTCCGCTGCCCACGAACGAGGAACAGCAGCACATCCTCGCGCAGGCCCAGCACAGCACCGGCGTCACCGTGCAGGGCCCGCCGGGGACCGGTAAGTCACACACGATCGCCAACATCATCAGCCACTACGTGGCGTACGGGAAAAGGGTGCTGGTCGTCGCCGAGAAGGAACAGGCGCTGCGGGCCCTCACCGGGAAGATCCCGGCCGGTATCACGGACCTGACCGTCTCGGTCCTCGGCGCGGATGCCGACAGCCGGCGCCAGCTGGAGTCGGCGATCGGGCAGATCCAGACCCGGGTGACCGCGATCGACAAGACGTTCGCTGACGAGCGCATCTGGCAGCTCACGTCCGACCTGGACTCGGTCAATCGCGACATCGCCGTGACCACGCAGGCCCTGCTGGCCACCCGCGAGGCGGAGGTGGAGCGGCTGCCGGGACGGTGGATAGCCGGCGAGAACCCGACCCGGGCGCAGGCGGCCCGGTGGGTAGCGGCCCAGGAGCCCTCGCTCGGCTACATCGACGACGTCGTCACGCCCTGCGCGCCCGCGCCGCTCAGCGGGGGAGAACTGGCGGAGTTCGCCGGGCTGATCCGCCAGGTCGGCGTGAACCGCGCGGACGCCTGCGCGCGTGAACTGCCGGAGCTGAGCACGATCCCGCCCGGATCTGACCTGGCCGAGCGGTTCGCCCGGCTGGACGAACTGCAGGCCTCGGTCCGGTCCCTGGACGGTGCGGTGCACGACTGGGACCGGGCCGCCGCGTGTGGCCACGACGGGCTGCGGGCCCTCGCCGCCCGGTGCAACACGGAGATGGAATGGCTGGCCAAGAGCGCGGGTACCTGGCTGGGCCACGTTCGTGACCAGGCCGGTGACCCGCTGCTGGCCCAGGACTGGGATTCCTTCGGCGCCCGCCTGTCGCGGGACCGCCAGGAAGTGCTCCGGCTGCGCGCGGTGCTCACCGCGCACCAGGTCGTCATCCCGGATGTTCCCGATCCCTCCTTCATCGAGGGGCTGCGGCAGGCGCAGGACCGGCTCGGGCAGTCCAGGCCGGCTGGGCATGTTCGCCGGGCCCGCCAAGCGGGCCATGCAGGCCTGCGAGGTTGACGGCCGGCCGCCCAGCACCGCCGCGGACATCGACCTGTGCCTCCGGGCGGTCTCGCTGCAGTCCCTGCGCCAGCGGATGCTGACCAGCTGGCACAACCAGCTGGCCCGGGTGGGCGGCGCCGAGCTGGGCACTCCCGTCCCCGAGGACATCCTCGGCCGCTTCCTGGACGACCTGGACCGGGCGCTCAGCTGGCCGCAGACGTGGGCACAGCTGCGTGCTGACCTGGCCGCGGCCGGGGTAGGCACGCCGGCGGCCGCCGACCCGGCCGCGCTCGGTCAGCTCGCCGGCATCTGCACCCAGGCCTGCGACCAGATCCGGCTGCAGGAGCTCTCCCGGTGGGTCCGCGACCTGCATGAATGGCTCCGCGCCGGAGCCCAGGCGCCCGCCGCGTCGCCGCTGTGGGATCTGCTGGCCGATGCTCTCGCCCATCAGGATCTTGAGCAGTGGCACCGGCTCCGGGAAGAGCTGAGGGACCTGCACGAGCTCGCCCCGGCGGCCCGCCGCCTGAGCGAGCTGAAGTCCCGCCTGTCCGCCGCCGTGCCCATCTGGACCTCCCGCATCCTCGCCGATCCGGATGCGGCCGGGGATCCGGTCGCGTTCGACGCCGCCTGGCAGTGGCGCCAGCTCGACTCGTGGGTGGCGGAAGCCCTGGCCGGGGCCACGCCGGCCCAGCTGCAGGCCCGGCTCGAGGAACTGTCCCGGGAGCGGCGGCAGGTCGTCGCGGAACTGGTGGCGGAGCGCGCCTGGCGCCGCCTGGCCGACAACCTGGGGGACCGGCAGCGGCAGGCGCTGAACAGCTACGTCCGGGCCGTGACCAGGTTCGGCCGGACCGGGGGGAAGTTCGCCCAGCGCTGGCTGACGGAAATCCGCGCCGCGCTGGACGAGTCGAAGGACGCGGTCCCGGTCTGGATCATGCCGACGGCGCGGGCCCTGACCAGTTTCCGCCCGGAGACCGATCCGCCGTTCGACGTGCTCATCGTGGACGAGGCCTCCCAGATCGGGCTGGCGGCGGTCCCGCTGCTGGCGCTGGCCCGCAAGACCATCGTGGTCGGCGACGACAAGCAGACCAGCCCGGACAACGTCGGGCTCGACCGGCAGCAGGTGTTCGACCTGCTGGACGAGCATCTCGCCCGGGTGCCGAAGTACCGCACCCTGTTCGACCCGGACAACAGCCTCTACGACATCGCCTTCCAGAAGTTCCCCGGCGTTGTCATGCTCACGGAGCACTTCCGCTGCCTGCCCCAGATCATCGGCTTCTCCAACGCCCATGCCTACAACGGCCGGATCATCCCCCTGCGGGACCAGCCGCCGCGGCCCGGCTGGTCCGCCCTGGGGGCGGTCAGGGTGCTGGACGGGTACCGGGACGCGATGGTCAACGAGCCGGAGGCGGATGCGGTGGTTGACCTGGCCGCGGAGATCTGCGCCGATCCCGGGTACGACGGGATGGACATGGGGGTGATCTCGCTGCTGGGATCCACCCAGTCCAAGCTCATCTGGGAGAAGCTGTATGACCGCCTCGGCCCGGAGGTGATGCGGCAGCGGAATCTGCGCAGCGGCGAGCCAGCGAACTTCCAGGGCGACGAGCGGGACGTGATCATCATCTCGACCGTGGTCGCGGTCGACCCGGCCCTCCCGTCCGCCCGCGTCTCCCCCATGACGGGCAACGCCGCGATGCGGCGCATCAACGTGGCCGCCTCCCGGGCCCGCCAGCAGATGTGGGTCGTCCACTCGGTAGAGCCGGACCAGTTTCCCGATGACGACCTGCGGGGCCAGCTCATCCGCCACTGCCGTGAGGCCGGCACGGTCACCGCGCCGCAGGCGGACCTGATGGAGGCCTGCGAGTCGCAGTTCGAGCGGGACGTGCTGCAGCAGATCGTGGCCCGGGGCTACCAGAAGATCTCGGTCCAGCACCCCGTCGGCCGCTACCGCATCGACATCGTGGTCGAGGGCCCGCACGCCCGGCTCGCGGTCGAATGTGACGGGGACCGCTGGCACGGCCCGGACGTGTGGCACCGGGATCGTGCCCGGCAGCAGGTCCTGGAGCGGGCGCACTGGACTTTCGAGCGGATCCGCGGCTCTGCCTTCTACCGTGACCCGGACGCGGCGCTGCTCCCGCTCTGGCAGCGGCTCTCCAGCCTCGGCGTCCCCACCGGCGACTGGTGGTCGGGCCAGCTCCCGCAGCCCGCCCTCCGCGAGGTGTCCGGGGCCGGGACCGCCGTGAGCACCTCCGTCACGTAGGCGTCGATGAACTTCTGGCCGGTCGCCCGGGCGATGGACACCCGGTGATGGCCGTCCTCGACGAAATGGCACCCGCCGACCCGGTACACCTCGATGGGCGGGAGGGCCTCGCCGCGCCGCTGGGCCAGCGCCAGGTTCACCCAGCGGGCCCGCATCCGGTTGGATGCGGGCCGGAACCGCCGGTCGAAGTCCCGCCGCCGGTCGAGCGTGCCGGCGATCGTGTCCAGCGGGATCGTCTGCAGGCCGAGGCGGCGCTCACCGCGCCGGCCCAGCGCGTTCACCACCTGATCCAGTGACTTCGGCTGCCGGAGGTCCGGCCTGCGGCGCAGCCAGTAGCCTGCCCGGCCGGCGACCGCACGCCGCCTGGCCCGGAGGAAGTCGTTCTCCGCGTCCTCCCGCGGGAAGCCGGTGTCCGTGAGCATGGACCGCAGGTCAGTCAGCACGGCGGTCCCCGTGTCCGTCAGCCTCGGCCGGGGCCGGGCGGATCCCGTCCAGGACGGTGTCGACGGCCTCGCGGACGAAGCGGTCGCTGAGCGGCGCGTGGCCGTGCAGCAGCCGGTGGTACATGGACCCGTACAGCAGGTCGAGCGCGACCTCGACCTTGGTCCCCGGGGGAACCTCACCCCGTTCGATGGCCCGGCGGAAGATCGCCCGGCCCTGCTCCCGGCGCGGCTCCACGAACCGCTGCCGGTACTCGGCGGCGAAGGCCGGGTCGGTCTGTGACTCGGTCAGCAGCGCGGCGATCACCCGGCCGTACGGGCGGCTGCCCGCCAGGCGGGCCCACGGGCGCAACAGCGAGAGCAGGTCGCCGCGCAGCGAGCCGGTGTCGCGGGGCTGCGGCCGGGCCGCGGCCCACTCGGTGTAGAGCGCGTCCAGGGCCAGCGTTTCCTTGGTGGGCCACCAGCGGTAGATGGTGGCCTTGCTGACCCCGGCCCGTTCCGCGACGGCGTCCATGCTGACCGCCGACAGGCCGCGGGCCAGCAGGAGTTCCGCGGCGGCCTCGAGGATCGCCTTGCGGGCCCGCTCGCTGCGGGGCCGGCCACGCGGCGGGGCCTCAGCCGTCCCATCCGTGCTCATCGTCCTCACCTCTCAGCGCGCCGCTTCGATCAGCGCTCTCACCTACAGACAAAACTAGACTATCAGTTTCGTTAGCATACGGGCGGCCCGGATTGTTCCCGGGGCCGGGCGGAATACCCGCGAGGACGCCCCGGTTCCCCATATACGAAACGATAAGTTTAGTTTTGATCGTTAGGAGAAGCGCCGTGAGCATCCTCACGCCGACCCGCCCCTCCCGGCCCCGCCCTCCCGCATCCAGTCCCTCGGCATCCAGTTCCTCCGCACCCCGCCCGTCCCGGGCCCGCCAGCCCGGACGCCACGACGAGCGGTCGTTCCTGCTCCAGCGGGCGCAGCCCGCGATGACGGGCCTGATCGACGGCTCACTGTCCACCCTGGCCCCGGTCTTCGCCGTGGCGTTCGCCACCCACCAGCCGCGCTACGCCTTCTTCGCCGGGCTGGCCACCGCCATCGGCGCCGGCGTGAGCATGGCCTTCTCCGAAGGGCTCTCCGACACCGGCGACCTGACCGGGCGCGGCGACCCGTACCTGCGCGGCTCTATCACCGGCGCCGGCACGTTCCTCGGCGGCGTCCTGCACACGCTCCCCTTCCTCATCCCCCAGTACCGGGCGGCGCTGCTCGTGGCGCTCGCGATGATCGCCTTCGAGCTGGTCACGCTGGCCTGGATCCGGTGGCGGTTCTTCGCCACCGGATTCCTGCGCTCGTTCGTGTCCATCGCGCTCGGCGGGGCGATCATCGCCAGCGTCAGCGCCGCGCTCGGGGCGGTGAGCTGAATGGCCGTCGCCTCCCCGCTCGGCCGCCGCCAGACCGTGGCCGCGCTGCTGACCCTGACCTTCGTGACCGGCCTGGTGGACGCCGTGAGCTACCTGCGGCTGGGCCGGGTGTTCGTGGCCAACATGACGGGCAACGTCGTGTTCCTCGGCTTCTCCGCCGACCCGCACTCTGGGCTGTCCGCTGCGGCCTCGGTCATCGCCATCGCCGGGTTCGCGGCGGGCGCCTTCGCCGGCGGCCGGGCCGCCCACCGCCTGGCCGCCGAGCGCCCCGGCTGGTGGCTGGCCACCGCGTTCGCCGCCGAGGCACTCATCATCGGCGCCGTCGCGGTGCTCGCCGGGACCGGCGTGCTGCCGTACGCCGGGGACGGCCGGTTCGCCACGATCGCCGTGCTCGCCGCGGCCCTCGGGATCCAGAACGCCACCGTCCGCCACCTCGGCGCGCCCGACCTCACCACGACCGTGCTGACGCTCACCCTCACCGGGCTGGCCGCGGACAGCACCCTGGCCGGCGGGACCGGCGCCCGGCCGCACCGGCGGCTCGGCTCGGTGGCCGCCATGCTGGCCGGCGCGGCCGCCGGAGCCGGCCTCCTCCAGGCCTCCCCCACTGCGGTCATCGCCGTGGCCGCGGTCCTGGTCGCCACCGTGTCGGCTGCGTTCCTGACCGCCACCCGGAGCCCGGCCCACCCCTCACCCGCCCCGGCCCCCCTCCACCGCCTGAGTAGCGGCATCCATTAGCGGTTCGATTTAGACCCCCCCTGGGGGGTCGGATCGTAACTGGTAACGCTTCCGGGCCCCGGACCGGGCAGAATCAGCGGCATGGAACGCAGGCGGTTCGGCGCGCGCACGGTCCTGGCCCTCCTCCTGGGCATCCCGCTGACGGTGGCCAGCACAGCCGCCAGCACGGGGGCCGCCAGCACGGTGCCCGCCAGCACGGGGGCCGCCAGCACGGGGGCCGCCGCCAGCCCCCGGGGCCACGGCGCGGATCACGGCCCCCGCTACGCCCCCTACTTCGAGACCTGGACGAAAGACAAGCTGCCCGCCGTGGCCCGCGCCTCCGGCGCCCGCGACCTGACCCTGGCCTTCCTGCAGACGCCAGGGAAGGGGTCGTGCTCGGTGACCTGGAACGGCTACCCGAAGCAGACGGTGCGGCCGGGCGGCCGCTACGTGGCCCAGATCCGGGAACTGCGCGCGATGGGCGGCTCTGTAATCCCGTCCTTCGGCGGGTACAGCGCCGACCAGGGCGGCACGGAGATCGCCGACTCGTGCCGCAGCGTGCCGCGGATCGCCCGGGCGTACGAGTCCGTGGTCACCACCTACGGCGTGACCCGCCTCGACATGGACGTCGAGGCCAACTCGCTGAACAACGCGGCCGGGATCGCCCGGCGCAGCGCCGCGCTCGCCCGGCTGCAGGACTGGGCGGCCCGGGCCCACCGCCGGGTCCAGATCACGTTCACCCTGGGCGTCGAGCCGTGGGGCCTGCCCGCCAACTGCCTGGCCGTGCTGAAGAGCGCGGTGGCGCACGGGGTCCGCTTCAGGGTGAACATCATGGCGTTCGACTACTACATCAAGGCCAGCCAGACCGGCGTGCAGATGGGCACGGCCGCGATCGAGGCGCTGGACGGCACGCACCGCCAGCTCGGGCGGCTGTACCCGGGGCTCAGCCAGCCGCGGCTGTGGGCCCGGGAGGGCATCACGCTGCTGCCCGGCATCGACGACTACCCGAAGAAGACCGAGGTGACCTACCTGGGTGACGCGAGCAGAGTCGCCCGGTTCGCCCGCGCCCACGGGCTGCCGCTGATCTCCATCTGGGCCATCCAGCGGGACAACGGCGGCTGCCCGGGCACCATCGACAGCAACTCCTGCTCCGGCATCCACCAGCCGAGGTGGGCCTTCAGCCAGCTGCTGGAAAGCTAGGCCCGCGCCCAGGCCGGTGTCCACGCCCCGCCGGGGCGCGGCCCCGGCTGCCCGCGCTGGCCCGGCGGCCCAGAGCCCAGGTGGCTGCGGAGCGCGGCGAGGGCGGGGTGCCGGTTGTCGGTGCGCCAGATCAGTGAGTGCGGGTAGACCGGCGCCGGGTCGCGCACGGCGATGCGCCGCAGGTCGTGGCCGGCGGGCCAGGCGAGCCGGGTCTGCTCGCCGACCAGGGTGGCCAGCTCCGGGGATCCGGCGATGACGTCCAGCAGGGGCTCGGTGCCGAAGCTGGGGTCGTCCGCGTCGATGGTGAACCCGAACGCGGCGGCGAGATCGCCGTAGAACGCGGCCCACTCGGTGCCCGGCACGACGCCGGGCATCCAGATCCTGAGCCCGGCCAGCTGGGCGGGGGTGACCTCGCGGGCGCCGGCCAGCTCGTGGGCCGGCCCGGTGAGGAGCTGGACCGGCTCGTCGAGGACCCGGGCGGCCTCCAGGCCATCCGGGAGCTGCCAGGCGGGCATGGTGAGGGCGCGGAAGGACGCGTCGACCTCAGCGGACCGGACCGCGGCGATGGCCGCACCGGCGTCGAAGAGGGTCACGACATCCAGTTCGGTCTCAGGGTGCGCGCGGTGGAACCCGCGCAGCAGGCCCGCGGGCGCGAGCTGCCGGCCGATCACGTCGACGCGCAGCGCGCGCCGGCCGGGGCGGACGGAGGCGGCCGCCCGGGCCTCGGCCTGGAGGAGATCGCGGGCGCGGGGCAGGAACACCCGCCCGTCGGCGGTGAGCCGGGCCCCGCGCGCCGTGCGGGTGAACAGGCGCACGCCGAGGTCCCGCTCCAGCCGGGCGATGCGCTTGGAGACGGCCTGCTGGGTGATGGACAGATCCGCGGCGGCGTCCTGGAACTGGCCCGCGTCGGCCACCGCGGCGAAGGTGCGCACGGCATCGAGATCCACGCCCACCGACCCTAGTTGCACAACGCGCGGTTGTGGCTCGCCGGGCGGGTGGTTGTTTGCTGCGCCGGCCCCCGGCCCGCTTGGATCTCGTGCACTGAGGTGATCCGGGCGGGTGATCCGGGCGAGACGGCAGGGAGCGCGCTGGGCATGCTGGGCCGACGGTCGCTGGGACGGCAGTTCGAGTGGCTCTGGGCGGCCTATGCGGTCAGCACGGTCGGCACGGGCCTCGCGTTCGGCGCCTTTCCCCTGATCGCGATCCTGGTGCTGCACGCGGGGACGGCCGGGGTTTCGGTGGTCGCGGCGGCCGGGCTGGCGGCGGGGGCGGCGGTCGCGGTGCCGCTCGGCCCGTGGGTCGAGTTCCGCCGCAAGCGGCCGGTGATGGTGGCGACGGACCTGACCCGGTTCGCGGCGCTGGCCAGCATCCCCGCCGCGTTCGCGCTCGGCTGGCTCAGCCTGGCCCAGCTCCTGGTCGTGTCGGTCGTCACCGGCGCCGCCGACATCACGTTCCGGTCGGCCAGCGGGGCGTGCCTGAAGGCGCTGGTGCGGCCGGAGGACCTGCTCGTCGCGAACGGGCGGTTCGAGTCCACGGCCTGGACCGCGATGGCGCTCGGACCGCCGCTCGGCGGGGCCGCGATCGGGCTGTTCGGCCCGGTGACGACCGTGCTGGCCGATGCGGTCAGCTACCTGCTGTCGGCCGCGGGGATCAGCGCGATCGGCGGGCGGGAGCCGCGGCCGGTGCGAACGGGTGCCGCCGCCCGGCTCCGCCCCCGGGACCTGCTCGACGGGTGGCGCTACATCCTGGCCCACCCGGTGCTGCGCCCGCTGTTCTTCAACGCCATGGCGGTCAACGGGCTGATCATGGTGACCGAGCCGCCGCTCGCCGTCCTCATGCTCGGCCGCCTCGGGTTCGCGCCCTGGCAGTACGGCCTGGCGTTCGCGGCCCCCTGCGCGGGCGGCCTCATCGGGTCACGGCTGGCCCGCCGGATCGTCGCGCGGTTCGGGCAGCACCGGGTCATGCTGACCGCCGGGGTGCTGCGGGCGTGCTGGCTGCCCGGGCTGGTCTTCATCCGCCCCGGCCCGGCCGGGCTGGTGCTCGTGATGACGGTCGAGCTGGGGATGATCATCTGCTGCAGCGTGTTCAACCCGGTGCTCGCCACCTACCGGCTGGAGCAGACCGCCCCGGACCGTGTCACCCGGACCCTGACCGCGTGGTCGGTGAGCACGAAGGCCTCGATCGCAGCCCTGACCGCGCTGTGGGGCCTGCTGGCCAGCCTGACCAGCCCCCGGGCCGCGATCGCGGTGGCCGGCCTGCTCATCCTGGCCACCCCGCTCCTGCTGCCCCGCCGTGACCGCACCCCGCAGCCCGAGCGGGACCTGGTCCGTGAGCCGGCCGCCGGGACGCGGTAGGAATCGTCAGCGGTCCAGGATGCGCAGCCGCTGCGGGTCATACAGCGGCGCGGTCTGCAGCCGGACGGGGATGTCGCCGGCCGGGGTGCGGGCCCGGAAGTCCCCGTTCTTCAGCCAGCCGCCGGTCACCCCGTCGGCGCATTCCACCTGGGCCAGCCCGACCGCCCCGCCGACGGTGTAGCCGTAGGCGGCGGCCCGGACGTAGCCCACCCACGCGTCGCCCAGGAACAGGGGCTCGTTGCCGAACAGGTCGGCGGCCGGGTCCTCGGCGAGCAGGCTGACCACGCGGTGGCGGGGCGGTCCCTGCTCCCGGGCCTCCAGCAGCGCGTCACGGCCGGTGAACCCGCCCGGCTTGTCCCAGGCCACCGCGAAGCCGAGCCCGGCCTCCAGCGGGTTGTCGGTGTTGTCGATGTCCACGCCCATGTCCCGGTAGCCCTTCTCCAGCCGCAGGCTGGACATGGCGGACAGGCCGACCAGCCGGAACCCTAGGTCACGGCCCGCGTCCACCAGGTCGTCGTATACGCCCGCGGCGTACTCGGCGGGGACGTGCAGTTCCCAGCCGAGCTCGCCCACGTAGGTGACCCGGATGGCCAGGACCGGCGCGTACCCGGCGTGGATCGGCCGCGCGCTCAGGTACGGGAACGCCTCGTTGGACAGGTCGGCGTCGGTCAGCCGCCCGATCAGCTCCCGGGACGCGGGTCCCTGCACGGACAGCAGCGTGGTGCCCGAGGTGATGTCGGTGACCGTGAGGAACTCGCCGGGCCGGGTGGCCCGCCTGATCAGCGGCTCGATCCGGCGGTGGATGAGGTCGCTGGCGATGACCAGGAACTTCTCCGGCTCCAGCCAGGTGACGGTGACGTCGGCGACGATGCCGCCCGCCTCGTTCAGCCACTGGGTGTAGACCAGCCGCCCGGGCCCGGCCGTCACGTCGTTGGCGGACAGCCGGCTGAGCACCGCGGCCGCGGCGGGTCCCTGCACGAGGAACTTGGCCATCAGGCTCATGTCCAGCATTCCGACCGCGTCCCGCACGGCGGCATGCTCGCGCCCGACGATCGTCGTGGGCCGCGGGCCGGCTGAAGTCGAGCCGGGGCTGCGGCGCCTCCCCCGCGGGCGCGTACCACTCGGCGAACTCCCAGCCCGCCGACGCCGCGAAGTGGCCGCCCGCCGCGGCCAGCCGGTCGTGCAGCACCGACCGGCGCACGTTCCGCGCGGTGGACGGCTTCCAGGCCGGCCAGACGCCGTCCCCGAACAGCACGCCCAGCTGCTCCACGGTCCGCTCGGCGCGGAACCGGCGCGACGTCTCGTAGCTGTGCGTCCGGTCGATGGCGACGCTCGTCGCGTCCACCGGCGGCACGCCGTCCACGATCCAGTGGGCGAGCATGCTGCCGACCCCGCCGCCGGACAGGATGCCCAGCGAGTTCAGCCCGGCCGCGACGAAGTAACCGTCCAGCTCGGGCGCGGGCCCGAGCAGCGGCCGCACGTCGGCGGTGAACGACTCCGGCCCGCAGAAGAAGGTCCGCACGCCGGTTTCCGACAGCACCGGGATCCGGTCCAGCGCCGCGCCGAGGAAGGGCTCCATCCGCTCCCAGTCGGGACTTATTTTCCCGAACGAAAACCCGCCGGGCACCCCGTCGAGCGACCAGGGGGCGGCCACCGGCTCGAAGAGGCCGACCAGCATGCCGTCGCCCTCGGGCCGGTAATAGCCGTAGTTGTCGGGGTCCTCGATGACCGGCAGGTCGGGGTCCATCCCCGGCACCGTGTCGGTGAGCAGGTAGTAGTGCTCGGCGGCCTGGAGCGGAACGCCGACCCCGGCCAGGGCCCCGAACTGACGGGCCCACATGCCGGCCGCGTTGACCACCACCTCGGTCTCGATCCGGCCCGCGCCGGTGAGCACGGCGGTCACCTGCCGCCCGCGGGTCTCCACCCCGGTCGCGGTCACCCCCTCCACGACCCGGACGCCCAGCTGCCGGGCGCCCTTGGCCAGCGAGGTGGCCACGCCCACCGGGTCGGCCCGCCCCTCGTCGGCGACGTAGAACGCGGACAGCACGTCGTCGGTGCGGGCCAGCGGCCACAGGTCCGCCAGCTCCCGCGGCGAGATCTCCACGTCCTCGACCCCGAAGCCGTGCATCCAGGCCGCCTCGCGGCGCAGCGCCTCCTGCCGCCGCGGGCTGGTGGCCAGCGAGATGTGCCCGACCGGGCGGAACCCGGTGGAGTGCCCCGTCTCCTGCTCCAGCCGGGCGTACAGGTCCCGCGAGTAGCGGCTGAAGAACAGCGCGGTCTCGTCCGTCATCCCGGCCGAGGTGATCAGCCCGGCCGCGTGCCAGGTCGTCCCGGCGGTCAGCTGGTGCTGCTCGAGCAGCACCACGTCGGTCCAGCCCAGGTGGGCCAGGTGGTAGGCGATGCTGCAGCCGGTCACCCCGCCGCCGACGATCACCACCTGGGCCCGGTCAGGCACAGTCCCGCCCGGGGTCTGCCGGATCGATCGTCACATCTGCCTCCAAGCCGGCGCTCACCTGGCGTTATGCCTAGCATGGCGAACGGCGCCGGGTCCAGGCCGCCCGGAAGCCGAGGGCCCGCTGGGAATTTGCTGAGTGACCGGAGCAGCAGGACCGGAGGTCACGCGTTTCTTGAGTGTGAAGCCTGAGAATCCCGGTGCAGCCGCCGAGGCGCACCTGGCGGGGGCCGTGTGGGCGCCGGACGCCGGGGCGCCCGCGGCCGGGCCGGACAGCGTGGCGGCGGCCGCGGTCACGGCGCTGTACGAGACCAGCGCCCTGGGACTGATCCGGATGGCCTACGTCATGCTCGGTGACCTGCCCAGCGCCGAGGACGTGGTCCAGGAAGCCTTCTACGGCCTGTACCGGCGCTGGGACCGGCTGTCCGACCCGGCGGGCGCGACCTACTACGTGCGCACCTCGGTACTGAACGGCTGCCGCTCGGCGCTGCGCCGCCGGGCGGTGCGGCGCGGGTTGTTGCGGAACGGGCCGCTGGACGACCCGCCTGCCGCGGTGTCCGCCGAGACGGTGGTGCTGGGCGGCGAGGAGCGCGAGGACGTGATCCGCGCCTTGCGGCAACTGCCGGACCGGCAGCGCGAGGTCCTCGTCCTGCGTTTCTACGCCGACCTCCCGGACGAGCAGATCGCGCGGGTGATGGGCATCCGGCCCGGCACCGTCCGGTCCACCGCGTTCCGGGCGCTCGACGCGCTGGGCCGGGCCCTCAAGGGGACATCATGACGCGCACCGGAGGGGGCCCGATGACGCCGCTCGAGGACCGGGTACGCGACGCCATCCAGGCCAAGGCGGCCGAGGTGCCGCCGGACGCGGTCCCGCCGCTCCGGCTGCCGGCCCGCCACCGGTCCTCCTTCTCTCTCGCTCACGGTGGCAGGGAGAGAGCGGGAGGGCTGGCCGGCCGGGCCTGGGCCGCGCCGCTCGCCGCCGCGGCGGGGGTGGCGGCCGCCCTGGCGGTCGTGTTCGCCCTGACCGGCGTGATCCATCCCGGCCGCTCCGCGCCGGGCCAGCCGGCCGGACTGGCCGCCCTCCCCCGCTTCTACGTGGCGCTCGCCTTCACCGGCTCCGCGGCGGTGCTGCCACGCCGGGCTGGTCAACCCGCAGACCAAGGCCGTCGTCCGCGCCACCACCACGGGGCGGGCCCTGGCCACCGTGCTGCCGCCCCGGCCTTACCGCACGTTCGTCGGGGTCAGCGCGGCGGCTGACGATCGCACGTTCGTCCTGGCCGCGCAGAAACTTGTGCCCTACTTTCCGGTCAACGAGGCGAAGCCTCCCGTGCCCGCCACGAAGTTCTTCCTGCTGCGCCTGGATCCTGGCCGCAGCCGCCCGGGCGCGAGGGCCATCCTGACCCCGCTGAACGTGCCGGTCATCCCGGGCGGCACGGCGGTCAGCGACTTCGCGCTGTCCCCGGACGGCAGCCGTTTGGCCGTGGTGGCCGGCCGGGCCGACGTGCGCCGGCCATACCTGCAGAACCTCAGCGTCTACAACCTGGCCGCCGGGACGCAGCGGTCCTACCGTCCCGCCGGCGCCGGGGATCCCTACAGCGGGGACAACGAGGCGGTGCCGATCACCCCCAACACGCTCTCGTGGGAGGCCGACAACCAGACGCTGGCCTTCGTCTGGCGAGCGTGGACGGGTGGCGGGGGGGTGCGGCTCCTCGACACCGGCCGCCCCGGCTCCGGTCTGCTGGCCAACAGCCGGGTCCTCATACCCTGGTCCAGCACCACGTCCTGGACCCAGATCCAGCTGACCGCCGACGGGCAGGCGGTCTTCGCCAACGTGAACAACCCCTATAAGGGGGGGAACATCGAGCATCTCGCGGAGTTCTCGGCCCGGACCGGGAAGCTCGTCCGCGTATTCAGCGTGATCAGGGACATGGCCGTCGACGTCGAGCAGATCCACTGGATGAGCCCGTCCGGCCGGGTGCTGCTCGTCACCAACGCGCTACGTGGCCACCACCACTCGAACGCGCACTTCGCGGACGTCGACGCCGGGGTCCTGTCCGGTGGCCGCTACACCCCGCTGCCGTGGTCGGAGAACACCTTCACCGCCGCCTGGTAGAGGCGGCCCCGGCCAATCAGTCATACCCCACAGACTCAATAGGAATTGGCGCGCCGTGGAATGCACGGCAGGCCGCACCCGGCTTCCCGGCGGGACGGGGCGAACGTGGCCGCACTTAATCCACCGCGCGAGTCCAGGCCTGAAAACCTCCGAATGAGGTAAGGCTTTTGTGCCATCTGATGGGCTTCGTAGTTACGCATAGTTAATATCTATTACTCAGAGTTAAAGTTCGCTTGGTCGGGTTGCGAATACTCTCCGTTAGGGTGCCTAATTGTTAACTTCGAGGACATGGTCTGGTGGGGACTTGGCATGGGGGGATTCAATGTTCTGTGGTAACTGGCGTGCCAGAGACACGCACCGGCGCCGTCGCGCTGGCGTTCGGGATCATCGGGGCTGCCGGGCCCGCCTCGGCGGCTACCGGGCCGCCCGGCACGACGCCCGCGTACAACACCCCGCAGCTGGCCCCGACCGGGACGACTGAGCAGGTCCGCCAGATCGCCCAGTGCGGGAACACCATGTACGCGGTCGGCACGTTCACCGCGATCTCGCAGGCGGGAACGACCTTCAGCCGCGAACAACGTGTTCAGCTTCAGCGCGTCCAAGCCGTACACGATGACGTCCTGGAACCCGAACGTGAACGGGATCGTCAACGGCATCACGTTCAGCCCGGACTGCTCCACCGCCTACCTGGGCGGGAAGTTCAGCACGGTCGGCGGGGTGGCGGCCAAGAACCTCGCCGCGGTCAGCACCTCCACCGGGGCGCTGATCACGAGCTTCGGGCACAGCGCCAGCGGCCAGGTCGAGACGCTGCAGTACTACAACGGGCACATCCTGACCGGCGGCTACTACACCACGATCAACAACAGCACCGCCAACCCGTACATGACCAGCCTCAACCCGGCCACGGGCAAGGACGACGGGTTCATCCACCTGGGCATCTCCGGCAACTACCAGTTCCCCGGGGTGTCGTCCAACCCGACCCGGGTCTACAACCAGCAGCTCAGCAACAGCGGCACGCTGGACATGGTGGAGGGCGACTTCACCTCGGTCGGCGGCCAGCCCCGGCAGCAGATGTTCATGCTGGACCTGAGCGGCGCGACCGCGACTGTCACCGGGTGGACCTCACCCGAGCTCAACACCAACTGCAACTACAACGAGTCGTTCTACGCCCAGGCCGCGGCCTGGTCGTCCGACGACTCCACCATCTACGTCGCCACGACCGGGTACAAGCCGAACGGCACGCCGGCCGGAAGCTACCCGCGGTCCGGGCCGTGCGACGCGGCCATCGCCTACCCGTCCACGCAGACCAGCGTCACGCACACCTGGATCAACTACCCGGGCTGTGACTCGCTGTACGCCGCCGCGGCCGACTCGAGCACCGCGTACTTCGCCGGGCACGAGCGCTGGTCGACAGAACCCGAACGGCTGCGACTTCGCGGGTCCTGGCGCGATCGCCGCGCCCGGCATAGAGGGGCTGAACCCGGCCACCGGCGCGCTGACCTACAACCCCGACCCGGGGACGCGGCCTCGGGGCCGACGACATGCTGGTCACCAGCGCGGGCCTGTGGATAGCCAGCGATAACCTGGACGGCACCAGCAAGTGCGGCACGCTCTCCAACCGGGCCGGCATCTGCCTCCTGCCGTACAGCTAGGAGACGAATGAGGTGGTGAGCTGAGCCCTGATCCGTTGGGCACGGACGCGCTCGCCAGCCGGGCGGGCACCAGCATCGTCCCGGGCCGCCCGCGGGTCGTCTACCTGGCCGGCCTTGGCCGCAGCGGTAGCACCCTGCTCGAGCGGCTTCTCGGCGAGATGCCCGGGGCCTGCCCGGCTGGCGAGGTCGTGCACATGTGGCTGCGGAGCGTCCGGGAGGACGAGCGCTGCGGCTGCGGCCAGCCCTTCTCGGCCTGCCCGTTCTGGCAGCAGGTGGGCCAGGTCGCCTTCGGCGGCTGGGACCGGGTGGACGTGGACCGGATCACCCGGCTGCGGGCCCAGGTGGACCGGGCCCGCTTCCTGCCCCTGCTCGCCTCCGCCCGGCTGCGGCCGCCGGCTGCAGCCTGCCCTGGACGAGTACGCCGGGTACTACGAGCGCACCTACGCCGCGATCAGCCAGGTCAGCGGCAGCCCGGTGGTGATCGACTCCAGTAAGCACGCCTCGCTCGCGTTCTGCCTGCGCAGTTCCTCCCGGCGTGGACCTGCGAGTCGTGCACATGGTCCGGGACAGCCGGGCGGTCGCCTACTCCTGGAGCAAGGATCGTGGACCGGCCGGAAGCGGCCGGGAGCCAGATGTCCACCTACCCGGCCGCCAGCGCCGCGCTGCGGTGGAACCTGCAGAACAGTGCCCTGCAACTGCTGTCCCGGCTCGGCACGCCCACGCTGCGGGTGCGGTACGAGGACTTCGTCCGGGCCCCGGCGGCCACGCTCAGCGAGATCGCCGCGTTCGCCGGCCTGCCCGGCGGGCCGGACTCCCGGTTCCTGGGCACCGACGGGCCCGGCCGCTGGTGGGCCGAGCTGGCGGCCACGCACACCGCGTCGGGGAACCCGATGCGGTTCACCACCGGCCGGGTGCCCATCCGCTACGACGCCACCTGGCAGACCGCCATGCTGTCCGGCAACCGGCGCACGGTGACCGCCCTGACGCTGCCCCTGCTGATGCGCTACGGGTACCTGCGCGGTGCCGGGTGAGCGGGGGCCGGTGACCGGCTGGAGGCGGCTGGCGGGCGTGTCCGCGATCGCCGCCCTGGTGATCGCGGCCGTGGTGGTGGCGATCACCGTCGGCCTCGGCCCGGCGGCGAGCCCGGCGGCCCATCCCACCCCGGAACCGGCGCTGCCCCGTACCCCGCTGGCCATCCCCGCCCCGGCCACCGGGGCGTACTTCGGCGCCTGGGTCGATCCGACCATGTACGGCCAGCACGGCCACACCGGCGCGGTGAACGCCCTGCAGCTGCAGATCGGCCGGCGGCTGGACATCGTGCACACCTACCTCAGGCAGCCCGCCCCGTTCCCCACCAGCAGCGACCTGGCCTGGGTGCGCCAGGGCAGCATGCTCCTGGTGTCCTGGGCGCTGAACGACAGCCGGGGCATCGCAGCGGGGGAATGGGACGCGGCGATCCGCCAGCGCGCGCAGGAACTCAAGGCGCTCGGCCAGCCGGTGTTCCTGGAGTGGCGCTGGGAGATGGACCGGCCGAACATGCGCTTCGAGGTGGGCACGCCCGCGGACTACGTCGCGGCGTGGAAGCACATCCGGCTGATCTTCGCCGAGCAGCACGTGACCAACGTGGCCTGGGTGTGGTGCCCCACGGCCCGCGGGTTCGCCAGCGGCACCGCGCAAGCCTATTACCCGGGAAACAGCGAAGTGGACTGGGTGTGCGCCGACGCCTATCCCCGGCCCGGGCCGCAGCGATCATTCGCGGACGTTATCCAGCCATTCCTGGCCTGGGCGGCGAAGCACCCGGAGCCCATCATGATCGGTGAATACGGGGTGCCGCAGAGTTACGGCGCACAGCGGCGCGCGCAATGGCTGCGCGGCGCCGAGCAGACCGTATTGCGCCATCACCAGATCAAGGCCCTGATCTACTTTGACTCCAACACCACCGGGACCTCTCCGCAGTCGAGTTTCGGGCTGGACGCCGGGCCGCTGGCCGTTTTCCGCGGGATAGCGGACAGCCGCTATTTCAACCCGCGGGACGTGCCGGTGAACCGGAACTGACAGGCGGCCGCGCGACTACCCGCGCAGCCGCTCCGCGTAGCGCGACAGCGGGGGCAGCAGCCACGTGCTCACGTCACCCAGCCTGGCTCCGGCCTCCGCCGCGCCGTCGCAGGTGTACCGCGTGGCGATCTCGATCAGGTACAGGGCCGCGACGAACACCGCTGACCCCGGCCTGACCCCCAGCGGCCCGAGCGTCATGGGGGCGGTGAACAGCGCCGCCTCGGCGGCTGACTGCGCCCCGGCGCCGCTGCGATCCACGGCCCCCTGCAGCTGGTAGTGCACGGCGTCGAAGCCGATGGGCACGCCGGTCTCGAACCGCTCCCAGTCCCAGACCAGCACCCGGCCGCCGGAAAACGCCATGTTCCACGGGGTCCAGTCGCCGTGCCAGGAGCCGAAGGCCAGGCTGGTGGTGTCCGCGGTGGCCTGCAGATCGGCCATGATCTGCAGCAGGGCCGCGGCCGGCTCGCGATCACCGCACGCCTCCAGCCGTGACCGCAGCCCCCGCCAGTAGCCGCTCTGGCCGACCTGCAGGATGCTCACGCCCTGCGCCGTGGCCAGCTCGGCCATGGCCGACGTCAGCATGGCCGAGGTCACCGGCCGCCCTGACCCGCGCAGCGGCGGCCTGGACCAGGACCTCGTGCTCGCGCCACTGGCCGTGGTGGATCAGCCGGGGCACCTCCAGGCGGGTCAGCCCTGCCGCCCTTGAGCACGTCCAGCGCGGCCGCCTCGGCCCGGACCAGTTCCCGGGTCAGCTCGGTGATGCCCACCTTCGCAAACCCGATCAGCTCACCACGCGGGCTGAGCAGCTCCAGCACGGGCTTGCGGTTGGCCCGGGGCGGGCCGATGCGCAGGCTGGCCACCACGTCGCGGTCCAGGACCTTGCGCAGGTAGGCCACCACATTCGCGTCGGGCTCGTCGGCGTAGGCCGCACCGGGCGCCGGGCCGATCGCGATCCGGCTGCGGCAGCACGTCGGCCAGGCCCAGCTGCGCCGCCAGGGCCAGGCCGCGGAACAGCCAGCCGGCGGCGGCCGACCGCGGACGCCTTGTAGTGGCGCAGGGCGGCCGCGGCGGCCCGGCGCGGCCGGCGGGGCAGCAGCAGGACGGCCCGGGCCTCGTTGGGGAGAACGAGGAACTCCGTCTGCCCGCGCGCGGCCCGGCTCGGGCCGCGCCCCGGCCGGACCCGCCCGGGCGCGCCGCTCGATACCGGCCGGCTCGGGCCACAGCACGGCCAGGGTTTCCCACAGGTATCCGCCACGGTCGGTGGCCCGCCCGGCCGGCTCGGTCAGCGTGGCCATTGCGGTGCCCAGTCCAGGAGCGCGGCGAGCCGCTTGTTGTGCGGGGCGAAGTGGTCCTCCAGCATCCGCTGGGTGCCCGCGTCCATCGGGGTACCCGGGCGCGCGTTGTGCTGCCCGAAGCTGGCCGGCTGGAAGGGCCGCAAGCCCAGGAAGTCCGTCAGCTCCCGGTACTCCTGCGCGGGACGCTCGAAGAACGCCTCGCTGTCCATGACGTGGACCTGCTCGCGCGGGAACAGCCCGAAGATCCGCTCCAGCTGATCGGCGTAGTGCCCGCGGCGGGTGTAGGAGTGGTGCCGGTGCGTGAAGCTCTCGTAGGCCGGGTCGGCGCGCATCCGGTCGATCTCGCCGACCAGCCGCTCGTCCTCCAGCTCCAGCGCCTTCTCGAAGCTCTCCCACTCGAAGCCGCGCGCGTACTCGTGCTTGTAGGCGGAGAAGGCCCGCTCCACCGGATCGCGCAGCATCACCACGAGCTTGACCCCCGGCAGGTCACGGGCCAGCCGCTCCATCGCGAACGGGTGGTACATGTAGTAGCCGCTGGCCTCGAACGTCACCGGGCCGCCGTGCCGGGCCGTGGCGGCCTGGGCGATCCTGGCCACCGGGAAATGACCGCGGTACCAGGTCAGGCCCCGGTAGTAGTTCAGGTCGAAGAAGTTGATCCCCTTATGGAAGGCAGGCCGCACGATCTGCGGATGCGCCATCAGCGCCCGGAACAGCGACGTGGTGCCGCAGCGCTGGGCACCGATCATGATGAAGCCAGGCTGCAGCCGCAGCGGCGCCGTCGCCGTGCCCACCTGCAGGTACGCACGTCGGCCGGCCCTGCGGACCGGCTCAGGTGCGGCCTTGCGCACGGACGTCATGAAACCCCCACCTCGTTTCCTTCTCTGTTGCCGTTGGATCTAGGCCAGCCCCCGGCCGACCAGCCGGGCCGCCCGCAGCACGTGCTTGCGGTCCACGCCGGTCACGATGTGTGCCAGGGCCAGGTAGCCGTGCGGCGACGCAGGCCACCTGGCGATGGCGGTCGCCGCGTACCGCAGCGCCCGTCCCCGCTGGCCGAGCAGCGACCGGGAGAACGCGATCTGCCCGAGCAGGCGGGCATGCCCGCGCGGTGACGCCGCGATCTCCGGGTGCTTGGCCAGCAGGTATTCCAGGCCCGCGGCCGTCACCGCGGCGTTGCCCGGCCACCAGGAGCCGCTGTCCTTCCGGATGTCGGCGAGCGGGGTGCGCACGGCCCCGATCCGGCCGACCCGGGCGACGCGGAGGATCCAGTCGTAGTCCTCGGCGTAGCCGTGCGGGGTCTCCTCGTCGTACAGGCCCGCCTTGGCGAACACGTCCCGGCGCATGGCCAGCGTCGAGGAATGCAGTTCCTTGACCCGGTTGCGCAGCAGCAGCCGCTGGCTGATCCGCTCGGCACGGGCCGGCCAGCTGATGATCCGGCCGTCGGGCAGCATGAGCCGGATGCCCGAGCCCACCACGAGCAGGTCGGGCTGGTCGAGCAGCCGCGCTGATCTGGGCCTGGAGCTTGGCCGGGTGCCACACGTCGTCGTCGTCGCAGGTGGCGATGAAGCTCCCGCGGGCCTCGGCGAGGCCGGAGTTGCGCGCGCCGGCCAGGCCGGGCGTGCGGTGGTTGGCGAGCACCCGGACCTGGTGATCCGCCGTGCCCAGGCTGGCCAGTGCCGGGTCGGGGGGCTCCTGGTCGTGGACGACCAGGCACTCGAGCGGGCCGGGGTAGGTCTGGCCGACGACCGAGGAGATCGCCGCGCGGACCAGGTCCGGCCGTCCCCGGGTGGGCAGGATCACCGACACCAGGGGCCAGCGCTCCGGGTCGCCGCTCACTGGTTCACCCGCGCCGCACTCCGGGTCGCGCCGCACGGCGGGCAGCGCGGCCCCGGGTTCCCCGGCGGCGAGTTCCCCGGGGGTGCGCGCCGGGCCCATGACCACGCCGGGTGGCCAGCACGAACAGCGCCAGCAGCAGGATCCCGTAGAACCAGCCGCTCAGCACGTCGGTGGCCCAGTGCATGCCGAGGTAGACGCGGCTGTAGCCCTCGTTAAAGGCCAGCGCGGCGACCGCGGCCCCGGCCCAGATCGCGGTCACCCGGCGCCCGCTGAACTCACGCCACAGGAAGTAGGCGATCAGCCCGAAGAACACCACGGTGCGCTCGGAGCCGCCGGACGGGAACGTGCCGTGCAGGAATCCGGGCGGCCCGACCCGGTGGGCGACCAGGTGGATGCCGTGGGTCAGGTAGCGCTGCAGCACGGACAGGATGATGAACGCGAACGCCGGCAGCCACTTGTACCGCCGCCAGGTGACCGCGAGGCACACGGCCGCCGCCGCCACGGCCATCCGGGTGGACCACGAGTCGCCCGTCTTGGTCAGCGCTGTTCATCAGGCGCTTCCACGTGGTGGATCCGGTGCCCGCCACCCAGTGGTAGATGGGCTTGTCGATGGACGGGCCGCCGTGCAGCACGAGCTGCCCGAGCAGGGCCATGACCCCGAAGATCACGGACCGACCCGACGACGATGACGCCGAGGAAGAGCACGGCCTGCCGGACCGCCCCCCGGGGCGTCGACCCGTCCTCCGCGTCGTCGAGGGCCGGGCGGTATCCCAGCCACGGCAGCCGGCCGAGCCGCGGGCCCGGCCGGTGCGGCGCGGGCCCGGCGGGCCAGCAGCGCCGCCACGCCCGAGATGATGGCCATCCCCGCGGGCCAGATCAGGAAGAACAGTATCTTGGCCACGTCGGGCCACCCCCTTGCATGGTCGGAACATCAGTCACCCGCCGGCTGCTGGACGGCCCGGGTTCTGCCGCGCGGCGGGAAGATCCTGGTCAGGCGGGACGCCCCCGGGCAGCGCGGCCAGCCGCAGGCTGGCCCGGAACCGCCACAGCCCCGCGGCCTGGACCAGGCAGCCGGCGGCCACCGCGCTCAGCGAGGCGGCGGCGCCCCGGCCGAACGCGGCCCGCGCGGCCAGCGGGATCACGGCGAAGCTCACGACGGCCAGGCCGATGGCGATGAACGTGCCGCGCCCGAACGGGTTCAGCCGCTTCGAGGCGGCCAGCTGGGCCAGCGGGACGAGGTTGGTGATGATGATCGCGGCGGACCACCCGATCGCGGCGCCGGTGATCCCGTACCGGGGAATGAGCAGCACGTCGAGGCCGACGTTCACGCCCACGGCCATGAGGCCGTTGGCCAGGCTCCAGCTGCTCCGGCCGGTCGTGATCAGGACCATGTCAACCTGGCCGCACGCGGTGGCGACCAGCATGGTCAGGCCGAGGATGACCATCACCATGTCCCCGGCCCGGTAGGAGTGCCCGAAGATGCTGAGGATTTCCGGGCCGTAGATCACGGCCAGCAGGTACAGCGGCCAGGTCAGCATGACGAGCCAGGCCGTAGTGGCCCGGTAGACGACGTTGGCGCCGCGCCGGTCGTCGACCGCGAAGAGCTCGGCGAACCGCGGCTGGGCGGCCTGGCTGAGCGCGGAGTTGGCGAACTGGCCCGCGACGAGGAAGCGGGTCGCGGCGGTGTAGATCGCGGCCTCGACCGGCCCGCGCATGATGGCGACGAGCACGATGTCGATCCGCTGGATCGTGATCTGGGCCAGGTTGGCCACGGCCCGCGGCCCGGTGAAGCGCCAGAATCCGCGGGACGTCGCGCTGCCCACCCCGGCACCGACGCTGACCGCGTTCCCGCGGGCGCGCGGTCGTGCCGGGCTCGCGGGCGGCCCCGGCTCCCGGCCGGTGGCTCGCGCCGGACGCGGCGCAGCCAGTACCAGCCGAGGGCGGCGGCCGGCACGTAGGGTACCGCCCACAGCGGCGCGAGCAGCGCCACGCTGCCCGCCGCCACCGCGATCATGACCCCGATGAGCTGGGCGCTGGACCGGCCGATCTTGTCCACGACCACGGTGGGCTTCATCGCCCGGTACCCGCGGGCGGCGCCGAGCAGGGTGTCGGCCAGGGCCGCGAACGGGAGTGCCAGCGCCAGCGCCCGGAGCGCGTCCGCCACCGTGCCCGGGGCGGCGCCCGTCCTTGCCCAGGTGGCCGCTGAGCAGCAGGCGCGCCAGCGGCTCGGCGAACAGGAGCATGCCCGCCGTGCAGGCCAGCGATACGACCACGACCGGGACGACGGCGGCGCGCAGGATGGCGGGGACACGGTCCTCGTGGCCGAGGCGGCGCAGCCGGGCGATGAAGTTGACCAGCCCGACCCACGCGCCCAGCCCGGCGGCGGACTCCACGATCAGGAAGAGCGAGATCGCGGTGAAGAAGGCGCCCGCCACGGGCTTGCTGTACTCGCGGGTGATCACCACGGTGAGCGCCAGGGTGGTGACCGCCGCGACCCCGGCCCCGATCAGGTTCAGGGCGCTGCCCCGGGCCACGTCCTTCAGCCGCGGCGCCGGCTGGCCTTGATCCTGGCCCGGCGCGGGCAACGTCTGAGCATCTGGCGGGGTGGCCGCCATCATGAGGCATGCCTCCCGGCGGGTATCCGGGACACCGGGCCGCCCAGGGCCGGCCCGGGGCATCGAGCCGGGCCAGCCCGGGACCTGGCTCCGCCGCGGCCGCCTCCTGGCGCCGGGCCTGGGCGTTCCGCCAGAGCAGCGCGTACGAGATCATCAGGAAGCCGAGCGGTGACCCGGTGGCGGTGTAGGAGAACATGAAGATGAACATCAGCAGCAGGACCAGCACCCCGGCCAGCCCGTAGGGCGTTCGGTCCCGCCAGTACACGCCGACGCCGTAGGCGAAGAAGCCGATGTACAGCGCGGCGCCCAGGAAGCCGTTGCAGATGAACAGCAGCCACAGCTGCCCGTTCCCGCCGATGGTGCCGTTCCCGCAGGTGGGGCACTTGGCGGAGCGCCCGACCGTGACAGACTGCACGCTGCCCTGCTGGTGCCGGGTGTCGCCGAAGCCGATGATCGGCGAGGCCACCGCGTCCTGCACGGACGTGATGGCCAGCGACCCGCGCCGTGAGTCACTGGCCCCGTTGGCCAGCCGCTGGCTGATCATGCCCTGCAGCGGGGTGGCCCCGATGAGCACGCCGGCCACCACCAGCCCGGCGATCAGGGCGCCGAGCACGGCCAGCCGCCCCATGGACGCCAGGCGGAAGGCGATGTACACGACGGCGAAGATCAGCCCGATCCACAGCCCGCGGTCCAGCGAGTAGATGATGGGCACGACCGCGATCACGCAGCCCGCCAGCGGCGATCAGCCGCTGCCTGCGCGTTCCGCGGAACCACCACTGCGCGATCAGCCAGGGCAGCAGCAGGGCCAGGCAGTTGCCCCAGATGTTGGTGTAGGCGAAGGGCGCGTCGGGCCGCCCCGAGGTCCCCAGCACGCTCTGCAGCTGGGCGAAGGCGGGATGCAGCTGCGCCTGCAGGACCTGGTTGCCGGACTGCAGCCGGTTCGGCACGATCGCGGCGAGCGGCGAGGTGAAGTGCAGGTGGGAGAAGAACACTCCCAGCAGGCCGCCCGCGATGGTGTACAGCCCGACCAGCCCGAGCAGCCAGGCCAGCTTCGCGCGGGGCAGTTCCCGCTCGGTGAGGTTGCCCACGAACAGCAGCAGGGCCGTGTCGCCCAGATAGCCGACGAGGCGCACGCCGTAGGAGATGACCCGGTTGGTGACCGGGCTGGCCAGCGTCCCGGGCGCGGTCGCCGAGAGCGCGGCCACGCCCGATCACCACGACGAGCAGGAACAGCAGCCACAGCCCGAAGCCCGGGGGAACCCGGATCCTGCGGTTCCCGGCCGCGCTCCAGGCGTACAGCCGGGCCGCCATCGGGATGGCCAGCAGGATGAAGATGTAGTCGCCGAGCCCGAGGGCCCACCACAGCGGGAACCCGGCCAGCAGGGCCGTCACCGGCCACGCCGGATGGCGGGCCAGCCAGCTCGTGCGGGACGGCCGCGGGCGGGCCGGCCCCGGGGGGCCAGGCAGCTCCTCGGGGCGGGGGGGCAGGAGCGCGGTCTGCGTCATGACCGGCCTCCGCTGGTTGCCGTCCGGGTGCCCGGCGGGGCCAGGACCACCCAGGTGTTGCCGCGCTGGAAGCCGATCGGGGTGTTGCTCCGCGTCTAGGTACGCGGTGACGTCACGCAGGCCCGGCTTGGACCAGGTGCCCTTGACCGCAGTCCCGCTGCTGCCCGGCGTACCGCCCGTCTCGCTCAGGATCAGCGCGGAGCCCGAGCCGACGACCCGGGCGCTGGACGTGGTCAGGCCGAGCTTGCGGCTGAGGTACACGGTCTTGTACGGGACGTCCTGCACCACGACGTTGGCCACCCGCACCGGCGGGCCGCCGGCCACCTGCCGCCAGTTATGGGCCCGCGCATCGAAGCTCCAGACCTGGGTGGCCTGCCCCGGGGCGGTGATCCGGAGGGTGGAAGTCCGCCACGCGCCGGTGCTGGCGAAGCTCGCCGCGTCGCCCACTCCGGATCCCTGGTACGTGAACAGCTGCGGGGGCGCGGTGTCCCGGGCGGCCTGCTGGACCTGGCCGGTGGACACGGTCGGGCCCGAGGCGGCCGGGTGGTACAGCGAGGGATGGCTGGCGAAGCCGACGTCCACCGCGGCGGACTGATCCAGCACCCGGATGAACGACGGCGTCCCGCCGTCGTAGGCGGCCAGCGGGTGCAGCACGGACAGCGCTTGCGCGTCCGTGGGGCGGGTCTGCCCGACCGGGCCGACGGCCGGGTCACCGTGGGACTGGAACACCGCGATGTAGCGCGGCGGCGAGGACAGTTCCTCGTAGACCACGTCGGCGGACCCGAGTCCCTGCGGCTGGCCGCCGGACAGCGATACGGCCACCGCGGGCCGGCCCGCGGCCCGGGACCCGGTGACGGGCAGCCCGGTGAGCGGCGCCAGCCAGGTGCGCGGCGACGAGGCCGGCGAGGCGCTGCCGGCCGCGGCGGGCGTGCCCGTGCTCGCGGCGTGCTGCATCAGGTCAGGCGGGCTGGCCTCGCAGCCCGCGAGGACCAGGCCCACGGCGAGGACCAGGACCGGCACCGCCCCGTGTATCGACGTCGCCCACCCCGACGGCATCAATCAGTTCCCGCCGCGCCATCCGTGACGTCGGCGTGCGCGTGGGCGGACACGCCGGCGTCATCCTCGTCCTGGGCCGGGTCGGGCCAGGGACGGCCGGAGGCCGGGGCCGTCGTTTCGCCGCCGTTGACCGGCCCGCTGTGGACAGGCCCGCGCAGCCGGACCGAACCGGAGGATGGCGGCCCGGGCACACGGGCCGGCGCAGCGGGCAGCCGGAGCCGGGGCACCGCGACCAGGCCGAGCACCGGGGCGCCCAGCCGGGTGATCCGCTGCAGGGAGTCCTCGACTTCTTCCCGCCTGGTGGCAGAGATCTCGACGGCCAGGATCGCGGCGCCGCAGTACTCGGCCAGCGCGAGAGTGTCCGGCCCGCCGGCGCCGGCGGCCGGGCCTCGACGACCGTGTAGTCAGCGTGGCCGCGCAACTGCTCGGCCAGGACGCGAGCCTGCCGGTGGTCCAGGTTGTCCAGGTCCGCGGCCAGGACCACGACCCGGAGCCGGGGGAACCCGGCCGGCTGGAGAGCGACATCGTCCACGGACAGCTCGCCTACGGCCAGCTCCGCGGCGGCCCGGGCGTCCAGGCGCCGCGATCCGGCCAGGCCCAGCAGGCCGGCCGTGCCCTGGCCGTCCGGGCAGACCAGGATGACCGCGGAGTGGGTCCGGGTCAGCGCCGCGGCCAGGTTCGCCGCGACCACCGAGGCGGCGGCGCCAGCCGAGGCCCCGGCCACCAGGACGAGCTGGTGATCCTGGCCCAGTGCGGCGGTCGTGGAGCGGGCCAGCTCGCCGAAGTCCTGCCCGGCCGGGGACCGCGGGGCCGCCAGCGGCTCCCCGTCGAGGTCCCTCGCGGACAGGCTGAGCAGCACGGGCGCGCCGAGCTGCCCGAGGCTCCTGGCGTTCCTGACCCGGGTGTCCCGCTTGTCCCAGGCGAACGCGATGAGCAGGCCGATGAGCAGCCCGGCCAGCAGCCCGCTGGGCAGGATGATCGATTTCTTGGGGCTGCTCGCCCGGCCCGGCGGGGTGGCCTTGGTGATGATCGATCCGCCCGAGGCCGCCGCACCTGAAGCGGACAGCGCGGCAGACTGATTGGCGAGAGCCCTCAGCTGGCTGGCCGACGTCTGCAGCTCGGCCAGGGCACTGGCCCGCTGCGGGGAGTTCACCGGCAGCGACCGGCTCTGGATGGTCAGCTGCGCGGTCCGCTTCTCCAGCGCGTTCAGCTGGCCCTTGATGGTGTTCAGCTCGGCCTTGTTGGCGTTCGACGCGGTCGCGCTGCGGTTGGCCAGGTACGCGGTGGCGAACGCGTTAGCGCACGCGGCCGCCTGCTGGGCGGTCCGGGCCGAGCAGCTGATCTGGAGGACCGAGGAGTTCGCGGGGACAGCAACGGAGATGGTCTTCACCAGGGCCGCCGGGGGGAGCGACGAGTGAAGGTCGCGCGCGGCGATGGCCGCGACCGAACTGGACTGGACGATCTGCACCTCGGTGTCGAGGTTGACCGCGCTGTTGGTGCGCCCGCCCGCGACCGCGCCGCTGCCCTGGTTCTGGCTGATCCCGGTCGCGGTGACGTTGACCGTCGACGTCGCGGTGTAGCCCTTGGGAGTCACGGCGATGTAGGCCCCGGCCCCCACGATTCCCACGCAGGCCAGGACCAGGACGACCCACCACCGCCGGCGCAGAACCCCGAGATAGCCTGCGAACTCGAAGGATTCAGCTTCCTGCGGCATGCTCATGCCAAGCACCCCTCCCCCTGCGTGTCCCCGTGAGCAGGCGGATGTGCAACGCCGCCAGTTCCCCGCTCGGTGACAAGTCAGCCAACTGGATGTGAACAGTCCCTTACAGGGTCATCAATGTACGGAGAATCGGCAATCGTGTCTATAGCCGTATTGGTTAGCCACCCTCACCCAAACAGAGGAGTTACCGGCGCCAAACGTGCCGGCCCAGGGCGGGCGGGGGCGGCCCGGGCCTGGCATTACGGGAGCCGTCAGCACTTTGGTTACGAGCAATCACTAACAGTTATTGGATTAGCTCGTTCGATTACTTAGAGCGCCATACCGACTACATTAAGTAAGGAAAACCAAAGCACTCCTGTGGCCCCTGCCAACTTCTGCCCACGATTGGGGTCGGAGTCCGCCTCTGGGCGGAGACGGGCTACCCCATGGGTAGGCCCTGGCCTAGCCCTCCCGGGCCTCCTAGTTAATTATTTGTTACATCCTACCAATTCGACCGGAATAATCTAAACGGCGGCCAGGTCTGGCCTTACGGGTGCGGCCGCCCAGTACTGGCTGGTCAACCGGACGACGATTCCGCCCTGGGCCGCCGCCGCACGAACCGTGAACACCCCGGTTACGGCCTCCCCCACTTGCAGCAACCCAAAAATTGGGGCAAGGCGGTCCCTTATGCAAGTCATGGATTTTGTCTTACGATGTCGTCCGCTGCGTAAATAGCCGCCAACCTCCACATGTACGAGAGGTAAATGCGGCGTGTGCGGCGAACGAGCGGGTGGGGGTGGGGTATGTCTCGGTCGGCAATCGCGGGGGGCCGCGGCCTGACGCAGGCCGCTGATTCCGTTAGAGCACGGGCCGCATCCGTCTGGGAGAGCCGGTACCTCACGGTGGCGGCCGCGGTCGACCTGGCCTGTGCGCTGCTGGCGGGGGTGACCGCGTACGAGATCCGGTACCACGCACGGATCGATCCGCCGGACGTGTACCTGGCGCTGACGTTCACCCTGCCGCTGCTGTGGTGGGCCGCGCTCGCGCTGTCCGGTGCGTACGACAGCCGCATCGTGGGCTCGGGGGCAGAGGAATTCCACCGGATCCTGCGCGCGGGCGTCAGCCTGACCGCCGGGGTCGCCATCTTCTCCTACGCCACGAAGCTGGACCTGGCGCGCGGGTACGTGGTGCTGGCCATCCCGTCCCTGACCGCCCTGGACATGCTCGCGCGATACGGGCTCCGCAAGCGGCTGCACCGCCAGCGGCGGCTCGGGATCTGCACCCGCCGGGCCGTGGTGGTCGGGCCCGTGGGCACCGTCACAGAGATGATCACTGTGCTCGGCCGGGACAGCTCCCACGGCCTGCACATCGTGGCCGCGTGCGTGCCGGGAGGCCGGCGCCACCGGGCCGAGATCGCGGGCGTTCCGGTCTCCGGCGGGATGGACAGCGTGACCGCCACCGTGCATCACTTCCGGGCCGACACGGTCGCCGTGGTGAACTGCGCGCAGATGGACAGCGGCCGGCTCCGCGAGCTGGCCTGGGCGCTGGAAAGGACCGGCACCGACCTGTGCGTCGCCCCGGCCCTGCTCGACCTGGCCGGGCCGCGGACCACGATCCGCCCGGTAGCCGGGCTCCCGCTGGTCCACCTGGATCACGCCAAGCTCACCGGTCCCCAGCGGATCGTGAAAGGGATATTCGACCGGATCGTGGCCGCGTCGGCGCTGCTCCTGCTCTCACCGCTGCTGCTCGCGGTCGCGTGCGCGATCCACTTCTCCGACGGCGGCCCGGTCCTGTTCCGGCACATCCGGATCGGCAAGGACGGCCTCCCGTTCACCCTGTACAAGTTCCGCAGCATGGTGGTGGATGCCGAGGCCCGGAAGGCGGACCTGGAATCCGTCAACGAGGTGAACGGGGTGCTGTTCAAGATCCGCCGCGATCCCCGGCTGACCCCGCTGGGCGCGCGGATGCGCCGCTGGTCCATCGACGAGGTCCCGCAGCTGCTGAACGTGCTGCGCGGGGAGATGTCGATGGTCGGCCCGCGTCCGTGGGCGGCGCTCCCGTACGAGAAGGCGGTCGGCGCCGAGGACCACGTCCCGCGCAGGCTGGCCGTCAAGCCCGGCCTCACCGGGCTGTGGCAGGTCAGCGGGCGGGCCGACCTGCCGTGGGAGGAATCGGTCCGGCTCGACCTGCGCTACGTCGAGCACTGGTCGCTGGCCCTGGACCTGCAGATCATGTGGAAGACCGCCCGGGCCGTCGCCCGGGGCACCGGTGCGTACTGAGACCGGGACCGCCCGCAGCGGGCGGCGCGCCCCGCTGGCCGGGCTCGACTTCGACCGGCTCACCGAAGCCGAGACCGTGGACCACATCATGGCCGCGAGCCAGCGCCATGAGGGCGGGTGGGTGGCCACGCCCAACGTCGATATCTGCCGCCAGGCGCACCGGGATCCGGCCCTGCGCCGCCTGGTCCAGGCCGCCTCGCTGATCGTCGCGGACGGCATGCCGCTGGTGTGGGCGGCGCGGCTGCGCGGCCGCCCGTTCCCCGAGCGGGTGGCCGGCGGCTCCCTGATCTTCTCGCTCAGCGAGGCCGCCGCCCGGGAAGGACGCTCCATCTACCTGATCGGCGGGGCACCAGGGGTCCCCCAGCGGGCCGGCCAGGAACTGCGCCGCCGTTATCCCGGCCTGCGGGTCGCGGGCGCGGATTCCCCGCCCCTCGGCTTCGACCGGGACCCGCTGGCCATCGAGGCGATCCGCGGGCGGCTCATCGCCGCCGCCCCCGACATCGTCTACGTCGGGCTCGGGTTCCCGAAGCAGGAGCGCCTGATCGTGGACCTCGCTCCCTCGTGCCCGCAGGCCTGGTTCATCGGCTGCGGGGCCGCCATCCCGTACGCGGCGAAGACACTGCCCCGGCCCCCCCGGTGGATGCGCCGCACCGGGCTCGCGTGGTTCTTCCGCCTGCTGAACGAGCCGCGCCGGCTGTTCCGCCGTTACCTGGTCGACGACCTGCCGTTCGCCATCACGCTCCTGGTCTCCGCCGCGGCCGGGCGCCTCGGCTCGGTCACTCGCCGTTAGCCTGCTCGTACCACGTGCGGAGAAACGCTTCGACCAGGCCCTCCGCCCGTGACCTGGTCTCTACCGCGGGCAGGCCGCGCTGGGCGAGAGACGCCAGCGCGTCGGCCGCCTCGTTCAGCGGATGGCCCGTGTGCGAGTGCACGTGCTCAAGCTGTATCTCCGGGTGCTGCGCCATGATGCCGGCCAGCCGCACCAGGGTCGGCGCCGGCTGCGGGCCGCGGCGCGGCAGCAGGCTGTAGCCCTCGGGCATCCGCTCGATCCGGCCCCGCTGCCAGGCGCGCAGGTACCGGATCGCGATCGTGCTGTCCAGCAGCAGTTCGGGCGGCCGGGGCTGGTCCGGGCCCTCCAGCAGAAACGCGACCGCCCGCAGTTCGGCGACCAGGACGGCGGCCGGGCCGCTCGGGTCGTGCCGGACTGCCGATCCCCACCGGTTCAGTCCCCACGAGCCGTTGGAGAGCACGCAGGCGATGCCCGCGACGCTGCGCTTGTAGCTGGCGTCGGTGGCCGCGACCAGTGGGCCGGAACCGTCGTATCCCTTGACCTTGCCGTACATGGGTGGCTAGCGACTCCGGCATCGGTTCAGTAAGTCTCCCAGCGCCAACCCTTCTTATCTTCACAGATGATCTTCTTGCCGTCGCCCGCGACGCCCTTCTTGCCGTGGTCGCGGGGCGGGCAGTACCCGCCGGGCCGGTAACAGTGCCCGCTCGGCCCACGCCGGCCTGGCCCTGCTCGCCCACGCCCGGGCCGGCCTGGCCCCCGGAGCCGCGTGCGGTAAATCCGCAGAGTCGCGCGTGTGAACCGTTAGCGACTTTTGGGCGTCTTTACGGTAAGTTACCGGAGTATTGCATCGGCCTAGGTCCCGGATCACCGGGATCTTCCTGGCTGATATGTGGGGGGAACACATGCGCAAATATCTCATTGCCGCGTCTGCGGCGGCGGCGTCGGGATTGATGGCCATCAGCATCCCGGCCGCTCAGGCAACAGGGGCAGGCGGGGAGCAGCCGCCGCCGGGTGTGGTGTCGTCCACGCCGGCCAGCGGCACCCCGCACCTGAAATCCAGCGCCAACAATCCCATCCAGCAGATCCGCCAGCTGGTGCAGTGCGGCAACACGATGTACGCGGTGGGCTCGTTCTCCGAGATCGTCAAGGGGAGCACGACCTACACCCGGGAGAACGTCTTCAGTTTCCAGGCCACGAAGCCCTACACGGTGACGAGCTGGGCCCCGAACATCGTCGGCACCGAGGGCACCACGTCGGACGCCAGCGACGCGGTCAACACGATCGCGTTCGTGAACGGCAACTGCGCCGACGCCTACATCGGCGGGAAGTTCACCTCGGTCAACGGGACGGCCGTGCAGAACATCGCCGAGATCGACACCACGACCGGCAACGTGGTGGCCGGCTTCGGGACCAAGGCGTCCGGCGCGGTGCAGACCATGGCCGGCGTGGGCAGCCACTTGCTGGTCGGCGGCAACTTCACCGGGGTGAACGGTGACACCGCCGACCCGTACATGGTCAGCCTGAACCCGGCCACCGGCAAGAGCGACGGGTTCCTGCACCTGAGCATCTCGGGTCACTACAGCTACCCGGGGGTGGCTTCCAACTCGACGCACGTGTACAACCAGCAGCTCAGCCACGGCGGCACGCTGGACCTGGTCGAGGGCGACTTCACCTCGGTCGGCGGCCTGCCCCGGCAGCAGATCTTCATGCTGAACGTGGGTGGTTCCAGCGCCACGGTCACCGGCTGGACGTCACCCGAGTGGGACGGCAGCAACCCGGCCCAGCCCTACCAGTGCGTCGGCATCGAGCCGTTCTACATCCAGGCCGCCGCCTGGTCGCCGAATGACTCGACGGTCTACATCGGCACGACCGGCTATCACGCGAACGGCTACCCGACCGGGCAGACACCGCGCCAGGGCCTGTGCGACGCCGCGGCCGCCTTCCCGGCCACCCAGGCGCCGGTCTTCCACGAGTGGGTGAACTACACCGGCTGCGACTCCCTGTACTCCGCCGCCGCCGACACCAACGCCGCCTACTTCGGCGGTCACGAGCGGTTCTCGATGAACGCCAACGACTGCGACGCCCTGGGGAATGGCGGTTACAACGCCCCCGGCATGGAGGGCCTGGACCCGGCCAACGGCAACCTGTACGTCACCCCGGACGGGAGCGCCGGCTATTACAGCCGGGACCGGGGCCTGGGCGCCGACGACATGCTGGTGACCAGCGGCGGGCTGTGGATCGCCAGCGACAACGAGTCGGGCAGCCAGATGTGCGGCGGAGCCCAGAACCTGTCGGGCATCTGCTTCCTGCCCTACAGCGGTTAGGAAGCGGTCTAGCCAGTACAGGAGCCCCGTGCGCCGCTCAGGCGGCGTGCGGGGCTTCTGACTGCCGGCTCCCGGCCGCGCGGGCTCCCGCCGGAACCGGCGCCTGCCTCCCGGCCGCGGCCACCGCCCGCTCCTCCGCCGCCACGGCCGCGGCCTCCCGGGCTGCGGCCTCGCGGCCTCGCGGGCCAGCCGGTGCGCCTTCCACTCCGGGTGGGCCCCCGCGTACATCACGAGGCCGAGCCACAGGGCGAGGGCGGACACCATCACGATCGGGACCACGATCAGCACCAGATTCGAACCCGTCATGACGAGCTTCCCCTCCGAGAGGGTGTCGGCGGGCCCTGCGGGCCGCATCGCCCGGAACACGTCCGGGAGCCTCTCAACCCCAGCTCACCGCCCTGGGCGACGTGCTGGCCAGGGGACGGCCGGTCCTGCGGCCGGGACTTTCGGCCCTGCTCGCCGCCGTGCTCCCGCTGACCGTTGCGCGGCCAAGGGGAGTTATTACGGTTCTCGGACCCAGGGCGGCCTTGGCCCGGTTTTCGGGGTCTGCGCCACTAACGTCATCGATGCGGCCAGTTTCATGCCGTCCGTGATCGCCCGGGAAACCTCCGGAACGGTCATCTGGATGCACGGAAAGGGATTCTCGGTGAGAACCAGATACGACGGGGACGACGCGCCAGTGCGTGGACCCAGAATGGCGGATTCCGAATGAGTTGACGTACAGTCGTAGCGGCGATCGGCGTGGCGGCCGTCGCGGTGGGCGGAGCGCTCGGCGGTGTTTTCGCCGTGGGCGGCTCCAACTCCAGCGTCAGCCTCTCGGCTAACTCGCACCGCGAGCATCAGCCGCGCGAGATGCGCATGTCCAGCGGCTGGTCGTTCAGCAAGCTGAACAACAGCAACGACCCCACGTTCAACCAGCTGCTCGGCATCAACAACAACGGCCAGATCGCGGGCTATTTCGGCTCCGGCGCCGCCGGTCACCCGAACAAGGGATATACGCTCAGCCTGGGCGGGTTCTCGTCGTTCACGAACGAGAACTTCCCCGGCGCAATCCAGACCCAGGTCATCGGGATCAATGACACCGGGACCTCGGTCGGGTTCTACTCGACCCAGAACACCAAGAGCATGTCCAACAACAACTTCGGCTTCTACGACTGGCACGGCCAGTTCCACAGCGTCAGCTTCCCGACCCGGAACATGGCCAACCCGCCCGTCAACCAGCTCCTGGGCGTGAACGACTCGGACATCGCGGTGGGCTTCTACATGGGAGCCAAGGGCCAGGCCCACTCCTACACCTACAGCATCCGCAGCGGCTCGTTCCACCGGATCCACATCCCCGGCTCGGTCAGCACGACCGCGTCCGGCATCAACAACCGGGGCTGGATCACCGGCTTCTACACCGGCCACGGCGGCATGGTCCGCAGCTTCCTGCTCAGCCCGTTCGGCCAGCTCACCACGCTGCGCGTGCAGGGCGCCTCCTCCACCATGGCCTTCGGCGTCAACGACAACGGTGAGGTCGCCGGCACCTACATGGTGGGCAGCGGCAACAATGCCAAGTCGTTCGGGTTCGTCTGGTCCCGCAGGCTTGGCCTCCGGACCGTCAACGACCCGCACGGCTCCGGGGCCACCACGCTCAACGGCATCAACGACGCCGGCGACCTGGTCGGGTTCTACACCGACGCACAAGGGCAACACCGACGGCCTGCTGGTGGCGCACGGCCACTTCCGGGCCCCGCTCGCCCCGCCGGTGACCAGCACCCCGGTCACCACGCCGACCATGACCCCCACGGTCAGGCCCACCTCGACCACGCCGGCCCCCGTGCCGACCGGGGCGGGCCCGACCCACTTCTAACCCCCTCCAAGATCACGGCGGGCTGGCCCGGAACACCCCCTGCTCCCGGGCCAGCCCGCCGCGTCATGCCCGCACCACCGCACGCACCATCGCATGCGCCAAAACACCCGGCATACCCGAACACCCGGCATGCTCCAAACACCCAGAAAAGCCACCAAATATCTTAAATGGCGTGAAATTTTTATCTGCCGCAGCGCACTATTTGCGGGGCCGGCCTGGGCGCTATGGTGGCGCACATGAAAATTCTGGCAGCGTGGCCTGGACGCATTCTGATGGGCGCTACCGTGGCGGGAGCCATCGGGGCGACTACCCTGACCGGCGGAGTAGCGATGGCCGCCCCGGCCAAGCCTCTGGCCTGCAGCGCGACCATGAGCAATAGCCACCCGAGGGACTACACCACCACCAAGGTGCGGGTGCACACCGGGAACTTCGCGAGCGTCAAGACTGTGGCGCACTACAGGACGACGAATACCACCCACCATGGGACCGCCGGCCGTAAGGGGAACGTGTCGATCCCTTACTACATCAGCGGTGCCACGCCCGGATACAAGGTGAAGGTCTCAGTCACCGTCAGAAAGGGCAGCCGGACCGGGAGTTGCTCCACCTCGTTCACGCCGCACGCGTAGGCCGTCCCCGCGGCGCCGGGCCGGCCGGGGACTCCCCGGCCGGCCCGGCTCACGATCAGCGCCCGCCGGTGCCCTGGGCGAAGGTTCCGGGGGTGAAGGAAACACCGCGCAGCACTTCGCCGGAGCGGGCGGACTCGAAGGTCCGGAAGCTCTCGGCGGGCAGCGTCTGCGCTCCGAGGTCGTCGGTGATGGTGACGACCTTGTTCGGGTCGGCGCCCTGGTCCCCGGCCCCGCTGACGGTCGAGGTGACGGCCCAGATGGTCGCCGTGCCATCCCGGTTCACCCGGCCGGTGATGTTCCGCAGGCCGTCGGTGGCCGGCGCCCAGGGCAGCCCGGTGGCAGCGTTGTCACCGGACGGGTAGCCGGGCACGGTGTACGGGGTGCCGAGGCTGAGCCCGCTGCTCAGCGTGTAGGCCAGCGTCCAGGTGCCGTTCTCCAGCACCCACTTCTGCAGCCCGGCCGTGGTCTGCGCCGCGGCCCCGGTGTACGTGCCGGTGGCCGCCGAGTAGGTGTTGTCGCCGTTGCCCTCGTCCGCCACGTACAGCGTGCGGGAGTTGGCGAACCACAGCCCGAACGGGAACGACGTGGCCGACTTCAGCGCGGTCGGGAAGCCCTTCAGGATGCACATGTTGTACGGGTAGACCCCCTTGGACTGCAGCACCGAGGGGTCGTAGGCGATCGGGTTGGCAGGCAGCGCGGCGCCCGGCTCGGGCAGGCCCACCCCGCTGGGGCACGCCTTCCCGGTGGTGTCCACGAAGTAGACGGTGTTGACACCGTTCCCGCCGCTGCCCTTGGTGTAGTAGAGCACGTTGCCGAAGATCGTCATGCCGCGGAAGTTGGTGTCCTTGCCGACCTTGTCGGCGGCGTCGCCGAGCTGGGTCACGCTGAAGCTGCCGACCGGGGTAGGCGAGCCCGGCTGCTGGGCGCTCCCGGGCTGGCGGGCCGGCATCATGATCTGGGCGCCTGCGCCGAGGATGACGCCGTCCGGCTGCGGGTTGCTGCCGTTGCCGGCGTTGCCCGCGGTGTACAGCACGTCCGCGCGGCGGCCGTCGTTGAGGATCGCGGCGCGCCCGTTGTTGCCGCTGTAGGCGTTGGTCTCCGTGTAGCTGAGCCGGCCCTGGCTGTCCAGCGTCGCGGCCACCCGGTAGTAGGTGCTGGACACCGGGTTGGTCGGGTCGATGACGCCGGGGGTGTTGGAGTTGGACACGTCGAGCAGGTCCGGCTGGGCGGCGTAACCCATGAACGTCACGTAGCGGCCGCTCGTGGACAGGTTCAGGGCCAGCTCCGACTTGGACGAGAAGCTGGTCACCAGGCCCCCGCCGCGCTGCGAGGCGTCGGGCACCCGCAGCGCGCTGACCAGGTGCCCGGACGGCGTGACCTGGTCGAGGAACACCGGCGAGGTCACCCCGAAGCTGCCGTCCACGAGGTCGTTGTTGAACACGCCCGGGTACGTGCCGTCGTTAGTGGCGGTCGCGCAGCCGCTGGTGCAGCCGGGGGGCAGGACCGTCACGCCCGGCGTCAGCAGGCCCGGGTCGTTCTGGTAGACCGACCCGCTGACCAGCAGGTTGCCGGGCCGGAGGAAGCCACCGTGGCCGTCGGCGGACGCGGCGCTGGCGCCGGTCGCGGCGATCAGCGATCCGCTGATCGCCGCCAGCGCGAGCAGGATCGGGACTCTGGGTCGGGAGAACTTGACGAGCATCGGGGCGTTACCTCCTCGGCAGGCCGGGCCCCACCTAGGCCCGGCGCTGACCCAGCGTCCGCAGCCAGGAAGGCCGCATGGGGAAGCCGGGGTGAATCCGGCATGAACATCCCCGGCGGGAAGGTCAGGCCCCGGTAATCAGGCCCCGGTAATCAGGCCCCCGTAATCAGGCAGAGAGCGCGGGAACCTGGCCGGCGCTGGCGGTGCGGATCACGTGCCTGCGGAACAGCTCCGCGGCCGGCAGCAGGCGCCGCTCCGCGGACCAGGTCAGGGTCAGGTCGCGGACCGCGCCGGCGTCCAGGATCTCGCAGTAGGCCAGCGGCCCGGCCGCGGCTTCCAGGGTCCCCGCCCGCGGCGCGGGGACGATGGCCACCCCCAGGCCGGCCGCGACGAAGCCGCGCACCGTGGACAGGTCGTCCCCCTCGAACACCACGGCGGGGCGGAATCCGGCCTGCAGGCACAGGTCGTCACCGAGCTTGCGCAGCGCCGAGGTCGGCCGCAGGCTGACGAACGGCTCCCCGGACACCTCGGCCAGGTGGATGCGCTGCCCGGCCCGCGGGTGGTCGCGCTGCACGGCCAGCCGCAGCGGCTCGATCGCGATCAGCCGGGTCCGCAGCGCGGCGCTGCGCGCCCGCCGGGTGCCGATCTCCAGGTCGGCCAGCCCGCCGTCCAGCGCCGCGGAGTGCACCTCGTCATGGACCTGGGTGAGCTGGAACGTGACGTGCGGGTGGTCGGCACGGAAGCCGCGGACCAGGTCCGGCACCAGCCAGGTGCCCAGCGACTGCTGGAACGCGAGCGCCACGGTGCCGGTATCCGGCTCGATCAGCTGGCTGACCGCCGCGATCCCGTCGTCGAGCTGGTGCAGCATCGCGTCCACGTGCCGCTTGAACACCGCCCCGGCCTGGGTCAGCCGCAGCGTCCGGCCGTGCCGGCGCAGCAGCGGCGTGCCCACCTGCGCCTCCAGCCGGGCCAGCGCCCGCGACACCCCGGACTGGGTGACCGCCTCCAGCTCGCTGACCTCCGTGACCGTCGTGCCGTCCGCGACCTGCTGGAACCAGCGCAGCGCATCCGTATCCACATACATGACGGTAGGTCATGGGTAGCCGTCTTTCTATTCCGCAACGAGGACCGGTGCGTCAACTGAGCCCGAATAATGTGAGTGTTTTCCGGGCCGGTACACGGAGGAGGCACGAATGGCGCAGGAGTCGGTGGCGGTCGTCGGGGGACGGGTCGTTCCGGTCACCGGGGATCCGATCGACGGGGGGACGGTGCTGGCCGAGGCGGGCCGGATCACCGCGGTCGGCACTGACCTGGCCGTTCCGCCGGGGGTCCGGGTCATCGACGCGGCAGGCCGCTGGGTCCTGCCGGGGTTCATCGAGGCCCACGGGCACGTGGGCGTGCACGAGGAAGGCGAGGGCTGGGCCGGCTCGGACACCAACGAGCTGACCGACCCGGTCACCGCGCAGGTCCGGGCGCTCGACGCGGTCAACCCGGCCGACCTCGGCTTCCGTGACGCGATCGGCGGCGGCGTGCTGGCCGTGAACATCAACCCCGGTTCCGGCAACCCGATCGGCGGGCAGACGGTCGCGGTCAAATGCTGGGGGCGGACCGTCGACGAGATGGTGCTGCGCCAGCCGTCCGGGATGAAGTCGGCCCTGGGCGAGAACCCCAAGCGGGTCTACGGCGAGCAGCACAAGACGCCGAGCACCCGGCTCGGCACGGCCGCGGTGATCCGCGGCGCCCTGGTCGACGCGGCCAACTACCTCAGCAAGCTGGACAGCGAGGAGCGTAAGCCGGAAGCCGAGCGCGGCCCGGTCAGCCGCGACCTGAAGCTGGAAGCGCTCGGCCGGGTGCTGCGCCGCGAGATCCCCTGGCGCCAGCACTGCCACCGCGCGGACGACATCGCCACCGCCATGCGGATCGCCGAGGAGTTCGGCTACCAGCTCGTGATCGACCACGGCACCGAGGCGCACCTGCTGGCCGACATCATCGCGGCCCGGGGCATCCCGGTGGTCCTCGGCCCGCTGCTGACCAGCCGGTCCAAAGTGGAGGTGCGGAACCGCTCGCTGGCCAACCCGGGCCTGCTCGACCGGGCCGGGGTGACGTTCGCGCTGACCACCGACCACCCGGTCGTGCCGATCAACTTCCTGGCCTACCAGGCGGCCCTGGCCGTCAAGGAGGGGCTGGCCTGGACGACCGCGATACGGGCGCTGACCATCCACCCGGCCCGGATCGCGGGCATCGACGACCGGCTCGGCTCCCTCGAGCCCGGTAAAGACGCCGACCTGGTCATCTGGTCCGGTGACCCGCTGGACGTGCTGAGCCGCGTCGAGCGCGCGTTCATCGGCGGCGCGGAGATCTTCACGGCCGGGGGCAGCCCGGAGTGGGCCGAGCCGCACTGACCGGGGCCCCGGCCGGTGCGGCTCTGCGGGGGTGGCCCGGCGAATACTGGGCAGCCGAGTGACCACCACTGCCAGCGAGCTGACCGGGGGGCTGTCCGTATGTCCGACTCCAGCAGGCCGAACACCATCATCGTCGGGGCGGGTCTGGCCGGCCTGGCCTGCGCGGCCGACCTGGCCGCCGCGGGCGCGGCCGTCACGGTCCTGGAAGCCTCCGATGGCGTGGGCGGCCGGATGCGCACAGACCGGATCAGCACGGGCCGGATCAGCCCGGGCCGGATCAGCCCGGGCCGCGGGGACAGTTTCCTGCTCGACCGGGGCTTCCAGGTCTTCAACACGTCCTACCCGCAGGTACGGCGCCGGCTGGACCTGCGCGCCCTGCAGCTGTCCCCGTTCACCCCCGGGATGCTGCTGCACACCCCGGCGGGCCGCCGCCGGTTCGCGGACCCCACCCGTCGCCCCGGTGACCAGGGCGACCTGGTCCGCGGCCGCCTGGCCGGGCCGGCCGGCCTGGCCGCGCTGGCCTCGCTCAGCGCCCGCGACATGCTGCTGCCGGCCCGCCTGCTCAAGCGCGAGCCGGACCAGAGCACGCTGGCCGCGCTGGCCGGCGCGCGGATCCCGGGTGAGCTGATCGAGGGCCTGTTCCGGCCGTTTCTGGCCGGGGTGTTCCTGGAGGACCAGCTGGAGACCTCGGGCCGGTTCTTCCACCTGGTCTGGCGGAGCATGCTGCGCGGCACCCTGTGCCTGCCGCGCCGCGGCATCCAGGCGGTCCCCGAGCAGCTGGCCGCGGCGCTGCCCCCGGGCACGGTCCGGCTGGAGACCCCGGTCCGCGCGCTCACCGGCCCGGGCGTGCTGCTGGCCGACGGCCGCGAACTCCCGGCCGACGCGGTGGTGGTGGCGACCGGGGCCGCCACGGCCGCCGCCCTGCTGCCGGGGCTGGCCGTCCCCGAGACGCGCACCGTCACGACCGTGTACCACGCGGCCCCGGCCAGCCCGCTCGCCGAGCCGACCCTGCTGGTCAACACCGAGCGGGAGATCCTCAACACCTGCGTGCTGTCCGAGGTGAGCCCGGGTTACGCGGCCGGCCGGGCGCTGATCTCCAGTTCGGTGCTGGGGGGCGGCGGCGCGGACCGCGAGCCCGCCGTGCGCAAGAGGCTCGCGGTCCTGTACCAGACCGACACGGCCGGCTGGGAGCACCTGGACAGCTACACCATCGACGGGGCGCTGCCCGCCATGCCGGCCCCGCTGCGGCTGAGCCAGCCGGCCCGGGTCAGCTCCTCTGGCCGGGCCGGCCCGGGCGGGCCGCGCCGGTACGTGTGCGGCGATCACCGGGCCACCGGCTCGGTCCAGGGCGCACTCGCCTCCGGCGCCCGGGCCGCCCGCGAGGTCCTGGCCGATCACTGACGCCGCCCGGCAGGCGGCCGCCCGCCATCGGGACTCTATCCGCCCGCAATCGGCGGTCCAATTGTGTATGCTACGCTCGCGGCGAAACTGGTGCGTCACAATAATGGGGGCTCGGGGCATAGCGTCATGAATGATCGTGTCTTTAATTTCTATGCGGGACCGACCGCCCTGCCGCCTTCCGTGCTGGCCGCCATCGAGCGTGATCTATTCAATTTCCGCGGCACTGGCATGAGCGTGATGGAGATCAGTCACCGCGCCCCGGAAATTGAGTTCCTGCTGGCCGATACCGCCGACCGGGCCCGGCGGCTGCTGGGCCTGGGCGCCGGCACCGAGGTCCTCCTGCTCCAGGGCGGCGGGTCGCTGCAGTTCTGCATGATCCCCATGAATTTCTCGGCTCCCGGGGACCCGGTCGATTACCTGGACACCGGGTACTGGGCCCAGAAGTCCATCCGGGAAGCCCAGGCCCTGCACCGCGATGTCGCCATTGCCGCGTCCTCCGCCGACCTGGGCCATACCTATGTCCCGGACGCGGCATCTATCCAGGCCCGGCCGGGCGCGCGGTATTGCCATCTCATTTCCAATAATACGGTCGAGGGCACCCAATTCCATCAGCTCCCGGACACCGGGGTCCCGCTGATCGCCGACATGAGTTCCGACCTGATGTCCGCGCCATTTGACCCGGATTCCTGTGTCATGGCGTACGCCCATACCCAGAAGAACATCGGCATCGCGGGCGTGACCCTGGTCCTCGCGCGGCGGTCCTGGCTGGACAGCATTCCCGACGGCCTCCCGGCGATCCTGGACTACCGGACGCACAGCGCGCACCGGTCGAATTACCACACCCCGCCGACCTTCGCGATCTACGTCACCTGGCTCATGCTGGACTGGCTGGAACGCGAGATCGGCGGGCTGGCGGCGATGGGCGCCATCAACGGCCAGAAGGCCGGCACGCTCTACGGTTACCTGGACGCCGCGGGCTTCTACGGATGCCCGGTCGAGCCTGCCTCGCGCTCGCTGATGAACGTGGTCTTCACCCTGCCCTCGGCGGACCTGCTCGCGGAGTTCCTGGCCGCGGCGGATCAGGCGGGCCTGGCCGGGCTGGCCGGGCACCGGAGCATCGGCGGGTGCCGGGCCAGCCTGTTCAACGGCGTGACCCAGGAATCCGTCGAGCACCTCGTCAGGTTCCTGGACGCTTTCGCGGGCCGGCATCAGCCGGGGCATCCCCGCTCGCTGAGCACACGAGCTATCTCCCCGGCGCGGGCCGTCTCCCCGGCGCAGGACGTCTCCCCCTCGCAGCCCGTCAACGCATAGGAATCCGGCATGGAGAATCCCCCGGCCACGGAGGTACCGTGGCCCCGTATCCGGGAGCTGGTCGTCAACGCGCTGACTCTCGGGCACCAGGTGCACATGGCGCACGGCCTGGTGGAACTGGACATCTCACGGCCGCTGGCCCTGATCGATGAGTACAAGCCCCAGCTGCCGGACGGGCTGTCTTTCACCGCGTTCATGGTCTACTGCCTGGGCCACGCCATCGGGCAGCACCCGATGCTGCACGCCTACCGCAAAGGCCGGCGGAAGCTGGTCATCTTCGACGACGTCAACGTGAACACGCTGCTCGAGAAGCGCAAGCCGGACGGCTCCCTGATCCCGGTCTTCTATATCGTCCGCGGCGCGGACAAGAAGAGCCTGGCGCAGATCAACCACGAGATGCGCGAGGCCTCGCGCAGTGACCTGTACGACGAGGCGGGGGTGCGCCAGCGGCGCCGGATCCTGCGGCTGCCCCGCCCCGCGCGGCGGGTGATCTGGTGGTGGCTGCGCCGCGACCCGGCCCGGCTCAAGCAGCAGTGGGGCACCACGGCCGTGTCCAACGTCGGCTCCTTCATCAGCCCGCGCCCCTCGTGGGGCATCTCGATCTCGTTCCTGACCAGCGTGCTCATCCTGGGCGGGATGTTCGACAAGGTCTACTGGGCCGACGGCGGGCCGGAGCCGCGCCGGACGCTCAGCGCGACCGTCACCGTCAACCACGACATCGTGGACGGCGCCCCCGGCGCCCGCTTCGGGGAGACCCTGGCCCAGCTGATCGAGGGCGCCGCCGGGCTGGATGACGCGTTCCTGGCCGAGGCGCTGGCCCTGGGGACCTCCGGGCAGCCCACCGCGGAGATGAAGCATGAGCCCGCCTGACGCCCCGCCGCTCCGCTTCGGCCTCAGCGAACTGCGCGCCGACCTGCTCGGCACCCAGAAACGGCTGATGGCCGAGCACCACGGCTTCGTCCGCTACCGGGTGCTGCGCCGGGTGTTCACCCTGGTCGCCGACGCCGAGGCCAACCAGCAGATGTTCCTGGGCAAGCTGGGCACCTACCAGCGGAGCCTGCAGCACGACAACCTCGCGATGGTGATGGGCTACGGGCTGATCTGCAGCGAGGGCGAGACGTGGCGCAGGCAGCGGCGGCTCATGCAGCCCGCCTTCGACCGGGACCTGCTGGAGCGGGTCGTGGAGATCACTACCCGGCTGATGGGCGAGGTGCTGGACGAGTGGGAGGCGGCCCGCGAGCGCGGTGACACCGTCGAGGTGTACAGCGACATGCAGACCCTCACCATGCGCGTGATCGGCCTGGCGCTGTTCAGCCGCGACCTGCGGACCACGTCCAACGACTTCGCCGAGACGGTGCGGGTCGGGGTGGAAGTGGTGGGGCTGCGGAACATCAGCCCGGTGGCGCTGCCGCTGTGGCTGCCGATCCGGCTGCACCGGCGGTTCCGCCGCTGCGTGCGGGCCGTGAACCAGTTCGTGTACGACCGCATCGAGGAACGCCTGGCCGGCACCGGCGACTACGACGACATCCTGAGCAGCCTGATCCGCTCCTACGGGGATCAGGCCCCGGCGATGAAACGGGAACTGCGGGACCAGGTGGTGACGCTGTTCTTCGCCGGTTTCGAGACCACCGGGACCGCGCTGGCCTGGACCTGGCTGCTGCTCAGCGAGAACCCCGGCGCGCAGCAGGCCATCCGCGCGGAAGTGGACCAGGTCCTGGGCGGCCGCGCGCCCGGCTACGACGACCTCAAGTCGCTCAGCTACACCGGGCAGGTCGTCGAGGAGTCGCTGCGCCTGTACCCGCCGGTCTACAGCATGACCCGGGAGGCCGCCGCCGACGACCAGATAGCCGGGCACGAGATCAGCGCGGGCGACAACGTCGTGATCCCGATTCACGCCCTGCACCGGATGGCGGACTACTGGGAAGACCCGGACACGTTCTGCCCGGAACGCTTCGCGCCGGACCGGCTGACCCGGGAGCAGCGCAAGGCCTATATCCCGTTCTCGGCCGGGCAGCGCAAGTGCATGGGCGCCAACTTCGCCACGGTCGAGATGCTGACCGCCCTGGCGGTGGCCGCACCGCGGGTCCGGCTGGGCCTGGCGCCGGGGCACCCGGTGGAGATCGCGGCCTCGGTCACCCAGTACCCCCGGCACGGCCTGCGGATGCGGGTGATGCCCGGTGCTTAGTGACACCGTGACAGGGCCGGCCACCCGCGGCCCGCTACGGCACGCTCGATCCCGCGGACCCGGCCCAGGTGGCCGAGTACGAGCGCTGCTTCTACGACGCCTACGCCGGTCTCGCGGGCAACACGCTGACCCGGCTCATCTGGGACTTCGACGACGCGGGCGAGCGGCTGCGGACCCGGATTCCGTACGCCGGCCAGATCGTCTACACCTGGCGTATCCCGGCGGCCCGCTCGCCGCGCGATGGCGGTCAACCTGGATCCCGGCCGCACCTCCAGGCCGCCGCGTTCGGCTTCGCCCCGCCCGCGGCCCGGCCCCGCCGGGGCCTGCGAGATCCTCAACGTGATGGCACGAGCCGGCACCAGGTGCCCGCGATGACCGGCTACCACGCTTCGTCCGCGGCTTCGGCTACGCCGACCTGGTGTCCCGCGGCTTCGGCGTCGCGTACTCGACCTGCACCCGCCGCCGGCTGCGCCGTACCTGCGGCTGGGTGCGGAACTGCTGGCTGAGACGACCATCGACGGCGAGGAGCGGTTCTTCCTGGCCTGGCCGCTCAGCGACCTCCTCGCCGCCGGGCGCTGATGACGGGGAGGTGCCGCGTGAGCGGCGCCTCCTGGCCGTCGGCAGTCCGGGGAAGGACCCGCTGCCGCCGGGGCGTTGCTGGCCAGTGGGGAGTTCCCGGCCCTGCCGCCGTGGCGTGACCGCGGGCGGACCACCGACGAAGGTGAGGGTATTCATGACGCTGCCGTATGACGCCACGCCCAAGTTCCAGGACTACGCCCGGCCGGAGATGCTGGTCAGCACCGAGTGGGTGGCCGAGCACCTCGGCGATCCCGGGCTCGTGGTCGCCGAATCCGACGAGGACGTGCTGCTGTACGAGACGGGGCACATCCCGGGCGCGGTCAAGCTGGACTGGCACACCGAGCTGAACGACCCGGTCACCCGGGACTACGTGGACGGCGCGGGGTTCGCGCGGCTGATGTCGGAGAAGGGCATCTCCCGGGACACCACGCTCGTGCTCTACGGCGACCGGAACAACTGGTGGGCGGCGTACGCCCTGTGGGTCGCCACGCTGTTCGGCCACCCCGACGTCCGCCTGCTGGACGGCGGCCGGGCCAAGTGGATCGCTGAGGACCGCCCGCTGAGCACGCGAGACGCCGGACCGGCCGCACACCGACTACCCGGTGGTCGAGCGGGACGACTCCCCGATCCGGGCGTTCCGCGAGGACGTCCGGGCCCACCTCGGCCAGCCCATGATCGACGTGCGCTCGCCCGGCGAGTACAGCGGCGAGCTGCTGCACATGCCGGACTACCCGCAGGAGGGCGCGCTGCGCGGCGGGCACATCCCCGGCGCCCGGAACGTCCCCTGGGCCCGCGCGGCCGCCGAGGACGCCACGTTCCGGCCGCGCAAGGAACTCGAGGCCATCTACGGCGGTGAGGCCGGGCTCAGCCCCGCCGACGACGTGGTCGTGTACTGCCGGATCGGCGAGCGGTCCAGCCACACCTGGTTCGTCCTGCACCACCTGCTCGGCTACCCGGCCGTGCGTAACTACGACGGATCCTGGACCGAGTGGGGGAACAGCGTCCGCGTCCCCATCACCCAGGGAGACAAACCGTGACGGCCACCCTCAACCCGCGGCTGCAGGACATCGTCGACGAGTTCGGCGCCGTCCCCGGCCAGGAGAAACTGCAGCTGCTGCTGGAGTTCTCCGACGAGCTGCCGCCGCTGCCCGGCCCGCTACGCGGAGCACCGCGACCGGCTGGAGCCGGTGCCGGAGTGCCAGTCCCCGCTGTTCCTGGCGGTCGAGGTGGCCGGCGACGGCACCGCCCACCTGTTCTTCGACGCCCCGAAGGAAGCCCCCACCACCCGCGGGTTCGCGGGCATCCTGGCCACCGGGCTGGACGGGCTGAGCGCGGAGGAGATCCTGGCCACCCCGGCCGAGTTCACCACCCAGCTGGGTCTGTCGGATCTGGTCAGCCCGCTGCGGCTGCGCGGGATGGCGGCCATGCTGGCCCGGATCAAGCGCCAGATCCAGCAGCAGCAGGCCGCGCAGCCCTCGGCCTGACGGCGCTCCCCCGGGCGGGCGATACCTCTCCACCAGGACTCCGCAGCTACCTGCGGTTCGTTGTTGCAAGTAAATTGCAGTAAGACCTAGTCTGGTGCGACGACCCCCGGCAGGAAGGTGCCCCGATGGCTGACCCGCGCGGCCGGCTGGCCAGGATCCGCGACGGGCTGACCCCACGCGAGTGGGGCCGGGCCGGCGCGATGCTGCTCACCGTCGTCGGGCTGAACGTGGCGGGCTGGGTCATGCTCGCCATCGCGGTCAGCGGCCACTTCCACATCAGCAAGACCGAGACCTTCGGCTTCACCACCGGGATCCTGGCCTACACCCTCGGCATGCGGCACGCGTTCGACGCCGACCACATCGCCGCCATCGACAACACGACCCGCAAGCTGGTCAGCGAGGGCAAGCGCCCGCTGTCGGTGGGCTTCTTCTTCTCCCTGGGCCATTCCAGCGTGGTGTTCGTGCTGGCCCTGGTGCTGAACTTCGGTATCCGGGCCCTGAACGAGCAGGTCAGGAACTCCAGCTCGCACCTGCAGTACACGACCAACATCATCGGCACGCTGGTGTCCGGGATCTTCCTGTTCCTGATCGCGGCGATCAACGTGGTGATCCTGGCCGGGATCGTCAAGGTGTTCCGCGGGATGCGGTCGGGCCAGTACGACGACGAGGCCCTGGACGAGCAGCTGAACAAGCGGGGCCTGATGAACCGCCTCCTCGGCCCGCTGGCCCGCCGGATCGACGCGCCCTGGAAGATGTACCCGATCGGCTTCCTGTTCGGCCTGGGCTTCGACACGGCCACCGAGGTCGCGCTGCTCGTCCTGGCCGGCACCGCGGTCATCGGCGGGCTGCCGTTCTACGCGGTGCTGTCCCTGCCGATCCTGTTCGCCGCGGGGATGAGCCTGTTCGACACCGCGGACGGCTGCTTCATGAACTTCGCCTACGACTGGGCTTTCGCCCGCCCGGTCCGCAAGGTCTACTACAACCTGACCATCACCGGGCTGTCCGTGTTCGTGGCCATGTTCATCGGGGCGGTCGAGGTGCTCGGCCTGCTCGGCCAGGACGGCCACCTGACCGGCCCCGGCTGGCGCTGGCTGGAAGACTTCGACCTCAACCAGGCCGGTTTCGTGATCGCCGGGGTCTTCGTGCTCACCTGGGTGGTGGCCCTGGCCATCTGGCGGTTCGGCAAGATCGAGCAGAAGTGGGAGCGGGCCGCCCTGGACGCCGCGCCCGGCGAGCCGGAGCCCGGACGGGCGCTGGCGCCCGCCCCGGGCAGCTGCTAGCCGGCGGCTGGGCGGACCGCGGCCCGGGCTCGAACGCTGGCCAGCGGGGGGATCGGCAGCGGCATAGGGTGGGGCTTTACGGGGTGGCGCCCTGGATTCTGGCGGCAGCGAAGTGCGGAGGAGATCACGTGGACGTTGAGCGGGCCCGGGCCCTGCTGGCCGCCGAGCGCGACGAGGTGAGCAAGCTCCTGGCCGAGACCCAGACCGCCGGGCCGCGAAGACCGGGACAGCGAGGACCAGCAGGACGCCGACATCGCCGACCCTGCGCAGTCCCTGACCCAGCAGGGCATGGACGACGCGATCGCCGAGAGCCTGCGTGACCGGCTGGCCGCCGTGGAGCGGGCCGAGCAGCGGCTGGCGGACGGCACCTACGGCCGGTCCGTGCAGAGCGGGCAGCCCATCCCCGATGCGCGGCTGGAAGCCGACCCCGCCGCCGAGCTCACTGTCGAGGAAGCCGCGGCGCAGGAAGCCGCGGACCGCTAAGCCGGCCAGCCCGGGCGGCGGTCAGCTGATCTCCGCGTCCTCCCGGTCGAGATACGGGGGCAGGCCGAACCGCTCGAACAGGCGGCCATCGGTGTCGATGAAGTGGTGGATGTGCATGATCCGGCCATCCGAGAGCTCCGGGACCTGAATGCACCAGGGCACCAGGCGGGTGCCGTCGCCGGACGGCTTGTACTGCGCGAACGCGGCGGAGGCGTTGGCGGTGACCGGGATCATCCGCGATCCGTCGCAGCCGCTGCCCCAGCCGGTGTACCAGCCGCGCAGTTCCTCCCGGCCGCGGATCCACATCTCGAACGGCGGCATGGAGATGCTGGCGTCCTCGTGCAGCAGCGCGACGAGCCGGTCGATGTCGTACCGCTGGAACGCGTCCACGTAGCGGGCGAGCAGTTCGCGGTCGGCGTCATCCAGCGGGGGCGGCGACGGCCGGTCCTCGCCCTGGTCGCTGGCGGCCATGGTGGTGCGGGCCCGCTGCAGGGCACTGTTCACCGAGACCACCGTGGTGTCCAGCAGGCTGGCCACCTCGGCGGCCTGCCAGCACAGCACCTCACGGAGGATGAGCACCGCGCGCTGCCGGGGCGGCAGGTTCTGCAGGGCCGAGATGAACGCCAGCCGGATGCTGTCCTGCAGCACCACGCGGCCGGCCGGATCGCTGTCCGGGGGCAGCGGGCCATCGCCGGGCATCGGCTCGATCCAGGCCGACTCCGGCAGGGTGGCCACCGGCTCGGTGCTGGACGGCACCGGGGCCGACAGGTCCATCGGCAGGGCCCGGCGCTTCCGGCTGCGCAGCATGTCCAGGCACACGTTGGTGGCGATCCGGTACAGCCAGGAACGCAGGGCGGACCGGCCCTCGAACCGGTCGAAGGCCTGCCAGGCCCGGACCATGGCCTCCTGCACCGCGTCATCGGCGTCGTGCGCCGAGCCGAGCATCCGGTAGCAGTAGCCGGTCAGTTCGCCCCGGTAGAGCTCCAGGTCATGAACGGCCGTGTCGGTGGCGGCGATCTCGCTCACGCTCCTTCCCCGTCCCGTGGACTAATCTACCCACGGTCAGTGTGCCAGCCGCCACCGACAATCCGCCGGGCTCAGCCGCCCGGGGGCGCTGACCCGCGAGGGAGCCCCGGGCCCGGAACTGCCCCCGTAGAAGCCATTCCTGGCGCGGGCAGAAATTCCCGGCCACGGAGAAATGGGGCCAGAACTTTGGTCCGGAAACAATGCGCGGCCGCGTACCGGGACCCAGATCGGGCCGTATCTGAGCCGCTCGCCGCATAATGGCCGGAACAGGCCGCCCTGGAGAGCGGGGGCGGGGGGGCGGGACAGCGGGGGCGCAGCAGCCTCGCCGCCTCGACCGCGGCCCCGGCTCGCGGCCACCCGGCCCCCGGACGGCTGACCCCGGCTTGCCTAACCGCGGCCGCTCGTAGAGGCTGATCATCAGCGGCTCGAACGCACCACCTGTCCCCACGCTGTCCGGAGCCGCCGGGGCTGACCAGAGGCGCAGCGGGGGCCGCAGGAAAGATCATGCCGACTGCTGACAACGGATCACCGCGCGCCGCGGGCATCCGGGACGTGGCCCGGATGGCCGGTGTCTCGGTGGCCTCCGCCAGTTTCGCGCTCAACGGCCAGCCGGGGGTGGCCGACGACACCCGCCGCCGCATCCTGGCCATCGCCGGGCAGCTCGGCTACCGGGCCAACCCGCAGGCCCAGGCGTTGCGCCGGGGCCGCACCACCACCTACGGCTTCGTGGTGCGCAACTTCGCCAACCCGTTCTTCCTGGAGGTGCTCTCGGGCGCCGAGGAGGTCGCGGGTGAGGCCGGCGCGACCCTGCTCGTCCTGGACTCGCGCTACTCGCTGGAGCGGGAGCGCCGCCACCTGCGGGAGATGGCGGCGCAGCGGGTGGCCGGGCTGGCCATCGCCCCGGTCGGGACCGGCGAGTCGATCCAGCTCTGGCACGACCTGCGCCCCGGGGCCCCGGTCGTCGCGCTGAACGCCTCGGCCGCCCGGATCAGCGGCGTCTGCCGGGTCCGGCCGGACAACGCCGCCGCGGTCGGGCTGCCGATGCGCCGGCTGGCCGAGCTGGGGCACACCTCGGTGGCGTTCCTGACCGCGCCGCGCCGGCTGATGGCCGACCCGGACCGGCTCCGCCATTTCCGGCGGCTGAGCCGGGCGCTCGGGCTGCGGGCCACGGTGCTGTATTCGCCGCTGACCATGGGCGACGTGCAGCAGGCCACCCTGGGCGTGCTGGCTGGCCCGGACGCGCCGACGGCGGTCATCACCAACTCCGACTACACCGCGCACGCGGTCTACAAGGCCGCGCGGGAGCTGGCCCTGCGGATCGGCCCCGGCGTCTCGGTCGTCGGGCACGACGACCTGGCCACCTCCGAGCTGCTGGACCCGCCGCTGGCCACCATCTGGCTGAACCGGCGGGAGATGGGCCGGGCGCTGATGCTCCGCCTGCTCGGGCGGGTCCCGCCGGAGGACTACGTGGCCCCGGTCGAACTCATCGAGCGGGCTTCGCTGCAGGCGCCGGCCGCCCGCCCGGCCCGGCTCCCCGCGCCCCTGCCCCCCGGCCCGCCAGCCAGGCCGCCCGCAGAGCCACCAGCCGCGCCGCCGGCCGGGCCTCTTGCCGAGCCGCCAGCAGAGCCGCCTGCGGGCCGCCAGCCTGGGAGTTTTGCCGTTCGGTGAACAGTTGCTGGCCCGCGCGCGTCAACTCGGTAACGTCTCTTGACGCTCCTGCGGCAGATACGTCAACATACCGGCAAAACTAAACGTTTAAGGTCTTTTGTCGGGTGCTGTTCGCGGGGGGGTCCGCTGACCTCCTGAGCACTACTGCGTGGCAGGCGCTTAGCTTCCGCGGCCCGCTCAAAAGTGGGATAGCCAATACAGGAGGCAATTTCCGTGAGATCTCCCTACCGTTTCACCTTCCTGGGGGTCACGGCGCTCGCTCTGGCGGCTGCCGGCTGCTCCACGAGCTCGCCATCGACGTCCAGTGGCGGCGTCAATTGGGCCACGGTGACATCCGCGTCGGCAGGCGGCGGAATGAGCAAGCTCGTCGCCGCGGCGAAGAAGGAGGGCACGCTCAACGTCATCGCCCTGCCGCCGACGTGGGCCAACTACGGCAACATCATCAAGACCTTCAGCACGAAATACGGCATCAAGGTGAACTCGGCCCTGCCGGACGGGACAAGCCAGCAGGAAGTCGACACGATCAAGCAGAAGAACGGCACCGCGGCGGCGCCGGACGTGGTGGACGTCGGCGTATCCGTCGCGCTCGCCAACACCAGCCTGTTCACGCCGTACAAGGTCAGCACCTGGTCGGCGATCCCCGCGGTGCAGAAGGACCCGAACGCCCGCTGGTACAACGACTACGGCGGCTACATGGCGGTCGGCTACTCCAGCAAGTTCGGCACGATCACCTCGCTGAGCCAGCTGCTGCAGCCGAAGTTCAAGAACGCGGTCGCGCTGAACGGTAACCCCACCGCGGCGAACGCCGCGCTGAACGGGGTCATGATGGCCAACCTCGCCACGGGGGGCACGGCCGCCAGCATCTCCAAGGGGGTTAACTTCTTCCACGACCTGAAGGCGAAGGGTAACTTCTCCCCCGTGTCCGCGACCGGTGCGACGATCAAGTCCGGGTCCACCCCGGTCGTCTTCAACTGGGACTACCTGAACCTGCCCAGCTACGTCGGGGTGTCCAACTGGAAGGTGTTCATCCCGAGCAACGCCATACTCGGCGGGTACTACGCCCAGGCCATCAACAAGAGTGCGCCGCACCCGGCGGCGGCCCGGCTGTGGGAGGAGTTCCTGTACTCCCAGGCCGCCTCGGGCGGGCAGAACCTGTGGCTGCAGGGCGGTGCCCGGCCGGTCGAGCAGATCGCCATGACCAGCAACGGCACCATCGACAAGGCGGCCGCGTCCAAGCTGCCCCCGGTCTCTGGCAACCCGCTGTTCCTGACCCAGGCCCAGAACACCGCGGCGGCCAACTACCTCGCGGCCAACTGGGCTAAGGCCGTCGGCTAGCAGGGAAGACCGTGACTGTCGCTACGGCAACCGAGGCTGGCGCCCGGCCCCTGCGGGCCGGGCGCCTGCCCCGCCTTCCGGCCTGGGTGGGAACCCTGCCCTTCTTCTGCTACGTCGGGGTCTTCCTGCTCTACCCGACCGGGATCCTCATCGTCGACGCCTTCAAGAACCCCAGCGGGAGCTGGAATTTCGGCAGCCTGTCCACGCTGTACAGCCCGGCCGTCCGGGACTACTTCATCGGGTCGTTCAAGCTGTGCGTACTGTCCGCCGTGGCGGGGGCGGTGTTCGGGGCCCTGGTGGCCTACGCGGTGGCTTCCGGCAGGCCAGACGGCGTGGTGCGCCGCCTCTCGGTCGCCGTCTCGGGTGTGCTGGCCCAGTTCGGCGGGGTGACCCTGGCCTTCGCGTTCCAGGCGCTCATCGGCCCGGCCGGGCTGCTCTTCCACGCGGGCTGGTATTACGACTTCCCGTGGGGTATCACCCTGATCTACACCTACTTCCAGATCCCGCTCATGGTGCTGGTCTTCCTGCCCGCGATCGACGGGCTGAAGGTGCAGTGGCGGGAGGCGTCGGAAAGCCTGGGCTCCTCGACCTGGCAGTTCTGGCGGCATGTCGGTGGCCCGCTGCTCGCCCCGGCGTTCTTCGGGTCGCTGCTCCTGCTGTTCGCCAACGCCCTGTCCGCGTTCGCCACCATCCAGGCCTGGGAGAACCAGATTGCTTACACCGTGCCGCAGCAGATCGGCACCGCGTTGTCCAGCGAGGTGGGGCTGGCCAACGTCAATGCGGCCGACGTGCTCGCGTTCGGCATGATCATCATGGTGGCGATCGTCATGACCGGATACGCGCTGCTGCAGCGGAGGGCGGCCCGGTGGCTGCGGTAACGTCGCTGGGCGAGACCCCGCTGGCCGGCGCGGCCGCCCGCGGGCCGCAGGGCATGCAGCGCCGCCGCCGGCGGCGGCTGAACGCCTTCCGCTACGTCGTGTTCACCCTCTTCGGCCTGTTCGTGGCGGCGCCGCTGCTGGCCATGCTGCGGTTCTCCCTGGAGGGGACGAAGCTCGGCACCTGGTCGCTGACCGCGTGGAAGCAGATCGTGTCCTACCCCGGGCTGCCCGGCGCGGTCGCGCTCACCCTGGAACTGGCCGTCATCAGCAGCATCGTCATGGTGGTGCTGCTCTTGCCCACCATGATCTGGATCAAGCTGCGGGTGCAGTGGATCAGCCGGACCTTCGAGTTCCTCTGCCTGCTGCCGCTGACCATCCCGGCCATCGCGCTGGTCGTCGGCCTGGCCCCGGTCTACAACCGGATCCAGCATTACAGCCTGTCCGCGCTGCAGCTGTTCTGGGTGTACGTGGTCCTGGCGCTGCCGTACGCCTACCGGGCGCTGTCGTCCGGGCTGGACGTGATCGACGCCACCACGCTGGCCGAGGCGGCCCGGAGCCTGGGCGCGAACTGGTTCACCGTGATGTTCCGGGTCATCGCGCCGAACATGTGGCAGGCCATCCTGAACGCGCTGCTGCTGACCAGCGCCCTGGTCCTGGGCGAGTTCACGATCGCGTACCTGCTGCTCTACAACACCCTGCAGCCCACGCTGTACTCCATCAGCCGCAACACGCCGAACGCCGGGGTTGTCTTCTCGACCTCCATGGCGTCGCTGCTGTTCGCCTTCGCCCTGCTGACGATCCTGTCCTACGCCGGCCGCCAGCGGCGCCGGGGATGAGGTAAGACCTGTGAGCTCACCAGTGACCAGTGCTGCCGGCGCCGCCGACCGGACCGCCGTCGAGGTCCGGATGGAGGGGCTGACCCGCCGGTACGGCGCGGTCACCGCCCTGGACGGCCTGGACCTGACGCTGCGGCCCGGCGAGCTGATCGCCCTGCTCGGGCCGTCCGGCTGCGGGAAGACCACCACCCTGCGGCTGCTCGCCGGGCTGGAGGACGCCGACGCCGGGCAGATCATCGTGGGCGGCCGGGACATCGCCCACCTGCCGGCCAGCAAGCGCGACATGGGCATGGTCTTCCAGGCCTACTCGCTGTTCCCGCACATGACCGTGCTGCAGAACGTGGCGTTCGGCCTCCGGCTGCGCCACGTGCCGAAGGCGGAACGTGATCGCCGCGCCATGGAGGTGCTCGACCTGGTCGGCCTCACCGAGCAGGCCGGCCGCTACGCGCACCAGATCTCCGGCGGCCAGCAGCAGCGGGTCGCGCTGGCCCGGGCCCTGGCCATCGAGCCCCAGGTGCTGCTGCTGGATGAGCCGCTGTCCGCGCTGGACGCCAAGGTCCGTGCCCAGCTCCGGGACCAGATCCGGCGGATCCAGCTCGAGGTGGGCATCACCACCCTGTTCGTCACGCACGACCAGGAGGAGGCGCTGGCCATCGCGGACCGGGTCGGGGTGATGCGGGCCGGCCAGCTCGAGCAGCTCGCCCCGCCCACCGAGGTCTACTCCCGGCCGGCCACCGCGTTCGTGGCCGAGTTCGTCGGCCTCACCAACCGGCTCCCCGGGACGGTCAGCGGCTCGACCGTGACCGTGCGCGGGCAGGACCTGCCCCTGGTCGATCTGGGCACCCCGGCGGGGCCGGTCACCGCGCTGGTCCGGCCCGAGGCGGTCACGCTGGCCTCGGAGAGCTCGGCGGGTTCCGGCCCGCTGGCTGGCACCGTCATCGCCATCACCTTCCTGGGCGCGACCAGCCGGGTCACCGTGAACCTGGGCGACACCACGATCATGGCCCAGCTGCCGACCTCGGACGCCACGGAACTGAGCGCGGGCAGCCACGTCGCGCTGTCGATCCGGCCTGACCCCGTGCTGGTTTCCGTTGCGGAGAACAAGGATTCCGTGGCTGCGAGCGAGGCTTGAGCGCGGGACGCCCGCCACTGACTACCCACCGACGGCTGGCCCCGGGAACGGTGCTGCGCCGCGGGGCGAGCGCGCCGTACCGGGCCGTCGAGATCATCGCGGGCGAGCCGCACACGCTGCGCGACGATCTGGGCGCCGGGCCGGATCCGGCCGCCGCCACGCCGGGCAGGCGGCCGCTGCTCTGCCTGATCCACGTGACCGACCTGCAGCTGGCCGACGTCCAGTCACCGACCCGGTTCGAGTTCCTGAACCGCTACTTCGCCGACCCCCGGTACGCCGGGCTGGTGCCGGTGCAGCGCCCGCAGGAGGCGCTCACCCCGCACGCGGTGGACGCCACGCTGCGCACGGTGAACGCGCTGCGCGGCCCGGCCACCGGGATGGCACCCACGCTGGCCGTGACCACGGGGGACGCGATCGACAACGCGCAGTGGAACGAGGTGCAGGCGTTCCTGGCCCTGTTCGACGGCGGCCGGGTCACCCCGGACTCCGGCGGTCCCGGCTACGCCGGGGTGCAGGCCCTGGACTGGCCGGACGACATCTTCTGGAAGCCCGACGGCGACGGCCCGGACGGCCCCGACTTCTTCCGCCGCGAGCTCGGCTTCCCGCATCACCCGGGGCTGCTCGACGCGGCCCTGCGGGAGTTCACTGCGGGCGGCCTGGACATGCCGTGGCTGTCCTGCTTCGGCAATCACGAGGCCCTCAACCAGGGCGTGGGCACGCAGACCCCGGAGCTGGCCGCCGCGCTGACCGGCGGCCGGAAGCCGACGGCGCTGCCCGGCGGGTTCGACGCCGACCAGGCCCTCGAGCTGTTCACGGTCCGGCCGGAGGCGTTCATGGCCGGCCCCTCCCGCCTGGTCCCCGCGGATCCCGGCCGCCGGCCAGTGACGCGGAGCGAGTTCGTGGGCGCGCATTTCCGGGCGGGCGCGCGCCCGCTCGGGCACGGCTTCACCCAGGAAAATCTCCGCAACGGAACCGCGTACTACGTCCATGACACACCGGCGGCCCGGTTCATCGCGCTGGACACCAATTGCCTGGCCGGCGGGGCCGACGGGTGCCTGGACCGCCAGCAGGCCCGGTGGCTGGAAGACCGGCTGGCCGAGGTGCACTCGGCCTACCGGGGGGCGGCCGGGGAAGAGGTCCGGACCGGGCACGACGACCGGCTGGTCATCCTGTTCTCCCACCACGGCGTGGACACGCTGACCAACACCCGGGGCTGGCATCCCGGGCCAGGCGGTGAGCCGCTGATCGGCGCGGCCGGCCTGGTGGCCCTGCTGCACCGCTTCCCCAACGTGGTGCTGTGGCTGAACGGGCACACGCACACCAACGCGGTCCGGCCGCGGCCCGACCCGGACCGGCCGGGCCGGGGCTTCTGGGAGGTCACCACCTGCGCGGTGGTGGACTGGCCGTGCCAGACGCGCCTGGTGGAGCTGGCCGACTCCGGCGGGCGGCTGGCCATCACCTGCACGATGGTGGATCACGACACCCCGCCCGGGCCCCGGCTGCCGGCCGGCATGACCCTGGCCAGCGTGGACGACCTGGCGTCCCTGCACCGGGAGCTGGCCGCCAACATCCCGTTCGGCGGGGAGCACCCGGGCCGGACCGGGACGGCCACCGACCGGAACGTGGAACTCCTGATCAGCCCGCCGTTCCCGCTGGACCGGCTGCCGGGGATCTAGCCGTCACTCCCACTGGTAGGGCAGGAACTTGCCGTCCAGGGTGACCACGACCCGGTCGCCGGCCGGGTCGGGCACCCGCGCCACGTCCATCCGGAAGTTGATCGCACTCATGATGCCGTCGCCGAACTGCTCGTGGATGAGCTCCTTGATCGTCGGGCCGTAGACCAGCAGCACCTCGTAGAAGCGGTACATGGTCGGGTCCGCGGGCACCGCGGTGTCCAGCGCCCCGCGGGTGGGCTGCTGCTGGAAGGCCAGGACGGCGTCCTCGCCGAGATCCAGGAGGGCGGCGGCGGCCTGGGCCTCCTTGAGCGGCATCGGCTGCTGGCCGAGCAGCGCCGACGTGGTCCAGGCCACCGGGCGGCCCACGGCCTCGGCGATCTGGGCCCAGGTCAGGCCCAGCCGCTGCTTGGCTTCCCGGACCGCCTCGGCTGCTTCCTTCTTGGTCACGGTCGCGTCCCTCCGGTGTGACGGTTACGCGATCATTGTGCCCGCCTATGATCTGAGCGGTGCGGCGTGAGTCTTCGACCGTGGTGGTCCTGGCAGGCGCGGTGACCGAGCCCGTGCTCGCGGGCCTGGCCCGGTCCTCCAACGTGTCCCTGGTCCGGCCCCCGGACGGGGAAAAGGACGCCTTGACCGCGGCGGCGCTGGCCCTGGGTCGGGCGGCGCGGCCGGCGTCACCGTACGTCCTGGTGCCCGCCGACCCGCTGGCCGCGGTGGCGGCGGAGTGGGCCGCAATGTGGGACCTGACCGCCGGGCCCGGCCACGCCGCCGCGTTCGAGGAGCGCGCCGCCGAGGCCGTGGCCGCGTGGCGGGCCGGCCGGTTCGAGCTGCCCGACTACTACGTGGTGCTGACGCCGGGCCTGGGCCCGGAGCCGGCCCTGGCGACCCGGCGGACCCGGGAGGTGGCGCCCGTGCGGACCGCGAGCCGGGCCCGGGTGACAGCACCGCGATGTACCTGGGACCGCTCCGCGCCGCCCGCCCCCGCCGGGTCGAGACCGTGCTGACCGCGCCGGACGACGAGGCCGCCGAGAACACGGAACGGGTCACCCAGGCGCTCCGCGCGCTGCGGCACGGCCCCTGGTGGCCGCCGCTGGACGAGCTCCTCGACGGGGCCCGGCACTTCTTCGCGGGCCGCCTGGGCGCCTCCGGCTGACCACTTTACGTGCACAAACGCCCGTGATGGGTGACACTGGAGGGCCAGGACATCGGCGGCATCCGGGCCAGCCGGGTCCCAGCCCATGCCCCGGAGGCCGACGGTGACCGCCACCACCCCGACGCCGGCCAGCCCCGCGGCCGGCCGGTTCTACGACGCCCGGCGCGGCATTTACTACACCAAGCCGGTGATGCGCGGCTGGCTGCACCTGCTCTGGTTCGGCGCGTCCCTGGTGCTGAGCACGGTGCTGCTGGCGCACACCCCCGGCACGGCCCGGGTCCTCAGCTTCGGGGTGTACGCGGTCAGCGTGGGCGCGCTGTTCGGGGTCAGCGCCCTGTACCACTGCGGCACCTGGTCGGAGTCGTCACGGCAGCTCCTGCAGCGGCTCGACCACGTGATGATCTTCTTCCTGATCGCCGGGACCGCCACCCCGGTGTTCATCGTGGCCGCCCCCGGCCTGTCCGGCCGGATCGGCCTTATCGCGCTGTGGGTCCTCACCGCCTCCGCGGCCGCCATCCACCTGGCCTGGATGGACGCGCCAGAGCGGCTAGTCGGCGGGACATTCCTCGCCCTGGGCTGGGTGGCGGCGCTGGCCCTGCCCGCGGTCTGGCTGCACTCCGGGCCGGTGGCCGGCGGGCTGATGCTCGGCGGCGGCCTGCTGTACACCGTCGGCGCCCTGTCCTACCACCGGCGGCGGCCCGACCCGTACCCGTCCGTGTTCGGCTACCACGAGGTCTTCCACGTGTACGTCTGCGCGGGTGCCGCGTGCCAGTACCTGGCCATCGCGGTGTACCTGAGGTAGTCCGGGGCCGGACCGGGCCAGGCCGGACCGGGTGCGGCCGGACCGGGTCAGGCCGGACCGGGTCAGGCCGCGGGCACGGTGGCCAGGAAGCGGAACCTGTCGTCCTGCACCTCGACCGTGGCCCCGGCGAACCCGGCGGCGGCCAGCCGGCCCGCCATGGTGGCCGGATCGGCCGGCAGGTAGTCGTCGTCGACGTGCAGTTCCCGGCGGGCCTGCGTCGCGACCCCGTCCGTCCCGGCCAGCAGCCCCCCGGGACGCAGCACCCGGCGCAGCTCGGCCAGCATCTGGTCCTGCCGGGCCGCGGACGGGACGTGATGCAGCATCGTGAACAGGGTGGCCGCGGAGAACTGGCCGCCGGAGAACGGCAGCGCGGTGGCGTCGGCGTGCAGCACCGTGACGTTGGTGCCGGCCAGCCGCCCGGCCAGGGACCGGGCCAGCCGCTCGTCGATCTCCACCGCGGTCAGCCGCGGAACCTGGCGGCGCAGCACGTCGGTGGTCAGCCCCGGTCCCGGGCCGACCTCCAGCACCTCGTCGCCGAGATCCTGCTCCCGGAGCACCCAGGGCAGCAGCTCGGACTCCACGAACGCCGCCCACTCGGGGCTGGCACAGATCCGCAAGTGCGCCTCATTCATGGGCTCAGTGTGCCGGGCCGGCGAGCACCAGCACCACCAGCACCGTGGCCGTGCTCAGCTCGATGATCGCCCCGAACACGTCGCCGGTCAGCCCGCCCAGCCGCCGCCGCGCGACCAGGCGCAGCAGGCCGGCCACGGCCAGGCCGGCCGCCGCGGCCGCCGCACCCCGGGCCGCGGCCGGCAGCCCGCCCAGGGCCAGCCCGGCCGCCGCCACCGCGGCCAGCAGCACCGCCGCGCTGGCCGCCCGGCCCGCGGCGCTGGTCCGGCCGGCCACCAGCGCGCCGAACCCGGACGGCCGCGCCGACGGCGACCCGGTGGCCAGCACCACGCCCACCCGGCCGGTCACCGTGGCCAGCACCAGGCCGGCCGCCCCGGCCGGCCCGTGCGGCAGCGAGGCCAGCGCGCACACCTGGACCAGCAGCACCAGCACCAGCGTGGCCACCCCGAGCGGCCCGGCGTCGGACCGGCGCATGATCTCCAGGGCCTGGTCCGCGGGCCGGCGGCTGCCCAGCCCGTCCGCGGTGTCGGCCAGCCCGTCCAGGTGCAGGCCCCCGGTCAGCAAGGCGATCAGCATCATGGCCAGGGCCGCGCCGAGCAGCTGCCGCTCCGGCGGCGAATCACCCGCCGCCACGAGGACCATCGCCCCCGCGCCAGCCAGCCCCAGGCCGGCGCCGATCACCGGCAGCCAGAACACGGCCCGGGCGGCCGCTCCCTCGTCCAGGTCCGCGCCGACCCCGGCCGGGATCACCGTGAACAGGCTCAGGGCGACCCGCCAGGCCGGGGTGCGCGGCGGCACGCCCGTCCCGGGGCGGTCGCCTTCCCCGGTCACTTCAGCCGCCGGGGGATCCCGGCGGTGCACAGCCAGACCTGCTGGCAGTCCGCGGCGATCCTGGTGTTGAGCAGGCCGAGCTCGTCGCGGTAGCGCACTCCGGACGCGGTGCCGGGGACCACTCCCGAGCCGACCTCGTTGCTGACCGCCACGACGGTCCGGCGGGTGGCCCGCCACGCATCCAGCAGCCCGTCTACCCGCGCGGCCAGCGCCTTGTCGGCGCCGGCCTGCTCAGCACCGGGGGCGGCGGACCACAGCCCGCACTCGTCCATCACCCCGGCCAGCCAGGTGGACAGGCAGTCCACCAGGACCGGGGTGGCCAGCTGCCGGGCGGTCAGGTCCGGCGCGGTCAGGACGCGTTCCAGGTCCCGGGTTTCCAGCGTGACCCAGTGCGCCGGCCGCCGCTGCTGATGCAGGCGGACCCGGGCCGCCCACTCCGGGTCGGCCGGGTCGGCCGGGGCCCCGGTGGCCACGTAGTCCACCTGGTCCCGGCCGGCCAGCAACCCCTCCGCGGCCGCCGACTTGCCCGACCGGGCCCCGCCCAGGACCAGCAGGCGGTAGGCCCCGGGCCGGCGGGGCAGCTCCCGCCCCGTGAGGCCCCGCCCCGTGAGGCCCCGCCCGGGCGGGGCCAGCTCATCCCTTCTCGCCGGACACGCCGGCGCTGTCGAACGTGGCCACGTCACGCAGCACCCGGGCCGCGGCCGCGACGACCGGCAGGGCCAGCGCCGCGCCGGAGCCCTCGCCGAGGCGCAGGCCGAGGTCGAGCAGGGGGGTCAGGCCCAGCGCGTCCAGCGCCCGGCGGGCACCCGGCTCGGTGGACATATGCCCGGCGAGCAGGGCGCCCAGCACATCAGGGGCCAGGGCCCGGGCCGCCAGCGCGGCCGCGCAGGCGATCACGCCGTCCAGCACGACCGGCACCCGCAGCGCGGCGCCGCCCAGGATGAACCCGGTCAGCGCGGCGTGCTCCAGGCCGCCCACGGCCGCGAGGACGCCCAGCGGGTCGGCGGGGTCGGGCTGGTTGCGTTCCAGCGCGCGGCGCACCACCCCTACCTTCCGCTGCCAGGTCGGGTCGTCGATGCCGGTACCCCGGCCGGTGACTTCTTCCGGGTCCGCCCCGGTGAAGACCGCGATCAGCGCGGCCGAGGCGGTGGTGTTCGCGATGCCCATGTCCCCGGTCAGCAGGCACGAGTTGCCCGCCGTGACCAGGTCGCGCGCGGTCTCGATGCCGGCCTCGACGGCGCGCAGGGCCTCGTCCCGGCTCATGGCCGGCCCGGCGGTCATGTCGGCGGTGCCGGGGCGGATCTTGCGCGGCAGCAGCCCGGGGGCGGCCGGCAGGTCCGCGGCGACCCCCACGTCCACCACGCAGACCTCGGCCCCGGCCTGCGCCGCGATCGCGTTGACCACCGCCCCGGAGGCCAGGAAGTTGGCCACCATCTGCGCGGTGACCTCCTGCGGCCACGGGGTGACACCCTGGGCGTGCACCCCATGGTCGCCCGCGAACACCGCGACCACGGCGGGCTCGGGCATCGGCGGCGGGCACTCCCCGGCCAGGCCGGCCAGCTGCACGGACACGTGCTCCAGCACCCCCAGCGAGCCGCTGGGCTTGGTCAGCGCCTCCTGCCGCTCACGGGCCTGCGTCACGGCCGCGGCGTCCAGCGGCAAGATCGCGGCCAGGGTGTCGGCCAGCAGGCTGACCGGCGGCCCGCCCGGCAGCCCGCGGTGGCCCCACTGCCCGTCGTGCACCGCCCAGGCCAGCGGCCGCCGCCGGGCCCAGCCGCTGAGCGCCAGTTCCGGTGCGGGCGGGAACGCGTTGACGTAACCGACGCACAGGTAGGCGACCACGTCCAGGTGCGGCGGCAGTCCCAGCGCGGCGGCCAGCTCATGCTCGTCGAAGAAGCTGACCCAGCCCACGCCGAGGCCTTCGGCCCGCGCGGCGAGCCAGAGGTTCTGCACCGCGCACGCGGTCGAGTAGGTCGCGACCTGCGGCTGGGCGTGGCGGCCCAGCACGTGGCGGCCGCCGCGGGTCGAATCGCAGGTCACCACGATGTTCAGCGGGGTGTCGAGGATGGCCTCGACCTTGAGGTCGCGGAACGCGCGGGCCCGCGGCCCGGGCAGCCCGGCCGCGAACACGTCCTGCTGCCTGCGGGCCAGCTGGTGCACCCGTTCGCGGACGGCCCGGTCGTGCACCACGATGAAGTCCCAGGGCTGGCTGAGCCCCACGCTGGGCGCCTGGTGCGCCGCGGTCAGCACCCGGGTCAGCACGTCATCGGCGATCGGGTCCGGGCGGAACCCGTTGCGCACGTCCCGGCGCGCGGCGACGACCTGGTACAGCGCGTCGATGCCGGCCGCGGGCAGCGCATGGTCCGGCTGGATCGGATCGTCCGGGTGAATCGGATGGTCCGGGTGGATCGGATGGTCCGCAGGCCGCTCCTGGGGCGCGGGGCCCGCATGGTCGGCGGGCAGCGCATGGGCGGCGGGGGCCCGGTGGCTCGCGGGCGGCCTCCCGTTTCCGTGCCCGTGGCCCCCGGGTGCGTACTCCGCCGCGCCGAACTCCACTATCGGGAGGTCCGCGACCGGGAACTCCGCCAGCGCGAAGTCCCCCGGCGGGAAGTCCCCCGGCGGGAACTCGCCCGGCGGGAACTCGCCCGGCGGGAACTCGGCCCGTGTGAACTCCGGCTGCGCGGGCGGCCCGGGCGCGTACTCCGCCGGGCGGAACACGTCGTGGTCCTCGGTCATGACTTCCTCCTGCCGTGCACAAGGTGCACACCGTGCGCGATGGCCGCCGCCATGAGCAGCGCCGCGCCACTGACCAGCCGGGACAGCCAGACGGCCCGGGTGATGTCGCGCGCCGTGGGCGGCGCGCCGTCGCCGAGCAGCCCACGCTGCTCGGTCCGTCCCTGGTAAGTGTTCTGGCCGCCGAGCCGGACGCCCAGCGCACCCGCGAAGGCGGCCTCGCACTGGCCGGCGTTGGGGCTGGGGTGCTGGCCGCCATCCCGGCGCAGCGTGCGCAGGGCCTGGCCCGGGCCGCCGCCGACCGCGGGCGCCAGCACCCCGGCCAGCAGGCCGGTCACCCGGGCCGGGATGAGATTGGCCGCGTCGTCGAGCCGGGCCGCGGCCCAGCCGAACCGCTCGTAGCGCGGGCTGTGGTGGCCGATCATCGCGTCGAGCGTGTTCACGGCCCGGTAGCCGAGCAGGCCGGGCAGGCCGAACACGGCCCCCCACAGCAGCGGCGCGACCACCGCGTCGGAGGTGTTCTCGGCCACTGACTCCACCGCCGCGCGGGCCAGCCCGGCCGCGTCGAGCTGGTCCGGGTCGCGGCCGCACAGCGTGGGCAGCATCCGCCGGGCGGCGTCCAGGTCGCCGGCCTCCAGGGCGCGGCCGAGCGCCAGCGCCGCGCGGCCGAGGCTGGCGCCGCCCAGCACGGTCCACGTGGCCAGTGCGGTGCCCGCGACGGTGGCCACAGGATGGCCGCGGGTGAGCCGCTGCACGGTCAGCCCGGCCACGGCCACCGGGGTCACGCACGCGCCGAGCAGGCCAGCGCCCCGGGCACGATTGTCCGACCAGAGCCGCGTCTCGGCCCGGGCGGCGGCGGCGCCGAAGGCCGCCACCGGGTGCGCGCGGCGCGGGTCGGCCAGCAGCACGTCGAGCATCCCGCCGAGCAGCAGCCCCGTGGCCAGCCCCGCGGGCGGGGGCCATTGCTCCGGGCCAGTGCTCCGGGACCACCTGCTCCGGGACCACCTGCTCCGGGACCACGGCGGCACGATCATGGGCTGGGCCTTCCCCGGGGTAACCACGCCCCGCAGGCGCTGGATCCGACGGCCGGAGTCTCCTGGCTCCCGGATCGAAGCTCCTCCCGGCCTTCCCACCGCTCCAGCGGTCGTGGCGCTACGCGGGACTCGCTCCCCGGTCACAGTGGCGGGACCGCGCCGGAGTCGCACCGGCTTCCTGCCCTGCCGTCGGCGGAACGAAGAAAGAAGACCACACCCCGCTACCCCCGTCAAGCCGACCCCGCCCCCGACCAGGGCGTCCGCCCGGCTCATCCTTCGCCACCCCACTCCCGCGCGGCCCACCCCAGCCCGCCCGGCCCAGCCCCACTTCTCCGCGGCCCAGCCACCCCGCCCGGCCCGGGCCCACCCCCGCGGCCCAGCCCCGCCACCCATCCCAGCCCCGCCACCAGCCCTCACACCCGAGCCCAGCCCGTGGGCGTGGGGCTGGGGAGCGTCTGATCGTCTGTCCCGGCGGTGCGAGGACCGGCGGGGTCCGTTTTGGGCGGGGTAGGGAGGGTAACTCGGGGACATGCTCAGCTCAGCGCCGCGCTGGCCCCCGCACCGCCGCTGCCCGTCCGCCAGCCGGGGCCCGCGGTGAGCACCGACGCCTCCCGGGCGGCCGAGGATTCCGCGCACAGCGAACCGGACCGGCCCGGCGAGACCGAGGCGCAGCGGGACGACCGCAACGTCATGGAACTGCTGAACGAGCTGCGCGTAGTCGGCATCGGCGTGCAGGTGCTGTTCGGGTTCCTCCTGTCGCTCCCGTTCACGAACCGGTTCGCGAAGCTGGACACCGCCCAGCGCGGGCTCTACCTGACCACGGTGACCTTCGCGGCCCTCTCCACCGCCCTGCTGGTCACGCCGGTCGCCTATCACCGGCTGCTGTTCCGGCGGCACGAGAAGGAGAGCCTGGTCCGGGTGACCAACGTGATGGCCATCGCCGGGCTGGTCACGGTGGGGCTCGCGGTGTCCTGCGCGGTCCTGCTGGTGGTCAGTTTCGTGGCCCCGGGCGCCCCCGCCATCGTGATCACCGCCATCGTGGTGTGCGCGTTCGCCGGGCTGTGGTTCGCGCTGCCGCTGTCCCGCCGGGACCACGACGATGACGAGGACCAGGCCGCCCAGGGCCGGCCTTCGCGGCCCACGCTCTGAGCGAACGGGCCCCGCGGGGGTGCCGCAACCTTTGCGCCTATTCATACGATGGGGATATGCAGTGGCCTAGTCGTGAAGCTGAGACCCGCCCGGTGCACGCATGACCACACCAGCGCCGGACAGCCCGGCCCGCACCGCGATCCTGACCGTTGACGACGATCCCGGGGTATCCCGGTCCATCGCCCGTGACCTGCGCGGCCGCTACGGCGAGCAGCACCGTATCGTCCGCGCGGAGTCGGGCGCGGACGCCCTCGACGCGCTGAAGGAGATGCGGCTGCGCGGCGACGAGGTGGCGGTGATCCTGGCCGACTACCGGATGCCGCAGATGAACGGCATCGAGTTCCTCGAAGAGGCGATGAAGACGTACCCCGCGGCCCGCCGGGTACTGCTCACCGCCTATGCGGACACCGACGCCGCCATCGAGGCCATCAACGTCGTTGACCTCGATTACTACCTGCTCAAGCCCTGGGACCCGCCGGAGGAGAAGCTCTACCCGGTGATCGACGCCCAGCTGGACGCCTGGCGGCTGGAGGACTACCAGCCGGTGCACGTGACCAAGGTGGTCGGGCACCGCTGGTCGGCGCGCTGCACCGAGGTGCGCGAGTTCCTGGCCCGGAACGAGGTGGCCTACCGCTGGTTCCCCTCGGACGAACCGGACGGGGAGCGGCTGCTGGCCGCGGCGGGGGCCGACGGCCGGACCCTGCCCCTGGTCATCACGCCGGACGGGGAGACCATGGTCGCGCCGAGCGACTCAGACCTGGCCACCCGGGTCGGCCTGAGCACCACCCCGGCCAAGGACTTCTACGACCTGGTCGTGATCGGCGGCGGCCCGGCCGGGCTCGGCGCGGCCGTCTACGGCGCCTCCGAGGGCCTGAAGACCGTGCTGGTCGAGCGGACCGCGACCGGCGGCCAGGCCGGGCAGAGCTCCCGCATCGAGAACTACCTCGGCTTCCCGGACGGGGTGTCCGGTGCGCAGCTCACCACGCGGGCCCGGCGGCAGGCGCAGCGGTTCGGCGCGGAGGTGCTCACCACCCGGGAGGTGGTCGGCCTCGCGGTGAAGGGGGCCGCGCGGGAGGTCCGGTTCGCGGACGGGGGCACGCTCGGCGCGCACAGCATCATCCTGGCCACCGGCGTCTCCTACAAGCAGCTCGGCGCGCCTGGCCTGGGCGAGATGACCGGCCGCGGCGTGTACTACGGCTCGGCCCTCACCGAGGCCGCGGCCTGCATCGATCAGGACATCTACATCGTGGGCGGGGCCAACTCGGCCGGCCAGTCCGCGGTGTACCTCTCCCGGCACGCGAAGTCGGTGACGCTGCTGGTCCGCGGGCCGTCGCTGGAGCGGTCCATGTCCTACTACCTGATCCAGCAGATCGCGGACATCGAGAACATCACGGTCCGGACCTGCACCGAGGTCATCGGCGCGGCCGGGGACGGTCACCTGGAGCAGCTGACCCTGCGCAACACCGCGGACGGCGGCACCGAGATCGTGGACGCGTCGATGCTGTTCGTGTTCATCGGCGCCGCCCCGCTCACCCAGTGGCTGGACGGCATCGTGGTCCGCGACGATCACGGCTTCGTCGTGGCCGGCCCGGACCTGTCCGTAGGCGGCCAGAAACCGGCCGGCTGGGAGCTGGACCGGGCCCCATATCACCTGGAGACCAGCGTCCCGGGCGTGTTCGTGGCCGGGGACGCCCGCGCCGAGTCCGCCAAGCGGGTCGCCTCCGCCGTCGGCGAGGGCGCCATGGCGGTCATGCTTGTGCACCGATATCTGGAGAAATTGTGAGCGCAGAGCCAGCCACCCAGCCCGAGGCCCGCACGACCGGTCAGCCCGTGGCGGGCCGGCAGACGCTGCCGTGCGACGCCGGCGAGCTGCGCAGCCTGTTCCTGTTCGAGAAGCTGGACGACGAGCAGCTGGCCTGGCTGTGCCGGGAAGGGCGGGTGGAGCTGTTCCCGCCCGGCCCGGTGTACGCCGAGGGCGAGCCGGCGACCTGCTTCTACGTCATGATCGAGGGCACCCTGGTCATGTCCCGGCGGATCGGCGGCGACGACGTCGAGGTCAACCGCTCCTCCTACCGCGGCTCGTATACGGGGGCGTTCCGCGCCTACCTGGGCGACCGGGTCCCCCAGGTCTACGACAACTCGCTGCGGGTCTCCGAGCCGTCCCGGTTCTACGTTCTGGACGCCGACAAGTTCGCGTCGATGATGCGGGACTGGTTCCCGATGGCCGTGCACATGCTGGAGGGGCTGTTCTTCGGGATCAAGAACGTCCAGCAGCAGGTGGGCCAGCGGGAACGGCTGCTGGCCCTGGGCTCGCTGTCGGCCGGCCTGACCCACGAGCTGAACAACCCGGCCGCCGCCGCGGTCCGGGCTACCTCGACGCTGCGCGACCGGGTGGCCGGCATGCGCCACAAGCTCGGGATGATGGCCAGCGGCCGGTTTGATCCCGCCTGCCTGGAAACCCTGATCCGGCTCCAGGAGGAGGCCGCGGACCGGGTGGCCAAGGCGCCGGAACTGACCCCCATGGAAGCCTCGGACCGTGAGGACGCGGTCGGCGACTGGCTGGCGGACCACGGCATCAGCGGCGGCTGGGATCTCGCGCCCACCTTCGTCCAGGCCGGCCTGGACGCCGCCTGGCTGGACCAGGTGGCGGCGGTCGTGGACGACGGCACGCTGGAGGCCTCGATCCGCTGGCTGAACTACACGGTCGAGACCGAGCTGCTGCTGAACGAGATCGAGGACTCCACCAAGCGGGTCTCGCACCTGGTCACGGCGGCTAAGCAGTACTCCCAGCTGGACCGGGCGCCCTACCAGGTGGTCGACGTGCACGAGCTGCTGAAGAGCACGCTCATGATGCTGGCTGGCAAGCTCGGGGACGGGATCACCGTGGTCAAGGACTTCGACCGCAGCCTGCCGCCCATCCCCGGCTACCCGGCGGAGCTCAACCAGGTCTGGACCAACCTGATCGATAACGCCGTCTCGGCGATGGACGGCCAGGGCACGCTGACGGTACGGACGGCGCGGGACGATGACCGGGTGCTGGTGGAGATCTGTGACACCGGGCCCGGCATCCCCAAGGACATCCAGAGCCGGATCTTCGAGCCGTTCTTCACCACCAAGCCGGTGGGCGAGGGGACCGGGCTAGGGCTGGACATCTCCTACCGCATCGTGGTGACCCGCCACCATGGGGACCTGCGGGTCGAGTCCGAACCCGGGAACACCCGGTTCCAGGTCCGGCTGCCCATCACCCCCGCGGCGGCCGATAGCGTGGTCCCGCCGGGCACCGCCGCGCCGGCCGCCGCCGAGGAGGGCTGAATGGCTGACATCCCGGGACTCGACCCGACCGTGCCGCCCAGCGGCACCGGCTGCGCGGACTGCGAGGCAGTATCCGGCTGGTGGCTCCACCTGCGGCGCTGCGCTGAGTGCGGGCACATCGGCTGCTGTGACAGCTCACCGGCCCAGCACGCCAGCGCGCACTCCGCCGCTGCCGGCCACCCGCTGGTACGCAGCTTCGAGCCCGGCGAATCGTGGTTCTGGAGCTACCCGGAAGAGCAGTTCTACGACGGGCCGGAGCTGGCCCCCCCGGAGCACCACCCGGTGGACCAGCCGGTGCCCGGCCCGGCCGGCCGGGTCCCCGCCGACTGGCGCCGTCAGCTGCATTAGCCAGGACGTCATGATCCCGCCCTGCCGCTCCCGCGCCGGGAATGGCAAGCTAGCGGCATGGGCATCGTGTCTCCAGGGTTCAAGGGCCGCAACCGGCCGGAGCGTGAGAAGCTCCCGCCCGGCCAGTACCTCGTAACCGACTTCCCGGTGCTGTCGGCCGGGCCGACCCCGCGGGTGGATACCAGCTCGTGGAAGTTCAGCATCACCACCGAGGCCGGCCAGCTGCACAGCTGGGACTGGGCGGAGTTCCGCGCCCTGCCCAGCGAGCAGGTCACGGTTAACCTGCACTGCGTGACCAAGTGGTCCAAGCTGCACACCCCGTGGCGCGGCGTGTCCCTGGACACGCTGCTGGCCCAGGCCGAGACCAGCGCCGAGTTCGCGATGGCGCACTGCTACGGGGGTTACACCACGAACCTCCCGGTGGCCGACCTGCTGGACGGCCAGGCCTGGGTGGCGTACGAGTACGACGGCCAGCCGCTGGCGGCCGAGCACGGCGGCCCGGCCCGGCTGCTCGTCCCGCACCTGTACCTGTGGAAGTCGGCCAAGTGGGTGCGGCGCATCGACCTGCGGGCCAAGGACGAGCCAGGGTTCTGGGAGAGCCTGGGCTATCACAACTACGGAGACCCATGGCGCGAGCAGCGGTACTGGGGCGACTGACCTGGCAGGTCGGGACGGTCGCCGAGATCCGCGAGGAGACGGCCACCGCCCGCACCCTCGTCGTCGATGTCCCGGGCTGGCCGGGACACGCCGCGGGCCAGCACGTGGACGTGCGGCTCACCGCCGAGGACGGCTACTCCACCCAGCGTTCGTATTCGATCGCGTCGGCGCCTGCGCCGGACCGGCTGCAGCTCACCGTGCAGCGGCTGGAGGACGGTGAGGTATCCCCGTACCTCACCGACGGCCTGCGGCCTGGTTACCCGCTGGAGCTGCGCGGGCCGATCGGCGGCTGGTTCGTCTGGGACCCGGCGGAGCCCAGGCCGGTGCTGCTGGTGGCCGGGGGCAGCGGGATGGTCCCGCTGATGTCGATGATCCGGGCCCGGGCCGCGGCCGGCAGCCAGGCCCCGTTCCGGCTGGTGTACTCGGTGCGCAGCCCGGAGACCGTGCTCTACGCCGCCGAACTCGGGCGTCTCAGCCAGGCGGCCGGCGGGTTCGAGCTGAACTACGTATACACGCGCAGCGGCCCGCCGGGGGTGAAGGTACGGATCGGCCTGCTGAACCCCGTGGTCCTCGCCGCGCCTGGCTGGACGCCGGACACCGCGCCCGCGGTCTTCATCTGCGGGCCCACGGGCTTCGTGGAGGCCGCCGCCAGCCTGCTGGTCAAGGCCGGGCACGACCAGGGCGCGATCAAGACCGAACGATTCGGACCCTCCGGAGGCTGACCGTGACCACACACCTGGACGGCAACGTGCTCGCCGGGACCCTCGGCGAGGTGTTCGCCGTGGACATCACGAGTGCCATGGGGCAGTGCGCCTCGTGCGGCACCACCGAGGCCATGGGTGAAGCGCTGGTGTACACCGACGCACCCGGCCTGGTGGCCCGCTGCCGCAGCTGCGGCGAGGTCGTGCTGAGGGTCAGCCACACCGCCGGACGTACCTGGCTGGACATGCGCGGCATCAGCTGCCTCGAGCTGCACACCCCCGGCGAGTGACCGGGACCAGGCCATGAGCAACCTTCCCCAGCCCGCCGACCGCCGCCACCTCCGGGTCTCCGACGCCGACCGGGAGCAGACCGCCGACCTGCTGCGCCAGGCGGCCGGTGACGGCCGGATCACGATCGACGAACTGGACGAGCGCCTCGAGGCGGCCTACGCGGCCCGGACCTACGGCGACCTCAGCGAGGTCACCACCGACCTGCCGGCCCCCGGGGAGCAGGCACCCGCGCGGGTGGACACGGCCCCGGGCACGTTCCCGGCCTCCCGGATCGGCGGCGAGCCCGGGTCCGGGGTTTCCATCGCGATCCTGGGCGGCGTGGACCGGGGCGGCATGTGGGTGGTGCCGCCGCGGCACAGCGTGGTCGCCCTGCTCGGCGGCGTCCAGCTCGACCTGCGGGAAGCGCGGTTCAGCCAGCGCGAGGTCACCATCGACGTGTTCACCCTGATGGGCGGGGTGGACATCACCGTGGGCGAGGACGTCGAGGTGGACGTGTCCGGCTTCGGCATCATGGGCGGCTTCGACCACCGGGCCACCGGCCCCGGGCTGCCCGGGGCGCCCAAGGTGCGGGTGGTCGGGCTCGCGCTGATGGGCGGGGTCAACGTGCGCCGCCGCCCGCCGAAGCGGGCCAGGAAGCACCAGGACCGGGGCATCGATCCGCCCAGTGCCTCGCCCGGCCCGCCGTAAGGAAACGGCTGACGCTGCCACGACAGGCCATCCCGCGAAAGGGCGGGGACGGTTTCCGGCCGTCCCCGTCCTTCGCATTTCGGGCCAAATGAGCCCGCCGTCCGCTTTGGTGCCGGAACGGCTTCCCTGCACCCGATGCCGCGACATACTGGCTGCGCCGGCCGTGCCCGGTCTTCAGCAGACCGGTGCGCCATACAGGCCAGGTGTGACAGACAGGGGAGCGATCATGACCGGACATTCCTTCGTGCCTTTGCCGGGCAGCGAGCGCGGTTCCCTCCCGGGATCGCAGGAACTGGGCGCGGTAGATGAATCCCAGCAGATCACGGTGACGCTGGTGACCCGGCGCCGGGCCGCGCTGCCCCAGGATCTGGTCGAGGGGCCGGCCACCCTGACCCCGGAGCAGTTCGCCGAGCGGCACGGCACCGACCCGGCCGACCTCGAGCTCATCACCACCGTGCTGGCCGGGCACGGACTGCAGGTCACCAGCGCGGACGCGGGGGCCCGCCGGGTCACGGTCCGGGGAACGATCGCGGCCATGTCCGCGACCTTCGGCGCCACCCTGCGCCGGGTGAGCTCGCCGGACCCGGTCGCGGGGCAGAACATGGTCGAGCACCGGTACCGGGAAGGCGGGCTGCAGATCCCCGCCGAACTGGAGGGCATCGTGCTCGCCGTGCTGGGGCTCGACGACCGGCCCCAGGCCCGGGCCCAGTTCCGCCGCGCCCCGGCGGCCACCGCCCGGGCCACCGCGCCCGCCCCGGCTGCGCCGGCCCCGGGGGCACCCGCCCCGGGCGGGCCCGTGGGTGCCGCCGCCCCGGCCGCGGCACCCACGTCGTACACCCCGCCCCAGGTCGCCGCGCTGTACCAGTTCCCGGCGGGCACCGACGGGACCGGCCAGACGATCGCGATCATCGAGCTCGGCGGCGGGTTCGGCAGCAGCGACCTCGATCCCTACTTCGCGGGCCTGGGCATCCCGGTCCCGTCGGTCACCGCGGCCAGCGTGGACGGCGCCGTCAACCAGCCCGGCCAGGACCCGAGCGGCGCGGACGGTGAGGTCCTGCTGGACATCGAGGTGGCCGGCGCGGTGGCCCCGGGGGCGGCGCAGATCGTCTACTTCGCGCCCAACACCGACCAGGGCTTCGTGGACGCGGTGACCACCGCGGTGCACGCCACCCCGACGCCCACGGTGGTCAGCATCAGCTGGGGCCAGTCCGAGGACGCCTGGACCGCCCAGGCCCGGACCGCCCTGGACCAGGCCATGGCGGACGCGGCGGCGCTGGGTGTCACGGTCTGCGTCGCGGCGGGCGACAACGGCAGCAGCGACGGGCAGAGCGGCAGCGGCGTGCACGTCGACTTCCCCGCGTCCAGCCCGCACGCGCTGGCGTGCGGGGGGACCAGCCTGCGCGGCAACGCCGGGACCGGCGTGATCAGCTCCGAGACGGTGTGGAACGACGGGGGCTCGGGCGGTGCCACCGGCGGCGGCGTGAGTGATGCCTTCGGCCTGCCGTCCTGGCAGGCGGCCGCGGGCGTGCCGGCTCAGGCCGGGGCGGGGGCCGGGACTACGGCGGGCCGGGGCGTGCCGGACGTGGCCGGCTGCGCCGACCCGGCCACCGGCTACCAGGTCCGGGTGGACGGGCAGTCCACGGTGATCGGCGGGACGAGTGCGGTGGCCCCGCTGTGGGCGGGGCTGATCAGCCGGCTGGCCCAGTCCAGCGGGAAGTCGTTCGGCCTGATCCAGCCGCAGCTGTACGCGGGCGTGACGGCGGGGGCGGCGGCGCCGGGCTTCCGCGACATCACCAGCGGCAGCAACGGTGCCTACGCGGCCGGGCCGGGCTGGGACGCCTGCACCGGGCTCGGCTCCCCGGAGGGCGCCTCCCTGCTCACCACGCTGGGCAGCGGCCAGGCCGGGGCCTAGCGCAGGCCACCATCACCCGCGGGCCCGCCGGGGCCCGCGGGTTACTCCGGCTTGCGGCCGATGGTGGCCGGGGCCCCGTAGCTCTGGAGCACCTCCGGGACGGCCACGACGCCTCCCTCGTCCTGGAAGTTCTCCATGATCGAGAGCAGCGACCGGGCCGTGGCGCCGGTTCCGTTGAGGGTGTGCGCGAACTGCAGCTTGCCGTCGCGGCGGAACCGGATGTTCAGCCGCCGCGCCTGGTAGTCGGTGGTGTTCGAGCAGGAGGTGATCTCCCGGTAGCGCTGCTGGGCCGGGAACCACGCCTCGATGTCGTACTTCTTGGCCGCGGGCGCGCCGAGGTCCCCGACCGCGATGTTCATCACCCGGTACGGGAGCCCGAGGGCCTGGACGATCTCCTCCTCGTGCGCGAGCAGTTCCTCATGGAACGAGGCCGACTGCTCGGGCACGCAGTAGACGTACATCTCGACCTTGTCGAACTGGTGGACCCGGAACATGCCCTTGGTGTCCTTGCCCGCGGCGCCGGCCTCGCGCCGGAAGTTCGTGGTGAACGCCGCGTACCTGGCGGGCAGCTGGCTCTCCTCGAGCCGCTCGTCGGTGTGGATCCCGGCCAGCGCCACCTCCGACGTGCCGGTCAGGTACAGGTTGTCCCGTTCGAGGTGGTAGAGGTTGGACTCCTCGGTAGGCAGGAACCCGGTGCCGTACATGGCACGCTCGCCCACCAGCACCGGCGGCAGCACGGTCATGAACCCCAGGCCGGCCAGCCGGTCCAGCACGAAGCGGTACATGGCCATCTCGGTCGTGGCCACGTCGCCGAACCGGTAGGCGAACCGGGACCCGGACAGCCGCGCGCCGCGGGTCATGTCGATCCAGCCCGCCGGGCCGCCGAGGTCGGTCGCGTCCCGGACCGGGAACGGGAACTCGCGCGGCTCGCCCCAGGTGCGCAGCACGACCGAGTCCTCCTCGGTCAGGCCGTCCGCGGCCGTGGGATCGGGCAGGTTGGGGATCCGGGCCAGCAGCTCCTGCCGCGCCCGCTCGGCCTGGGCCAGGTCGGTCTCGGCCGCGTCGAGTTCCTTGCGGAGCTGCTGCAGCTCGGCGAGCTCCTCCGGGCTGGGCTTGCCGCCCCGCGACGAGCGCTTCTGCGCGGCCCGCAGGGTCTCGGACCGTTCGGTCAGCTCCCGCCAGGTCTGGTCGGCGGCGAGCAGGGCATCGAAGTCGTCGGCGGCACCACGCCGGGAAAGCGCGGACCGGTAGCGGTCTGGCTCCTGGCGCGCGGCCCTCAGGTCAATCACGTGCGCGAGTCTATCGGGCACGCACTGCCGCTCCGGTGCGTCACGGGAGGTCGAGGCAGACCAGTCCCCAGGGCCGGTCCGCCACCCGGGTCATGACCAGGGTAGCCCGGCGGGAGCCGGTCAGCTTCAGCTGGCGGTGCAGCTGGCCGACGTCGCCCGCCAGCCCGCGGCGGCGGATGTCCAGCGCACCGACGCCGAGGTCCCGCAGCCGGGCGGGCAGCCGCTTCTGGTTCCACGGCCCGGAGTCGATGACCTGCAGCGTCCGGGCGAACGGGGTGCGCACCGCGGTGTCCGTGCACAGGAACGCGATCTGCGGGTCGATCTGCCACGCGCCCAGCTCCCGGGCGAGCTCCCCGACCAGCCCGGCCCGGGTCACCGCGGGGTTCGGGTCGAGGAGGAAAGGGCCGGGCGCCGCGACCGGGACCGGCGGCCCGGGCTCGGGGGTGAGCGTGTGGCCGCCGGGCAGGATGGTGGCCCGGGTCGCGGGCCCGGCCAGGGCCGGTGACCACGCCACCGCCTCCTTCAGGTCCCGCCCGGCCGCGACGAACTCCAGTTCCCAGCCCTGGGGAACCGCGTCCCGCGCGATCCCCGGAGCCGCCTTGATCCCCACCGCGGGGACGCGCCCGGCCAGGCCCAGGCACCACTCCAGCGGCGGTTCGCTCGCGCCCGGGCCCAGCCGGCGGTTTTCCGTGCGCCGGGCCGGGTCGATGAACACCGCGTCCACCCCGGCCAGGTCCGCCTCCCGCACGTCACCCCGGGCGGGACGCGCGGAACCGTCCACCCCGTAGGCCGCCGCGTTCAGCAGGGCCATCCGCAGGTGCAGCGGATCCCGGTCCACCGCCCGGACCTGATGCCCGGCGGCCAGGGCCACCAGGTCACCGCCGATGCCGCAGCAGAGGTCGGCGACCACGCCGGCCGCCGCGAACCGGGCCTGCCGGTGCCGGGCCACCGTCTCGGCGGACGCCTGCTCCAGGCCGGCCCGGGTGAAGAACATGTCCATGGCCCGGCTGAACTTGGCCCGGCCCGCGAGCCGCAGCTCATGCTGGGCCAGGGCCGCCGCGGCCAGCGCGGGCGGGTAGCTCTCGCGCAGCCGGGTGCCCAGCGCCAGCGCGGTATCCGGGGTGAGGTCCTGGTCACGCAGCGAGTCCAGCAGTTCCGCGCCCGGGGCGCTCAGCAGCGCATCAAGATCCGCCGCGCTCGTCACACCGTGGTCGCTCACACCGTGGTCTCCTGATTCACCGTGACCTGCTCGCCGGCCGGCTGGCCGGACCGGGTGGCCAGCACGGAGCCCGCCAGGATCAGGCCGAAGGCGGCGATGATCTCCGGGGTCAGCGGCTCGCCGAGCACCCCGACCCCGAGGGCCACGGCCACGGCCGGGTTCACGTACGTGATGACCGTGGCGCGGGCCGGGCCGACCTCGGCGATCAGCTGGAAGAACAGGACGAAGGCGAGCGCGGTGCAGATCAGCGCCAGCCCGGCCAGGCTGGCCAGCACCTCGGCGGACGGGACGGACCGGGGCCAGGTCAGCGCGGCCGCGGGCGCGTAGACCACCGCCGCGAACCCCAGGCAGACGGCGGTCACCCCGAGGCCGGGCAGGCCAGCCAGCTTGCGGCTGGCGATCAGCGGCCCGGTGGCGTACCCGACCGCGGTGAGCATCACCTCGGCGATGGCGAGCAGGTCACCGTGCAGCGCACCCGGCCCGGCGAGCAGCGCCACCCCGGCCAGCCCGCCGAGCAGGCCGGCCCAGCGCAGCGGCGTGAGCCGCTCCCCGCCTCCGGTCAGCCGGGCCAGGGCCACCCCGATGATCGGCACCGACGCGATGAGCAGGCCGCTCATCGAGCTGGACAGCCGCCGCTCCGCGAGGGACAGGAACAGCCAGGGCAGGATGATCTCCACACAGGCGAACACGGCCAGCCAGCGCCAGTGCGGGCGCAGCGCCCGGATCTGGCCCCGGTACACAGCCAGCGGCAGCAGGACCACGGCGCCGCCGGCCACCCGCGCGAAGACCAGCACGGGCACCGAGACCCCGCCGTCCGCGACCTTGATGAGCAGGTAGGGCACGCCCCAGATCAGGCTCATCGCCGTGAAGAGGATCCAGCCACGGCGGCTCACTCACGTACCTCCCGTAGTCCCGCTGGCAGGTTACCCGGAAATGCCGGTTCACCCCGAGACACAGATGCCCAGCGGGCCCACCTGGAGGCACAGCCCGCCCGGGCGGGCGGGCGGCGGGGCCGCGCGGGCCGGGGGCGGCGCCGGGGACGGGTCGGGCCGCGGCGAGGACGACGGCGACGGCCCGGCCGGGGCGGACGGCAGCACTCCCCCCGGGGCCGACCAGGTGCCGGTGGGCACCGGCCGGGCACCAGAGCCCCCCGTACCGGATGACCCGGTACCGGATGACCCCGTACCTGATGACCCCGTACCTGATGACGCCGCACCCGATGACCCCGGACCCGGGGATCCCGCGCCCGGGGCGGACGCCGCCGCCGACGCCGCGTGCTTCCCCGCCGCCGCGGGCGGCGTGCCCGCCGGGGCACCGGTCCGGCCGCCCGGGGACCGGCCCGGTTCCCCGGGGTGCTGCGGCCCGGACGGTGCCGCGCCCGCCACGGCGGGCGGCCCGGGCGGGACCGGGCTGAGCCGCACCGTCACCGTGACGAAGAGGGCGTAGCAGACCACGGCCGCCGTCACGACGGCGGCCAGGGCGGCCGACCCCGCCGGGTGGCACCGGACCGCGGCCAGGGCGTTGCGCACCGTGGACTTCACGCTGTCCCTGGCCACCGCGCAGCCGACCCCGGCGGCCCGCAGCCGCGGCCCGTACCCCTGCCGTGAGGTGCGGATTAATCTGCGCAGGGCGTCCCGGCGCTGGGCCGGGGTCAGGCCCGGCAGCAGGTAGATGACGGGCTGCCGCCCGCAGGTGCGGACGTGGGCGTGGCGGCCCTGGGGCAGGTCTGCATAGCGGATCTTGATCACTGACGGGCCCTCGTGCCGTGCTGTCGGGGATGCGCCCGTTCCCCCCACCTGGGAACAGAATGTGATCACGCTATCACGCAGAAGAACCGCGATACTGGTGAAACGGGGTGAGACTGGCCCGCAACCGGGCCTCCGCCGGCGGCGTTAACCCCGCGTATCCGGCTACGCTCGGGCCATGCATCCGATCCCGGAGAGGAGCACCGCCGGCGTGGCGACGGCCGGGCGGGGTGCGCCCGCATCAGCCCGTCCCCCGGCGGGCCCCGCCGGGCTGCGGCTGCGCTGGGCCCTGCTGGCCGCCGCGGCCGGCGGGCTGGCGCTGGCGGGTGCGTTCCCGCCGGTGGGCATCTGGCCGCTGGCGGCCGCCGGGCCGGCCCTGCTGGTCATCGCCCTGTACCGCCAGGGGCTGCGGGCCTCGTTCGTCATCGGGCTGGTCTTCGGGATCGCGTTCTTCGTGCCGCTGCTGTCCTGGCTGGTCAACGTGGCCTGGTACGCGTGGGCGGCGCTGGCCATCGCTGAGGCGGTGATCTTCGGGCTGCTCTCGGTGGGACAGCGGCTGCTGCTGGGACTGCCCGGCTGGCCACTGGCCGTGGGCGGCTGGTGGGTAGCGGCCGAGGCGCTGCGGGCCCGCTGGCCCTACGCCTTCCCGTGGGGCCGGCTGGCGATGAGCCAGGCGGGCGCGCCCACCGCGCGCTGGGCCGCGATCGGCGGGCCCCCGCTGCTGTCCTTCGTGGTCGCGGTGACCGGGGCGATGCTGGCCTGGCTGGTCCTGTGCGCCCTGCACGGCCGCCGCCGCCTCGTCCTGCGCGCCCTGGCCACGGCGGCGGCCGCCGGGATCGCCCTGGCGGGCACCCTCCTCCCGGTGGACGGGGCCGGGGCCGGGCAGCGGACCGTGACGGTGGCCGCGGTCCAGGGGGACGTCCCGCACGCCCGGTCCCTGCCGGACCTGCTCCGCGCGACCACGGTGACCGACAATCACGCCGCCGCGACCCGGGCCCTGGCCGCGCAGGTCGCGTCCGGCGCCCGGCCCGCGCCGGACATGGTGATCTGGCCGGAGAACTCGACCGACCTCGACCCCGGCCTGTACCCCGCTATTTACGGCACGATCGCCGGCGCGGTGGCCGCCATCGACCGGCCCGTCCTGGTCGGTGCGCTGCTGGAGAACCCGCTGCGGAACACGGGCCAGCTGTGGCTGCCCCGGCGCGGCCCGGTGGCGATCTACGTGAAACGCCAGCTCGTCCCGTTCGGCGAGTACATCCCGTTCCGCAGCCTGCTCGCGCACGTCACCTCGCTGGTCAACCTGCAGCCGGTCAACTTCACCGCCGGCCACCGGGCGGTGGTGTTCCACCAGGGCGCGATCCGGCTCGGCGACGTCATCTGCTACGAGGTCGGCTTCGACGGCCTGGTGCGCTCCGAGGTGACCGCGGGCGCCAACCTGCTCGCGGTGCAGTCCAACGACGCCACGTTCGAGGTGGACGGCCAGTCCGGCGAGTCCACCCAGCAGGTGGCCATGGCCCGGATCGACGCGATCACCTCGGACCGCGCCATCGTGTACGCGTCCACCACCGGGGAGAGCGCCATCATCGCCCCGGACGGCACCGTGCTGGCCCGCACCGGGCTGTGGCAGCGGGCCGTGCTGGACGAGCGGGTTCCGCTGCGCAGCGGCCTGACCCTGGCCGACCGGCTGGCCGGCTGGCCGGAGGCCGTGCTCACCGGCCTGACCATCCTGGCCCTGGGCTGGGCCATCGCCCGGGCCGTGACCGGGGCCCGGCGCCGCCGTACGCCCGGAACCACGTAACGCGCGCATCACGGATGGGCCCGGGCAGACCCGGCCCGCCGGGATAGGCCGACAATGGAGTCATGGCAGTATGGCGGGCCTTCGCCGAGCCGCTCCGGTATGCGGCGCTGGCCGCAGGTGCGCTGCCCACCCTGGCCTTCCCCCAGCTGAACCTGGAGTTCCTCGGCTGGTGCGGGCTGGTGCCCGCGATCCTCATCATCCGCGCCGCACCGTCCGCCCGCGAGGCCGCGGTGCGCGGCTGGTGGCTGGGCGCCGGCTTCATCCTGGCCTCCCTGTACTGGCTGGTCCCCAACATCGGCCCCGCGCTGCTGCTGGTCGCGGTGGTGTTCGGGGTCCTGTGGAGTGGGTTCGGGCTGGCCGCCTGGACCCTGCTGCACCCGCCGCTGCGGCCGGCCCGCGCGCTGGCCGCGCTGGCCGTGCTGCCCGGCTACTGGGTGTTCACCGAGTGGGCCCGGTCCTGGCAGGGCTTCGGCGGCCCCTGGGACGTGCTGGGCGCCAGCCAGTGGCAGCATCCCGCGGTGCTCGCCCTGGCCGCGGTGGGCGGCGTCTGGCTGATCAGCTTCGCCCTGGTGGCGGTCAACACCGGCCTCGCGATCCTGCTGCTGGCCCGGTCCATGGCGGTGCGCGCCGCGGGGGCCGCCGGGGTCGCCGTGGCGCTGGCCGCCGGGCCGGTGGCCTTCGCCCTCAGCGCGGCCGTGCCGCCAGTCCGGCACATCACGGTGGCGCTGGTCCAGCCCGGCCTCACCAGCGGCAAGAACCAGCGGGTGGACGCGAGCCTGCGGCTGTCCGGCCGGCTGCGGGCCGCCCGCCCGGACCTGATCATCTGGGGGGAGAGCAGCGTCGGCACCGACCTCGAGCGCCAGCCGGTGCTATTCCGGCAGATCAGGCGGCTGGCCGTGAGCAGCGGCGCCCAGGTGCTGGTGAACCAGGACGCGTCCCTGCCGGACGGTGCGCGGTCCAAGGTGGCCCTGCTGATCGGGCCCCGGGGGATCGAAGGCTCGTACACCAAGACCCGGCTGGTCCCGTTCGGCGAGTACATCCCGCTGCGCGCCGCGCTCGGCTGGATCGCCTCGATCAGCCAGGCCGCCGCGAGCAACATGGTGCCCGGCGACGGCGCGCACCTGGTCCACGCCACCGACCGGCTGGGCCGGCCGCTGCCGCTCGGCGTGCTGATCTGCTTCGAATCGGCCTTCCCCGACATGTCCCGGGTGGACACGGACCTGGGGGCCCAGCTCCTGGTGTACCAGACCTCCGACTCGACGTTCCAGAAGAGCTGGGCGCCGGCCCAGCACGCGTCGCTGAGCGCGGTGCGGGCCGCGGAGACCGGCCGCCCGGTGGTCCAGGCCGCCCTGACCGGGGACACGGTGGCCTTCGACGCCCGCGGGCGGCTGCTGGCCCTGATGACCGCCGGGCAGCGGGGGGTGACCGTGGTGCGGCTGGGGCTGCCCCCGGCCGGCGCGCGCACCCTGTACGACCGGCTCGGCGACTACGTGCCCTGGGCCGCGACCGGCATCGTCGCGCTGGCCGCTATCACTGGTTTTCAGATGGTTCGCCGGGCTCGCGGCAGACGGGTACCTTTGGTAGGCAACCTCCGGCGCGCACGGTCCGTCTCAGTAGTGGGTGCTTCGCCTGGAACCAGTCCGCCCCCGGACGACGTTGACGAACGGGCGCCACAGTCTCCCCCGGCAGAACGCCCCGGGCCCGTGGCGTGAGGGCAAACCCTGCCGTGGCAATAGACCGCCACGGCCGCAAGTGGGCAGCAACAGGAGGATCCGCAGTGCGGCAGAGCGACAGGGCTGACGGCCAGCAGCACATCCGGTCAGGCCGCCAGGGCAGGACCGCCGGACCCGGCCGCTGGCTCGCGGTCAGCGCCGTCACCGGCGTGGCGGGCCTGGTCATCGCGGCCTGCTCCAGTGGAGCACCCACGGCCAGCGGGAACCCGGGCCAGACCAGCTCGCCGCACGCCACGGCCTCCGCCGCCGCGGCCGCCGCCGAGCTGCACATCACCCCCGGCGACGGGCATCACGACGTCAACCCCAGCAAGGGCATCACGGTCACCGCGGCCAGCGGCACGATCAAGAGCGTCACCGTGACCTCCGGGCACCAGACCGTGAGCGGCGCCCTCAACGGGAAGCACACGGTGTGGCGGAACCAGTGGGCGCTGCAGCCGTCCCGGAACTATCTCGTACGCGCCACGGCGGTCAACTCGTCCGGGACCACGGTCACGTCCACGAGCAGCTTCCACACGCTGACCCCGGCCGTCTCCGACACCGCCATGATCTTCGAGGGCTACAAGCAGTCCTACGGCGTCGGGATCCCCATCCGCATCACGTTCAGCTCCCCGGTGACCAACAAGGCCGCGGTGGAGAAGTCCCTCCAGGTGAGCAGCTCCAAGCCGGTGACCGGGGCCTGGTACTGGGACGGCGACCAGACGCTGTACTTCCGCACCATGAACTACTGGCCCGCGAACACCACGGTCTCGTTCAACGGGCACCTGGACGGCGTGGAGGCCTCGCCCGGCGTGTTCTTCACCGCCGACCTCACCCAGACCTTCGACATCGGGCCGTCGCTGGTCGTGGTGGCCAGCACCAAAACGCACCACCTGAACGTCTTCTACAAGGGCAAGCTGTGGGGGCACTGGCCGATCAGCACGGGCCGGCCCGGCCTGGACACCGTGGACGGCACGTACATCACGCTGGAGAAGGGCAACCCGGTGCGGATGGTCGGCAACGGGTACAACGAGCTGGTCAACGACGCGGTGCGGTTCACCTACAGCGGCGACTACCTGCACTCGGCGCCCTGGTCCGTGGGTGAGCAGGGGTTCACCAACGTCAGCCACGGCTGCGTGAACCTGTCCCCGGAGCACGCGGCCATGTACTACAACCTCGCGACGCCCGGGGACCCGGTGACCATCACCGGCAGCCCGAAGCCGGGCCGCTGGGATGACGGCTTCACCGTGTGGTTCCTGAGCTGGAAGCAGCTGCTGAAGGGCAGCGCGACGGGCCAGGCCGTGCAGGTCACCTCGTCCGGCAGCACGTTCGTCAGCCCCTCGTCGGTGACGCAGGCGCCGGCCACCGCCCGGCTGGCCAGCGCCAAGCCGGGCAACTCCGCCGCCCAGTCCTAGCCAGCACGGGCTTAGCCAGCACGGGCTTAGCCAGCACGGGCCTAGCCAGCACGGGCTTAGCCAGCACGGGCCTGAGCGTCTACCGGCTGTCCTCCGCGTGGTACCGCGCCAGCAGCGCCTCCTCGGCGTCGTGGCGCGGGAACATGAGGAACACGAGCGCGGCCCCGAGCAGGACGCCGAGGATGGCGGCCGCGTAGGCCCACTGGTCACCGGCCAGGAACGCGCTCCGGGCCGCCGCGGTGATCTTCCCGGCGTACTGCGGGTAGCGCTGCGCGACCTCCTGCGCCCCGGCGAACGACTTCTCGAGCTGGTTCTGCACGCTGCTGGTGATCTTGCTGCGGTCCGGTGCGCTGGCCACCGACCCGGCGATGGCCCGGGCGTAGCCGGCCGTGAGCAGCGCGCCCAGGATCGACTGCATGATCGCGCCGCCCAGGTCGCGCTGCAGGTCGGCGGTGCCGGAGGCCATCCCGGCCCGGCGGGTGGGGACGGAGCCGGTGAGCGAGTGCGAGGCCGGCGTGCCGGCCAGCCCGACCCCGGCCCCCAGGAACGCGAACGCCAGCCCGACGACCCAGTACGAGCTGCCCTGCTTCCAGCCCAGCAGCATGGTGACGAAGCTGAGCAGGCAGAACAGGTACCCGCCGAGCAGCGTGAAGCCCGACCCGCGGGCGTGGGTGAGCCGGGCCGACAGCGGCGCGAACGCCACCATGCACACGGCCGCCGGGAGGATGGCCAGCCCGGCGCGCAGCGGTGAGTAGCCGAGCACGTCCTGCAGGTACTGCTGGCCGACGAAGATCGAGCCCATCAGCGACCCGAAGACGATGATCCCGCCCACGGCCGCCACCCAGAAGATCCGCCGGCCCGCCACGTGCAGGTCGTAGAGGGGCGGCCGGGCCCGGCGCTGGCGGAGGAAGAACCCGGCCCCGGCGGCCAGCGCGACCAGGGCCGTGCCGAGGGCCAGGGCTCCCGCGCCCGGTACCGGCGCGAAATTGATCGTTACTACCAGGGCCGCAACGAAAACCATCGACAGGACTCCGCCTGGATGGTCGACGGGGTCGGAGGTCTCGTTGACGTGTGACGGCACGCAGGCCAGCGCCAGGATCAGGGCCACCACCGCCAGCGGCAGGGTGAGCAGGAAGGCTGATCCCCACCAGAAGTGCTGCAGCACCAGGCCGGCCAGCAACGGCCCCAGGGCGGTGATCGCGCCGCCGAGACCGGACCACAGGGCGATGGCCCTGATCCGGGCGGGTCCCGACCACAGCGCGGTGATCAGGGCCAGGGTCGTGGGGTAGGCCATGCCCGCGGAGACCCCGCCGAGCAGGCGGCCGGCCACCAGCACGCCGGCGTCCGGGGCGTAGGCGGCCATCAGGCAGGCCGGCACGGACAGCAGCACGCCCAGCACCAGCATCATCCGGCGGCCGTAGCGGTCGCCTACCGCCCCGAGGTAGAGCACCGACCCGGCCAGCCCGAGCGAGTAGCTGATGGCGATCAGGTCGAGCGTGGTCTGCCCGGCGTCGAAGGCCCGGCCGATGTCGGGCAGCGCCACGTTGGCCACGGTGAGGTTCAGGTTGGCCACCGCGGCCACCACGATCAGCGCGAGGAGGACCAGGGACGCCTGGCGCGGCGCCGTCCCCGCCCCGGCGGTGCCCCGCGCGGTGGCTGTGGCCAAGGTCCCCTCCCAGGGGGGCCTGGCCACGAGCCAATCAGATCAGAGCGGCCGCGCGTCATCCGCAGCGGGTGAAGTGACCAGGTCCGGCGGTCCCGGGTCCAGCCCGCCGGGGTCCAGGTGGCCCAGGTCAGGGGGGTTCGCGGGCCACCGGCGGCCCAGGCGGCTGGCCACCTGCTGGACCGCCGCGGCGGTCCACGCGGCCGGCCGCGGGCTGGCCCCGTCCACCAGGCCGTTCCAGTACAGCGACCAGGTTCCGGCCAGCAGCCGGCGGACCGGGGGCGCGGTCAGCAGCCGCACCGCGGCCGACGCGGTGCGGGGACGGCGCAGCAGGGTGGCCTGGAGGGCCGAGGCCCCCGGCAGGTAGCGGCCGAACGCGGCCGTCACCGCCTCGGTGTAGGCCGCGGCCGCCTGCCCGGGACCGGCCAGCAGGCACTCCGCGGCCAGCCGCGCGCTGACCATGGCCGGGCCGATGCCTTCCCCCTGCAGCGGGTTGATCAGCCCGGCCGCGTCCCCGGCGAGCAGCAGGTTGGCCGCGGCCGGCGGGGTTCCGGTGCCGCCCATCCGCAGCCATCCGCCGGTCACCGGCCCGGTCGTGGCCCCCGGGGCCAGGTCCCCCGAGGTGCGCAGCAGGGTGGCGAACCGCTCCAGGTCGCCGCGCAGCCGGGCCTGGCGGCGGCGGGTGCCCAGGCCCACCCCGATGCCCACGTTGGCCTGCCCGGCGGCGCCGGGGAAGAGCCAGCCGTATCCCGGGTAGATCCGCCAGGGCGCCTGGTCCAGCAGGACCAGCAGCGGCAGCGGCACCTCGGCGGGGACGTACGCGCGGATCGCGAAGCCCCACAGGGCGCTGCCGGGGTCCAGCAGGCCGGCCAGCCGGGCGACCGGGCTGAGCGCGCCGTCCGCGCCGATGAAGGCGTCCGCGGCGAGCTGCCGCCCGTCGCTGGTGATCAGCGCGCGGACCGGGCCGCCGGGCGGCCGGTCCACCCCGCTGACCCGGGCCCGGATGGGTTCCGCGCCTGCCTCGATGGCGGCCGTGCGGAGCGCGTCGTCCAGGACGACCCGGGGGATGACCACGCCGTGCCCCGGATAGGTCCGGCCGCGGAACGCCGGCAGCCGCGAGCGGTGCCCGGACGGGCCCACCACGAGCAGGTCCGCGCCCTGCCCGGCGTCCGGCACCGACACGCCCAGCTCGTCGAGCAGGCCCACGCCGCGCGGCCCGACCAGGTCACCGCACGCCTTGTCGCGGGGGAAGGCCGCCTTGTCCACCAGCGCGACGCGGGCGCCGCCGCGGGCCAGCACCAGCGCGGCCACGCTCCCGGCCGGCCCGGCGCCGGCCACCACCACATCGAACCCGCGGCTGCTCACCGGGCCAGCACCAGGGCCACGGCCAGGGTCCCGGTCGCCCAGGTGAAGTAGCGGAGCGCGCGTTCCAGCGGGGCGAGCAGGTCGGCCCGGCCGAGCTCCTGCTCGCTGCCGTCGCGCCAGGTGACCCGGACCGACACCGAGGCGATCCGGCGGCGCAGCGCCCGGGCCGGGGTGCTCAGCGAGCGCTGGCCCATGGACAGGAAGAACGCGGCGGCCGCGGCGACCAGCACGGCCGGGGGCAGCGTCCAGTGCTGGGCGTACGCGCCGACCAGGACCGGGAACGCGCCCCAGGCCGCGCCGAACCAGAAGTCGCTGTGCAGCAGCCCGCCGAGCAGTTCCAGGTTGTACCCGCAGACCAGGATCGCGCCCACGATCACGAACGGGAGCAGCCGCAGGCCCCCGTCGATCAGGCCCATCACGACCGCGATGGCGATGGACACCCCGGCGGTGATGGCCAGCACCACGCTGCTGATGCCGGTGCTCAGCGGGCGGCCGTTGAGCTCGTCGAGGGCGTGCGCGCCGACCCCCACGGCCAGGAAGAACGCGAGCATCGTGGCCGCGAGCCGCCACAGCACCGGGTGCGGCACCAGCGCCGCCCCGATCGCCACGTAGGACAGGTGCCACAGCGTGTACGGCGGGTGCAGCAGCGTGAGCCAGTCGCGGAAGCCGCCGGTGCCGCGGCCCACCGCGTAGAAGGCGGTCTTCTCGGTCCGCGCGCTCACGAACCAGGTCCCGCGGGCGGCGCGGCCTTGCGGGCCCACATCACCAGCCCGCCACCCAGGCTCATCACGCTGACCCCGATGTCGGTCAGGCCCGCCGCCCGCCAGGCCGCGATGTGATCGTCGAGGGAATGCCGCCGGTAGTGCACGGAGATGCTGGGCCCGAGGAAGCGGCCGACCCGGTACCAGGCCGCGCCGCCGGTCAGCGCGCCAAGCACGGGCAGCGCCAGCCGGGTGTAACACCACCAGGCCAGCCGCCACCCGGGCTGCGGCGGCACGTAGAACTCGAGGCTGGCCAGGGTGCCGCCGGGCCGCAGGCAGCGGGCCATCTCGGCCACGGTCGCGGCCGGATCGTCCACGTAACGCAGCAGGTAGGAGAAGGTCACCGCGTCGAAGGTGGCGTCGGGAAACGGGAGGTCATCCGCCCGGCCGACGGCCAGCCTGACCTGACCGCGGCCGCCGGGGCGCCGGGTCCGGGCCACGCCCGCCCGCAGCATGGGCTCGTTCAGGTCGACCCCGGCCACGCGGGCGCCGGTCTGTTCCGCCACCGCCAGGGCGATCCCGGCCGGGCCGGTCGCCACGTCCAGCGCCAGGCCCGGCTGGCCGGCCGCGGTGTGGCTGACCACCGCCCGCCGCCAGCGCCGGTCCTGGCCCATCGAGAGCAGGTAGGCGAGCCGGTCGTAGCGGGCGGGCAGGCCGACGAATACGGCACGCGCGACCGGCTCGCCACGCAGGCGGGCATCCTGGGCAGGTGCGGCGGTCACCGCGTGCCGGACTGAGCCAACGGGGCGCTCCAGTGCACTGGAAGGCCGCGACGGCCGGCGGCCAGGTACTGGGATCGTCGCACGGGCGCCCGTGATGGGCAAGGATGTCCGCCCGGGGCACCGGCGGCCAGGCGCCCCGGGCTGCGGGCCTAAGGCGTGCCTTAACTCGCCTCGGGCAGGCGGGTCCGCGGCGGCCGGCTGCGGCGGCCCTGCGCGGCGCGGTTCGCCCCGGACTGCGGGCGGCCGTCGCGGCCGGGGCGGGCGCGGCCGCTGCGGCCGGGCCGGCCCCGCCCGGACTGGCCGGGCGGCGAGCCAGCCGGGCGCTCCGGCCGGGGCGGCGGCGGCGGGATCGGCGTCCCGGACGTCGCGATGTCCCGGACCGCCGGGTCCCCGGGCTGCACCTGGTGCCGGGCCGGGCTGACCCCGGCCGCCTCCTGCAGCCGCGCGACCTCGCGGGCCTGGGCGGGATCGACGAGGGCGAGCACGGTCCCGGTCGCACCAGCCCGGCCGGTACGGCCCGAGCGGTGCAGGTAGTCCTTGTGGTCGTTCGGCGGGTCGAAGTGGACGACCAGGCCGACGTCGTCGATATGCAGGCCGCGGGCGGCCACGTCGGTAGCGACCAGGACCCGCGGGTAGCCCGCGGCGAACCCGTCCAGGGCGCGCTGGCGCTGGTTCTGGCTGAGGTCGCCGTGGATCGCGCCCGCCTCGACGCCAGCCCGGGTGAGCTGCTTGGCCAGCCGGTCCGCGCCGTGCTTGGTCCGGACGAAGAACAGGGTGCGGTCGGGCCGCCCGGCGATCTCGGCGGCGATGTCCACCTTGTCCGACGCGGGCAGCACGAACACCTGATGGTCCGCGGCCACGGCCGGGTCGGTCACCGGGGCGACGGCGTGCAGGGCGGGGTCGGTCAGGTAGGCGGTGACCAGCCGGTCCACGTCCCGGTCCAGGGTGGCCGAGAACAGCATCCGCTGCCCGTCACGCGGTGTCGCGTCGAGCAGCTGGGTCACGGCCGGCATGAAGCCCAGGTCGGCCATGTGATCGGCCTCGTCCAGGACAGCGATCTCCACCTGGGCCAGGCTGGCGGCGCCCCGGCCGATCAGGTCGATGAGCCGCCCGGGCGTGGCGACCACGATGTCCACCCCGCGGGCCAGCTGCTCGATCTGGCGGCCCATGGGGGCACCGCCGTACACGGTGGTGACCCGGACGCCGATGCGGCGGCCCAGCGGGGCCAGCACCTCGGCCACCTGACGGGCCAGTTCCCGGGTCGGGACCAGGACCAGGCCGCGCGGGGAGCGGGACTGGCGGGGGCTGGCCGGATGGGCCAGCCGGGCCAGCAGGGGCAGGCCGAAGGCCAGGGTCTTGCCCGACCCGGTCTGCGCGCGGCCGAGCACGTCCCGGCCGGCCAGCGCGTCGGGAAGCGCGCGGGCCTGGATGGCGAACGGGGCGATGATGCCCTGCTCGCCGAGCGCCGAGACCAGCGGGCCGGGCAGGCCCAGCTCGGCGAACGTCGTCGCGGCCGGGGCCGGCGCGCTGAGCGCGGCGGTCAGCGCGCGCTCGAGCTCGGAGGTGACGGGGCGGGGCGGGGCGGGCCGGTTAGACCGGCCCTGGTGAGACGGCCTGCGCGGGCTGGCCGACCGGCCGGGGCGGGCCGGCCTCCGCCGCCGGTGACCGGCAGACGGGCCGGATCCCTGGGCAGCAGGGCGCTGGGGCACGGTGAACTCCATCCATGATTCGGGGGCCGCGCCGCGGGACCAGCGTCACGATAACGGCGAACCAGGCTGGCTGGGCCATGCTGGCTCAGCGGCGTACTGACAACCGGGGCTCACCGGGAAGCGGACTGCTCACAGATGCGACCACGCGGGCAACTTGCCCGCGGAAGTGGCGACATCTTCAGCCGCCTAATGACTCAACCCTACCAGTGGCGTTCTTCTTCCCCCGGGCCCGGGGCGGCGGGGAATCCTCGTCCAGGCCGGGCTTCTCGAAGTAGCTGACCGCCAGGTAGGCGGCGACGAAGGCCACCACCATGCCGATGAGCAGGGCCAGCTCGGTGGTGGGGATGTGGTTCTCGTTGCTGAGCAGGAACAGGATCCGCCGGATCACGGCGACCAGCCCGACCACGATGAAGGGCTGCGCGGCGAGGCGGTGCGCGCGCAGCGACAGCACGACCGTGTGCACGATCTCGACCAGGATCAGCACCAGCAGGACCCGGTCCAGCAGGTTGATGGCGGCGGTGGGGATGCCGAGCCGGTGCACATCGTGGATGAAGCCCACCACCCCGGAGACGGCCAGCGTGGCGGCGAGGACGATGAGCACCACACCCACGGCCACGGTCACGAAGTCCTGGGCGTGCTCCAGGGCCCAGATCGAGGCGGCCACCGCGGGCCGGGGGGCCGTCCGCCCCGGCTCAGCCCCCGGCTCGCTGCTCTCACTCACGGCTGTCACTCACGTCTGCGGGTCTCCAGCGCGGCCGCGTGGTCCGGCACGTAGGTCTGCATCTCCCGCGGCACCCGCACGTAGCCCTTGGCCGGCGGCCGCGGCGGCAGCTCCAGCGTCGTGTGCTGGACGTCGTGGTAGGGGATGGTGGAGAGCAGATGGGCGATCATGTTGATCCGGGCCCGCCGCTTGTCGTCGCTTTCCACGACGTACCAGGGCGCCTCGGGAATGTCGGTGTGCAGCATCATCTCGTCCTTGGCCCGGCTGTAGTCCTCCCACCGGGTGACCGACTCCAGGTCCATCGGAGACAGCTTCCACCGCCGCATGGGATCTTCCAGGCGGGACCGGAACCGCTCCTGCTGCTCGGCGTCGCTGACCGAGAACCAGTACTTGCGCAGCAGTATGCCGTCTTCGACCAGCATCCGCTCGAACAGCGGGCACTGATGCAGGAACCTGGCGTAGTCCTCCTTGGAGCAGAACCCCATAACGTGCTCCACCCCGGCGCGGTTGTACCAGCTCCGGTCGAACAGGACGATCTGGCCGCCGGCCGGCAGGTGCTCGACGAACCGCTGGAAGTACCACTGGGTCTGTTCCCGCTCGGTCGGTGCGGGCAGGGCCGCGATCCGGGCGGTCCGCGGGTTGAGGTACTGGGTGACCCGCTTGATCGTGCTGCCCTTGCCGGCCGCGTCACGGCCCTCGAAGATCACCACGATCCGGGCCTTCTCGGCCCGGACCCACTCCTGGGCCTTCACCAGCTCGGCCTGGAGCCGGTAGAGCTCGGTCTCGTAGAGCTCGCGCGGCAGCCGGTGCACCCGGTGCTCCTTCGCGGCCTGGGCCGCCTTGGTCTTGCTGGCCATCGGGTGCACCCCCAGTGCGTCTAACCCTGTGCGTCTTTGCGAACCCTCAGTGCGTCTAACCCAGTGCGTCCTACCCTGTGCGTCTACCACGTCACCGTGATCGTGACGAGGGCCCCGTCATCCAGGCCCCGTCATCCGGGCTCGGGCGGCGCGCCGAGCCGGGCGGCCACCGCCATCAGGTCCCGGGCCGGGCCCGCGGGCGGCTGGGGAGTGCCAGCCCAGACCGCCCGCAGCCGGCGGCCCAGGTCGAGGTCCGGGACCGGGATGACGGCCAGCAGTCCCGCCGCCACGTTCTCGCGCACGGCGAGCAGGCTCAGCACGGCCGGGCCCGCCCCGGCCTGGACCGCCTGCCGAACCGCCGTGGTGGTGCTCAGCCGCAGGGCGGGCGCGGCCAGCTGGGGGTCAGGGCCGAGGCAGGCGGTCAGGGCCGCGCGCAGGGACTGCCGGGTGCCGGACCCCTCTTCCCGCTCCACCAGCGGCGTGGCCGCCAGCTCGGCCGGGCGGACCGGGGATCTGCGGCGGGCCCACGGATGATCCGGGCGGACCACGACGGCCAGCCGGTCCGCGGCGACCACCCGGGACCGCAGCCCGCGCGGCGGGACAGGGCCCTCGACGAAGCCGAGGTCCACGCCGTGCTCCGCCACCGTGACGGCGACCGCCTCGCTGTTGGCCGCGACCAGGGTGATCTCCGCGGGCTGGCGGCCGGCCTGCTCGTACTCGTCGCGCAGCGCGACCAGCCAGGCCGGCAGCAGGTGCTCCGCGATCGTGAGGCTGGCCGCGACCCGCAGCTGGGCGTCGCGGGCCCGGCGCAGGCTGGCGATGCCGCTGTCGAGCTCACCCGCCTGGGCCAGCAGCGGCGCCGCCCAGTCCACCAGCAGCGCCCCGGCCGCGGTGAGCCGCGACCCCCGCGGGTCCCGGTCGAGCAGGGCCGTGCCGACCTGGCTCTCCATCGCCCGCAGCCGGGCCGACGCGGCCTGCTGGCTGATCCCGGTGTGCCGCGCCGCCGCCCCGATGCTGCCGTGCCGGGCCACGGCCACGAACAGCTCGAGGGCGGCCAGGTCGGGAACGTGCGGGCTCAACGGCACGCCACCACCCTAACCAGGCCACAACGACGTCCTGTGGGCGGGCACAAGCTCTGCTTGTGAGTTGACAGGGACAGGCCCGCTACCGGAAGGCCCGGCGTGGCCTGATGCTGGTGCTATGGCCATAAGCACCCCCACCCGCCCCACCCCGCAGGCGACGGCCCGGACCGGCCGCCGCGGGCCGCTCCGCGACCTGGACCGGCCCGCCTGCGCGTTCGCCAGCCTCGGGCCCAACTGGTTCGCCTCGGTGATGGGCACCGGCATCGTGGCCACCGCGGCCGCCACGCTCCCGGTCCAGTGGCCGGGCCTGCGGGGCTTCGCCACCGCCGTCTGGGTGCTGGCCGCCGCGTGGCTCGTGGTGCTGGCCGCGGCCGAGGTGGTGCACTGGTCCCGGTACCGGGAGGCCGCGCTGGGGCACGCGCGGAACCCGGTCATGGTCCAGTTCTACGGGGCGCCGCCGATGGCGCTGCTGACCGTCGGGGCCGGGGCCCTGCTGCTCGGCCCCGGGCTGATCGGCCCGCACGCCGCCCTCATCATCGACGCCGTGCTGTGGCCGCTCGGCACGCTGGCCGGCCTGGCCGCCAGCCTGGCCGTGCCCTACCTGATGTTCACCCGGCTGCGGGCCGCCCCGGACGCCGCCTTCGGCGGCTGGCTGATGCCGGTGGTCCCGCCCATGGTCAGCGCGGCCACCGGGGCGCTGCTCATCCCGCACCTGCCCGCCGGTCAGCCGCGGCTGACCATGCTGCTGGCCTGCTACGCCATGTTCGGGATCAGCCTGATCGCGAGCATGGTGGTGATCACGCAACTGTGGCAGCGCCTGGTCCGGCACTCGGTCGGCCCGGCCGCGATGGTCCCCACGCTCTGGATCGTGCTCGGCCCGCTCGGCCAGTCCATCACCGCGGCCGGCCTCCTCGGCGGCGCGGCGCGGCTGGTCCTGCCCTCCCCCTACGGGGCGGCCTTCCAGGCCTTCGGGGTCGTCTACGGCGTCCCCGTCTGGGGTTTCGCGGTGCTCTGGGCGGCCCTGGCCGCCGCGATCACGATCCGCGCGGCCCGGGCCCACCTTCCGTTCAGCCTGACCTGGTGGTCGTTCACGTTCCCGGTCGGCACCCTGGTGACCGGGACCACCAGCCTCGCCCTGCACACCGGGGCCGGGCTCTTCCGCTGGACTGCGGCCGGCCTGTACCTGGTCCTGGTGGCGGCCTGGGCGGTGGTCAGCGTGCGCACCGTCGCGGCCACCTGGCGGGGCACCCTGCTCCGGGCGGCTCCGGCGGCCGTTCCCGCGGATGGCGTAGCGCAGATCACCCCGACGGGGGATGGGGTCGCCGCGCGTCCTGCCTAACCTGGGGCCCAGGTCGGCGGCGGGGGACACGGGCATCTCCCCGAGGGGGACGCGTTTGCGGCAGGGCCGGGGGTCACGCTGGCGGGGCAGCAGGGCAGGCCGGGGGGTGGCCCGCCTGCTGGCCGCTGGCCTGGCCACCATGTCCCTGGTCCTGCTGGCGGCGGTCCCCGCCCAGGGCACTTCCGTCACCCCCGCCGGCCGCCTGGCCGCGCCGTCCCAGGACGGCGCAGGGCACGCCCCGCGCACCGTGGTGACCCTGACGTTCGACGACGGGGACGCCGACCAGATGGCCGCGGCCCGGATCCTGCACCGCTACCGGCTGCCCGCGACGTTCTACATCATCACCGGCGCGGTCGGGGCGCCGGGCTATGTGACCCGCTCCGACCTGCACCGGCTGGCCGCGGACGGGAACGAGATCGGCGGCCACACCGTGTCCCATCTCCGGCTGACCGCGCTGACCACCAGTGAGGCCCGGCGGCAGGTCTGTGACAGCCGCTCGATCCTGGCCCGCTGGGGCTACCAGGCGATCTCCTTCGCCTACCCGGGCGGGGCGGACAGCCCGCGGACCGAGGCCATCGTCCGCGGCTGCGGCTACACCAGCGCCCGGGGCGTCGTCGGGCTGCGCGCACCGGGCTGCCCCGGCTGCGCCCTGACCGAGAGCATCCCGCCGCGCGATCCGATGGCGCTGCGCACGGCCGGGGAGGTGGACAGCTCATGGACGCTGCGCGACCTGGAGCGCACCGTCACCGCGGCGCAGCGGCGGGGGGGCTGGCTGCCGCTGGTCTTCCATCACGTGTGCGACGGCCGCCGCTGCGGCGGCCTGGCCGTGCGCGCCACGATGCTGGACGCCTTCGCCCGGTGGCTCGCCCAGCGCCAGGGCCCGGGCACGGCCGTCCGCACGGTGGGTCAGGTAACGGTAGGCCAGGTAACGAGGGGCCAGGTCACCGGGGGCCAGGTGCCCGGGGGGCGGATTCGCCCGGTGCCGCGGGTCGCGGCGGCCGCGCCGCACGGGATCGTCAACCCCTCGCTGGAATCGGTCGCCGCGTCGGGCGCAGTGAGCGCGTCGCTGGAAACCACGTCCGCGGCCCCCGCCAGTACCCCCCGGTGCTGGATGGAGGGGGGGTACGGGCAGAACACCGCCCGCTGGCAGCGCACCACCGGCAGCCACGCCGGGCACTGGGCGCAGCGGCTGACCATCACCGGCTACCACAGCGGGGACGCCAAGCTGCTGCCCCAGTTCGATCTGGGGGAATGCTCGCTGCCGGTTCATCCGGGCCAGTCGTACACGCTGGGCGCCTGGTACCAGTCGACGGCCCGGGCCCAGTACTCGGCCTACTACCGGACCTGGTCGGGGCGCTGGGTGTACTGGACGTCGAGCCCGTACTTCGCAGCCAGCCCGGGCTGGGCCCAGGCCCGCTGGGCGACGCCGCCCGTGCCGGCCGGGGCCAGCGGGCTGAGCTTCGGCCTGGCCCTGTTCTCCAACGGCTCGCTGACCACGGACTCCTACAGCTTCGCCGCGACCCCGCCCGACGTGGCCCGGCGGATCACGGACTGGATCCTGCTCGGGGCCCTGGGCGCGGCCGGCCTGGCGGCCACAGCGCGGGCGGTGTGCCGCTGCGGGCGGCGGGCTAATCCGGTGCCGGTCGAGCGGAAACGGGTCACCTCGTCCTCCAGCAAGCGGTAACGGACCGCGTAGGACGCCGCTTCCAGCCGGGAGTGCACGCCGAGCTTGGTCATCAGCGACTGGACATGGGTGCGCACGGTGGCGGCCGAGACCCCCAGCTTGATCGCGATGCCGCCCGTGTCCAGGCCTTCCACCAGCAGTTGCAGGCATTCCCGCTCGCGTGCGGTGAGGAACGCGGCGAGCCGGTGCGCGTCGTCCTGCCGGGCCGCCGGCCGCGCCGGGGCGGGCTTCGGCACGTCGACCACGACCTCGCCGCGCTGCACCCGCTCGATGGCCCTGGTCAGCGCGGACACGCCCCTGGTCTTGTGCAGGTAGCCGGAGGCCCCGGCGTGCAGGGCCTCACGGATCCCGTCGGTGTCCGGGTCGGCGCTGAGCACCAGCACCCTGGTCCGGGGGCTGGCGGCGAGCATCGGGCTGATGGCCGTGATCCCGTTGTCCCCGGCGAAGTGCCGGTCGATCAGGCACACGTCCGGCTGGGTCCGGCGCACGGTCTCGATGGTGTCGGGGACGCTGCGGGCCACGGTGACCTGGTAGCCGCGCTGCACCAGGACGGCGGACATCGCATCGAGGAAGACACTGTGATCGTCCCCGATCACGAGCCCGGTCACGGGACCACCTGGCCGTTCCCGCCGGGGACGGGACCGGCCGGGCCGGACCGCACCGGCACCACGATCCGGACGTGCGCGCCGCCCGCCGCAGGCGCCCGGATCTCCAGCGCGCCGCCGCACGACTCGAGCAGCGTGGTCACCACGCCGAGCCCCAGCGAGGCCGCGCCGGGCGGGCCCTGGCCGAAGCCGGGGCCGTCGTCGATCACGTCGAGTGCGGCCCGGTCACCCGCGGCCGAGACCGACACGCCGACCCGGCCGCAGGGGCCCGCGGCCCGGGCCGCGTTGTCCACCACGTTGGTCAGCACCCGCCACAGCAGCGCCGGGCTGGCCTCGATGGTCACCTCCGGGCCGGGCTCCAGGACCACCGAGGTCTCGTGCGCGATCCGGGCCAGCTGGGTCACCTGGCCGGCCAGCGAGCGCAGCCCGACCTCGGCCACGGCCGGCACCCCGGCCCCGCCCGGGATCTCCTGGGCGATGATGTCCAGCAGCCGGGACATCTCCAGCGACAGCAACTCGAGCCGGGAGCCTGCGTCCCCAGGCAGTTCCACGTCCCCGCGCACGGCCTCGACCAGGTATGACAGCGTGGTCATCTGATGGCCAAGATCATGTAGCAGGCCGCGTACCGCGAGCGGTTCCTCGACGTCCGACCGCCTGCGCCCCCGGCCCCGTCGCCGGTCCAACGACGGCTCCACTTGTTCCCCCCGACTGTTGTTCCCCAGCGCTCCCCCGCACCGTCCCCCCGGGCGGCCGGGCCGGGGCATTACCCCCGCATTTCCCCCATCCTTACCCTCCGACACTGACTAGTTACCGGATGAGGCATTACGGACAGTTAACCATGCCTGGCCTAGGCTGCGGCACTCCCGGCGGAGTACGCCGCCGTCAGCGCCTGGCGCAGCGCCTCCTCGCCGAACCGCTGGCCGAGGCGGGCCCGGGCCGCCGCGGCCATCCGCGCCCCCGCTTCCGGTGAATCCAGGAGAAACCGGACAGCGTCGGCCATAAGCTCCGGGCGGCCGGGCGGGACGAGCAGGCCCGTCTCGCCCGGCACCACTACGTCACCGACCGCGTTCACCGCCGTGGCCACCACCGGGATGCCGCAGACCATCGCCTCGACCACGGCCGTGGGCAGGCCCTCGTAGCGGCTGGGCAGCGCGAACACGTCGAAGGCGGGCAGCAGTTCCGAGACGTTGCCGCGCTGGCCGGCCAGCACCACCCGGACGCCGGGGGTCTCCCGGGCCTGCGCGGCGACCTGGCCGGCCAGTTCCCCGTCACCGATCCAGACCCCGGTCACGTCCGGCCGGCCCAGGGCCCGCAGCGCGCCCACGAAGTCCTCGGGGGCTTTCTGGTACGTGAGCCGCCCCACCGCGCCGACCACGGTCGCGTCGGCGGCCAGGCCCAGTGCGTCCCGCGCCCGGGCCCGGGCACCGCCGTTTGACGCACCGCCGTTTGAGCGCACCGCCGTTTGATGCACAGCCGCTTGATGCACAGCCATCCGGGGCGGCACCGTCGGCGACCACCCCGATGGTCCGGATCCGCTCGGGGGAGATCAGCCGGCGGCGGACCGCCTCGACGGCCACCCCGGTCCCCACGCACAGGGCCAGGTCCGTGATCCGGCCTAGCCCCCGCTCGATCTGCACGTACGCCTGCCGCCGCGGCGGTCCCTGGAACTCGTGGAAGGGGAAGCCGTGGTAGGTGTGCACCAGGCGGGGTACCCCGGCCCGGTGGGCGGCCAGGCGGCCGAGCACCCCGGCCTTGGCCGTGTGCGTGTGCACGATGTCGAAGGGCCGGCGGGTGAGCAGCGCCCGCAGCCGCGCCAGGGCCCGCAGGTCACTGCGCGGCGCGATCGGCGCCCGGAGCGCGGGCTCGGTCAGGACCTCCAGGCCGGCCGCGGCGGCCTGGCCCAGCAGGACCGGGTCCCCGCTCCCGGTGATGATCGTCATCTCGAAGCGGGCCGGGTCCATGCTGAGCGCCCCGCGGAGCGCGAGCTGCCCCGCGCCGCCCTCCAGCCGGGTGATAACGGTGGCCACGCGGACCGCGCCCGTCGTCATGAATCCCACCATCCCCCCGCCTACCAGCTTGGCACCCGTGACTTACTCGGTCCGCTCGGGGGGGCGCAGCCCCGCGGCCCGGGCCACCCGGACCGCCTCCAGGCGGCTGTGCACGTCGAGCTTGGCGAAGATGTTCCGGGTGTGCGTGCGCACCGTGTCGGTGGAGATCAGCAGGTCCTGGGCGATCTGGCGGCCGCGCTTGCCGTCCATCATGCTGAGCAGGACGTCCCGCTCCCGGGGGCTGAGCATGTCCAGCACGTCCTCGTGCTCCCGGGCCCGGCCGACGTCGGCCCGCAGCTCGCTCAGGATCGCGCCGAGCATGTCCGGCGGGAACCACGAGTAACCCTGGCAGACGCCGCGGATCACGGTCTCCAGCTCGGCGGCGCCCTGCTCCTTGGCCACCCAGGCCGAGACACCGGCCCGGGCCGCCTCCACGCCGTGCGCGATGTCGTGATCCGCGCTCAGCACGACCACCCTGGCCTCGGGCCGGGCGGCCACCAGGCCCTGCAGCACCTCCCCTACCGCCGCGCCGAGCGGCTCGACCTCGATCGTGATCACGTCAGGCCGCAGCCCGCGGACGATCTCCAGCAGGTTGGGGTCGGCCGTGGTGCACCGTCCCGCGACCCACAGGTCCATCGCCGCGGACAGCCGGGAGGCCAGCGCCTCGGTCACCATCAGGTGGTCGTCCACGAGCAATATCCGCACCGGATCCATCAGCTCACTGTGCACTGTCGCGACCGGCCTGTCCTCACCCAGATACATGACTCGCCTCCGCCACCTGTGCGTCCTCAGGGTTTCCTTCAGGGTGTCCTTCAGAGTGCCGCCGCCGGGCCCGACCGCCCGCCGGGCCGGGCTCTTCCACCGGCCGCTGGACCGGGAAAGCCACGCGGCCGGGATCGCGTACAGGCCGATACTGGCGTCCAGCATCCGCAGGAACGGGAAGAACACGCCGAGCAGCAGCAGCCGGGGCTGGCGTTCCAGGACTGCGACCGCGCAGGTGAGCAGGTAGTCCGGCAGCACCACGCCGAATAGCACCGCGGTCAGCGTCAGGTGCGCCGCGACCACCGTGTGCAGCTCGCCGAAGGCCGGCCAGGACAGCGCGTCGCCGATCAGGTCCGGCACGGCCAGCACGATCAGGGCCAGCGGCAGCAGGAAGAACAGCAGGCTGGAGGTGATCAGCTCGATCAGCAGCAGGGTGAGCATGGCCGTGAACAGGTTGGCCCGCGGCGGGTGCCGCCGCACGGTCTGCCACAGCCCGACCGCCCACCGCCTGGTCTGCCGCACGTAGTCACGCAGGTTGTCCGGATCCTGGGTGACCGCCACCGCCTGCAGGGTGAACCCGACCTTACCCAGCCCCTTCTGGTACACCTCGAAGGTCATGTTGAAGTCTTCGATCACCAGCCCCGGCGGGTTCATGTCCATCTGCGGCAGGACATCGGTCCGGTACAGGCTGGCGAAGCCCGGCACGATCGGCGTGGCGTTGGAGCGCAGCCAGGTCTGGCCGAACTTCAGCGCCCGCTGGCCCACCGCGTAGATCCGGGTGCGGTGGCCGACCAGCACCTTGCCGCCGAGCGTCATCCGCCGGTCCCGCGCGGTCCGCACGCAGCCGGCCACCGCGACCACCTGCGGGTGGTCGAACATGGGCAGCGCGGCGGTGAAGTAGCCGGGCTGGACCCGGGTATCAGCGTCCAGCAGCATGACCACGGGGAACCGCCCGATCAGGCCGAACCGGCCGATGGCCTCCTCGAGCGCCCCCGCCTTGCCCATGTTCTCCCGGGTCTCGATCACCCGCGCGCCCGCGCGCCGGGCGATCTCGACCGTGGCGTCGGTGGACCCGTCGGACACCACGTGGACGTTGCCCCGGGGCACCAGGGCCATGATGGACCGCAGGCTCTCCTCGATGACCAGCGCCTCGTTGTGCGCCGGGATGAGCACGGCCACGTCGGCGGGCGTCAGCGGGCGCCCGGGCCGCAGGCCGTCCCCGGGACCGCCCCCGGCCGGGACGGCCGTCACCGGGCCCCCGTTCCCGGCGCGCCGGGGGGTGACCGACTCGGCCAGCCGGATCAGGCCCACTGATCCCCAGAGGGCGAAGTTGGCCCCCAGCACGAAGACCGCCAGGACCCACCAGGGCATCAGGGCACCGACTTCGACGTGCTGAGCGCGTGCGGGCCCGAGGTCGGCAGCACATGGCCCAGCGCGGACCAGGTGCCGGTGTCCTCGTATCCGTACATCCACAGGTAGACGCCGGCGATCTGGGCGCCCTGGGCCGCGGCGAACTTGGCCCGGGAACTCGCCGCGTTCTCGAACCACACGGTGTGCTCGCGCCCCGAGGCGTCCCGGTACTGGAACCACGGGGTCTGGCTCGCCTGGTCGTACCGGGCCGCCGCGTGATACTGGCGGGACAGCCGCAGCGCCTGGAGCCAGCTGATCCCGGTGCCGTGCCGGCCGACCCAGTCGTAGCCGTAGAGCGGCACGCCCAGGACGATCTTGCTGGCCGGGATCTGCGTCCGGGCGTAGCGCAGCACCGCGCGGACCCAGCCGATCGGGGCCACCGGCCCGGGCGGGGAGCTCTCCCAGTGGTAGTCGTAGGCCATCAGGCGCACCTGGTCGGCGGCCCGGCCGAGGGCGGCGTAGTCCTGGGCCAGGTTGCGCGGGTCGGTGCCCGCGTTGGTGGTCTTGGCGAACACCGCGACCGACAGCACCTTGCCCCGCGCATGCAGGGCCCGGGCCAGCCGGGTGACGAACGTGGTGAACGCCTGCCGGTCACCGGCGTGCAGGTTCTCGTAGTCCAGGTCGATTCCCGCGTAGTGCTCGCGCTGCACCAGGGCCACGATCGCGGCCACCTGGGCGGCCATCAGCCGCGGCGAGTGCAGCATCCGGCCCACCGGCGCGTAGGACCACTTGCCGCCGGTGATGTTGGCGATGCTGGGCACGATCAGCTGGCCTGCCCCGCGCAGCCGCCTGATCTCCGCCGCCACCGCCGCGGCCTGGCCCGGCGGGTACTGGGTGTCGATCTGACCGGAGCTGCTCAGCCCGTACATCCACGGCGACACCTCGGTCACGTCCTGCCGGTGGCCGAGCACCACCGTGGTGCCGTGGCTGATGTTCCAGTAAGGCATGGACGCCACGACCAGCGTGTGCCGCGGCGCGCTGCCCTGCAAATTCACCATCGTCAGTCCCACCAGGACGGCCCCGGCCAGGACGACGGCCAGCCACACGGCACCGGCGAAGCTGTGCCGCGGCCGTTTCGGCACCGCCGCGGGTGCCCGGCCGCCGTGGCCGGCCGCCTTCGTGGTCGTGTCCGCCGTCCTCATCCTCACCAGGTTCGCCAGCTCTCGGTGTCTTATTCAAAATTCGCGTTATTCAAATGATCATGAACGGTTGACATCGCCCTGACCCGCACCGACCGCTCGGGCAGGTCCTCCGGGCCTGCCCTCGCTAGCCGGTTTTGAATAACGCTCACAGTGCTCAGCTCGCCGCGGTCGCCGTGGCCCGGCCGGCCAGCTGGTCGTCGATCACGGCCTGGATGATGTCGTCCAGGCTCCGGGTGGCCCGGAAACCGACCAGGTCGGCGGCCAGGGTGCAGTCCGGCACCCGGCGCTGCATGTCCTCGTAACCGGAGCCGTACGCCTCCAGGTAGGAGGCACGCTCGATCCCGGCCATGGACCCGGTCGCCGCGATCACCCGCTCGGCCAGGCCCTCGATCGTGACCTGCTCGGTGCTGCCCAGGTTCACCGCGCGGCCGCGGGCCCGGTCCGAGGCGATCAGCCGGGTCAGCGCGGGCACCACGTCATGGACGTGGCAGAAGCAGCGCACCTGCTGGCCCGTGCCGAACACGGTCAGCGGCTGGCCGGCCAGGCCCTGCCGGACGAAGCGCGGGATGACCATGCCGTACCGGCCGGTCTGCCGCGGCCCGACGGTGTTGAAGAACCGCACGATCACCGCGCTCAGGCCGAGCTCGCGGACGTAGGACTCGACCACGCTCTCGTCGATCGCCTTGGCCTCGGAGTAGCTCCACCGCGACTTGAGCGGCGAGCCGAGCACCCGGTCGTCGTCCTCACGCAGCCCGATCTTGGTGTTCTTGCCGTAGATCTCGCTGGTCGAGGCGACCAGCAGCCGGGCCCCGCTGCGGTGTGCGGCCTCGACCACGTTCTCCGTGCCGCGGATGTTGGTGCGCAGGCTGTCCAGGGTGCGGTCGCGGATCACGAACGCGCCCACCGCGGCGGCCAGGTGGAACACCCAGTCCGCCCCCGCAGCCAGCTCCGCCACCGTCGCGGCGTCCAGGATCGACCCCTGGACCAGGCGGAACGAGGGATGGCCCGCGACCGTCCGCAGGTTCTCCAGCCGCCCGGTGCTCAGGTCGTCCAGCCCGGTCACCTGATGGCCGGCGGCCAGCAGGTCCCCGGTCAGGTGCGAGCCGATGAACCCGGCCGCGCCGGTGACGAAAACCTTCATCGTGTCCTCCCCGTGCTCGTCTTCGGCCGCCAGATCGTGCGCCACCGGCGCCGCCCGGCCAGCCGCTCGTACAGGTCGTCGATCCGCGCGGTGACCGCCTCGACGCTGTACTCCTTCTCCACGGCCGGCTCGGCGATCCGGGACCGCTGCCCCGCGGCCACCTCGTCCGCCATGGCCGCCCGGATGCCCGCCACCGCCGGCGGGATCTGCCGGGCCCGGCCGGCATCCAGGCCGTCCAGGGCGGGGCAGGTGGTGTACAGCACCGGGGCGCCGTTGGCCAGCGCCTCCAGCACGGAGAGGCCGAACGTCTCCTGCTTCGACGACGCCACGAACAGGTCCATCGCGGACAGCATCGCCGACACGTCGTGCCGCTCACCCGCGAAGATCACCTGGCCGGCCACCCCGTGCTCGCGGGCCACCTGCTCCAGGTGCTCCTGCTCGGCGCCCTTGCCCACGATCAGCAGCTTGACCCGGTCCGACAGCAGCGCCGAGGCCGCCTCGATGACCAGGTCGAACTGCTTGTTCGCGTCGAGCCGCCCGAGCACGCCGATCAGGTAGACGTCCGGGCCGACGCCGAACTCGGCGCGGATCCGCTGCCGGGCCGTGCTGTCGAACGCGACCCGCTGCAGGTCCACGCCGTTCGGGATGACGGTCACCCGCTTCGGGCGGACGCCCCACTTCTCCAGCCGCTCCCGGACCGTGCCGGAGACCGCGATGGTCGTGTCGGAGAGCATCTCGGTGCCCAGGTACAGGGCCCGGACGCCGGGGGTCATCTTCCTGCGCTCCAGGTGGGTCTCGCCGATCGAGTGCTCGGTGCTGAGCACCACGGGCGTCCCGGCCAGCCAGGCCGCGGACCGGCCGTACACCTGGGAGCGGTACAGGTGCGCGTGCACCACGTCGTAGCCGCCGTCGCGGATCAGGCTGCGCAGCCGGAGCAGCGCGGACACCTGGGTGTTCCGGGACATCCCCAGGTCCCGGACCTGGCCGCCGTCGGAGCGGATCATGTCCGCGACGGGGCCCGGGTTGTAGAGCGTGACGACCTCGCTGTCGTGCCGGGTGTGCTGCAGGATCGAGCGGAGCTGGAGTTCGGCGCCGCCGACCCCCAGGCCGGTGATCACGTGCAGGACCTTCATGTCGTTTTCCCCCCGTGGTCTTGGACAGCACCGTGGTTCTGGACAGCACCGTGGTTCTGGACAGCCCGGTGCGCTTCTTAGTGATGACCTCGGCCGCGATGCTGGTCACCGTGCGGCCCAGCACGACCAGGTCGAGCCAGAACGACCAGTGCTCGATGTAGTAGTTGTCGAACCGGGCCCGGTCGCGGATCGAGGTGTCCCCGTTCAGCCCGTGCACCTGGGCCCAGCCGGTCAGGCCGGCGGGCATCCGCTGCCGCCCGGCGTAGCCGGGCACGGCCTGGCTGAACTCCCGGACGAAGTGCGGCCGCTCGGGCCGCGGCCCGACCAGGGACATGTCCCCGCGCAGCACGCTGACCAGCTGCGGCAGCTCGTCGATGTGGGTGATCCGCAGCACCCGGCCCAGCGCGCCGCACTGCCCGGGCGGCACCGACCAGGACGTATCCGGGTCGCCGTGCCGCCCGAGCGTGCGCAGCTTGACGATCTCGGCGAGGTTCCCCTGGCCGACCACGCGCACCTGGCGGAACAGCGCCGGGCGGTGCAGCGTGAACCGGACGGCCACGGCGGCCGCGGCCGCCAGCGGGGCGGTCACGACCAGCAGCACGGCCGCGGCCAGCACGTCGAAGGCCCGTTTCACGGCCCGGCCGAGCGGCGCCTGGGCCGCCCACGGTGAGCGGCGCAACGGGAGCAGCGGGACGCCCCACACGTCGTCCAGACGGCCACCGGGCAGGGCCGCGCCGAGCCCGGGCAGCGGGCTCGCCAGGCACACGTCGGCGGCCAGCGCCTGGTCGGCCAGCACCCGGGCGCCCCGCAGGACGGCGTCCAGCTCGACGCCGGAGTCCGCGGGCGCGCACACGATCACACGGCTGATGCTGTGCCCCGCGGCCGGGGCGCCGAGCCCGATGCGGCTATCCAGCACGTCAACTGGGATCAGCCCCAGCTCAGGACGAGCCTCCAGCAGGCTGGCCAGTTCGCAGGCGGCCGGGCCGTCGCCGGTCAGCAGGGCACCCTCGGTCAGCCGGCCGCGCCGGCGCGCGGCGCGCAGCGCCGCCGACACCGCGACCCGCGCCGCGACCAGCAGACCGATGGTGAGGACGGCGAGCCGCAGCGCCTGCCCCGCTGTCACCCACGGCAGTACCGCCAGCACGGGCACGGCCGCCGCGATGGCGATCCGCCCGGCCTGGTCGGCGACCCGCAGGCAGATCCGCAGCCGGTGCAGCCCGCTGACGGACAGCGACACGAATACCAGCACTGCGTACGCCCCGGCCGCTGCAGGGAACCCTGTGCTCAGGGTTACCCAGGCGAGGGCAGCACCGAGGGCCACCACGTCGGCCAGCGGCATGGCCACGGCCGCAGCGATCGCGCCGGTACTGGTCCGGTACCTGGACCGGGCCCTGACTGTGTGCGGCGAGGCCGGGCTGCCCGGGGAGACGCGGCCCGGCCCCGGGGGGGCGTTCGCATGCCCCAGGACAACGCTCATGTGCCGGCCCCCACCGCCACCGCCGTGCGGCGGGTGGCCGAGCCGGACAGCCGCCGGCCCACGCTCCGGGCCGCATGGTCCGCGCCGTACACGAACCGCATGACCGGGCCGAACGTGGGCGCCACCCCGGGGCCGACCACATAGAGCCCGGGTGCGCTGGTCTGGTAGTCACGGTCCACCACGGGGGTGCCGGCCACGGTCCGCAGCCGGGACCGCAGCCCCTCGTCCAGGAACGTCAGCCGGCTCAGGTCGGGCCGGTAGCCGGTGGCCGCGATGACGTGGTCGGCGGCCACCTCCGTGCGACTACCCGAGCCGTGGGCCAGGCCGAGCCGGACGCCTTCGGGCCCGGACACCGCCCAGTCCAGCGCGTGGCCGGTCAGGATCGGGAACTCGCCCTCGACCCGGCCGCGCAGCCAGCTGGCCCCGGCCGGGCCGAGCTTGGTCCGCGCCCGGTACACCCGGCTGCTCTCGGGCAGGTGCCGGAACACTCCCGGCTGGGTGGAGTAGAACCAGGTGCCCCAGCCCGAGCCCAGGCCGGCCTCGGGCTCACGCAGCCGCTGCAGCAGCGGCCGGTCCGGGGCCAGCGGCGCGCCGTTCCACACCACGTTCTGCTTCCGCATCACGATCTGGACCTGGGCGCCGTGCTCGTGCAGCAGCGCCGCCGACTCCAGGGCGGACTGGCCGGCGCCGACGACGGCCACCCGCTGGCCGGCGAACGCGGCCAGGTCGGTGTGCGCCGAGCTGTGCGTGCACGCGGCGGCGGGCAGCCCGGCCAGCTGGCTGGGCAGGTAGGCGAAGTGCTCGACCCCCACGGCCACGACCACCTGGCGGGCCCGCAGCGTCTCCCCGCCGGTCAGGGTGAGCTGGTAGCCGTCCCCGGCCGGCGCCACCCCCGTCACCAGGAGCTCCTCGACGTCCAGGTCCGCCGCCGCCTGGAACCACTGGCCGTAGGCGACGAACGTGTCCAGCGGCACGGGCAGGCCGTAGTCCGCATAGGGACGCCCGGTCACCCGGCAGAACGCGCCCAGCGTCAGCTTGGCCGCGGGGTCGGACAGGTTGGACGCGAAGCCCTGGGACTTCAGGAACATGCCCCGGGGCATGTTCGCCCGCCACAGGTGCATCGGCAGGCCGAACTGCCGGACCTTGAGCCCGGACCGGCGCAGATGCGCGGCGACCGAGAGCCCGTAAGGGCCTGCCCCCACGATGGCCACATCGGTGGTGCCGTTCATACTTTCTCCCCCCGTGCGTTGAAATCCCGTGCGTTGAAATCCCGTGCGCGGAAATCCCGGGCACTGAATTTGTGGTTTCCCAGGTGTGCCCCGGGACGGTAACGAGGCCCGTCCGCGGCGCGCAGCAGCGCGGACGGGCCCCGGGCCGGTGAGCGGCGGCTGGCGCCCCGGCTGACCGCGCGCCAGGCCATCCGCGCGCACATCAGGCCGAACGGCCGCAGGTCATCGCGGGCCAGCCAGGCGGCCTCGTCCACCCGGCGCAGCGACGCCGCCCAGGACCGCAGCCCCAGGTCGCCGCGGCGCCAGTAGCCGACCGCGCCGAGCGGGTCGTAGTTCTCGACCAGGAACCGCCGCCCCCGGGTCATCTCCCCGGCCTCGGCCGGCTGGCCGGTGAGGTCCAGATACGCGGCCCGGGCCACGTCGACCCCGGTGCCGGTGGTGAACAGGCGGAACTGGGCGCCGAGCCGCGGGTTGAAGTCGAGCAGCTTGTACTGGGCGTCCCGCGGGTCGAAACGCAGGTCGAGGTCGACGATCCCGCGAAAGCCGATCGCGGCCGCCATCGCGGTGACCTGCCCGGCCACCCGGCTGTTCGGCACCGCCCGGCCCAGGCTGGTCAGCCCGGCGTAGGCCGGGTAGGAGCGGTCCTTGACCCCGGTGAACGCGGGCGCGCACCGGCCCTCGGAGTCGACGTAGCCGTGGAAGAACCAGTCCTGGCCCGGGGCCGGCGGGATGTACTCCTGCAGCATCAGGCCCGTGCATGTCTGGTCAGCGGCGTCACACAGCTCCCGCAGCTCGGCCGGCGTCCGCACGATCGTCGTACTGCGCAGCCGGTGGCCTGCGCCCCCACGCCAGGGCGTGGTCAGCTTGACGATGAGCGGGAACCCGGCCCGCCCGGCGAACTCCGCCGCCTCCCCGGGTGACCAGGCCAGCGTGGCCTGCGGGGTGGGCACCCCCAGTTCCCGGCAGAGCTGGAACATCGAGTACTTGCCGGCCAGCCGCCGGGGCAGGTCCGCCGGGGGCCGCGGGAACGCGAACGCGTCACGCAGCGCGTCCCCGTGCTCGGCCAGGAAGATCGCGCCCGCGTCGTCCGTCGCGTACAGCACCGCCCGCCGCCCGATCCGGCTGGCCACGTCGAGCAGCCCCGATACGGTCCGTTGCGGAAACTCGGGATGTGGCTGCCAGAAGAAGCGGCCGGCCAGGTAGCGGGAACTCGCGGCGGGGGCCCAGGCCCCCTCGTGCACGCCGTACACCGGCACGCCCAGCCGCCCCAGGCTGCGGATCACGCCCAGGCTGCCGTGGTGCAGCATGTTCTGGTCGAACTTGAGCACCACCGCCGGGGTACTCCAGTCCGCCGTCCGCAGGTCGGTGATCATGGCCTGGCCCTCACACCACCGCGCGGTGCGCCGCGCCGGAGAACTGGTAGGTGCCGTCGAGGATCACCGGGACGTCGTAGGCCCAGGTGTAGTCGAGCCCGGGGTGCAGCGTGTGCACCACGGCCAGGTCGTAGTCCGGCCCCTGGGGTGCCGCCACACTGCGCAGCTGAGGGCCGCCCGGCAGGTCGAGCACCGGGATCAGCGGGTCGTGGTAGCAGACCTCGGCGCCCTCCCGGATGAGTCCCTCGATGATCGGCAGGGCCGGTGACTCGCGCAGGTCCCGGACGCCGGACTTGTAGCTGATGCCGATCACGATGACGCGCGCGCCGGCCAGCGGCCGCCCGTCGGCCGCCATCACCTCGCCCGCCCGCTCGATCACCCGTTCCGGGCGCGCCTCGATGGACTTCATGGCCTGCTCGATCAGCGGCGAGGCGTGGTCCTGCGCGTTGAGCTGCCAGAGCAGGTAGTGCGGGTCGCAGGGAATGCAGTGCCCGCCCACGCCCGGCCCGGGGAACACGCCGAGGAACCCGTACGGCTTGGTCCCCGCGGCCAGCGTGACCTCGATCGGGTCCAGCCCCAGGGCACCGCACGCGTCGGCGAACTCGTTGGCCAGGGCCAGGGACACGGCGCGGAAGATGTTCTCGTACAGCTTGGTGGCCTCGGCGGCGTCGGTCGAGCTGACCAGGTACACCGAGTCGGTGACCCGGCCGATGACCTCCGCGGCCCGCGAGGTGCACTCCCCGGTGGCCCCGCCGACCACCCGCGGGGTCTCGCTCTGCAGGTGCGTCGGGTTGCCCGGGTCGATCCGCTCCGGGCTGAACGCCACGTTGATGTCGGTGCCCACCGTCATCCCCCGCTGCCGCAGCGCCTCGGTGAGCAGCTCACGGGTGGTGCCGACGTAGCTGGTCGAGGTCAGGATGATGACCTGGCCGGGTACGGCGTGCTGCACGACGGCGGCGCACGCGCCCCGCAGCGCGGCCAGGTCGGGCGTCTGGTTGCCGTCCACCGGGGTCGGCACGCAGATGATGACCGCCTCGGCGGCCGCGGCCGCGGCCGGGTCGGTGGTGAGCTCGAGGCTCCCGTCGGCCAGGGCCGCGGCGAGACGCTGCTGGTCGGCGTCGGTCAGGTCGGCCTGGCGGGAGGCAATGTCCCGCAGCCGCCGCTCGCTGACGTCGATGCCAATGATGCGCGGGCTCTTGCCGTGCAGTTCCACCGCGGTCGGCAGCCCGACGTAACCCAGGCCGACAATGGCGACCGAGCCGGTGGTGATCGCCGGTCCTGGTGCTTCAAAAGTAACCAGCCTGGTGTGCAGCTGGCTCTCCCGCCCATTGACCGCGAGCGAAAGCCGATGATCGGCCACTGTGCCCCCCCGGGTTCTTCTGCCGTCTGATGCTTCGACTGTGGCACCGGCCATCCCCCGGTAGGTCACCCAAGAGGGTTAGGTGGCCTACGCTGAGTGAGGGAAATTCAGGCGGCGCGGGGCGGCTGGGCCAGCCCCGGGGCGGCCCGGTGCTGCCGGGTCAGCCGGTGCCGGGCTGCCTTGGCCCACAGGCGGGGCGCGGTATCCGCCTCACCGATATAGGTCCGCGGCAGCGCGTGCCGGCTGGTGTGCGCCGAGGGCCAGATGGCGCAGCCGTAGTCGTAGCCCACGTCCCGGACCTGGGCTACCGCGCCGGCGTCGAGATCGCCGTAGGGGTAGCAGAAGCCAGCCACCGGCTTGCCGGTGATCTCCTGCAGGATGCGGCGGCTGGCGCCGACCTCCTCGGCCAGCCTGGCCCCCGCGGCGGGCAGCCGGACATGGCGCAGCCCGTGCGAGCCGATCTCGATACCGGCCTGGGACAGCGCCCAGACCTCGCGGGCGTCCATCAGCCGTTTGCGCGGCCCCTCCGGGTCCCACGCGTTGTCGCCGCCCAGCCGCCCGGCGATGACGAACACGGTCGCGCCGAAGCCGTGCTGGCGCAGGACCGGCAGCGCGTGCCGGGCGAAATCGGCGTAGCCATCGTCGAAGGTCAGCCCGACCAGGCCCTTCCCGGTGCCTGCCGCCCGCGCGGCGAGCAGTTCCCGGATGGACACCCCGCGCAGGCCACGCCGGGCCAGCCAGCGCATCTGCTGCCCGAACCGGGGCGGGCTCACCGTCACCAGGTACGGGTCGGCCTGGTACGGCTCGACCGAGTGGTACATGAGCACCAGGGGCATGCCTGGTGCGATTGCTGCATTGGTTCCCTGGATCAGGGCGTCGTTAATCAGCTGCGCCACGATTTCCCCCTGGTTGCCCCCACTGACGGGTCACCCGCGCATGTGGGCGCCCCGTGCCCCTGCACGCTAAGCCGGGGGGATAAGAAGTACCTCCTTTCTTCGGCCGGTTTTCCGTACCTCATCTGGGGGTTTCCCAGGGTTACACCCGGCTCGGCCATTCCGGCTAATCCATTTGGCCGGTGCCGGGCGGATCTGGTGTAGCGCGGGCCCGGGGGCGTCATTCGTCGGCGACGATGGAGCCGACCCGGCCGGCCAGGGCGGGGTCGCGCGAGTTGAGGATGTAGGCGTAGACCGCGCCCACCACGACGACGATCAGGGCCGCGTACGGGAACCAGTCGTACGGCGTGGGCTGACCGGGCTTAGCCAGGTAGTAGAGCGGCACGATGATCGCGATCGCGCCGAGCGCGGGGAGCACGCCGTGCTTGAGCGCGCTGAACTCCTGCGGCCGGTACCGCCGGTAGTAGAACGGCAGGGCCAGGTTGGCCAGCAGGTAGACGACCAGCACCAGGATGGTCCCCATGGTGGAGGACTCGGCGAAGAACGTGATCGGGTCGAGCGCGCCGGTGGTGCCGGCGATGAGGTGCAGGAAGGCCCAGCCGCCGATGATGAGCGCCGAGATCCCGACGAACGTGAAGATGGCGTTCATCGGGGTGCGCCGGGCCGGGTTGACGTGGCCGATCCAGCCGGGCAGCAGTCCCTCCCGGCCCGCGTTGAACACCAGCCGGGCCTGGGAGTTGGTGCCCGCGATGAGCGCGCCCAGGGTGGAGGTCATCCCGGCCAGGTAGGCGAAGAACGCCAGCACCCCGATCGTGCTGTCGGCCACCGAGATGAACGGGATCGGTGCGGCACCGAGCTTGGTCACGTTGTAGCCGAACCCGCTGACCGTCGCGTAGGCGAACACGACGTAGCTGATGGCCATGATCGCCACCGAGGTGAACACCGCCCGGGGCACGTTGCGCCGCGGGTTGTCGGTCTCCTCCGCCAGGGCGGCCGAGTTCTCCCAGCCGATGAACAGGTAGATGGCCAGCGGGAACCCGGCGGCCAGCCCGGAGAATCCGTTGGTGATGTGGCTGGGCTCGAACGGGACCGCGGACAGGTGGCCGCCGTTCTTGATCAGGGCGGCGACCGAGACGACGATGAGGACCAGCATCTCGAACGCGAAGAAGAACCCGGCGATCTTGGTGGACAGCGCGACGCCGCGGATCATCATCAGCACGGCCAGCGCGGTCAGGATCACGGTCAGGTAGCCCCACGGGATGTTCACCTGCGCGTAGCGCTGCAGGGTGATGGACAGGAAACCGCCGGAGATCGCGATGACCGACGACATCGCGATGATGTAGCCCACCCCGCAGAGCAGGGCCGTGGTCACCGCGCTGGTCCCGCCGAAGGTCTTGCCGACGAAGGTGATGAAGCCCCCGGTGGACGGCTGGGCCCGGGAGAACTGGGCCAGCGTGTTGCCGAGCAGGGCGATCGCGATGCCGGCCGCCACGATGGTCAGCGGCGAGGCGACCCCGGCGGTGATGGCGAGGAACCCGAACCCGAAGTAGAAGCTCATCGCCGGGCCGATGTTGGCCATGGTGGCGGCCGAGATATCCATGATGCCGAGCGCGCCCCGGTGCAGCCGGTGCTCGTGCCCGGTCTCGCCGACCGGGGGGCTCTTGCTCTCGCCGTAAGGAAGGGATTCTGTGCCGCTCATGGTGATCCTTCCGGCCGGCGTGGATCAGGTGGCCAGAACGTAACTCAGCGGGAGGATCCGTACAAGGATCCGCGGCCGATCCCAGTTACGACACGATGTCTTTGCGCTGGAAACGGCGGAAGGCCACGGCGAGGAGGACGATCCCGTAGCACGCGCAGGCCGAGGCGCCCTCCAGCATGCCGCCCCAGGTGATCTGCGGCTGCACGGCGTCCAGCCAGGCGAACTGCCAGTGCGACGGGAGGATCTCCCGCCACGATCCGAGCGCGGTGACCTGGTCCAGGATGGCGGACAGGATCATCAGGCCCACGGCGCCGCCGACCGCGCCGAGCGGTGAGTCGGTGGACACCGACAGCAGGAACGCGATCCCGGCCACGGCGATCTCGGTGACCAGCACGTAGGCCAGGACGATGAGCATCCGGGTCACGGCCTGGCCGGCCGGCAGCTGCACCCCGGTGCCGGGCAGCCGGAGCGGATGCCAGCCGAACGCCGCCGTCCCGGCGATCAGGGACATCACCGGCAGGGTGACCACCCCGATGGTGGAGTAGGCCAGCGCCACGGCCAGTTTCTGGCGCAGCAGCCGGGCCCGCGGCACCGGCGCGGCCAGCAGGTAGCGCAGCGACGACCAGCTGGCCTCGCTGGCCACCGTGTCCCCGCAGAACAGCGCGACCACCACGACGAGCAGGAAGCCCGCCGACACGAACAGGCTGAACGCCGCGAAGTTGAGGCCGCCCTGGGTGGCCACGGTGACCAGTCCCGGTGTCCCGTTGCCCGCCGAGGCCGGCCCGCTGATCTTGAACGCGGCGACCAGGATCCAGGGCAGCACGAGCAGCACGGCGAAGGCCACGATGGTGCGCCAGCGGCGGAGCTGGCGGGTGAACTCGACCCGGAACGACAGGGTGCGGTGCGGGCGGAAGCCCGGCTGCGGCCGTAGTCACCTCTGTTCCTCCGGAGTGCCGATCAGGGCCAGGAAAGCGTCCTCCAGCCGGCGGCCCGGTCCGACCCGGTCCACCGGGATCCCGGCCCCGACCAGGGCCGCGACCACCGCGGACGGGGCGACCCCGTTGGGATGCACGACGACGCCCTCCGGGTGGGGCTCGGCGGCCTCGATACCCTCCAGGTCACGCAGCACGGTGACGGCCCGCTGCGCCTGGGAGGTGCCCACGACCAGGACCGCGCCGTCGCCGGTGATCTCCGTGACCGGGCCGGCGGCCAGGCCGCGGCCCCGGTGCATGACGACCAGGTGGGTGCAGGTCTGCTCGACCTCGCCGAGCAGGTGGCTGGACAGGATCACGGTCCGGCCCTCCGCCGCGTAGCGGAGCAGCACATCGCGCATCTCCCTGATCTGGGGCGGGTCCAGGCCGTTCATCGGCTCGTCGAGGACCAGCAGGTCGGGCAGGCCGAGCATGGCCTGGGCGATGGCCAGCCGCTGGCTCATCCCGCGCGAGTAGGACCGGACCCGCCGGTCGAGGGCGGGGCCGAGCCCGGCGATCCGCAGGACCTCGTCCAGGTGCGCCCCGGCCGCGGGCCGCCCGGTCGCCCGCCAGTACAGGTCCAGGTTGGCCCGGCCGGACAGGTGCGGCAGGAAGCCCGGGCCTTCCACGAACGAGCCGAGCCGGGACAGCGCGGCCGCGCCGGGACGGACCTGCTGGCCGAAGATCATGATCGTCCCGGCGTCCGGGTAGATCAGGCCCATCAGCGCGCGCAGCGTGGTGGTCTTGCCGGCCCCGTTCGGGCCGAGCAGGCCGAGGATCTGTCCCCGCTCCACCCGCAGCGACAGCCCGTCCACGGCCAGCTGACCGTCCCGGTAGCGCTTGGTCAGGCCGGTGATCTCCAGCGGCACCGGGTCGCCCGCATCGGCCCGCGTCCCGGGGGAAGACGGCGGGACGGCCGGGCGCCGCCGGGGCCGGGCCAGCAGGATGAGGGCCGCCGCGGCCAGCGCCGCGGCCGGCGCGGCCCAGGTCCACCAGGGCACGCCGCTCCCGGTGATCTGCAGCGCCGGATCGGCCGGCACGGACAGCAGCGAGCCGGCCAGTCCCGGGCCGGCCAGTGCGACCCGGTAGGCCGCGGCCTCCGGCGAGGTGGCGTAGCCGAAATCGGTGCTGGTCAGCACCAGGCGCAGCCGGTGGCCCGCGGCGAACTGGTAGTCCATCGCGGGCAGCGTCACGGTGACGGCGCGGCCCGCCGCCGCCCCGGTGCGGCTGCCCCCGCTCACCCGTACCGGCGCGGCCAGCTGGAACGGCAGCGTGGCGTTACCGGCCTGGTCCACGTCGTACACGGCGGCGAACAGGGTGATGTCCGCGGCCCCGCTGACCCGGATCCGGACGGTGGCCGAGCCGGTCTGCTGCAGCGGCACGGCCAGCGGGGCCGAGGTGAACGCGGCGCTCTGGCCGGGCATCGGGAAGCCCGCGCCCAGGCCGCCGGCACCCAGGCCCGGGAGCACCGACATGGACGGCGGCGCGCCGCCGGGCGGGTTGACGATGGTCTGCGCGGGCCCGCGGAGCCGGACCCCGGTCTGCACGGTCCCGGACAGGCCGGGGTAGCGCGGCGCGGTGGCGACGCCCAGCACGTCGTTGCCGCTGGACGGGTCGTAACCCAGGTCCCTGGTGACCGCGAAGGCGGGCTGGCCGGTGGGCATGGAGTGATCCGCCCTGGACCAGCGGTGACGGGGCTGCAGCCAGCGCTCGAACCACTGCGTGGTGAGCTGGGTGATCCGGCTCGTTTCCTGGTTCCCGCCGTCGTGGCCGCCGGCGAACCACACCATGTCCACCGGCGCGCCGTTGCGCCGGATGGCCTGGTAGTTGCCGTTGGCCTGGTCCAGTCCGAACAGTGAATCGTCCTCGCCCTGGATCAGCAGGGTGGGCACGTCGATCCGGCTGGCCACGCTGGACGGGCTGGATCGCTCCAGCAGCGAGATGGCCTGCGGGGTGGCCCGCCCGAGCGTGGCCACCTGCTGGTACATGCCGCAGAGCGCGGGCAGGAAGCGCCCGCACAGCGCGGCAGGCACGCCGGCGGGGCGGCGGCCGGTGCGGCGGCCGGGGCGGCGGCGGTCCCGGCCGGCGGCGCCGCCGGGCCGAAGCCGGCCGTGCCCTGGGTGAAGAGCAGCCCGGCCCACTGCTTCTTGAACACCCCGCTGGCCGGGCCCGGGGCGGCGCCCGGACTGGCCCCGGCCGCGTCCGGGAACAGCGCGCTGGCCAGGTTGTACCAGGTGGTTTGCGGGACGATCGCGTCGATCCGGTGGTCGTAGGCCGCGGCGAGCAGCGCGAGGGCGCCCCCGTACGACGCCCCGGTGATGCCCACCCGCGGGTCCCCGGGGCCGTCCAGCCTCACCCGCGGCTGCCGGGCCAGCCAGCTGACCAGCTGCTCGACGTCTTTCACCTCGTAGTCGGGTGAGTCGAGGGCGACCTGCCCGGTGGACCGGCCGAAGCCCCGCGCGGACCAGGTGAGGACCGCGAACCCGGCCCGGGCGAGCTGCTCGGCCTCCGGCCGCACCGCGTCCTTGGTTTCACCGAACCCGTGCGCGAGCAGGATCGCGGGCACCCGTCCCCGGCCCGGCGGGGTGAAGAACGTGGCGTCCAGCGATACCCGCTGGTCACCGCCCGGGCCGTCGGCCACCGGGATCCGCAGCGTCCGCGCCGTGACCGGCACCGGCTGGCGGATCACGATGACCAGGACCACGATCACGGCCGCCAGCAGGCCGATGGCCGCCGCCAGCGCGGCGAGCTTGCGGCCGCGCCGGCGGCTGAGAAAATTCATGACTGGACGGTAGCAACGCGGCGCCGGTACTCCGGGCCGCGTCACAGTGACTTCTCAGCTAGCGGAGGGCTGGATCATGGGCTTGGACGCATCCGCAGGCACGCCGGGCCGCCTCCGCTCGTTCGACCCGCTGCGCGTGGCCGACCTGGAATTCCGCGCCTGGGTCGGCTACTACCTGCGCGACTGGCCGGGGGTGCTGCGGGCGTCGATCGGCCTGGTCCACGCCGGGTTCGGGATGGACTGGCTGCGTACCCTGCACGGCGCCTGGCTGGTGCTGCGGGCCAACCAGCTGTGGGCACCCGCGGACAACGACCCGGACGCCGCCCGGCGGTGCATGCGCCGCTTCTATGGCCTGGTGAAGATCAGCTACGGCGAGCCGGGGGACGTGGCCGAGGCCGCCCGCCTGGAAGTGGACTGGTGGCGGGCCCACCGTGAGCGCCAGCATGCAGTGCAGCCAGACACGGGGCAGTCCCCCGACGGCGACCCCGGGGATGAGCTGGTGGCCGCGCTGACCCGGCTGTACGCCTTCCTCTACGGCGAGCCGGAGGACGCGGTCCGGCCGGCCGCCGTGTACCGCACGGAAGCCATGGACGTCTCGGATCAGTGGGTAGCCGAGGGCTGCCAGCGGGACAGCCCGCTGCTCGCCGCGGAGCACGCGGCCCTGGTCCGCTCCTACGCCGCCCTGCTGGCCGCGGTGCACCACTGAGCCCCGCGCATGCTGGTCGCGGTGCACCACTAAGCCCTGGGCATCTCCCCGGCGCTCCCCTCCGGCCGGGCTACTGATCCGGAAGGGAGCGCTGGCGCGCTAGGCGCAGTCGTTCATCTCAGGGGTGTCGGTCCTGCGGTCCTGGGTGAGGAACCGCTGCTGTGCCGCGATGTGCGGCACGATGGTGATCACATCTTCCCGGCCCTGCTTGTAACCGGCCGCCCAGGCCTCGTTCTCCTGGGCCAGCTGGTCGGCCCTGATCTTGCTGCGTTCGGCCAGTTCCTGCCAGTACCGGGTTTCCTGGCGCATCTGCTGCCGTGCCTGCGTCAGCGCCTGGGAGGTGGAGCGGCGGGAGCCGAGCCGCCAGCCTACGGCCGCTCCGATGAGGATCCAGATCAGGGTGAGAAAGAACATCGGCCCCCCTCACCCGGGGCCGCGACCGGCCCCGCAAGACCCGGCCCCGCAAGACCCGGCCCCGCCAAGACCCGGCCCCGCGATTTTCCCGGAAATCGCTGCCCCCGTCTCTTGCATCGCACAGGGCGCGATGTAGGTTTGTTCCAATGCCATGACTCCCGTCAATGGTGTTGGTTCGGATCTGATTTCTCTGGCTGGGCCGCTGGCGCGTCATCGCTGGCGGCCCAGTGTCATGTCCAGGGACCAAGCCTGTCCCCGTCAAGGCTTGGTGATCACATTGGCCATTAGGCGGACCCCGCGGGCCACCCGGCCGGCGCCAGATGATCCGGGCCGCGAGTCCTCCGCCGGGCGCGTGAACCGCGCCGATCACGAAACCGGTAGCCAGGGGGCCGGGGGCACAAGGCGGGAGAACCCTCTGGTTTCTCCGCCTGGCCATCATGTGCGCCCTCCTGCACTCGGCGGGCCTCAATTTCCAATTGAACGGCACTACAGTTGGAAGTGCAAGATGCAGTGCAGTTTGCACGACTACCGGTCATGCAAACTTCACGTAGGGTCCCACCAGGCACTACGCTGTTAACCAGTCACACCCCACCGGCCCACCCCGACGCCGGAGGAGCTACCGATGCCTTCTGACCGCGCCAGTCAGACCATCAGGCGTCGCAGGCTCGCGGCCGAACTACGCCGCCTGCGCGAGCGTGCCGACCTCACCGGAGATCAGGCCGCAGAACTACTCGGCTGGTCCGGCTCTAAAATCAGCCGCATCGAGACACACCGGATCGGCGTTAAGCCAGCCGACCTCAGGAAACTCTTCGACCTTTACCGGGTTGACCCGGCTCATCGCGAACAGATCCAGGCGCTGCTGCGCGAGGCGGCCGCGTCGGGCTGGCTAGAATCGGTGACCGCAGGATTTCCTGCGGACTATGCCACCTATCTTTACGCGGAAGCCGAGGCCGACGCCGTATGGATATGGGATCCACTTATTGTCCCCGGGCTTATCCAGACTGACGCTTATGCCCGGGCCGTGCTAGCCGGGTACGGGGAAATGTTCAAATTGCCCCCCGGAGACGCCGAACGCCGGATCGAGATAAGGCGGCTGCGCCAGAACCAGCTTCTCGACCGGCATCCTCTGCTCAGGCTCTCAGTCGTCATCGATGAATCTACCCTGTACCGGAAATTTGGCAATAACGGCGTTATGCGGGAGCAGTTGCTGCGACTGGAAGAGCTCACGGCGCTACCTAACGTGACACTCCAGGTTCTTCCCCTGGCGGGTACCCACCCGATAGGAACCGGGGCCTTTTCGTACCTGCACTTCGACCCGGTTCAGGACGTACCGCTAGGCGACATGGTCGAGGTCGAGCACCTCACCGGCGCCTACTACCTGGAGGACGATGAGCAGGTCTTCCGATACCGGGTGACGTTTGAGTCACTGACCGCGACCGCCGCGGGCAAGGATCAGTCGCGGGCGATGATCAGGTCCGCGGCCCGCACGCATTGGGCTAGCTGACGCGGGGTCTAGTTCTTCAGGGTCCGCAGGAACGACGCCCAGGCCGCATGGTCGAACACGAGGACGGGGCTGTGCGGGCCGGCCTTTGAATCGCGGACGCCAATCTCTGCGGGCCCAAGGTCGGCCACCTCGACGCACGAGCCGTTGTAGGCGCTGAACGAACTCTTACGCCAGGTGACGCCCACAGCGGAATCCCGGACAAACTTCGCACGATCCTCGGCCATTGCTACCTCACCACTGAAGCCCCCGGGCGGCGCCAGGGGAGGTTAACGATAGGGATGTCTCAGGTACGTGAAGCGCGAGGCCGAACGGCCTGGCAGCGCCGAGGATAAAGGTAGCGCTGAAACGGGTGGGACGCACGGTTTCCGGCTAAGGAGTAACCGGCGTGTTCCCTCTGCATGCGGGTTTGGGGCGCTTAGCCCCAAAAGTTCATCCCCACACATCCTGGGCGACGCTGACGATGAGCTCGAGCTTGGCGACTTCCTCGTCGTAGCTCAGCGCGTTGCCCTCGACGGTGGAAGAGAACCCGCACTGGCCGGACAGGCACAACTGCTCCAGCGGGACGTAGCGGGCCGCCTCGTCGATCCGGCGCTTGAGGTCGTCAGGGTTCTCCAGCTGGCCGCGCTTGGTGGTGACCAGGCCCAGCACGACCATCTTGCCGGGCGGCACGAACCGCAGCGGCTCGAACCCGCCGGACCGCTCGTCGTCGAACTCCAGGAAGAACCCGTTCACGTTCAGCTCGCCGAACAGCGCCTCGGCCACGAAGTCGTAGCTGCCGGAGGCGGCCCAGGAGGACTGGAAGTTGCCCCGGCACAGGTGCGTGGTCACGGCCAGGCCCTCGGGCTTGCCGGCCAGGGCCGCGTTGACCTGCTTGATGTAGCGCAGGTGCAGGTGCTCGGCGTCGTCGCCGCGGGCGGCGATCTCAGCCCGCTGCGCGGGGTCGTTCAGGTAGGCCAGGCTGGTGTCGTCGAACTGCAGGTAGGTGCAGCCCAGTGCGGCCAGGCGGGCCACCTCGTCGGCGTAGGCCGCGGCCAGGTCGGTCCAGAACTCCTCGACATCCGGGTAGACGGCCGGGTCGATCATGGCCGGCCCGCCCCGGTAGTGGACCATGTTGGGCGACGGGATGGTCTGCTTGGGCACGGCCGTGGTCACGACCGACTTCAGGTACTCGAAGTCCGGGCCGAAGATCGTGTGGTCCAGCCCGACCTTCTTGGTCACGGTCAGCGCGGCCGGGGTGTACTCGATATCCCCGGCCGGATTGTGGAACATGACCGACAGGTTCCCTGGCGCCTGGCCGATCCCGCCCAGCTGGTAGATGAAGTCCATGTGCCACGAGGCGCGGCGGAACTCGCCGTCGGTGGCCGACTGCAGGCCGACGCTCTCCTGCATCTTCACCACATCGGCGATGGCGGCGTCCTCCGCCGCCCGCAGCTGCTCCGCCGGGATGCGCCCGGCCGCGAAATCCTCCCGGGCCGCCAGCAGCCCGGCCGGCCGGAGCAGGCTGCCCACGTGGTCGGCGCGGAACGGCGGCGTCGTGCGAGCACTCATGATTCTCCCGTGCGTCAAAAGGCTGACCTTGGAATGAAGCCCTAACTCAGCGTGGACTGCGCCTCCACCAGCGCCCGCTCCACGAGGACCCGGGCGAGATGCTCACGATAGGCCGGGCTGGCGTTGATGTCATCGCCCGGGGTGGTGCCCTCCGCGGCGTGCGCGGCGGCCTCCGCGGGGGTGGCCCCGGCGGCCAGCGCGCGCTCCACGCCGGCGGCCCGCACCGGCGTGCCCGCCATGTTCACCAGCGCGACCGCGCTGCCCTGCACCGCGACGCCGACGATGGCCCAGTCGATAGCCCGCTTGGTGAACTTCTGGAACGACCAGCCGGCCGCGCCCGGCGCGGGCACCGGTACCCGGATCTCGGTGAGCAGCTCGTCGGGCTCCAGCGCGGTCTCGAACAGGCCCTGGAAGAAGTCGGCGGCCGCGATTTCCCGCGCGCCGGACGGCCCGCGCGCCACCAGCGTGGCGTCCAGCGCCAGCACGGTGGCGGGCAGGTCGGACGCGGGGTCGCTGTGCGCCAGCGACCCGCCGATCGTGCCGCGGTGCCGGACCTGCGGGTCACCCACCTGCCCCGCGGCGTGCGCGAGCAGCGGCACGGACCGGGCCAGCACGTCGGAGTGCTCCAGCTCGTGGTGGCGGGTCAGCGCCCCGATCGCGATGTGCCCGTCGTCCTCGCGGACGTAGCTGAGATCCCGCACGGGCCCGAGGTCGATGAGCACTTCCGGCATGGCCAGCCGCAGCTTCATCAGCGGCAGCAGCGAGTGACCGCCGGCCAGGAACTTGGCGTCGTCGCCGTACTCGGTGATCAGGTCCAGGGCCTCGGCCACGGAAGCCGCCCGGTGGTAGCTGAAGGCCGCGGGGATCATGAACCCGCCCCTTCCTCGGTGCTGGCCAACTCCGCGGCGGCCAGAACGGCCCGGACGATGTTGTGGTAGCCGGTGCACCGGCAGAGGTTGCCCTCCAGCCCGGCCCGGACCTCAGCCTCGGTGGGGTGCGGGTTCTCCCGCAGCAGCGACACCGACGCCATGACCATGCCGGGCGTGCAGAACCCGCACTGCAGCCCGTGCTCGGCGCGGAACGCGCGCTGCATGGGGTGCAGCTCGCCGCCGGGGCCGGCCAGCCCTTCCACCGTGGTGACCTGGCGGCCGTCCGCCTGGGCCGCCAGGACCGTGCACGACTTCACCGACTCCCCGTCCAGCAGCACGGTGCACGCGCCGCAGGAGGTGGTGTCGCAGCCGACGTTGGTGGCGGTCAGGCCCGCCGTCTCGCGCAGGAAGTGCACGAGCAGCATCCGGTCCTCCACGTCGGCCGCCACTTCGGCGCCGTTGACCATCACTGTGACCTTCACTCTGCCGTCCTCATCTGGGCTGGCTCTCATCTGGCTGCCTCTCGCCTCGTTGATGGCCGCCCAGACCCGCTGGGGCGTGGCCGGCATGTCGATGTGCCGCACACCGAGGTGCGCGACCGCGTCGATGACCGCGTTGTGCACGGCCGGGGTGGCGCCGATGGTGCCGGCCTCGCCGATGCCCTTGACGCCGAGCGTGTTCACGCTGGTCGGGGTCTCCATCGCGAGCAGCTCGAAGGACGGCAGCTCGGTGGCCGTGATAGCCGCGTAGTCGGCCAGCGTGCTGGTCAGCGGGTTGCCCTCGGCGTCGTAGCGCACCTCTTCCAGCAGCGCCTGCGCCGCACCCTGGGCGATGCCGCCGTGCCGCTGCCCCTCGGCCAGCACCGGGTTCAGCACCTTCCCGGCGTCGTCCACGGTCACGTGCCGGATCAGCGTGGCCTTCCCGGTCTGGGTGTCCACCTCGACCACGGCCACGTGGGCCCCGAACGGGAACGTGGGACTGTCCGCGCGGAACTCCACGTCGGCGGCCAGCCCGGCCGGCCCGGCCTGCGCGGCCACCTGCGCCCAGGTCAGCGCGGTGTCCGGGTCGCCGCGGACCTGCCAGGTCCCGGTGGCGGTGTCCAGCTCCAGGTCCGCCTCGCTGGCCTCGATCATGCCCGCCGCCACCTCGCGCGCCTGGTCCTTGACCTGGAGCGCCGCCTGGTGGACCGCGGTGCCGCCCAGCTGGAGTGAGCGGGAACCGAAGGTCCCGATCCCGGTGGGCACCTGATCGGTGTCCCCGTGGATGACGGTGATCTGGTCCATCGGGATGCCGAGCTGGTCGGTGACCAGCATCGCGAACGCGGTCTGGTGGCCCTGCCCGTGCGGGGAGCTGCCGGTGTAGACGGTGGCGGCCCCGGCGGCGTCCACCACCACCCGGGCCGTCTCACCCCCGCCATCCCCGGCGGTGATCTCCACGTAGCTGGCCAGGCCGATGCCGAGCTGGACCGGGCCGCCTTCCTCGCGGCGGCGGGCCTGCTCGGCCCGCAGCCCGGTGTAGCCCGCCCCGGCCAGCACGGCGTCCAGCGCGGCCACGTACTCGCCGGTGTCGTAGACCGCCCCGCTCGCGGTGGTGTAGGGGAACTTCGCCGGCGCCACCATGTTCCGCCGCCGGACCTCGGCCGGGTCCATCCCGATCTCCGCGGCGAACAGGTCGATCGCCCGCTCGATGGCGGCCGTGGCCTCCGGCCGCCCCGCGCCCCGGTAGGCGCCGATCGGCGTGGTGTTGGTCAGCACCGAGCGGAACGCCGCCCCGCAGTACGGCAGGTCGTACACGCCGCTGGCCATCAGCTGGGTCAGCCCGGGCAGGAAGGTCGCGCCCCGTGGGTAGGCCCCCGAGTCCTGGATGATGTCCAGGTAGTAGGCGAGGATCCGGCCGCCGGTGTTCCCGCCGATCGTGATCGTGTGCCGCTGGGCCCGGCCGTGCACCATGCCGAGCAGGTTCTCGTTCCGGGTTTCCACCCAGCGCACTGGCCGGCCCAGGTGCTTCGCGGCCCAGGCCACGATGATCGTGTCCCGGTCGGTGGCGATCTTGGCGCCGAAGCCGCCGCCCACGTCGGGCGCGACGACCCGCACCGCGGCGGCATCCAGCCCGACGGCGGCGGCCAGCGCGTCCCGGGCCAGCTGGGCGTTCTGGGTGCTGGCCCACAGCGTCAGCCGGCCATCCGCCCAGCGGGCCGCGGCCGCGCGGCCCTCCAGCGGCAGCGGCGCGAGCCGCTGGTTGGGGAACGTGCGCCGGACCACGACCTCGCAGCCGTCGAAGGCGCCCGGCGGGGCCGGCTCGCCGCCGGTGCGGATGACGTTGCTGTCGGTCCCGTCGAACAGGAGCGTGCCGCCGGCCAGCGCGTCGTCGAAGTCCACCACCGCCGGCAGCGGCTCGTAGTCCACGCTGACCAGCTCGGCCGCGTCCTCGCCCTGGTACCCCTCCTCGGTCACCACGATCGCGACCGCCTCGCCGACGTAGCGGACCCGGTCGGTGGCCAGCAGCGGCTCGGTGGTCGGCCGCCCGCTGCCCGGGGGCAGGTCGTCCATGTCGGCCGCGGTCAGCACGGCCACCACGCCGGGTGAGGCCAGGGCCGCCTCCGTGTCGATGCCGGTGATCCGCGCGTGCGCGATCGGGCTGCGGGTGAACGTAATCCGCGCCGCGCCGTCCAGCTCGGGGAGCCGCAAATCATCGGTGTACACGCCACCCTGGGTGAGCAATCGGGGGTCCTCGGTCCGGACCACCCGTGTACCCATGATGCTCATCCAGTGCTCTCCTCACGTCGACCTCGCATCACTGTAAACTTTGCCCTAATCCCCGGCATAAGCGGCATACCCGCCCAGAAGCCCCTCGGCCGCGGCGAGGTCGGCGTCCAGTGGCCGGTCGGCTGTGCGCGGGTCGAGCACCGCGTCCGCGGCGTCGAACGCCGCCCGCAGCGGGCCGCCTTCGGCGGGCGCACGCTCCTGGATCCGCAGCACCCGGATCGCGGCGGCCAGTTCGCAGGCCAGCACGGCCCGGTAGGCGGCCACCGCGTCGGTGCTGGCCCGGGCCGACTGGGTCGAGAACCCTGCGTGCTCTTCCACCCCCCGGGACAGGACCGCGCTGCCCAGCGCGGCTGGGGTGGCGAAACGGCGGAGATCCGCCACCGCGGACTGGGCGACGTACTCCAGGATCATGATGCCCGAGCTGGCCGGGGTGTCGGCGGCAAACGCGTGCAGGCCGGTGAAGGACGGCTCCACCAGGGTGCCCAGCCGGGCCGCGGACAGCGCGGCGGTCTGGAACAGCGCCGCGCGGGCCGAGTCGAGGGCCAGCCCGAGGTAGGCGGCGTGGAAGTTGCCGTTGTGCCACACCGCCTGGCCGGCCGGGTCAACCAGCGGGTTCTCGCTGGCCGCGTTGAGCTCGATGGTCACCAGCCGCGCGGCGTTGTCCAGCGAGTCGGCTGCCGGCCCGTGGACCTGCGGGAAGGCCCGGTACCCGTACGAGTCCTGGATCCTGGGCGAATCGACCACCACTGCCTCACCCGCCAGCACCCGCATCCGGCGGGCCACCTGCTGCTGCCCGGCCGGCCGGTCCCGGTGCACGGCCTGGGCGTAGGGCTCCAGCGAGCCGCGCACCGCGAGCAGCGAAAGGGCGGCTATGACCACGGCGGAGCTGACCAGGCCGCTCAGATCGTGGCAGGCCAGCGCGGCCTCGCCGACGGTGGCCGCGTTGCTGCTCATGAACCCGAGCACCTCGGCCGGCCGGAGCGCGAAGCGCGGCGGCGGCCCGGTGCTGCAAGAACCAGTGCTGCAAGAACCGGTGCCGCAGCGCCAGGCCCGCTCGCCGATCAGGCACAGCCCGGTGGAGGCCAGCGCGGTCAGGTCGCCGGTGCCGATGGCCCCGTACAGCGGCACCGGCGGGGTGAAACCGCGGTTGAGTGCGTCCGCGAGGACCTCAAGCACCGCCGGATCGACCCCGGAGCCACCCGCGCCGATCTGGTTCATCCGGGTGACCAGCAGGGCCCGGCCCAGCTCGGCGGGCTGCAGCGGGCCCGACCCGGCCGCGTGGCTGCGCAGCAGCCGCAGCCCGTGCTCGGCCCGCTCCTCTTCGGTCAGCCCGACGTTCCGGTTCGCGCCGACCCCGGTGGCGCGGCCGTACACGGGCCGCCGGGTGGCCACGTCCCTGGCCGTCTCCCACGCGGCCCGCGCCGCCGCGACCGCTCCCGCCGCGACCGTGACCGGGACCTCGTCCCGGGCCACCGCCGCGACCCCCGCGCACGTCAGCGACGCCCCGTCGATGATGATCCCGGGGCGCGTCATTTCGGCCGCCCGCGGTCTTCGTTTCGGATAGTTTTGTGCCTTCCGTGCTCCGCCGCTTCACGTCGCTGACCAGGCAGGATACGTGACGCCATGGGCGGCACTTTACGCACCGGGCGATTACGGCATTTCACCCGGTGCGGATGGCTAGCATGATCGGCTGATGCCAGCCGAATAAACAGGCGTCACCGGCCCGTAGGCCGGCCGCCGGATAAACGGGCAGCCGGCCCGTAGGCCGGCCGCCGAATAAAGAGGTGGCGCGATGACCGCCCGCGGATCCCGTGGCTCATCACTCGCCGTCAGCGTGCTCGTGACCGTGCTCGCGGTGGCCGGCGCCATCGTCCTGGTCATCCGGCTGCCCGGGCGGGCCGGCGAGATGGCGGACAAGGCCGCCGCGCAGCCCCTGGCCGTGAGCGCGTCCCCGGCGCCGGTGTCCCCGAGCGGCACGCCGGGCCGGGGCAGTTCCCCCTCCGCGTCCCCGAGCGCCAGGCCGGCCCGGCCCGCCAGGCCGCCCAGGACGGCCGCGCCGAGCGCCACACCGGCCACGACGGCCCCGGCGGCCCGCACGACCAGCGCGCCGCCGGCCGCCACCGAGTCCGCCGCCACCGGCCAGGTGCTGGCCCTGATCAACCAGGCCCGGGCCCAGGCCGGGCTGCCCGCCTACACGATCAGCTCCGGCCTGGACACCAGCGCCAGCCGGCACACCGCGGTCATGGCCGGGGGCTGCGGCCTGTCACACCAGTGCCCGGGCGAGCCAGCCCTGGGCGACCGGGAGACCGCGGCCGGCGTGCACTGGACCGCGGCCGGGGAGAACATCGGCGAAGGCGGCCCGGTCGCGGCCACCCCGGCTGCGATCGCCCAGATGGCCGTGGGGCTGACCCAGAGCATGCTGGACGAGAAGCCGCCCGACGACGGTCACCGGCTCAACATCCTGAGCTCCGCGTTCACCCACATCGGGATCTCGGTGTACCGCGACAGTTCCGGCACCGTGTGGATGACCCAGGATTTTTCTAACTAACGGTCCGTTCCCGGTCCTCCCCCAGGCGGTGACCCGCCCAGCGGCGTTGGACCCGGCGTCGTAGCCTGGGGAAAGCCAGGAATCAGGACCCGGCCTGCAGGGAGGGCGGCGAATGCGGGCGATCACCGTGAGCGAGTTCGGCGGCCCGGAGGTCCTCCAGCCCAGCGAGGTCCCGATGCCGGAGCCCGGGCCGGATGACGTGCTCGTCCGGGTCCTCGCGGCGGGCGTGGGCCCGTGGGACGCTTCCATGCGCCGCGGCGGCTGGACCGGGCCGCTGCCGTACATCCCCGGCGGCGAGTTCGCCGGGGTCGTCGAGGGGAACAGCGGCGAGGACGCGGGCCTGGACGAGGGCGCCCCAGTCTACGGCTACCCCGGCCTGGCCGGCTGCTACGCGCAGTACGTGCGGTGCCCAGTCGAGCAACTCGCCCCCATCCCGGAGGGCCTCCCGATGACCGACGCGGCCGGGGCTCCCATCGACGCGCTGACCGCGCACCAGGGCCTCACCGACGTCCTGTCCGTGGGCCGCGGCGACGACGTCCTGATCACGGCGGGCGCGGGCGGCCTCGGGCACCTCGCGGTGCAGATCGCCCGGAACCTGGGCGCCAGGATCGTGGCCACGGCCAGCCCGCAGCACCACGAGTTCGTGCATCATGGGGGCGCCGCGGTGGTCATCGACCACACCAAGCCAGACTGGCCGGAGCAGGTGAGGGACGTGATGGACGGCGGGGCGCAGCAGATCCTGGCCTGCGCCGGCCCCACCCTGGAAGGCGCCGCCCGCGCGGCCCGGGACGGGGCGGCGATCGCCACCCCAGTGCACGCGGAGTACCCGGACGCGGAGCGGGTCCGCTGGCGGTCCTACAACGGCGACCCCTCGGGCAGCCGCCTGATCCGGATGGCCCCCTGGTTCGACGACGGGCGGCTGTCGGTGGAGGTCGCAGCCAGGTACTACTACGAGGACGCGGCCACGGCGCACCGCCGGGTAGAAGAAGGGCACACCCGGGGCAAGCTGGTCCTGGTCGTGGACGACGACCTGGCCCGGGAATGGGAAGTCTGAGCCCTACTCGTCGTAGCGGGTCGGCGGAAAGGGGTCCGGTTCCCCGGGCAGCTCACCCTCGGCCTTCTCCCGCTCGATCTCCTCTCGTTCTTCCTGGTACTGCTCGGACTCGGTGACATCCGTCGGCACCGGGTCGTCGGTGGCCGGGGGCACCTCATCGGGATCGTACGCATCGAGGCCCGCGTCGACCCGCTCCTCCTCGGTCAGCTCGGCGAGCTGGTCGTCGTTGAGCCGGTCGGACGCGCCGCCGTGCTCGCGGCGCTCCCGGCGGAAGGCCGACGGCTCGGCTGGCGGCGGGTCGGGCAGCTCGCTCATGGCTCCTCCAGGGCGTGCGGAAGATCGTCAGTTCCTCACGCTACGCCGGTGCGCCAGGACAGGATCCTGGGGGGCACGGGGGGGCACTGGGCCTGCGGAATCAGCCGGGCCCGGAGATTGTTGACCAAAGGCTAATCATCACAACCGGAGTACTGAAGTCTGTGGCTAAAGACCGCCCCGCAAAGGGCATCGTGGTCCGTGGCGCTCGTGAGCACAACCTGAAGGATGTGTCGCTGGAGCTGCCGCGGGATTCCATGATCGTGTTTACCGGGCTGTCGGGGTCGGGGAAGTCGAGTCTGGCGTTTGACACGATTTTCGCGGAGGGGCAGCGGCGGTATGTGGAGTCGCTGTCGGCGTATGCGCGGCAGTTCCTGGGCCAGATGGATAAGCCGGATGTGGATTTCATCGATGGGCTGAGCCCGGCGGTGTCGATTGACCAGAAGGCGGCGTCGCGGAATCCGCGGTCGACGGTGGGGACGATCACGGAGGTGTATGACTACCTGCGGTTGCTGTATGCGCGGGCGGGGAAGCCGCATTGCCCGGTGTGCGGGCGGCCGATCGCGCGGCAGACGCCGCAGCAGATCGTGGACCGGGTGCTGGAGCTGGCGGAGGGGATCCGGTTCCAGGTGCTGGCGCCGGTGATCCGGGGCCGTAAGGGCGAGTACACCGAGCTGCTGCGCGAACTGCAGCTCAAGGGCTACACCAGGGCCCGGATCGACGGCACGGTGCTCCGCCTGGACGATCTGACGTCCCTGCCCAGGAACGAGCAGCACACCATCGAGGTGGTGGTGGACCGGCTGGCGGTCAAGCCGGATGCGCGGCGCAGGCTGACCGACTCCGTCGAGACCGCGCTGTCGCTCTCGGACGGGCTCGTCCTGCTGGACTTCGTGGATCTGGCGGAGGATGACCCGCACCGGCAGCGGATGTTCTCTGAGCATCTGGCCTGCCTGTATGACGGGTTGTCGTTTGAGGAGCTGGAGCCGCGGTCGTTCTCGTTCAACTCGCCGTGGGGGGCGTGCCCGGACTGCACCGGGCTGGGCACCCGGATGGAGGTCGACCCGGAACTGGTCGTCCCGGACCCGGGCCAGACCCTGGCCGAGGGCGCGATCGGGCCCTGGGCGGCCGGCCCCTCCGGTGACTACTTCTCCCGGCTGATCCGGGCGCTCGGCGAGACCCTGGGCTTCGGCATGGACACGCCGTGGGCCGGGCTGCCGGAGCAGGCGCGGCACGCGCTCCTGCACGGCTACTCCGAGCCCGTGCACGTGCAGTTCAGCACCGCCCGCGGCCGGGAACGGTCCTACGACGCGACGTTCGAGGGCGCGATCCCGTTCATCGCGCGGCGCCACGCCGAGGCGGAAAGCGACTCCGCCCGCGAGCAGCTCGAGGGCTACATGCGCGAGGTGCCCTGCGCGACGTGCCAGGGAACCCGGCTCAAGCCCATCGCCCGGGCCGTGACCGTGGCCGGGCGGCCGATCGCGGAGCTCTGCGCCCTGCCCGTCAGCGAGCTGGCCACCCTGCTGCCCACCCTGGACCTGACCGGGGCGGACGCGCAGATCGCGGCGCCCATCCTGGACGAGATCAGCACCCGGCTGGCGTTCCTGCTGGACATCGGCCTGGACTACCTGAGCCTGGACCGCTCCGCCCCCACCCTGGCGGGCGGCGAGGCGCAGCGGATCCGGCTGGCGACCCAGATCGGGTCGGGGCTGGCCGGGGTGCTGTATGTGCTGGATGAGCCGTCGATCGGGCTGCATCAGCGCGATAATCACCGGCTGCTGGAGACGCTGATCCGGCTGCGGGATCTGGGCAACACGCTGATCGTGGTGGAGCACGATGAGGACACGATCCGGGCCGCGGACTGGGTGGTCGACATCGGCCCCGGCGCCGGTGAGCACGGCGGCGAGGTCATCGTGTCCGGGCCGGTCAGCGAGCTGCTGGACAGCCCCCGGTCAGTGACCGGCGCCTACCTGACCGGGCGGCGGTCGATCCCGGTACCCGCCGTCCGGCGGCAGGCGGACCCGAGCCGGGAGATCGTCGTGCAAGGGGGCGGCTGAGCACAATCTGAAGAATGTGGATGTGGCGTTCCCGCTGGGGTGTTTCATCGCGGTGACCGGGGTGTCGGGGTCGGGGAAATCGACGCTGGTCAACGACATCCTCTACCACGCGCTGGCCCGGGAGCTGCATGGCGCGCGGACGGTGCCGGGCCGCCACCTGCGGGTGACCGGGATGCCGCAGCTGGACAAGGTGGTGCACGTGGACCAGGGGCCGATCGGCCGGACCCCGCGGTCCAACCCGGCCACCTACACCGGCGTGTTCGACCATGTCCGGAAGCTGTTCGCGGCGACCACCGAGGCCAAGGTCCGCGGCTACCTGCCCGGCCGGTTCTCCTTCAACGTCAAGGGCGGCCGCTGCGAGGCCTGCTCCGGCGATGGCACCATCAAGATCGAGATGCAGTTCCTGCCCGACGTGTACGTGCCGTGCGAGGTCTGCCACGGCGCCCGCTACAACACCGACACCCTGGCCGTGCACTACAAGGGCAAGACCATCGCCGACGTGCTGGACATGCCCATCGAGGAAGCCGCCGGCTTCTTCGCGGCCATCCCGGCCATCCACCGCCACCTGGCCACCCTGGCCGACGTCGGCCTGGGCTACGTCCGGCTCGGCCAGCCCGCCCCCACCCTGTCCGGCGGCGAAGCCCAGCGGGTCAAGCTGGCCGCCGAACTGCAGCGCCGCTCCACCGGCCGCACCATCTACGTCCTCGACGAGCCCACCACCGGCCTGCACTTCGAGGACATCCGCAAACTCCTCGCCGTCCTGGGCCGCCTGGTGGACACCGGCAACACCGTCATCGTCATCGAGCACAACCTCGACGTCATCAAAACCGCCGACCACATCATCGACCTCGGCCCCGACGGCGGCTCCCGCGGCGGCGAGGTGATCGCGACCGGGACCCCGGAGCAGGTCGCCGGGGTGCCAGGCAGCGCCACGGGGGCGTATCTGGGCCGGGTGCTGACCGGCCAGGGCGGCGCGGCCCGCTCAGGTGCCCGCCCCACCCCGGCGGCGGCCTGACCCCGGGAATACCCCCCGGGGCTCCCCGGTTGACGTGAGTGCGTCTCGCGGAGCAAGGCGGGCCCGGCAGCTGATACGGGTCGCTCTTAAATGGCATCCGCGCGCACAGCAGCCCTTTCCGCCAATCGCCTGGCCACCTTTACCGGCCAAAGGCATGTCCGCCGAGAGCGAAATACACGTCCGCTGACGGCGAACCGATTCCCGGAAACAAATCCGCTGGCCGTGCGTTGAAGCGTAAACCACAAGCTGAATTCTCAGGAAGTGAGCAATGAGCGAAACACTCGCCCTGCCGGTGCTGCCGCTGGACGACACAGTGGTACTGCCGACCATGGTGGTGCCGCTTGACACCTCCGCCGCAGAAGCGCGCGCCGCGATCAGCGCCGCGCAGATGTCCGCCGCGGTGCCGGGCGCGGCTGACGCCACCCCGCACGTCCTGCTCGTCCCCCGGCTCGATGGCAAGTACTCCGCGCTGGGCACGCTCGGCGCGGTCGAGCAGACCGGGCGGCTGCCCAGCGGCGAGCCCGCCGCGGTGATCCGTGGCCTGTCCCGGGTGCGGATCGGGGTCGGCACGACCGGACCCGGTGCGGCCCTGTGGGTCGAGGGCACCGTGGTGGACGAGCCGCCCGCCAGCGCCCGCGCCCAGGAACTGGCCCGTGAGTACCGCGGGCTGGCCGCCACCATCCTGCAGAAGCGGGGCGCGTGGCAGGTCGTGGACGCGCTGCAGCGGATCACCGACCCGTCGGCCCTGGCCGACAGCGCCGGGTACGCCGGCTACCTGTCCCAGGAGCAGCGCCAGCAGCTGCTGGAGACCATCGACCCCGAGCAGCGGCTCGAGCTGCTGACCGGGTGGGCCCGGGACCAGCTGGCCGAGCTGGACGTCGCGGAGACGATCCAGAACGACGTCCGCGAGGGCATGGAGAAGCAGCAGCGCGAGTTCCTGCTCCGCCAGCAGCTGGCCGCCATCCGCAAGGAACTGTCCCAGCTGGACGGCGAGCCGGGCACCGAGGAAGAGGACTACCAGGCCCGCATCGAGGCCGCCGCGCTGCCCGAGAAGGTGCACGAGGCCGCGATGAAGGAAGCGGCCAAGCTGGAGCGCGCCTCGGACCAGTCGCCCGAGGGCAGCTGGATCCGGACCTGGCTGGACACGGTGCTGGAGATCCCGTGGAACGACCGCACCGACGACGCCTACGACATCGCGGGCGCGCGGGAGATCCTCGACGCGGATCACGCCGGCCTGGATGACGTGAAGGACCGGATCATCGAGTACCTGGCCGTGCGCAAGCGCCGGTCCGACAAGGGCCTGGCCCTGGTCGGCGGGCGGCGCAGTGGCGCGGTGCTGGCCCTGGCCGGGCCGCCCGGGGTCGGCAAGACCTCCCTCGGCGAGTCGGTGGCCCGCTCCATGGGCCGCAAGTTCGCCCGGGTGGCGCTGGGCGGCGTCCGGGACGAGGCGGAGATCCGCGGTCACCGGCGCACCTACGTCGGCGCGCTGCCCGGCCGGATCGTCCGGGCCATCCGCGAGGCGGGCTCGATGAACCCGGTCATCCTGCTGGACGAGGTGGACAAGCTCGGCGCGGACTACCGCGGCGACCCCACCGCGGCGCTGCTGGAGGTCCTGGACCCGGCGCAGAACCACACGTTCCGCGATCACTACCTGGAGGTCGAGCTCGACCTGTCGGACGTGCTGTTCATCGCGACGGCCAACGTGCTGGAGCAGATCCCCGGCCCGCTGCTGGACCGGATGGAGCTGATCCAGCTGGACGGGTACACCGAGGACGAGAAGGTCACGATCGCCCAGGGCCACCTGCTGCCGCGGCAGCTGGAGCGGGCCGGCCTGGAGGCGTCCGACGTGACCATCACCGAGGCCGCCCTGCACAAGCTGGCCGGCGAGTACACCCGCGAGGCGGGGGTCCGGTCGCTGGAGCGGACCATGGCCCGGGTGCTGCGGAAGATCGCCGCGCAGGTGGCGGGCGGGACGGCGACACTGCCTGTCACCGTGGACGTGGCCGACCTGCACGGTTACCTGGGTCACCCGCGGCACACGCCGGACTCGGCGGAGCGGACCGCGGTGCCCGGCGTGGCCACCGGACTGGCGGTCACCGGCACCGGCGGTGACGTCCTGTTCATCGAGGCGTCGCTGGCCGACCCGGAGACCGGCACCACCGGCGTCACGCTCACCGGGCAGCTCGGGGACGTGATGAAGGAGTCGGCCCAGATCGCGCTGTCCTACCTGCGCTCGCACGGCGCGGAGCTGGAACTGCCGGTCGGTGACCTGAAGGAGCGGGGCGTGCACGTGCACGTGCCCGCGGGCGCGGTGCCCAAGGACGGGCCGAGCGCCGGGGTCACCATGACCACCGCGCTGGCGTCGCTGCTCTCCGGGCGGCTGGTCCGCTCCGACGTGGCGATGACCGGTGAGGTCTCGCTGACCGGGCGGGTCCTGCCGATCGGCGGGGTGAAGCAGAAGCTGCTCGCCGCGCACCGGGCTGGCATCACCACGGTGCTGATCCCGAAGCGCAACGAGCCCGATCTGGAGGATGTGCCGGAGAACGTCCGGGCGCAGCTCACGGTGCATGCCGTGAGCGACGTCCGCGAGGTGCTCGACCTCGCGCTCGAGCCGGCCCATCACCAGGCGGCCGTCGCGGCCTGACCCCGCGGCACCGCCGGAACCGGCCGTCCCCCGTGCGGGGACGGCCGGTTTCGTTGTGTCCCTGATATCTCCGCGCGGGTTACCGTGGGCCCGTGGAAGCCCTCGGCGAAGACCTGGTTTTACTGGCCATCCGGCCCGGGAACGGGACGCTCGCGGCCCGCGAGCGGATCCCGTACGGGCTGCGGGGCTCGGAGCTGGTCCGGCTGGCCGCGAGCGGGCGGGTCGGGATCACCAACGACCGGATCGTGGTGCTCGACGCCGGGCCGACCGGCGACGAGCGGCTCGACGCGGCCCTGGCCAGCCTGACCGGGGCCCGGCGGCCGCCCCGGCCCAAAGCGTGGGTCGGCCACCCAGGCGCCCGGATCTGCGACGCCTACCTGGCCCGGCTGGCCGCCGCCGGGGCGATCCGCGAGGAGCGGGGTAAGGTACTCGGCTTCATCACGGTCGTCCGGTGGCGGGTCACCGACGCGGCGCGGGCCGCGGACGCCCGGGCCCGGCTGGACGCGATCGTGCACGCGACCGGGCCGGTCAGCACGGCCCAGGCCGCGTTCGCCGGGCTGGCCGGGGCCAGCGGCCTCGGCCCGGTGCTGTACCCGGGCGCGGCCGGCCGCCCGCTGCGCAAGCGCCTCGACCAGATCGCCCAGGGGGAGCTAACCCGGGGCGCAGCCGAGGCCGCCCGGCGAGGCGAAGTCCGCCAGAGACGACGCCCTAGATTCCGCCCTGGACGCCATCGATTCCGCCCTGGATTCCGCCACCGACGCCGCCACCCGGGCGGCGACCCACGCCGCCACCCACGCGGCGGTGTCGGCCGCGGTCCACGCGGCGCACCATGCGGCCTCCGACGCCGGGGCGCACGGCGGAGGCGGCGGGGGCGGCGGGCACCACTGACGGCCCCGTGGAAAACAGCACCTGAAACAGCACCGTGCGACCTCAGGCCCGGACGTCGCCGATCAGCCCCCGCGCGGTCCCTCCGGTCAGCGCCGCCCAGGCCTCCGGCGGCAGGTCCAGGCCGGCCAGGCCATCCAGCAGCTGGGTCACGGTCAGCCCGGTGTTGGGCGCGTCCGAGCCGAACAGCAGCTTGCCCGCCAGCGCGGTGAGCTGGGCGGCTGGCGGCCGGACCGGACGGTGGATCACCGGCGTGAGGTCGGCGTACACGTGCTGATGCCCGGCCACCAGGCGCAGCGCGGCCTGCGACGCGGTGTGCCCGCAGTGCGCGATGATCACCCGGGCCGCGGGGTGGCGGCGGGCCACCTCCGCCACGGGCTCCAGCTCGGCGTCGTCCGTGTGCCCGTCGTGCGCGTGCCCGGCGTGCAGCACCACCGGCAGGGCCACCTCGGCGGCGTACGCCCAGACCGGGTCGAGGCGCGGATCGTCGGGGGTGAAGTCGCCCACCGAGCAGTGCAGCTTCAGCACCCGCAGGCCCAGGTCCTCGACCGCGCTGCGCAGGATGGTCAGCGGCTGGTCGTCGCCCGGGTGGACGGTGCAGCCGCCGATCACCCGCACCGGGCCGCCGCGCTGCGCGGCGGCCAGGCTGGCCATGGACTTGTTGAGGTCCGCGGCCGAGCCGGGGCGGCGCGCGTAGGGCAGCGACCACACCTCGCTGACCCCCTCGGCGGCGAGCCGGCCGCACACCTCCCCGTGGTCCGCGGGGTAGGCGAACTGGCCGCTGTCGATCCCGTTGCGGTCGAAGAACCCGCGGATCGCCGACTGCAGGCGGGGCGGCAGCAGGTGGACATGAGCATCGACTACGTCGCGGTGTACGTCCTGGGGCACCAGTCTGGTTTACCCGGTGCGTCCAGGTGGTTGACACCCAGGGGCGAAGCGGGCAACACTCACGGGAAAAAGCCAGGACGGAAAGTCGTTCTCGGCTGATGAAACTCGTGGAGAATCCGTGGCACGCATCGTCCTGACCAACGGCCTGGTGTTCGACGGCACCGGGACTGCCGCCGGTACCCGGCGAGGTGACCCTCGCCGGTGACCGGGTGCTGTCCGTGACCCCCGGCTACCGCGATGACCACAGGGCCGGGGAGTTGAGCAGCGATCAGGTCATCGACGTGACCGGCTGCACGGTGATGCCGGGGCTGATCGAGTCACACGGCCACCTCACGTTCCCCTCGGCGGTCGGGCACATCGACCCCACGTTCAACCCGCCGCTGGACGTGAGCTTCTTCCAGCACATCTCTGGTCTGGAGGCCGAGCTGGCCCGGGCCGAGCGGAACGCGAAGATCCTGCTCGACGCGGGGTTCACCTCGGTCTACTCGGCGGGCTCGCTGCTGCCCATGCCGACCGAGGTGATCCTGCGCGACAAGATCCGGGCCGGCGCGGTGCCCGGGCCCCGGATGCTGGCGGCCAGCATGGAGCGGGACAACCACCCGGTCCGCCCGGACGGTCACGTGGAGCCGGAGTGGCAGGGCCCGGACGCGTGCCGCGCGTTCGTCCGCGAGCAGGCCGCGATGGGCTTCGACAGCGTCAAGTTCCTGCTGTCCAACGACGACGTGTTCATCCCGGGCGGCTCGCAGATCACCCAGTACACCCAGGAAGAGGCCAGCGCCGCGGGTGAGCAGGCCCGCGAGTCCGGGGTCTGGCTGAACTGCCACGCCCAGTCGGCGGAGTCGGTCAAGGTCGCGGTGCGCGCCGGGTTCCGGTCCGTCTACCACTGCACCTACGCCGACGAAGAAGCCCTCGACCTGCTGGAATCAGCCAGGGACGAGGTGTTCGTGTCCCCGGCCCCCGGCATCATCTACGCCAACGTCTACGAGGGCGAGGAGTTCGGCATCGACCGGGCCCAGGCGGAAAAGATGGGCTCGGTCGCGGCACTGGAGGGCATGGCCGCGGTCTACCCCGAGATCCGCAAGCGCGGCATCCGGGCCCTGCCCGGCGGGGACTACGGTTTCCCGAACAACCCCATCGGCCGCAACGCTCGCGACCTGGAACTCTTCGTCAACGTGCTGGGCTATACCCCGCTGGAAGCCCTGACCGCGGCCACGAAGTCCGGCGGCCAGCTGATGGGCATGGGCGGCGAGCTGGGCCTGCTCGCGCCGGGCTACCTGGCCGACGTCCTGGTCGTGGCCGGCAACCCGGCCGTTGACGTGCGGATCCTCCAGGACCCGGGCAACCTCAGGTACATCATCCAGGCCGGCCAGTTCTACAAGAGCCCCGCAGGCCGATGACGGTCACGGTCCACCGGGACGTCGTCTTCTCCCGCCCGCCCGGCTACCGGCCGCTGTCCCTGGACCTGTACGTCCCGGCCGGGCCGGCCCACGCGCTGTGCCTGTACCTGCACGGCGGCGGCTGGCGGGTGGGCAGCCGGTCCGACGGCCCGGGCACGTCCCGGGACTGGACCCCGTCGTTCTTCGAGCGGGCCGCCGCGCTGGGCCTGGCCATCGCGAGCGTCAACTACCGGCTGAGCGGCGAGGCCCGCTTCCCGGCCCAGCTCGAGGACGTGGCCGCGGCCGGGAACTTCCTTTCTACGCAACGAGAAGCTCTCGGCGTACTCACCGGACGCACGGTGGCCTGGGGCGTCTCAGCCGGGGGCCATCTGGCCGCCTTGCACGCCCTGTGCTCCCCGGGCGCCGGGGTGGACGCGGTCGTCTGCTGGTACACCCCGACCGACCTGGACGCCCTGGCCAGCGACTGTGACGAGGCGGGCGGGCACGGCGACCGGGGCCCGGAGGCCCGGGAGTCGCAGCTCATCGGGGCCCCGCTGGACGAGCGCCCCGACCTGGCCGCCGCGGCCAGTCCGGTGCGGTTCGCCCGGGGGGACGCGCCGCCGTTCCTGTTCCTGCACGGCACCGCGGACACCCGCGTGCCGCCGCGGCAGAGCCAGCGGCTGGCGGACGCGCTGACCGCGGCCGGGGCCCAGGCCACGGTCGAGCTGGTGCACGGGGCCACGCACATGTTCCCCGAGCTGGACGAGGCCGCGACGGCCCGGGTGCTCGAACGCTCGGTGCGGTTCCTGTGCTCCCCGGTGAGGGTCTGACCATGCGCCACGATCACGTCGGCATCAACGTGGCCCGTCTGGCGGACGCCGAGGCCTGGTACAGCGAGGCCTTCGGCCTGAAGCGGGAGTTCGCGACCCGCATCGGCGCCGTGGACCTGGACATCGTGATGCTGGTGCACCCGGAGCTAGGGCACCGCGTGGAGCTGCTGCACCGGCCCGGCTCCGGTCCCGGGCTGCGGGCCGCGAACCCGGCCGAGGCCGCGCTGACCGAGGGATTCGGGCACATCGCCTTCAGCGTGACCGGCCTGGGGGCCACGCATTCCAGGCTGCTCGGACTCGGGGCCCGCGAGATCATGCCACCTCAGCCCGCTCCTGAGCCAGGCGTATCCATGTCCTTCCTGGCCGACCCCGAGGGCAACCTCGTGGAACTGGTGGAGCGCGCGTGAGTTCAGCGGACGCGGCGTCCCGGGCGGGACAGCTCACATGACACGCGTCGCCGTGGTCACCGGCGGCGCCGGCGCCATCGGGACCAGCGTCGTGTCGGCGCTGGCCGAGGCCGGCCACACCGTGGTGACCCTGGACCAGGCCGGTGATCCTCCCGTGGACCTGGGCGACGAGCATCAGGTCCGCGCGGCCGCCGCCGCGGTCCTGCGCGACCACGGCCGGTGCGACGTCCTGGTCCACGCGGCGGCCGCGTTCGACCGGGCCGGCCTGGCCGCGGTGGACCTGGCCGCCTGGCGGCACGTCCAGGCCGTCAACGTGGAGTCCGCGCTGCTGCTGGCCCAGGCGTTCGTGCCCGGCATGGCCGCCCGCGGCTTCGGCCGGATCGTCTTCGTGGTCTCCGACACGGTCTGGGCGCCGCCGCGCGGGGACATGCTGCCCTACGTGACCAGCAAGGGCGCGCTGGTCGCGCTGGCCAGGACACTGGCCGTAGGGCACGGCGCCGACGGGATCGCGGTCACCTGCGTCGCGCCCGGGCTGACCGCCACCCCGGCCGCCCGCGCCGCGATGCCGGCCGCCGCGTTCGACGACGTGCGGGCCCGGCAGGCGCTGCCGCGCACCCTGGTCCCCGCGGACGTGGCCGCCACCGTGTGCTTCCTGTGCTCCGACGCCGCCAGCGCGCTGACGGGTCAGACCCTGTGCGTCAACGGTGGTCTTGTGATGCGCTAGGCCTGATGCTCATTCAGCCGCCCCGCCGCCCCGCCCAGGTATGAGCAGATGCGGCCCTCCGGATCCCAGGTGGCCCGCACCTCGGCCAGCCGCCGGTAGGCCTCATCGGAGACGAAGCGGTCGTGCCGCCGCTGGAAGTCGGTGTCCCCCAGGTACACCCCGCACCCGGTCTGGGCCAGGTCGCTGGTCCGGGAGTGCACCCAGTCCGCGTACGGCTCGTCGTCCGCCTCGTCCGTGTAGATCACGTACGTGGCCAGGTACACGTTGGCCTCGACCGAGAAGGCCATGTCCGGCAACGGCCGGCTGGGCGCCCAGCCGTACCAGATGGAGAACGAGTGCTCGGTCGGCAGCTCGGCCCAGATCCGCTCCAGCCGGGGCGCCAGCTCCGCGGCGGGCGCGTCACTCCAGGCGCAGTCCACGAGGTAGCGGTACCCGGGGGGATTCTGTGCGCTTTGCGCGGCGTTCTCCTCCGCGATGGAGGTCCGGCCCCGGACATGCCCCAGGGCGTCCCCCGCGAGGGGACAGGCGTCGAACACGGCCAGCCGCTTCCCGACTTGCTCGCCGAAGTCCCCCATGGCCGTGGTGTGCAGCAGCAGCACCGGGCCGGGGGGTCTCACCACACCAGCACCCAACGGGACATCAGGGAGCCGGGTCGCGGCCACCACCGGCTCGACGGTCCGGTCCAGCCCGGGCAGGATCTCGTGCAGCCAGCCCAGCAAAGGGCCCGCCGCGTCCAGCGGGAACGTCCAGGTGTCCTGCATCATGACCGGCGGCTGCGGATAGGTGCGCAGGTAGAACGTGGTGACCACGGCCGGGAAGCCGGGCCCGGCCCCGCGCGCAGCCCAGTACAGGTCGGCGTTCTGCCTGGCGTCGGCGTGCACCCGGCGGCCGTCCGCGGTGACCGCGTCGATCGCGGCCACGTTCTCGCAGGCCCAGCCCCAGGCCCGGCCGTTCCAGCCCTGGCCGCCCTGCAGCAGGTAGCCGCCCAGGCCGACGGACTCGCAGTGCCCGCCGGGGAACGCGCGGCCCCGGGCGGCCAGGTACGGGGCCAGCTCGGTGCCGCCCCGGACGGCCGGGCGGACCGCCGCGATCCCGGTGGCCGGGTCGTAGGAGATGTCCCGCATCCCGCCCAGGTCGATCAGCAGCGCGTCGTCGCGGACGCTCCACGCGGCCCAGGAATGCCCGCCCGAGCGGACCGAGATGGTCCGGTGCGACGCATTCGCCCACCGCACCCCGGCCACCACGTCATCGTCATCCGCGGCCATCAGGATCGCGGCCGGGTACCGATCTGGGCGCCGGCCATTGAACACGCGGGAGATCCGTGCGTCCTCGTATCCGGGCTCACCACGCTCCACCAGCCGACCGGTAAACATCTCAGCCAATGGCCGACGCACCCCCGTCCACCGGGATGTTGGCCCCGCTGACGTGCGCGGCCTCGTCCGAGGCCAGGAACAGCACGGCGTGGGCCACATCCTCGGGACGCCCGACCCGGCCCAGCGGGATCCGGGCCAGTTCGCTGGCGAACGGGCCGTCCGGATCGGCCAGCAGCGGCGCGGTCTGCGGGGTAGCTGTCATGGCCGGGCTCACCGCGTTGACCCGGATGCCGTGCGGGCCGCCCTCGGTGACCAGCTGGTAGGTCAGGGCCAGCACGCCGCCCTTGGCCGCGCCGTGGGCGTTCTGCGGCATGAAGAACGCGCCCCGGGTGGCCGTGATCGAGGCGATGTTCACGATCGAGCCGGTGCCCCGTGCGATCAGATCCCGGGCCATCAGGTGCGGCCACACCGCCCGAGTGACCAGGAAGACGATATGCAGTTCGTTCTTAATGGTGAACGCCCAGTCGTCCCAGGACAGCTCGGTGATCGGCCCGAACCGGATGGCCGAGGCGTTGTTGACCAGGATGTCCACCCCGCCGTAGGCGGCCGCCGCGTCGGCCACCCAGGCGTTCGCGCCCGCCTCAGAGGCCAGGTCAACCGGGGCCATCGCGGTCATCTCCCCGCCGGCCCCGCGGACCAGGCGGACGGTCTCCGCCGAGCCCTCAGGGTCCAGGTCGCAGCCGACCACCGCGGCGCCCTCCCCGGCCAGGATCTGCGCGGTCGCCCGGCCGATCCCCCCGGCCGTGCCGGTGACCAGTGCGACTTTGCCGGCCAGCCTGGGCGTCACCCTTGACATTCGCATGATGCAACGGGATTTTATAGACCGAGAACACTCGGAGACAAGAGGTGCCCATGGACGTTGGCCTGGCCATGACGGCCCGCAACCACCCCAGCGACATGCGGCCGCTCACCGAGATCTACCGCGAGGTGCTCGACGAGGCCGTGCTGGGCGAGCAGCTGGGGTTCCGCAGCTGGTGGCTGGCCGAGCACCACTTCGCCGAGGACCAGCACAACCCGTCCCAGTTCCCGCTGCTGGCCGCGGCGGCCGCCCGGACATCGGTGATCCGGCTGGGGCCGTACGTGCTGCTGCTTCCGCTGCACAACCCGCTGCGGGTGGCCGAGGACGCGGCCACCGTGGACATCCTGTCCGGCGGCCGGCTGGAGCTGGTCATCGGCGCCGGGCCGATGCCGGGTGAGTGCGCGGTGTTCGGGGTGGACCCGAAGGAGTCGTTCGGACGGACCTACGAGGCGCTGGACGTCATCCAGAAGTGCTTCACCGAGGACGAGTTCAGCCACGAAGGCCGGTACTTCCGGTTCCCGGGCGTCCGGATGACGACCAAGCCGGTGCAACAGCCCGGCCCCCGCATCTACCTGGCCGCGCTCGGCCCGCAGAGCCTCAGCAAAGCCGGGCAGCGCGGCTACAGCCTGGGCTCGATGGTGCACACGCCGCTCTACCCCCGGTACCTGGAGGCCCAGGCCGCCGCCGGGCGCACCCGGGCCGACTTCCGCCTGCTGTCCGGGCCGCTGGCCGTGCACGTGGCGGACACCACCGGCCAGGCCTGGGACGAGGCCGAGCGCGGGCTGCACTGGTGGGTCGAGTTCTACCGGCGCCGGGGCATGCAGATGCCGCTGGCCCCGGTCGGTGAGCTGCGTCACGACCCGAAGGCGGCCATCTACGGGGTGCCGTTCGCGGTGGGCACCCCCGAGCAGGTCCTCGAGAAGTTGCAGGCCTACCAGGACCTGCCCATGGACGAGATGGCCATCCAGTTCCACCACCCGGGGATGGATCCCAGTGCGGTCGCGGCCAGCATGCGCCTGTTCGCGGCCGAGCTGCTGCCCGAGATCCGTACCTGGGGCACGGCGGCGTGACCGCTCATCCGGCCCGCGGCCTGCATCACATCGGCTACTGGACCGGCGACCTGGACGCGGCCATGGCCCAGGCCGCCCGGCTGCTCGGCGTCGGCCCGTTCCATCTCCTCCCGCACGTGGACCTGGGCGACTTCCGGTTCCGCGGCGAGCCGGCCACCCTTGACCACAGCGCGGCGTTCGCGGCCTGGGGACCGGTGCTGCTGGAACTGGACCAGGTGCACGAGGTCCGGCCGGCCGCGCTGCGCGAAGCCCTCGGCGTGCGGCCGGGCACGGTCAGCCACGTGGCCTGGACCACCGACGACCTGGGCGCGGAGCGGGAGCACATGGCTGGGGCCGGCTGCGGGCTGCTCACCACGTCAGCCGGCGGCGCGGTCGCCGACTGGTTCACCGGCGGGGAACTGTTCGGGCATCCGGTGGAGATCCATCAGCCCAGCCCACCGGTCCTGGCCTTCTGGGAGTCAGTCAGGGCCGGGGCTTAGCAGCACTGACCCAGCGGAACACGTTCCTCATCCTGATCACCCCGGTATCGGGGTCGGTGAACGGCACGACGGCCTGGGCAATGGCGGCCTGCACCGCCTCCCGGCCCGCGTCTTGCGCCGCGCGTGTCCCGCCGGCCGAGCTCAGCAGCCCGCGGCAGGCGTCGGCCAGGCTGTCGTAGCGCCACACGCACCCGACCTCACCGCTGGCCCCGGGCTGCAGCCCCGCGGCGGCCAGCCCGGCCTCCAGGTTCCCCGGCGCGGAGAGCGAATACGGCGCGTGCGCCGCCTGCCGCCGCGGCGGGCTGAGCGCGGACATGGCCTCGTGCACCACCGTGGACTCCGCCCGCTCCGGCTCGGCGAACGTGCTGGCCGCCACGATCGCCCCGGGCCGCCCGACCCGGGCCGCCTCACGGAGGGCCTCCCGGGGGTCGCCCGCGAACTGGAACGCGTTTACGCCGGTGATCACGTCGAACGAACCGTTAGGGAAAGGAAGCTGTTGCAGGTCCCCGAGCCAGAGCTCGGCGGAGGGGACGCGATCGTGCGCGGCGGCCAGCAGGCCGGGTGCGACGTCGAGGCCGGTCACGGTGGCGCCGCGGGCCTGCGCGAGCTCCAGCAGCAGGCCGCTGCCGCAGCCCACGTCGAGCAGCCGGGTCCCGGCGCCGGCGCGGGTCGCGTCCAGGACCGCCTCGAACAGCGGCTGGGTGTGCGGCTCGGCGAACCGGGCCCAGCCGGCCGGATCGGTGCCCCAGAGTTGCTGCTGCTCGCGGGCGGCGCCGGAGATCGGCCCCTCGCGCCACGGCGTCATGACCGGGCCCGCGCGTTCTCGGCCGCCAGAGAGTCGGTGCCGGGTGCGAGGGTCGAAACCATGGATTCCTTTCCGGGGTGACCGGCTTCGCCTCCGGGGTTACCGGCTTCGCCTCGGGGGTTAGCGGCTTCGCCGCCTGCGGGGCAGCATCATCGCATCACCGACGGCGTGGAGCAGGCTCCTGATGTCGCGGAGGCCGATGCGCCCTTCGGGACCAGGCCGGCCTGCCCGGAGCGCGGACCCGGGCAGGCCGGCCTGCCCGGGGCGCGACCCGGCCTGGCGGCATCGATTTTTTGTTCTAAATATAGATGCGATGCGAGTCCATGTTCGATACTATGGTCGGGAAGGTCAGGTCTTGCTCAGCCGGGAGGTGATCAGGTGCCCGCAGCTACGCCCCACCCGGCTCCTGATCCTTCCGGTGCGCCAGAACGCCCAGCCGTCCCCGCCTTGGCTGGCCGCGCTCGCTTAGCCGCTCCTTTCCCCGGCCTACCGGACCAGGATGAGGTCCTGGACTGGGAATGGGCGGCGCTGCCGCATAAGGATGACCCGTCGGGGGCGTACCCCGACGAGGATGAGCCCGGGGACGACGACGAATGGCTGGACGAGGTCTCTTACGTTCTCCTCGGCCGAGCTGACGTCCATGCCGCACCCGGTGCCGCATCCGCCGGCCGAGCTGACGTCCATGCCGCACCCGGTGCCGCATCCGCCGGCCGAGGTGCTGCTCGCGTCGCCCCAGGCCGCGAATCTCCCCGCTCCGGCGCCACCACCCCGGGTCCGGCGCCCGCTGATGCGAGTCCTGCGGATTTCGCGGTGGGCGGGCCGGCGGACACGATGGCGCCGGGCCCGGTGCTGGCGGGTCTGGTGGATCTCACCTGGCGTGCGGGGCTGGACCGGCTGGATGACGATCAGCTGAGCGGGGTATTGCAGGCGGCGAACCGGCTGGCGGCCTGGTCGGCGGCAGCCCGGGTCGCGGCCGTGTCCGGGCTGGCCGGGCGGCGGGAACAGTCAGGGCGGGAGTCCGGGGACTGGCGACCTATGGATCACGTCGATGACGAGGTCGCGGTCGCTCTCACCCTGACCCGGCGCAGCGCCGCCCGCCTGCTGGAACTCGCGCTCGGCCTGGACCGGTTGCCGTTGACCCGCGCTGCCTTGGCGGCCGGGTTGATCGACGAGCGTCGCGCTGAGGTCATCGTGGAGGAAGTCGCTGGCCTCGATGATGCGCACGCTGCGGCGGTGGAGAGGCTGATCATCGGGCGGGCACCGAGACTGACCAGCGGGCAGTTGCGGGCGCTGGTCCGCCGGGCGGTACTGTCGGCGGATCCCCGGGCGGCGCGGCGGCGTAAGGAGAAGGCGCTGCGGGACGCCCGGGTGGAAATGTTCCCCGAGACCGCCGGCACCACCGCGCTGGCCGGCCGGGACCTGCCTCCCGCAGCGGCGCTGGCCGCGGACAAGCACCTGACCGCGCTGGCCCAAGCCCTCAAGGCCGCCGGGATCCCCGGCACCCTGGACATCCTGCGCGCCCGCGCCTACCTCCACCTGCTCTCCGGCCAGCCTGTCTCGACCCTCATCGCGGCCCAGCAAGCCGCCGCTCGCGGCACCGCCACGCCCGGCGGCCAGGACAGCCGACCACATGTCCGCCCAGACGCCGACCCTGACTTCCGCACGGCCGCTGGGGACTTCTCCGGTCCCGGGGAAGCCGGCGCTCCCGGCCCCGGCGGCCTCCCCGCTACCACTGGCCTCTCCACCACCACCGGCCTCCCCACCACCACCGGCCTCTGCGGCTTGCGCGGGACAGTGAACCTCACCATGCCCCTGTCGGCCTGGCTTGGCTGGACCGAGTCTCCCGGTGACGTCCCGGGCTACGGCCCGGTCGACGCTGAGGACTCCCGCACCCTGGCCGATCTGCTAGCCCGCGATCCCCGCAACCGCTGGTGCGTCACCCTCACCGACCCTGCCGGCCACCCCACCGCCCACGCCTGCGCCCGCCACTGGCCGCCCGCCCCACCCGGTCCGCCCCCACCACACCCGCAAAAACCCCCGACCCCCGCCACCCCGGTCCCCGGGCAACGAGCCAGCCCGGTCCCCGGGCAACGAGCCAGCCCAGCCCCCGGGCCACAACCCACCCCCGCCACCCCGGTCCCCGGCTGGCTGCGCGGCCTCGCCTTCGCCACCCTGCAAACCCGGGACTGCACCCATCCGCGAGAGTCACGCGGTTACCAGCCCGCCCTGTCCCTGCGCCACCTCATCCAGGTCCGCAACCCCACCTGCACCGGCCCCGGCTGCCGCCGCCCCGCCACCCGCTGCGACCTCGACCATGCGATCCCCTACGACCACGGGGGCCGCACTTGCGAATGCAATATGCACCCGGCTTGCCGCCACGACCACCACACCAAGCAAACCCCCGGCTGGACCCTCACCCACCACCAGCCCGGCACCCTCACCTGGACCACCCCCGGCCACCGCACCCACACCACCACCCCCGTGCAGTACTGGGAATGAACACCGACGGCCGGCGGCGCCCCACCCCGCGTTCCGGCTACGACGCCCAGGACTGCTCCAGGCCGTTGACCAGGGCCGTGACGGCCTGGTTGAGCGGCACCGGGAGGCCGGCCTCGCGGGCGCCCCGGACGATGCCGCCGTTGAGGACGCCTATCTCGGTGGGCCGCCGGGCCAGGACGTCCTGCAGCATGCTGGGGCGGTGCCCGTGCGCGTGGGTCACGGCCTCCTCGATCATGGCCAGCGGATCGTCGTCCAGGGTGATGCCGAGCGCCCGGGCCACGGCACACCCCTCGCCCGCCAGCCCGCCGATCAGCTCGCGGGCGCCGTCCATCTCACCGAGCTGCCCCATGGTCAGGCCGGTCAGCGCGGCCACCGGGCTGGTGGCGGAGTTGAAAATGAGTTTGGTCCACTGGGCACCGCGGGCGTCCTCGAGGGCCGTGGCCGGCAACCCGCCCCGGTTGAGCAGGCGCGGCCAGCTGGCGCACCTCGTCCATCCGGGCCGGCCGGGGCTCGAACGGCCCGATCCACGTGTCACCCGGGGCGTCCAGGTGGACGGCACCCGGGGCCGGGACGTGACCGGCCACGATCGTGGTGCCCCTGATCACCCGGGGCACGTACCGGGCGATGATCTCCTCGTTACCCACGCCGTTCTGGACGCTGCACACCGCCGCATCCTCGAAGGCGGCCGCGGTAGCGGCCAGGGCGGCGTCGGTGTGCAGGGATTTGGTGGCCACGATGCCGAACTCGCACGGCGGGATCTGGGCCCCGTCGGCGCGGGCCCGGATCCCGTGCCTCCCGGCCTTCACCCCGGAGCACCGCAGGCCGCGGTCGTTGATGGCCCGGACCTGGGCCTGCGACACATCGAACACCCAGACCTCGACGTCGCCGAGGGCGGCCAGGTGCGCCGCGAACAGGCTGCCGATCGCCCCGCAACCGACCACGCAGATCCGCATCTCTGCCACCTGCACCGATACCCGCTACCCGCCGTGCCGGGCGGCCAGCACGGCCATGGCGATCTCTTCGCAGGCGCCGGGATCGCGCCCGGCCACGCCCAGGGCCGCCACGACCCGGCCGTCCTCTTCGACCGGCAGCCCCCCGGGGGCGGCCAGGACCGGGACCGGCACGAGCGCCCCGAGCTGGGCCACCAGCCCATCCGGGTAGAGCGCGGCCAGCTCGGCGCTAGGGCACTGGAACGTCCCGGCCGCCGCGGCCACGGCCTGGGCCACGGCCACCGCGGCGGTCGGCGCGTCCGGCATCCAGTCCTGCTGGACCGGATCCCCGCGGTGGTCGGTGATGGCCACCGCGACCCGCTGGCCGCGCCGCCGGGCCTCCGCCATCACCTGGTCGGCCAGGGTGACCGCCCACTGGTGCTCCAGCTGGGCCTTCGCGGCGGGCGCCGGCGTCATTCCCTGGCCCATAGGGCTCTGCCCGGCCAGATCTCCCGGCCACTCCCCGAACGCGGCCCGCCAGCGCGCCTCGTCGTCACCGTGCTGGCCCACGTAAGGCACCCCGAGCGCGTAGTGCACCACCAGGTCCTCGGGGTTGGCCGGCACGCCATCGGCGATCATGTCCATCGGGTCGGTGCCCGCCGGGTAGAACGGGCTGACCGCGGCGCCCGACGCGGCGATCCCGCCGACGACCAGGTCCCCGTCCCGTACCGGCATGCCGCCCGCGCCCGGGAAGTTGGCTTCCGGGGAGCAGGCCACGAAGCCCTGCGCCACCGGCCCGGCGATCGTGACCATCCGGCGCAGGTGCTCGGCGCTCGGCACCTGCTGGGTCGCCGCGATCCAGGCCTTGGACCGGGCCCGGGCCATGCCGCCCGCCCCGGAGGCGTCCATCCGGGACGCGGAGACCAGCACCCCGCTGCCGCCCACCACGGCGACCGACCCGCGCAGCCCGAGTTGCTCGGCCTTGTCGATGGCCCGCTCGATCAGGGCGCGGGCCTGGTCCAGCGGGATATCCGGGGTTCTCCCGCCCCCTGCTCCCGGGCCGCTCAGGCCCCCCATGTCGCTCAGGCCCCGACCATGTTGTAGCCGCCGTCGGCGACCATGTACGTCCCGGTGATGTGCGACGCGTCGTCGGAGGCCAGGAACAGCGCGGTGCCGGCCACCTCCTCGGGCCGCGGGATGCGGCCCATGGGCGTCATCGAGCGCAGCTTCTCGGCCCGCCCGGTCTTCCAGTCCTGCCGGCTCAGCGTGGCCTGGGTCTCGATGAACCCGGGCGCGAACGTGTTGACCCGGACCGTGGGCGCGAACGCCGCCGCGTACGACTTGGTGATGCCGAGGATGCCGTACTTGGCCGCCGCGTACTGCGGGGCCCGTGCGCTGCCCCGGACCACGACCGTGGAGCCGATGTTGATGACGCAGCCGCCGCCCGCGTCCAGCATCCGGGACCCGAACTCCTGGGTGCACAGCAGCGTGCCCTTGACGTCAACGGCCAGCACGTGGTCGATCGACTCCTCGGTGATGTCCCGCCAGGACATCTGGTCCCGGGCCACGTCACCCACGTTGTTGACCGCGACGTCGAGCCGCCCGAACGCGGCGAACGCCGCGTCGGCCATGGCCCGGATCTCGTCCCAGCTGGTGATGTCCGCCTGGACCAGGGCGCCCTGGCTGCCCGCCTGCTCGATCCGCTTGAGCGTCTGCTCGGCGCCTTCCCGGGAGCGGTTGTAGTGCACCACCACCTGGGCGCCTTCCTGGGCCGCGCGGACCGCGATCTCGGCGCCGAACCCGGTCCCGGCCCCGGTGACCAGGACGGTGCGGCCCTCGAACCGGCGCGGGAAGTTCTGCTGAGCTGCTGCCATACGAAGGGCTCCCTTTGAGATGAGGATCCGGATTAGATGAGGATCCGGCCGCCGTCAACGTACAGGATGTGGCCGGTGATGAACGCGGCCCGGTCCGAGGCCAGGAAGGTCACCGCGTCGGCGACCTCGTCCGAGGTGCCCAGCCGCCCGGCCGGGACCAGGCTGACCAGGTCCTCCCGGATGCTCGGCTTGGCCAGGTAGTCCCGGGTCAGGTCGGTCTCGATGTAACCGGGCGCGACCGCGTTGACCGTGACGCCATGCGGTGCCCACTCCCGGGCCATGACCCGGACCAGCTGGTTGAGGCCGCCCTTGGTCGCCGCGTAGGGCGCGTGGTGCGCGTGCGCGAGCAGGCCGGACACCGAGGACAGGAAGACCATCCGCCCGTACCCGGCGGCGCACATCTCACGGCCGACCGCCTGCCCCGTCCAGTACGCGGTGGACAGGTTCAGGCTGACCAGGTCGGTCCAGGCGCTGTCGTCGAGGTCGAGAATGGGGAGCCGGTTGTTCCGGCCGACCGCGTGCAGGAATACTTGGATGGACCCCAGCCGCCCCGCCGCCTCCTTGACGACGCGCCGGCAAGCCTCCGGGTCCGTCAGGTCGGCGGCTACCACCTCAAGATGGGCGCCATGCTCGCTGACCCGCTGCCCGAGCTCCGCCAGCCGGGCCTGGTCGACGTCCACCGCCAGGACCCTGGCCCCCAGCCCGGCCAGCGCGAGCGCGCTCGCCCCGCCCAGGCCGCCCGCTCCCGCGATGAGCACCGTACGGTCGCGCATACCGAGCCAGTCATCCACCCGCGGTCGCTCCACTGTGTCTATTTGCACTGTGTCTATTTGCACTGTCTGTATGTGCACTGTGTGTATGTGCACTGTCTGTATGTGCACTGTGTGTATTTGCAGTGTCCGTGTTCGCACCGGGCCGGGCTATCTGCGTACCACCCACCGTGATACTTTCGGAGTGTGAAAGTCGATTTAACGTGTCTCTAGACGATAGAGGCCCGGGGCCACGACTGTCCAGATAGCTACCCAGGGGGACGCCACATGCCTGCGTCAGCGAACCCGGCGCGCGCCAGCACCGACACTGGCACCAGCGGCAGCGCCGGTAGCAGCACACCGCCCGACTACCGGGTCGAGGCCCTGGCCAAGGGCCTGCGGGTGCTCTCGGTCTTCTCCGAGCAGCGGCCGACCTGGCGGATCACCGACATCGCCGCCGAGGTCTCACTCCCGCTGCCGACCGCCTACCGGATCGTGATGACGCTGACCGCGGAGGGCTACCTGGATCACCTGCCCTCCGGCGAGTACCGGCCCGGGGTCCGGGTGCTGACCCTGGGCACCGCGGCGCTGCGCAGCCTGGACCTGGTCGAGCTGGCCACCCCCAAGCTCCAGGAACTGGCCAACGCCACCAGGGAAACGGTGAACCTCGCGGTGCTCACCGGCGACCAGGTGCTCTACCTGGTCCGGCTGCGCAACTCCGACCTGGTCACCGCCAACATCCGGGTCGGCTCGCTGCTGCCCGCCGTGCACACCTCGATCGGCAAGCTGCTGCTCGCCTTCCTGGCTGAGGACGATCTAGGAAACTGCATCACTAGCGAGTCGTTCACTGGACCCACTGGCCCGAACGCCAAACGCAGCCTCGACGAGCTGCGCCCCGAGCTCGCCGCGATCCGCACCCAGGGCTGGTCCACGCAGGACGAGGAGCTCGCCTACGGGCTGCGCTCGGTGGCCGCCCCGGTGCGCGGCGAGAACGGCGCGGTCGTGGCGGGCGCGAACCTGGCCGTGCAGTCCCGCGACTGGCCGGCCGCGCGGATCACCCGCGAGCTGCGGCCGATGGTGCTGGAAACCTGCGCGGAGATCTCCCGGCTGCTGGGCTACCGGGGACGTGACTGACTCATGGCGCGGCTCGCCGGAATTCAACCCCCTTTCCGCAACGAAGACCAGGAACGGCTCTATGCCTCGATCACGAGCGGGCCGAGAGGCGGCGCCCGGGGGCCGTTTGCGCTGGTCGACGACACAGGCGCGCTGACCGGGCCGTTCAACGCCATGCTGCTCCACCCGGAGCTGGGCGGGGCGCTGCAGGCCCTGGGCACGGCGGTCCGCTTCCAGGGCCGGCTGCCCGGCCGGGCCCGGGAGCTGGCCATCCTGGTCGTCGCGGCGCACTGGGCGAGCGCGTTCGAGCAGCACGCGCACGAGGCGGCCGGGCGGCTCGCCGGGCTGACCGAAGCGGAACTCGGCGCGGTCCGGGCGGGCGAGGAGCCCGGTCTGGCGGACCCGGCCGAGCGGGCCGCGGTCCGGGTGGCCCGGGCGCTGGTCCGGGCGGGCGACCTGGACGACGAGGAGTACGCCGGGGCCGTGGCCCAGCTCGGTGAGGCCGGGGTGTTCGAGCTCACCACCCTGGTCGGCTACTACGCGACGCTGGCCCTCCAGCTGCGGGTGTTCCGGGTTGCGGCGCCCGGCACATAGCGCACCGGCTCTTTCGCCCCGGACACACTGATAGTAGATTTCGTCATATGAAACTGGTGACGTTCGACGAGGGCCGGACCGGGCGGGTCAACGGCGACACGGTGGTCGAGCTGGACTGCGGGTCAACCCGGGAGTACTTCGCGCGCGGCGGGAACATCGCCGAGACCGGGGAACGGCTCCCGCTCGCCTCGGTGCGGCTGCGCGCCCCCATCGTGCCCAAGAAGTTCTTCCACACCGCAGGGAACTTCACCGAGCATCACGAGGAACTGGCCAAGGTCAACTGGTCCCACCCGGTGCACAAGGGCATCGTGTTCTTCCAGAACGTGGACGCGATCATCGGCCCGGACGACCCGGTCATCTACCCCGAGCACCTGACCAGGGAGCTCGACTACGAGCTCGAGCTGGCCATCATCATCGGCAAATCCGGCAAGTTCTTCGGCCCCGAGGAGGCTGCGGACTACATCGCCGGCTACACGGTCTTCAACGACATCACCGCCCGCGACATCCAGCGCCGGGAGATGCAGTCCGGGGTGTTCTCGTTCAGCAAGGCCATCGACACGTTCTGCCCGATCGGCCCGTGGATCGTCACCAAGGATGAGATCCCTGACCCCCACGACCTGGCCATGGAGCTGCGGGTCAACGGGGACATCCGGCAGAAGGGCAACACGGGCCGCATGGTGCTGTCCATGCCGCAGCTCGTCGCCCACCACTCCCCGCAGGGTTACAGCGCCGGGGACATCCTCACCACCGGGACGATCTCCGGGGTGGCGGCGGTGCAGCCCGACCCGTTCGAGTTCTACCTGCGCCCTGGGGACGTGGTGGAGGCCGAGATCGAGCACGTGGGCGTGCTGCGCAACCGCATCGTGTCCTGGGAAGAGGGCCACGGCACGCCGGTGCCCACGGGAGGCAGCCTCTACCGCGACTAGCTGCGCCCGGCCTCGGTCGGATGCACCGGGGCGGGATCGGGCGCACCGGCTGAGGCTGAGCCCACCGGGCCCGGTGCCTGGCGCACCGGAACGACCCGGTCGCGGAGGGCGCCAAGCCAGCGCCCGGGACCCCGGGTGCCGCTGGCCAGCTCGCTGGCCACGCCGTCCGGGTTCTTGATCGCGGTGAGCGCGAGCGCGATGCCGGCCACGATGGTCTGGTACTGGCCGATGTTCAGATGCTCGTTCAGGAAGTTCACGAACAGCCCGTTCGCGGACATCAGCAGGCCCGCGATCACCGCGCCGGCCACCCGGCCGATGCCGGCCACGTAGGCGATGGCCAGCAGGGTCAGCGAGGTGAACGTGGCGAACGTGGGGGCCGACACGGTGCCCTGCAGGTAGCCCAGCAGGCCGCCGCCCAGCCCGGCGATGAACGCGGACAGCGCGAACGCGAACAGCTTGGCCGGGGCCACCCGGATCCCGGCGGCCGCGGCGGCCCGCTCGTTGGAACGCACCGCGATCAGCATCCGCCCGGTGGCCGAGCTCCGCATCCGGGCCACGGACAGCCCGATGAGCGTGACGATGACCAGCAGGAACACGCCGAAGATGACCCGGGGGTAGGAGTTGCCCGCGGCCACGCCCAGGTTGAGGCCGAAGATCGTCGGCGGAGGCACGCTGCGGCCGCCCAGCCCGCCGCTGAACCAGGCCGGGTTGAACACCAGCGCGTCGATGGCCGCCGCCGCGGCCAGCGTGATCACGGCCAGGTTCACGCCGCGGACCCGCAGCGCGGGCAGCCCGATCAGGATGCCCACCGGCACGGCCGCGGCCGCGGCCAGCAGCAGCGAGAACGGGAACGGGACCCCCCAGTTCTGGCTCAGGTGGCTGAGCATGAACGCGCTGATCCCCGCGAACGACATCTGGGCCAGCGACACCTGCCCCACGTACCCGGTGAGCACCACCAGCGACAGGCAGAGGCAGACCCACACCACCGACGCCATCAGCGCCACCCGGTCTGAGCCGTGCAGCAGGAACATGGCGACCACCCCGGCCGCGAACGTGAGCGCCGCGGTGGCCACCGGCCGGGCGGGGCGCCCGATCGACGGGTTGCGCCAGTGCCCCATCACCCCCCGGCCGCGCAGCCGCTGCGCGCTGAGCGTCATCACCACCAGGATGAGCACGAACGGGACACCGTCACCCAGCCCCTGCTGCGGCAGCCAGGTGAATACGGTCTGCAGGTGCACGATCTCGGACTGGACCACGCCGAGCGCCAGGCCGGCCGCGGCCGTGGCCCCGAACGAGGAGAACCGGCCGATCAGCGCGGCGCCCAGGGCGGGCACCACGAACAGGGTGTACGAGGTCGGGTCAACCTCGGAGATGGGCGCGATCAGCACGCCGGACAGGGTGGCCAGGACCGTGGCCAGGACCCAGTTCTGCGCCGCGATCCGGTTCGCGGACAGCCCGATCAGCGCGGCGCCCACGTCGTTCTCGGCCCCGGCCCGGGTGGCCAGCCCGAACCGTGAATACCGGAAGGCGGCCGCGAGGCCGGCGGCGGCCACGATGACGATGGCCGCCAGGTACAGCTGGCTGATCGGCACGACGATGCCGGCCAGCACGAAGCTCCCGGTGGGCAGCACCGACGGGGCCGAGGTGGGCGTGGTGCCGAAGTTCAGCACCGCGATGGCCTCCAGCGAGAGCATCACGCCCACCGAGGCGCACACCTTGGTCAGCGGCGCGGCCCGCAGCAGCGGCCGGTAGACCAGCTGGTACAGGACGATGCCCAGCACCGCGCCGTAGGCCAGCGTGATGAGCAGGGCCCAGACCGCGGGCAGGCCACGCGAGGACAGCGTGATCTGGTGCGGGAGGATGATCCAGGGCAGCTGGAGCACACCCGAGGTGCGCAGCCCGATGAACACGTAGGCGCCGTACATGGCCACGGCGCCCTGGGCGAAGTCGACCACACCCGCGCTGCGGTACTTGAGCACCAGGCCCAGCCCGAGGATCGCGTAGACCGATCCGCCGCCGAGCCCCAGCAGGAAGAACAGCAGGTAGGTGGACAAGGCGTGCTCCTCGCGGCGCGAAACGAAACCGGGGACCGGAGGCCGGGGCCCGCCCAGAGGGGATGAGCGGGCCCCGGCCGGCTGATCAGCCCTTGTAGTACGAGCCCGCCGTGACCCAGGTCGGGTCAGCCACGACGATCTTGGTTCCCTGCACCTGGCGGATCTGCTGGTAGGCGTTGCAGACCGCGGTCGCCCCGGCCAGCTGCTTGCCGTCGCAGGTGTACGGGTGGGCCATGAAGTTGGCGTGGTCGCTGCCGCTGCGGAACGCGGCCAGGATCGTCGCCGTCTTCAGCTGGGCCGTGGTGAAGTGGGCCAGCGCCGCCTGCACGTTCATTACCGTGGCGAAGCCCATGGCGGTGAGCGAGTCGAGCGCGATGGTCTTCGGCGCGTACTTCTTCAGCACCGACAGGTACAGGTCAGACTGCGTGGTCCCGGCGTCCGGGGCCAGCACCGGCGAGGAGTAGTACATGCCGGTGGCGCCGCCGTTGGCCGCGGCGATCGCCGGGGGCGAGGTGCACGGGTCCACGCCGAGCACCTTGGCCGTGCTGCCCAGCTGCTTCAGCGAGCTGAGCACCTGGGGGCAGGAGTTCGGGTCGTCGATGTAGACCACGTCCGGGTGCGCGCCGATGGCGGCCGCGACCGCCGAGGTGACGTCGGTGGCGGTAGGCGGCACCGGGACCTTGGTGATCTTGGTGAACCCTACGTTCTTCATCACCGGCGCGATCACGTTGTCGGCCACCGACGTGCCCTGGGTGTCCGAGGTGTAGATGATGGCGGCCGTCTTGGCGTGCAGCGTCTTGGCCGCGTACACCGATGCGGCGGCGTTGTCGGCGACCGAGACGTCATCGAAGATGACCGCGTTCGGGTAGTTCGACTCGACCGGGGTGAAGGGTACCCCGCCCAGGTAGGCCAGCTTGGCCCGCTGCCAGACCGGGATGGCCCCCGGGGCACCGGTGTCGGCGCCACCGAGGATGGCCACCGGGTGGTCGTTAAGAAGCTGGTTGGCGCACCGCGCCGAGGTGGCCGGCTGGCCGTCGGTGGCGCAGCTGACGATCTTGATAGGGTGCCCGCCGATCCCGCCCAGGTACTGGTTGGCGTACGCGGCCGCGGCCTGCTCGGCCTCGGACACCTCCGGGAAGGTGACCGGCCCGGACAGCAGGTTCAGCAGGCCGAACACGACGGGCGTGCCGCTCGCCGGGTGGGCCGTGCCCAGGTTGGCCGTGGTGGACGCGCTCTGCGTGCCGGCCGACGACGGCGGCGTACTGCTCGCGCCGCTGCTCCCGCTGCCGCCGCTGCTGGAGCACGCGGCCGCGATCAGGCCGCATGCTGCCAGCGAGGCGACCACGGCCACCGGCCGTGCCCTCCCCAGGTTGACCGCCATTGGTGTCTCCTTGCTGGTGTATGTGTGTGTTTCATTGATCCCGGGCCAGCTCGGCGGCCCGGTCCAGGTCGCCGAGATAACACGCCTTCAGCAGGTCACGGCGGGTGCGCAGGCGGGCCGCGGGACTCTCCAGGACCAGCCGGCCGTGCGCCATCACGTAGCCGCGGTCGGCGATCTCCAGGGCCAGCGCCACGTGCTGCTCCACCAGCAGCACCGCGGTGCGCAGCTCGTCGGCCACCCGGCGGAGCACCGGCAGCAGCCGTTCCACCACCACCGGCGCCAGGCCGAGGCTCATCTCATCGATCAGCAGGACCCGCGGCCGCCGCGCGATGGCCCGGCCCACCGCGAGCATCTGCTGCTCCCCGCCGGACAGCAGCCCGGCCTTGCGGTCCAGGCACTTGCGCAGCTCCGGGAGGAGGTCGAGCACCTCGTCGTGGCCGCGGCCCGGGCCCGCGCTCAGCCGGAGGTTCTCGCGCGTGGTCAGGCTGGCGAACAGCGCCCGGCCCTCGGGCACCAGCGACAGGCCGCCGCGGGCCAGCCGGTGCGCGGACTTCCCCGCGATGTCCTGGCCGTCCATCCGGATCCGGCCCGCCAGCGGGCGCTGCAGCCCGGCGATCGTGGCCAGCGTGGTGGTCTTGCCCGCGCCGTTGGCGCCCAGCAGCGCCACGACCTCGGCCTCGCCGACGTGCAGCGTGAGGTCCCGGACCACGGGGCTGCCGTTGTACCCGGCGTCGAGGCCGTCTACTTCGACGACCCGGGGCCCGGGGCTGGAGGGCCCGGGCGGGCGCTGGTCAGATGCGCTCATGATCGCCGCCGTGGGTGCCCAGGTACGCCTCGACCACCGGACGGCTGTCCCGGATCTCGGCGGGGGTGCCGGACGCGATGACGCGGCCGAAATCGATGACCACGATGCGATCGCAGAGGCTCAGCACCAGGCCCATGTCGTGGTCGACCAGGAGAACGCTCACCCCCCGGCCGGGCAGCGCGGCGACCCGCTCGCCGAAGGCCATGCTCTCGTCGTTGTCCAGGCCGGCGGCGGGCTCGTCCATCAGCACCAGGCGGGGGCGCATGGCCAGCGCCCGGGCCACGCCGACCAGCTTGCGGCGGCCATGGGACAGCTGGCCGGGCAGGCGATCGGCCACGTCCTCGAGCCCGCAGGCGTCCATGGCCCAGGCCACGTTCTCGTTGCGCCGCGTGCGCGGCGGCGCCACCAGGTCGCGCAGCACCGACCAGGCCGACGGCTGCTCGGCCGCGACCAGCAGGTTCTCCTCCACCGTGAGGTCGTCGAACAGCTCGACCGACTGGAAGGTGCGGATCAGGCCGCGGCGTGCGATCGCGTACGGCCGGGCGCCACGCAACGGCGCCCCGGCGAACGTGACCCGGCCGCCGGCCGCCGGGTGATAACCGGTCAGCGCGTCGATCAGGGACGACTTGCCGGCGCCGTTGGGGCCGATCAGCCCCACGATCTCACCCTCGTCCACGGTGAGACTGACCCCGTCCACGGCGGTGACGCCGCCGTAGGTCACGCGCAGATCCTCGACCACGAGCAGGTTGTTCATCCGGGCGCTCCGGAGGGGGTTACTGAGTTGCCGGGGGGCACTTGCCGTCGAGACTTTCACTGTATGAAATCGACTTTAGTGTTGAAGTTGACGGTAACCCTCCCGTAACCGTCCTGTCCAGGTTCGAAATAGAACCGATATGCCCGCGGGCGTGCGAAAGTCCCGCCGGCCAGCGGTGGACGGCGGGACTTCGGGCTGGGCTCAGCTGTGTGTCTGTCCCGGGACGACGACCACGGGGCAGGGCGCGTGGTGCGTGACCTGCGCGCTGACCGAGCCCATCAGCAGGCGGGCGAAGCCCCCGCTGCCCCGCGCCCCCACGACCAGCAGATCCGCGCCGGTCCCGGCTTTGATCAGCTCGGCGGCTGGCGAGCCGGAGACCGAACGGACTGTCACCGAGGGCGCGCGCTCCCCGAGCGGGGCGGCGGCCTTGTCGGCACCCTCCTGCGCGGCGGCGCGGGCGCGGGCCTCATCGGCCTGGTCCTGCGGATAGCTGATCGGGGTCTGCGTCCACGCGCTCATGGCGACGGGGTGGACGGTGAGGACGGTGAGCGGGGTGTGCCGGAGCGCGGCCTCTTTCATCGCCCATTCGAGTGAACGCTGGGAGTGTTCTGAGCCATCGACTCCCACGACAATTCCAGGCATGGCCTTCTCCTGACGCCAGAGTCTCACCAGAGCCCGGCGGGCGGCCGGTCTCCCGGTCCTATGTCGTCGACGATAGAACCGCGCGCCACGCCGGGTCAGGGGCCGTGCGCCCGCCGGAATGTGACGTTCGGGCACGTCAGGCAGGCCCATGGTCCCGCGAGATCCTAGCCGGGCCGGGCTAGGGTGATCGGCACGGGACACTGCACGCCGAGGGGGTTCGGATGGACGAGCAAGACACGCGGCGGGTGGCGGCCGGGCAGCCATCGGGCGCAGCGGAGCCGATCCGGGTGTTCCTGCTCGACGATCACGAAATCGTCCGGATGGGCGTCCGCGACCTCCTCGAAGCCGAACCCGGCATCACCGTCATCGGCGAAGCCGGCACCGCCGCCTCCGCCCTCGCCCGCATCCCCGCCCTCAAACCCGACGTCGCCATCCTCGACATCCGCCTCCCCGACGGCGACGGCGTCAGCGTCTGCCGCGACATCCGCTCCAAAATGCCCCAGCTCGCCTGCCTCATGCTCACCAGCTTCAGCGACGACGAAGCCCTCTTCGACGCCATCATGGCCGGCGCCGCCGGCTACGTCCTCAAGCAAATCCGCGGCACCGACCTCGTCGGCGCCGTCCGCACCATCGCCTCCGGCCAGTCCCTCCTCGACCCCGAAGCCGCCAGCCGCGTCATGCGCCGCATGCGCGACCAGGCCACCGCCGCCGACCCCCTGGCCGGCCTCACCGACCAGGAACGCCGCATCCTCGCCCTCATCGGCGAAGGCCTCACCAACCGCCAGATCGGCGACCGCCTCTTCCTCGCCGAGAAAACCGTCAAAAACTACGTCTCCGCCCTCTTCGCCAAACTCGGCATGCAACGCCGCGCCCAAGCCGCCGCCTACGCCGCTCACGTGTTCGACGGGCAGAACCCCCGGCGCGAGCACCGCGGCGGCTAACCCCGCGCGGGGCTGGCCAGCATGGCTGGGCTGGGCGACACCGGCAACCACAGGGCTGGTCACCACCACCACTGGGCAGGAGGAGGCCCGCAGGCAAGCCAGGGCGACCGGGCTGACGTGGTCGCCGGGCTGATGGCCGCCCGGGCCCGGGGCCGCGGTCAGGCCCCCGAGCACCAGCAGCTCCGCGCCGCACGCGCGGTCCAGCAGCACCTTGGCGGGCAGGCCTTCTACCGCCTCCACCCGCAGGCCCGGCTGGTGGCCGGCGACCAGGCCTGCCGCGTGATACGCGTGCCGGACCGCCGCGGCCAGCAGGGCCTCCGCCGTGTGCCGGCCGGCCTCCGGGCCCAGGTCGCACGGCCCCGGGGCATAGGGGGCGCGTCCCCGGGCCGCGGGCTCCCACGCGTGCACGACGTGCAGCATGGCGTCCCGCAGCACGGCTTCCCGGAAGGCCCAGCCCAGCGCGGCGGCTGCGGCCGCTGATCCATCGATCCCCACCACGATCCGCCGTGCCCGGGGCTCCGCATCGCTTGTCATCGCAGCATCCCTCCCCAGCCAGCCTGGCCTGGGCCTGGCCTGCCCGCCAAGGGCCAACGGCCCCGCTTCACGGGACCTCAGGCCGCTGCCCGCGGGGGCGCGGCCCGGCCATGATCAAAGCAGTAGCGCACAAGAGCGAATCGCGGACCGGAAGGAGAGAGACCGTGACTGCCCAGCACGACACCGGAAGCAGCACCACTGGCACCGGAAGCAGCGGACGTGGCAGCGACGGGCCCGGCCAGGCGATTCAGGATCCGGGCGACCTCAGCACCCGGGTGTGCCAGCGGCGCAGGGAGCTCAATCTCACCCGGCAGGAAGTTGCGGCGCGAGCCGGGATGAGCGTTCCGTACCTGGCCTATCTCGAGAACCACCCGGCCACTCCTACGGGGGCGGCCCTGCGCCAGCTGGCCAGCGCGCTGCAGACCACGCCGGAAGCCCTGCTCGGGGCGGGCGGCAGCCGCCCGCCCGGGTACGGTCCGGCCGGCGACCGGCCGGTGCTGCGGGCGATCGACCCGGTCGAGTGTTACGAGCTGCTGGCCGCCGGCGGGATCGGGCGGGTCGTGTTCGACACCGCCGACGGCCCGGTGGTCCTGCCCGTCAACTTCGGCATGGCCGGGCACACCGTCGTGCTGCGTACCGGTGCGGACACCGAGTTCGCCGCCCGGCTGGACTGCCAGGTCGCGTTCGAGGTGGACCGGCTCGATGAGGCGCTGAGCCAGGGCTGGAGCGTCCTGCTGGCCGGCCACGCCACCCAGGTCAAGAAGGAAGAGCAGGTCCGCCGCATCGAGTCGCACACCCACGTGCAGCCCTGGGCCGGCGGTGCCCGCGACGTGTACGTCCAGATCCATCCCCGCCGGATCAGCGGCCGCCGGATCGGCGGCTGACCCGGCCGTTACGGGCCGGCCGGGCGACGTAGGCCCGGCGTATTGGCTCCCGGCCCGGGGGCTGGGACGGCCGTGGCCGGGTGGGCAGCACGGGGATGTCGCGCTTTTCCGGCGTCCCTGGTGCCACCGCGACCAGCGACCCGTAATGAGTGATCTCCAGCGGCGGCCCCTCGCCGTCCAGGATGTAGGTGGCGTTGCCCGGCATCACCTCAACCCGCAGGTGACGCCCGCGCAGGATGACGGTGAACGTGAGCCGGGTCAGCGCCGGGGGCAGCCGCGGCGCGAAGCTGGGCGGCTGGCCGGGCCGGTAACGCATCCCGCCGAAACCCTGCACCAGGACGATCCACGACCCGGCCAGCGCCGCGATGTGCAGGCCGTCCCGGGTGTTGTGCTCCAGGTCGGCCATGTCCATCAGGGCCGTCTCGGCCAGGTAGTCGTAGGCCAGGTCGAGGTGCCCGGTGTCCGCGGCGACCACCGCCTGGCTGCACGCGGACAGCGAGGAATCCCGGACGGTGAGCGCCTCGTAGTACTCGAAGTTCCGGGCCTTCTCTTCCTCGGTGAACGCGTCCGGGCACATGGTGGATGGCCAGGACGAGATCGGCCTGCTTGACCACCTGCTTGCGGTACAGGTCGAAGTAGGGGAAATGGGCCAGCAGCGGGTACTCGGCCGGGCTGGTCCTGGCGAAGTCCCAGACCTGGTGCTCGGTGAAGCCCTCGGCCTGGCAGTGCACGCCGCGCCCGGCGTCGTAGGGCATCATGATGCCGTCCGCCGCGGCCAGCCAGGCGGCCACCTCGTCGCCCGGGACCCGCAGCTCCCGGGCCCGCTTCGGGTAGCGCTGGGCGACCGCGGCCGCCGCGCGCAGATTCCGCGCCGCCATCAGGTTCGTGTAGATGTTGTTGTCCGCGATGGCGCTGTACTCATCCGGCCCGGTCACCCCGTCGATCCGGAACGTGCCGTCCCCGTCGTGATGGCCGAGCGAGGCCCACAGCCGCGCCGTCATCACCAGCAGGTCACAACCGGTTGTCCGCTCAAACTGATCGTCGCCGGTCGCCTCGCGCGTACTCGGCGGCGGCGTGCGCGATATCTGCGTTCACGTGGAACGCGGCGGTCCCGGCCGGCCAGTACCCCGAGCACTCGGCGCCGGTGATCGTGCGCCACGGGAAAGCGGCACCGCTCAGGCCGAGCTGGGCGGCCCGGTCGAGGGCCCCGTGCAGGGTGCTCTGCCGCCAGCGCAGCGCGTGGGCCGCGGCGTCCGGGATGGTGTAGGTGAGCACGGGCAGCACGAACGTCTCGGCGTCCCAGAACGAATGGCCGTCGTAGCCGTTCCCGGACAGGCCCTTGGCCGGGATGGGCCGGCCCTCCGCCCGGGCGCCGGCCTGCAGCACGTGGAACATCCCGAAGCGGGTCGCCTGCTGGATCTCCTCGTCTCCCTCGACCTCCACATCGGCCCGGGCCCAGAAATCGTCCAGGTAGGCCCGCTGCTCCTCGGCGAGGCCGTCCCAGCCGCTCTGCACGGCCACCGTGAGCGCGCCCTCCACCTGGTCCTGCAGGGCAGGCCGGGAGCGCGTGCCCGACCAGCCGTAGGCCACGAACTTCACCAGCCGGAGTGGCTGCCCGGACTGGAGCCGGGCGCCCACGGTGAGCCGGGCCAGGTCCGGCCGGGCCTCGGTCCAGGTATGGGTGTCCGCGTCGCAGGCCACCGCGTGCTGCATGGCGGCCGACACCGTCAGGTCGCTGTGCCTGGTCCGGTGCATCAGCCCGGCCCGGCCGTCCGTGGCGCCGTATTCCACCGACTCCAGCGGCGCCTCGAGCACCGCGGCGACCCGGGGGTCGCCGCCGCGGCGCGGCAGCTCCTCGTTGGTGACCAGCTCAGACTGCACCACCACACGGACCGGGCCGTCCAGCGACTCGACCTGGTAGCTGATGGCCGCGATCGAGCGCTGGGCCATTGAGACCATCCGGACCGAGCTGACCAGCACCCGGCGGCCGGCCGGTGACACCCAGTCGGCCCGCCGGGTCAGCGTGCCCGCCCGGAAGTCCAGCACCCGCTCGTGCTCCAGCAGCTCGCCGTAGCGGATGTCGAACGGCTCGTCGTCGACGAGCAGCCGGATGAGCTTGCCGTTGGTGACGTTGATGACGGTCTCGCCGGACTCCGGGAAGCCGAAGCCGGCCTCGGCGTAGGGCAGCGGGCGCCGTTCGTACACGCCGTTCAGGTAGGACCCCGGCAGGCCGTGCGGCTCCCCCTCGTCCAGGTTCCCCCGCCACCCGATATGCCCGTTGGCCAGCGCGAAGACGGACTCGGTCTGCGCCAGCATGTCGTCGTGCAGCGTGCTTTCCCGCAGGCACCAGGGCTCGACGGGGAACGCCGGGTGCTGGATCACCGTTCGTCCAGCAGTTCGGCCAGGGCGGACTGGCAGCCTCGGCCGCGGTCAGGAATACCCAGCACACAAGCAGCCTACGAGGTCCAGGCCAGGTGCGGCGCCCAGGGACCAACGGCCCTGCCGTGATGGCCGCGGCCACGGCGATCCTAGACGCAGCGCGACCGTCCGCCGGCCAGCGAGGACCGGGAGGAGACCATGAGTGACCCGCCGCTGACCCCCCAGCTGGCCTGGCTGCTGGTGGGGTCCGCCGCCGCGGCTCCGTCGTTCCGCAACAGCCAGCCGTGGTGGTTCCTGGTCCGGCCCGATGACGCGGTCATCGAGCTGCACGCCGACCCTGGCCGGATGCCGCCCGGGACCGACCCGGACGGCCGGGCGGCCCACATTTCCTGCGGGGCCGCGCTCTTCAACCTGCGCCTGGCGGTCACCTGCGCAAGCGCGGAGCCGGTCACCCGGCTACTCCCGGACCCGGCCGGCCCCCGGCTGCTGGCCACGGTGCGGCTGGCCGGCCCGCACCGCCCGCGGGCCCGGGAACTCGATCTCTACGCAGCGCTGCGGCGCCGCCACTCCGGCCCGGTCACCCGGACCGGGGTACCGCTCAGCACCCCCCTCATGGCCGCCCTGGCCGAGGCCGCCGCGCTGGAAGGCGCCACGCTGTTCGCGCGCGATAGCGGGGCGGTGCTCGCCACGGCCAGCAGCGGCCCCGCGGACTGGCTGCGGGCCGGGCAGGCGCTGGAGCGGGTCCTGCTGCTGGCCACCCAGCACGGCGCCGTCGCCGGCCCGATCCACGAGGCGCTGGGCATCCGCGCTCCAGGACCGGCACCCAGCCTCGGCGGCCAGTACCCGCAGCTCGCCCTCACGCTGGGCTACGGGCCGCCCGGCCCGGCCACCCCGCGGCGGCCGCTCCCCGGGGTGATGCGCACCGCGGCCGCCCTGATGACCTGATGCAGGGGCGTGACGCACGGGGCCGTAGCGTTGTCCCGTGACCGCGCCACTGGACGGACCGCCGCTCCCGGCCATCCCGGCGTCGGCCGGGGCGATGATCTTCGACCCGGCGGGGCGGCTGCTCATCCTCAAGCCGGTCTACAAGTCCGGGTGGACCATCCCCGGTGGCGTCATGGAGGCCGATGGCGAGACCCCCTGGGCCGCCTGCCAGCGTGAGGTACGCGAGGAATGCGGGCTGACCGTGGGCCACGGCCGCCTCGCGTGCGTGGACTTCCGGCCACCCCGCAGCGGCAAGCCCGGCGGGCTGCGGTTCCTGTTCGACTGCGGCACGCTGCCAGAGGAAGACCTCGCGGGGATCGTGCTGCAGCGGGAGGAGATCTCGGCCTACCGGATCGAGCCGCCCGCGGCCGCCCTGGACCTGCTGCGCAAGCCCATCCGGCGGCGGGTGAGGGCGGCCCTCGGGGCCACCTGCACCCGCTACCTGGAGAACGGCCGCCCCGTGCCGGGAATCACGGACGACGCACCCGCATGACCCGGGCCTTTCGCCCCGGGCGCCCGGGAGCAATGTCCCTGCCGCCACGCGCGGCTGGAATGCGACGGTGAGGGCATGTTCCGGAGAAACACGCCACCGCACGGGACACAGGCCGCCCAGCGAGCCGCGGCGGCCGGGCATCCGGCCGGCAGCGGCTTGAGGTCCCCGGCTCCGCGGCCCGTGGTCGCGGACCGGTCGTGCTGCTGCCCGGCGAGACCCCAGGTCAAGGTGATCCTGCCGGCCAGCGCGACACGGCCGCACCCGGTCGACCTGTGGCTGTGCGGGCACCACTACCGCGCTTCGCAGGCCGCGCTGGCCGAGGCCGGGGCAGCCGTGCAGACGCTCATCTAGCCGCCCAGGACAGATACCGCTCTATTCTCCCGGCACGGATATCACGGGACCGTGCGCGTGGCTCAGCACGGCGTGCGTGACCGAGCCGACCCCCGGAGTGTCCTGCGGCCCACCGGGTGCGTGCCGGCCCAGCACCACCAGATCGGCCCGGGCGGACAAGCCGGACAGGACCCGGCCCGGGTGCGCATGCACCACTTCCGAGCGCACTTCCACGTCGGGGAACTTCTCCCGCCAGGCGTTGACCGTAGTCTCCAGGTGACTGCTCTCCTCCTCGGGGACCTCCGTGTGCCCGGGGGCCGACCAGGACCAGGCGTGCACGATGAGCAGCCGCGCCTTGCGCAGCGCCGCCTCCTCGAAAGCGAAGCCCAGGGCCGGCCCGGGCTGGGCCGGGTCACGGACGCCGACCACGACCTCGCGGTGCGCGGCCATGGTCTCCTCGCGGGCCACCACCACCGGCACCGGCGCATGCGTCGCGACGTACCTGCTCACCGAGCCGAGGATCATCGCGCTGAATCCCCCGGCACCACGAGAGCCCAGCACCAGCATGGACGCGTCTTTCCCCGCCCCGGCCAGGACCTCGGGCGGCGGCCCGGCCAGCAGCTGGGTCTGGATGGCCAGGTCCGGCTCCAGCGCCGCGGCCCGCTGCGCCGCCGCGGCCAGGGCCCGGGTCATGGAGTGCTCGACCATGCCGGCCACCGTGTCGCGGGTCGCCGGGTTGGGGCTCATCCGGGGGGGCATCACCGGGATCGCCACGATCCGCAGGGACGTTCCGCGGAGCACCGCCTCGCGGGCCGCCCATTCCACCGCCCGCAACGACTCCTGCGAACCATCGGTGCCCGCGATGACCGGCTTCGTCGCCATGGCCGCCTCCCAGTGCTGTCCTAACCTCTGTGCTGTCCTAATTTGTGTCCTCTGTGCCGTCCTTAGCTCTGCCCCCAGCCTGATCGCGCGGGCGGCAGCCAGCCACTGTCCTTCGGCCCCAGCCCGGCCTGGAAGGGGGCACCGCGGGCCTGGGACCACGGTCCCGTGAACCCGGGCCGAACGACCCTGCTGGCGTGCGCAGGCGGGTAGCACCCTGGTCTTGTGACACCCGCCGCACGGGACCAAGGGCGGTGGCAGGCCTGCCGGGAGCGGATGGGAACAGGCGGTCTCGTGGGACCGCAAGACCCACCGTCGCCAGGACGGAGATCCCCCCGGCGCCACACTGGTCCCGCGGCGGGTGCCGCCGGTTTTCCCGGGCGGCCCGCTGGTCTTCCTGGCGGGTCCGCCGGGGCCGGGTGCCAGCACCCCTAGGAGTGATCATGAACAAGACGATCCTGCTGGCCGTGGACGCCGCCCAGCACGTCCAGGCGGCGGCGGACATGACCCGCGAGCTGAGCCGGGACAGTGGCGACCAGGTGGTGGTCCTGCACGTGCACGAGTTCGCGGTGGGCCGGTTCGGCCGGGTCCGGGTGGACTGTGCCGACGGCGAGGGTGAGAAGCTCGTGGCCAGCGTGGTGGCCGACCTCAGCGCTGCGGGGATCACGGCCAAGGCCGACATCCGCGAAGCCGATTTCGGGCACATCTCCCGCACGATCCTGGAGATCGCCGACGCCTACGACGCCCGGATCATCGTGCTCGGCGCCCGCGGGCGCCGCGACCTTCCGCATCTGCCGCTGGGCAGCGTCTCGCACCGGCTGCTGCACGCAGCGCACCGGCCGGTGCTGATCGTGCCCCGGCCGGCCCCCAGCCTGCCCCGGCCCGGGAGGAACCGGAAGCCCGGTCCCTGGCCGGCGCCACGGGAGAATGATGGACCTGACCAGCACCTACCTGGGCCTGAACCTGCGTAATCCCCTGGTCGCCTCCGCGTCGCCGCTGACCGGCACCGTTCGACGGGGTACGCGCGCTGGCCGATGCCGGGGTGGCCGCCGTCGTGCTCCCCTCGCTGTTCGAGGAGGAACTCGCGCACGAGATGGGGCGGAACGCGGCCCTGGCCGACGCAGGCACGGAGAGCTTCGCGGAATCGCTGTCGTACTTCCCGGCCGCGGCCGGGGCCGAGGTTACCCCCCAGCGTTACCTGAGCCTGGTGGAGCGGGCCGCGGCCGCCGTGGACGTGCCCGTCATCGCCAGCCTGAACGGGGTGTCCACCGGAGGGTGGACGGACTACGCGGCCGCACTGCAGGACGCGGGCGCGGCCGCCATCGAGCTGAATATCTATCACCTGCCGGGCGACGCGATGGTTCCAGGCCGCGACGTGGAGCAACGGCACGTGGAGGTGGTCACCACGGTCAAGGCGGTGGTGAGCGTGCCCGTCGCGGTGAAGCTCAGCCCGTACTTCAGCTCCCCGGGAGAGATGGCCCTGCGCCTGGACCGGGTCGGCGCGGACGGCCTGGTGCTGTTCAACCGCTTCATCCAGCCCGATATCGACCCGGAAACGCTCACGATCACCGTGGGGTTCGGGCTGTCCAGCCCGGCCGAGGGGCGGCTGCCCCGGGCCTGGATCGCCCGGCTGGCCGGCCGGGTCCGGGCCTCGCTCGCCGCCAGCACCGGCGTCGCCGGACCGGACGACGTGGCGGCCTACCTGCTGGCCGGCGCGGACGTGGTGATGTCCACGTCGGCGCTGCTGCGGCACGGGCCCGGGTACGCCACGACCCTGCTCGACGGCCTGATGGACTGGATGGTGCGGCACGGGTTCAGCAGCGTGGCCAGCCTGCGCGGGAAGCTGGCCGCCCCGGCCGACGTGGCCGGCTCGGCCTACCAGCGGGCCGGGTACGTGACCTCGCTGCGCGCCGCCAACCAGAGCCAGGGTCCCTGGTAGCGGGATCCCTGGCCGCGGAACACCCGGCTGGGCGGGTCTTCACGCGCCCAGCCGGTCTCATACGCCCAGCCGGTCCCGGTGCTGCCAGGCCAGCCGGAGCAGGGCCGCGGCTGCCGGCTGCAGCGGCACCTCCCCGCCGGTGAGGTGGTCCACGCTGGCCCGGGTGAACGGGATAGCCGCCGAGCCATCCTGGATGAGCACCCGGCCCTCCGCGTTCTCGGTGACCAGCCCACGGAAGATCCGGTCGAACACGGGGGCGTCGAAGACGGCCACGGTCAGGATGTCGGTGGCCAGCGTCAGCGGGTCGACCCCCAGCCCCAGGCAGCTGACCCGCATCGTGCCCGCCTCGCGGGCGGCGGCCAGTTCCCGGGCGAAGGGCCAGTGCCCGTAGTCGAGCAGCCCGCCGCGGGTGGGGTACTCCTCGGAGCCGCCCAGCAGTTCCTCGCTGAACTCGCGGGTCATGCACCGCCACAGGCTGAAGTCGTGCCGCTGCGCGGCGGGCACCGCGGAGACCGGCTGGAAGATGCCCGCGGGCATCACCTGGTACAGGCCGCCCGCGTGGTTGACCCGGGCCGGGTCCCGCCAGTGCAGCAGGAACGACGAGCCGGCTCCCGGGTCGCGGCGCACGGTCAGGGTGGCGACCGCGGTCAGGGCACAGCGGCGCGGCAGCGCGCAGGGGTCGCCCACCGACGCGCGCAACGGCAGGCCGGTGAGGGCGGGCCGGGTTCCCGGGGACGCCCAGGCCGCGGCCAGCTCGTGCGCCACGGCGTGGCCGAGGTTGACCGCCCCGAAGTACCGGCCGGGGCCGAAGCGCAGCCCGGGCTGGCCCGCGAGTTCCGCGTCCAGCAGCCGGTAGCAGACCCGGTTCTCGAACAGGGCCGGCCGGTCCAGCGCCTCGATCGCCGCCGCGTAGGTGGGGTAGGGCTGGCCGTCCGGTGCCCGCGGCAGGACGTGCGCGGCGGCCCCGCCGGTCCCGTCCGCGGCCGGCGGCGGCGGCGCGCTGGTCCAGCCGAGCGGCAGGTCATCGAGGTCCAGCGGGGCGTCGGGCCGCCATCCCGGCCAGCACAGCAGGTCGGTGCCGGCCACCCGGGTCAGGTCCGGGTACAGCCGGGCGGCGATCGCGGCCAGTTCCTGACGGTGCTCGTTGAGCAGCCGCCTGACCCGGCGCCACTGCGCCGCCTCCGTGGTCAGCAGCCCGGTCATGAGGTGATCGTCACACCTCCTGGATATCACGCACCGGAATACTGACCGCGTGCCGGGCGCTCAACCGCAGCGGACCACTCTCCCCGACGCCCAGGAGTCATCACCATGCGCCAGCCGCTGCTGCAGATCATCATCGGCAGTACCCGCCCGGGCCGGGTCGGCCCGTCCGTGGCCGAGTGGATCACCGCGGCCGCGGCCGCGCACGGCCACTTCGCCGTCGAGGTGGTGGACCTGGCCGAGGCCAACCTGCCGATGTTCAACGAGCCCCGGCACCCCCGGCTGGGCCAGTACGAGTACCAGCACACCAAGGACTGGAGCGCCACCATCAGCCGGGCGGACGCGTTCATCTTCGTGATCCCGGAATACAACTACGGGTTCAACGCGGCCACCAAGAACGCGATCGACTATCTGCACCACGAGTGGCACTACAAGCCGGCCGGGTTCGCCAGCTACGGCGGCGTGGCGGCAGGCACCCGCGCGGTGCAGATGCTCAAGCAGGTCCTGACCACGCTCAAGATGACGCCGGTGTTCGAGGCGGTGAACATCCCCTTCGTCCAGCAGTTCCTGGACACCGGCGGGAAACTGCAGCCCAACGAGGTCATGTCCGAGGCGGCCACCGCGATGCTCGGCGAGCTGGCCCGGGTCGAGGCGGCGCTGCGGCCGCTGCGGGAGCCGGAGGCACCGGAGCCGGCCGAGCCCGAGACCGAAGACCTCGACCCGCAGGCCGAGCCGGTCCGCTAAGGCGGCCCGTAACCGCCACCCCCGGGAGTCTCGAGGACGAAAACATCCCCGGGCTCCAGCTCCGCGCGGTCGCACCCGGCCAGCTCGGTGACCCGGCCATCAGCCCGCTCCACCCACTGGTGCCCGAGCTGGCCCGGGGCGCCGCCCGCCATGCCGTACGGCGGGACCCGCCGGTGGCTGCTCAGCATGCTCACCGTCATCGGGGCGAGGAACCGGAGCCGGCGGCGGCCGCCGTCGCCACCCCGCCACCGTCCCGCGCCGCCGCTGCCCCGTCGGATCCCGAACGATTCCAGCCGGACCGGGTAACGCCACTCCAGCACCTCCGGGTCGGTCAGCCGGGAATTGGTCATGTGGGTCTGGACCACCGAGGTGCCGTCGAAGCCGTCCCCGGCGCCGGAGCCGCTCGACACCGTCTCGTAGTACTGGTATTCCGCGCTGCCGAACGTGACGTTGTTCATGGTGCCGGATCCCTCGGCCAGCACGCCCAGCGCGGCGTACAGCGCCCCGGTGACGGCCTGGGAGGTCTCCACGTTGCCGGCCGCCACGGCCGCCGGGTAGGCCGGGGCGAGCAGGCTCCCGGGCGGGATGATGACCCGGACCGGCTTGAGGCAGCCGGCGTTCAGCGGGATCTCATCGTCGACCAGGGTGCGCAGCACGTACAGGACCGCGGCCATGGCCACCGAGGACGGGGCGTTGAAGTTCCCCGGCAGCTGCGCTGAGGTGCCGGTGAAGTCGATCTCGGCGGTCCGGGCCTGCTGGTCCACCCGCACCGCGACCTTGATCACGGCCCCGTTGTCCAGCTCGTAGGCGTACTCGCCGTCCGCCAGCCCGGCGAGGACGCGGCGCACCGCCTCTTCGGCGTTGTCCTGCACATGACCCATGTAGGCGGTCACCACGTCCAGCCCGAACTGGCTGACCAGCTCCCGCAGCTCGGCCACGCCCTTCTCGTTCGCCGCGATCTGGGCCCGCAGGTCCGCCAGGTTGGCGCCCGGGTTGCGGGACGGGAACTCCGCCGAGGTGAGCAGTTCCATGGTGGCGGCCTCGCGCATCTCGCCGCCCTCGACGAGGCGCCAGTTGTCGATGAGCACGCCTTCCTCGTCGACCCGGGTGCTGAAGGCGGGCATGGAGCCGGGCGTGATGCCGCCGATCTCGGCGTGATGCCCCCGGGAGGCCACGAAGAACAGGATGTCCGGGCGGTCGCCGGCGGAGACCGCCTCCCTGAACACGGGGGTGACCACGGTGATGTCGGGCAGGTGCGTACCGCCGTGGTAAGGGTCGTTGAGCATGAAGACGTCGCCCGGCTTCATGGTCCCCGGGTTGCGGCTGATGATCATCTTGATGCTCTCGCCCATCGAGCCCAGGTGCACCGGCATGTGCGGGGCGTTGGCGATCAGCTGGCCCGCCGCGTCGAAGATCGCGCAGGAGAAGTCGAGGCGCTCCTTGATGTTGACCGAGTGCGCGGTGCTCTGCAGCCGGACACCCATCTGCTCGGCCACGGACATGAAGAGGTTGTTGAAGATCTCCAGCATGACCGGATCGGCGGCGGTGTTGGTGCCGGATCGTGCCGGGCGTCCACCGGGCCGGGTCAGCAGCAGGTCACTGCGGGCGGTCACCGCGGCCTGCCAGCCCGGCTCGACCACAGTGGTGGCGAAGTCCTCGGTGATGAGGGCGGGCCCGGTAACCACGTGGCCGGGCCGCAGCCCGCTGCGCGGCAGGAGGTCCACCTCCGCCCAGCGCGCCGCCGGTGAACATCCGGACCCGGGCCGGCCGGGCCTGACGGCGTCTCGAGCTGGCGGCGCCCGTGGACTTGCTGTTATCGGCATGGCTGGCGCACGGAGTCGGACCCGTGACTTGCTGTTGTCGGGATGGCTGATGCCGATCGTGATGCCCCCCGGCCAGCTCCACCGACACCGCCTCCACGATCACCGGCTTGTCCCGCATCAGGAACGAGAAGTGCTGGCGGTAGGCCGTCCTCGAAGGCCGTCATCATGGACTCGACCGAGCCGAACGGAACCGTTAGAGAAGTATCCGTGCCCTGGTAGCGCAGGTGGGCGCGGCGGGCGCCGCTGACATGGCCGCCGGGGACGCCGCCGGCCTCCAGCTCGACCCGCGCCGCGGCCTCCAGCTCCGCCGCCTCCCGGTCCAGCCGGGCGAGCAGGCCGGCGGACAGTTCCGCTTCGACCGCCTTCTCCCGCATCACGGTCACGTCGGCCAGGCCCATGCCGTAGGCGGACAGGACACCCGCCAGCGGGTGGATGAGCACCGTGGTGATGCCCAGGGCGTCGGCGACCGCGCAGGCGTGCTGGCCGCCCGCGCCGCCGAAGGTGGCGAGCACGTACCGGGTGATGTCGTAGCCGCGCTGGACCGAGATCTTCTTGATCGCGTTCGCCATGTTCGCCACGGCGATGTCGAGGAACCCGGCCGCTACCTCCGCGCCGCTGCGCCGGTCCCCGGTCGCCCCGGCGATGCGCTGGGCCAGGGCGGCGAAGCGGCCGGCCACCAGCCCGGCGTCCAGCGGCTCGTCCCCGCCCGGCCCGAACACCCGGGGAAAGTAGCCGGGCTGGACCCGGCCCAGCATGAGGTTGGCGTCGGTCACGGTGAGCGGCCCGCCGCGGCGGTAGCACGCGGGTCCCGGGTCCGCCCCCGCCGAGTCGGGGCCGACCCGGTACCGGCTGCCGTCGAAAGCCAGGATCGAGCCACCGCCGGCCGCGACAGTGTGGATGCTCAGCATCGGCGCGCGCATCCGGACCCCGGCCACCTCGGTCTCGTACTGCCGCTCGAACTCGCCGGCGTAGTGCGACACGTCGGTCGAGGTGCCCCCCATGTCGAAGCCGATGACCCGGCCGAAGCCGGCCGCGGCGGCGGTGCGGGCCATGCCGACGATGCCGCCGGCCGGGCCGGACAGGATGGAGTCCTTGCCGCGGAACCGGTGCGCGTCGGCCAGCCCGCCACTGGACTGCATGAACAGCACCCGGGTCCCGCCCAGCTCGCTGGCCACCTGGTCGACGTAGCGGGCCAGGATCGGGGACAGGTAGGCGTCCACGACCGTGGTGTCCCCCCGGGACACCAGCTTCATCAGCGGGCTGGTCGTGTGCGACTCCGAGACCTGCGTGAACCCGATGTCCCGGGCGATCTGGCCGATCCGGGCCTCGTGCGCGGGGTAGCGGTAGCCGTGCATGCAGACCACGGCCACGGCCCGGAGCCCGCCGGCGTAGGCGGCCCGCAGGTCCCGGGCGGCCGCCTCCTCGTCGAGCGGGACGATCACCTCGCCGTGCGCGCCGACCCGCTCGGTCACCTCGATCACCCGGCTGTACAGCAGCTCGGGGAGGATGATCTCGCGGGCGAAGATGCGCGGCCGGTTCTGGTAGCCGATCCGCAGCGCGTCGCGGAACCCCCGGGTGATGACCAGGACCGTGGGCTCGCCCCGGCGCTCGAGCAGCGCGTTCGTGGCCACCGTGGTGCCGAGCCGGACCGAGCCGATCTGCGCGGCCGGGATGGGCTGCCCGTCCGCCACCCCGAGCAGCCCGCGGATCCCGGCCAGCACCGCGTCCGGGTACCGGCCCGGGTCTTCGGAGAGCAGCTTGCGGACGGCCAGCGTGCCGTCCGGGCGCCGCGCGACCACGTCGGTGAACGTGCCGCCCCGGTCGATCCAGAAGTCCCAGCGCCCGGTCATCACCTCGCATCCTAGAAGGACGCGGGGTGATGACCGGGCCTGGCACCGGCGGCCGGGCCCGCTCAGGCCGTGGCGGCGGCTGTCTCGCCGGTCCGGGCCTCCTGCTCGAAGATCTGGGTGATCTCCTCGACCGAGCGGCCCTTGGTCTCCGGCACGAACCGGTACACGAAGCCGATGGCCACCAGGCACAGCGCGGCGAAGCAGACCAGCACCCAGCCGAGGCCGATGCCCGTCTGCCATACCGGGAACACCTCGACGAGCGCGAAGTTGGCCAGCCAGTCCACGGTGGCGCCGGTGGACGCGGCCCGGCCGCGCACCTCGGTGGGGAACACCTCGCCCTGGAGCAGCCAGCCGGTGCCGCCCACGCCGATCGCGAACGAGGCGATGAACGCGGCCAGGCCGATCATCACGACCACGATCCGCGCGGTCCCGGTGAAGTAGGTCCAGCCCAGCCGCGGCCACCAGGGCGAACAGGGCCATGCCGATATAGCCGCCGATGGCCAGCTTGCGGCGGCCCTTCCGGTCGATCCAGCGGAACGCGAAATAGGTGGCGGCCACGTTGACCGCGGTGAGCATGAGGGTGACCTCGACCCCGGAGATGGTCTTGTCCACCATCGAGTTGCTGCCCTGGAACAGCGGGCCGAGCAGGTGCGGGCCGTAGTAGAGCGGGACGTTGATGCCGGTGATCTGCTGGAAGATGAAGAACACGCAGACCACGAACAGCGCGCGGCGTACCCCCGCGGTCCACTTGGTGCGCCGCTGCGCGCGCCGGTCGTCCTCCTCCAGCTGCCGGGCGGTGAACTCCACGTCCTGCAGCGAGACCTCGGTGCCGAAGCTGCCCAGCGCGGCCTGGACGCCCTCGTACTTGCCGTGCCGCATCAGCCACCGTGGCGACTCCGGCATCTTGGTCCGCAGCGCCAGCCCGATCAGCGCCGGGACCGCGCCGATGCCGAGGATGAGCCGCCAGTCCGTGGTGCCCGCGCTGCCCGGCGCCGCCTTGAGGATGATGAGCGCGATCGACGTAGGAGACCAGGATGCCGACGGTGATCATCCACTGCTGGAGCATGCTGAGCGCGCCGCGGCGGTCCCGCGGCGCGTACTCGGCGATGTAGGCGGTGGCGATGGCCGAGTCGGCCCCGATGGCCAGCCCGATCAGGGTCCGCGCGATGAGCAGCACCGCGGCGTTCGGGGTCACCGCGGACAGGATCGCGCCGACCGCGTAGATCAGCGCGTCGGTGATGAGCAGGGCCTTCCGGCCGAACCGGTCGGCGATCGGCCCGGCGCAGATCGCGCCGGCCGCCGCGCCGAGCGAGGCGCCGGCCACCAGGTAGCCGGTCCAGAAACTGCTCAGGTGGTAGGGCACAAAGTTCAGGGCGGCCCCGATGTTCGAGGTGTCGTACCCGAACAGGAAGCCGCCCAGACAGGCCAGCAAGGTCAGCTGCCAGTAGAACCTCGTGGGGACCCGCCGGTCCAGTTCGGCGAGTACGTTTCTTCCGCCAGTCTCGGTCTGAGTCATCGTCATCGACCTCACTCCGTGCTGAGGCCGATCAACTCACCGCGATTCGCCAGCTCAAACAAATACGAGGCGATCAGGCCGGTCAGGCCGGCGGATCAGCCAAACCGGGCCGCGCCGCCGGCCAGACTGAGCCCATGAACCCGCTGATCGTTCACCGGTGGCTGTACGAGGGGACCGGAGGGCGCGTCGGCCGCCGGCTGCCCGGCGGCGCGCGGTGTGCCCTGCTCCAGACGACCGGGCGGAAGACCGGCCGGGCCCGCACCGTGCCGCTCGTCTACGCCCGGGACGGCGCCGACTACGTGTTCGTCGCGTCCAACAACGGCTCGGACCGGCCTCCGGGCTGGCTGTTCAACGCGGAGGCCAGCCCGGAGGTGCAACTCCAGGACGGACCGCTGCGGATGCTGGGCACGGCCCGGGTGGTGCCCCCGGGCGACCCCGGCTATCCGCGGCTGTGGCGGCTGGTCAACGAGGCCAACCACGGCCGGTACGACCAGTACCAGGCGAGGACCAGCCGCAAGATCCCCGTGATGGTGGTCACTCCTGACCCGCCGCCTCCTAGGGACGGGGCTCCAGGATGACCACCGGGATCTGCCGGGTCGTCTTGCGCTCGTAGTCGGCGAAGCCCGGGTTGGCGCGCTTCTGCGCCTCCCAGATGCGGTCCCGTTCTTCGCCCTCGGCCACCCGCGCGACGAACGGGAGCGTCTCAGTGCCGATCTCCGCGCTGACCTGGGGGTTGGCCAGCAGGTTGTGGTACCAGTCCGGGTTGGTGGGGGCGCCCGCCTTGGACGCGAACACCGCGACCCCGTCCCCGATGTCCTGGTACGCCACCGGGTTCACCCGTGGCTGGCCGGTCTTGGCGCCCACGGTGTGCAGGAGCAGGAGGGTGGCCCCCTCGAACGGGCCGCCGACCTTCCCCTCGTTGGCCCGGAACTCAGCAATGATCTTGCTGTTCCAATCCTCAGCTTCGGCCACTGTCACTCCTCCTGGCTGGGCGCACGGCCCAGTGAGACGGCATTCGCTACCCCGATCCTGCCAGTTGCCCGGCCCGCCACGCACCGATGCCCTACCGTTACTGAATGTTATTGACGTGTTACTCTTCGTCAATGCACGCTCACGGAGGCGAGCCGCGCACCGGACCAGATCTCACCCGGTACCGGGACGCCGTAGCCGATCTGCTGATCGAGATCGCCGGCCATACCGGCCCGGAGGACCTGGCCAAAGCGGAAAAGGTGCTCACCGAACGGCTGGCGGACGCGGAGTTCGCCACGGTGCTGGCGGCCAGCCCGGAAGGCCGCCCCGCGGCCATCAACCGGCTGCTCCGCGAGGTTCGCCATTACCAGCCGGACGCCCGCAATTGCGCGGCCGACCTGGTCGCCCATATCCGGATTCACCTTTTCGCCCTTATCGACGTCATGTGGTGGGGATCGGCCCGGGCTTTCGTGACGGATGCGGATCTGCTCCGCTCGGCCGAGCTCGTCGACCTGGAGCCGCTGCGCCGCCGCGGGGAACTTCATTTCCGCTATCGCCGCCAGGCGCGCTCGCTGCCGGCCCGGGCCGTCCGTGCGGCCGACCGCCGGCTACGGCCCGGCCACACCCCGCACACCGCGGGCCTGCGCTTCGCCCGGGCCCGCCGGGAGTCACTGACCCTGCTCAACCAGCTGGCCGCCGACTTCGCGGCGGCCGCGCCGGGGGCGCCCCCGCTGTGGGTCACCAGCCTGGCCCGCAGCATCGAGCAGCAGCGCCGGCTGCGCGCGCTCGGCTACACGGCCACGCTGCCCAGCGCGCACTGCGTGGGATACGCCATGGACGTCGAGATGTCCTGGTTCCGCCAGTTCGGCGCGGCGGCCACGCTGGAAGGGCTGCTGCGGGAGCGGCAGCAGGCTGGTCAGGTCAACGCGATCGACGAGGGGCAGACCTGGCATCTGTGCCTCAGCCCGGCCGCGGTGGCCGGGAACGAGCGGGCCGCGGAAGCGGGGCACTGACCCCGTGTGCGGCATCGCGCTCATCCTCGGCCCGCGTCCGGACCGCGAGACCTTCCGCACGATGATCGGCTCGCTGGCGCCCCGCGGCGAGGTGGAGGAGACCCTGCTGACCGAGCGGCTGCTGGCCGGCACCCAGCGGCTGCGCATCGTGGACGCCGAGCGGGCCATCCAGCCCTTCACCTCAGCCGACGGCCGGTGGGTGCTCTGCTACAACGGCGAGGTCTTCAATTACCGGGTCCTCCAGGCCGAGCTGACCAGCCTCGGGCACCGGCTGCGCACCGACAGTGACACCGAGGTCGTGCTGGAGTCCTTCCTGGAGTGGGGGGCCGGCGCGGTCCGCCGGCTGCGCGGCGAGTTCGCGTTCGCCCTGGCCGACACCGCGGCCGACCGTGTCTACCTGGCCCGCGACCCGCTGGGGGTCAAGCCGCTGTACTGGTCCCGCCAGGGCGGCTGCCTGCACGTGGCGTCGGAGATCAAGGCGCTCACCGGCGTCGGCGCCCCGGTCAGCGAGGTCCCGCCGGGACATCATGGCTGGGCCGAGGGCGGCCCTGCTTCAAACAGCTCTGCCCAGGCGGGCAGCCCGCACGCGGCGGCCGGGCCGGCCCTGGAGCCGTACGTGGACCTGCTCCGGCTGGGCGACGACCAGCCGCCGATCGAGGATCCCGACGAGGCGGCCAAGCTGGTCCGGGCCGCCCTTGAAGACAGCATCCGGGTGCGGGTGGACACCGGCCTGACCGTCGGGGTCATCCTGTCCGGCGGCCTGGACAGCAGCCTCACCCTGCTGCACGTGCGTGAGATGCACCCGGACTGCGTGGCGTTCACCATCGGCGCCCCGGCCAGCGAGGACCTGGCGTACGCCCGCCGCCTCACCGCCGAGCTGGGCGTGCCGCACGAGGTGATCGAGGTCCGCCCGCGCGACATCCGGCTGGCCGACATCCGGGAGGCCATCCGGCTGGGCGAGCTTACCGAGTACGGCGACATCATCAACGAGGTGGTCTCGGTCCCGCTGTTCCGGCGCATCCACCAGATGGGGGTGAAGGTCGTGCTGTCGGGGGACGGGTCCGACGAGCTGTTCGGCGGCTACCCCATGTACTTCCGGGCCCGCCCGGAGCAGGCCCGGAGGCTGTTCCAGCACAAGATCCGCAACCTGTGCCGGACCGAGCTGCAGCGCCTGGACCGGGCGAGCATGGGGCACGGCACCGAGCTGCGCGTGCCGTTCCTGGACCTGTCCCTGGTGGAACTGGCCATGCGGGTGCCGCGTGAGTTCAAGCAGCGTGACGGGCAGGACAAGTGGATCCTGCGGGAGGCCTTCGCGGACCTGCTGCCGGACTACATCCGGCGGCGGCCGAAGGACATGATGTCCTACTCCTCGGGGCTGCATGAGCGGGCCCGGCTGTTCAAGCCGTACTACCCGCGCGCCTACCGCTCGTTCGGCTACGGCCTGCTGGAGCCGATGCGGCGGGACTTCGACACGGTGCTGGAACGGTCCGGTCACGACCTGGACCGCGCCATCGCCGACAGCGCGGCCCGGCCGGACTACACGCTCGCGGAGCGGGCCAGGGACCTGGCCGGGGCGGCCCGCTGGAACGCGGTCCTGGCCGTGCGGGAAGGACGGGAACGGAGGGCGGGCGCCGGCCAGAAGGCCTGAACGCTCGCGCACGCCGCCGCCCGCAGCGAAGCGCTTCGCCGGGCCGGAGCCGGGATTTCGCCGGACCGGAACCGGGATATCGTGGACAGCACCCCGTTCCCGATGACGAGGCAAACCGGGGTCGAAGCGCTTCGATTCCGGTCGCTGGGAGGACGCCAGTGGCGACGCTCGCTGACGTGGCCCGTCACGCGGGGGTGGCCGCCAGCACGGTTTCCTATGTGCTCAGCGGGAAGCGCTCCGTATCCGCGGCCACCCGGCGCCGGGTGGAGCGCAGCATCGAACTGCTCGACTACCACCCGCACGCCGGCGCCCGCGCCCTGGCCAGCAACCGGTCCAGCACCATCGCGCTGGTCGTCCCGCTGCACAGCGACCGGTACGCGCCGGTCATGATGGAGATCGCCATCGCGGTGACCACGGCCGCCCGGCGCCTCGGCTACGACGTGCTGCTGCTGACCAGCGACGAGGGCGCCGAGGGGATCCGCCGGGTCGCGGTCACCGCCCGGGCGGACGCCATGATCCTCATGGACGTGAGCACGGACGACGAGCGCATCCCGATGCTCCGTGACGCGGGCATCGACGCGGTGATCCTCGGGGTGCCGCCCCACACCAGCGGGCTGGCCTGCGTCGACCTGGACTTCGCGGCGGCCGGGGGCCTGTGCGTCGGCCATCTGGCCGGCCTGGGGCACCGCGAGGTGGCCTTCATCGGCGAGGCCCCGGCCGTCTACGGGCGGCGCGGCGGGTCCGCCGAGCGGACGCTGCACGGGGTGATGGACGAGGCGGCGGCCCGGGGCGTCCGGGTGGTGCACCGGCCGTGCGAGGGCAGCCACGAGGCGGCCGCGGCCACCATCACCCGGGTCCTGGCGGACCGGCCGGGCACGACCGGCCTCATCGTGCAGAACGAGGCCATCATCTCTCCGCTGCTCAGCGTGCTGCGGACCGCCGGGCGGGTCGTGCCCGAGGAAATGTCGGTCGTGGCCATCTGCCCCGATCAGGCGGCGGAACGGACCTCGCCGCACCTGACGTCCGTCGCGATCCCGGCGCAGGACATCGGCCGCCGGGCGGTGGAACTGCTCGCCCGGAGGCTGGACAACGGCACGGGCCGCGAGGTGGTCCTGCTGCCGCCCCGGCTCACCGTGCGCGGCAGTTCCGCCCCGGCCTGAGGCCGCGGTGCGCCGGGCTCACGCCCCGGGCTTACGCGCCGGGCTGGATCAGGGCCCAGACGACCTTGGCCGCCCGCTCGTCCGGCGCGGTCCCGCGGGGCTGGCGGGACGGGTAGTAGTAGCCCCAGCGGCTGCTGACCGCTTCCACCATTAAAAGGCCGCGGCCGGTCTCACCGTCCTGGCTTACCTGGCCGGGAACCGGCGGCGCCGTGGCGCCGTCCCAGACTTCCACCAGCACCTGGCGCCGGTCGGACGCGAGCCGCAGGCCCATCGACTGCTGCCGCCCGTCGGCGTCGTAGCCCGGCCGCCCGGCGACCGGGTCGGTGCTGGCCCGCAGGGCGTTGGTCATCAGTTCCGAGACGATCAGTTCGACGCTGTCGCCCAGGCCGGCCTGCCCCCACTCGGTGAGCACCAGCCGGGCGTGCAGCCGGGCGCACGGCACGGCCCCGGGCAGCGCGCCCAGTTCCAGCCGGGACTGAAACGGCCACTGCGCGGGGCGGGCCGACACGTCCTGGACCGGCTCGTCCTGGGCTGGCTCGTCCTGGGCTGGCTCGTTATGGCTCCGCGCGGCGACCGGGCCGTAGTAGCTACCGGGAACGGCCAGGCTGTACTGGCCGGACCCGGCCGGGCTGTACGAGCCGCCGTAGGGGGCCGCGCTGAATTGGGTGTCCCGGGCCATGAAGCCGTACTGGCCGCCGGGAAGGGGAAAGCTGGACCGCTGGGCCGGGAATGGGCCGGTACCGGTCCGGGGCATCTCGCGGATCACCTCGCCGGAGTCGGATACCTCAGCGGTCAAGTACCGGCACCCCACGAGCGCGGGCGCGTATCATGCGTCACAGCATTGTGCCCCAGCATGCATCAAGCCACGCCGTTGTGCAAGATGCCAAACCGTATTATGCGATTCCCCATTGTATCGTGTGCAGCCCGCCCGCACCATGGTCCAGACCCGGAGGCACGGCAACATGGCCGCGAGTCCCAGTCCCACGGTCCGCCGCAAGCGGCTCGGCATCGAGCTCCGGCGCCTGCGCGAGCAAGCCCGCTTAACCTGCGAAGACGTCGGGCAGCAGCTCGACTGCTCGGGGACCCGGATCAGCCGGATGGAGACCGGCCGCATCAGCGTGCGGCCGGGGGACGTGCGGGAACTGCTGGAGATCTACGGCGTGCTGGGGGAGGAAGCCGACGCGCTCGTCCAGCTGGCCCGTGAGGCACGGCGCAAGGGCTGGTGGCACACGTACGGCCGGGTGCTGCCCACCTGGTTCGAGCCCTACATCGGACTCGAATCCGAGGCCGCGGCGCTGCGCGATTTCCAGTGCATGGTGGTGCCCGGCCTGCTGCAGACCAAGGAATACGCGCGGGCCGTGCTGGGGACCGCGCCGACCGCCGGCCCGGCCGAGGACACCGACCGGCAGGTGGCGCTGCGGATGGACCGCCAGGCCACGCTCGACCAGCAGGAACCGCCCGACCTGTGGGTGGTGCTGAGCGAGAACGTGCTGCGGGCCCAGGTCGGCGGGCCCTCGGTAATGCGCACCCAGCTGGGCCGGCTCATCGACGTGGCCGGGCAGCCCAACGTGACGCTGCAGGTCCTGCCCTTCGGCGCGGCGGCCCAGGTGCAGCCCATCAGCCCGTTCACCATTCTGGAATTCCCGCAGGCCGCCGATCCCGCCGTGGTCTACCTGGAACACCTAACCGGCAGTCTTTTCCTGGAGAATGAGGACGAGGTCCGGCGCTATACAGTGGTGTTCGATCACCTCCGTGCCGAAGCGCTCGGCACGGGCCAATCCATCGACCTGATTGCGCAGGTGGCCCAGGGATTCAGCTAATTCTTACAGTGAACTAATAAGCCTAGTAAGCAGTGACCGCACAGACAGAGACCCAGACAACACAAAGGAGGTGCGGGATGACCCCCTCAGGCATAGACCTGTCCCGTGCCAATTGGCGTACGAGCCGTCATAGCGGCGGCAATGGCGGCCAGTGCGTCGAAGTCGCCAGCAACCTGCCGGGAGTAGTCGTGGTGCGCGACTCCAAGGCGAGGCAGGAAGGCACGCTCGTCTTCAGCCGGGCCACGTGGGCCGGGTTCATCGCCACCCTGAGAGAGCCTCCCGCCGGCCGGTAACCGCCGGCCGGAGCGGAGATCGCGGGCCTGGACCGGGCCGTTGGCCTGGTCCAGGCCCGTGGTGTCGGTGTCCCGTGGGGTCGGTGTCCCGTGGGGTCAGTGTGTGGTGCCAGTGCCCGGGGTTAGAGCCTGCGGTGTCAGTGCCCCGGATCCATCCGGGCCAGGACCCGGCCGTGCTCGGCCAGATGGCGGCCCTGCTTGAGCTGGGTGTCATGAATCATGCGCAGCGTGGCGATGATCCCGTCCAGGGCCTGGCCGTGCTCTGAGAGGCTGCTGCCCTGCCCGACCTGGTCGTCGCGGAGCGCCTGGAGAAGCTGGCGCTGCGTCCCGAACGCGGTGTTCAGGTCGGCGACGTCCCGGTCCACCATGGCGAAGAGGTCGGCCGCCCGGCGGCCCTCGTTCTGCGACTCGGCCAGCGCCGCGACCTGAGCCTCGAGACTCTCCAGCCGCTTACGGATCTCGTCGAATTCCTGCACCGCTCGCCTCCGGCCCTGGCTGCCTGGTCACCGAGCTTAGGGCGAATCGGGCAGTGAGGTGACCCGATTAGCCGGCCGCGGCGCGGGCGGCCAGCGCCGGCGTAGCGGCCGGCGCGCCGCGGCCCGGACAGCGGCCCTGGCCTGGCCGCCCGCTCCGGGCGGTGACCAGAACGCCGGCCCAGCCCCGGTGGCGGACCATTACGGAACCTTTGACACTTTATTTCTGAATTATTTCAGGGTCAGGTTCTGGCCGGCTGTTTCCGGCAAACCTATGTTGTGCGGGAAACCATTTGTCCCGCCGCGATCCCGGCCCGGCCGGCCCGCGGCGCGAGGAGGGGACATGATGCGGACGCGCACGAGATCCGGAGCCCGTACCCGGTGGGCACGCTGCGGCGCACGGTTATCGGCGGCCCTGGCCCTGGCCGCGGGCAGCGCCCTGGCGGCGGCCGGCCCGGCCCTGGCCGCAGGCAGCGCGCCGGGCGCACCCGGCGCGAACGCCACCTGGAACGAGTCGAACGTGACCGGGTTCGCCGATTCCCTGGGGTCACCTTCCAAGGTCTGGTACACGCTGGGTAATGGTGAGCTGGAGAACGTCTTCTATCCGGAGACGGACACCCCGGACACGTTCGGCCTGCAATACCTGGTTACCGACGGCTCGTCGTTCACCGCCACGGAGACCGCGGGCACCAGCCACGCGATCTCGCTGGCCGACCCGGCATCGCTGGTCTGGCAGCAGGTGAACACGGCGGCCAACGGCGACTTCAAGATCACCAAGACCTACATCGCGGACCCGTCCCGGTCCGTGGTGCTCATCCAGACCACGTTCGACAACCTCACCTCCACCCCGCTCCAGCTCTACGCGGACTACCTGCCGCAGCTGAACAACGACGGGATGGGCAACACCGGCGGCACCGACACGGCCAGCGGTGACCTGGTGGCCTCCAACGGGCCGGTGTCGAGCGCGCTGGCCGCCTCGGCCGGCTTCACCCAGACCACCAGCGGCTACGTGGGCAGTTCCAGCGACGGCAGCACCCAGCTGGCCAGCAGTCACGCGCTGACCAGCACGTACTCCTCGGCGCCGACCGCCGGGCACCTGGTGCAGGTCGCGCAGATCCCGGTGGCCGCGAGCGGGTCGACCACGTTCACCCTGGCCCTCGGCTTCGACGCCAGCCAGTCCGCGGCCGTGTCCGACGCCGCCGCATCGCTGGCCGCCGGGTTCAGCTCGCTGGAGAGCGCGTTCGAGTCCGGCTGGCATTCCTGGACCGGCGGGCTGAACGCGCCGCCCGCGTCCGTGACCGGCAGCGCGCCGCTGGAGGAGCAGTATTACGTGTCGCTGATGGAGGTCAAGGCCGACGAGGACAAGACCTACCCCGGCGGGTTCATCGCGGCCCCCACCGACCCGTGGGGCACCAGCGTCAGCGCGAACAGCGCCGGCGATCACGGGTACCACGTGGTGTGGACCCGGGACGAGTACGAGATGGCCTCCGCGCTGCTCGCGGCGGGCGACGCCACCGACGCGAACGCGGCCCTGCAGTACATCTTCAGCTACGAGGAAGAGCCCAGCGGCGCGGTCAAGCAGAACAGCTTCCTGAACGGGAACGCGGTGTTCGGCTCACTCCAGATGGACGAGGTCGCTGACCCGATCATCCTGGCCTATCAGCTCGGCGCCACGAACCCGGCCGACTGGGGGCACATCGAGTCGCTGGCCAACTACCTGGTGTCGAACGGGCCGGCCACCCCGCAGGAGCGGTGGGAAGAGAACGGGGGCTACTCCCCGGCCACCATGGCCGCCGAGATCGCCGGGCTGATCTGCGCCGCGTCCATCGCCGAGACCAACGGCGCCACCAGCCAGGCCGCGACCTACCAGTCGACGGCGCTGGCCTGGGCCTCCGAGGTGGACTCCGCGACGTACACCACGTCGGGCCCGTACGGCAACGGCGGCTACTTCCTGCGGATCACCCCGGACGGGAGCCCGAACTCCGGGTCCTCGATCGGCATCGCGAACGGCGGCGGCGGCCACGACGACCGCACCGTGGTCGATCCCAGCTTCCTGGAACTGGTCCGGCTCGGGATCAAGGCGGCCACGGCGACCGACATCACCAGCACCTTGTCGGTGGTGGACTCCGAGCTCAAGGTGACCACCCCCGAGGGGCCGGTCTGGCACCGCTACAACTTCGACGGTTACGGGGAGACGTCGTCCGGCGGCGACTACACCGGGTCCGGCGTAGGCAACCCGTGGCCGGTGCTGACCGGCGAGCGCGGCGAGTACGACGTCGCCGACGGCAACCTGAGCGGTGCCCAGTCCCTGCTGGCCACGATGGCCGGCGCGGCCAACTCCGGGAACCAGATACCCGAGCAGGTCTGGGGCGGCGCCACCGGCACCGGCGGGTTCACGTTCGGCCAGCCGGACAACTCCTCGACCCCGCTGATGTGGGCCATGGCCCAGTACGTCCGGCTGGCCATCGACATCTCGGCCGGTAAGAACGTGGATACCCCCGCCGTCGTCACCCAGTGCGTGCAGCAGGGCGCCTGCCCGGTGAGCGGCTCGGTCAAGGAGACCGTCAACGTGACCGTGCCGGTGAACTCCGACGCGTCCGGCGACCCCGTCTACCTGGCCGGGAACCTGTCCGCGCTGGGCCTGGGCCAGCCCGACTGGGCGGCGAACGGCATCCCGATGACCCGGGTCAGCGCGACCAGGTGGACCGCCACCGTCGAGGCCGCCGCCGGCGCCACCTTGTCCTACAAGTACGACCTCGGCGGCAGCTGGGCCAACGTGGAGAAGAACGCGGACTGCGGCGATACCGGCAACCGCAGCATGAACGTGAACGGCGGCACCGAGAACGACACCGTCGCCAACTGGGGCGGCCCCGCCGCCTGCGGGAACTCCGGCGCCGTGATCAACGTGACCGTCCCGGCCGGCACTCCTGGCGGGGACACCGTCTACCTGTCGGGCAGCTACGACGTGCTGGGCACCGGGATCCCGTCGTCCGATGACTGGATCGCGACCGACTACCCGATGACCCAGACCGGCCCGGACACCTGGACGCTGACCATCACCGGCGTCCCCACCGCCAGTTTCCAGTACAAGTTCACGCTGGGCAGCTGGAACAACGTCGAGGAGAGCAGCAGCTGCGCGTTCACGGCCAACCGCACGTTCGGCTTCGACACCGCCGGCGCCACCTACACCGCCAACGACACCGTCGCCGCCTGGGAGGGCGTCGGCAGCTGCTAGATGCCCAGGAGGCACCATGCCCGTGTTCCGCTGGAGATCGCGCCCGCGGCGGCAGGCCCGGCCCCGGACTCTCATCACCGGGACCCTGATCACCGCCGCCTCGCTCGGCGCGGCCAGCCTGGCCGGCCTGGCCACGGCCGCGCCGCCCGCCGCGGCGGCCGTCTCGTGCCCCTGGATCGGTTCCAGCGCCCCGATCTCCCAGCGGGTCAGCCAGCTGCTGGCCGCGATGAGCGTGGCCCAGAAGGTCACCGTGCTCACCGGGGCCAGCGGCTCCAGCTACGTCGGCTTCACCCCGGCCATCGGGGCGCTGTGCATCCCGGCCATGAACCTGGAGGACGGCCCGGCCGGGGTCGGCGACGGGATGGGCAACGTCACCCAGCTGCCCGCGCCCGTCGACGTCGCGGCGACCTGGGACACCTCGGCCGAGCGGCTGTACGGGCAGGTCATCGGGGCCGAGCAGGCCGCCAAGGGCAGCAGCGTGGACCTGGGCCCGACCATCAACATCGTGCGCGATCCGCGCTGGGGCCGGGCCTTCGAATCCATCGGCGAAGATCCTTTCCTTAACGGCTCGCTCGGCGCGGCCGATATCCAGGGTGTCCAGTCCAACGGCGTGATGGCCCAGGTCAAGCACTTCGCCGTGTACAACCAGGAGACCAACCGGAACACGGCGTCCGACGACGCGGTGGTCAGCACCCGGGCCGAGCAGGAGATCTACCTGCCCGCGTTCGCCGACTCCACCCAGCAGGGTGCCGCCTCCTCGGTGATGTGCTCCTACAGCACGGTGAACGGCACCTACGCCTGCCAGAACCCCTACCTGCTGTCCACCGTGCTGCGCCAGCAGTTCGGCTTCGGCGGCTTCGTGACCTCCGACTGGTACGCCACCCACGCCACCGCCGCGTCGGCCAACGCCGGCCTGGACCAGGACATGCCGGGCACCGACGGCGAGTTCGGCAGCGCGCTGCAGAGCGCGGTCTCGTCCGGGGCGGTGTCCACCGCGACGCTGAACTCGATGGTCACCCCGGTGCTCACCGAGATGTTCGCGTTCGGCCTGTTCGACGAGCCGCCGGCCGGGTCGCCGGCCGAGCCGGCGACCAGCGCCGCGCACGTCGCCGACGCACTCCAGCTGGCCGAGGAGGGCACCGTGCTGCTGAAGAACAGCGGCGGGGTGCTGCCCCTCACGCCGTCGGACAAGTCGGTCGCGGTCATCGGCACGGACGCCTCGTCCAGCCCGCTGACCGCGGGCGGCGGCAGCGCCGGCGTGTCCTCCAGCGGGACCGTCACCCCGCTGCAGGGCATCACCGCGGCCGCGCCCAGCGGGGTCACGGTCAGCTACAACGACGGCTCCTCGGACAGCTCCGCGGCCGCCCTGGCCGCCTCGTCCAGCGTCGCGGTCGTGTTCGCCAGCAACAACGAGTCCGAGGGCAGCGACCTGAGCAGCATCGACCTGTCCAGCGCGGACAACTCGCTGATCTCCGCGGTGGCGGCGGCGAACCCGCACACGATCGTGGTGCTGAACAGCGGGTCCGCGGTGACCATGCCCTGGCTGCCGTCGGTGGCCGGGGTGTTCGAGGCCTGGTATCCCGGCCAGCAGGACGGCAACGCCATCGCCGCGCTGCTGTTCGGCACCGCTGACCCGTCCGGGCACCTGACCGTGACCTTCCCGGCCTCGCTGTCCCAGGTGCCCGCGGCCACGGCGGCGCAGTGGCCCGGCCAGAACGGGACCGTGCAGTATTCCGAGGGCATTGACGTGGGGTACCGCTGGTACAACACGAAAGCACTGACCCCGCTGTTCCCGTTCGGCTACGGGCTCTCGTACACCAGCTTCTCGTTCAGCAACCTGAAGGTCACCGCCCTGCCGCAGGGCGGCGCGGCCACGGTCAGCGCCACCGTGACCAACACCGGGTCCCGGGCCGGCGCCGATGTGGCGCAGCTGTACGTGACCGACCCGTCCGCGGCGGGCGAGCCGCCCCGGCAGCTGGAGGGATTCGCCCGGGTGAACCTGCAGCCGGGGGCCAGCCAGACGGTCTCGTTCCCGCTGACCCAGCGGAACCTGTCCTACTGGGACTCCAGCAGCAACGCGTGGGCCACCGCGACCGGCAGCTACGGGATCGCGGTCGGCGATTCCAGCACGAGCCTGCCGCTGACCGGCACGCTCGCGGTGACCTCGGCGCAGCTCGGCCAGCCGCTCACCATCACCAGCCCGGGCCCGCAGGAGGGTACGGCCGGCACCGCGGTGTCGGTGAAGGTCTCCGCGGCCGACTCCGGCAGCGGCCAGTCGCCTGCGTTCACCGCGTCCGGGCTGCCCGCCGGGACGTCGATCTCCGGCAGCGGCACCATCACCGGGACCCCCACCACAGCGGGCACGTCCACGGTCACCGTCACCGCGCAGGACGCCGCAGGCGCCTCGGCTGCCACGTCGTTCACCTGGACGGTGGCCCCGGCGGGCTCGGGCGTGGCCACCACCCCGCTGGTGGGGTACCAGGGCCTGTGCCTGGACCTGACCGGGGACAGCAACACCAACGGCACCAAGGTGGAGGTCTACACCTGCAACGGGACCAACGGCCAGCAGTGGACCGAGGAACCCGGCGGGACCATCCACGCGGACGGCAAGTGCCTGGACGTGATCGGCGGCGCGACCGGCAACGGGTCCCTGGTCGACCTGTACACCTGCAACGGCACCGGAGCCCAGGTATGGCAGCCGCAGTCCGGCGGCGCCCTGCTCAACCCGCAGTCCGGCAAGTGCCTTGACGACACCGGGTTCTCCACCACGCCCGGCACCCAGGTGCAGATATGGAGCTGCACCGGGGCGGCCAACCAGTCGTGGGTCCAGCCGTGACCCCGGGGCCGGGATCAGCCCAGCTGGTCCCGGATCCGGGCCAGCATGTCCCGGGCGGGCAGCCGCCGCGCGGCCTGCACGCACAGCTGGTCCATGACCGCGGCGTAGTGATCGACGTCCCGCCGCTTGTCCAGGTACAGCGCGCCGGTGAGCTGCTCCAGGTAGACCACGTCGGGCAGTTCCGGCGGGGCGAACCGCAGGATGCTGAACGAGCCGGCCGCGGCGGCGTGGTAGCCGCTCTGCAGCGGCACCACGTACAGCGCGATGCCGGGCTGGCCGGCCAGCTCGATGAGCCTCTCCAGCTGGGCTTCCATCACACCGGGACCGCCTAGCCGACGGCGCAGCGCGGTCTCGTCCACGACCGCCCACAGTTTCGGGCCGTCCGGGCGGGACAGGATCTGCTGGCGTTTCAGCCGCAGGCTGACCCGGCGGGTGATCTCGTCGTCCGGGGCGGCCGGATGGCCGCGCCGGATCACCGCCCGGGCGTACTCCGGCGTCTGCAGCAGCCCGGGCACGAATTGCACCTCGTAGGTCCGGATCCGGGACGCGGCCGCCTCCAGCCCCACGTAGAACTCGAACCAGCCGGGCAGCACCTCCCCGTACTGGTGCCACCACCCGGGGCGGGCGGCTTCCCGGGCCAGCCGCAGCACGTCGGCCCGCTCCGCCTCGCCGGCCACGCCGTACAGGGTGAGCAGGTCGGCGAGGTCGCGCTGCTTCATGCTGACCCGGCCGTGCTCCAGCCGGCTGATCTTCGAGGCCGAGGCCCGGATCACCTCACCGGCGGCCTCGCAGGTGATGCCGTGGGCCTCGCGCAGCCGGCGCAGCTGGCTGCCGAGCACGATGCGCAGCACGGTCGGCCCGGTGGCCGGGTCGGCCAGCGGCACACTGGCCCGGCCGGGATCAGCCGGCCTAGGGGTCGGTGCGGGATGGTGCTGCGGCGCTGGGCTGGACATCGGTACTCCGGCTGGTGTGGCGACGGCCCAGTGTCCCACTACTCGGCCCCGGATCGCTACGTCCGGAAAGCACGGGAAGCGACAACTTGCAGGGGTCGGCCACTTCGTGCAGCATTTGCAGGTCCACCGCGACAAGTCGGGTCGCGGTGGCCGGCGGCTCCCCGGAGCCGGTGTTGCGGGCGAAGCGGGGATGGGCCCCGCCCGACACCTGGAGCCGCAGCCGGTGCCCGGCCGCGAACCGGTAGGCGGTCGCGCTCATCGGCACCGTGATGGCCTCCGGCTCCGGCTCGCCGCCGCCGCCCGCGCCCGGGCGATGCCGGATGATGCCGTCACAGACATTACGTGAACGCCCCCGCGGGTCCACGTCACACAGCCGGGCGAACAGGTCGAAGTGGCCGCCCGAAGCGCGGACCCGGATCCGTGCGCTGACCGGCCCGATCACGTCGAGCGCCGCGGTGAGCGGCGCGCTGGTGAAGACCAGGACGTCGGGCCGGGCCTCCAGGGCGCGGTTGTCCCTGGCCCCGGCCTTGCTGGTAAGCAGCGGGCCGCCGACCGACGGCGTCGGGTCCGCGGGGTCGTAGCGGAACGAGGAGGTCCCGGGTACCTGCGGGGGCTCGGGGTCCAGGCTGCCCCCGGCGCCCGGGTACCAGGACTGGCGGGCCAGCCCGGGCGGCGGCCAGTCGGCCAGGTCCCGCCACTCGCCGGCGCCGTCGACGTACACCCGGACCGGGAGGTCCTCGTTGCGGATCTGGCCGGGGTTTTGGAGCATGCGGGTTTCCGGGCCGTCGCCCGTGTGAGCCCGCAGCCAGCCGAGTGCCTCGCCCAGGACGACCGGGAGGGCCTTATTGAACGCCGACGCGTGCGTCCAGGGGCCGACCACCAGGCGGACGGGGCGGCCGGCGGCGCGCAGCCGGCGGTACTCCCCCAGGACCGGGTCCAGGCAGGCGTCCCACCAGCCGGTGAGCAGGCTGACCGGGACCAGCGGGGCCAGCGCGCTCACGGGAATCTGCAGGCCGGTCCAGTAGGGGTCGGCCCGGTCCGGGTGGGTCAGCCAGTCCTCGAGCCAGGGCACCCGGCCGCCCAGGGCCGGCGGGTAGGCCCGGATCAGCGGCAGTTCCCGGCTGACCCGCCGCAGCCGGCGCTGCACCCGCAGCCCGGTCCGGATCACCGCGGCCATCCCGTGCTCGAAGCCCAGCGTCGCGGCGGTGGCCACGAGCACGTTCTCCAGCGCGAACGCGCCTCCGGGGTAGACGAACTCATAGGGGCCGGACATGGCGACCTGCACGACCATGGCCCGCAGCTCCGGCGGCGCTTCCGCGGCCAGCGCGAACTGGACGTAGCCGAGGTAGCTCGGGCCGATCGTGGCCAGCGCCCCGGTGAACCAGGGCTGCTCACGCAGCCAGGCCACGGCCGCCTGGCCGTCGGCGCGCTCGTGGCGGAACGGCTCGTACTCCCCGCCGGATCCGCCGGTGCCGCGGCAGCTCTGGATCACCACGTGAAACCCCTGCTCGGCGACCAGGCCGCCGAACAGGTGATCCCAGGGGAAGCCGCGGCCGTACGGGGTGCGGACCAGCACCGTGGGCCGCGGGGTGGCGACCTGCGGGATGTAGTGGTCGGTGATGAGCGGCACGCCGTCGGCGGCGGGCACCGCCAGCCCGGCGTCGACGCGGACCGCGCATTCGGGCGGGGGCAGGTCCCGCAGATCCCGCCGGGACATCCGCATCCAGAACCGGACGTGGCGGGGCAGGGGGGCGCCCCCGGCTGAATCGGTCATCGTTACTCCTTCGCTCGTCGGGCTCCACTGGCCCCGGGTAAGCTACGTACGTTGTACGTTGTTTCTTCTGCACTCTACTCCGTACGGTGCACGTAGATAAGCTGCGGGGCGGAGGTGAGCGCGAGTGACCACGTCAGGCGAGGGTCCGGGGGCTAAGCCCCCGGTTCCGGCGTCGATCTGGGAGGTGCCTGAGTACGGCGGCCGCGGGCCCCGGCCCCGGCACAGCCGGACCGTGATCGCCGCGGCCGCGGTCGCCCTGGCCGACGCCGAGGGCACCGACGCGGTCACCATGCGGCGGGTCGCCGCGGGCCTGGGCATGGGCACCATGTCGCTGTACAACTACGTGCCGTCCAAGCAGCACCTGGTCCAGCTGATGATCGACCAGGTGAGCGGCGAATACGAGTACGCGGACGGCCCGGCGGGCACCCGGGCCGCGCTCCTGGACCTGGCCCGGCAGGGACGCGACATCACCCGGCGCCATCCGTGGCTGCCCCGGGTCATGCAGCGGCCGCCGGTGTTCGGGCCGAACGCGCTGCGCTACGTGGAGTACTTCCTCGGCCTGCTGAGCGGCTCGGACCTGGACACCGGGGCCAAGATGGAGATCCTGGGCATGATCAACGGGTTCGCGATCTCCTACGGCGCGGTGCAGGCGGCGCAGGCCGAGGAACGGGCCCGGACCGGGGTGACCGAGCAGGAGCAGGCCGCCGCCCAGGTGGCGGAGCTGGTCGCGGCCGCGGCCAGCGGGCGCTACCCGAACCTGGCCGGGGCGCTGGCCGGGCCGCCCCCGCCCGAGCGGGACGCGGATGAGATCTTCGACCGGTGCATCCTGCGGCTCATCGACGGCGCCCTGGGCTGACCCCCAGGCCCTGGGCTGGCTTCAAGCACTGGGCTGGCTTCAAGCACTGGGCTGACCCCCCAAGAGGGGTCATGACGCCTGGTTGACGAGCGCCTTAAGATCATGTCTCGTAACAAAGGTCGAGGACGGGTATCTCCTGTTACCCCTGTCACCGGGAGGGGGGGTCCGCGGTTAGGGGTGAGGGGGGAGATGCCCGTCCTCGACGGCTCGATAGTACAGGTCCAATTTCGTGGGTGCCGCCCGTCCAGCTCTAGCGTACTTCTCGCGGACCCGGCCGACGTACTGCTTGGCTGTCTCTTCACTAATGCACATTCGCCTGGCCACAGACTTCATCGGCATGCCGGTCGCGTAAAGCTGAAGGGCCCGCGTTTCCTGCGCGCTTAATACGGGCCGGTCAGGGGCATCGTCGGTGGCGAAGATGTAGGCCAGCCGGGGCGAGATCCAATCCTTTCCCGCGGCCACCGCCTTAATGGCCGCCCGAACCTCGGAAGTCTCTTCGTTCTTTAGCACGTAGCCGAGCGCACCGGCGCGAATCGCGTCCCGGACCGAGACGGGCTTGTCCGAGGCGGACAGGACCAGCACCGCGGGGCCGGCGGCGCGGATGGCCGCCACGTTGCGCGCGGCCGTGGTCCCGTCCCCCAGGTCCAGGTCGAGCAGGACCACGCGGGCGTGCCGCCCCGGCCCGGCCAGCAGGCCGTCCACGCTGGCCGCGGTCGCGATGACCCGGATGTCGCCGCCCGTGGCCGCTGCCTGTGCCGCCGTCCGGGCCGCTGACCCAGCCGGCGATGCTGTCCAGGATGATCGGGTGGTCGTCCACGGCGGCTACGTCGATCGTCGCGGCGGTCACGCCGGCTCCCGCGCCCGCGCCCCAGCTGACCTCGAGGCAGCCCGAGCCGGTGGCGTCGGCGTCGAGCCGGGCCCGCCAGCGGGCCAGCCCGGTGGCGGGCGAGAAGGCCGGAGTGCGCGACGCCAGGGGGCAGCTCCCTGAAGGTCAGGTACAGCTCCACGCCGGGCGCGGGATCCGGGCCGCTCCCCTGGGCGAGCACCGTCAGCGTGACGGCTTGCGGCGGGAGCGCCCGCAGCACCGTGCCCAGCGCACCGAGGGTCGCCTGCGTCACGTCCGGGGACGGCAGCCCCGGATCCCCCACCAGCTGGACCTCGACCTGCAGGCCGCGCTGCCGGGCCGCGCTCAGCGCGGGTTCCAGCCCGGCCAGGAGCTCGCGGCCCAGCCGGGCCCGGTCGACCAGGGCCCGCCGCAGGGTGGTGGCGTGCCGGGCGCAGGCCTGGCGCACCTCTTCGCCGGCGGGGTCGAGGGAGCCGCCCGCGATCCCGCGCAGCAGCGGAAGGGCCTCCAGTTCCAGCAGCGCGAACCGGCCCCGCCGGTCGCCGGCGATCGCGGCGATCGCGGCGCGTTCCGCGGCCAGGCGGCTGGCCAGCTCGGCCCGGCGGGCGGCCAGCCCGGCGTGCACCCGGAGCGTGGGCCGCAGGGCGGCGAAGACGCCCAGGATCAGCGCCATCACGTACGTGGCCGCCGCGAGCCGGGAGATGCCCGGCGCGGCGGTGCCCAGCAGGCGCAGGATGAAGAAGCCGTTCACCGCCAGGACGAGCAGCGCCCCGGGGACCCACTCCCAGGCGGGACGGCTGAGCGCCGCGAGCGCGAGCAGCCAGACCGCGCCGAGGATGGACCAGTCCAGGGCCCCGGCCGGGGAGTGCGGCCGGCGGTCCCAGCCCACCGCGCTGACGGCTGCGACCGCCACCGCCATCGCGGCCGCCGCCTGCCTGCGGGTGAGCCCGCCGCCGCGCACGCGCGGGACCAGCCACCAGGCCGCGGCGAGCAGGCTGAGCCAGACCGCGACCGGCACGGCCGGGTGACGGTAGTCCGGCAGCTCCGCCAGCGCCTGGACGAGCAGGCCGAGCGGCAGGACCGCGGCCAGGATGGCCGCGAAGCGCGGGACCGCGGCCTCGGTCACGTCCCGGACCGCCCCAGCGTGGCTCACCATGACGCGTCCGCCGCGACCATGGCCGCCCCGGCCGCCGGGACGGTCCCCGGCCAGCTCATGCTGACCAGGGTCCCCTGGCCCGGTGCCGACCGGACCGATACGCGGCCGCCCCGGTCGGCGACCCGCTCGGTGATCGAGCGGCGCAGCTCCCAGCCGGGCCGCATCCACCCGGGCCGGGTCGAATCCCGCGCCCGCGTCGCGCACCGTGATCTCCAGGGTGGCGCCCAGGGTGATCGTGACCCAGGCTTCGCCCGTCCCGGCATGGGCGGCCACGTTGGCCAGCGCCTCCCGGGTGGCGTGCACGAGGGCGCTGGCCACCGGCACCGGGATGCCCAGCTCACCCGCAACCCGGATCATCCGCACCGGGTCATCCGCACCGGATCACCCGACGCCTGCTCACGAGCGACGTCGACGTGGACGCACAGGCCCCGGGCGCGCATCTCGGTGGCCACGGCCTGCACGTCCGCCACCAGGCTGGCGCCGCCCGGGGCGGCCGGGTCCGCCGGACCCGGCCGGGGCCGCGAGCACCTGCTCCAGCAGCGCGATGTCCTGCCTGCACCGGGCCGCTACCGCCGCCGCGCTGCTGTTCCCGCGGCTGATCGCGGTGAGCGTGTTCAGCACGGTGTCGTGCAGCAGTCGCTCGTGCTCGCGCCGCTCGATGTTCCGGGACAGGACCACGTAGTGGTCGTGCGCCTCCTGGTCGGCGGCGGCGAAGCCGAGGTCGGCCCGGGCCGCCCGGCCGTAGAGCACGCCGCGGCCCGTCCAGTGCACGGCCAGCACCACGAGCAGCAGGACCCCGGACACCACGGGGGCGTTCCCCTGGGCCGTGGCCGGGCGGGGTCACCGCGGCGCCCGCCCAGTACGCCGCCTCCGGGACCAGGCCCAGCAGCACGGCCAGCACGCGCGGCGCGAACCAGACCGTCACGATGACCTGGCTGGCCATGGCGACGTACAGCCAGTTGCCGGCCACCCCGCGCATGTCCGGCGGCACGCACGCCCCGGCGCTCACCGCCAGCACGGCGTAGAAGCCCGTGTCCGCGGCGATCAGCGGCCAGGGCGGGCTCCGGCGGCACAGGCAGGCCGCGGCCGCGCCGCCCCAGGCCACCGCGGCGAGCGGCCCCGCGAGGAACCACGGGTGGGCCGCGTAGTAGGTGTGCCAGATCGCCACCTGCACGAGCACGTAGCTGGCCCCGAACGCCCGGACCACGGCCGCCATCCGCTGCACGACCGACGTGAGCACGGTCATCGCCGGCCCGGCCCCGGGTACGGCCACCGCCGGCCCGACCCCGGGTAAGGACTGAGACGGCCGCATGGGCCGATCATAGGACCTTTCGCCGGTCACTCTACGTATTTTGCCCCCTCCGGTAACCGTGCGTACCGCTCAGGGCGTCACCGGCCCCGGAGCCACACAGCGGTGTCCGGCGGGAGCATGCCGCCGGGCGCCGGGGCGGCGCTGGCGAGCAGGATCTCGTGGCCAGAGGGCAGCGGCACCGGGCCGGCCGAGAGGTTGACGATCACGGTGACGGCGGCCGGGCCGTCACCACGCCGGAAGCACAGCACCCGGCCGGGGGACGGCAGCCAGGTCAGGCCGTCGGTGCCCAGCGCGGGCTCGGCCCGGCGCTGCCGCAGCGCCGTGCGGTAGAGCGCGAGCATGGAGCCGGGGTCGCCGCCTGGGCCTCGGCGGTCAGGTTCTTCCACTCCGCGGGCTGGGGCAGCCAGGGCGTGCTGCCCTCCGGGCCGTACCCGAACGGGGCGGCGTCCGCCGGACCAGGGCAGCGGGACCCGGCAGCCGTCCCGGCCCCGGTTGGTGCGGCCGGACCGTTCCCACATCGGGTCCTGCAGCAGCTCCTCGGGCAGGTCCTCCACCTCGGGCAGGCCGAGTTCGTCTCCCTGGTACAGGTAGACCGCGCCGGGCAGCGAGAACGTCAGCAGCGCGGCGGCCCGGGCCCGGCGGGTGCCGAGCGCGAGGTCGGACGGCTCGCCGATCTGGCGGTCGGTCATGCTGAACGCGGTGTCGGCCCGGCCGTAGCGGGTCACGTGCCGGACCACGTCGTGGTTGCTGAGCACCCAGGTCGGCGCGGCGCCGACCCGGTCGTGCGCGTCCAGCGTGGTGTCGATGACCCCGCGCAGCGCGTCCGCGTCCCAGGCGCAGCACAGGAAGTCGAAGTTGAACACGCTGTGCAGCTCACCAGGGCGCAGGTACCGGGCCAGCCGCTGCGCGTCGGGTAGCCAGACCTCGCCGATCAGCGCCCGGCCCCCGGGGTAGGAGTCCGCGATCCGGCGCCACTCCTGGTAGATCCCGTGTACCTCGTCCCGGTCGATGAACGGGTGCGGGGCGTCCGGGGCTGCGGGGACCGGGCCTGGCCCCCCGGGGTCCACCGGCGCGGAGCTGCCCGGGGTCGGGGTCGCGCCCAGGTCGGCCAGCCCGGGGTCCTTGGCCAGCAGGGCGGCGGAGTCGACACGGAGCCCGTCCACCCCGCGGTCGAACCAGAACCGCAGCACGCTGGCGAACTCGGCCCGCACGTCCGGGTGGGCCCAGTTGAAGTCGGGCTGGCCGGGAGTGAACAGGTGCAGGTACCACTCGCCTGGCGTTCCGTCCGCGTCAGTCCCCCGGGTCCAGGCCGGGCCGCCGAACATCGAGGTCCAGTCGTTCGGGGGCAGCTCACCGCGGGCCCCCAGGCCGGGCCGGAAGTGATAGCGGGCCCGCTCGGCCGAGCCGGGCGGGGCGGCCAGCGCGGCGGTGAACCAGGGCTGCTGGTCCGAGCCGTGGTTCGGGACGACGTCGATGATGATCCTGATGCCCAGCGCGTGCGCCTCGGCGATCAGCTTCTCCGCCTCGGCCAGGCTGCCGAACAGCGGCTCGATCGCGCGGTAGTCGGCCACGTCGTAACCGGCGTCCGCCATGGGCGAGGGGTACCAGGGAGTGAACCAGATCGCATCGATGCCCAGCTCGGCCAGGTAGGGCAGCCGCGCACGGACGCCGGCCAGGTCACCGATGCCGTCGCCGTTGCCGTCCGAGAAGCTGCGCACGTAGACCTCGTAGATGGCCGCCGTCCGCCACCAGTCCTGCGCCGCGGCGCCCTGGCCAGTGTTGGGCACGTTAACCTCCTGGAAATCGGCGAGAGCCGACCGGTTTCTGATTGTGCGCGCAGTGCTTGCAGGTACCGTGTTTGTGAGCACAGGGCGCCAGGATATGGGTGATGCGGTCCGCGGGAATTCATCCCTTGAGGCCCCCGGCGGTAAGGCCGGACAGGATGTTGCGCTGGAAGATCAGGAAAAAAATGATCGTGGGAATCGCGGCCATGGCGGAAGCGGCGATGATGAGGTTCTCGGGGGTAGTCGTCGCCCCCGTGATCCCGACATTGATCGTTTCCCTGGTCGGGGTGTAGCCGCTCTCGACAAGTAGCGGCCAGAGGAAATCCTTCCAGACAGTGACGAACCCGAAGATGGTGACGACACCCAGGATCGGCCTGGAAATCGGCAGGACTATCGAGCGCAGAGCCCGCAGCGGGGACGCACCATCGATCGCCGCGGCATCCATCAGCTCGGAGGGAATCGAATCGAAGAACCGCTTGAGCAGGAAGATGTTGAAGGCGTTAGCGACGGAAGGCAGCCATATGGCCTCAGGCGTGCCGATCAGGCTCACATGCAGGAGAGGCAGGCTGGCGACGGTCAGGTACTGCGGCACGATCAGGACGGTGGCGGGGATCATCAGAGTGGCCAGCATCATGCCAAAGATTACGTTACCCAGCACCGGCCGGAGCTTTGACAACGCGTAGGCCGCGGCCACGTCGAAGATGAGCTGGAACGCGAGCGCACCGAACGCGTAATACAGGGTGTTGAACATCAGCCGGCCGACGCTGAGTGTATTCCAGGCGGTGACGTAGGTGCCCGGATGGATGTGGGCCGGAAAAAGCGTCGGCGGCACCTGGCCCGCTTCCTGGGTGGACTTGAGCCCGTCGGTGAACAGGAAGTAAAGCGGGCCGATGAACACCAGCGTGAAGACGACGACGACCAGGGTCAGGACGATCCGGTAGGCGAGCTTGCTGCCGCGCCGGTTCAGCTGGGCGCTGGATATCAGGGTCCGTGACGTTGTGTTGCGCGGCCCCGTGTTGCGCCGTGCGGCGCTTCGACGTCCCGGCTCGGGCGGCGACTACTGACACGTGAGCTCCTGTCTCCTAGCCGCGGTCGCGGCTCAGCCAGAGGTAGGCGCCGGAGAAGGCGCCGAGCACCAGCAAGAGCACCACGCCGAGCGCCGAGGCGCTGTTGTAGTTGCTTGAGCCACTCATGGAGAACGCGTACATGTAGATGAGGTCGACCACCGACAGCGTGTTGTTATTCACTCCTGGGCCGCCGGTCAGGATGAAGGCCTCGATGAACATCTGCATGGTGGCGACGATCTGCAGCAGCAGCAGCGTCGAGAGGATCAGCCTGGTCTGCGGCACCGTGACGTGCCAGATCCGGCGGAATAGCCCGGCGCCGTCCAGTTCCGCGGCCTCGTAGAGCTCGCCGGGGATGTTCTGCAGGGCGGCGAGGTAGATCAGCGTCGCGGCGCCCATGTTCATCCAGGTGGCCGCGATCACCACGGCGATCATCGCGGTGGTCGGCATGGTGGTTCCTGGCGACTGCACCCACTGCGAGGCCGGCAGGTGCAGGAGCTGCAGGATGCGGTTGAACAATCCCGTGCTTGGGTCGTAGAAGTAGGCGAAGAGCAGCAGCGCCGAGGCCGGCGGCAGCATCACCGGCAGGTAGACCAGGACCCGGAGATAGCCCTTGGCGTGCCGCAGCTCGTTGAGCAGGATCGCGGTGAAGAACGGCACGGCGTAGCCGAAGACCAGCGCGAGCCCGGTGAACTCCAGCGTGTTTTCCCAGGCCGTCCGGAACTCCGGATCGTGGAAGATCCGGCTGTAGTTCGCCCACCCGGCCCAGGTGGTCACGCCCAGGTGGGTCTTCTGGAAGCTCATGATGATCTCGCGCACCATCGGGTACCAGGAGAAAAGCGCGAAGCACAGCACCGCACCGATGAGGAACCCGTGCGCGGAAAGGTTGCGCCGTAGCTGCTGGCTCCGCCTGCTGCGGACGGCCGGCCGCACGACCCGGCCAGGGCTCTGCCTGGCCTTGCGGAGCGGGACCGCGGTGTCCGTCATCGGTTCTCCGGTTTCTCCTGGGACGAGGCCAGCCAGCAAAGGCACGATGACTCCGCTGGGGTTCGAGGGGCCATGCTGGCGCGCGATCAGGCGCGCTGGCGCCGGGACTCGCCGCGGGGGGCCGGGACCCCGGCCCCCCGCGGCGGCCACTTATCCGCCGCTGTTGGCCAGGAGCGTGTTGACGTTGCCCGCTGCCGCTGAGAGCAGCTTGCTGTAATCAGGGTTGGGTTCGGTGAGCGCGTCGAGCATCGGCGTGTTCAATGCCGCGTACAGCGCCTGGGCGTCGGGCGGCTCGCCCATCCCCTTCTCGTGCGCGGCGGCGAACGTCGAGTAGTAGGACGTGTGGATCGTGGCGCTGGCCTCCAGCAGCTTCTGGTTCTTCTGCTGGGTCGCGCCGGTGAACAGCTGCGGCTCGGGGAAGCCGACCGGGAACCCGTCGGCCTTCTGCCGCACGTAGTTGAACTGGCCCAGGCCGGGCGTCAGGTCCTCGAAGTTGAGCCACTTGATGCCGGCCCGGATCTGGGCCGGCGTGTCGCTCTTCGCGAACATGTAGCCGTTGCCACCCGACAGCGAGCCCGCGGGGGTGCCGCTGCTGCTAGGCAGCGGGCCCATGCCGTAGTCGTTCACGTTGCCGTGGTTGACCGGGACGATGGTGTTGTAGATATCGTCCGGCGCCGCGATGTACATGCCGAGCTTGTTGGCGGCTATCTGCTGCTGCAGGGTGCCCCAGGCGAGCTGCTGATTCGGGCTCATGCTGTGGTCGACGAACCGCATCTGGTGCAGGGCCTGCAGGATCGCCGTGGCCTGCGGTGCGTTGGCCGGGCTGTTGAAGGCCGCCTGGCCGTTGGAGCCCACGATCTGGCCGCCCATCGCGTCCATCTCGGAGGTGAAGTGCCAGCCGCCGACGGGGCTCGCACTGTAGTCGCCGTAGCCGTAGATGCCGTGACCGAGAGCGGCGATGGCCTTGGCGTCCTTCTCCACCTCGGCCCAGGTGGTCGGGGGCTGGCTGGGGTCGAGCCCGGCCTGCGTGAACAGCTTCCTGTTGATGACCAGGCCCTGCGTGTAGTTGGACGTAGGCAGTCCGTAGAGCGTCTTGCCCGCGGTTTCCGCGGCCATCGCCGACGGGACGATGTCGTGCAGCGCCGGGACCGTCTTGGTGTTCACGTAGGAGGTGATGTCGGCAGCCTGGCCTGCGTCGAGGACCTGGTTGAGGTCGGTGAAGTAGGCGTAGAACAGGTTGGTCTCGGTGCCGGCCTTGAGCGTGGCGGTGAACTGGGCCGGGACCTCGCACTGGCCGGTGTAGGTGACGCTCTTGATGGTGATGCTGGGGTTGGCCTTCTCGAAGGCGGCGACGTCCTCGGCCCACTCCTTGTGCTGAGCCGTCGCGGTGGCCGGCGGTTCGCAGTTGACGCTGATGGTCACGTGGCCCCCGCCGGAGGCGGAGGGGGAACCGCTGCTGGAGCACGCGGCGGCGGTCAGGCCGAGGGCCGCCAGCGCGGCGGCCCCGGCGATCGTCCGGCGGCCGGGCCGCCGGAAGTGCTGTCTGTCCGTGGTGCCAAATCTCTTCATGACGACCTCGATGTCGGGTGGAGCGGTCTGTGGTCCAGGGGGTGATGTGAGCTCCGTCACCAGGTACCGCAGACCGTATATGCGCTTCCATTTCCTAGCAATAGCTGGACGATTTTTAGAAAAGACTTACTCATAGATGTAAGCCCTTGCAAAAAGTTGCGCCGATCGCCGTATAGTTGCGTCATGACACGGCGTCTGGCGGAAGTAGCCAAGAAGGTTGGGGTCAGCGAGGCGACGGTCAGCCGGGTGCTGAACGGCAAGCCGGGCGTCTCCCAGACGACCCGGGACGCCGTGCTCACCGCGCTGGACGTGCTCGGCTACGAGCGGCCCACCCAGCTGCGGGGTGAGCGGGCCCGGCTGGTCGGGCTGGTGCTGCCCGAGCTGCAGAACCCGATCTTCCCCGCGCTGGCCGAGGTGGTCGGCGGCGGCCTGGCCCAGCAGGGTTTCACGCCGGTGCTGTGCGTGCGCGGGGCCGGCGGCCTGTCCGAGGCCAGCTACGTCCGGATGCTGCTCGACCAGCACGTGTCCGGGATGGTCTTCGCCGGGGGGAACTTCGCCGAGGCGGACTCCCCGCACGACCACTACCAGCTGCTGCTCGAGCGGGGCGTGCCGGCCGTGCTGGTCAACGCGGCGGCCGAGCACCTCGGCTACCCGCGGGTGTGCGTGGACGACGCGGCCGCGGTGGAGCAGGCCCTGGGCCACCTGCTGTCGCTGGGCCACCGCCGGGTCGGGCTGATCATCGGCCCGGACGACCACATGCCCTCGCGGCGGAAGCTGGCCGCGTTCACCGCGCTGACCGCGCGGGCGGGCATCGACACCGCGGGCACCGTGGAGCACACGATGTTCTCGGTCGAGGCCGGGCACGCGTCAGCCGCCCGCCTGGTGCGGGCCGGGGTGACCGGCATCGTGTGCGGCAACGACCCGCTGGCGCTCGGCGCCATCCGGGCCGTGCGCCGTCTGGGCCTGACCGTGCCCGGCGACGTCTCCGTCGTGGGCTACGACGACTCGGCGCTGATGACCTGCACGGATCCGCCGCTGACCACGGTCAGGCAGCCCATCGACGCGATGGGCCGGGCCGTGGTGAGCACCCTGGTCCAGCAGGTCGAGGGCGGCTCGGTGGCCTCGTCCGAGCTGCTCTTCGAGCCGGAACTGGTGGTCCGGGGCTCCACGGCCCGGGCCCGCGGCTGACCCAGGCCCCGCAGTCCTCGCACTTTGGATGCGCTACCTCGTTTGATACTTACGTAACTTCATCGACATATTGCAGACACACGTCCGGCTCTGTACGGTGAGGGCACTTTTACCCGCCCGCGCACCCCCCCAGGAGCCCAGGTGTTACGTCCCCCCCGCACTCTCAGACGCTTGATCGCCCTCGCCGGCAGCACCGCGTTGCTGGCCAGCGGGGGTGCCCTCGTGGCGGCGGCTCCGGCCTGGGCCGCCGACCACCGGTGGCAGCGGCGCGAACCTGCCGTACACCGAAGTCCAGGCGGAGAACTCCGCCACCAACGGGACCGTCATCGGCCCCAGCTACACCCAGGGCCAGCTGGCCGACGAGGCGTCCTACCGCAAGGCCGTGACCCTGAAGGGCACCGGCCAGTACGTCACGTTCACCACGCCGGTCGCCACCAACTCCATCAACTTCCGGTACAGCATCCCGGACAGCTCGGACGGGTCGGTCTACACCGCGCCGCTGTCGCTCTACATCAACGGCACCAAGCAGCCCGACTTCACCCTGACCAACGCGTACAGCTGGTACTACGGCAGCTACCCGTTCACTAACACACCCGGCAGCGGCAACCCGCACCACTTCTTCGACGAGACGCACCGCCTGCTGCCGACCACCTATCCGGCGGGCACCACCTTCAAGCTGCAGGTCGACTCCGAGGACACCGCAGCCTCGTACACGATCGACTTCGCCGACTTCGAGCAGGTCGGCGCCGCGCTGACGCAGCCCGCCGGCTCAGTGTCGGTGACCAGCGAGGGCGCGGACGCGACCGGCGCGGCCGACTCGACCAGCGCTTTCAACGCGGCGATCACCGCGGCCGGCTCCGGCGGCACGGTGTGGATCCCGCCGGGCACGTACGACATCCCGGGCCACATCAGCGTCAACAACGTGACGATCGCCGGGGCCGGGATGTGGTACTCGACCGTGACCGGCACGGCGCCGGGGTTCTACGGCAACTCCGCGCCGAACCCGAGCACGAACGTGCACCTGCAGAACTTCGCGATCTTCGGCAACGTCCAGCAGCGTGACGACAGTGCGCAGGTCAACGGCATCGGCGGCGCGATGAGCAACTCGACAGTGTCGAACATCTGGATCGAGCACATGAAGGTCGGCGCCTGGATGGACGGGCCGATGGACAGCCTGAAATTCAGCGGCATGCGGATCCGCGACACTACCGCGGACGGCATCAACTTCCACGGCGGCGTCACCAACTCCACCGTGACCAACAGCGACATCCGCAACACCGGCGACGACGGCATCGCGACCTGGGCCGACTCCAGCATCGGCGCCGACGCCAACGACACCATCTCTGACAACACCGTGCAGCTGCAGATGCTGGCCAACGGCATCGCGATCTACGGCGGCCACGACAACACCGTGACCGGGAACCTGGTCCAGGACACCGGGATCACCCAGGGCGGCGGCATCCAGGTCGGCCAGCGCTTCACGTCCACCCCGGTCGGCACGACCACGATCTCGGGCAACACCATGATCCGGGACGGCGACCTCGACCCGAACTGGCAGTTCGGCGTGGGCGCGCTCTGGTTCGACGGCAGCCAGGGCGCGATCACCGGCCCCATCAACGTCACTAACGATCTGATCGAGCAGAGCCCGTTCGAAGGGGTCCAGTGGGTCGAGGGCACGGTCAGCGGCGTGAACCTGAGCAACGTGACCATCGCCGGCACCGGGACGTTCGCCCTGCAGGAGCAGACCGGGGGCACGGCCACGTTCAGCAACGTGACAGCGACCGGCGTCAACGGGCCCGCGGCCGTGTACAGCTGCGAGGGCGGCAACTTCACGGTGACCGACGGCGGCGGCAACTCCGGCATCAGCGGCGCGCCGTACTGCGGTCCGTGGCCGGCCCCGGTGTACCCGCCCTACCCGGCCACCGGCGTGACGGCCAGCCCGGGCGCGCTGAGCTTCGGCTCGGTCACCACGGGCACGACCAGCGCCGCCCAGACCGTGACGGTCTCCAACCCGACCGGCTCGGCCGCCGCGGTCTCGTCCGTCGCGGCCAGCGGTGACTTCAGCCAGACGAACACCTGCGGCTCGTCGATCGCGGCGAACGGCTCCTGCACGGTCAGCGTGAAGTTCGCGCCCACGGCCACCGGCAACCGGACCGGGACCCTCACCATCAACGCCGGCGGCGTGACCAGCACGGTCAGCCTGTCCGGCACCGGCACCGCGCCCGGGCCGGTGCTGACCACCGCCCCGGCCAGCCTGTCGTTCGCGGGCACGGTGGTCGGCTCCAGTTCCGCGGCCAAGGCCGTGACGGTGACCAACTCGGGCACCAGCGCGGCGTCCGTCTCCGGGGTCACCGTGACCGGCGACTACAGCCAGACCAACAACTGCTCGAGCGTGGCCGCCGGCAGCTCGTGCACCGTGAACGTCACGTTCACCCCCACCGCGTCCGGGACCCGGACCGGCACCGTGACCGTGACCAGCAACGCCAACAACAGCCCGGCCACCGTCAGCCTGACCGGCAGCGGGATCGGGGCCAGCACCAACCTCGCGGCCGGCCAGCCCGCCTCGGCCAGCTCGGTCAACAGCCCGTACGTCGCCGCCAACCTCACCGACTCCGACGCGTCCAGCTACTGGGAGAGCGCGAACGGGTCGTTCCCGCAGTGGGCCCAGGTCGACCTCGGCCAGAGCTACAGCATCGACCAGGTCATCCTGAAGCTCCCGCCGTCCACCGCGTGGCAGGCCCGCACCGAGACGCTGTCCGTGCTCGGATCCACGGACGGGTCGAGCTTCTCGACGATCGTGGGCTCAGCCGGGTACACCTTCGACCCGAACTCCGGCAACAACACGGTCACCATCTCGTTCGCCGCCACCACGGCCCGGTACGTGCGGGTGAACATCACCGCCAACACCGGGTGGCCGGCCGGCCAGCTGTCCGACTTCGAGGTCTTCCCGGCCACCGGCAGTGGCGGGGGCGGCGGCGGAGGCGGGGGCGGCGGCAGCACGAACCTGGCCCTGAACCAGCTCACCTCGGCCAGCGGGTACACGCAAAACTACGCGCCCGGCAACGCCACGGACGGTGACGCCACCACGTACTGGGAGAGCACGGACAACGCGTTCCCGCAGTGGCTCCAGGTCGACCTCGGCTCGGCCAAGAGCTTCAGCCGGATCGTGCTGGACCTGCCGCCGTCCAGCTCGTGGGGGACGAGGACGCAGACGCTGTCCGTCCAGGGCAGCACCGACGGGTCGAGCTACTCGACCATCGTGGGCTCGGCCGGCTACACCTTCAACCCCTCGACCGGCAACACGGTCACGATCACCTTCCCGTCAGCCAGCTACCGGTATGTGCGGCTGAACTTCACCGCCAACACCGGGTGGCCGGCCGGCCAGGTCTCGGAGTTCCAGGTCTGGACCAGCTGACCGCAATGTAAGTCCGTGATCTAACGATTGGTGTTGCTGCAGCAACACCAATCGTTAGATCACGAAAGGAGGTCCGGTCAGCCCAGGCGCTGCGCGAGGTCAGCTGCTGAAGGCCGCGTCGAAGGAGGCAGCCGGGGGCTCCAGGTCGAAGTGCCTGAGGTAGGCCAGGGCCTCGGGCGCCCCGGCCAGCCGGTCCATCCCCGCGTCCTCCCACTCGACCGAGATCGGGCCCTGGTAGCCGATCGAGTTGAGCATCCGGAACACGTCCTCCCACGCGACCTCACCGCGGCCCGCGGACACGAAGTCCCAGCCCCGGCGGGGATCACCCCAGGGCAGGTGCGAGCCGAGCCGCCCGTTGCGGCCGTCGAGCCGCTTGCGGGCCTCCTTGCAGTCCACGTGGTAGATCCGGTCCGGGTAGGCGGCCAGGAACGCCACCGGGTCCAGGTCCTGCCAGACGAAGTGGCTGGGGTCGAAGTTCAGCCCGAACGCGGGCCGGTTGCCGACCGCGTCCAGGGCCCGCCGGGTGGTCCAGAAGTCGTAGGCGATCTCGCTGGGGTGCACCTCGTGCGCGAACCGCACCCCCTCGGCGTCGAACACGTCCAGGACCGGGTTCCAGCGCCGGGCAAAGTCCGCGTAGCCCTCCTCGATCATCTCCGGCGGCACCGGCGGGAACATGGCCACCGTGTGCCAGATCGAGGAGCCGGTGAACCCGACCACGGTCTGCACCCCGAACGCGGCCGCGGCCCGCGCCGTGTCGGCCAGCTCGGCGGCGGCCCGCTGCCGCACCCCCTCGGGCTCGCCGTCGCCCCAGATCCGGGGGGGCAGGATGCCCTGGTGCCGCACGTCGATCGGGTGGTCGCAGACGGCCTGCCCGACCAGGTGGTTGGAGATGGCCCAGCAGCGCAGGTCGTACTTGGCCAGCAGCGCGTGCCGCCCGGCCAGGTAGCCGTCCTCGCGGAGCGCCCGGTCCACCTCGAAGTGGTCGCCCCAGCAGGCCAGCTCGAGGCCGTCGTAGCCCCACTGCTGAGCCAGCCGGCAGACCTCCTCCAGGGGCAGGTCGGCCCATTGCCCGGTGAACAACGTGAACGGTCGCGACATCATCGGCTCCGGGTGGTGTTCGTTGCGGCGAATTTCTGCTCTTGAATTTCCGGGCTCAGACGGCGGTCCACTGGCTGTCCGCCGCGGCACTGGCCGCGACGGCCGCCAGCACGTGCTGGACCTGCAGGCCGTCCGCGAAGGAGGGCTCCGGGTCGGCGCCCTCGGCGATCGCGGTGACCAGGTCCCGGACCTCGTGCGTGAACGTGTGCTCCCAGCCCAGCACGTGCCCCGGCGGCCACCAGGCCGACAGGTACGGGTGGCCGGGCTCGGTGACCAGGATGCGCCGGAACCCGGCGGTCGCCGGGTCGCCCGGCCCGGAAGATTCCGTGAAGTCGCAGAACTCCAGCTCGTTGAGCCGCTCCAGGTCGAAGGCCAGGCTGCCGCGCGACCCGTTGATCTCGATCCGCAGCGCGTTCTTCCGGCCGGTGGCGAACCGGGTCGCCTCGAAGGAGGCCAGCCCCCCGGATTCGAGCCGGGCGGTGAAGGCCACCGCGTCGTCCACCGTGACCGGCCCGGTGGCGCCGGCGCCGCCCGGGATCGGGCGCTTGGGCACGAACGTGGTGGCCACGCCGGAGACGCCGGCGATCAGCTGCCCGGTCAGGAACTGGGCCAGGTCCACGATGTGCGCCCCCAGGTCGCCCAGGGCCCCCGATCCGGCGTGCTCGCGCTGCAGCCGCCAGGTCAGCGGGAACGCCGGGTCGGCCAGCCAGTCCTGCAGGTAGCTGGCCCGCACGTGGCGGATCTCGCCGGCCCGGCCGCTGGCGATGAGCTCGCGGGCCAGCACCAGGGCCGGGACGCGGCGGTAGTTGAAGCCGATCATGGAGCGGATCCCCCGGGCCTGGGCCCGGCCGGCCGCCGCGGCCATGGCCTCCGCCTCGGCCACCGTGTTGGCCAGCGGCTTCTCGCACAGCACGTGCTTGCCCGCGTCCAGCGCGGCCACGGCGATCTCGGCGTGCGAGTCGCCAGGCGTGCACACGTCGATGAGCTGCACGTCCTCGCGCTCCAGCAGGGCGCGCCAGTCAGTCTCGGTGCTCTCGAACCCGTAGCGCCGGGCCGCGGCCGCCGTCGCCGCCGGGTCCCGGCCGCACAGCGCGGCCAGCACGGGCCGCAGCGGCAGGTCGAAGGCGTGCGGGGCGGTGCGCCAGGCCTGCGAGTGCGCCGCGCCCATGAACGCGTAGCCGACCATGCCCACGCCCAGTGATTCAGTCATGGAACTCCCTCTGGCCGCCCGGTACGGCCTGGCCGCTCAGTTGATGCCCCGGACGCACGGATCCCAGTCCGCGGGCAGCGCGTCGGGGGTGTCGAAGGTGGTCGCGACGCCCTCGAACGTACCGCCGCCGATCGAGCGGGCGACAGCTTCCATGATGTCCAGCACGTGCAGGGCCAGCTCACCGGACGCCCGGTGGGCCGTCCCGGTGCGGATGGCCCGCGCCATGTCCAGCACGCCGAGGCCCCGGCCCGCGGTGGCCCCGGCCGCCGGGATCGTCTCCCAGTCGTCCCGGCCGGTCGCGCGGACCCGGATGTCGCCGTCGAACCGGTTGGGGTCAGGCAGGGACAGGGTCGCCTCGGTGCCGGTGATCTCCACGAAGCCGTGCCGCCGCAGCGGTGAGTCGAAGCTGAGCACGACCGTCGCGGCTGGGCCGGCCGCGTACCCGATGAGCGCCGTGACGTGGGTCGGCACCTCGACCTCGAACGTGGTCCCGGCCCGCGGGCCGGCCTCGATGACCCGGGCCGGGTGGCTGCGCCGGCCGAGCGCGGCGACCTGCTCCGCGGGCCCGAACAAGGTGGCCAGCGTGCTCAGGTAGTACGGCCCCATGTCGAACAGCGGACCCGCGCCGCGCCGGAACAGGAACTCGGGATCGGGGTGCCAGCGCTGCGGCCCGGGGTCCTGCATGAGCGCCAGCGCGCTCGTCGGCTCGCCGATGACGCCGCTGCCGATCAGCCGCCGCGCGGTCTGCAGCCCCGCGCCGAGGACGGTGTCGGGGGCGCACCCGACCCGCAGGCCGGCCCGGGCGGCCGCGGCGAGCAGGCCGCGCCCGGCCACCGTGTCCAGGGCGAGTGGTTTCTCGTTCCAGACGTGCTTGCCCGCCGCCAGCGCCTGATGCGCCACCTCCGCGTGCGCCGCGGGGATGGTCAGGTTGACCACCAGCTCCACGTCCGGGTGCGCCGTGGCCTGCGCGGCGCTTCCGGTCCCGGGCACGCCGTAGCGGGCCGCCCGCCGCTTGGCCCGCCCGAGGTCGAGATCCGCGCAGAACAGCACCCGCACGTCCGGGAAGGAGGTGAGGTTGCGCAGGTACTCGTGGCTGATCGTGCCGCAGCCGACGACGGCGACACCGACGGGATCACGCACGGCCGGTCACCCGCCCGCGGCGGGCCGCGCGGGCTGGACCAGGCCCCGGCCGGCCAGCCAGGCCAGGCTGTCCCCGACCGCGGTCATCATGTCGGTCGCGCAGCGGTCCAGCTCGACCACGCGCCACGCGGCGGCCGGGGCGGCGGCCAGGATCTCCGCGACCGGCATCCGCCCGCTGCCGACCGCGGTCATCGGGTCGTCCCTGGTCACCGGGCCGTCCTTGACGTGCAGGTAGCCGACCCGCTCACCGAGCCGCCCCAGCAGCGCGGCCACGTCCTGGCCGCCGACCGCGGCCCAGTAGGTGTCCAGCTCGAGCAGCACCGGCGGGTCGAGCCCGGCGGCCAGGGCTTCCAGGGCCGGGGTCCCGTCGGGCAGCGGGGCGAGCTCGTGGTCGTGGTTGTGGTAGCCGAGGCGCAGGCCCTCGTCGGCGAGCCGGGCCGCCATGCCGTTCAGCTCCGCCGCCACCCCCCGGACCCCGTCGGAGTCGGCGAACCGGGCGGGCGGCAGGTAGGGGACGATGACGGTGTCCGCGCCGAGGGTCCGGGCCGCCGCCGCGACAGGCCCCGCCTCCTCGCCGGCCGGGCTGGCGTGCACGCTGCACACCGTGAGGCCCGCGGCGGCCAGGTCGGCGGCCAGGCCGTCGGTATCGTCGAGGATGCCGAACGGCTCGACCGCTGCGTACCCGAACGCGGCAACCTGGCCCAGGACGCCTTTCCGGTCCGCCGCGAGCTGCTCGCGCACGGTGTAGAGCTGCAGGGCCGGGGGGTGGCTGATCGTCACGTGCCTCACGCTCCGGTGCGTCAGTACTGCAGTGCTGCAGTGCTTCGGGAGGATTTGTTTCGAAAACTATTCGCTACGCCGTCCAGGCTAGATTCGCCGCTTTGGGTGGTCAATAGCCCCGGCGCGTTACTCTGAAGTGGCCAGAGTTTCGAAAATCACGATGCACAGGAGCCGCCGTGGCCCGCGAGACCGGCCGCAGCACGCTGGCGGGCATCGCCGCCGAGGCGGGCGTGTCGGTGTCCGCCGTGTCCAAGGTGCTCAACGGCCGGACCGACGTCGCCGCCGGGACCCGGGCCCGCATCGCCGCGCTGCTCCGGCGCGACGGCTACCACGTCGCCTCCCGGCTCGGCTTCGGCGTCGTGGACCTGCTGATCGCTAGCCTGCACAGCCCGTGGGCCGAGGAGCTGCTGACCGGCACGGTGCAGGCCGCGGACGAGGCCGGGGCCAGCCTCGTGGTCAGCACCGTGGACACGCCCGGCGGGTTCACCGCCTGGCTGAACCGGGCCAGCGCCCGGGGCACCGACGGCGCGCTGCTGGTGCTGCACCTGCCGGACAGCAGCGAGCTGCAGCGGCTGGCCGCCGCGCGGATCCCGCTGGTGGTGATCGACCCGCCGGAGGAACCCGGGCCGGGTATCCGGTCCGTGGGCACCACCAACTGGCAGGGCTGCCTGACCGCCACCCGGCACCTGATCGAGCTGGGCCACCGCCGCATCGCCATCATCGGCGGCCCGGAGCACCTGTGGTCGAGCCGGGCCCGGCTGGCCGGCTACCGCGCGGCGCTGGAGGCGGCCGGCCTGCCCGTGGCCGGGGAGCTCATCCGCCGGGACCACTTCTGCGCGGAGGGCGGCCGGCGGCAGGCCCGCGAGCTGCTCGCGATCGCGCAGCCGCCCACCGCGATCGTGGCGGGCAACGACCCGCAGGCGTTCGGCGTGCTGCAGGCGCTCGGCGAGCGGGGGTTGCGGGCCCCGGAAGACCTCAGCGTGGTCGGATTCGACGACGTTCCGGTCGCCACATGGGCCACTCCCGCGCTCACCACTGTCCGCCAGCCCCTCGCGGCCATGGCCGCGAGCGCCTTCCGGATGCTGCACGCCCCCGGGACCGGGGAACCGCACCATATTGAGCTCGCGACGACCTTGGTGATCAGGGAAAGCACAGGGCCGCCGCCCGGGGTTATATAAACGTCATCTCGGCTGTTTGACCCGTTTTAATGCGCTAGTCTGCCCCTGTTCCCCGCTGCGATCAGGGAGTTTCCCATGTCACGTCGTTTCCGGCGGCGGCCCTTCGCCGGGCTGGCCGCGCTGGTAGGTCTGGGCCTGCTCGCCGCAGGCTGCAGCGGTGGCGGCGGTTCGGCCGCGCCGGGCGGGCTGGAGAAGACCAACCTCGTGGTGGCGGCGGTCCCGGCCATGGACTCGGCCGGCCTGTACATCGCCAAGGCCCGCGGGTTCTTCGCCGCCGAGGGACTGAACGTCACGATCCTGAAGGCCACGAGCGGGGGGACCGCCATCAACGGCCAGCTCGCGGGCCAGTTCGACGTGACCGTGGGAAACTACGTCTCCTACATCACCAAGAACGCCAGCGACCCCAAGGCCAAGTTCAGGGTGCTCGCCCCGGGCTCCATCATGCAGTCCAACAACCAGGAGATCCTGGTCTCGGCCAACTCGCACATCACGACCGTCGCGGGCCTCGCGGGCAAGACCGTCGCCGTGAACGTGCGCAACAACATCGGCACCCTGCTGGTCGATTCGGTGCTCACCGACAACTCGGTGGGCGGCAAGGTCCACTTCGTGCCTATCGAGTTCCCGAATATGGCCGCCGCGCTCCAGCAGGGCAAGGTGGACGCGGCCTGGATGCCGGAGCCATTCGTGACCGAGGCCGAGGAGAAGACCGGGGCCGTGCCGCTCGCCGACTCCAACCAGGGTTCGAGCCAGAACCTGCCGATCGCGGGATACATGGTCACCGCGTCCTGGCTGAAGAAGTACCCGAACACCGCGGCGGCGTTCCGCACGGCGATCCTCAAGGGCCAGGCCGTGGCGGCCACCAACCCGGGTGCCGTCCAGCAGGGCATGGAGAGGTTCGCGGGCACGCCGCAGAAGGCGGCGGCGATCGCCAACGACCCGGAGTTCCCGACCCAGCAGAACGCGGTCCTGCTCGGGCGGCTGGCCAACCTCATGCTGGGCTTCGGCATGCTGCAGCAGGCCTACAACGTGAACCAGATGATCGTCAAGTAAGACCTGGCGCTGAGGGCCCCGCACCTGCGTAAGGTGCGGGGCCCTGCGTTTGCCCAGGTCCTCTGCTGCCCAGGTCCTCTGCTGCTCAGTTCCTCTGCTGCTCAGGCCAGCGTGTCGGCCGAGACCTGCCAGAGCAGCGCCGCGTCGTCACGGTCCAGGGCGTAGGCCGCGACCCCGCGCCGGGTCCCCGGCTGGTGCGGGGCCGCCTCGTTGCAGTCCTCGAAGTAGCGGCCGCCGATGCCGTCGAGCAGCGGCGAGGTGGCCACGAGCACGGATGTCGCGGCGCCCTGCTCGGGGGTCTTCCAGCTGGGGCCGGCCGGGCCGCCGGCCTGGCGGCGGCGCATCCGGTCCAGCTCCTCGTCGGTGACGTAGCGCTGCAGGCCGGTCCGGATCCCGCCCGGCATCAGGGCGTTGGCGGTGATGCCATCCCCGGCCCAGCGCCTGGTCGCCTCCACTGCGAACAGGACGTTAGCCGTCTTGGACTGGGCGTACGCGGCCCACGGCTGGTAAGGCCGCTCGAGGAAGTGGATGTCCTCGAACACGACCGGGGACAGCAGGTGCCCGCTGGAACTGACGGACACCACCCGGGCGCCCCCGGCGGCGGCCAGGACCCCGTGCAGCCGGGTGGCCAGGGCGAAGTGGCCCAGGTGGTTCGTGGCGAACTGCATCTCCCAGCCTTCGGGAGTGCGCATCAGCGGGGAGGCCATGATGCCCGCGTTGTTGATGAGCATGTGCAGCGGCCCGTCCCAGGCCGCCGCGAACGCGGCCACGGAAGCCTGGTCGGCCAGATCCAGGCGGGCCACGAGCACCTTCTTGCTACCGGTGCTCCCGGCGATATCGGCGGCGGTGCGCTCGCCGGCCTCGACGTTGCGGACCGCCAGAGTCACCTCGGCGCCCGCCCCGGCCAGCGCCCGGGCGGTCTCGATGCCGATGCCCGACGCGCCGCCCGTCACGATGGCCCGGCGGCCGGTCAGGTCGATGCCGTCCACGACCTCGGCGGCCGTCGATTCGGCCGTGAACGGCGTGGTGATAGGCGTGCTTACAGTCATGATGTCCCAGTCTCGCTCGGCGGTGCGGTGCGGTACGGTGCGGAGGCTCCACCGCCCGTCCGCCCGGGCCCGCGCGGCCGGATCCTGCTGGGAGACCGGCCGGTACCATAGGAAGCGGAGGAGCCTCCATTACGACTTCCAGCCTAAGCGGAGCTTCCTCCGTTTAGCAAACTGACGGCCCGGGGAGAGGGTGGACAGCGCGGTGGCGGAGACCATGGACCGGCCGATGCGCGCCGACGCCCAGCGGAACCGGGCGCGGCTGCTGGACGCGGCGGTCCGCGCGTTCTCCCAGGACGGTCCCGAGGTGACCCTCGACGCGATCGCCAAGGACGCCGGGGTCGGCATCGGCACGCTGTACCGCCACTTCCCCACCCGCGAGGCCCTGGTGGAGGCTGCCTACCGGAACGAGCTGGCCCGGCTCTGCGACGCGGTGCCGGAACTGCTGCGGGACCTGCCCCCGGACGAGGCCACCCGCCGCTGGATGGACCTGTTCGTGGACTACATGACGACCAAGCGCGGCATGGCCGATGCGCTGCGCGCGGTCATCGCCTCGGGCCGTAACCCCTACGAGCAGAGCCGCAGCCAGCTGATCGCCGCGATCACCACCCTGCTGCGGGCGGCCGGTGAGGCCGGGACGCTGCGCCGCGACATCGAGCCCGCCGACGTGCTGGCCAGCCTGGGCGGCGTGTCCCTGACCGCCGGGGAGTCCGCCCAGCGGGAACAGGCTGGCCGCCTGCTCGACCTGCTCATGGACGGGCTGCGTTACCAGGCGGTGCGCGGCTGACCCTGCTCACTGGGCCGATTCGCGCCGGCACGAGCAGATCCTGCTGGCGGCCCGGGCGGTCGAGAGCGACCCTTCAGTAATTGGCTTCAGTCACCATTTCATCGCCGCGGCTATCCGGCCTTAGGCGGCGGCCGGGTGCGGCCCGTCCGGCCGGCGCGCCGCCCCCGCGGGCGCGCCGGCCGGACGGGCCGGCTGACCCGGCGTCAGCCGCTGAACCCGGGCACGCCCGTACCGCTCACCGTGGTCCCCACGTGCAGGTAGACCGGGCCGCTCTTGCCGCACGCCTGGAAGGTGAACGGAATCTCGAGTGACCGGGTGGCGCCGGGCGGGTAGACGCGCAGCGCCACCGCGGTGGTCTGGCCGCAGCTGGACGGCGGGAAGTTGGCCACGTCGGTGATCTGGAGCTCGGCATGAGCGGTGGCCCCGCGGCCCAGCGTCACCAGGCGGTTGGAACTGGGGTTACCCCGGCCGGCCGCGCGGCCGAGCTGGTGGCCGCCGGGGGCCACGGCGGACACGCCCGGGAAGCCGTACAGCGTGCACGTGTGGTCCGAGGTGTTGGACAGCTCCAGCTGGTAGGTGGCACCGCCCGCGTAGCCGTCCCCGGGGATGCCGAGCCAGGCGGTGAGCGCGGCCGTGCCGCACCTGGGGAGCACGGCCGCTGCCGCGGTGGACCGGGCCGCGAGGGCGGGCTTCGCCGGGCTGGCGGATGCGGCCAGGGCGGCGGTCGGGATGACGGCCGCCGCGCACGTCAGGGCCAGGGCAGCCAGGCCGCGCCGCGCCGCGCGAGTAGTCGGCTTCATGTGTGCTCTCCTCAGGTCCGCGATTCCCGTGGCCGTCAGCCGCGGGAATGACCAATCTCGACACCTAAGACGGCACATCGCGCGGAATGGTTGGAATCGGTCTTCCGCCCAGGCGGCCACGTCAGCCTCGCTGCGGGCGCCGGCCACGGCCGCGCCGTAGTGGCCCGGCCACCCGGCGAGCGCGGCGTCCAGCCGCCCCTGATCGGCCGCAGCGATCGTGACGGCCGCGCCTGCGGCCGCGTGACGTGCTGTCCGCCGGATCAGCGCTGCCCGCCGCGTCTCACGCCTCCCGGATCCCCGGCGCCGCGCGGTGCCGCCACTGGTAATTCTCTTTCCGGTTTATTGCCCCAGCCATGCCCGCCGATCTTCCGTGATTGCGAGTACGGCCTGCCCGGGAACACGTGAACGGATGACCGAGCCGATACGTGTGACCAATAGCGGGGGGACGCTCCGCGTATTCGGAAAGGGGAGTCAGATGAAATGTTTGTCATGCGGCAGTGATGTCGCGCAGGGCGCCATGGCGTGCCCGGAATGCGGTGCCCGGTTGCCACTGACCGTGACCCCAGGCCCCATGACCCCAGGCCCCATGACCCCAGGCACGGGCGGCCCGGTCGCACCGGGGGACGCGCTGACGGCCGGGCCGGCCACCGCGCCGCCCACCCCGGCGCCGGTCGCGTTCCGCTTCGACGCGACGAGGTGGACGCCGGCGGACCGGGTCACCGGCGCGGCCGCGCTGGTGCTGTTCATCTCGCTCTTCCTGCCGTGGTTCTCGGTGAGCGCGGGCTTCGGGAACTTCACCGCCAGTTCCTCGGCGGATGCCCTGACCGCGCACGGATACCTCTATCTTGTGCTGCTGCTGACGCTGGCCATGCTGGGCTACCTGGTCGCCCGGGCCAGCCTGCCGGACATGCCGGCGCTGCCGGTCACCAGCGACCAGCTGCTCGCGGCGGCGGCCGCCGTGAACCTCCTGCTGGTCCTGCTGGCCTTCGCGGTCAAGCCGGGAGGCGGCAGTTCACTGGTCAAGGTGGGCTGGAGTTTCGGTGCCTTCCTCGGGCTGGCTGCCGCCATCGTGTCATTCGTGCCGGTGGCCGCTTCCGTTATCCGGGCCCGCCAGGGCCATACCAGCTGACCGCGGGAAACGCCCGCACGGAACCCCGGCAGGTAAACGCCTGCAGATAGCAGCAGGGAATTACACGCCAGCCGTTAGCCGATTGCCCGGCGAACGGCTGGCGCTGCTGCGGCCAGAACGGGCCACCGGCCCAGATCCGCCGCATTAACCGGCCCTTCTTCACCATTGACGGGACAGTCCCGGCGGCCACCGCATAACGCTGCCCGGCGTCCCCGCCGGGCAGGTGCGATACTTTGTCCGCTATGTCCACGTGGATCTTGAGGGAAGCAGCATCCGGGCCTGGCCTGCGGGTCGCCGTCAAAGACCTCATCGACGTCGCCGGCCTCCCGACCACGGCGGGCAGCCGGGCGGTCGCGGACCAGGCCACGCCCGCGGCGGCGGACGCTCCCTGCCTGGCCGGCCTGCGGGCCGCGATCGGCCGCGGCCAGGCCTGCCTGGTCGGCAAGACCAACCTGCATGAGCTGGCCTACGGGATCAGCGGGATCAACTCGGCCTTCGGCACGCCGGTCAACCCGCTCGATCCGCTGCGGGTGCCGGGCGGGTCGTCCAGCGGCTCGGCCGTGGCCGTGGCCAGCGGCGAGGCCGACGTCGCCTACGGATCAGACACCGGGGGCTCCATCCGCATCCCCGCCGCGTGCTGCGGGATCGCCGGCCTGAAGACCACCTGGGGCCGGATACCCCTCGACGGCGTGTGGCCGCTCGCGCCGAGCATGGACACCGTCGGGCCGATGGCCCGGGACGTGGCGGGCCTGATTGCCGGGATGGAGCTGCTGGAGCCGGGGTTCTCGGTCGCGGCCGAGGTGCCCCGGGTCGTCGGGCGGGTCGTGATCGGGGCCGACCCCACCATCGACCGGGCGGTCGACGCCGCCCTGGCCGCCGCCGGCTGGGAGGTGGTCCAGGTCGGCCTGGACGGGCTCGACCAGGCGACCATCGCCGCCATGACGGTGCTCGACGCGGAGGCGTGGGCGTCCGACGGGGTGCACGCGGACACCGCCCCGGACAAGATCGGCCATGACGTGCTGGCCCGGCTGCGCCAGGCCAGCACCATCACCCCGGCCGCGGTCAGCGCGGCCCGGGAGCACACGACGCAATGGCGCGCGACCCTGTCGTCGCTCTGGGACCGGGTCGAGCTGCTCGCGCTGCCGACGCTGCTCGGGTTCCCGCCGACGCTGGACCACTCCCGGGAGATGCTCCGCATCCGCGGCCTCACCTCCCCCGTCAACCTCGCGGGGGTCCCGGCGCTGGCCCTGCCGGTACCGGCGGGCGGCCCGCTGCCCGCGAGCATCCAGCTGATCGGGCCGGCCGGCGGCGAGGAAATCCTGCTCGCCGCGGGCGCGGTCCTCGAGCAGGCCCTGCTGGATTCGGCCGGCCCGCAGGCGCTGGCCTTATCGGCCCCGGCTCACGCGCTGGATATTTGAACACGGGGCGGCGGGCTGGTCGCCCACCGGATCCCGCGGATGACCGCATGGCCGGCCGGGCGGACCACGGCCCGCTCGGTCAGTGGCAGGTAAGGCAGGTACAGCGGGCGGCGCGCCCAGCCGGGGAGCAGCGAGGTGGCCGCGGCGGCGAGGACCCCGTACGGTGCCCGGGCGACCATCGGCAGCGGCGGGGTGAGCAGCAGGAAGCGGGCCGCCGCGCGGGCCTCAGCGGTGCCGCGCAGCTCCGCGCGGTACTGGCTGATCCGGTCCGCGAGCTCGGCCTCGGTGCGGGGCGGGTCGGGCACCCCGAGTTCGACGGCGATCCGGGCCACGTCGGCCACGTACCCGTCGCGCCCGGCCTGGTCGAGGGGCTCGGCCCCGAACCGGGTGTGCGCGCGCAGGAAGCTGTCCGCCTCGGCGATGTGGACCCAGGTCAGCAGGTGCGGGTCCGAGGCCGCGTAGGGCCGGCCGTCCGGGGCGGTCCCGGTGACCCGGCGGTGGATGGCCCTGACCCGCGCGGTCGCCGCCGCCGCGTCGCTGGCCCGGCCGAACGTGGTGACGGCCAGGAAGTAGCTGGTCCGCTGCAGCCGTCCCCACGGGTCGCCCTGGTAACCGGAATGAGCGTCCACGCCCGCCATGGCCAGCGGGTGCAGGGACTGGAGGAGCAGGGCCCGGATACCGCCCACGAACATCGACGAGTCGCCGTGGACCCGCCGGATGGGGCTGTCCCCGGGAAACCAGCGGTCGCCTTCGGCCAGGTGGATGACCTGACGGTGGTTCGGCCCCTCGGGACCGGCGACCTTCTCGAAGATCGACGCGCCGATGCGGCGCCGGACGGAATCGGCAGCGGCCTGCACTCTGCTCTTCCCAGTTATCACCACGGGGGTCTTCCCAGTAATCGCCACGGGCATCTTCCCAGTATCACCACGGCGCCACACTGACCCTGCCGCAGGGGAGACCCGCTTGTCTCTTTGTGATACGGGGTTTGTGAACCATTCTTTTGCGAACCCCGGAACATATGTGTTGTCATGGTAGTACAGAGCGTAACTATCCGGAACCGGGGGCCGTCGGGATCGGATAAGCAGCCGGAAGGGGATCCGCACGTGCCTCGGCTCACCGCACGCGAAATCAGCCGCATCGAGACGACCTACAGCAGCGACCTCGGCACGTTCGCCTGGTCCTGGGTCGTGCGGGCCGACGGGGAAGTCCAGTACCGGCTGAGCCATGTCGATGGCCGCCGGGAACGCAACCCCTGGCGGTCCATCTGCCGCTTAACCGCGGTCGAACGCCGGGCCATCGACGCCGACCAGGCCCGCGCGACCGATTTGCTCATCCGCCTGGCCCGCGAGCGCGGGCACTTTCCGGTCGACAACCGCAGATAACGAAGACCCGCGGGCGCAAAGCCTGTTCTGAATGGTGTTTCATGAACTATGGTTCATGAAACACTGTTCAGAACAGGAGACGATGCCTGATGACCGAGGTGGCAGCCCGCGGGCTGACGAAGACCTTCGGGCGGGTGACCGCGGTACGGGACATGTCCTTCACCGCGCCGGCCGGGACCATCACCGGCTTCCTCGGGCCCAACGGGTCGGGCAAGACGACCACGCTGCGGATGACCCTCGGGCTGAGCCGCCCGACCGCGGGTAAGGCGCTGATCGGCGGCGTGCCCTACGGCCAGCTGGCCCATCCGCGCCGCCGGGTCGGGGCGCTGCTCGAGGCGACCGGCTTCCACCCGGGCCGCCGGGCGCGCGACCACCTGCGGGTCCTGGCCGCGGCCGAGCGGATCCCGGACCGCCGGGTCGACGAGGTCCTCGGCCAGGTGGACCTGGACGGGGTGGCGGGCCGCCGGGTCCGCGGGTTCTCCCTCGGTATGCGGCAGCGCCTCGGCATCGCCGCGGCCCTGCTCGGCGACCCGGAGGTGCTCGTTTTCGATGAGCCGGCCAACGGCCTCGACCCGGCGGGCATCGCCTGGCTCCGCGGCCTGCTCCGCCAGCTCGCCGCCGAGGGGCGCACCATCGTGCTGGCCAGCCACCTGCTGAGCGAGATCACCCAGACCGTCAACCACGTGCTCATCGTCAGCGCCGGGCAGCTGCGTTTCGCAGGTCCGCTCCGCGAGATCGGCGAGACGAACGAGGCCCTCGAATCCGCCTTCCTCAACCTCACCTAGGAGAACCAGTGCCGCGCGCCCTGAGCACAGAATTCCGCAAGCTCGGTACCGTCCGCAGCCCGTGGCTGCTGCTCGCGCTGGGACCGCTGATCGTCGTGGCGGGGATCAGCGGCCTGATCGCCTCGGGCGGCAACGTGCACGATCCGGCCGTGCAGAGCCGGGCCTTGTCCCACGTCGGCCTGGCCGCGATCTTCACCCTGATGTTCGGCATCCTTGCGGTGGCCGGCGAGTACTCCCGCGGCACCATCACCGACACGTTCCTGGGCTTCCCCGGCCGCCGCAGCGTGATCGTGGCCAAGCTGGCAGCCTACGGCGCGGTCGGGGCGGCCGCCGGGCTGGTGTCCGCGGGCGTCGCGCTGGGGGTCACCGCGGCCTGGTGGTCGGCCAAGGGCGGCACGTTCCACCTGTCCGCCGCGGGCACCTGGCGCACCCTCGGCGGGGGCGTGGCCGCCAACGTGGCCTTCGCCGCGATCGGGGTCGGCGTCGGTGCCCTCGTCCGCAACCTGGTGGCCGCCGTGGCCGCCGCCCTGGCCTGGATCGCCGTCGTGGAGGGGATCGCGGGCCAGCTGACCGGGCCGGGGCTGGCCCGCTGGCTGCCCTTCTCGGCGAGTGAGGCCCTGGACCGGGCCAGCCTGACCTCGGCCACCGGGCTGCTGCCGCAGTGGGGCGGCGGGCTGGTGCTGCTCGGCTACGCGGCCGCGTTCACGGCCGCCGCGCTGGTCACTACACTCAGGCGCGATGTCACCTAGGAAGCCTGCCGTGCTCCGCGACCGCGACGGAGAGAACCTCCGCGAGCACCTGATCTCCACGGCCGCCCGGCTGATCGACGAGCGCGGCAGCGCCGGCCTGGCCGTGCGCGACATCGCCCGGGAAGCCCAGGTGTCCGACGGCGCGCTGTACAACTACTTCGAGGACAAGGAAGACCTGCTGGCCCAGGCCCTGCTGGCCCACGTCGGCCAGGTGATGAACGACGCGCGCCAGATGATCCCCGGGGCCGGTACCGCCACCGTCGCGGAGAACCTCACGCTGTTCATCGACCGGGGCATGGAGACGCTGTACCGGGTGGTCCCCGCGTTCGCGGGGCTGATGTCCCAGCCCAACGTGCTGCGCCGGTTCCACGAGATGGTCGGCGGGGACCAGGCCTTCGCCGCGCCCGCCGGTGAGCAGGACCAGGCCGGGGACGGCGGCGGCCCGGAAGGGCCCGCCGCGGCGGCGGAGGCGGACAGCGGGTCACGCGAGCCCCGCAGCCTCCCCGAGATCCTGCTCCACTACCTGCGGGCCGAGCAGGGGCTCGGCCGGATCGACCCGGACGCCGACCTCGACGCCGCCACCTCGCTGATCGTCGGCGCGATCCACGGCCAGGTGCTGCCCCGGGTCCTGTTCGCGCCGCCCGGCGCCCGGCCCGAAACCCCGCCCGGGCTGGCGGCGCAGCTGGCCAGCACCGCCCTGCGCGGGCTGGCCCCCCGGGAGCACCGCCGCCCTACCTGAACGCGACCGCCTTGAAGAACGTGTAGCAGAACGTCCCGTCCGGGCCGGCCGACCGGCGCAGGTCACCGAGGGCCGCCGCCCACTCCGCCGGGTCCATCAGCCCCTGGCCGACCGCCTGCCCGCCGACGCCCTCGACCATGGCGGTGAACGTCCTGCGGGTGAAGCCCTCGGCCAGGGCGGGCCGGCTCGCGTCCACGTAGACCATCCGCGGTGACACCCCGACCTCGCGGCCGCCCGCCCGGACCAGCAGCGGGTACAGCCGGCGGCCGATCAGCGCATCCCCGCCCCCGCGGCGCTGCAGGTCGATCAGGCACTGGATGGCGCGGCGGGCCCGGTCGCTGTCGGGATGGAAGTAAGCCGAGCCGTGGTCACCCTCGATGACGGTGAGCGAGCCGCCGGGCCGCAGCACCCTCATCACCCCGGCCAGGGCCGCGTCCGGGTCGCGCAGGTGCTCCAGCACGAAGCACACGAAGGCATGGTCGAAAGCGCCCGCCCGGTAGGGCAGCCGGTAGAGATCCGCCTGCCCGAAGGTCACGTTGGCCAGGCCCGCCGCCCGGGTCCGGGCCCGGGCCTGCGCCAGCGAGGCCGCCGAGATGTCGACCGAGGTGAACGAGGCCCCCGGGCTGTGGCCGGCCAGGATGACGGTCTGCGCACCCACCCCGCAGCCGGCTTCGAGCACCCGGCTGCCGGGTGGGTACCGGGTGTCGGCGTGCAGCAGCCCGGTCAGCGTGGTGGCCTGATCGTGCAGCCGGGTTTCCTCATCGGCCGAGTACCCGTGAACGTAGCCGGTTTCCATGGCGCCTCACCCCGGCGCCGATCTTATGCGTCCGGGCCCGGCGGGTTCCGGGGCCACCGGAACCCGCCGGGCCCGGTCCGGGGGCCCGTGCGGTTAGCTCAGATCCCGCAGGCCGAGGCCACGGCCTGGGCGGCGGCCTCGCGGTTACCGGCCGCGGGGATGCCGGCCCGCTCGAAATCGGTCACGTAGATATCGGCCGCCGCGGCCGGGGAGGATGCGGCGTTGAGCGCCGGGATGTACTGCGACCAGATCTGGTTGAAGGTCAGGATCGCCGCCAGCTGGGTCTGCAGGTCCGCTGCGGGGTTGCCGGTCACGTACCCGCCGGGCAGCGGCGTCCAGCCGATCAGCCCGCCGCCGCCGTCACCGACCGACTCCGGGTTGCCGCCGGACTCCTGCCAGATGTTCCCGGCGATGCCGGCCGCCGCGTTCCCGGTGTACCCGTGCGAGGTCAGGAAGCCCACGATCGCCGCGTAGTTGGCGGGGACCATCCCGCCCGGCGAGCCCGAGCACGACACGCCGCGGCCGGTGGACGCGCTGGTGTCCGACGCGCTCGTGCCCGAGGCGTTGCTGCCCTGGGAACTGGCGCCCGGGGAGCTGGCCGGGGCCGTGCTCGCCGGGACAGTGCTAGCCGGGACAGTGCTGGCCGCTGGCGGGCTGCCCTGCGGCTGGCTGTCCGCCGTGCTGGCGGCCGCAGTCCTGGCGTGCCGGCCCTGGTAGGTCCCGTTGCGGACCGAGGCCGGCGGGTCGGCGGGGGCGCGGAACACCTGCCCGGTGTAGATCAGGTTCGGGTCACTGATCTTGCCCTGGTTGATGTGGTAGAGCCACTGCCAGTCGCTGGCGTGGCCGTAGAACCGCTGCGCGATCCCGCTCAGCGTGTCCCCGGTACGGACCGTGTAGGTCCGCGTCGCCTGGCGGCCGGGGTGCGTGGCCGCGTCCCCGTGGTCCCGGGGAAGTCAAGTGGTCCCGGGAAGTCAAGTGGGCCCGGGTGACCTGGTGCCCGTGGAGGGCCGGGGCGGCGGGGCCGGCCGCGGCCGCGGGCGCCGCGGTGGAGGCGAACGCGGTCTGCGGTGCGGCCGCCAGCGCGCCCACCACCGCCACGGCCGGCGCGGCCTTGCCGGCCGCCTGGGCCACCTTCTGGGTCTGCGAGGGCGCGGTGTGCCGCCCGGTCCTGCGGAACTTCCTGCTCTTGCTGCGCGACTTTCCTGCTTTCAAGAACCCGCCTTACGCCGATCCCGCGCCCGGCTACGCGGCCACTCGCACGCCTCTCACCAGGCCTGACATTCGCTCACCGGGCAGCATGGCAGCACAAGAGTCTCGTTGTGTATCAATCCGGACAAAAAGTAGATATGAGCTATGACACCGCTGTTTCAGGCACGATCGGGGAGCAATCGCTCAGCCCGGCTCAGCGTCTCCCGCAGGTTGGCCTCGGTGGTCAGGTCCAGGGCCGCGGGGAGGGTAAGCCAGCGCAGCGGCGCGTCCGGCTGCTCCGGCACGGCCGCGTCCGGGGTCCGGGTGGCCAGGAAGAAGCGCACGTCGGCGTGCTCGTGCGCGGGATCCGTCCGGGACGCGGGCACGGAGACGATCACTACGTGCCGCAGCCGGGGGTCCGGCCAGGGGACCAGATCGGCCAGGCCGGTCTCCTCGGCCGCCTCGCGCTCGGCGATGCCGAGCGGATCGCTCTCCCCCGGGTCACCGTGCCCGCCGACCTGCAGCCAGGCCTGCTGGCGCGGGTGCCAGCGCAGCAGCACCCGGCCACTGTCCGGCGCGACGATCAGCGCGGACCCGGTGACGTGCATCGGCAGCGACCGCGGGTACGGGTCCGGCGTGCTTTCGGTGAGGGCCCGCACCCGCGCGACGTCCGCGGCCTCGGTCTCGCCCTCGGGCTGGTACTGGCGGAGCAGGTCCCGGATCGAAGTCACCGGCGCAACTTACCCCAGGACGGCCGGCCTCACCCGGACGCCACGTCCGGGTGAGGCCGGCCCGGGTCAGGGGGACTAGTTGTCGTCGTGCGGGGAGGTCATGAGGCCCCGGTGCCGCAGCACCGGAATCAGGCCCTCGCCGACCTGGTAGGCCTCTTCCAGGTGCGGGTAGCCGGACAGGATGAACTCGTCGATGCCGAGCGCGTAGTACTCGGCGATCCGCTCCGCCACCTCGTCGTGGCTGCCGACCAGCGCGGTGCCCGCGCCGCCGCGGACCAGGCCCACGCCGGCCCACAGGTTCGGCGACACCTCCAGGGCGTCGGTCCGCCCGCCGTGCAGCGCGGCCATCCGGCGCTGGCCCTCGGACTGCGAGGCGCGCTGGATGGCCTGCGCCCGCTCGATCGCGGCCGGGTCCAGGCCGTCCAGCAGCCGCTGGGCCTGGGCCCACGCCTCGTCCGCGGTGTCCCGGGTGATCACGTGCAGGCGGATCCCGAAGCGCAGCTCCCGGCCGGCGGCCTTGGCGCGGGTCCGCACCGCGTCCAGTTTTTCCGCCACGGCTTGTGGTGGCTCACCCCAGGTCAGGTACACGTCGGCGTACCTGGCCGCGACGTCCAGCGCCGGGGCGGATGACCCGCCCAGGTAGATCTCGGGCCAGACCCGGGCCGGGATGATCTGCCCGCGGCGCACGTCGTAGTGCCGGCCGGTGAACGTGACCGGGTCGCCGCGCCACAGTTCGCGGACGATGTGCAGGAACTCGCCGGCCCGCTCGTACCGGGCTTCCTTGCCCAGGTGGTCGCCGAACCGCTGCTGCTCCACGTCGTCGCCGCCGGTGACCACGTTGAGCAGCAGCCGGCCGCCGGAGATGCGCTGGTAGGTCGCGGCCATGTGGGCCGCCAGCGTGGGTGACATGAGCCCGGGCCGGAACGCGACCAGGAACCTGAACCGGTCGGTGACCTGGGTCAGCCCGGCGGTCATGATCCACGCGTCCTCGCACCAGGAGCTGGTCGGGGTCAGCGCGCCGGTGAAGCCGAGCTGCTCCGCGGACCGGGCGATCTGGCCGATGTAGCCGATGTCCGGCGGCCGCTCCGTGCCGTCCCCCGCGCTGTCCGCGGCGGCCCGGCTCCCGGCCGCGCCGACCGCGTTGCCGAGGCTCAGGTCGGTGCGCGAGTCACCGTTGGTGGGCAGGAACCAGTGCAGGACTACTCCCATGTCGCCGCGTCCACTTCTCCATGCCTCCGAGCTTTCATGACCCTGTGCTTGGTTGACCCTGTGCTTCGTTGACCCTGTGCTTCACTGACCCTGGGTTCACTGCCCTGGGTTTTTCCTTGTTTCCTGACCAACTTTATAGGAAGTTGGCCTGGCTGGGTAGGGGCGGTGCGTCCTACCGGGCCATCACCAGCGGAACCAGCTTCAGCATGCGGCCGGCCCGGAAGCCGCGTCCAATACCGATCAGCGGGGGCGTGGTAAGGTTTTCCTATTAAAACGATCGCTATCCTGGCGATAACAGCCGCCGGGCGAGAGGGGTCGGGTGCGGATCGAGCAGCTTGAGTACGTGGCCACGGTCGCCCGGCTGGGCTCGTTCCGCCGGGCCGCCGACGAACTGCACATCTCCCAGCCGGCGCTGAGCGGCTCGGTCCGGAGCCTGGAACGCGAGCTGGGCGTCAACCTGCTCGACCGCGGCCGGCACGGGGCCCGGATGAGCGACTCCGGCCGTGAGCTGTTCCCGTACATCCTGACCCTGCTCGACTCGTTCGACCGGCTCCGGCACGCGGCCGGCGAGCAGCACCGCAGCGTGCGGCTGGTCCGCCTGGGCACGGTCAGCGCGGCCACCGCACCGCTGCTCGCCCCGACCATCCAGCAGTTCCGGCAGAGCCACCCGCTGACCCAGGTCGAGGTGATCGGCGCGCAGCAGGCCGAGATCCACCGTGGCGTGCTGGAGGGCAGCTTCGACCTGGGCCTGGTGAACTACCTCGACGGCGACGACATGCCCCCCGAGCTGGAGACCACCCCGCTGCTGCGCGGCCGCCCGGTCGTCGTGCTGCGGGCGGACAGCCCGCTGGCCCGCCACGCGTCCGTGCGCACCGCCGACCTGCTCGCCGAGCCGCTGATCGTGATGCGATCTGGTTATGTGATGCACCGCTACCTGCACCGGCTGCTGCAGGGCCAGCCGCCCGCGTTCTCCTACTCCACCGACGGCGCCGAGATGGGCAAGCTGATGGTGGCCGAGGGGCTGGGCCTGACCGTGCTCCCGGACTTCAGCGTGATCGGCGACCCGCTCGAACAGCACGGGGTCATCACCTGGCGGCCGCTCGCCGACGATGAGACCGGGGTGGAACTGGTCATCCAGCGGGCCCGGTCCGGCTCGCCCCCGCTGGCCGCCCGCGATCTGCACGGCATCTTCGTCGCCCGGGCCCGGGCCTACACGGCCGCGCACCCGGTCAGCTCCCCCGGCGGGAACGGCGCCCTGGCTAGCGCCCCCGGCGGGGCGGGCCCGGGAACCCCAGGACGCCGGGGGAAGACCCGCGTTCGGTCATGATCTCCGCCCGGCCGCCGATGGTGGCCGCGCCCTGGCCGCTGACGCACAGCGACGCGGCCGCCGTGGCCAGCCGGACCGCCTCCGGCACCGGACGGCCCCGGAACACCTCGGTGGTCAGCGTGGCGGCGAAGCAGTCACCCGCGCCCGTGGGGTCGACCAGCGTGTGCACCGGGTCGGCGGTGTACTCCGCGGAACCTTCCCGGGTCAGGACCTCGCAGCCGCGCCGCCCGCGGGTCACCACGGCCAGGCCGCCGTGCCGCGGCACCGCGGCCAGCAGCTCGCTCACGTAGGGTGCCTCGGTCTCGGACACCACCACCACGTCCAGCACCGACGAGACCGCGGCGGCGAAGCCGCGCGGCTCGAGCCCGACCCGCGCGCCGATGCCGTCCCAGCGCCTGACCAGGCCCTGCGGGGTCAGCAGGACGAAACGCGACCCGCATTCCGCGGCCAGTTTTTCCAGCGTTATCTCCTGGGCCACGGGCGCGATATGGAGAATGTCGCTGTCCGGCAGGCGGCCCAGGTCCTGGATTTCGCCGGCCCAGCCTTCCAGCCATTGTTCGCGTGAATCCCCGGACGACACGTTCCGGAACAAGGTGGTCGACTCAGCGGGCTGCAGGTGCATCCCGACTTCACCGGCGTACGGCTGCCAGTACGGACCGAGCTGGTCCGGATTCGCGCGCCCCACGATCTCGGCGCTAAGCCCTAGCCGGGCCGCCTGCAATGCGGAGTAGACTACCGATCCGCCTAGCACGAAGGAACCCCCCGGCTGGACGTCCAGGGTTGGGTTACCCAAAGCAAGGTAGTCTAGGCGCACCGTGATCCGCTCGTAGATTGGCCGATGGGACTCGATGCATAGTACATCAGTAGATAGCGGGCAACAACGTAAAGACAGTCTCGTCACACTGCCTGCGGAATTGCTGCCCACGGCCACCGGAAGTAACCGCGGCGCGACGGTGAACGGCCTCCTGATCGGCGTGGACGGCGGGGCCACGAAAACGCTAGCCGCCGCATTTGACCTGGATACCGGGACGGTGACCGCGGCGGAAACCGGGCCGAGTAACCCTGAGGCGGTAGGTTACGAGGCCGCGGCCGCCTCCATTAATGAGGCAATTACCGCAGCCGCCGGGCAGGCCGGACCGGTAGCCGCGGCAGTAGTGGCGGTCGCCGGAATAGATACCGCAGCCGAACGGAAACGCCTGCTGTCCGGGGTGACCGAACTCAGCGCGCCGCTAATACTGGCCGTCAATGACGTCGTGGCAGCGTGGGCGGCCGGCTCGCTCGCGTCGCCCGGGATCGCTGCTATCTCCGGCACCGGAAGCAATACGTTCGGCGTCAATTCCCGGGGCGCGGCCTGGCGTTGCGGCGGATGGGGTCATATCGTCGGCGACGAGGGTTCCGGGTACATGATCGCCGTGCATGGGATCCGGGCCGCCCTCGCCTACCGGGACGGCAGAAATGATTGGACGGCACTCGTGCCGCGCCTGCTGGATTTCTACCACCTGGAGCAGATCGAGGATATCAAGCCGATTATCTACCGGGATTTCGACAAGGCCCGTATCTCGGCCTTTGCCGCGCAGGTGGCCGAGGCCGCCGACGAGGGCGACGACCTGGCCACCGGGATTTTCCGGCAGGCCGCGGCGGACCTGGCCGGGCAGATCAGCGCCGTCTACGCCGCGCTGGATTTCGGCGGCCCGGCGGAGGTGACCCTGATCGGCAGCAATTTCCGGGCCGGCGAGGTCTTCCTCGGCCCCCTGCGGGAGCACCTGCGGCACGTGACCGGCGGCCGGGACTTCGCGGCGCCCAAGCTGCCCGCCGTGGGCGGCTCGCTCTGGCTGGCGGCCCGGGCGGCCGGGGCGGAGCAGCGGATGGACGCCGGTGTCCTCGCGGCGGCCCTGCGTGACGCGGACGCCCAGAGCTTCCTGAGATAGCGTGGAGCCAGGCATCCCCCGGGGAGGCATGGTGGCAGGTCAGGCGGACTGGGTACCCCCGGGCGTGGACACCAGGCGGGCCAACGTCGCCCGCGTGTACGACTACCTGCTCGGCGGCAGCCACAACTTCCTGGCCGACCAGGATGTGGGCCGGGCCATCGCCGCGGTCGAGCCCAACGCCCGCGCTATCGGCCGGGCCAACCGCGCCTTCCTGGGCCGGGCCGTGCGCTTCACCTCCGCCGCGGGCATCGCGCAGTTCCTCGACATCGGCTCGGGCATCCCGACCCAGGGCAACGTGCACGAGGTCGCCCAGCAGGCCAGCCCGCGGGCCCGGGTCCTCTACGCCGACATCGACCCGGTCGCGATCGCGCACAGCAAGGCGCTGCTGGAAGGGAACCCGGACGCCGGCATCATGGAGGGCGATCTCCGCGAGCCGGAGAAGATCCTGGCCCGGCTGCCCGGCTCGGGCCTGATCGACTTAACCCAGCCCGTCGCGCTGCTGCTGGTGGCCGTGCTGCATTTCGTCACGGACGCCGAGGATCCCTGGCAGATCGTGGCCACGCTGCGGGACGCGCTCGCGCCCGGCAGCTACCTGGTGCTGTGCCACGGCACCGACGAGGGCAAGCCGGCCGTGGCCCAGGCCGCCGAGCAGGTCTACAACCGCGGTGTCTCCGCCCGCCTGCAGATGCGGTCCCGCGCGGAGATCCGGCGCTTCTTCGAGGGCTTCGAGCTGGTTGACCCGGGCGTGGTGCCGATCCCGCGGTGGCGGCCCGGCCCGGGTGATGAGCCACCCGGGGACCCGGGCACGTTCTGGGGCGGCCTCGTCGGGGTGGCCCGCAAGCCCTGAGCTTCGGCCGGGCCAGGCTCACCCGGGACGATCAGTCGAAGAACTCACCGGGGTCGGCGCGGGCCGCCTGGTCCGCTGGCAGCAGGGCGAGCCAGCGGCGGGCGATCTGCTCACGGCGGTCCGGCGGCACCGTGCCCACCAGCCGCAGCCGCGAGATGCCGCCGTCCGGGTAGATGTCCAGCCGGACCAGCCTGGTCGCGGTGCCCCCGTCCGCGGGCCCGCCGGACCGGGGCTCGCCGCCCCGGAGCCGGAAGCGGTGCTCGGCGTCGGGGATCAGCCGGGTCCGGGGCAGCAGTTCCGCGCCCGATTCCGCGTCGCTGAGCCGGGCGTGGCCGGGCGCGTTGCCGGCGAAGCGGCTGGTGTCGATCACGGCGTGGTGCAGCAGGCCCGGCACCGCCAGCCGCACGACCAGCCAGTCGTGCCCGTCGTCGCGGCGGCGGGCGGTCTCCCACCCGTCGGACATGACCTGGGCCCGCCCCGGCGCGAGCACGTTGGCCGGTGCGGAGAAGAACATGTTGCTGCACGCCTCCACCCGCCCGCCGGCGGCTGTCGCGGCCAGGTCCACCCGGCCGCCGAGCCGCCGCGGATCGGGTACCACCTCGCCGAAGACCCGCAGCCGGGCCACGCCGCCGTCGGGGTAGATGGTCAGCCGGACGTGGGTGACGAGCCGGTCCGGGGCGGTGACCGGCACCAGGTTGGCCCGGTCACCCCCGAGGCCGGCCGGGCCCGCCAGCGGCGTCCAGCCGGCCGCGCGGACCTCGGCCGCCGTGGGGTAGCCGAGCAGCGTGGCGCCGTCGACCGAGCCGGACGGCGGGTAGTTGCCCCGGAAGTGCGCGGTGTCGATGTTGACCCCGCGCACGATGGCGGGCGCGGCCAGCCGGATGATGACGAAGTCCGCACCAGGTTCCCGGCGGCGCCGGGTCTCCCAGCCGTCGTAGACCTTCCCGCGGGCGCCGAAGGCGGCCGGGTCATGCGTGGCGGGCCGCGGGTCGATGAGGCTGTGCGCGTCCGCGTAGAACTCGTCGCTGGCGTAGAGCACCGCCCCGCCCAGGGCCCGGCTGGCCACGTCGGGCAGCCCCTCGAAACCCGGAGCGCCCCGGCCCGGCGCAGGACTTGCGGTCATGACGCTCCTCCCCCAGCCGTACCCGTACCCGTGCCCGTACCCGAACCCGCGGCGGGGGCCGTCGCCGCGGCCGTCCCGCCGGCCATGGAGACCAGCCGCCCGGCCCGCTGGCCAGCCCCGATCGGCCGCCCGGCCAGCCAGGTCTGCCGGACCACGCCGCGCAGGGTCCGGCCCGCGTACGGGGTGACCGGGTGGCGGTGCCGCAGCGTGGCCGGGTCCACCACGAACCGCTCGTCCGGGGCGAAGACACACAGGTCGGCCCGCAGCCCGGGCCTGATCTCGCCGCGGTCGGCCAGGCCGGCCAGCGCGGCCGGGGCCGCGGCCATCCAGGCCGCCACCCGGTCCAGGCCGGCACCGCGCCGGGCGGCCTCGGTCCACACGGCGGGCAGCCCGAGCTGGACCGAGGCGATGCCGCCCCAGGCCGGGCCGAAATCGCCGGTGTCCAGCCGCTTGGCCGCCACCGGGCACGGCGAGTGGTCGGACACGACGCGAGCCGATCGCGCCGTCCAGCAGTCCCGCCCACAGCGCATCGCGGTTGGCGTCGTCCCGGATCGGCGGGCAGCACTTGAACTGGGTGGCACCGTCCGGGATGTCCTCCGCGCGCAGGGTGAGGTAGTGCGGGCAGGTCTCGGCGGTGACCGGCAGCCCGGCCGCCTGGGCGCCGCGGACCGCGGGCAGCGCCGCCGCGCTGGCCAGGTGCACGATGTGGGTCCGGCACCCGGTCCGCCGGGTCTGCTCCAGCAGGGCCGCGACGGCCCGCTGCTCGGCCTCGGGCGGCCGGGAGGCCAGGAAGTCCGCGTACCGGCGGCCCCCGGCGGCGGGTGCCGCCGCGATCACTCCCGGGTCCTCGGCGTGCGCGATGAGCAGGCCGCCGAAGCTGGCGATCTCGGCCATGGCCGCGCCGAGCTGGGCGGGATCCAGCGGGGGGAACTCGTCCACCCCCGAGGGGAGCAGGAAGCACTTGAAGCCCGCGACGCCCGCCTCGTGCAGCGGGCGCAGGTCCGCGACGTTGCCGGGCACCGCGCCGCCCCAGAACGCCACGTCCACCGCGAGCTGGCCCGCCGCGGCGGCCTGCTTGGCGCGCAGCGCGGGCACGGTGACGGTCGGCGGGATGCTGTTCAGCGGCATGTCCACGATCGTGGTCACCCCGCCGGCGGCGGCCGCCGCGGTCGCGGTGGCGAACCCCTCCCACTCGGTGCGCCCGGGCTCGTTCACGTGCACGTGGCTGTCCACCAGCCCGGGCAGCAGCACCTCGTCAGCGGCCAGGGTGAGGGTGCCGGGCGGCGCGCCGGTGTAGCCGGCCAGGCCGGTGATGATCCCGTCGCGGAGCAGGACGGTCGCGGCGCGCTCGCCGGCAGGCGTGATGACCCGGCGCCCCCGGATCGCCGTCACCTCACCCACCCGCGCCACGCCCCGCCTTATCGTGGTGCGTTTTGCCCCGTATACGGGGCAAAACGCACCACGATAAGGATGGCGAGCACGTTCCCGGGCACGTTCCCGAGTCTGGCACAGCGTGATGCGCAGGGCCCGACGCTAGGGTCGTGGGGGTGACCGAGTCCCAGCGGATGCCCGTGGCCGGGCTGGACCGGGCCACCGCCGCCGCGCGCCGCGGGGCTGCTCCGGCCCTCGTGCGCCAGCGCGCGCTGGATCGGGCAGCTGGTCAGCGGGCGCCCCTACGGGACATTGCCGGCGCTGGTGGCCGCGTCCGACGCCGCGATCGGCGCGCTGGGCTGGCCGGACATCGAGCAGGCCCTGGCCGCTCATCCGCGGATCGGCGGCCGCCCGGACCCGGGGCCCGCGGGCGGGGACCGCGAGGCGGCCTGGTCGCGGCAGGAGCAGGCCGGGACCCGGGACGCCCCCGCGGACGTGCAGGCCGGGCTGCGGGCCGGCAACGCCGCCTACGAGGAACGGTTCGGGCACGTGTTCCTGATCTGCGCGACCGGGCTGTCCGCGGCCAGCATGCTGGCCGCGCTGGAGGACCGGCTCAGCCACGACCCGGCGGCCGAGCGCGACGTGGTCAGGGAGGAGCTCAGGATGATCGTCCGGCTGCGGCTGGGTAAGGCGTTCTCATGAGCATCTCGACGCACGTGCTGGACGCGACCACGGGACGGCCCGCGGCCGGGCTGGACCTCGTCCTCAGCCGTCAGGACGGCGGCCGGTGGCACGAGCTGGCCCGGCGCGGCACCGGCCCGGACGGCCGGGTGAGCGACCTGGCCGGCCGGCACCGGCGCCGGCATCTACCGGATCGTCTTCCTGGCCGAGGCCTACCTGAAGGCCCGTTCCCCGGCCGCGGAGACGTTTTATCCCGAGATCGTGGTGATCTTCCGGATCACCGACCCGGCCGCGCACCATCACGTGCCCCTGCTGCTCAGCCCGTACGCCTACTCGACCTACCGTGGGTCCTGACGCCAGGCGCAGAGACGGACAAGGAGACGGCGTGACCGCACCCGTGGCCATCGAGGACTGCTACGTCGCCACCGTGGACCCGGCGGGCAGCGAATACCCATCCGGGCACGTGGTCATCGACCAGGGCCGGATCGCCGCGGCCGGCCCCGGGCCGGTGCCGCCGCAGTTCGCCGGGGCGGCCCGGATCGACGGCTCCGGGCGGCTGGTCACGCCCGGGCTGGTCAACACCCACTCGCACCTCTACCAGTGGATCACCCGCGGCTACGCCACCGACGCCACCCTGTTCGGCTGGCTGGAGACGCTGTACCCGATCTGGGCCCGGCTGACCCCGGAGCTGATGAGCGCGGCCGCCGCGGCCAACCTGGCCTGGCTGGCCCTGACCGGCTGCACGTCCAGCACGGACCACCTGTACGTGTTCCCGGCCGGCGCGGGCGACCTGCTCGAGGCGGAGATCCTGGCCGCCCGCCGGATCGGCGTCCGGTTCCACCCGACCCGCGGCTCGATGAACCTGGGGCAGTCGTCCGGCGGGCTGCCGCCGGACTCCGTGGTCGAGGACCACGACACGATCCTGGCCGCCTCGCAGGCCGCGATCGACCGCTGGCACGACCCGTCCCCGGACTCCATGACCCGCATCGCGGTCGCCCCCTGCTCGCCGTTCACGGTGACCGGGGAGCTGATGCGGGACTGCGCCGCGCTGGCCCGCGCGGCCGGCGTCCGGCTGCACACGCACATCGCGGAGACCGCGGACGAGGAGCAGTTCTGCCTGGACACCTACGGCCGCACGCCCGCCCAGTACGCCGAGGACCTGGGCTGGCTGGGCCCGGACGTGTGGCTGGCCCACTGCGTCCACCTGTCCGATGAGGCGGTGGCCCGGTTCGCCGCGACCGGCACCGGCGTGGCGCACTGCCCCACCTCCAACGGCCGCCTCGGATCGGGGATCGCCCCGGTCCGCAAGCTGCTCGACGCCGGCGCGGCGGTGGGCCTGGGCGTGGACGGGAACGCGTCGAACGAGTCGGGCCGCATGATCGACGAGCTGCACCAGGCCATGCTGGCCGCCCGCTACGCCGGCGGCCCGCAGGCGATGAGCGCCCGGGACTGCCTGCGGATGGCGACCATGGGCGGGGCCCGCTGCCTGGGCCGCGACGCCGAGCTGGGCTCGCTGGAACCCGGCAAGGCGGCCGACCTGGCCGTATGGCGGATCGACCAGCTCCCCGGGGCCGGTATCGCCGACCCGGTGACCACGCTGGTGTTCGGCGCGCCCGCGCTGGAGCACCTGTTCGTCGGCGGCCAGCAGGTGGTGGCGGGCGGCGAGCTGCGCACCGCCGACCCCGCCGACCTGGCCGCGGCCGCGGCCAGGGCGAGCGCGGTGATCGCCGCGGCCCCATGACCGGGCACTGAGGGCACCCGTGGATATCGACACGATCACCGAGTTCCGGCCCGGCGCCCGGCGCCGTCTGGCAGCCGGGTGACGCCTGGCTGGGCGGCGGGACGTGGCTCTTCTCCCAGCCGCAGCCCGGGCTGCGGCGGCTGCTCGACCTGCGCGGCTTCGGCTGGGCCCCGCTGACCGAAAGCCGCGGCGGCCTGGAGATCGCCGCGACCTGCACGATCGCCGAGCTGGCCCGGTGGCGGCCGGCCGCGGCCGGCGCCAGCAGCACGGGCGCCGGCGCCTGGGCCGCGGTCCCGCTGCTGCGCCAGTGCTGCGGGCCCTGCTGGCCTCGTTCAAGGTGCAGAACATGGCCACCGTGGGCGGCAACATCTGCCTGGCCCTGCCCGCCGGGGCGATGATCTCGCTGGCCGCCGCGCTCGACGGGGTGGCCACCCTGTGGTCGCCGGGCGGGGTCCGCGAGGTGCCGGTCGCCGGCTTCGTCACCGGCCCCGGCCACACCGTGCTGGGCCCCGGTGAGCTGCTCCGCTCGGTGACCCTGCCGGACGCGTCGCTGCGCGGCCGGACCGCGTTCCGGCAGGCGTCGCTGTCCCGGATGGGCCGGTCGGCGGCCCTGGTGATCGGCCGGACAGTGGTGGACAGCACGGGCGGCCCGGGGCTGGTCATCACCGTGACCGCGGCCACGCCCCGGCCGGTCCAGCTCCGTTTCGCGGGCCTGCCCTCCCCGGGGAGGCCGTGGCCGCCCTGGACCGCGGCCGATCTCAGCTGGCACGACGACGTGCACGGCGCGCCCGCCTGGCGGGCCGCCATGACCCGCCGGTTCGTGGCCGAGGTCGCCGCGGAGCTGCGCGATTCAGCGGCGGAGCTGCGCGGATGAGCCTGCACATCAACGGGCAGCTGGCGCAGCGCGCAGCCCCGGCCGGGGCAGTGCCTGCGCACCTTCCTGCGCGAGCAGGGCTGGCACGGCGTGAAGAAAGGCTGCGACACCGGCGACTGCGGCGCCTGCACCGTGCACGTGGACGGGGTCCCGGTGCACAGCTGCATCTACCCGGCCCGGCGCGCGCGCGGCCGCGAGGTGACGACGATCGAGGGCCTGGGCCCCGGGCCGCCGGCCGCCGATTTCCTGGCCGCCCAGGGCTTCCAGTGCGGCTTCTGCACCCCGGGGATGATCATGACCGCGGCGGCGCTGACCGAGGAGGACCGCGCCGACCTCCCCCGCGCGTTCAAGGGGAACATCTGCCGGTGCACCGGCTACGGCTCGATCGCGGACGCGCTGGCCGGCCGGGCGCGCGCCGGCGGCGCTTCCGCAGTCTCCGCAACGGGCGCCCCGTCCCCGGTGGGCGCAGGCCTGCCCGCGCCCGCCGGCCCGGACGTGGTGACCGGCCGGGCCCGGTTCACGCTGGACACCTCGATCCCGGGGCTGCTGCACATGAAGCTGGTGCGCTCCCCGCACCCGCACGCCCGGATCCGCTCGGTCGACGCGGCGCCGCGCTGGCGCTGCCCGGGGTGGCCGCGGTGCTCAGCTACCCGGACTCGCCCCTGGCCCGCTACTCCACGGCCCGCCACCACCACCCCGGCGACGACGCCTGCGACACCCTGCTGTTCGACCAGACCGTGCGGTTCACCGGCCAGCGCGTCGCGGCCGTCGTCGCGGACAGCCCGCACACGGCCGCGCTGGCCTGCGAGCTGGTCCGGGTGGACTACGAGGTGCTGCCCGCGGTCATCGACCCGGACCTGGCCATGGCGCCCGGCGCGCCGGTGCTGCACCCCGGGCTTCTTCCCGGGGCGGGGATGAGCGACCCCGAACGGAACGTTGCGGCGGAAGTTCACGGCGGGAGCGGCGACCTAGCCGCAGGTTTCGCGGCCGCGGACACCACCTACGAGCAGACGTTCCGGGTGCAGCGGGTGCAGCACGTGCACCTGGAGACGCACGCGACGATCGGCTGGATGGACGAGGGGCGGCTGGTGCTGCGGACCAGCTCGCAGACCCCGTTCCTGACCCGGGACGCGCTGTGCGGGCTGTTCGGGCTGGAGCGCAGCCAGGTCCGGGTGCTCGCGGCGCGGATCGGCGGCGGGTTCGGCGGCAAGCAGGAGATGCTCACCGAGGACGTGGTCGCGCTGGCCGTGCTCCGGCTCGGCCGCCCGGTCCAGCTGGAGTTCACCCGGGAGGAGCAGTTCACCGCGGCCACCACCCGGCACCCGATGCGGATCACGGTGCGGCTCGGCGCCCGCCGGGACGGCACGCTCACCGCGATGCAGCTGCGCACGGTCGCGGACACCGGCGCCTACGGCAACCACGCGGGCGGCGTGCTGTTCCACAGCTGCAACGAGGCGATCAGCATGTACCGCTGCCCGGCCAAGCGGGTCGACGGCTGGTCCGTGTACACGAACACGGTCCCGGCCGGGGCGTTCCGCGGGTACGGGCTGTCCCAGTCGGTGTTCGCGGTGGAGTCGGCCCTGGACGAGCTGGCCCGGGCGCTCGGCCTCGACCCGCTGGACGTCCGCCGCCGGAACGTGGTCCGCCCCGGCGACCCGCTGCTGGCCGCCAGTGACCAGCCCGGCGGACGTGCAGATCGCCAGCTACGGGCTGGCCGAGTGCCTGGACCTGGTGCAGGACGCGCTGGGCAGCGGGCGGGGGCTGCCCGTGCCGGAGGGGGACGGCTGGCGGACCGGCACCGGCGTCGCGGTCAGCATGCTGGACACGGTGCCGCCCGGGGGGCACCAGGCCCATGTCCGGATCGCGCAGCGGGACGGGGGTGGCTACCGGCTCGCGGTCGGCACGGCCGAGTTCGGCAACGGGACCACGACCGTGCACCGGCAGCTGGCCGCGGGCGCGCTGGGCTGCGGCGCGGACGACATCGAGATCGTGTCCGCCGACACCGACGAGGTCGGGCACGACACCGGCGCGTACGGGTCCACCGGGACGTTCGTGGCCGGGATGGCCACGCTGCGCGCCGCGCAGGCGCTGGCGGAACTGCTGGCCGGGGCCGGGGCGGACACCGGGGACGGGCCCGGGGCGGACGGCAAGCTGATGGAGGCCGAGGGGAGCTGCGACGGCCGGGCCCGCTCGGTCACCTTCAACGTGCAGGGCTTCCGGGTCGCGGTGCGGCCCGCCACCGGCGAGATCGCCATCCTGCAGAGCGTGCAGGCCGCCGACGCCGGCACGGTCATCAACCCGGTGCAGCTGCGCGGCCAGATCGAGGGCGGCGTGGGCCAGGCGCTGGGCGCGGCCCTGTTCGAGCACGTGGACATCGACCAGGCTGGGCACGGTGACCACGCGGACGTTGCGGGAGTATCACGTCCCGGTGCTGGCCGACGTGCCGCGCACCGAGGTGTACTTCGCCCGTACCGCCGACCCGCTCGGCCCGCTCGGCGCCAAGTCGATGAGCGAGGCCCCGTTCAACCCGGTGGCGCCGGCGCTGGCCAACGCGGTGCGCGACGCGACCGGGGTGCGGATCGCCGAGCTGCCGATGAGCGCGGACCGGGTGTACCTGGCCCTGAACCACGACCCGTCCCCTGCGGACTGATCAGAAAGGCGTGCGCCCATGGTCCAGCTCGGAGCGAACCGGTACGGCAAGGCCGAGGTCCGGGTGATGCGCGTGGCCCGCGGCGCGGGTCCCGGCGGCGGGGACGTGATCAGGGACTGGAACGTGTCCACCAGCCTGTCCGGCGACCTGGCCGCGACCCACCTGACCGGCGACAACTCCGCGGTGCTGGCCACCGACACGCAGAAGAACACGGTCTACGCGTTCGCGCAGAAGCTCGGCCCGGTACCGCCCGAGGTGCTCGGGATGGAACTCGCCGCGCACTTCGTGCGGAGCCAGCCGCAGATCACCCGGGCCCGGGTGGCGGTCGAGGAGTACGGCTGGGCCCAGGTCGGCGAGAGCCGGCACTCGTTCGCCCGGACCGGCGAGCTGACCCGGGCCTGCCGGGTCGTGCACGACTCCGGGTCAGGCGTGAGCGTGGTGGCCGGCATCGAGGACCTGATCCGTGCTGAACACCACCAACTCCGAGTTCTGGGGCTTCCCGCGCGAGGAGTACACGACGCTGGAGGAGACCCGGGACCGGATGCTGGCCACCGAGGTCAGCGCCTGGTGGCGGTACCGGGGCCGCCGGAGCCGGCACCGACTGGGACATGGCGTTCGGGGTCGCCCGGGACGCGCTGCTGTCCGCGTTCAGCGAGACCTACAGCTACTCGCTGCAGCAGACGCTGTACGCCATCGGCGAGCGGATCATCGAGGCCGTGCCGGAGGTGTGCGAGGTCCGGCTGGCCCTGCCGAACAAGCACCACTACCTGGTGGACCTGGCCCCGTTCGGGCTGGCCAACGAGAACGAGGTCTACTACCCGGGGGACCGCCCCTACGGCCTGATCGAGGGCACCGTGCTGGCCGACGACGCCCCCGACCCCGGCCCCGCCTGGACCTGACCCTCCGTCCGGGAACTTCCGGACCCGTCCCCCGTCACACTGGCCCCGTCCGACCCCAGCCCCCGTCGCCCAGGGCGCACGCCGTTCGTGATCAAACGATTGGTGTTGCTATCACGACACTAATCGTTTGATCACGAACTCCGGGTGAGGGCTGCTGGGGTTGCGGGGGTTATGAGAGATCGGTGGGGCTGATGGGGTGCGGGAAAAATGGGCGGCGCGCGCCGGGTGGGGGCTGGGATCATGACTGGCGTGAGTGACGAGCTGTGGTGGGCGATGCCCGTGCTGGCCGGGCGGCTGATCCGGCTGGAGCCGCTGGCGCTGGAGCACGCGCCGGGATACCTCGCCGCCGCGGGCACCGGCGGGGAAGCCGCCGAGGTGTTCCGCTGGATGAGCCCGCCGGGCGGCGCGCTGGCCCAGCCGGTCACCCTCGAGGACGCCACCCGGCACATCGCCGACGCCCTGGCGGCCCGGGCCCGCGGCGCCCGGCTGCCGTACGCCCAGATCGACGCGGCGACCGGGGAGTTCGCCGGCACCACCTCGTTCTACGAGGTGAACCCCGCGCTGCGGGCGCTGGGCATCGGCCACACCTGGCTGGGCCAGCGCTGGTGGCGCACCGGGCACAACACCGAGTCGAAGCTGCTGATGATGACGTTCGCGTTCGAGACCCTGGGCGCGGTCCGGGTCGTCTGGCATACCGACATCTTCAACACCCGGTCGCAGGCCGCGATCGAGCGGCTGGGCGCGGTGCGTGAGGGGGTCCTGCGCAAGCACCGGCTGCGCTTCGACGGCAGCTGGCGGGACACGGTCCAGTACGCGATGACCGACGACGACTGGCCGGCCGCCAGGGCCGCGCTCGCCGCCCGGCTCGGCTAGCCGTCTTCTGGCTCACTGAGCTGGTGACTGTCGGCGGCGGTGAGCGTGCAGCCGTAGATCCGCCTGAGCTCCGCGATGACCTCCAGGGTGGGCGCACCGAACGCCTGCTCCCCCTCGAACGCGTGCAGCACGATGCCTTCCAGCAGGTCACCCAGGGACAGGTCGAGGTACTCGGCCAGCCCCTTGAGCACCTTGAGCAGGCTGCGCTCCATCCGTACCCCGGTCTGGACGCGCTCTACGGTTGTCATGTTACCTTTGTACCATGGTACATAACTCGGCACATCCCGCCCCGCTGCCCCGGGCCCGGCTCAGCGGATCCGTGCGGCTGCCCCCCGGGTACGAACCCGCCCTGTTCCTGTTCACCCCGCGCGGCGAGAAACTGTGGGCCGACGGCTGGGATCCGGTGTTCCCCGCCCCGGCGGACGACGACACCGAACCGGGCACGGTGTTCGAGACCACCCACGGGCCGCAGCGCACGACCTGGGTGGTCTGCGCCCGGGAGCCGGGCCGGTCGGTCCGGTACGCGCGGATCGCCCACGGGCAGAACGCCGGCACCGTGACCGTCACCCTGGACGACCCGGGAACCGCCACGGTGGACTACGACCTGACGGCCCTGTCCGGGGAGGCCGCCGCGAATCTGGCCGAGTTCGCGGCCCACTACCCGCAATTCCTGCAGCACTGGGAGCAGGCGATTGCGGCGGCGGCCAGCGCCCAGGACGCCTGAGGACCCGGGAACCAGCCGTGCCGGACGCCACACCACCGGGGCTGAGCACCCTCGTCGGGTCAGGCGATTGAGTCCAGGTCGGCCTGGGCGGCGGGGCGGCGGCGGGCCCAGGAGCCGGTGATGTGCTCGTACATGGCGGCGTTGGCGGCCGCGGCGTCGCCGGCACAGATCGCGTCGAGGATCCGGCGGTGCTCGTCGATGGTCTCCTCGATCCGCGCCGCCGTGGTGGACCCGTGGTAGCGGCCCGTGGTCCGGGCCTTCCCGTGGATGCTGGTCACGATGGCCCGGGCCAGCCGCTGGCCGGAGATGTCCATCACGGTGTCGTGGAAGGCCACGTCGGCTGCGGAGAACTCGGCCACATCGTGGGCGGCGCGCTCCATGACCCGGAACGCCTCGGTCAGCTGCTGCCGCTGCGCCGCGGCGGCCCGACCAGCGGCCGCGGCGGCCATCTCGCGTTCCAGCGCGGCCCGGACCAGCACCAGCTCGTCCAGAATGCCCAGGGTATCGTCGTGCCGGACGACGGCGGCGAGGACGACGTCGTCGATCAGGTCCCAGGACCGGGGGTCGGTCACCAGGGTGCCCTTGCCCTGGACGATGCGGATCAGGCCCTTGTCCTGGAGCAGCTTGACGGACTCACGCACCACGGTCCGGCTCACCCCGAACTTGGCGCCCAGATCGGCCTCGGTGGGCAGGGTGGCCCCGGGCGCGTAGACGCCCCCGACGATGTCGTCGACGAGCTGGACGACCAGGGCTGACCCGAGCCTGCCGCCGTGCTGGCGGCGGGACGCGTGCTCGGCCAGGACGGCCGAGCCGAGCGTGGGATCGACGATCGGCTCCGTCACGGGCAACTCCTCGATCTCGCGGGCCAGTCGGGCCAGTCGTCCGGTGGCGAAACCACGCGGTAAGCCTAGACCATTGCCATGACATCATATGTGTGATGTCATATCTCATCCGGCCACCTGGCCCCCCAGGCCCGCGGGCCCCCGGCCACGCGCCGGAGACCTGCAGTTACCACGGCCGTCTCCCTGAGGTGTGAGGAAGCAACATGAACGAAGGTCGTGCGGCGCAGCCCGGCCGGCTGCGCACCTACCTGCCCGGCGGCGCTGCCGGGAAGCCCCCCAAGACCGGCAAGACCACTAAATCCACCAAGGCCGGCCAGCTCCGCACCTACCTGCTGGGCGGGGTGGTCCTGGCCGCCGCGGCCAGCCTGGCCGCCTGCTCGGGAGGCCAGTCCATCGGCGGCAGCTCCGGCTCCGCCAGCTCCAGCAGCCCCTACGGCTTCACCACGGCCAAGCAGAACCCGAAGTCGGAGATCACCGTGTGGGTGGACTCGACCCGGCTGCCGGCCGCGCAGGCCTACGAGAAGGCCACCGGCCAGAAGATCAAGATCGTCACCTACGACGGCGACGCGAACGGGTCCAACTCCTTCCGGACCAAGATGGAGCTGTACAACCGGGCCGGCTGGGCTGGCCGGACGTGGTCTTCACCGCCGACGACAACTCCGCCTCGTGGGGCTCACTGTCGGGCACCGGTGACCTGGCCCCGCTGGACAAGGGCACCAAGAGCCTGGTGCCGGCGCAGCACCCTGACCGGCTTCGCCTCCGGCTCACTCGGCGTGTGCTCGGTCAACGGCGCGGTCTACTGCCTGCGCAACGACCTGGCGCAGAACGTGCTCTGGTACAACAAGTCGCTGATGGACAAGTGGGGCTACCAGGTCCCCACCACGTGGGAGCAGTACCAGGCCCTGGCGGCCAAGGTGGCCAAGGCCCACCCCGGGTACATCGTCGGCACGGCCGGGGACGCCTGGACGCCCGAGATCTACATGTGGGGCTCGGAGTGCCCGGCCAGCCAGGTGACCGGCCCGAAGGCCATCACGGTCAACACGTCCAGCCCGGACTGCGTCCGCGCGGCCAGGATGCTGGACTCCCTCATCGCCAGCAAGACCATGTCCACCCAGGACATCTTCGGCCCGCAGTTCGCCAAGCAGCAGGGCAGCAAGATCCTCATGATGCCCGGCCCGGACTGGTACGGCGGCTCGGTGTTCCAGGGCCTGCTGAAGACGCCCAAGGGCCAGATCGCCGTGGCGCCCGCGCTGCACTGGGCCAACGAGAGCACGCCGGTCACCGGCGCGGTCGGCGGCGGCGCCTGGTGGGTGTCCGCGCACAGCACGAACCTGGCCGCCGCGATCAAGTTCGCCACCTGGGTCACCACCAGCGACGCCTACCAGGCGGACCTGGCGCCCGGTTACCCCGCCTACAAGGCGGCGGCGGCCAGGTGGATCGCCAAGCAGCAGGCCAGCGGCTACTGGGCTGACAACATCGCCACCCCGATCACGGCCGCGGCCAGCCAGGTGTGGACGGGCTGGGTTCCGCCGGAGTTCAGCCAGGAATCGGTCTGGGCCTCGACCGTGTCCGCGGGCATGGCCCAGGGCAAGTCGATCGAGTCGCTGCTGCCGGCCTGGCAGACGGCCATCACCGACCAGGCCAAGGTGCTCGGCTACACGGTCAGCAAGTGACTCCTGGTCCCGTGATAGCAGACCGGGCCGGGCGGGTGGCGCCAGCCACCCGCCCGGCTCCCGGGCCCGGGCCGCGCCGCCGGATGCGGGGGCTGGCCACGGGGCACCTGTTCGTCTCCGGCTACGTGGTGCTGCTGGCCCTGTTCGGCGTGATCCCGGTCATCTACTCCCTGTACCTGGCCCTGACCAGGCCCGCCGGCGGGTTCGCCGGCCTGGGCAACTTCATCCAGACCGCCGAGGACTACCGGTTCGTCCCGGCCGTCGAGCACGTGGCCGCGTACCTGGTGCTGTGGCTGGTCAGCCTGACCGTGTTCGTGGTGCTGCTGGCCCTGGTCGTGCACCGGCTGGCGTCGCGGCGCAGCAAGGCCTTCATCCGGTTCGCCTACTACGTCCCCGGCGCGCTGGCCGGCGCGTCCAGCGTGCTGCTGTGGCTGTTCGTGCTGAACCCCTCGGTCAGCCCGGTGTCCGTGCTGCTGCGCTGGACCGGGAACACCCAGTTCACCGGCGTGATCGCGCCCGGGCACCTGCCGGTGGTGTTCACCGTCATCGCGTTCTGGACCGGCGCGGGCGGCTGGATCCTGATCCTGTACGGGGCGCTGAACACGATCCCCGCGGACCTGCTGGAAGCGGCCCGGGTGGACGGGGCGGGCCCGGTGTCCACCGCCTGGCACGTGCAGCTCCCGCTGATCGGCAAGTGGATCACCTACATGCTGATCCTCTCGCTGGCGGCCGGCACCCAGCTGTTCGTGGAGCCGCAGCTCGTGTCGCAGGCGAGCTTCGGCCTGGTCAGCAACTACTACTCGGTCAACCAGCTCGCCTACCAGTACGCGTTCACCCAGAACAACTTCAACGGGGCGGCGGCCATCTCCATCGACCTGCTGATCGTCGCGCTGGCCTGCGCCGGCATCCTGATCGGCCGCGGCCGCCTGTTCCGGACCGACTGAAGGGAGGACGTCCATGGCCACCACACACGCGGCCGGTCAGCACCGGCCCGGCGCCCGGCGCCTGAGCGCCCGGACCCTGACCTTCCTGCTGCTCGCCCTGTTCGCGGCGTTCTTCCTCATCCCGATCATCTGGCTGCTGCTGGCCGTGACCAAGACCCAGCCGGGGCTGACCGGCGGGCAGCCGTTCTCGTTCGGGTCGCTGTCCGCGCTGCGCAGCAACTGGGACAAGGTGCTCGCGTTCCAGGGCGGCGCGGTCAAGACGTGGATGAAGAACTCGGTGGAGTACTCGCTGATGGCCCTGGTCATCACCCTGGTGGTGAGCATCCCGGCCGGGTACGCGCTGGCCAAGATGGAGTTCCGGGGCCGCCGGGTGCTGCTCATCACGACGCTGGTCGTAATGCTCATGCCGACCGCGGCCCTGGTGCTGCCCACGTTCCTGGAGATCAACTACGCGCACCTGGTCAACACACCGCTGGCCGTAGTGCTGCCGTACTCCTTCTTCCCGTTCGGGGTCTACCTGACCTACATCTACTTCTCCACCGCGGTGCCCAACGACCTGATCGCGGCGGCGAAGATCGACGGGTGCGGCGAGCTGTCCGCGTTCTTCCGGATCGCGCTGCCGCTGGCCACCCCGGTGGTGGCGCTGGTCGGGTTCTTCAGCTTCGTGGGCAACTGGAACAATTTCTTCCTGCCCTACGTCATGCTGCCGGGCAGCGGGCAGTACCCGATGCAGGTGGGCCTGACCCAGATGCTCTCGGACACCCCCACGTTCAACCCGGTCGTGGGGGCCAGCGCCGAGGTCCAGCTGCCCCAGCTCGCCCTGGCCACGCTGATCTCCGTGGCGCCGGTCCTGGTCATCTTCCTCGTCGCGCAGCGCTTCCTGGTCTCAGGACTGACCGCGGGCGCGACTAAAGAATGAGCCGCAACGAAGACCCCGTCGTGGCTGATCCCCCGACCACTGAGCGGGCTGCGGAGAGGGTGCCGCCGGCGCCCCGGCCGGTGATCCGGGCCACGGTGCCGTGCCTGGAGCCGCCGTACTGGGCGCTGGCCGAGCGGTCCCTGTTCCGGCTGCTGGACGAGGGCTGGCGCCGGTTCGCCGGGCTGTACACCCGGCCGGACGGGTCACTGCGCTACGACGGGCAGCTCTCGTCCCGGGACGGCGCCGACGACTTCCTGGAGGTGTTCTTCAACTGGCCGCAGCTGTACCTGCTCGGCGGGGCCGATGACCTGCTGGACGCCAGCGCCCGGCACTGGCACGGGGTGGTGGGCCAGCTGACCCGGCTCGGCATGTTCCGTGACGAGTTCGAGATCGGCTACGACTGGTTCCACCAGGGCGAGAGCATGCTGTTCTTCTACTTCCTCACGCTGGCCGACCCGGATCGCTGGCGGGACCGGGCACTGCGGTTCGCCGACCTGTACACCGACCCCGCGCACGGGAACTACGACCCGGCCCGGGAGATCATCACGGCGCCGCACAACGGCAGCGGCGGGGCCCGGCCGGGGCTGGCCGACGCGCCCAGCTACCCGTGGACCGAGGCGGAGGCGGCGCAGTACGGCTACCCGCTGGACTGGCTGGCGCCCGGCGCGGCGGACCGTAGTACGCCGCGGGATGGCGGGGCGGATAGGCCCGGGGAGGATGGCGCTGATCCCCGGCTGGGCGCCGAGATGCAGCGCCGGCTGGGCCGCGGTGACGTGGTCGGCAACCTCGGCGTGGGCGGCCTGGTCCTCAACGCGTTCCTGGTCAGCGGGGAGCAGCGGTACGCGGACTGGCTGGCGGGTTACGCCGGGGCGTGGCAGCGCCGGGCCGCCGCCAACGGCGGCCTGATCCCGGACAACGTGGGCACCGACGGCGTGGTCGGCAGCCAGCTGGACGGCCGCTGGTACGGCGGGCACTACGGCTGGTCCTGGCCGCACGGGATGTACAGCATCGCGCAGGCCACCCTGATCGGGGCGATGAGCGCGGCCCTGGCCACCCGGGACGACGGCTACCTGGACCTGGCCCGGCAGCTGCTCGACGAGATCATCGGCCGGGCCCGCCGCTTCGCGTTCACCAGCGGCGACTCCAGCATCAGCCCGCGCTGGCTGGCCCACCTCGGGCCCGCGGCCGGCCAGCCGGTCCTGCTGGTGCCCTACCGGCACAGCGACCGGGGCTGGTTCGACTGGAACCCGGTGCAGGCGTCGGTGCCGGTCGCGCTCTGGCAGTACTCCGCCGACCCGGCCGACCAGGCCCGGCTGGACGCGCTCCGCGCGGCCAGCGGCTACGACTGGACCAGCGTCCGGCCGTTCCGGGACAAGGAGGAAGCCGGCCACGAGGAGCCCTGGTACGCCTACCTGCGCGGGGACAACCCGGGCTACCCGGGCGCGATCCTGGCCGCCGCGCACGCCCAGGCCCGGCGGCGGCTGGCGCTGATGGAGCAGCACGCGGGCCAGGAGGTGACCGAGCCGGACATCCACCTGTGGCAGAACCTCAACCCGGTGGTCACCGAGGCGCTGACCCAGCTGACCTGGGGCGCGCCCCAGGTGGTCTACAACGGCGGGCTGCCCCAGGCCCGGGTCCGCTACTACGACCCGCAGCGTCGCCGGCCGGGGCTGCCCCCGGACGTGGCCGCGCTGGTCAGCTCGATCGACCCGGCGGCGACCACGGTGACCCTGGTCAACCTGTCCGGCGCCGTGGCCCGCACCGTCGTGGTGCAGGCCGGCGCGTTCGCCGAGCACGACATCGAGGCGGCCGGGTACACCTGGGCCGCACCTGGGTGGGCTGGCCAGCACACCGAGTACATCAGCCATGATGTGCACATCAGCGGCCGGGAGGCCGCCGTCGGCGGCCCGTGGCTGGACGTCGAGCTGCCGCCCGGGACCGAGGTCACGCTGACGTTGCGGCTGCGGCTGCGGGTCCGGGCCCCGTCGGCCCGGGGTCCCTGGGACGCGGCACCGCCGGACGCGGCACTGGGGGACGCGGCACTGCGGGACGCGGCACTGGGGGACACGGCCCTGGGGGACACGGCAGGGAGGGGACGAGGATGGGGCAGCTGACGGGCCTGCGCGCGCTGGTCACCGGCGGGGCGTCCGGGCTGGGTGCCGCGATCGCCGCGGCGTTCACGGCCGAGGGCGCGGCCGTGGTCGTGCTGGACATGGCGGAGCAGGCGCCCGCGCACCTGCCCGCCGGGGCCGGCTACGTGCAGGCCGACGTGACCGACGACGCCGCGGTGCGGGCTGCGGTGGACGCGGCCGCGGCCCGGCTCGGCGGCCTGGACCTGCTGGTCAACAACGCCGGCGTCGGCGCCCAGGGCAGCGTGGCCAGCAGCACCGACGAGGAATGGCGCCGGGTACTGGACGTGAACGTGATCGGCACCGCCCGGGTGTCCCGCGCCGCCTGGCCGTACCTGCGCGAGTCCGGGCAGGCCGCCGTGGTCAACACGGCCTCGATCGCGGCCACCGCCGGGCTGCCGGACCGGGCCGTGTACTCGGCCAGCAAGGGCGCGGTGGCCGCGCTGACCCGGGCCATGGCGGCCGACGGGATGCCCGACGGCATCCGGGTCAACGCGGTCAACCCCGGCACGGCCGACACGCCCTGGGTGACCCGGCTGCTGGACGCCGCGCCTGACCCGGCCGCCGAGCGGGCCGCGCTGGAGGCCCGGCAGCCGCACGGCCGGCTGGTGTCCGCGGGCGAGGTGGCGGCCGCGGTGGTCTACCTGGCCTCGCCCGCGGCCGGCTCGACCACCGGCACCGAGCTGGCGGTGGACGGCGGGATGGGCGGACTGCGCCTGCGGCCCCGGGGATGACGTCCGGCGTGACCCCGGAGCGCCCGGGGCCAGCCCTGGACGCGCACGTGCACGTGTGGGACCTGGCCGCGCGGCCGCAGCCGTGGACCGGCGGCCTGCCGGTGCTGCAGCGCTCGTTCAGCCTGGACGACGTGGCCGCGGACCTGCGCGCGGCGGGCCAGCATGGGGTCATCGTGGTGCAGACCGTGGCCAGCGCGGCGGAGACCCGGGAGCTGCTGGCCCTGGCCGCGGCGCAGCCGCTGGTCGCCGGCGTGGTCGGCTGGGCGGACCTGTCCCGGCCGGACGCCGCGGACCAGCTCCGCGCGGCCCGGGGCGGCCCAGGCGGCCGGGCCCTCGTCGGCCTGCGCCACCAGCTCCAGGAGGAACCCGACCAGGACTGGCTGGCCCGGCCGCAGGTCCGGGAGGGCCTGCGCGCGGTGGCGGCGGCCGGCCTGGCGTACGACGTGGTCGTCTCGCCCGGCCAGCTGCCGCTGGTCACCGAGACCGTGGCCGCGCTGCCGGAGGTGCGGTTCGTGCTGGATCACGCGGGCAAGCCGCCGATCGCCTCCGCCGGCCCGGGGACCGGCGTCCTGGCCGCGGGACGCATGGCGGCCTGGGCCGCGGGCCTGCGGGCGCTGGCGGCCCGGCCCAACGTGGCGGTCAAGCTGTCCGGGCTGGTGACCGAGGCGGACTGGGGCTCGTGGACCCCGGCGCAGCTGCGGCCGGTCATGGAGTACGTGCTGGACCAGTTCGGCCCGGCGCGGACCATGCTCGGGTCGGACTGGCCGGTGTGCCTGCTGGCGGCCAGCTACGCCGGGGTGATGGCGGCGGCCGCGCCGGTGCTGGACGGGCTGGGCGCCGCGGAACGCGCGGCCGTCCGGGGCGGCACGGCCCGGGCCTGGTACCGGCTGGGCGAGCACGGGCCGGACGGGCACGGGCCGGACGAGCACGGGCCGGGCCGTTGAGGGGAGCGCGGGACGCGATGGAGCAGCACCCGGTCGCCCGGACCGGCGCGGCCGTGACCGCGCTGGGCTTCGGCGGCGCCTCGGCCGGCAACCTGTACACCGAGACCACGGACGAGGCCGCCGCCACGGCCGTGGACCGGGCCTGGGCGGGCGGGATCCGGTACTTCGACACGGCGCCGCACTACGGGCTCGGCTTGTCGGAGCGCAGGCTCGGGGCCGCGCTGCGGGACCGGCCCCGCGAGCTTTTCGTTATCTCGACGAAAGTGGGGCGGCTGCTGGAACCCAACCCGCGGCCGGCCGGCTCGGACCTGGCGGCGGGCGGGTTCGCGGTGCCGGACACGCTGCGGCGGCGGTTCGACTTCAGCCCGGCCGGGGTCCGGCGCAGCCTGGAGGGCAGCCTGGGGCGGCTCGGGCTGGACCGGGTGGACCTGGTGTACGTGCACGACCCGGACGATCACGTGGACGAGGCCCTGGCGGGCGCCATCCCGGAGCTGATCCGGATGCGCGACGAGGGCCTGGTCACCGCGGTCGGGGTGGGCATGAACCAGTGGCAGGCGCCGCTGCGGATGGTCCGCGAGACCGGCATCGACCTGGTCATGCTGGCCGGCCGGTGGACCTTGCTGGACCGCTCCGGCCAGCCGCTGCTCGACGAGTGCGCGGCCCGGGGGGTGGCGGTGGTGGCGGCCGCCCCGTTCAACTCCGGGCTGCTGGCCCGGGCCTGGCCTCCCGACGGGGCGCACTTCGACTACGGGCCGGCCGCACCGGAGGTGCTGGCCCGGGCCCGGGCCCTGGCCGCGGTCTGCGAGCGGCACGGGGTGTCGCTGCCGGACGCGGCGATCCAGTTCCCGCTGCGCCATCCGGCGGTGGTGTCCGTGGTCAGCGGGATGCGCAGCGGCGAGCAGGTGACCTCGGCCCTGGACCGCTTCGCTACCGTGGTCCCGGACGACGCATGGACGGAGCTTGATGCCTGCTGACCGCCTGCTGGACATCGACCTGGCCTACGGGCGCGGGGACCTGCGCATCTCGCTGCCCGCGGACCGGACCACGGTCGTCACGCCGGCCTACCACCCGGCCGCACCGGATGTCCCGGCCGTGCTGGCGGGCGCGCTGCGCCATCCGGTGGCCGGGCCGCCGCTGCGGTCGGTGGTGCGGCCCGGCCAGCGGGTCGCCGTGTCCGTCTGCGACGTGACCCGGCCGCAGCCCCGCGAGGCCATGCTCCGCGCGCTGCTGGACGAGCTGGACGGGCTGGTCACCCCGGACGACGTGACCGTGCTCATCGCGACCGGCACGCACCGCGGCAACTCTCCCGGCGAGCTGGCCGAGATGCTCGGCCCGGACCTGGCCGCCCGGCTGCGGGTGATCAACCACGACGCCCGCGACGAGAGCATGCTCACCTGGTGCGGCGAGCACGGCGACGGGGTGCCGGTCTGGCTGAACCGGCACTGGGTGGATGCGGACGTGAAGATCACCACCGGGTTCGTGGAGCCGCACTTCTTCGCGGGGTTCAGCGGCGGCCCCAAGCTGGTCGCGCCCGGCCTGGCCGGGCTGGAGACCACGCTGACCCTGCACGACGCACGGCGGATCGGCAGCGACCGGGCCACCTGGGCGGTGTGCGAGGGCAACCCGGTGCACGACGACGTGCGCGCGATCGCCGCCGCGACCGGGGTGGACTTCGCGTTCGACGTGGTGCTGAACCGGGAGCAGCGGGTCGTCGCGGCGTTCGGCGGCGAGGTGCTGCAGATGCACGCGGCGGCCCGGGCCTACGTCCGGGAGGTGTCCATGCGCCCGGTGGACGGTCTGTTCTCTGTAGTGGTGACGACCAACTCCGGGTTCCCGCTGGACCAGAACCTGTACCAGGCGGTCAAGGGGATGTCCGCGGCGGCCACCGTGGTCCGGCCCGGCGGCCTGATCATCTGCGCCGCCGAGTGCGCGGACGGGTTCCCCGACCACGGCTCGTTCCGCGCGGAACTGGCCGCGGCGCCGGACCCGGAAGGACTGCTGGCCTCCATCGGGGCCCGCACCCGGACCGTGCCTGACCAGTGGCAGGTGCAGGTGCTGGCCCGGGTGCTGTGCCGGGCGCGGGTGGGGGTGCACGCCTCGGGACTGGGTGAGGCAGACCTGCGCAGCGCGCACCTGTCCGCGGTGCCGGACATCGCGGCTGCGGTGGCCGCCGAGCTGGCGGCGGCCGGGCCGGGCGCGCGGGTGTGCGTGCTGCCCGAGGGCCCGCAGACGATCCCGTTCGTGAGCGCGGACGAGCCGGCCGGGAGCCCCCTGTGACCGGGCCAGAGAGCGTGACCGGGCCAGAGAGCGTGACCGGGTTCGATACCGCGCGCCTGCTGGCGGACCTGAGGGACCGGATCGCCCGGGAGGACCGGCTGGTCACCGCGTTCTCGGGCGGGGCGGACTCGGCGCTGCTGGCCGCCGTGGCGCACCAGGTGCTGGGGCCGCGGGCGCTCGCGGTCACGGCCGTGTCGGCCAGCCTGCCCGCGGCCGAGCGGGCCGCGGCGCGGGACTTCGCCCGGTCCCGGGGCCTGGCGCACGCCGAGGTGTGCACCGACGAGCTGGACCGGCCCGGGTACCGGCGCAACGGCGCGGACCGCTGTTTCCACTGCAAGAGCGCGCTGTTCGACGCGGTGACCCCGGTCGCGGCGGCCATGGGCGCGCGGATCGCGCTCGGCACCAACCTGGACGACTTGTCCGACCACCGGCCCGGCCAGCGGGCGGCCCGCGACCGGGGTGCGGTGTTCCCCCTGGTCGACGCGGGGCTGTCCAAGGCGGCGGTCCGGGCGGTGAGCCGCGAGCTGGGCCTGGTCACCGCGGGCAAGCCCGCCGCGGCCTGCCTGTCGTCCCGGATCGCGTACGGCGACGAGGTCAGCCCGGAGCTGCTCGGCCAGATCGAGCGGGCCGAGGACGCCCTGCACGAGGCGGGCTTCCCGGCCTGCCGGGTCCGGGCGCACGCGGCGGGCAGCGTGGCCCGGATCGAGGTGCCGCCGGGGGATCTCGGGCGGCTGCTGGACCGCCGCGAGGAGATCACCGGGCTGGTGCGGGCGGCCGGGTTCGTGTTCGTCGCGGCGGACCTGGCCGGGCTGGTGAGCGGCAGCATGAACGCGCTGCTGCCGCTGTCCGTGGTCCCGGCCTCCCGGGCGGGCGAGGCGGGCTAGGTGGACCGCGGCCAGCGGCAGGAGGCCCAGCGGGGGGAGGCCCCGCGGGAGGAGGCCCCCTGGGACGGTGCCCAGCGGGACGGGGACCAGCCTGCGGGAGTCCCGCAGGACGCGGCGCTGCCGCTCGGCTTCGCCACCGTGGACCTGGACCGGCCGCGGCGCCACGGCCTGCCGGAGGTGATCTACGCCCCGGGGAAGCGGCCCGGCGAGATCGCGGCCATCGCGGCCGCGCTGCTGGCCCGCACGTCCGGGCCGGTGCTGGTGACCCGGCTGGAACCCGCGGCCGCGGCCGAAGTCGCGGCGGCTGGTGAGCACGCACCGGGTGAGTACGACGCCCGGGCCCGGCTGCTGTGCTGGCGGCCGGCCCCGCCGGGCAGCTGCCGGGTGGCGGTGGTCACGGCCGGCACCGCGGACGGGCCAGTGGCCGACGAGGCGGCCGCGGTGGCCCGGGCCACCGGCCTTCAGGTCACCGAGTTCCGTGACATCGGCGTGGCCGGGCTGCACCGGCTGCTGTCCGCGGCCGGTGACATCGCCGCGGCCGACGTGGTGATCGTGATCGCGGGCATGGAGGGCGCCCTGGCCAGCGCGGTCGGGGGACTGGTCGGCGTCCCGGTCGTGGCGGTGCCCACGTCCACGGGGTACGGCGCGGCGCTGGACGGCATCACCGCGCTGCTGGCCATGATGACCTCCTGCGCGGCCGGCGTCGTCGTGGTCAACATCGACTCCGGGTTCGGCGCCGCCATGGCCGCGCACCGGCTGGCCTTCAGCCTGCGCCGCCAGCGCTCTGAACCAGGGCCCGGGGTGAGCGGGCCGTGATCTTGTGGCTGAACCCGTTCTCGGGGATATCCGGTGACATGCTGCTCGGCGCGCTCCTCGACCTGGGCGCGCCCCTGGATGAGGTCCGGGCGGCGGTGGCCAGCACCGGGCTCACCGGCTGGGAGCTGACCGCCGGCCCGGTGCGGCGGGCCGGGCTGGCCGCCTGCCAGGCCCGGGTCCGGGTGGACGACGACGTGCCCGCGCGGCGCGCGGCGGACCTGCTCACGCTGGCCCGGGCCGCGGTGCCGGAGGCCGCGGCGCGGCTGGCCGCCGCGGCGATCACCGCCCTGGCCGAGGCCGAAGGGCGGATCCACGGCGTGCCCGCCGCGGACGTGCACCTGCACGAGCTGGGCGGGGTGGACACGGTCGTGGACACCGTGGGCGCCGCCGCCGCGCTGCATGCGCTGCGGGTGAGCGAGGTGTGGTCGGCACCGCTCGCGCTGGGGGCGGGCGTGATCGGGATGAGCCACGGCCAGTACCCGGCCCCGGCGCCGGCCACGCTGGCGCTGCTGGACGGTGCGCAGGTCGCCGGGCTCTACCCGGCAGGTGGGGCTACGGCCGGAGAGACAGTCACCCCGACCGGCGCGGCGCTGCTGCGCGCGGCGGGCTGCCGGTACGGGCCGCTGCCCGCGATGCGGGTGGCCGGCAGCGGCTACGGGGCGGGCGCGCGGGATGTGCCGGGGCGGCCCAACGTGCTGCCCGCCCTGCTCGGCGAGCCGCTGGCGGATCACGAGCCCGCCGGGCCCACCGAGACCCTGGTCGTGGTGGAGACCACGGTCGACGACGTGACCGGCGAACTCCTCGGTGACCTGCCGGGGATGCTGCTCGGCGCGGGCGCGCTGGACGCCTGGATCACCCCGGTCACTGGTAAGAAGGGCCGGCCCGCGCACGTCGTCACCGCGCTGTGCCGCCCGGGCCGGGACGAGCCGGTCCAGGCGCGGCTGCTGGCCGAGACGGGGAGCCTGGGCGCGCGGCGCCATCGCGTCCAGCGCCAGGCGCTGCCCCGGCGGGAGGCCGAGGTGACCGTGCAGGGGCACCGGATCCGGGTCAAGATCGGCCCGCACCGGGCCAAGCCCGAGCACGACGACGTGGCCGCCGCGGCCCGCGCCACCGGGCTGCCCGCCCGGGTGGTGGCGGAGCAGGCGGTGAGCCAGCTCCGCCAGGAGCCGGGCTAGCGGCTCAGGTGTTCAGGTAGGCCAGGACGGCCAGCACCCGGCGGTTGTCGTCCTCGGACGCGGCCAGCCCGAGCTTGGTGAAGATGCTCGTGGTGTGCTTGCTGACCGCCTTCTCGCTGACGTAGAGCCGCTGCGCGATGGCCACGTTCGAGCGGCCCTCGGCCATCAGCCCCAGGACCTCGCGTTCCCGCCCGGACAGCCGGGTGATGGGCTCGTCACGGGAACGGCGGCCGAGCAGCTTGGTCACCACGTCGGGATCCATCACGGTGCCGCCGGCGGCCACGGTGCGGATCGCGTCGACGAACTGGTCGTCGTTGAAGACCCGGTCCTTGAGCAGGTAACCGACCGCCCCGGACTGGTCGGCGAGCAGCTCGCGGGCGTACAGCTGCTCGACGTACTGCGACAGGAGCAGCACCGGCAGGCCCGGCACCTGCTGCCGCGCGGCCAGCGCCGCCTGCAGCCCGTCGTCGGCGAAGGAGGGCGGCAGCCGGACGTCCACCACCGCGACGTCGGGCCGGTGTTCCAGCAGCGCGCAGAGCAGGCCGGGAGCGCTGTCCACCGACGCGGCGATCTCGAAGCCGTGCGCCGCGAGCAGCCGGGTCAGACCGTCCCTCAGCAGGAACAGGTCTTCGGCGACGACAACGCGCACGGCACCTCCATGGCGATCATGGTCGGCCCCCCTGGCGGGCTGCTCACCGCCAGGATGCCATCGAACGCGGCCAGCCGCTGTTCCACGCCGCGCAGCCCGGTCCCCCGGGCCGGGTCCGCCCCGCCCGCACCGTCGTCGGCCACCTGGATCCGGAGCAGGCCGCCCGCGTGCTGGATGCGGATGTGCACCCGGCGCGCGCCGGAGTGCCGCACCGCGTTGGCCAGGGCCTCCGCCACCGCGAAGTAGCAGGCGGTCTCGACCGGCGCGGCCAGCCGGCCGGGCAGGTCGATGTCCAGGTCGACCGGGAACGGGGTGTCCAGGGCGAGGGCCCGGACCGCGTGGCCGAGGCCGCGGTCGGCCAGGACCGGCGGGCAGATGCCGCGGACCAGGTCGCGCAGGTCGTTCAGGGCGCGCAGCGAGGTCTCCCTGGCCTCGGCGACCAGGGCCAGCGCCGCCTCCGGGCGGCCCGGCAGCATCCGCTCCACCGCGCGCAGGTTCATGCCCAGCGCGACCAGGCGGGCCTGGGCGCCGTCGTGCAGGTCCCGCTCGATCCGGCGCAGCTCGGTGGCGGCGGCGTCCACGGCCAGCTCGCGGGTCTCGGTCAGCCGCTGCACCCGGCCCTCCAGCTCCAGGTCCCGCCCGGGAACCAGCGCGGCGCGGGCGTGCGCGCCGATGGTCCGCGGCACCAGCCACGCGGCCACCACGAGGAACGCGCTGGCCTCGGCCCCGGCCAGCATGGCCGTCTCACGGGTGGTGACCACGAAGAAGCCGTAGAGCAGGCCGGGCCGCTGCAGCCCGGGCAGCGACGGCCAGCTCGCGGCGATCATGAAGCCGCGGACCGCGAACGCGGTCAGCGCGACGGGGACCAGGTCCGCGGCGATGACCGGCCACCGCACCGCGGTGACGGCGCTGGCCAGGACGGCCGCGACGGTCCACGGCTGCACCCCGAACACGGTCAGGCCGAGCAGCGCGACCGGGATCAGGAGAATGCCCCAGCGATTCTCCAGCATCCGCTGGCGCAGGCCGGAGAGCAGCCCGCTGGCGTGGGTCCGCAGCGCGGCCAGGCTCCGCGGCAGGAGCCACAGGCCCAGGGTGAGCAGCAGCAAGGCGAGCGGGACCAGCAGGTCACCCGGCCACAGGCCGCCACCGTGGATGATGCCGCTGCCCCGGCTGACGTCGAAGGCCACCGGCCCGCCGCGCCCCGACGCCTGCCAGGCCAGCACGGACGGTGCCTTGACCGAGACAGTCGCCCCCGGGCCCCCGGCGAGCACCTGGGCCCGGCTGCCCGGGCCCGGAAACCAGTTCAGCTGAGCGCCGCCGGGCATCTTCACCTGAGCGCCACCGGGAAACTTCACCGCCTGGCCGGGCCCGCCCGCGGGGACGAGCCGGGTCACGACCTCATGGCCCTTCACGATGGTCCGCTCGATAATGACCGGGGGACGCCGGACCTGTCCGCGGACCACCTGCCGCTTGAGCACGCCGCGGGCCACCCGCCGCTTGAACACGCCGAGGGCGGCCACCGTCCAGAAGCCCGCCCCGGGCTCGGTGGCCGCGACCACCAGCCCGCTGATCCCGGCGACCACCATGGTGACCGGCAGCATCACCGCCGCCAGGGCCGGCCGCCAGACCGCCACGATCACGGCCAGCAGGACCGCCGCCACGGTCCACGGGCGCACCCCGAACAAGGCCAGGCCCATCCCGGCCACCGGCACCAGCAGCATGCCCCGGCCCAGGTGACGAAGCAGCCTGGTGATGACCCGCCAGCAGACGATGATGAGAATCCACATGTCACCCATCGTGAACCTGCCGGGGGGCCCGGCGCTATGGGGCCGAACCTAATCGGGAGGTGGGCCTGGGCCTACCCCGGCCGGCCGCGGGCCGCGGACCGGGCTCCCCGGGCCGGGCTCCATCCACATCAAAAACGTACAAGACACGCGCGGCCCGGGGGTGGATCGTGGCGGGCATGCAAACCAGGCCCGTGAACATCAACGCCGCCCTCGCCCAGTTCGACGAGATCTACAGCCCGCGCATCATCGGCCGGGTGAACGACTACGACGTCCGCATCGCGCACACCCAGGGTGAGCACGTCTGGCACACCCACGATCACACCGATGAGTTCTTCCTCGTGCTCAGCGGGGAATTCGCCATCTCGCTCCGTGACCCCGGCGACGGCGAGAGGGTCGTGGAATTGCGGACCGGGGACATGTTCGTGGTGCCCCGGGGCACCGAGCACAAGCCCTCGTCGCCGGGAGGGGCCATCCTGATGTTCGAGCCGTCGGGGACCTCCACGACCGGGGACCGGCACGAGGGTGACCTTCCCGCGCACGTGCGGAGCAGCACGGGGGTGGTGGCGGACGCGGACGGGTAATTTTTCCCGGAGCCCTGGCCCCGGATGTCGAGAACGGGGGCGGCGGTTCCGTCCTAGGGCCAGGAGCGCCGACCAGGCGCCAGCCGGAAGGAGTGCGCATCATGGACTGGAAACTGGAAGTGGTCGTGATCCCGGTCACCGACATCGACCGGGCGAAGGACTTCTACCTGGGGAAGCTCGGGTTCCATCTCGACGCGGACACGCGGCCCGCACCGGAGATGCGGGTGGTGCACATGACGCCGCCCGGGTCGGCCTGCTCGGTCGTGATCGGTCCCGTGCTGATCAGCGCGGACGCGCAGGCCGGCGCGGGCGCGCACCTCCAGCTGGTCGTCGGGGACATCGACGCGGCCCGCGCCGAGCTGGCCGCCCAGGGGGTCGGGGTCTCGGACATCCAGCAGCTCGACCCCCGGGACGGCGGGAAGTTCGTGTTCTTCGCCGACCCGGACGGGAACCAGTGGGCGGTGCAGGAGATACGCGAGCGGGTCGGCGCGGCGCTCGGGTAGCCCGGGCGGGCGGGGCAGCGGGCGCCGGTCCCCCGGGCCAGCGGCGGACCAGGCGCCGCCGGGCAGCCCGGGGGCTACTCCGCCCCCAGCCCCAGCAGCAGGCCATCCGCGGCCACCGCGGGTGAGCTGGTCACGAACATGGGCACGCCGGGCGCGGGCGCGGTGATGACCTGGAGGATCCGGGCCCCGTCGAGGCTGCTCACGGTTCCGAGCAGCTGGCCCTCGGCCACCTTCTCCCCGGGCCGGACCGCGGGTTCCCACCAGCCCTCGTCCGTGCAGCGCAGCCACAGGAAGCGCCGCAGGTAGGCGGGGCCGGGGCCGGCCGCCGGCGCAGCCCCGGCCATGCCGAGCACGGCCAGGATCCCGTTGAGCCCGCGCACGTGCGTCCCGACCGCGGCCTGCTCGACCAGCCCGCAGCCGCCGGCCTCGGCGATGATGGCCGGGATGCCGAGCGCGGCGGCGGCCGCGCTGGTGGTGCCGCCCACGGCCCGGCCCGGGCCCGGCTCCTGGCGGATCACGTAACCCAGCCCGTACCCGGTGGCCAGGTCCCGGGCCCGCGCCTCGGCCGGCCCTGCGTCGTACAGCGCGAACGGCTCGAGGGCCTCGACCATGTCCCCTGCGTGCACGTCGACCAGCGCATCGGCGCCGGCGATGAGCTGCCGGAACGCCGCGTCCGCCAGCCGGTCGGTGAACGTGCCGGATGGGTCGCCCGGGAAGCACCGGTTGAGGTTCTTGCCGTCGCCGGGGGTGACGAACGGGGTGCGGGCCCGGAACGCGGGCAGGTTGAGCACCGGCACCGCGGTCACCCGGCCGCGCAGTTCCCGGGCGCCCAGCTCGCGGGCCCAGCGCCGGACGGCCGCCATCGGCGCGTACTCGCAGCCGTGCACGCCGGCCAGGACGACCAGCCGCGGCCCGTCCTGGGCGCCGGCCAGGTCGATCACCGGCACGCGGGCGCCGGCCAGGTCGAGTGTCCGGTAACTCACCGTGGGCACCATGCGGTCAGTTCTCCTTTCGCCGGTCATCACGGGTTCCGGCCGGCCAGCAGGCTTTCCGCGGCCGCGGCCACCTGGAGCAGCGCCTGATCGCCGCCGCGCCGGCCGGCCAGCTGCAGCCCGGCCGGCAGGGCCCCGGCCAGCGGCACGGGCAGCGAGACGGCCGGGTGACCGGACAGGTTGTACGGGCCGGTGAAGCGGCCCTCCCCGTGATCCGTGCCCGTCCCGAAGGGCGGGTCCTCCTCGGGGGCGGGGTAGCCGACGGCCGGGCCGGCCAGCGCCGCCACGCCGGCCAGGCTGGCCTCGATGGCCGTGGTCAGCCCGGCCCGCTGCCGCACCGCGGCGGCGTACTGCCGGTCGCTGACCCCGGCCCCGAAGGCCAGCAGGGCCCGGGTGCCGTCGGCGTAGCGGGCCTGGTCACGGTCGCGGTGAACCTGGCTGGCTTCCCGGGCCACGATCACGGCCAGCGTGTCCTCCCAGGCGGCCAGCTGATCCAGCCAGGGGGCGGCGATCTCCCGGATCTCCCACCCGGCGCCGGCCAGCCGGTCCAGGGCGGCGATCAGCGCGTCACGTACCCCGGCGGTCACGGACGGGTCAGCCAGCTGCCGGGTGAGCAGGCCGATCACGAACGGCCCGCCCGGCCGGGCGGCGGCGGGCAGTGGGCCGGGCCCGGCACCCGCGCCCGGCCCTGGGCCCGGCTCCGGGCCCGGCCCGGCGAGCACGCTGAGCAGCGCCGCGGCACCCGCCACGGTGGCCGTGAGCGTGCCGGCGTGGTCGCAGCTGGGCGACAGCGGGAACACCCCGTCCACCGGGATCAGCCCGTAGCTCGGCTTGAACCCGACCACCCCGCAGTAGGCGGCGGGGATCCGTATCGAGCCGCCGGTATCGGTGCCGATGGCCAGGCCGCACACCCCCGCCGCGACCACGGCCGCGGACCCGCCGGAGGATCCGCCCGAGGTCCGCGATGGGTCGCGGGGGTTGCGCGTGTCACCGATCTGCGGATGCGCGAACCCGGCCGCGTACTCCAGGCACTGGGTGGCCGCGAGCACCTCGGCGCCCGCCGCCCGGAGCCGGCTCACCAGGGCCGCGTCGCGGCGGGCGGGGCGGGGATCGCTGGCCGGGCTGCCGCACCGGGTCGGCAGGCCGGCCACGGCGATGATGTCCTTGATCGCGACCGGCTGCCCGGCCAGCGGCCCGGGCGGGCCGGGGGGCGGATCCGCGACCGGGGCCACCGACGCCACCGCGTTGAGCGGGCGCCCGAGCCGGTCCAGCCGCTCATAGGCGGCCAGCAGCCCGAGGCTGGCCGCCGAGGGGGAACGCCGCCCGCGGGCGATGCCCTGCTCCAGCTCCGCCAGGCGGCGCAGCAGCGGCCCCTCGCTCCCCCCGGACAGCATCTCGCGGGATAGTGCGTCCAGCAGCGGGCGGCAGGCGGGATCGTCCAGCAGCCCGGCCGCGGGCCGGCCGCTGACCGCGGCGGCCAGCCCCGCAGCGCGGGCCGGGCCGGCCTGCCGGGAGCCGGGTGGCACACCGACGTAGGACACGGCGCGAAACGTTACAGCACGTAACCGGCGGAGCGAAACGGCTGATTACGGGCTGATGCGTTACAACCCCGTAAAACTCTTGTTCCAGACAATGACCGCTATTTACAAGCTGCCGCCGAGGCCCCATCGTCTAGGACAAAGGTTTGTCCTTGCTCCGGTTCCATGATCCTGCCCTGAAGCGGCAGCGCCCGCACCCAGGCGCCGCCGAGAGTGCGCGCCCCCGCGCCCGTTACCCTCCGCGACCAATACCGGTCCGCCCGGACACCCTAGGGAGCTTCCGTGACCATCCGAACCACTGCCGTGCGGGTCCTGGCGGCGGCCAGCGCACTGGCAGTCCTGGCCGCCTGCGGGTCCTCGGGCTCGTCCTCCTCCTCGGGGACGGCGGGGGGCGCCCCGGTCCATGGCGGCAACCTGGTCATCGCCCGGAGCCAGGACTCGCAGTCGATGAACAACACCACCGTGTTCGACAACGAGTCGATCTGGGTCTTCGAGCAGATCTTCCAGCCGCTGTTCACCGTGACCCCGAACGGGAAGGGCGTCATGCCCTGGCTGGCCACCGGGTACAAGGTCTCCTCCGACAAGAAGACCTACACGTTCACCCTGCGCCAGGGGGTCAAGTTCTCCACCGGCAAGCCAATGACGTCGGCGGACGTCAAGTTCTCCCTGGACCAGGCGCGGGCGGCCGCGCAGGGCTGGGGGTACATCGACACGGCCATCAAGTCGGTCGCCGCCCCTTCCCCGTCCACCGTGGTGGTGACGCTCAAGTACCCGTGGGCCCCACTGCTGGCCGACCTGTCACTGTTCTCTAACGCGATCGTGCCGGCCGGCTACGGCGGGAAGAGTGAGACGCAGTTCTACACCGCCCCGGTCGGCACCGGGCCGTTCAAGTGGGACTACTGGCACAAGGGCTCGGCCCTCAAGCTGCTCCGCAACCCGTACTACTGGCAGAAGGGCAAGCCCTACCTGAACAGCGTCACCTGGACGGACGTGCCCAGCGACAACACCCGGCAGCTCCAGCTCAAGGGCGGCCAGGCCCAGGTGGACGAGTTCCCGGCCTGGTCCACGGTGGCCAGCCTGAAGAGCACCCCGAACGTCGCGATGCACCTGTTCAACTCGACGCGGACCGACTACCTGGCCTTCAACGAGAAGGTCAAGCCGCTCCAGGACGTGCACGTGCGCCGGGCGATCTCGCTGGCCATCAACCGGTCCGCGCTGGTCAAGGCGGTCCTGTTCGGCAACGGCAAGCCGGCCAACTCGCTGTTCCCGCCGCAGGTGCCGTACTACACCGCGGCCACCCAGGGCCTGCAGTACAACCTGGCCGCGGCCAGGGCGGAGATGGCCAAGTCGAGCGTGCCGCACGGGTTCAGCACCACGATCCTGGTCCCCGCGGGCTTCTCCGATGACGCGACCATCGCCAGCATCGTGCAGTCCGAGCTCAAGCCGCTCGGCATCAAGCTGAACATCCAGCAGTTCGACCCGAACACGGTGAGCACCGACCAGCAGAGCCTCAAGTACGACATGACCCTGACCTACTGGACCATGGACATCCCCGACCCGGACGAGCTGGCCACGTTCGCGGTGGACCCGGCCGCCGGCTCCAAGTCCTTCTTCACCGCCTACGACAACCCGACCGTGGTCAAGGACACCCACCTGGCGGAGCAGACCCTCGCCACCTCCGCCCGGCAGTCGCTCTATAACACCGTGCAGTCCCAGTCCGCGGCGGACGCGTTCATGGCCTTCCTCTACTACTCGCCGTACGCCTACGCCACCACGTCCAGCGTGCACGGCTTCTACGTCACCCCGCTCGGCAACTACCACCTGGAGAACGTCTGGCTGAGCAAGTAAGCACTCCGGAGCAGGTACAGGGAAAGGCGACCGCTCGTGGGGCGGATGGGATTCGTCGGCCGGAGGCTGCTGCAGCTGGTGCCAGTGGCCTTCGGCGTGACGTTCATCGTGTTCTTCATGGTGCACCTGATCCCGGGTGACCCCGCGGTAAGCATCCTCGGCATCCACGCGACGCCGCGGGCGGTGGCCATCCTGCACCGCGAGTGGGGGCTGAACCGCTCCCTGCTCAGCCAGTACCTGCTGTTCCTGGACCGGCTCCTGCACGGGAACCTGGGCTACAGCCTCTACTACGGGCAGTCCACCTCGAGCCTGGTCCTCAGCCACCTGCCGCCCACCCTGTGGCTGATCGTCTACGCGGGGGTGCTGTCCGTCCTGATCAGCGTGCCACTCGCGATGATCGCGGCCAGCCGGCGGGACGGCGTCCGGGACCACGTGGTCCGGGCGGTCCCGCTGGTCGGCCTGGGCATGCCCTCGTTCTGGCTGGCGTTCCTGCTCATCCTGATCTTCGCGATCAAGTTCCAGGCCTTCCCGGTCAGCGGGTACGGCAGCGGGTTCTTCGGCCATCTGCGCTCGATGTTCCTGCCCAGCCTCACCGCCGCGCTCGCGCTGTCCCCGGTCGTCATCCGCAGCCTGCGGGCCAGCATGCTGACCGTGCTGGGCGCCGAGTACATCACCACGGCCAGGTCCAAGGGGGTGTCCGGGCACCGGCTGTTCCTGCGGCACGTGCTGCGGAACGCGGTCATCCCGGCGGTCACCGTGCTCGGCATCAACATCGGCTTCCTGATCGGGACCACGGTCATCATCGAGGAGGTCTTCGCCATCCCCGGCGTCGGCCAGCTCATGATCAACTCGATCTTCCAGCGGGACTTCCCCGTGGTGCAGGGGGTGACGCTGGTGTTCGCCGTCATGGTGGTCCTGCTCAACCTGCTGGCTGACATGGCCTACGCGGCCCTCGACCCGAGAGTGCGGTTCGACCGGTGAGCCCGGCCCCGACGACCACGGCCCCGACGACCACGGAGCACGCATGAGCACTGTCTCCCTCCCGGCCGGGACCGGGCCGGCCCCGGCGCCCCGGCGGTGCCGGCCCGGGCGCAGCGCCGCGCGGCGCGCCGCTGGTACCGCCAGCCCGCGCTGATGGCCGGGATCGTCATCACCGGGCTCATCGCGGCGGCGGCGGCGGCCGCGCCGCTGCTCACGCCCTACAACCCGATCGCGCAGAACCTCAACGCGTCCCTGCTCGGGCCGAGCGCCCATCACCTGCTCGGCACCGATCAGCTGGGCCGGGACACCTGGACCCGGCTGCTCTACGGGCTGCGGGTGGACCTGCGGATCGCGTTCATCGCGGTGCTGTTCCCGTTCGTGCTCGGCACCGCCCTGGGCAGCCTGGCCGGGTACTTCGGCGGCTGGGCGGACGTGGTGGTGATGCGGCTGGTCGACATCGTGGTCGCCTTCCCGTTCTACGTCCTGGTCATCGCGCTGGTGTTCGTGCTCGGCCCGGGCGAGCGCAGCATCTACATCGCGATCACGGTGGTGGGCTGGGTCTCCTACGCCCGGATCGTCCGCGGCGAGATCCTGGTGGCCAAGCGCCAGGACTACGTGGTGGCCGCGCAGGCGGGCGGCCTGTCCAGCGCCCGCATCATGGGACGGCACCTGCTGCCCAACGTGATCAGCCAGGCGTTCATCTACGGCATGTCCGACATCGTGCAGGACATCCTGGCCATCGTCACGCTCGGCTATTTCGGGCTGGGTGTCCCGCCGCCCACGGCTGACCTGGGCTCGATGATCAACGACGGGCAGAACTTCCTGTCCACCCACTGGCAGCTGACCACGATCCCGGGCCTGGCCGTCATCCTGGTCGGGCTCGGGCTGTCGCTGATCGGTGACGGGCTCGCCGACCTGCTCCGGCCGGGTCAGTCATGAGCGAGGCCCCGATGAGCGCGCCGCAACCGGCCGGGAACGTGCTCGAAGTCAGTGACCTCCGGGTCCAGATCGCCAGCCGGCGGGGCCTGGTCCGGGCCGTGGACGGGGTGTCCTTCGAGGTGCCCCGGGGCGGGGCGCTGGGCCTGGTCGGGGAGTCCGGGTCGGGCAAGAGCATGACGCTGCGCGCCGTGCTCGGGGTGCTGCCGCCCGAGGCGCACGTCATGTCCGGGCAGGTGCGGCTGGACGGCACCGACCTGCTCACGCTGAACCAGGCCAGCCTCAACCGGATCCGCGGCCCGAAGATAGCGATGATCTTCCAGGAGCCGATGAGCGCGCTGAACCCGGTCATGCGGGTCGGCCGGCAGATCGCCGAGGGACCCCGGATCCACCTCGGGTACAGCCGGGCGAGGGCCGAGGAACGGACCCTCGAGCTGATGCGCCGGGTCGGCATCCCGGACCCGGAGCGGCGGTTCCGGGCCTACCCGCACGAGTTCTCCGGCGGCATGCGGCAGCGGGTGATGATCGCGATCGCGCTGTCCTGCGAGCCGGAGATCATCCTGTGCGACGAGCCCACCACCGCGCTGGACGTCACCATCCAGGACCAGATCCTCCGGCTGCTGGCCGGCCTGTGCCAGGAGTCGGGGGTGAGCCTGGTGTTCGTCACCCACGACCTGCCCGTGGTCGCGCAGGTCTGCCAGCAGGTCGCCGTCATGTACGGCGGCCAGCTGGTCGAGCGGGGCGAGGTCCGCTCGGTACTGCTCGACCCCCGGCACCCGTACACGCTGGGGCTGGTCCGCTCGGCCCCCGATTTCGAGTACGTCACCGATTCGCTGCGGCCGATCCCGGGGTCACCGCCCAGCCTGATCACCCCGCCGTCTGGGTGCCGCTTCCACCCCCGGTGTGATTTCGCCGAGGACGACTGCCGCACCGGGGAGGTTCCGTTGCGGATCTTGCCTGGTGGCCGGGCCACCGCCTGCCTGCACCCGGAGCGCTGCCTGGAAGCCCTGGCGGCCGATCGGGCCGGGCAATGAGCGCGCCGGGCGCCCCCGCGGAGCCGCTGCTCACCGCCCGCGACCTGGCCGTGTACTTCCCGGTCGGTTCGCAGCTGACGGCGCGGATCCGGCACACCAGCCGGCTGCTGCGCGCGGTGGACGGCGTGGACCTGGAAGTCCGCCGCGGCGAGGCGCTCGCCCTGGTCGGCGAGTCCGGGTCCGGCAAGTCCACGCTGGCCCTGGCCCTGGCCGGAGTGCAGCCGCCAGACCGGGGCGAGATCCGGTTCGGCGGCCGGGTGCTGCCGGCCCGCCGGTCGCGGGACGACCGGCGGCGCATCCAGATGGTCTTCCAGGACCCGTACTCCTCACTCAACCCCCGGCTGACCGTGGGCGGCATGCTGGCCGAGCTGCTCCGGGTGCACCACGTGGTGCCGCGGGACGAGGTGAAGTCGTTCAGCGCGGATCTGCTCCGGCTGGTCGGCCTGGACGAGGGGGCGCTGTCCGCGTACCCGCGCCAGTTCTCCGGCGGGCAGCGGCAGCGGGTGGCGATCGCCCGGGCGCTGGCCCTGCGGCCCGAGGTCCTGGTGGCCGACGAGCCGGTCTCGGCGCTGGACGTCAGCGTCCAGGCGACGATCCTGAACCTGCTCCGCGACCTGCGCGGCGAGCTGGGGCTGACGCTGCTGCTGATCTCGCACAACCTGGCCGTGGTGCGGCACCTGTGCGACCGGGTGGCCGTCATGTACCTCGGCCGCATCGTCGAGGTGGCCCCGACCGAGCAGCTGTTCCGCGACCCCCGCCACCCCTACACCCGGGGCCTGCTGGCCGCGATTCCCCGGCTGGCCGAGCGGGCCGGGGAGGCCGGGCCGCCCGCCATGGCCGGGGACCCGCCGAGCCCGCTGGCCATCCCGGCCGGGTGCCGGTTCCGCACCCGCTGCCCCCTGGCCCAGCCGCGGTGCGAGCAGGAAGACCCGGCCCTGACGGCCCAGCCGGGCGACCCGGGGCACCTGGCCGCCTGCCACTTCGCGTTCACCCCGGCGCCGGCCCCCGCCGCGGCCAATGCCGCCGCCCCGGAGCAGGGATGACCCAGCCGGTCCTGATCGCCAGCGAGCGCGGCGAGGTGGGCCTGGCGGCCGGGATGGCGGTGCTGCGCGGCCAGGACGGCGGCGGCCCGGGCCGGGCGATGGACGCGGTCGAGGCGGCCATCCGGATCGTGGAGTCCAACGAGGCCGACCACTACGTGGGCGTCGGCGGCCTGCCGAACCTGGTCGGCGAGGTCGAGCTGGACGCGTCGATCATGGACGGCGCGACCCGGCGGGCGGGCGCGGTCGCCGCGGTGACCGGCTTCCCGCACCCGATCTCCATCGCCCGGGCCGTCTGCGACCTGCTGCCCCAGCATGTGATGCTGGTCGGCGCGGGCGCGGAGCGGTTCGCCGACGAGGCGGGCATTGCGCGCGGCGTGACGCTGACCGAGGAGGCCCGGCAGATGTGGCAGGACGGGCTGACTTCCTCGGGCCTGGCGGAGGCCGGGGCCCGGCACGGACCGGGTGAGGTGAGCTACCGTCGCAAGGTGCTGGAGCGGATCGCGATGATGCCCCCGCCCGCGGGCCCGTGGGGCACGGTCAACGTGCTGGCCCTCGACGCCGCGGGGAACCTCGCGGCCGGGGTGAGCACGAGCGGCTACCCGTGGAAGTACCCCGGCCGGGTCAGCGACTCCGCCCTGATCGGCGCCGGGAACTACTGCGACAACCGGGTCGGCGCGGCGGCCTGCACCGGCCGTGGTGAGCTGGCCATCCGCGGCGGCACCGCCCGGTCCGTGCTGCTCCGCCTGGCGGCGGGGGACGACCCGGCGCGGGCTTGCGCCGCGGCGCTGGCCGAGACCGCGGACCTGCCGGACGAGTTCCGCACCCCGCTGCAGTGCCTGTGCCTGACCCCGGACGGCCGTCACGGCGGGGCGTCCACCAACGCGGGCGCGACGTACGCGGTGATGACCGCGGCGGACGCGGACTACCGGGTGCTGGAGCGGAGGCGGGCATGAAGGTTTTCCTGTCCAGCGACATGGAGGGCACGGCCGGGGTGGTCGACTGGGCGCAGTGCGTCGGCGACGGCCCGGAAGCGGCGGCGGGCCGGCGGCTGCTCCTCGGCGAGGTCAACGCGGCCATCGAGGGGGCGCTGGCCGGCGGGGCCAGCGAGATCGTGGTCAACGACTCGCATTCGACCATGCGCAACCTGCCGGCGGACGCGCTGGCCGGCCGCGCGTCGTACATCTCCGGCAGCCACAAGCCGCTCTACATGATGCAGGGCCTGGACAGCAGCTTCGACGCGGTGCTGTTCGTGTCCTACCACGGCTCGGTCGGGGCACCGGCCGGGCTGTCACACACCTACAACCCGCGGGCCGTGATGGAAGCCCGGCTGGACGGGGTGGTGACGGGCGAGGCGGGCATCAACGCGCTGGTCGCCGCGCACTACGGCGTGCCGGTGGTGCTGGTCACCGGGGACCGGTGCGCCTGCGAGGAGACCGCGGCCCTCATCCCCGGCGTGCACGCGGCCGTGGTCAAGGAGCCGGTCAGCCGGCTGGCGGCGCACAGCCTGCACCCGGCCCGGGCCTGCGCGCTGATCCGGGACACCGCGGAGCGGGCGGTGGCGGCCGCAGCCGGGGCACAGCCACCGCCGCTGGGCCACGCGGTGCTGGAGCTGTCGGTCCGGACCACGGACATCGCCGAGGCGGCCAGCTGGGTCCGCGGGGTGGAACGCACCGGGCCGCGGGAACTGCGCTGCACCGGGGACGACCCGCTGGCCATCTACCGTTCGTTCTGTGCTGCGATCCTGCTGACCCGCGGGATCGCCGAGACCGTGTGACCCCTGAGAACCAGTGCGAGCCAGATGACGCCAGAACAGCCAGATCAGGGCCAGCCGGATCAGGGCCAGCCGGATCAGGCGCGGCCGTCCCGGCGCCGCGCGTCGCGCCTGGTGGACATCGCCGAGGCGGTCGGGGTGCACACCTCGACCGTGTCCCGGGTGCTCAACGGTGACCCGGCGCAGTCCGTCCGGCCGGAGGTCTACGAGAAGATCTGGGATACCGCCCGGCAGCAGGGATACCGGCCGAACGCGCTGGCCCGGGCGCTGAAACGGCGGCGTACCGGCGCCCTGGCCTTCGTCATCCCGCTGCTCCGCAACCCGATCTGGGTCCGGCTGCAGCGGGGCGCGCTGCAGCGGGCCGGCGAGCGCGGCTACGTTGTCATGATCATGGAGGAACCCGGGGACGACCCGCAGCCGCCCGCCAGCTACCGCTCCCTGGTCGAGGAAAGCCGCGCGGACGGGCTGCTGCTGGCCACGTCGCTGCGGATCCCGGCGCACGCCGGCGGCGGGCCGCCGGGCGGGCTGGCCCCGGTGCCGCATGTGTACGTGAACCGGCGGGGACCGGAGCGCGGGAACGACGTGGTGATGGACGAGCCGCGCGCGGTGCGGCTGTTCCTGGAGCACGTGTCCGGGCTCGGGCACCACAGCGTGGCGCTCATCGACGGGCCGTCGGCGGTGGACACCGTGCACCGCCGGGAGATGGCGGCCCGGCGGATCTGCGCGGGGCGCGGGTTGCAGCTCACCGTGCTGCACGCCGACGCGACCGAGGAAGGCGGCTGGGCGGCCACGCAGCGGCTGCTGGGCCTGCCCGCCCGCGGCGGCGGGACGCCGCTGCCCACGGCGTGCGCGGTGGGCAGCCTCAACCAGCTGTTCGGCGTGATGGCCGCGCTGCGCGCCGCGGGGCTGGCCGTGCCCGCCGGCATGTCGGTGGTGAGCCTGGACGAGGACGAGTGCCTGGCCTTCCTCGACGTCCCGGTGTCCGCCGTGGCCATGCCGCTGGCCGAGCTGGGCAGCGCGGCCGTGGACGCGCTCATCGACCGTATCGAGCTGCGCCCGGCGGGCGACGTCATGATCCGCGAGCCGATGAGCCTGGTGCTGCGCCAGTCGGTCGCCGGGCCGCCTGCGGACAGGGAGCGGTGACACCATGCGTATCAGGGCTGCTTCCGCGCTGGAACTGCCGTCGCTGCAGGACATCGAGCGGGCCGCCGGGGAAGCCTTCCGCGGCATCGGCATGCCCGAGATCGCCGACGACGAGCCGTTCTCGCTGGACGAGCTGACCGCCTACCGGCAGGCCGGGCGGGCCTGGGTCGCGGTCGGCCAGAACGGCCGCCTGGTCGCCTACCTGGTGGCTGACCTGGTGGACGGCAACCTGCACGTGGAGCAGGTGTCGGTGCACCCGGACAGCGCGGGCCGCGGGGTGGGCCGGGCGATGCTGGAGCACGCCGCGGGCCGGGCGGCCGCGGGCGGCCTGCCGGCGCTCACCCTGACCACGTTCACCGAGGTGCCCTGGAACGCGCCCTACTACGAGCGGTGCGGGTTCCGCCGCCTGGCCGAGGCGGAGATCACGCCCGGACTGCGGGTGGTCCGGCAGCGGGAGGCCGAGCACGGCCTGGACCGCTGGCCCCGCGTCTGCATGCGCCGCGACCTGTGACCCGCCCGCCCGGCCGGTCAGCGCCGGCCCCGCAGGCCCCGGCCAGCACTTCCGGGGAATTCAGGTGAGCTGGGGAATGACCTCGGCGGCCAGGCGCTCCATCTGCTCCGCCTCGCCGGACAGCGGGTTGAGCAGGATCAGGTCGGTGCCGGCCGCCGCGATCCGGGCCAGTTCCGCGGCCACGTCGCCCGGCCGGCCGGACACCCCGACCCGCTCGACGCCCTTCATCCCGAAGTAGCCGTAGAGATCGTTGAGCGCGTCGCCGAGGCGCTGCCGCGCCCGGCCGGCGTCGTCGTCCACAGCCAGGTACACCCGCTTGGCCAGCCGGAAGGTGGCCGGATCCCGGCCCTGCTGCGCGAGGGCCTCGCGCACGATACGGGCCTGCTCGATGAAGTCCGCCGTGGTCGTGGAGCCCGCGCCCATGAACCCGTCGGCCAGCCGCACCGCGCGGCGCAGCGCGTCAGGGTGGCTGCCGCCGAACCAGACCGGCGGGTACGGCTTCTGGAACGGCTTGGGTTCCATGGCCGCGCCGTGCGCCTGCCAGAACCGCCCGTCGAAGTCCACCCGGTCCTGCGTCCAGATGGCCCGCATCAGCTCCAGCCCCTCGGTGAACCGGGAGACGAAGTGCTGCCCGTCCACCCCGAACGCGGAGAACATGCGGAACCCGCCGCCGGTGCCGACACCCACCTCGACCCGGCCGCGGCTGAGCTGGTCCAGCGAGCTGATGCTCTTGGCCAGGTGCAGCGGGCTGTGCAGCGGCGTGACGAAGACCGCGCAGCCCAGCCGGAGCCGCTGCGTGCACGCCGCGGCGTAGCTGAGCGTCTCCACCGGGCCCAGATGAGGCATGGAGCCCAGCACCTGCTCGGCGGTCCAGCCGCTGCGGAACCCGAGTTCCTCGGCCCGGCCCAGGTAGGCCCGGAAACCGGCCGGATCGAAGGTGCCGTCCGGCACGAACTGGGGGATGGAGATCGCGAACTCGAGGCGGCCGGTGGTCACAGTGGATCGTATCCCGCCCGTGCCATCCGGCCGGGGCCCCGGGACCGTCCGCGGGCGGGCCGGGCCCCGGCTCCGGCCCGGTGGATCCGGCGCCCGATGCACTATTCTGGACGGTATCCCGGTCCCCACCCCGGTGTCCGCACGGCCAGCGAGGAGCGTTCCCCATGCTGTCTGACGCGGCCGCCGTCATCCGGGGCGGGTAGATGCTGGCCCTGGTGCGGGGACGGTCAGCCGCCCGCACGGTTCGCTGGCCGGCCCGCTGGCCCGCCCCGCCCTGGCTGGCCCGGTACTGGCTGGGCCTGTGCGCCCTGCCCGCCGTGGCGGCCCTGATCACCCTGGCCACGGCCAGCGCGGCGGACGGGCAGCTGCTGCTCCCGCTGCTGGCGGTGCCGCCGGCCCTGGCCGGCATCGGCGCGGCGACCCCGCGCCGCCCCCTGGCCTACGGGGCCGTGATGCTGCTGGCCGCGATCGCGGCCGCCCCGTTCACCACGACCCCGGAACTGCCCGCGGCCACCACCGTGTCGGTGCTGGCCGTGACCGTCCTCAGCGCGTCCGGCGGGGCCCGGGGCGGGCGGCAGGACCAGCGGCTGGCCGACGTCACCTCGGTAGCCGAGGCGGCCCAGCGGGCCCTGCTGCGCCCGCTCCCCCGCCAGGTCGGCCCGCTCGAACTGGGAGTCGTGTACCTGGCTGCGGCGGCCGAGGCGAGGGTCGGCGGCGACCTGTACGAGGTCACCCGGACCCAGTTCGGCATCCGCCTGATCGTGGGCGACGTCCGGGGCAAGGGACTGGACGCGGTCGAGATCGCCGCGGACGTCCTGGGGGTGTTCCGCGAGGTCGCGCACGAGGTCTACACGCTGGCCGAGGTGGCCAGGCGGATCGACGCGAGCCTGGCCCGCCGCCCCGCGGCGCCGCTGGAGGAGTTCGTTACCGCCGTGCTGGCCGAGATCGACCCCGCCGCCGGCCAGGCTGACCATCTACAACTGCGGCCATCCGCCGCCCCTGGTGGTGAGCCCGGGGGCGGCCGACGGTGCCGGCGGGACCCGGCCGCCGCAGGTCCTCACCGTGGACGTGCCCGCGCCGGCCCTGCCGCTGCGGCTGATGGCGCTCGGCGGCACCTCCGGCGCGGAACGCACCGTGCCGCTCCAGCCGGGTGACGCCCTGCTGCTGTACACCGACGGCGTCACCGAGGCCCGCGACGCGGGCCGGGAGTTCTACCCGCTGGAGGAACGGGTCGCCGCGCTGGCCGCCGAGGCCGGCGGCCCGGCCGCGGACCTGCTGGACCGGCTGCGCGACGACCTGGTGCGGCATGTCGGCGCTCCGCTCGACGACGACGCGGCGCTGCTGCTGGCCCGGGTCACCGGCGCGTGGGACGGCCCGGCCGCGGAACTCTCCCCGCCGCCCGCCCTTTAGATCCCGGGCGCCTGCCCACTCCCAGATCCGCACCGCCAGCGGACCGCCCGTGTCAGCGGGCGGCCTGCCCGCCCGGCAGGCCCTGGACGGGCCCGACGGTCGCGTCGAGCGAGGGTGCGGGCAGGCTCGGGCTCAGCGTGCCGATGGGCGTGGTCGGGGCCGGCGAGGTCGGCAGCGACGTGGTCGGCGTCGGCGTGCTGGGGGTGGGCGTGGGAGTCGTGGGGGTGGGCGTGGGCGTGGGCGGATCCGTCGTCGGCGTGGGGGTCGGGGAGTCCGGCGGGGTGGGCGTGCCGCTGGGCGAGCCCGGCGTGGACGACGGCGTCGGCGACGCGGATGCGCGGTGCCCGGACCGGGACGGCTGCGGGGTGGCGGCGACCTGCGCCACGTTGCCGTTACCGCCGTCTCCGGCGATGTGCGTGGCCGCCACCGGGCTCTGCCGGGGCAGGACGCTCGGCGCGGCACTCCGCGTGGCCGCCGGGGGAACCACGGCCGGCAGGTCGTCCTGGACCGGCCCGGGCAGCGTGGACAGCGTCCAGGCGATGAACACGGCCGCCGCCAGCCCGGTCGCGGCCAGCGCCCCGCGGCCCGCCAGGCTGGTCCGGCGCCGCGCCCGGCGGGGCGCCTGCCGCCGGGGCAGGCTGCTGCGCTGCTGAGGCCGGGACCAGGCGGATGGCGGCGGGACGGCGGCACCGGGCCCGGCCTCAGCCAGCGCCGTGTCCGCCAGCGCGCCCTCCGCCCCGGGGACCGCCAGCGGGGCCGCGGCCGTGCCGTGCCGGCTGAGCGTCTCCGGGCTGGACAGGAGGACCCGGAGGTGCTCAGCCCGCAGCGCGACATCCCAGGCGGACGGCGGGCGGGCCGCCGGATCCTGGCGGGTCAGCTCCATGACGAGCGCGGCCACCCCGGCCGGCACGGACGGTGGCAGCGCGGGCATGCCCTGGTCGAGGTGCGCGAGGGCCACCACCAGGGGCTCGCCCGCGAACGGGACATGCCCGGTCAGGCACTGATGCGCGACCACACCGAGCGAGTACAGGTCGGTCGCGGGCGACGCGGGCGCCCCGGTCACCCGCTCCGGCGCCAGGTAGGCCGGGGTCCCGATCAGCATCCCGGGCTGGGTGACCGGGGTCTCGCCGTCCGCGTGGGCGATCCCGAAGTCGGTGATCTTGACCAGGCCGTCCGACCTGACCAGCAGGTTTCCCGGCTTGATGTCACGGTGGACCAGGCCGGCCCGGTGCGCGGCGGCCAGCCCCCGGGCCGCCTGGGCGACCACGTCCATGGTGTCCTCGGGCGGTAGCGGCCCCTCGTCCAGCATCCGGGTCAGCGACAGCCCGTCCACGAGCTCCATCACCAGGTAGCCCGGCTCGGGGGCTACGGCCTCCCCGTAGTCGAAGACCTGGGCGATGTTCGGGTGCGACAGCGAGCCCGCGTAGTGCGCCTCGGCCCGGAACCGGGCCAGGCCTTCCTCGTCGTCCTCGCGCTCGGGCCGGACGACCTTGATGGCCACGCGGCGGTCAATGGCCAGGTCGGTGCCACGCCAGACCTCACCCATCCCACCGGTCGCGATAAGCACATCGAGCCGGTACCGCCCCCGAAGCACAAGCCCAGGCATCCCCACACTCTGGAAGCTACCCGCCCACATGATGATCACTCGTTACGGAACGGCACTGAAAGCACTTCGTTAGATCACGTCGCGGCGGCGGTTGGGGCGCGGGGGTTGACGCGTCTGTCCAGATAAGCAACCCTAAACGGCTATTCAGATGGTTTCCCGGACAGTCTGGCGGGGCGGATCCCGGGGCGTCTCCAGGAACGAGGGGTGGGCGCATGAAAAGCCAGGGTCAGCGGCCCGGGAGACATCCGTGGCTGGCCCGGATGCTGGGCCCGCGCCGGGGCATCCGGGGCGGGCGCCGCCGGGCTGCCGGGCTGGCCGCGGCGGCCGCCGCGGTAACCCTGGCCGCGGCCGCGTGCGGCGGCAGCGGGTCCGGTAGTTCCGTCAAGGACGGCGGCGTGTTCCGGCTGGGCAGCTCGTCCAGCATCGACTCGCTGAACCCGTTCGTCGCGTTCCAGGCGGACGCCTACTCGACCTTCGAATACATCTATCCCGAGCTGGTCCAGTACAACGCCGCGCTGCAGTTCGTCCCGGACTTCGCACGCAGCTGGTCGGAGAGCAGCGACGGGCTGACCTGGACCTTCCACACCCAGCCCGGCGCCAAGTGGTCTGACGGCAAGCCGCTGACCGCCGCCGACGCCGCCTGGACCTACAGCACCATCCTCAAGTACGAGAGCGGCGCGACCGCCAACTCGGCCGGGCTACGTCGCGCACCTGAAGAGCGCGACCGCCCCGAACGCCACCACGCTGGTGCTGACCTACAAGCGGCCGGTGGCAAACGTGCTCTCCCAGGTCCAGCAGGTGCCGATCCTGCCCGAGCACGTCTGGGCCAAGTACGCCACCGGCAACGGCAAGGCGCTGACCCGGTTCGCCAACAACGCGCCGATCGTGTCGGGCGGCCCGTTCATCCTGACCAAGTACACGCCCAAGCAGATCGCGCTGTTCAAGCGCAACCCGACGTTCTACGGCCCGAAGCCGCACATCGACGGCTTCGGGCTGCAGTTCTTCCAGACCACGACGCGATGATCACGGCGCTGAAGAGCGACCAGCTGGACGGGGTCGAGGGTCCGGTACCGCCGACTTCCGTGGCCACCCTCAAGGCCGCCCACTTCGTGGTGCGATCCACCCCGGGCGACGTCGTTCGATGACTTCATCATCAACGCCAACCCGCAGCAGGAAGCCAGTCACAAGGAGCTGATGAACCCGCTGCTGCGGCAGGCGTTCGATGACGCGATCGACCGGCAGGCCATCGTGAGACACGTCGCTGCTCGGCCACGGTAAGCCCGGGCGGTCCGATCATCCCGCCGGTCACGGGCCACTGGTCCGACCCGTCGATCAAGCCGGCGCCGTTCAGCCTGGCCAAGGCGAACCAGCTGCTCGACCAGGCCGGGTACAAGATGGGCCCGAACGGAGTGCGGATCGCGAACGGCCACCCGATGTCGTACACCGTGATCATGCCGACCGACATCCAGGACACCTACGGCCAGCGGTCGTTCCAGATCATCCAGGCCGACTTCAAGAAGATCGGCGTCCAGCTGAACCTCAAGGTGCTCGACGACTCGGCCGCCTACAGCGCGATCACGGCCAACAGCTACAAGAACTTCGAGATCTCGATGTGGGACTGGTTCCCGCTGACCGACCCGGACTTCATGCTGTCCGTGCTGACCTGCGGGTCGTGGAACGTGTGGAACGACACCGGGTTCTGCAGCAAGACCTACGACAGCCTGTACCAGGCGCAGAGCGCGGCGACCAGCCCGGCCAAACGGCAGCAGATCGTCTACCAGATGCAGCAGATGATCGCGAGCCAGCGGGTCTACCTGGTGATTGACTACCCGGACTCGATCGAGGCGCACTCGCCCACCTGGGCCGACCTGCCGCTGATCGCTGGCATCGTCGTTACCTCGATGTCCAAGATCCCGTTCGAGAGCGTGCACCAGGCGGGCTGAGGCGGTGCGCAGCGCGGATTACGTCATCAAGCGGGGGTTCTTCGCCCTCGTCACCGTGTTCGTGGCGATCACGATCAACTTCTTCCTGTTCCGGGTGCTGCCCGGCAACGCGGTGACCAACCTGGCCCGGGTGCCGCACGCCAGCCCCCAGCTCCGGCACGCGCTGACCGTGGAATTCGGCCTGGACAAGCCCAAGTGGCAGCAGTACGTGATCTACCTGCGCGAGCTGGCCCACGGGAACATGGGCATCTCGTTCACCTACCAGCAGCCCGTGGCCCACCTGCTGATCGCGGACCTGAAGAACACCATCCCCATGGTGACCGTGGGCACCGTGGCCGCCATCGTGGTCGGGGTGGCGACCGGCATCCTGTCGGCCTGGCGGCGCGGGACGGTGCCGGATCACCTCAGCACGAACGGGGCCATCTTCTTCTACGCGTTCCCCACCCAGTGGCTCGGCCTGATGCTGCTGATCATCTTCGCCGGGACCCTGCCCGCCGCCGGGATGAGCGACCCCTTCCTGTTCGGCGCGGAGCCGTTCTGGCAGCACCTGGCGGACATCGGCAAGCACATGATCCTGCCCGCCGCGACCCTCATGCTGACCGCCTACGGCAGCTACACGCTGGTGGTCCGGTCCTCGATGCTGGAGACGCTCGGTGAGGACTACGTGCTCACCGCCCGGGCCAAGGGGCTGCCCGACCGCCGGATCGTACGGCGGCACGCGTTCCGCAACGCGCTGCTCCCGATGGTCACCCTGGTCGCGCTGGACCTCGGCTACATCGTCGGCGGCGCGCTGCTGATCGAGGTGATCTTCAGCTGGCCCGGCATCGGGCTGGCCATGTACGACGCGATCGGGCAGCGCGACTACCCGATGCTGCAGGGCGGCTTCCTGATCCTGACCGTGGCCGTGATCATCCTGAACTTCGCCGCCGACCTCATCTACTTCCGACTGGACCCGAGGATCTCGCAGTGACCCTGCCCCTACAGGACCCGCAGCTCGCCGTCGAGGCCGAAGGCCAGCCGTCGACCCGCGGTGGTTTCTTCCGCACGGTGCTCCGGGAGCGCAAGGCGGCCGTCGTCGGCCTGTCGATCATCGGCTTCTTCGTCCTGCTGTCGATCGTGGCGCCGTACATCTCGCCGTACAGCATCACCCAGCAGACCTGCGCGGTGTACGCGCCGCCGTCCAGCGCGCACTGGCTCGGCTGCGACGACGGCGGCATCGACATGCTCAGCCTGCTGATGCAGGGCGGCCGGATCTCCCTGGTGGTCGGGTTCGCGGCCACCCTGGTCGCGATGATCATCGGCGGCGGGGTCGGGATCCTGTCCGGCTACTTCGGCCGCTGGATCGACATCGGGCTGATGCGCATCACCGACTACCTGCTGGTCATCCCGGACCTGGTGCTCATGATCGTCATTGCCGACGTCTGGGGGGCCAGCCTGTTCCACGTGATCATGGTGATCGGCATCCTGGAGTGGACCTCGACCGCCCGGATCATCCGGGCCCAGGTGATGAGCCTGCGGGAGCGGGTGTACGTGAAACGCACCCGGGCCCTGGGGGCCAGCAACGCGCGGATCATCTGGAAGCACATCCTGCCCCAGGTCGGCCCGCTGCTCATCGCCAACACGGTGCTCACCATCGCGATCGCGATCTACCTGGAGACCGCGCTCGCCTTCCTCGGGCTGGAGGACCCGACGGTCACCACCTGGGGCACGATCCTGGAGAACGCGTTCCAGCGGACCGCGATCTCCTCCGGTGCCTGGTGGGCCATCGTGCCCGCCGGGATCGTCATCGCCGCCGTCATCGTGGGCTGCTTCCTGTTCGGCCAGGCGGTCGAGGACGCGCTGAACCCGCGGCTGAAGGCGGCCAACCTGTCGGTGCGCCGGTGGCGGCTGCGCCCGCTCGTCGGAAGGGGGCCGGACGCGATTTGAGCCTGCTCGAAGTCGATGACCTGCACGTCTGGTTCGACCTGCCGCAGCGGGCCCATCACAGGGCGGCCAGGTGCACGCGGCGGCCGGGGTGAGCTTCGCGCTGGACGCGGGCGAGCGCTTCGGCCTGGTCGGCGAGTCCGGCTGCGGCAAGACCACCACCATCCTGGCGCTGATGGGCCTGCTGCCGCCGAACGCGTCGCTGGCCGGCGAGGTGCGGGTGGACGGCCGCAACATCCTGGCCGGCGGGGAGGACTCGGTGCGCGCGCACCGCTGGAAGGACATCGCGATGGTCTTCCAGGGCGCGATGAACGCGCTGAACCCGGTGAAGAAGGTCGGCTGGCAGATCGCCGAGCCGATGGCGTTCCACGGCATCGCCCAGGGCGCGGCCGCCCGGCGGCGGGCCGGGCGAGCTGCTGGAGCTGGTGGGCATTCCCGCGGCCGCGGCCGAGCGCTACCCGCACGAGTTCTCCGGCGGCATGCGCCAGCGGGCGTCGATCGCGATGGCCCTGGCCTGCCAGCCGAAGATCCTGCTGGCGGACGAGCCGACCACGGCGCTGGACGTCATGGTGCAGGCCCAGATCCTGGACCTGCTCACCCGGCTGTCCCGGCGAGCTGGGCCTGGCCCTGGTGCTGGTCACCCACGACCTGCCGGTCGTGGCGCAGGTCTGCGACCGGGCCGCGGTCATGTACGCGGGGGAGATCGTGGAATCCGGGCCGATGGAGGAGCTCTACCACTCGCCCCGCCACCCCTACACCCGGCTGCTCTTCGCGGCCACCCCCGACCTGTACGGGGAGGATGAGGTGGTCGTCCATCCCCGGCACCCCGCCGCGGCTGGACCGGGACCGGGCGGGCTGCCCGTTCCGGCCGCGCTGCGATTCCGCGTTCGCGCCCTGCGCCGACGAGCACCCGCGTGCTGCGGCCGGTCGGGCCGGGCCACGAAGCCGCCTGCCATCTGACCCGCGAGCTCGCCGGGGAGCGCCATGAGTGAGGCACCCCTGCTGGAAGTGGACAGCCTGGTCACCCAGTACCCGGTCCGGCGCAGCCTGACCGGGCGGCTGGCCCGCGAGCCCCGGCTGCTGGGTGCACGCGGTGGACGGGGTCAGCTTCACTCTGGCCCGCGGCGAGATGCTGGCCCTGGTCGGCGAGTCGGGCTGCGGCAAGACCAGCACCGCGCAGACCATCCTGCGGATGGTGAACCCCGCGTCGGGGAGCATCCGGCTGAACGGCACGGACATCACCCGGCTGTCCCAGCCGCAGATGCGCCCGCTGCGGCGCAAGCTGCAGATGATCTACCAGGACCCCTACGAGTCCCTCGATCCGCGGTTCCGGGTCCGAGGACGCCGTGGCGGAGCCGATGCTGGTGCACGGCATCGGCGGGTCCCGCGCCGAGCGCCGCGGCCTGGTGGTCAGCGCCCTGGAACGGGCCGGGCTGGCCCCGGCCGAGCAGTTCCTGGAGCGCTACCCGCACGAGCTGTCCGGCGGCCAGCGGCAGCGGGTCACGATCGCCGCGGCGCTGGTCCTCGGCCCGGACCTGCTGCTCGCGGACGAGCCGGTGTCGATGCTGGACGTGTCGGTCCGGGCGGGCGTGCTGTCCCTGCTGGACGGGCTGCGCCGGGACGGCGACATGGGCATCCTCATGATCACCCACGACCTGTCCACGGCCGCGCACTTCGCCGACCGGATCGCGGTCATGTACCTGGGCCGGATCGTGGAGCAGGGCCCGGCCCGGGACGTGGTCCGCCACCCGCAGCACCCCTACACCCGGGCGCTGCTGTCCGTGGTGCCGAACCGCGACCCCCGGCAGCGCAGCACGCCGCAGATCCTCCAGGGCGAGACGCCGAACCCGGTGAACGTCCCGCCGGGCTGCCGGTTCCACCCCCGCTGCCCGGTGGCCGAGGACCGCTGCCGCCGCGAGGACCCCGTCCTGCGCCCGCCGCGCGCCCCGGTGGCCCCTGCCCACGAAGCCGCCTGCCTCCTGGCCTGACGGCCGTCCCGGCATGAGCGCGGCGCATGGCGTGCGTCCCGGCCTGCCAAATGCACCGCGCTGAGGAGGGGCGGGGCGGCGCGGTTAGCGGCGGACGCGACACCTTCCAGGGTGGCGACCGCGTAAGGAGCCGAGCGAGGCCAGGTCATAGCCGCCTTCCTGGATCAGGACCGCGGGGCCGAGCGCGGCGAGCCGCCGGCCCGCGGCCCGGTAGGCGGCCTCGGTGACCCGCAGCGGGCTTTCCGGGTCGGCCGCCGCCGCGTCCAGGCCCAGCGACACCACCACGGCCTCCGGGCCGAACGCAGCCGGCCTCCGTCGCACAGCTCGTCCAGCGCGGCCAGCCAGCCGTCGTCGCCGGTCCCCGGGGCCAGCGGCAGGTTCCGGGTGAAGCCCGCGCCCGGCCCGGCGCCACGCTCGTCCGCGTAGCCGGCGTAGTGCGGGAACCAGCCCGCGCCCGGGTCCACGTGCAGCGACCCGTACCAGACGTCGGCCCGGTCCCAGAAGATCATCTGCGTGCCGTTGCCGTGGTGCGCGTCGATGTCCAGCACCGCGACCCGGGCCGCCCCGGCCGCCCGCAGCGCCTCGGCCGCGACCGCGGCGTTGTTCAGGTAGCAGGACCCGCCGTACGCGCCGCGGGTGGCGTGATGCCCGGGCGGCCGGCACAGCGCGTAGGCCACCGGCGTGCCCGAGCTGACCAGGTCCGCGGCGGTCTGCGCGGCGTCCGCGGCGCCCCGGATCGCGGCCCAGCTGCCCGGGCCGACCAGCGTCATCGTGTCGTAGCAGTACAGCCCGGCCCGGCCGTGCACCGCGGGCGGGATCCGCGGCGGCAGCCCGGCCAGCAGGCCCGGGGTGGGGAACACGTACGGCACCACCCGGTCGCGGCCGTGCTCCGCGGGCAGCCCGGCCGCCTCCCAGTCGGCCCACACCGAGGCCAGGTGGCCGAGCAGCGCGGGGTCGTGCACCCGGCGCAGGATCGTGTCGTCGTGCTCCCGCGCGGCGGTCACCGGCGCGCCCGCCGCGGCCAGCGCGTCGCGCAGCACCAGCGCCCGGGCGGGGACCTCGGTGCCGGGCTCACGCACGCCCAGCCATACCTCACCCGCGGGCTCGTGCCGCAGGCAGTCCTCGCTCCACACCACCGGCACCGGCAGGCTCACGGGCACCCTCCCCAGGCGGCGCGGCGGCGGTTACCATCGCGGGATGCCGCGCGTTCCTGATCTTGGCATCACCCTCGGCCTGCTGCCACCGGGCCCGACCGGGTCGGTGCTCGATGTGCCCGGCGCCGGGCTGGGGCACGCCACCGTGTGGCGGGACGAGCCGCCGCCGCCGGCCGGCCGGGGCACCGCCCGGACCGGGGTGACCGTGATCGACCCGGGCGGGGACCTGTTCCGCTACCCGGTCCCGGCCGGCGGCGCGGTGCTCAACGGGGCGGGCGAGTGCACCGGGATGCTGGCCGCGCAGGAATGGGGACTGGCCGAGACGCCGGTGTTCCTGACCTCGACCATGCAACTGGGACGGGTCTACGACGCGGCCTGCGAGCTGCTCATGGAGGAGCAGCCCGCGATCGGCGACGAGGACGTCATCATCCCCATCGTCGCCGAGTGCGACGACAGCTTCCTCAGCGAAACCCGCCGGATGCAGGTGCAGCGGGACGACGTGCGGGACGCGCTGGCCGCCGCCCGGGCGTCCGCGGGCGCCCGGGCCGCGGACGAGGGCGCGGTCGGCGCGGGGACCGGGATGAGCTGCCTGGGGTACAAGGGCGGCATCGGGACCGCGTCCCGGGTGGTGCCCGGCGGGGCGACGGTCGGGGTGGTCACGATGACCAACTTCGGCGACCGGGAGCGGCTCACGGTGGCCGGGGTGCCGGCCGGGCGGCTGCTGCCGGATCCGGCGGCCGGCCCGGCGGGCGGGGAGGCCGGGGCGGGCCCAGCGGCCGCCGCGGCCCGGCCGGGACCCGCGGGCTCGTGCATCGTGGTGGTGCTCACCGACGGGCCGCTGGACGCGGCCGCCTGCCAGCGGCTGGCCCGCCGGGCCGGGCTGGGCCTGGCCCGGGTGGGCAGCACCGCGCACCACGCCAGCGGG
>CAWKOA010000006.1:0-660711 GCA_963851025.1 uncultured Actinomycetes bacterium
CAGGTCGCGGGCCAGGGCCAGCAGCCCGTCCTCGCCGAGCCGCTGGCTGCCCGGGCCCACCCGGCCCTCGAACAGCCCGTCGGTGAACAGCACCAGGCCCGCGTCCGGGGGCAGCGGCAGATCTTCCTCCGGCCAGGACATGCCGGACTCCAGGCCGACCGCGGGCCCGGCCGGGCCCTCGACCAGCTCGACGTGTCCCGGCGTGCGCAGCAGCAGCCCCGGATGGCCCGCCCGCAGCACCCGGACGCTGCGCCGGTCCGGGCCGAAGACCAGGTGAGTCAGGGTGGCGAAGAGGTGATCGTCCTCCCGCTCGGCCATCAGCAGCTGCTCGAGCAGGCCCATCAGCGCCGCCGGGGCCGCGCCGGCCAGGACCAGGGACCGCCAGGCCACCCGCAGGCAGACCCCGATAGCGGCCTCGGCCGCACCGTGCCCGCAGACGTCACCGATGACCGCGTGCACGACGCCGTCCGACGTCTCGACCACGTCGTAGAAGTCGCCGCCGAGCAGGGCATTGGCCCGGCCGGGCCGGTAGCGGGCGACCATCTCGAACGCGCCGGTGCGGATCAGCGGGGTGGGCAGCAGGGCCCGCTCCAGCCGGGCGTTCTCCTCCGCCCGCAGCGCGCTGCGCTGCAGCGCCGCGGACGCCTGTTCCACGTGCTTGCGCTGGGTGGCGTAGCGGATGGCCCGGCCGAACACGTCCGGGGGCGCCTGGCCCTTGATCAGGTAGTCCTGGGCGCCCGCGGCGACCGCGGCGAGCCCGGCGCTCTCCTCGGCCAGGCCGGTCAGCACCACCACGGGCGCGCCCGGGGCGGCGGCGAGCATCTGGGTGACCGCCTCCAGCCCCGCCACGTCGGGCAGGTGCAGGTCGAGCAGGACGCAGCCGGGCGTGGCGCCCCGGCTGAGCAGGTCCGCGGCCTCAGCGAGGGAGCGCACCGCGGTCAGCGAGGCCTGCATGCCGCTGTCGGCGAGCAGTTCCTCGACCAGCAGGACGTCGCCGGCGTCGTCCTCCACCAGGAGGATCGTGTCCGGGTCGCCCAGCCAGGCCAGGCGGGGCGGGTCCAGGCTGCTGCTCTCCTGCGGGGGGCGGGCCGGGCCGCGCGGCGCGGGCACCCCGGTCCGGGTCGGCATGCTCACGGCGCGCCTGGGGGACGTAGCCTCAACCAACGCTCCTTATGACAAGACCGCCAGCCCCGGGTCCGGGGCTAGCGGCTTCTGCGCTCCCTGTTCCGCGACAGGATAATGTCGCCGAAACGCGAGAAACTTCCGTTTTCACAGCGGGCGGCGCCCCGGGCCGGAGGCGTGGGAACGCGGGTCCGGGCGCCGTCTTGCTAGCTCGCGGCGAGCATGCCTTCCGCGCCGTCGGGCGAGGCGATGCGCTGCCGCAGGAACGTGAGCGCGTGGGCGAGCAGCCGGGATACGTGCATCTGCGAGATGCCCAGGTTCTGGCCGATCTCGGCCTGGGTCATGTCCCCGTAGAAGCGCATCAGCAGGATCCGCTGCTCCCGCCGGGGCAGCTCACCCCAGTGCACCGCGAGCGCCTCCATCGACAGGGTGTGCTCCATCTGCGGGTCCTCGCCGCCGAGCAGGTCGGCCAGGCTGGCCGTGTCGGGCTGGCCGGACAGGGGCGCGTCGAGCGAGGCCGGCTGCAGGAGCAGGTCGGCGCCGCGCGCCTCCCGCACGTCGGCCTCGGTGAGGCCCAGGTCGCTGGCGAGTTCGGCGTCGGTGGGCGCACGCCCCAGCTCCTGGGTGAGCTCGCGGGCCGTCTCGCGCAGCGCCAGCAGCCGCTCCTGGACCGGCCGCTCGATGTGCACCTGCCACCGCTTGTCGCGGAAGTAGCGCTTGATCTCCCCGGTGATGCACGGCTGGGCGTAGGCGGCCAGGTTCCGGCCGACCCCGGGGTCGAAGTTGTTGATCGCCTTGAGCAGGCCCACGTAGCCGACCTGGATCAGGTCCTCGGTCGGCTCCGGGCTGCGCCGGTAGCGGTTCGCGCAGGCCCGGACCAGGCCCCGGTAGCGGGCCACCAGCACCTCGCACGCGCCTTCCCGGCGCGGGCTGTCCGGCGGGCCCGACCGGATCTCGTGCAGCAGTTCCTCGTCGTCTAGCTGTTCAAGCTCGCTCGCAGCTGCGTCAGCGGGCCGGCCCATGTTCCGGGGCGGATACGCCGCAGCTGCATCACCTGCGGCAAGTATTTCCATGCGTGCAAGCCTGCCCGACAACCGCCGCATAAAGCAAATGTTTACATGTGGAATAACTCAGCCGGCGTCGGCGGCCACCTCGCCGAGCCCGCGCACCAGCGCGTCGCGGCCGTCCGGCGTCATGGCCTGGAGCATCTCGGCCAGGGCCGTCCGCCGCTGCTCGCGCACCCATCCGGCCAGCCGCCGCCCCGACTCGGTCAGCAGCAGCACGATCTCCCGGCGGCTATCTTCGGCCCGGTCCCGGGTGAGCAGGCCCGCGACCTCCATCCGGTCGCACAGCCTGCTGGTGGCCGACGCGGAGGCACCCACCTGGGTGGCCAGCCGGTTGAGGTTGAGGCTCCCGGCCCGGTCGATGATCAGCAGCGCGCGGAGCTGGGCAGGCGGCACGGACGAGCCGATCTTCTCGACGGCCCGCTCCGCTACCTCGATCAGGGCCGCCAGTCCCCGCTCGGCGGTACTCACCTCGAGCTGCTCATCCCTGGAACCCCGGAACATGTCGTATCCCATCAGGATCACCACCGGGCCAGCACCCTCACGCCCGCCTGTGACACCGGCGGAGAGCCTATCAGCGCTGGCATCGCCTGCTTCGGACCGAGCCCGCTCACCCCGCTCGCCGCCGCGCCGGCCGGGCGCAGAGCACGGCGGGCCCGGGGACCGGGCCGGCGGCCACCGCCGGTACCTGGACAGGAAGCAGCCGCACCGGGTGGTCATCGCCGTCCTCCTTCCCGGCCCCGTTGCCCGCTGCGCCGTGCTCGCTGGGGAAGCCCTGCCGCGGCACTACCCGTGCGCCGAGGGGCTACACCACCCGCGGACCGGGCTGGGTGCGCCGCCCAGGCGGCGGGCCGCCCCGCGCCGCTGACATTGGCGGATAGCAAGTGTTTCTCACTACAATGTTTTCGTGGAAACATCCCGCGGGCCGGCGCCCTCCCTGGCGGCTGGCGCCCCGGACCGGGATTCGCTGGCCCTCCGGCTGGAATTCGCGGAGCAGGTGGATGCGCTGCAGGCCGCGACCCGCGTGCTGGCCGGGGTGGCGCTGCGGAGCCTGGACGTCCTCGACGGCGTGATCACCCTGCCCCAGTACCGGATGCTGTCCGTCCTCGGTGAACTCGGCCGGGCCCGGTCGTCGCGGGTGGCGCGGGCCCTCGGCCTGGACGCGTCCACCGTGACCAGGCTGGCCGACCGGCTGGTCGCGGCGGGCCACGTGGCCCGGGGCAGCGACCCGCGGCACCGCAGCGTGGTGACGCTGGAACTCACCCCCAGCGGGCAGGGCCTGGTCAGCGCGGTCTCCAGGTGGCGGCAGCGCGAGCTGAGCCGGATCGTCGCCGCGCTCCCGCCGGCCACCCGGGCCGGGCTCACCAGCGTGCTGGGCCAGCTGGTCACGGCGGCCGGGGAAGGGTACGGCCTGGCCGCCGAGCCCGTCGTCCCGCTCTGAGCCGGGTCCGCCGGTAAAGCCGTTTGGGCCGGTCGGAGCGGGGTAGCCGACGCCCCAGCCGGCGGATGAGGAGAGCATGGCGAGTCACGACCTGGGCGCGGCCGACGAGTTTCCCCCGCATGTACTGCGTGAGTACGCGCTGGTGGCCGACGGGGAACGGGGCGCGCTGATCGGCCCCCGAGGCGACATCGCCTGGCTGTGCGCACCCCGGTGGGACTCCGACGCCGTGTTCTCCTGCCTGATCGGCGGGCCCGGCGTCTACGCGGTGACCCCGGAGGAACCGCGCTTCGTGTGGGGCGGCTACTACGAGGGCAGCACGCTCATCTGGCGCAGCCGGTGGGTCACCAGCCGCGGGTTCACCGAGTGCCGCGAGGCCCTGGCCTACCCGGGCGACCCGCACACCGCGGTGCTGCTGCGCCGGGTCGAGGCCCTCGACGGCCCGGCCCGGGTCCGGGTGGTCCTGGACCTCAGGGCCGGCTTCGGGCGGTACCGGATGAGCCAGCTCAGGCAGGCTGGCGGGGTGTGGACGGCCCGCAGCGGCCCGCTCCGGGTCCGGTGGTCCGGCGGCGGGGACGCCTCGGTGCGGGCGGACGGGGCCCTGGAGCTGCACCTGGCCCTCGACGCGGGCACCCATCACGACCTGGTGCTGGAGATATCGGACCAGGCCCTGCCCCGGGTCCCGGTCCGGGCCCGCGAGGCCTGGCAGGCCACCGAGTCGTCCTGGGCGGCCGCCGTCCCCGACCCCGGCCCGAGCCTGGCCGCCGCGGACAGCCGGCACAGCTACGCGGTGCTGGCCGGCCTGACCAGCAGCAGCGGCGGCATGGTCGCCGCGGCCACCATGTCGCTGCCGGAGCGCTCCAAGGCCGGCCGGAACTACGACTACCGCTACGTGTGGATCCGGGACCAGTGCTACACCGGCCAGGCGGTGGCCGCCAGCGGCCCGCACCGCCTGCTGGACGACGCCGTCTCGTTCGTCGCGGAGCGCATCCTGGCCGACGGCCCTGACCTGAAGCCCGCCTACACCGCGGCCTGCGGGCCGGTGCCCGGGGAGAAGTCGCTCACCCGCCTGTCCGGCTACCCGGGCGGCGCGGACAAGGCCGGGAACTGGGTCAACCGCCAGTTCCAGCTCGACGCGCTGGGCGAGGCGCTCCAGCTCTTCGCGGCCGCGGCCGGCCACGACCACCTGGACACCGTGCACTGGCAGGCCGCCGAGACGGCGGTGAAGGCCATCGAGAGCCGGTGGGGCGAGCCGGACGCCGGCGTGTGGGAGCTCGACAACCATCGCTGGGCCCACTCCCGGCTCATGTGCGTCGCGGGCCTGCGGGCCATCGCCGCGGCGGGGGCGGCCCCGGCCCAGGCGGCGGCCTGGGAGACGCTGGCCGACACCATCCTGGCTGACGTGGCCGCCGACAGCGTGCACGCCAGCGGGCGGTGGCAGCGCGCTCCCGACGACGACCGCGTGGACGCCGCCCTGCTGCTGGCCGCGATCCGGGGGGCCGTGCCCGCGGCCGACCCGCGCAGCCTGGCCACCCTCGACGCGATCGCGGCCGACCTGTCCAGCGACGGGTACGTGTACCGCTACCGGCACGACCAGCGCCCGCTGCAGGAGGCCGAGGGCGCGTTCGTGCTCTGCGGGTTCCTGATGGCGCTGGCCACTCACCAGCTGGGCCGGACCAGCGAGGCCGTCGGCTGGTTCGAGCGCCACCGGGCCGCGTGCGGCCCGCCCGCGCTGTTCACCGAGGAATTCGACACCCACCAGCATCAGCTGCGCGGCAACCTGCCGCAGGCGTTCGTGCACGCGGTGATGTTCGAATCGGCGGCGCGGCTGGCCCGCCCCTGGGATGCGGGCTGATCGCTGGCGGGCCCGGCAACCGCCACCGCGGCCGGTCACGTATTCATCCGGGAGGGCGTTACCCAGCCCGGCTGGCACCGCCGGTGTCGCTGATCCTGGCCCGGCCCGGTATCCCGCCGGGCACGTAGCTGGCCAGCGTATTCTTCATCCCGCCCCACCTGGCAGCAGGTGCGCTATACCCGTGCGAGGGAGGTAGATCCGTGAGGGCTGAGCGTCATCCCGCTTATGACAACGGGGTATTGCGGATCACCCAGCTCGCCTCGCCGGCCGGCCTGGCCATCGCCGGGGAGATCGACGAGGCGACGTATCCCGCCCTGGTGACCTCCCTGCACGAGCTGGCCGAGGGGCAGCCGGTGGTGCACCTCGACCTCGGCGGGGTGAGCTACTGCGACCTGGCCGGGCTGCGGGCCATCGTCCGGCTGGCCGCGGGCGACGGCGCGGCCGAGCCCCGGCGCGTCGTGCTGCACGGCGTGCCGCAGCACATCCGCACGGTGCTCGCCATCACCGGCTGGGACGCGCTCCCGGGGCTGGCGGTCGAGCCGTAGCGGTCAGGCCTCAGCGGCCAGCCTGGTCCCTGCGGCGAGCGGCGCCGCAGGTCGTTGCGGACTTCCGTGCCGAGCCGCCGGGTCTCCCGGCGGTTGAGCATCGCCCCGGCGGCGGCCCCGGTCAGCAGCGGCCCCAGGGACACGGCGCTCCGCCCGGCCCGGGCGATGAGCCGCCGTTCCAGCTGCCTGCGCAGCGGGGAGCCCACGGCCAGGGCCAGTCCGCCCGGCACCAGCGCGACACCGCGCCGGTGCGCCCAGGCCACGACGTAGGCCAGCATGCGTTCCGGGGCCGTGCCCGGGGCCCTCGCCCCGTAGACCTCGTGCAGCTCGGCGACCAGCTTCAGCTCGATCCCGACGACGGCCAGGGTCTCGAACGCCACCTCCACGGGGGCGGACGGCAGCGGCAGCAGCATGGTCGCGCCCACCGCCGCGCCGACGGACGCGGCGGCCCGGGAGGCGCCCTTGATCAGCTGGTCCGCGATCTCTTCCGGCCCGAGGCCCGGGAACTGGGCGCGGAGCTTCTGCTGGTCCCGCACGGGCAGCCGGGGCGCCATGGCCAGGACCTGGGACGTCAGCCAGCGGCCGCCGGAGGCCACGCCCGCCCAGCCCGCCCGCCCGCCCGGCCACCCCGGCGGGCGATCCGGGAGGTGGCCGCCCGCACCCGGCGGCGCCGCGACAGCTCGCTGCCCTCGCTGATCTCGCCGACCAGCTTGGCTACCTCGCCGGGCAGCTCGGGCTGGCCGGCCGGTTCGGCGGCGCGTCCGGCACCCTCGGTGGTCTTGTCCACGTCATCACGTCATCCAGCTACCCCCGGCCGGGCCTGCTACGCGGAAGATCGCCCGGGTTCTGGGTGCCGGGTCTGGCCGCCGGGTCACGGCCGCCGGTCCTTGAGGTCGCGGGCCAGCTGCTCCAGCACGGGCAGGGCGGCGTCGAGGGCCTCCCGCTCGGCCGGGGCGAGGTGCTCGATCAGCTGGCTCAGCGCGTCCGTGCGCTCGGCCCGGATCCGGTCGTGCAGCCGCCGCCCCGCGGCGGTGGCATCGACCAGGGCGGCCCGCCGGTCGCGCGGATCGGGGCGCCTGGCCAGCAGCCCGGCGTCCTCCAGCCGCCACACCACCCGGGAGAGCATGGTCGGGTTCATGCCCTCCTCCCGGGCCAGCCAGGACAGGCCCACGGGACCGTTGCGGGCCGTGGTGGCGAGCACGGTGGCCTCGGTCAGGGTCAGTTCCGCGCCGGCCCGGGTCGGCCGGATCCGCCGGGCCAGCCGGCCGACCGCCGTGCGCAGCCGGGCCGCGGTCTCGGTCCTGGCCACGGCCTCGCCTGCCACAGGCTGCACCCCTCGTCGTAATTACTTGCTATATAGCAAACATGTTAGCGGGTGACCGGCCCGGCGCGGCCACCCCGGGTGTGACCTCGCCGCAGGCGGGCATGGCAGGAGCGGGTGGCAGGGGAGGTGGCCAGTGCCCGGAAAGCTCACGCCGTACCAGCGCAAGCGGGATTTCACGCGCACGCCCGAGCCCTCCGGCGAGCCTGCCGCCCAGACGGCCGGCCAGCCCGCCGGCGAGGCCGCCGGGGCACGGCGCTTCGTGGTGCAGCGGCACCGGGCGCGGCGGCTGCATTACGACCTCCGCTTCGAGATCGGCGGCGTCCTGGTCAGCTGGGCGGTCCCGCGGGGGCCCACGCTGGACCCGGACGTGAAGCGCACCGCGGTGCACGTCGAGGACCATCCCATCGAGTACCTCGACTTCGAGGGGGTGATCCCGCGCGGCGAGTACGGGGCGGGTGACGTGATCGTGTGGGACCTCGGCACCTGGGAGCCGCACGCCACCGACGACCCGGCCGCCGCCGTGGCCGCCGGCGAGCTGCACGTGGACGTGCACGGCGACAAGCTGCGCGGCCGGCTCATCCTGATCCGCCGCGGCCGCCCCGATGACGGCGGCTCCGGCTCGGAGCAGTGGCTGCTGGTGCACAAGCACGACGAGTACGCCGTCCCCGGCTGGGATCCGGAGGACCACCCGGCGTCAGTGCTCAGCGGGCGCACCAACGATGAGGTCAAGGCCGATCCGGAGCGCATGTGGCGGCCGGACCTGCCCCCCGCGTCCGCGTCGGTCCGGCTGCGCTCCCCCACGGCCGGCCCGGGCGAGCTGGCCGCGCTGGATGCCCTCGGCGACGGCGGGACCTGGGAGGTGTTCGGCCGCGCGCTGCGGCTGACCAACCTCGGCAAGGAACTCTTCCCCGGCCGCCACGGGGAACCGCCGGTGACCAAGCGCGAGCTCATCCGGTACGCGGCGCAGATCGCCCCGGTCGTGCTCCCCTACCTGGCCGGCCGCCCGCTCAACATGCACCGTTTCCCGGGCGGCGCGCAGTCGGCCGGGTTCTGGCACAAGCAGCTGCCCGATCACGCGCCGGACTGGCTGCCGCGCTGGCACGATCCCGGCGCCGAGCCCGGCAAGACCACCACCTACCTGGTCGCCGACGAGCCGGCCGCGCTGGTCTGGGCGGCCAACTTCGGCGCCCTGGAGTGGCACGCCTGGACCGCCCGGGCCGACCAGCCGGACCGGCCCAGCTACGCGCTCGTCGACATCGATCCCGGCCCGGCCACGTCATGGGACGAGGTGCTGGTGCTGGCCCGGCTGCACCGCACCGCCCTGGAGCACCTGCGGCGTGCGGGGCCAGCCCAAGCTCACCGGCCGGCGCGGCATCCAGATCTGGATCCCGGTCGCCCCCGGCCCCAGTTTCAGCGACACGCGCGCCTGGGTGGAGGAGCTGTCCCGGGCCATCGGCGCGGTCGTGCCCCAGATGGTGAGCTGGAAGTGGGACGTGCATGACCGGGGCGGGCTGGCCCGCCTCGACTACACCCAGAACGCCAGCAACAAGACCCTGGTCGCGCCCTACAGCCCGCGCGCCGCCGCCGGGGCGCCGGTGTCCGCGCCCCTGGAGTGGGACGAGCTGGACGATCCGGCACCGCGGCCCGACGCGTTCACCATCCGCGACATCCCGGCCCGGGTGGCCCGGCTCGGCGACCCGTTCCGCACCGTGCTGGTCCCGGGCCAGGTGCTCCCAGCCATCAGCTAGCCAGCCCGGCCGGGTCAGCCCACCCGGGTCAGCCCGGCCGGCCGGGTCAGCCGGTCACCGTGCGGACCCGAACCCGCCGTGCAGCGGCAGTCCGGCCAGGGCCGACGAGTCACCCACGTAGACACCGAACTGCCCGGCCGGGACCACCCACCCGTTCGCGGCGCTGTTCCAGTAGGACAGGTCGTGGCCGTTCAGGCTGAAGCGCACGGTGGCGGACTGCCCGGGCTGGAGGGTGACCTTCTGGAAACCCTTCAGCTGCCGGGGTGGCTCGGTGGCGGCCGCCGGATCGCTCAGGTACAGCTGGGCCACGTCGGACCCGGCCACCCGGCCGGTGTTGGTGATGGTCGCGCGACACCGTCACCGGCTGGCCGCCCGGCTGGCCCGTGATCCGCAGATCGCTGAACCTGAAGCTGGTGTAGGACAGGCCGTAGCCGAACGGGAACAAGGGCGTCTCGTGGTGCGCGTCGTAGTAGCGGTACCCGACGTCGATCCCCTCGGAGTACAGCACCTTGCCGTTCACCCCGGGGAACTGGGCCGGGGTGGACGCGGGGACCTGGGACAGGCTGTCCGGGAAGGTGACCGGCAGGTGGCCGGACGGATCGGTCTGGCCGAAGAGCACCGACGCGAGCGCGCTCCCGTTGCTCTCCCCCGGGTACCAGGCATCCACGACGGAGGCCACCTGGCTGAGCCAGGGCATGGCCACCGGGGCGCCCGCGTTGACCACCACCACCGTGTGCGGGTTGGCCGCGGCCACCGCCGAGACCAGCTCGTTCTGCGCCGAGGGCAGGTTCAGGCTCGGCCGGTCGGTGGCCTCCGTCTCGGTGTCGTCGGAGACCACGACCACCGCGGTGGCCGCCGACTTGGCCGCGGCGACCGCCTGGCTGATGCCGGGCGCCAGGTCCGATGGCGTGGCCCAGCTCAGGTTGGCCGACTCGCCGCCGCCCGACAGCTGCAGCGTGTAGGTCTGGCCGGCCACCAGGTTCACGCCCACCGAGTACGTGGACACCGGCGGGGTGCCCGGGTTGGCCAGGAGTTCCGTGCCGTCCAGGGACAGGTTCACCGAGGAGTAACAGCCGCACGGGTTTTCGAAGGCCAGCACGTAGGTGCCGGTCTCCGGCGCGGTCAGCGTGCCGGTGTAGCTCCCGCCGAAGCTGGTGGGCGCGTAGGCCGGGCTGAGCGCCGAACTGGGGATGGGCGTCAGCGACGTGTCGGTGGGCAGGCCCTGGGTGTACGAGACACTGGTCCCGGTCCCGGCCGCGGCCTGGATGCCCTGCAGCGGGGTGACGTGGAACGGCGCGGTCACGTACGCGCTGCCGCCGCCGGTGTATTGCGGCGGGCCGACGCGGCCGGGCCGATCACCGCGACCGATCCGCCGCCGGCCGCCTTCAGCGGAAGCGTGCCGCCGCTGTTCTTCAGCAGGACCGTGCCCGCCTCGGCCACCGCGGCCGAGGTGGCCTGGTGCGCCGGGGTCGTGACGGTCGCGCTGGTCGACCCGGTGGGCGGGTTGTTGAACTCGTTGAAGCGGAACAGCTCGGTCAGGATGCGGGACACCATCCCGTTCAGCGTGCCCATGCTGACCTGGCCCGCCTGCACGGCGGCCTGCAGCGCGGGCCCGTAGTAGACGGCGCTGGGCATCTCCTGGTCGTTGCCGGCGTCGGCTGAGGCGACGGTGGAGTGAGTCGCGCCGTAGTCCGAGGTCACGAAGCCCGGGAACGCCCAGCGCTGGTCGAGGGTCTGGTGCAGCAGGTAGTCGTTCTGGCAGGCGTACTGGCCGTTGATGGTGCTGTAGGAGCACATCACCGAGGAGGCGTGAGCCTGCTTGGTGGCGGCCCAGAACGCGGGCAGGTAGATCTCGTGCTCGGCCCGCTGGCTAACGATCACATCATCGGCCGGCGTGTTCCGGTTGGTCTCCTGGTTGTACAAGGCGAAGTGCTTGACCTGGGACATCTCTCCCTGGCTCTGCACCCCGTCGATGTCGGACACGGTCAGCGCGGCGTTGAGGTACGGGTCCTCGGTGTAGGCCTCGAACGAGCGCCCCCAGCGCGGGTCGCGGTCGATGTTCACGGTCGGGCCCAGGTTGACCATGGCCCCCTTGCCACGCTCCTCCGACCCGACGACCTGGCCGTACTGGGTGGCCAGAGTCCGGTCCCAGGTGGCGGCCAGGGAGACGGCGGACGGCAGCTGGGTGACGCCGGTGAGGCCGTCACCCACCCCGACCGGCCCGTCTTCCTCGCCCATGGCCGGGATGCACAGGCCCGGGATCGCGGAGATGTAGAACACGTACGGCTCGCTGGTGCCCGCCCCGGTGACCATGTTGATCTTGTCGGCCAGGGTCATCTTGGCCATCAGCATCCGCAGCCGCTGGCTGACCGGCAGCGACTGGTTGAGCCAGGGGCAGGACGAGGAGGATGCGGCGGCCCGGCCCCGCCCCCCCCGGCGGCGGAGCCGGCCGCCGCCCCGGCGGCCGCCGCCGGCCCGGCGGGCCAAAAAACGGCCAAAACCCCGCCCGCCCCCCCCCCCCCCCGCCCAAACACCCCCCCCCCCCCCACCCCCTCCCCCCCCCCCCCCCCCCCCCCCCCCCCCCCCCCCCCCCCCCCCCCCCCCCCCCCCCCCCCCCCCCCCCCCCCACCCCCCCCCCCCCCCCCCCGCCCCCCCCCCACCCCCCCCCCCAAAACCCCCACCCCCCCCCCCCCCCGCGCCGGGCCCCCCAAAGCCCCCCCCCCCGGCCCCCGCAGACCCCCCCCCACCCCTCTCCCGCCCCCCCCCGCCCCCCCTACCCCCCCCCCCCAACGCCCCCCCCCCCCCCCCCCCCGCCCCCGCCCCGCCCCCGCCCGCGCCCCCCCCCCCCCCCCCCCCCCCCCCCCCTCCCCCCCGCCGGCCCGCCCCCCCCCCCCCCCCCCCCCTCCCGCCGCGCGCCCCCGCGCCCCCCCGCCGCCCCCCCCCCCCCCCCCATCCCCCCCCCCCCCCTCCGCCCCCCCCCCCCCCCCCCCCCCCCCCCCCCCCCCCCCCTCCCCCCCCCCCCCCCCCCCCCCCTCCCCTCCCCCTCCCCCCCCCCCCCCCCCCCCGCGGGACGTTGCAGAAGGCGTCGGGCCGGCCCTTGTAGTCCCACTCCACCATCCCGGAGTCGTGGTACCCGAGGAGCTCGAGGTCCGTGACCCCCAGGTGCTTGGCGGATTCCCGGAGCTCAGCCAGCCTGATCTCGGCCACTTCTTCCTCGTCATGCCCGTCATCGCCGGGCTTGATCCCGCCGGGAGAATCCCCGAACTCGCCGTTGGTGCAGGTGACGACCACCGTGCGGACGCCCTCGGCGCCGTATCGGGCGAGCACTCCCCCGGTGCTCGAGGCCTCGTCGTCGGGATGCGCGTGCACTGCCATCAGGGTGAGGTTGTCCGCCATGGCACCAGCCTGCCCGACCGCGGCCCGGCCCGGCAGGCCGGCCCGCCGTTTCCGCCCGCCGCGTAACCTGCGCATCCCGTGGCCTTAACCCGGTTCGTGGCTACGGCTGTGGCCGGCGCGGCTATCGTTGAGCCCGGTCCGCGGACCTGCTGTCCGCGGCAGTCCAGCGGGAAAGGCCGGTCTTTGAGCCACGGCAGCATGCGCCGGACGAAACGGCGGACCCTCATCCTCGTGGTGGCCCTGATCGCGGTCGTCGTGGTCGCGACCGGCGCGGCGGGCGGTTACATCCTGCTGACGCGCACCCAGGGCAGCGCCCAGCAGACCGCCGCCAGCTACCTGCGGGACTGGCAGCAGGGCAGCTACGCCGCGATGGGCAAGGTCAGCGTGAACGTGCCGTCCTCCGGCCTGGCCAGCCCGCTGCGGCAGACCGCGTCCGAGCTCGGCCTGCGCAGCATCCACCTGAGGCTCGGCCAGGTCACCGTGACCGGCGGATCGGCCCGGGCCCGGTTCACGGCCACCGACGCCCTGTCCAGCGGGCACACCTGGACCTATCCGGGGCAGCTTCAGCTGGTCACCCGGAACCGGCACTGGCGGGTGAACTGGAGCCCGGCCGCCATCTACCCCCGGCTCCGGGCGGGTGAGCGGTTCGTGCTGAGCGCCGTCTGGCCGGCCCGGGCCGCGGTCCTGGCCGCCGACGGCACCGAGCTGAGCTCTCCCTCGGTGATCGCGCAGTCGGGTTCCATCGCGCTGCTCACCGGCATCGTGGGGGCCGCCACGGCAGCGCAGGCCAAGGCGCTCGGCGCCCCCTACCGGACTGGTGACCCCATCGGCCAGAGCGGCATCGAGCAGGCGTACCAGGCTCAGCTGGCGGGCCGGCCGTCGCTGACCATCCGGCTGGAGGGTCCCGGCCGGCGGGTGGACGCCACCGCCGCCCGCTTCGCGGCCACCCCGGGCCAGCCCGTGCACACCAGCCTGAACATGCACGACCAGATGGCGGCGTCCGCGGCCGTGTCCGGTGCGTCGACGCGCAAGCCGATCGACATGGTGGTCATCCAGCCGTCCACCGGCAAGGTGCTGGCCGTCGTGGAGCGCCCGGGCGGCTTCGACCGCGCCCTGGCCGGGATCTTCCCCCCCGGCTCGACGTTCAAGGTGGTCACCGCCTCGGCCCTGGCGCAGAAGGGGATGCGCCCGTCCAGCACGGTGCAGTGCCCCAGCCAGGTCACCATCGGCGGCCGGACCTTCCACAACGACGCCAACGAGCACCTCGGCACCACCAGCCTGCAGACGGCGTTCGCGGTGTCCTGCAACTCCACCTTCGCCATGCTCGCCTACCAGCGGCTGGGTGGCTCCGCGCTGGCGTCGATGGCCGCGAGGTTCGGCTTCAACTCCTCCGCCAACCTGGGCATCCCCGCCACGCTGGGGAAGTTCACCACGCCGCACCAGCCGGTGGACGTGGCCGCCGATGCGTTCGGCCAGGGCACGGACCTGGTCAACCCGCTCAGCCAGGCCAGCGTGGCCGCGGCCATCGAGGACGGCACCTGGCGCTCCCCGGTCCTGGTCACCAGCCCGCAGCCGCGGCAGCCGGACCCGTCGCACGCGCTCAGCCCGGCCATCCTGGGCACGCTGCGGCCGATGATGCGGGCCGTGGTCACCAGCGGCACCGCGGCCGGGGTCGGGTTCCCGGCCGGGGTCTACGGCAAGACCGGCACCGCGCAGTACGGCACCGGCAGCCACTCGCACGGCTGGTTCATCGGGTACCGCGGGGACCTGGCCTTCGCGGTGCTGGTCGAGGGAGGCGGCTTCGGGGCGAACAGCGCGGGCCCGGTGGCCAACGCGTTCCTGCGCAAGATCTGACCCCGGTCAGCCCTTCGGGCTGAGCGGGGACCCGTAGCTGACGGTGACCCGCTGGAAGCCCAGCGAGTGCATCATGCCGGTCAGCATGCTGGTCGTGTTGCGCTGCGCATCGGCCAGCAGCGGGCTCTGCCGGGCCGCGGTCTGGATCTTCTGCTGGCCCAGGACGTACACCTGGTGCTGGCTGTTCGGGTTGCCGGAGAAGAAGTTCCCGATCCGGTTCAGCAGCCCTTGCTGCTGGGCGAACACGTAACTCTGCCGGACGTTGAGGGCGGCCGGCTCGAGCTGGGCCCGGGGCAGCCGGATCGCGACCGCCGTCCGGTTCGGCGAGACCTGGACGGCCGGGCCCTTCAGCTGGCCGAAGTCGACGTAGGCGATGTCGCTGCCCTCCGCGACGAACAGGGTCTGGCTCCCTTCCAGGAACGACGGCAGCAGGTTCGCCTTCTGGGTCAGGTCCACGACGACCTGGAACGTGCCGCTGGCCGCCTGGTAACGGCTCAGCGCGGTGATCGACTTGAGCAGCACGGGGCCGCTGCGCGCGGACGTGGTCTCCCCGAACGGGTTGCGCAGCCGGGGCAGCAGGTTCACGGCGGCAAGCGCGATGATCAGCACCGCGACGGCCGCGATGACGGCCGCGACCGCCACCAGCTTCCCGAACAGCCCATGACCGCGCGGAACCTGCGGCACGGCGGCCTGTTCCTGAGTCGGCTCCTCCGTCGTCGTGATGCGTGCCATGGTCCCTCCAAGCCGGGGGTCGGCCACCGCCGGCCAGGCCGGCAATAACCCTGCCCGGTTCCCGTACCCCAGCGTGACCGACTCATTCCGGTACGCCCGCGATCGGGGACGGCCCGGCTGCAGGCTAGCCGGCTACCAGCCGTAGATGCGGACCGGGAGCTCGCGGGCCGGGAGCTCATCCGGGCCGGGATAGCTGATCATCACGACCGAGTCGTCCGGGTCATGGCCCTCGACCGCCATCACCCCGTCGCTGCTGCGCGTCTCACGGTGCGCGGAGTGCGCCTTCAGCACCCGCTCGCACCGCTCGAAGTCCTCTTTGCCGTCCGCGGTCCAGATCACGTACTGCAGGCCGACCGCACCGAGCGGGTGAGCCGCGTTGCTGCCCATGGCGCGCAGGAACAGCTGCGCTCCGCCCGGGCTGACCAGCAGCGCGGCGGTCGGGCTCTGGTCCGCGACCCGCATCGCGAGCAGCTCGGTGTAGAAGCTGACCGAGCGGTCCAGCTGCTGCACGAACATGACGGCTGAGCCGATCCGGGTACCGTGCGCCATCCGCTGACCTTCCAATCCCGGTAGCTGGGCCTGCACTGCTGGGCCTGCACTAAGTCTTCCCCTAGAACTACCCTGCCCGGACCCGGGAGGTGACGGGTATGCCGAGCTCGATGGTGCGGCTGACGGTGCAGAGCCGGTCGTGGGACCGCCGCACGGCGTCCGGCAGCAGCGCCCGGGCGGCGTCACCGCCCGCCCCGGCCGGGAACGTCACCCGGAAGGTCACCTCGATGTCCGCCAGGTGATTGCCCTGCGCGTCACGGACTTTCTCCGCGCCTGCCTCGACGCCGAAGGACTCCGGCTCGGCCCGCCGGGAGGTCAGGATGTCCACGTCAATCGCGGTACACCCGGCGATGCCGGCGAGCAGCAGCTCGACGGGGGTGAAGTCCTCGTCCCCGCCCCGGCCGATGGCGATCTGGCCGCCCCGGTCGTTGCGGGCGGTGAAGTGGCCGGCCGTGACCCGGTCGATGGTTACGCCACGGTGCGCCGAATCAGTCGCCATGCGTCAACTCTGCCAGACCCCGGCGCGCTCAGGCTGGCCGGTGCAGCCAGCTGAGCAGGTCCGGCGGGGCCAGCTGGGCCGCCCGGCGCTGGTAGTCCCCGAGCTCGGGCGCGCTGAGCTCCTCCCGGCCCGCGCCCGAGGTGCCCCGCCGGAAGAAGGCGGCGCTGCTCTTCAGGACCCCGGGCGGGCCGATGATGCGCTCGGCGCCGGCCCGCATCCGCTCGAAGCTGGCCGCCGCGACCAGATCCGGCCAGGCCGCGGCGGGCACGGTGATCCCGAGCCGGCCCGCCAGGCGCCGCATCTCGCCGTCCAGGTCAGCCGACAGGTCGTCGTAGTGGGCGAGCACGATGTTCGGCTGGCCGCGCCGCGCCCAGGCGTCGCCGAGGTGCCACATCACGCCGGGCAGCGAGTCCAGCTGCTGCTGCGGCGTGGTGTCCTCGTGGATCCAGCGGATCAGCCAGTCGTGCAGCGGCGGCCGCGGCGGCGGGGGCTCAGTCAGTTCCGGCTGGCCGGTGAGCCGCCGCAGCCGGGCCCGGTCGATGTTGCTGCCCTGGTGGTAGAGGGACACGGCCATGTCGAGCGGGTGCCTGGCCACCACGATGTAGGTGGCGCGCGGGTCGGCCGGAAGGCCGTCCAGGGGCGTGTGCGACTTGATGATCCGGCGGTGGGCCTGGGCGGCGAGCCGGGCGGCCACCTCCTCGCGCGGCACCGTCGTCCGGTCCAGCCAGGGTGACAGGTCACCGAGCGGCTCAGGCAGCTCCGGGGTCTGGAAGACCAGCAGCGCGCAGATCATCTGCATCCAGGTGGTCCCGCTCTTGGACCGGGTGCTGATCACGATGTCACCGTCGCGGAACGGGAACCCGGACCACCGGGCGCTGTCCTCGTCGGGGGACTGGTAGCGGACCGGGTCGGCAGGCATCCGACGATCCTAGGCCCGGCGGCCCGGGCGGATCAGCTCCTAGGCCGCAAGGTCGGAGTAGTGACTGGCGTCGCCCTTGCGGACGATGCTGGTGTCGCCGTTGATCCCGACCGGGACGTCGCCGGCGATCGTGATCCGGTGCAGCAGCCGGGGCTGGTCGTCGTAGTCGGCGACCGCGTAGTGCTGGGTAGCCCGGTTGTCCCAGATGGCGATGTCACCGGGCCGCCAGGTCCAGCGGACGGTGTTCTCCAGGCGCGTGATGTGCCGCTGCAGCAGGCCGAACAGGTCACCGAAGTCGGTCGTGCTCAGGCCGGTGAACGACCGGGCGAAGTGCCCGAGGAGCAGGGCCGGCTCGCCCGTCTCCGGGTGGATGCGCACGACCGGGTGCTCCGTCTCGAACTCCAGGTGCCGGAACTCCTGCCGGTACTCCTCCTCCCTGACGTCCACGCCGCCGATCTGGGGGCGCTCGGCCGCGTAGTCGTACAGGTTGGTGTGCACCGCGCGCAGCTCACCCGCCAGCGCCCGCAGCGCCAGGTGCAGCCGCCGGTAGGCCTCGGCGGTGTTGGCCCACACGGTCGTTCCCCCGTAGGGCGGCAGCGTGATGGCGCGGAGCACGCTGATGGCCGGGACCCGGTCCACGAACGTCACGTCCGTGTGCCAGCTGTTGGCCTTGCCCTGCTCGGCGTCGATGGGCAGCACGGCGCCGCCGTCGCCGGCCACCGTGGGGTGCGGCTTGGTCAGGGCGCCCAGCAGCCGGCCGAAGGCCCGCTGGTCGGCGTCGGTGGCGTGCTGCTGGTCGCGGAGGAAGACGACCTTGTGCCGGAGCAGCGCGGCCCGCAACTCGGCCACGGCGGCGGGGCTGACGTCACCGCCGATCCGGATGCCGCCGACGACGGCACCGATCACCGCTGCAGCACCGGCCCGCGGCACGGGCCGCCCGTCCCGGGGTCTCTTACCAGCAATCTGCGCCCGCCCCCGGCTAATGTCAAGTATTCCAATAGGTTATATATGAAATAACGAGAACCGGGCCGTGGGACTGGCCGCCGGGAACGAGCCGGCACTCCGGGCGCCCGGCCGCGCCGGGGCAGGCCGCGCCGGGGCAGGCTGGACCGGACGCGCCGGAGGGGTGCCCGGCGGCCGGCGCAGCCGGAGTGATCGGCGCAGCCGACCCGACCGGAGCGGAGTGACTTGTGCGGCCCGCGGCCAGCGAGGCCGGCGGAGGCCGGCGGGAGTGGGGCGCGGCGCGCAGGGGGCCGGGTCAGGCCCCGCTGGCCGGCTCGAGCACGAAGACCGGGATCTGCCGGGAGGTCTTCTCCTGGTACTCGGCGTACGGCGGGTAGGCCGCGACCGCCCGCTTCCACCACTCGGCGCGCTCGTCCCCGGTCACCTCGCGGGCCACGAACTCCCCCTTGGCCGGGCCGTCCTGCAGCTCGACCTGGGGATAAGCGCGGAAGTTGTAGTACCAGAACGGGTGCGTCGGGGCGCCGCCCTGGGACGCTACGGCCGCGTACTGGCCGTCGTGCTCGACCCGCATCACCGGGGTCTTGCGCAGCTTGCCGGAGCGCGCCCCGCGGTTGGTGATGATCACCACGGGCAGGCCGGTGTCCGCGAGCGTCGTCGCGCTCGTGCCACCCGAGCGCTCATATTCCTCCACCTGGTCACGGACCCAGGCGCTCGTGCTTGGCTCGTATTCACCCTCGATAGGCATACGGTTAGTCAACACCATGAAGCCTGCGGACCTGCGCGCGCATGCCGCGATCCGGGCGGAGCTGAGCCGGCTCGCCCGGTACGACGACGAGTCGCTCGTGCATGACACCTGGATCAGGCAGCGCTACGACTGCGGCTGCTACCCGAGCCTGGCGCCGGCCCGGAAGGCCACCGTCGAGACCGCCTGGCACGAGGCCGGGCACGCGGTCGCCGCGTTCGCGGTGGGGGCGAGCTTCAGCTCGGCCAGCATCCACCACAGCCCGCGCAGCGAGGGCCGGGTGCACGGCATCCGCGGCGGGGACGAGCTGGCCTTCGTGGTGGACGCGGCCGGCCAGATCGCGCAGCGGCTGCGGGACTGGACCATGCTGGAGCGCGACGACGACCTGCGCGCCTGGCTGCCCACGTGGCAGCGGGACGGCGGGGACGCGCGGCATTTCCGCCAGGCTATCGCCGCCGGGTACGGCCGCGACGAGCTGCGCGCCTGGCGGCGCAGCGAGGAACTGCTGGTCCCGCTGCGGCTGCGGATCCGCGAGGTGGCCCGGGCCCTGCTGGTGCACCCGCGCCCGCTGCGGCACGACGTGGTCGCGGCCATCGTCAGGGAGCAGGCCGCCAGCGAACTCCGGCTCGCGGAACCACGCCTTACGAAACCAGGGCTCACGGAACCACGGTGACGGGCCAGCGGCTGGCCCGGACCAGGTGCACGGCCAGGGAGCCCACGAAACGGTGACCAGCCTTGGTCGAGGCGCCGACGATCACCGCGTCCGCCTGGATCTCCTCCGCGAGCCGGACGATCTCGGTGAACGGGTTACCGTCGCGCTCGACGAAGACGATGTCGATCCCGAGCCGGGCGCCCTGCTCCGCGGCGTTGCGCCGCAGCTCCGCGGCGACCGACTCGTGCGATTCCCGCATGGCCAGGGTCGCGCCCGCGCTCATCCCGGCCGTCGCGCTGAACGGCCGCACGTACAGGCAGACCAGCCTGGCCTTCTGCCGCCGGGCCATGCCCGCCGCGTACGCGCCCGCGCGGAGCGAGGTATCCGAGCCGTCCACCGCGACCAGCAGCACGTCGGGCCCGTCACTGTACTGATCCCTCACCCGCCCACGGTCTCACAGCACCGCCTGAACCAGGGCACGATGGAACCAGGCCGGAACGCCGGGAAGGGACGGTGACGTCATCAGCGTCGATGAGGAGCGGGACGGGGTATCGCTGACCAACCTCGGCGAGCCGCTGTTCAGCGGAGCCGGGGCGACCAAGCGTGACCTGGTGGACTACCTGGACGCGGTCCGCGAGCTGATCATCCCCGAGCTGCGCGGGCGCCCCCTGTCGGTGGTCCGGGTGCTGCGCGGCCAGGCGCCGTTCATGCAGAAGAACGTGCCGAAGTACACACCGCCGTGGGTGCGGACCGTCCGGCTGTGGGCGGAAAGCTCCCGCCGCGAGGTGTCCTACGCGCTCTGCGACGACCGCCGGACGCTGCTCTGGTTCGCCAACCAGCGGGCCGTGGAGTACCACCCCACGCTGGGCGAGGCCGGCCAGCAGGACCATCCCGGGTCCCTGGTGCTCGACATCGACCCGCCGGAGGGCGGGGAGTTCCGGCTCGCGGTGCTCGCGGCCCAGCTGGTCCGGCAGGCGCTGGCCGGCTGCGGGCTGGCCGGCGCGGTCAAGACCAGCGGCGCGAAGGGGGTGCACGTGTTCGTGCCGATCACCGGGGCCAGCGCCGAGGACGCCGCGGCGGCCACCCGCGCGGTGGCCGCCCGGGCCGAGCGGCTCGACCCGGCCCTCACCACCACCGCGTTCATCCGGGAGGACCGGGAAGGCAAGGTCTTCCTGGACTCGACCCGGGCGGGCGGCGCCACCGTGGTGGCGGCCTACAGCCCGCGGATCCGGCCGGGGGTCCCGGTGTCCTTCCCGCTGCCCTGGGACGAGCTGGACCGGGTGACCCCGGCCGACTTCACGGTGCTCACCGCGGCCCGGCTGGTGACCCCCGGGGCGCGCTGGGCGGGCCAGCTGCCCCCGCCCCAGCGCCTCCCCGCCGACCTGGTCGCCGAGGGCCACACGATCCCGGTGGCCCGGGTCCAGGCCATGCACGAAGGCAAGCGGCGGGCCCGTGCCCGCCGCACCGGGAACACGGGCCCGCCCGCGGCGGACACTTAGCAGCGGTACCGCCCGCCTGGCGGCACCCCTACCGGCGATGGCGCCGGGGACCGAAGCGCAGCCAGCAGAAGACCAGCAGCGCGATCCACAGCCACCAGGCCGGCCCGAACCAGAACCCCCCGAGCCAGGGCAGCCAGAGCCCGTGCACCAGGCCGTGCCAGGAGGTGGCCACGACCAGGATGAGCAGCACGATGAGCAGCGGCCTGGCCCACGGCCGCCCGGGCCGGGCCCGAGCGGGCGCCTGGGCGCCGCTGCCCCGCACACTGGGCTGGCGGGCACCGGGCTGGCGGGCACCGGGCTGGCGGGCCTCCACGGGAGGCAGGTCGGCGGTGAGCCCGGCCAGGTCGGCATGGGTCTTAGCGCTCATCGCCTGGCCCAGGCGCTCGTCCAGTTCCGCCTGGTCGAGACGCCCGTCCCCGTAGTGCTGGGCCAGTTGGTCGGCGACCTCGGCCCGTTCGGCGTCAGAAACTCGCATGGTGGCATCCGAGGCGCGCTGGCGCGCTCCGTACCCCCGTGTTCTCAGTGGCATGTGGCTGCGGCCTCTCCGCTCAGCTGGACCGGGACTGAAACAGGCCCGCCGCGATGGACTGGTCGGCGCCGTCTTCCGGGATGAGCAGCCAGGCCGCCAGGTACAGGGGCACCCCGGCCCCGCCGATCAGGGTCGCCGCGGCGAACAGGATGCGGACGACGGTCGCGTCGACGTCGAGGTAGCGGGCGATGCCGGCGGCGACTCCGCCGAGCATCCGGTCGCGGACCGGGCGGCTGAGCGTCCGGGCCGGAGCTGATTCGTAGGCTGGGCGTGAGGTCTGGTCGCCTGCAGTGGGGCTGGTCGTTGTGTTCATGGCTCCAGCCTGCCGCCGGGCCCCGCGTGGCACCATTGGGAACACCCCGGACCCGTCCCTGATCCCGGCCGGCCAGGATCCGGGACATCCCTGATACCCAGGCCGGGCGAAGAGCGCGATGATGGAGGGATGGCGGCAGGCACTGACCCCGGGCCGACCGCGCGCACTGACCGCGGTCCGCTGAGTCCTGAGCCCCTGGGCCCGGGGCGGCATGGACGGTGGTTCGGACGGCCCGGACGCCGTCCCTGGATGCGCCGCCCCCCGGGCAGCGGGCCGCTGCGGCGCAGCCGCGAGGACCGGCTGGCGGGCGGGGTCGCGGCCGGCCTGGCCGCCCGTACCGGCCTGGACCCCACCGTGGTGCGGACCGGGTTCGTGGTCGCCACGGTGTTCGGCCTCATCGGCGCGGCCGCCTACGTGCTGGCCTGGCTGCTGATCCCGGCGGAGGGGGCGGACGCCAACATCGCCGCCCGGGCGATGACCGACCGGCGCGGTATAGCCCTGGTCGCCGGCCTGGCCTCGCTGCTGGTGCTGGTCCTGGTGATCGCGTCGGCGCTGCGCGCGAGCTGGGTCGGCAGCCTGGCCTGGCCGCTGGTGATCAGCGTGGCCGGCCTGACCCTGATCTGGCGCAACGCGCCGCCGGACGAGCAGGCCGTGCTGCGGCGCCTCGCGGATCCGCTGCTCGGCCTGGCCGAGGGCGGCGGCAGCCGCCGCCGGATCGTGGCCCGGGTGGCGGTCGCCGCCGTGGCCCTGGTGTGGGGGCTGAGCTGGCTGCTGACCGGGCATCAGGTCGCGGGCGCATTGCGCGAGATCGCCGGCGTGATCCTGGTCGTGGCGGCGATCGCCGTCCTGCTCGGTCCATGGTGGGTGCGCATCGCGCGCGACCTCATGGTCGAGCGGCAGGCCCGGATCCGGGCCGAGGAACGCGCCGACATGGCCGCCCGGTTGCACGACTCGGTGCTGCAGACGCTGGCCCTGATCCAGCGCCGCGCGGACCACCCGCAGCAGGTCATCCAGCTGGCCCGGGCGCAGGAACGGGAACTTCGGGCCTGGCTGTTCGACGGGCAGGCACCCGGCTCGCTGGACGGTCAGGACATGACGCTCGCGGCCGGGATCCGGCTCATCCAGCAGGACGTGGAGGCCCAGCACGAGGTGCCCGTCGAGGCGGTCACCGTGGGTGATTGCGAGCTCGACGACGATCTGCGGGCCCTGCTGTCCGCGGCCCGTGAAGCCACGGTCAACGCGGTGAAGTGGTCCGGCGCCCCAGTGGTCTCCATCTTCGCCGAGGTGGAGCCGTCCGGGGTGACGCTCTTCGTGCGGGACCGCGGCCGGGGCTTCGATCCCGCGGCCGTGCCGCCGGACCGGAAAGGCCTGGCCGAGTCGATCCGCGCGCGGATGGCCCGCCGCGGCGGGACCGCGGCCGTCCGCACCGCGCCGGGTGAGGGGACCGAGGTGTCGCTGACCATGCCCCGGGCCGCTACCGAGCATAAGGCGGGGCGCTCATGACCGGGCTGCCCGCGTCCGCTGCGGCCCCCGGCCAGGGCCGGCGGCCGCGCGTGGTCATCGTCGATGACCACGGGCTGTTCCGCTCGGGGGTCCGGTCCGAGCTGGGCGACGACGTGGAAGTGGTGGGCGAGGCGGACGACGTGGCGCCCGCGATCACCGTGATCTCCGAGTGCCTGCCGGACGTGGTGCTGCTCGACGTGCACCTGCCGGGCGGGGGCGGGCAGGCCGTGGTCACCGCGCTGCGCTCCACCCAGCCCCAGGTGCGGTTCCTGGCCCTGTCCGCGTCGGACGCGCCGGAAGACGTGATCGCGGTCATCCGGGCCGGCGCCCGCGGCTACGTGACGAAGACGATTTCCGGGCCGGACCTGGTGGCCGCGGTCCTCCGGGTCGCCGGCGGGGACACCGTGTTCTCCCCCCGGCTGGCCGGATTCGTGCTGGACGCGTTCGCGGCGCTGCCCGGCGACGGCCCGGGCGTCCCGTCTCTGGACCCGGAACTGGATCAGCTGACCCCCCGGGAGCGTGAGGTGCTGCGCCTGATCGCGCGGGGCTACACCTACAAGGAGATCGCGCGTGAGCTGTTCATCTCCGTGAAGACCGTGGAGAGCCATGTCTCGTCGGTGCTGCGCAAACTCCAGCTGTCCACCCGGCATCAGCTCACCCGCTGGGCCACAGAGCGGCGCCTGGCCTAGGCTGGCTGCTACCGTAAGCGCCGCCGGTTCTGGGCGGCATGGCCGGTTTACGGGGGCTGGTGCGCGCCGGGGCACGTGCTTGACGGGGCAAGACGCTGGAGGCACGGGTGGCTGAGGACTTCCCTGCGGGGTTAGCTGATTCTGGCTCGTCCCCGCAGATCGGCAGCTACCAGATGGTGGAGGAGATCGGCCGGGGCGGCATGGCCATCGTCTACCGGGCCCGTGACGTCCGGCTGGGCCGCTGGGTGGCGCTGAAGGTCCTCGCCGAGGACCTGGCCCGGGACGAGGGGTTCCGGCGGCGCTTCATCCGGGAATCCCGGGCCGCGGCTGCGGTGGATCACCCGAACATCATCCCGATCTTCGACGCCGGCGAGGCGGCCGGCGTGCTGTTCATCGCGATGCGCTACGTCGGCGGCCAGGACGTGCACAGCCTGCTGAACCGGGTCGGCCCGCTGCCCGCGGCCCGCGCCGCCGGGATCGTGGCCCAGGTGGCGTCCGCGCTGGACGCCGCGCATGCGTACGGGCTGGTGCACCGGGACGTGAAGCCGGCCAACATGCTTCTCGGCGGGCTGGCCGAGGACGGCTCGGAAGACCATGTCTACCTGTCGGACTTCGGCATCAGCAAGACCTCGCAGGCCACCACCAACCTCACGCTGACCGGGCAGGTCCTCGGCACCCTGAACTATCTGGCCCCCGAGCAGATCGAGGGCCGGACCGTGGACGGCCGCGCGGACGCCTACTCGCTGGCCTGCGCGGCCTTCGAGATGCTGTCGGGGGCGCCGCCGTTCCGGCGGGATCAGAGCCTGGCGGTCATGTGGGCCCAGCTGTCCGCGCCCCCGCCCCCGCTGACCGGCGCGCGTCCCGACCTGCCCGCCGCCGTGGACCAGGTCATCTTCCGGGGCCTGGCCAAGGCCCCCGAGGACCGCTATCCGAGCTGCCGCGCGTTCGCCGCGGCCCTGCAGGAGGCGTGCGGGGTCAGCGCGGCCGAACTGCCCGCCCGGTCGGCGGTGCAGCAGGCGCTCGCGGGCGTTCCCCCGACGGGCGCGGTCAGCCCGGCGCCCGGCCTGGCCGCCCCCGCCCCCGCGTCTGACCAGGCCGGCCTGGCGGCGGCGGAGGCGGGCCGGCCCCAGACCACGCCGGTCAGCCCCGCGGTCGGTTTCCTGCCCCCGCCCCGCCCGGCCGCGCCGACCAGCGCCGACCAGCTCTCCCGGGTTCCGCCGGCCAGCGACGGCCCACGCGGGCCGTCCTCGCCGGCCAGCATGGGCCCGGCCAGCATGAGTCCGGCCGGCATGGGCCCCGCCAGCATGAGTCCGGCTGGCATGAGTCCGGCTGGCATGAGTCCGGCTGGCATGAGTCCGGCTGGCGCCGACTGGTCCGGCCTGCGGCCGGCGGCCCCGCCTCCGCAGCGCCCTGGGCCCTCCGGGCCGGGCCGGCCCCGTCGCCAGGCCGGCGGCGGCGCGGGCTGGCCGTGCTCGCCACCTGCGTCGCCGTCCTGGCGGTCGTGGGCATCGGGCTGGCGCTGCTGAAACACCACAATTCGCTGCAGCGCCAGACGACCGGGGGCAGCGTGGCGTCCAGCCCTCCCGCCACCGGCCGGGCCGTGACGGTGGCCGTCACCCCGCCCATGGTGGTGCGGCGCTACTACGCGGCCATCAGCCGCCGCGCCTACCTGCGGGCCTGGGATCTGGGCGGCAACATCACCAGGCCGAGCCTGGCGCAGTTCGAGGCGGGTTACCGCGGCACCGCGCGGGATGTGGTGACGATCCTCACGTGGACCGGTGATCAGGTGACGGCCAGCGTCGCCGCGTTCCAGACCGACGGCACGGTCAAGAAGTACTCGGGCAGCTACGTCGTCCAGAACGGGGTCATCACCTCGTTCAACGTGCGCCAGGTCGGCTGAGGCGCCGGCCGGCCCGGAAGCTGGCGGGGCGCAAAAGCGTTAGGTAGGCAGGGCCCGGACTGGCAGCCTGGCGTATGCCGTCCCGGCCTCTTCCGCGCCGCCCCCCGTTCCGCCCTGGAGAATCCCGCCGTGACCCCCTCGCTCGCCGAGCAGTCCCGGGCCGAGGCCCGGCGGGCCAGCGTGCCCAGGCTGAGTTACCCGGCGGAGCTCCCGGTCAGCCAGCGGAAGGACGAGATCGCCGCGGCCATCCGGGACCACCAGGTCGTGATCGTCGCCGGGGAGACCGGGTCGGGGAAGACCACCCAGCTGCCGAAGATCTGCCTCGAGCTCGGCCGCGGGGTGACCGGGCAGATCGGGCACACCCAGCCGCGCCGGATCGCGGCCCGCACGGTCGCGGAGCGGATCGCCAGCGAGCTCGGCACCGAGCTGGGCAGCACGGTGGGCTACCAGGTGCGCTTCACCGACACCTCCAGCGACAGCACGCTGGTCAAGGTGATGACCGACGGCATCCTGCTCAACGAGATGCGCCGCGACCGGCTGCTGCGCCGCTACGACACGCTCATCATCGACGAGGCGCACGAGCGCAGCCTGAACATCGACTTCATCCTGGGCTATCTCAAGCGGCTGCTGCCCCGCCGCCCGGATCTCAAGGTCATCATCACCTCGGCCACGATCGACCCCCAGCGCTTCAGTGATCATTTCGCCGGAGGCGAATCAAGCAAGCAGAGCGCCGGAGGCGAATCAAGCAAGCAGAGCGCCGGAGGCGAATCAAGCAAGCAGAGCGCCGGGGCGCCGGTGGTCGAGGTGTCCGGGCGGACCTACCCCGTGGAGGTGCGTTACCGGCCACTGGCCGATCCCGGCGACCCGGAGCGGGAAGCCAAGGACCAGGTCCAGGGCATCCTGGACGCGGTCACGGAGCTGAGCGCCCTGGGGCCCGGCGACATCCTCGTGTTCCTCAGCGGCGAGCGGGAGATCCGGGACACCGCCGACGCGCTGGACGGCCGGGAAGGGCTGGAGGTACTGCCGCTGTACGCCCGGCTGTCCGCGGCCGAGCAGCACAGAGTGTTCGACCGGAAGCCGGGCCAGGCGAATCACTTTTCCCGGCGGGTGGTGCTGGCCACCAACGTGGCGGAGACGTCGCTGACCGTCCCGGGCATCAAGTACGTGATCGACCCGGGCACCGCGCGGATCTCCCGGTACAGCCAGCGGACCAAGGTCCAGCGGCTGCCCATCGAGCCGGTCTCGCAGGCCTCGGCCAACCAGCGCAAGGGCCGGTGCGGGCGGACCTCGGACGGCGTGTGCATCCGGCTGTACAGCGAGGAGGACTTCGAGAGCCGCCCCGAGTTCACCGACCCGGAGATCCTGCGCACCAACCTGGCCTCCGTCATCCTGCAGATGGCCGCGCTGGACCTGGGCGACATGGCCGACTTCCCGTTCGTCGATCCGCCCGACTCGCGGAACGTCGCGGACGGCGTGCGGCTGCTGGAGGAACTCGGCGCCTTTTCCCCGGGTCACGAGCCCGGCCAGGGCCGGACCCGGCTGACCGAGGTGGGCCGCAAGCTGTCCCGGCTGCCGGTGGACCCGCGGCTGGGGCGGATGATCCTGGAGGCCGGCCGGAACGGCTGTACCCGCGAGGTGCTGATCATCACCGCGGCGCTGTCCATCATCGACCCCCGGGAGCGGCCCGCCGATGCGCGGCAGGCCGCGGACGAGATGCACGCGAGGTTCGCCGAGCCCGGGTCGGACTTCCTGGCGTTCCTGAACCTGTGGGACTACCTGCGTGAGCGGCAGAGCCAGCTGTCCGCGTCGGCGTTCCGGCGGCTGTGCCGCCGCGAGTACCTGCATTACCTGCGGGTGCGGGAATGGCAGGACGTGTACGGCCAGCTCCGGCAGGCCGCCGCGGACCTCGGCATCCAGGCGGGCCGGGAGCGCCGCGGGGCCGGCCACTCCCCCGGCGGGCCGCCCGCGCCGCCGGCAGCGCAGCAGGACGGCCAGGGCCAGCGGCGGGCCGGCCAGCGGCGGCCGCGGGCGGGCCGGATCCTGCCGCCGGCCGCCCCCCAGGCCCCGGCACCGGACGCCGGGCCTGGCAGCCGGTTCCCGGACGGGCTGGCCGACCGGGTGCACATGTCCCTGCTGGCTGGCCTGCTGTCGCACATCGGCCTGCAGGACACGGACAGCAAGCCGCGCGGCAAGCGGCGGCCGCTGACCGAGTTCGCCGGGGCCCGCGGCGCCCGGTTCGCGATCTTCCCGGACTCGGTGCTGGCCCGGAAACCGCCGCAGTGGGTGGTCGCGGCCGAACTGGTGGAGACGTCCCGGCTGTGGGCCCGCGTCACGGCCCGCATCGACCCCGAGTGGGCCGAGCCGCTCGCGGCGCATCTGGTCCGGCGCAGTTACAGCGAGCCGCGCTGGGACGCGCGCCGCGGCGCGGCGGTGGCCACCGAGAAGGTCAGCCTGTACGGCCTGCCCATCGTGGCCGCCCGGACCGTCATGTACGGCCGGATCGACCCGGCGGCGGCCCGGGACCTGTTCATCACGCATGCCCTGGTCGAGGGGGACTGGCGGACGCACCACACGTTCTTCGCCCGCAACCAGCAGATGATCGCCGACGCCGAGGACCTGGAACGCAAGGCCCGGCGGCGCGGGATCGTCGCCGACGACACGGCCCTGTTCGAGTTCTACGATCACCGGATCCCGGCCGAGGTGACCTCCGCCCGGCACTTCGACACCTGGTGGAAGAAGACCCGGGCCGCCGACCCCGGCCGGCTGGACCTCTCCCCCGCCGACCTGGTCGCGCCCGCGGCCGGGGAGATTACCGCGGACGACTACCCGGCCCGCTGGGCTGACCTCCCGGTGTCGTATGAGTTCGCGCCGGGCGAGCCGGACGACGGGGTGACCGTGGACATCCCGCTGGCCCGGCTGAACCAGGTGAGCGCGGAAGAGTTCAGCTGGCAGGTGCCCGGGCTGCGTGAGGCGATGGTGACCGAGCTGATCCGGTCGCTGCCCAAGCAGCTGCGGACCACGTTCGTGCCGGTCCCGGACACGGCCCGGGCGGTACTGCCCCGGCTCGGCCCGGCCCGCGGGGACCTGCTCGACGCGCTGGGCACCGAGCTGTCCCGGTTCGGCGGCGTGCACGTGCCCCGGTCCGCCTGGGATGAGTCCCGGCTGCCCGCCTACCTGCGGATCACCTTCCGCGTGGTGGAGGACGGCCGGGTACTCGCCGCGGGCAAGGACCTGGACGAGCTGCGCCGCCAGCTCCGGCCCCGGCTGCAGGCCACGCTGAGCGAGGCGGCCGCCGGGCTCATCCGGACCGGGCTGCGCACCTGGGACATCGGCACGCTGCCCCGCGAGTTCAGCCACGGCGAGGTCCGGGCCTACCCGGCGCTGGCCGACACCGGCGACGCGGTCGACGTCCGGCTGTTCGAGACACGGGCCCAGGCCGACGCGGCCATGCTGCGCGGCACCCGGCGGCTGCTCCTGCTCCAGGTGCCCTCCGGCGCCCGCGCCGTGGCCGGCCGCCTGCCGGTCAGCGCCAAGCTGGCCATGAGCCGTCACCCGTACCCGGGCACCGACGCGCTGCTGGAGGACTGCGCCGCCGCCGCGGCGGACCAGGTGATCACCGAGGCGGGCGGCCCGGCCTGGGACGAGGCGGGCTTCGCCCGGCTGCTGGCGGCGGCCCGCGCGGAGCTGGCCGCCCGCACTGCGGACGTGGTGGCGCTGGCCGCCCGGGCCCTCGGCCAGGCCCATCAGGTCGAGTCCAGCCTGGCCGGGACGCCCAGCCCTCCGGTCCGGGCCGCGTTCGCCGACCTCCGGGCCCAGCTGTCCGGGCTGGTCTACCCGGGATTCATCGCCGAGACCGGGGCCCGGCGGCTGCCCGACCTGGTCCGTTATCTGCGGGGCATGAGCCGGCGGCTGGAGAAGATGCCGGAATCCCTGATCCGGGACGCCGAGCGGATGACCGTGGTCCAGCGGGTGAACGAGGACTATCAGCAGACCCTGGCTGACCTGCCGCCCGGGCGGCGCGGCGATCCCGATGTCCGCGAGCTGCGCTGGATGATCGAGGAGCTGCGGGTCAGCCTGTTCGCGCAGACGCTGGGCACCTCCGGCCCGGTGTCGGAGCGGCGGATCGAGCGCGCCCTGGACCAGCTGCACGGCTAATGTGGAGGACTCCCGAGGGAGTGACCGATCATGCATCACCGGCTGACCGCGGACGGGCTGGCGCGCTTCAGTGCGGAGGCGGCCGCGCAGGTGGGCGACGAGACCGTGCCTGGTCTGGTAGCCCTGGTGGCGCGGGGCGATCAGGTGCACGTGGAGGCGCTGGGCTCGCTGTCCATCGGCGGGCCCGCGGTCCAGCGTGATTCGCTGTTCCGCATCGCGTCCGTCACCAAGCCGGTGACCGGTGCGGCCACCCTGGCGCTGGTCCGGGAGGGGCTGCTCGACCTGGACGAGCCGGTGGCCAGGCTGCTCCCCGAGCTGGCCGCCCCCCGGGTGCTGCGCCGGATGGACGGCCCGCTGGACGACACCGCGCCGGCCAGGCGCCCGATCACCGTGCGCGACCTGCTGACGTTCACGTTTGGCTTCGGCCTGACGGCTGAGATGTTCGCCGCCGAGCGCCCGTGGCCGGTGGTGGCGCGGGCCGACGCGCTGCACCTGGCCACGATCGGGCCGCCCAACCCAGCCGAGCAGCCCGGCCCGGACACCTGGATCGCGGGCTTGGGCTCCCTGCCGCTGCTGGCCCAGCCCGGTGAGCGCTGGTTCTACAACACCGGCGCCTCGGTGCTCGGCGTCCTGCTGGAGCGGGCCGCGGGCGAGCCGTTCGCGGACGTGCTCCGGACCCGGATCTTCGAGCCGCTGGGCATGCGCGACACCGGATTCTGGACCCCGGACACCGGCCGGCTCGGGTCCGCGTTCCGGTCCGCGCCCGGTGGCGGTCTGGAGGTCTGGGACCAGCCCGCTGGCCTGTGGAGCGAGCCCCAGGCGTTTTCCGACGGGGCGGCGGGCCTGGTCTCGACGGCCGACGACCTGCTTGCGTTCTCGCGCATGCTGCTGCGCGGCGGGGATGGGCTGCTGCCCGAGGACCTGGTCGCGGCGATGACCAGCGATCAGCTGTCCCCGGCCCAGAAGGCCCGCGGCGGACTCGGCCCGGGCTTCTTCACCGGCGTCGGGTGGGGGTTCTGCACCTCGGTGGTCACCGCCGGGCCGCGGGCCGGCGCGTTCGGCTGGGCCGGCGGATTCGGCACCACCTGGCTGGCCGACCCGGCGCGGGACCTGGCCGTCATCGTGCTGACCCAGCGCATGTTCGACAGCCCCCAGCCGCCCGCGGTGCATGATGCGCTGCAGGCCGCGGCGTACGCGGCCATCGCCTGACGTACCCGGACCCGGCGCTATGCAACGATGCGCGGTCTCCCCGTGGTCTGTAGGGACGAAGGGGGTGTCCCATGGACGAGCGGTCGGCTGAGGAGTTCCGCGAGTTCATGCACGGCCGGTGGCCGAGCATGGTCCGGCTCGCGTACGGGCTCACCGGCGATCAGGGGCACGCGGAAGACGTGGTGCAGGCGGCGTTCGCCCGCGCCTACGCCTCCTGGCCGCGGGTCACCCGGAGCGGCAGCCCGGACGCCTACGTCCGGCAGATCGTGATCAACGAGAACCGGAACCGGTTCCGCAAGCGCCGGGTGCCTGAGCACCTCACGGACCAGCTGCCGGAGCAGGGAGTAGCCGACGCGACCGGCGCCCACGACGAGCGGCTGGCCCTGATCGCGGCGCTGCAGCGGCTAGGCCCCAGGCAGCGCGCCGTGGTCGTGCTCCGCTACTGGGTGGGGCTGACCGAGACCGAGGCCGCGGTCACGCTCGGCTGCTCGGTCGGCACGGTGAAGAGCCAGGCCTCACGGGCCCTGGCCGCCCTCCGCACCAGCACCGAACTCGTGGATGGGGGCTTGCAGTGAGCATCAGCGACGAGCGGGACCTGACGGAGCGGCTCGACCAGGCGTTCGGAGCCATCACGCCGCGCCCCGCACCAGTGGGCCAGGCGGTCCGCCAGGGCACGGCCATCCGGGTCCGGCGGCGCCTCGTGGCGGCGGCGGGCCTGGCCGTGGTGGCGGCCGGCGTCGCCGTCCCCCTGCTGCTGCACCAGCAGGCCTCCCAGCCCGCTCTCAACCAGGCCCGGCGCCACCACGTGACCGTGCACCCGGCGGGCCCGCGGTCGCCGGCCGGGCTGATCGCCTCCGGCACCGTGGACGGCAGGCGCTGGCAGGTCACCGCGCAGAAGCCGGGCACGGCCGGTGCCGGGCGGGGCGGGCAGTGCTTCACCGCGGTCTCGTCGAGCGACTGCGGGCCGGTCACCGGCCCCAGCCGGTCCGATCCCGTCGCGTTCATGGGGACCGCTGGCGGCCCCATCGACACCGAGTACGGACCGGTGAGCGCGGCGGTCCGCTACGTGACGGTCCGGCTGGCCGACGGCACAGTGCTCACCTTGCACCCGGTTACCGTCTACGGCACCCGCCTCGTGGCCTATGGCGTCCCGGTGCACGCGGTGATCAGCCGGGTCACCGCGTACTCGGCCCACGGGGAATTGGCCTCGGCGATCCCCTTCAACGACCCGGGCGGGACCGAGACCGTCAATCTGTGGCTGCGGCCCGGCCAGACCGGCCTGCCCCGCGCCACCCATCTGATCGGCTCCGGGGCGGCGGGCGGCCACGCCTGGTCGGTCACGGCGTACGTGGGGCCGTGGGGCGAGTGCCTGGTAACCCGGGGTGGCGGCAACGGCAGCAGCGGCTGCGCCTCGGCCGTTACGCCGCAGGGCACAGCGGTGATGGGCTGGGGGGCCGGCCCGCCGCAGGTGACGTACGGGACGGCGGCCGCGGACGTACAGCACCTGGTCATCACCCTGAGCGGCGGCGGGACCATCCGGGTCCGCGCGATCGCCGCGGGGGAGCAGAAGTTCTTCGCGTTCGCCCTGGCCCCGGGCCAGCACGCGGTCCGCTGGCGGGCCTACGACGCCGCGCGGCACGGCGTCGGCTCGGGCCGGATCCACGTGCAGTAGCCGGCCTGGGGGAGCCGGGGCCCCGTACCGCGAAGTGCGCCGGACCCGGGGACGGCGACCCGGGCCCGGCGTTGCGGACTCACCCGCCACAATGGCTACGCGCATTAATGAATTAGTCCCGGCGAAAGGACATCGCGGCCGCGAGGACGCGCCGGGCCTGGCCTGGTCATGACAAATACCTGGTGGCGGTTTATGCGGCGGCCGGGCGCCCGGAATACCACCGGCCGCCGTCCGGGGCTTTCCCGGCTGGGCCAGGCCGGCCGGGCCGGGCCCGCACCCTGGACCCGTGTCATCCGGCCACCCGGGCCATCCAGGCGGGCCGGGTCGGCGGCCCGGCCCCCGGGCCGCCGCATCATCCAGCCACCGGGCCATCCAGGCCGGCCAGACACTGGTCCCGGCCGCCGACACCGGGCCCCGGCCCGGGCGGCCCGGATGCGGCCTGGGGCACCCGGCTGGAGCGCTGAGCGCCGTCCCGGCGACCGGCTGCAAAAAGTTTGCAACTAGATAATTGCCGCAATTACCATGCGGGCCATGCCCTCCCCGGCGCCCCCTTCGCCTGCGCCCAGCCCGGCGCCGGGCCAGCTTCGCCGGCGCCGGCTCGGGCCCGCGCACCGGAACCCGCACGACCGGGAAATTCTGCGGCTGGCGGTGCCGGCCTTCGGGGCGCTGGTCGCGGAGCCGCTGTTCCTGTTCGCGGACTCGGTGATCGTCGGGCGTCTCGGCACCACCGCGCTCGGCGGGCTCGGCGTGGCCAGCCAGGCCCTCACCGCCCTGGTCGGCATCTCGATCTTCCTGGCCTACGGGACTACCGCCGCGGTGGCGCGGCAGCTCGGCGCGGGCCACCGGGAGGCCGCGATCCGCCAGGGCATCGACGGGCTGTGGCTGGCGGGCATCATCGGCGCCGTGGTCCTGGCCGCCGGGTGGCCGCTGGCGCCGCAGATCGTGCACGCGTTCGGCGGCTCGCCCGGCGTCAGCCGCGAGGCCGCCACCTACCTGCGCATCAGCCTGCTCGGCGCGCCGTCCATGCTGGTGGTGCTGGCCGGGACCGGCGTGCTGCGCGGGCTGCAGGACACCCGGACGCCGCTGACCGTCGCGGTGACGGCCAACGTCCTCAACGTGGCCCTGAACGCTTTCCTGGTTCTCGGCCTGCACTGGGGCATCGCGGGCTCGGCCTGGGGCACGGTGTGCGCGCAGACCGCCGCGGCCGCCGCGTACCTGGCCATGGTGGCCCGGGGCGCCCGGCGGGCGGGGGTGGGGTTCACGCCCGGCCGGTCCGGCCTGCGGGCCGCCGCCGTGACCGGGGCGTCCCTGGTCGTGCGCACGATCGCGCTGCAGGCGGTGCTGATCGTGGTCACCGCGATCGCCGCCCGGCAGGGAAATGCGGCCATCGCCGCGCACCAGATCGCGTTCCGGGCCTGGACCCTGCTGGCCTTCGCGCTGGACGCGATCGCGATCGCGGGCCAGGCCATCACCGGCCGGTACCTGGGCGCCGGGGACGTGGCCGGAGCCCGGGCCGCGACCAGCCGGATGATCGGCTGGGGCGTGGCCTACGGGGTGGTGTTCGGGATCGTGCTGGCCGCGGCCATCCCGCTGCTGCCCGATGTCTTCTCGGCCGCGCCGGACGTGCGCCGGCTGCTGCCCGCCGTGCTGCTGGTGGCGGCGGCCCAGCAGCCGGTGGCTGGCGTCGTGTTCGTGCTCGACGGCGTGCTGATCGGCGCCGGGGACCAGGATTACCTGGCGCTGGCCGGGCTGGCGGCGGCCGGCGTGTTCGCCGCCGGCGCGGCGCTGGTGATCACGCGGCACGCCGGCCTGGTCGCCTTGTGGCTGGTCCTCAGCCTCTGGCTGGCCGCCCGCTTCGTCACGCTCATCCTGCGCGCCCGGTCGTCGCAGTGGCTGGTCACCGGGGCGGTCCGCCGCTAGCGCCGGGCGCGCACTACCTACCGGGGCTGGGGTCGCAGCCCGTCGAGGATGATCTGGGCGATGTGCGCTGAGCGCTCGCGGCTGGTCTCCGCGCCGGCGTGGCGGATCGCGGCGAAGGCACCGGCGACGAGGGCCATCACCTCGCCGACGCTGGCATCCCGGCGCGCGACGCCGGCGGCGTGCGCGCGATCCAGCAAATCCGCGACATGGCGGGTGAGGTCGGCCGCGACGCCCGGGGCAGCGGTGCGCAAGTCGAACTCGGCGGCCGTGAGCGCGCTCTTCACCGCCACGTTCTCGGCGCCCGTGGCCATCATCCGCGACAGCAGGGTGAACAGGGCGGCGGGATCGCTGGTGGCGGCGAGCACCTCCGCCTCCGCCACCAGCTGCTCCAGCATGCCGGTGGCCACGGCGAGATACAGCGCTTCCTTGGCCGGGAAGTGCCGGTGCACGGTGCCGGGGCCAACGCCCGCGCGGCGGGCTATCTCATCGAGCGAGACGCCGAGGCCCTCCGTCGCGAACAGCTGCTGCGCGGTCCGCAGCACCTGCTCGCGATTGCGGCGCGCGTCAGCCCGCAGCTCCCGGTCACTCCCGTGAGCGGCCGGCGGCTCCGCCGGAGCGGGCTGATGCGGATGGCTGGACATGTCGGCCTCAGCATAACCGGGGCGGCGCACCGTATACTCTGGGCCATAACCGGGGCGGCGCACCGCTTACCGGCCCGCGCCGCTCATCACGACCCCGCCTGCCAGCCACGAGGAGATCACGCCGATGACCACACGTGAAGATGCGAGCGCCCTGGTGCAGCGGATGCAGGAGTGCTTCAACACCCGCCAGTTCGGCCAGGCCGCCGGCCTGCACACCCCCGGCTTCATCAGCCATCCGCTCGGCACCACGGGATTCGAGGCCGGCCAGGACGCCTGGCGCGCGCTCGTGGCCCGGTTTCCCGGCATGCGCGTCGTCGCCCAGGACATCCTGGTTGACGGGGACAAGGCTGCCGTCCGCTCGGCCGTCGAGGGGATCGCGGTCCCGGACGGCGGCGCGCAGCCCATGCTGTTCGAGATCTTCCGCATCGACGATGGCCGGCTGGCGGAGATGTGGGGGGCCAGCACGGGATTCCCGCCCTTGGCTAGCCCTGAGGATTTGCTCAGCTGACCCTCAGAAGGGCTGGGCCCGCCTAGTACCGGGGTAATGAGAAAGCCGGATTTTGGTAAGACTGGCACTTTGCCTCGGTATGACCAAATAAATTGCGGATACAGAACAATAGTTAGCTTGCTCACGTATCTTTAGTTTTTGTCCTATTCATGCGGGCATTGCGGCTATTCTCACGTCTGCCGGTCGTCATCTGCGCCTGGCACCCAGTGACCAGCCGCGCACCAACCGCCAGGGGACAATGAGCAGCGACACCAGTGCCACCGGGGAAATTCCTGCCCTGGAGCCGCCCGCGGGCCCCGTGGCCACGGCGCCCGGCCAGGTCTCCGGCCTCGCCGCCCTGGCCCCCGATCCGGTCGGTGACCCCGCCTCCCCCGGCGCCGCGGGCGGCGTTCCCGGCCGCCCGGGCCGCGGCCTGACCCTGGCCGCCGCGGCCGGGATCGGTACCGCTATCGCGATCATGGTCGCCGCATCCCTGGTGCGCGGCGCCTGGATGCGGCCCCCGCTGGCCCTGCCGGCGGCCGGGCCGCCGTGGGAGCTGCCGGTCAGGCACATGTCCGCCGACCTGATCACCTACGGGCTGTGGCTGGCCGCCCTGCTCGGCACCGGCGGGGTGGTGGCCGGCCTGCTCGCCATCCACCGCGGGGCCCGGCTGAGCGCGCGCCTGCTGCTCATCACCGGCCTGGTCACCGTGGCGGTGCTGACCGTGCTGCCGCCCGCCGGTTCCACGGACGCCCTGGACTACGCGACCTACGGCCGGCTCCTGGACCTCGGCCACAGCCCGTACGTGACCGCTCCCATTCACCTGCGCCACCTGCACAACGCGTTCGCACGCTCCGTCCCCCGCGTGTGGGATCACTACGTGAGCGTCTACGGGCCGCTGGCCACCATGGAGCAGTTCTTGGCGGCCAAGCTCGGCGGCGCCTCCGCGGCCCGGATCACGTTCTGGCTCAAGCTGTGGGACTCGGCCGCGTTCGCGGCCGTCGCCCTGGTCCTGGACCGGCTGCTGCGGCACAAGCCCGCCCAGCGGCTCCGCGCCCACCTGCTCTGGACGGTCAACCCGCTGCTGCTGTGGGACCTGGTCGCCGCCGGGCACCTTGACGTGCTGGCGGTCATGGCGGGCCTGCTCGGGCTGCTCATGCTCGGCGAGCAGCACGCCGCGGCCCGGCCTGGCCTGTGGCGGGTCGCGGCGGCGGGCGTCCTCCTCGGCGTCGCCGCCGACATCAAGATCAACTACGTGCTGTTCGGCCTGGGCGCCGCCTGGGCGCTGCGCCGGTCCTGGCCCGCCCTGGCTCTGGCGGGTGCGGCCGCGCTGGCCGTGCTCGTGCCCAGCTACGCGTACTTCGGGACCCCCGCGGTCCGGGCCCTGCTCAGCCGGCGCAACCAGAGCAGCGCCGACAACTTCTACCGGGCGCTCCTCCCCCACGGCTGGCATCACGACTTCGGGATGATCGCCACTGTCCTGGTCGTGGCCGTGGCCATCCTGGCCCTGCGGCGGCTGCCGCCGGGCGCAGCCGCGCGCCCGGCCATCCGGCCCACGGTGGCCCTGTGCGCCGCCTGGCTGTTCCTGTGGCCCTACCAGCTGCCCTGGTACGACGCAATGATCATCTGCGTGCTGGTCCTCTACCCCGCCTCGCGGCTGGACTGGCTGGTGCTGGCCCGGCTCACCGTCGGGACGATATCCAACATGCCGGGCAACCCCTACCTCCAGCACAGCCATCTGCTCCTGCTCACCGACCACTTCGCGGTCCGGGTCCTGGCCCCTGCGGTCATGCTGGCCGCGGCGCTCACCCTGGTGGCCCTCTGCGTGAGCGGGCGGTGGAAGCTGAGGATTGACCCCGCCAGAGGTCCCGCCACGCCGGGGCCAACGGCCCCTGCGAGGGATGCCACCCGTGAGGCAGCCTGAAGACGCAGGCACGATGGGGCGGGCGGAGGAGACGACCAGCATGAGCCCGATGAGCGAGTCAGGCAGGCACGGGGAAGGCGGTTTCGGTGCGGGCGCGGCCCGGCGGCCGCATCCTGGATGGCCCAATCCCGGGTGGCCGCATCCGGGGCAGGCCCCCGCGCAGCCGGACCTGCCGTCAGCCCGCCGCCGCGTGGTCGTGGTCGTGGTGGACGGCTCCGCGGATTCGGGCGAGGCCCTCCGCCAGGCCGCGTCCCAGGCCAGGCAGCGCAACGCGCTGCTCGACATCGTCCACGTCGCGCCGGCGGGCACCGAGGACGCGGCGTGCATCATGGCCCGGGTGAAGCTCGGCGAGTTCACCCGGCGCGAGTGCCCGTACGGAACGGGCGTCCCGGTGCGACTGCGGGTGGAGTGCGGTGACCCTCTGATGGTCCTGGGCCTGGTCGCCGCCGAGGCCGAGCTGCTGATCAACGGCCTGCTGAAGCCGCCGCCGGCGGGCGGCGAGCCGGAGGTGGCGCCCGCCGTCCCGGCCGCGCCGCGCCACCGGCGCTGGGTCCGCGCGCTGACCCCGGACCCGTCGGCCTGACCCCATCCGCTCCGCCGGGCCCGGAGCCCGCGCCAGGCCCGGAGCCGCTCCGCTAGGCCCGCACCGTGCCGCGCTCGGCGAAGGTCATGCTCCGCTGCAACGCCGCCACCCGCAGGTCCTCCGCGATCTCGACCGGGCCGCCTAGCGCGGCGGCGTTGATACCGGCCTGGGCGGCCTCCTCGACCACCCCGCCGACCAGGATGGCCAGGTCCGGGGAACGGTGGAAGACCAGCACGCCGTGGTTGGCCAGGAGCACCGCGGGCACGCCCGGGATGACTGCGGCCCGGATGCCGGCGATGGCCTGCGCGGACCCGCGCGGCCCGTACTCCGCGACGGGAACCCCGGCGGCCAGGCCGAACATGGCCAGGGCCTCCACCCAGCAGCCGATCGGCCGGCGGGCCACGGCGTAGGCCGTCGCGTACGGCGAGTGGGTGTGCAGCACGCAGCCGACCTCAGGCTGGTCGGCGTACATGGCCGTGTGCATGGCCACGACGGCCCCCTGGATGGGCGGGAGCTCACCTTCGCGCAGCGTCCCGTCCAGCCCGACCCGCACCACTGCGGCTGCCGCGTGGTTGCGGAGCGAGGGTCCCGCGGTGAAGTACATCTCGTCCGCGCCGGGGACCCGCAGGCTGACGTTCCCGTGGCCGTTGTCCGAGATCGCCCCGCTGGCCACCACCCGCTGGGCGGTCTCGATGACGCGGTCGACCAGGTCCTTATCCATGACGCCCCCCTATCGCGGCCGGGCCAGGCGGGCCACCCCGGTCAGGCGGGCCGCCTGGCCGCCAGCACCCGGATGCCGGGCCGCATTGTCCGATGGACCCAAGTTAGCGCGGGGCCGCCGCCAATTCCGGGTCCCGGCCGGGCGGCGCGGCACGTCAGGCCAGCTGGCGGGCATACATGACAAGTGCTCATGGGTTGGTTGAGTTCTTGTCATTGGACGCATGAATGCAAGTCGGCGACACTGGATAACGAAGACCCCAGCCCTAAGGAAGGAACAATGGACAGCAACACCTCGCCGGTCACCCAGCTGTGGGGCAACGTCCGGGACGAGCTCCGGGACGCCCGCGCGGCCCGCGCCGCACGCAAGGCGCTGGAGCGCGACCTGGCTACCTACACCTCCCAGGCCGACCTGAACGACCTGGGCGCGATCCTCGACCGGCACAGCGAGGAGGAGACGGCGGACATCCGCCGCATCCTGGCCGCTCGCCTCTCCGCCTGATCAAGGCAGGCTCCACTGCTGGTTCGCGTTGCCGGTGCAGTCCCAGATCTGGAGCTGCGTACCCGGCGTCGTGGACCAGCCCGTATCGTCCAGGCACTTGCCGGACTGCGGGTTATACAGGGAACCGTTCGACTGCGGGATGAAGACCTGCGCGGCTGTGCCGTTGCAGTCGTACAGGTCCACCGTGGTCCCGTCGGCTGTCCCGCCGCCGTTGATATCCATGCACTTGCCGAGGACGTGCAGCGTGCTGCCCGCCTGGACCACGGTCCACTGCTGGGCCGCGGTCCCGTTGCAGGTATAGACCTGTACCGGGTTGAAGTTCGCGGTGCTCGCGGCCCGGTCATCGACGCACAGGCCGCCGTAGCCCACGATGGGCCCGGTGGCGCTGCTGCCACCCCCGCCCCCGCCCGTTCCTGAGCCGCCGCCCGTCTGGTAGGCCGCGACATACGCGACGCTCATCGTGCCGCCGGAGGTCGTGGAGCTGGCCGGGGTACTGCAGCCGCAGACCCCGTTCGGGTATCCGCCGCCCATGGCCAGGTCGAAGATGATCGACAGATTATGGTCGAACGCCGCCTGCCAGGTGGAGGTACCGACCTGGCTCTCGCTCACGCTGAAGTACTGGTTCCCGTCCAGGTAGAACGTGACCGACTCGTCCGAGGTGTTCGTGCGGTTCAGGATCATCGAGTACGTGTGGTACCCCGACTGGCATCCGGAGCAGGATCGCAGCCCGCTGCCGATGCCGTTCGGCTCGTTGCACGGGCCGCCGGGATCGGTCCCGCAATGCACGGTGCCGGACAGCTCGGAGAGCGCGTTGACGTCCTCCATGATGTCGATCTCGCCGTTTTCCGGCCACTGGCCGGGCCCGAGCATCCAGAACGCCGGCCAGTAACCGAGCCCGCCGGACGGGCTGGGCTGCTGGATGGAGGCGGTCACCTCGAGCTCACCGCCGGCCGGGGCGCCCACGTTGGCGCTGGTCGTCTGGATGCGGCCGGAGGTCCAGGAGCCGCCCTGGTTCAGCGCGGTGATGTCGAGGTTGCCGTTGCCGTCCAGGTGCACGTTGCTGGACGAGCTGGTCATGGTCTCGATCTCGCCGGTACCGAAGCTGGAGCCGGGGCCGGTGTCGTACTGCCAGGCGGAGGACGGCCCGCTGCCCGCGGCGCCGCTGAAGTCGTCGCTGAACACGGTGGACCAGCCCGAGGGCGGGCCGGGGACCGCGGCCGGGACGGCTAACCGCGCCCCGCTGGCCGGGGCGCCGGCCGCGGCGGCGGCCGGCCCCGCGGCGGGGAGCAGGGCGATGATGGGCGCGGCCGCCGCGGCGAGGATCGCCAGCCCGGCGGCCCGGGCGGCGCGAGGAGTTCATCGTGGTCCGGTACGCACGCCGCACGTGTCCCAGTAAGCCCGCCATCGCCCGCAACCTCCATCGGTCACACTATAAGGAAAGTTTCCTATTTGTTGACGTGACGATAGCTCCGCCCTCCGGGGCCGTCAATACCGCGCGCGGATAAGCCTCGTTCACCCCGCCCGGCGGTAGGCGCGGACCGCGAGCGGGACGAACACGATGAAGATGCCGGCCAGCCAGGCGACGCTGTGCCACAGGTTGGACGAGAGGTCAGCGGAGTAGGGCTGGCCCAGGGCCAGGCCGCGCATCGTGTTGACCACGTAGGTGACCGGCTGGTGGTTGGCGAAGGCCTGCAGCCAGCCCGGCATGCTCTGGATCGGCACGAACGCCGAGCTGACGAAGGTGAGCGGGAACAGCCAGATCAGGCCGAACGCCTGCACCGACTCCTCATCCCCGATGGCCAGGCCGGTGAACGCCGCGATCACGCAGATCGACAGGCCGAACACGGTGGCCAGCACGACCATGCCGACGGCCGGCCCGAACCCGTTCTGGAACCGGAAGCCGACCACGTAGCCCACGGCGACGATGATCAGGATGGTCACCAGCATCCGCCCGGTGTCGGCGACCAGCCGCCCGGACAGCACCGCGGAGCGGGCCATCGGCATCGACCGCAGCCGGTCGATCACGCCCTTCTTGAGCTCCTGGGCCAGGGCGATAGCCGTGCCGAAGCTGGCGAACGCCGCGGTCTGCCCGATGATCCCCGGCATCAGGTAGTTGACGTAGCTGCCCCCGGGAACCTGGATCGCGCCGCCGAACACGTAGCGGAACAGCAGCACGAACATGACCGGCTGGATCACGGTGAAGACGATGTAGGCGGGCACCCGGGTCCAGACCAGCAGGGCGCGCCGGGTCAGCACGAGCGTGTCGCTCACCGCCCAGCGGGCCTGGGTCAGCAGGCCCGGCTCCCCGGTACCGGCGCCCCCGGCCGTGACATCCGCGGCGGTCATGACGACACCGCCGCACTGTCCTGGACCGTGTCCTGCTGCCCGGCCTGGTCGTTCTTCGGCGGTCGCCGGCGGCCGCGCCGCGGCTTGCCCGGCTGCTCCTCCTCGGCGGCGTGCCCGGTGAGCGCGAGGAACACGTCATCAAGCGAGGGCCGCCGCAGGGCCAGGCCCTTGGTCTGGACGCCCCCGGCATCCAGCGCGCGGACCGCATCAATGAGGGCGTCCGAACCGCGGCCCCCGACACCTACGCTGACCACACCGGTCTCCTCGTCTACGTGCGGCTCGCCCTCCCCGACCGTGGCGATCGCGGTGACAGCGTCCTTGGTCCGGTCCCGGTCGGGCACCGAGAACTCGAGCACGTCCCCGCCGACCCGGCCCTTCAGGTCCTCGGCCGTGCCGGCCGCGATGACGAGGCCGTGGTCGATGACCACGATCTCGTCGGCCAGCTCGTCCGCCTCATCCAGGTACTGCGTGGTGAGCAGCAGGGTCGTGCCGGTGGCCACCAGGGACCGGATGATCTCCCACATGCCCAGCCGGGACCGCGGGTCCAGGCCGGTCGTCGGCTCGTCCAGGAAGAGCACCTTAGGCCGGCCGACCAGGCTCGCCGCCAGGTCCAGGCGGCGCTGCATGCCGCCGGAGTAGGTCTTCGCGGCCCGGTTGGCCGCATCGTTCAGGTCGAACTGGGCCAGCAGCTCCGCGGCCCGGGTCCGGGCGTCGGCCCGCTTCAGGTGATACAGGCGCCCGATCAGTTCCAGGTTCTCCCGGCCGGTCAGCTCCTCCTGGATGGCGGCCGACTGGCCGGACAGGCCGATCAGCCGGCGCACCGCGGCGGCCTCCCGCACGACGTCGCGGCCCTCGACCAGGGCGCGGCCGCCGTCCGGCTGCAGCAGCGTGGTCAGGATGCGCACCGCCGTCGTCTTGCCCGCGCCGTTCGGGCCGAGCACACCCAGTACCGTGCCGCGGGGCACGGACAGGTCGATGCCGCGCAGCGCGTGCACATCCCCGAATGACTTGGTCAGCCCCTCCACCAGGATGGCCGGCCCCGCGTTCGTCTCTGTCACTACGTCCTCCCTGTGCGGGCCCCCGGTCGAAGTCGCCCAGAATCCCGAACCTACCGGCAGCGCGGCCCTGACCGCGAACCGATAAATCGCGGTCCCCGCTGCGCATCCGGTGGCTATGACGACCACGGCGGCGGGAACTCATCGCGGCCCGGGCCGATGCTGAACGGGGTGCCCGGCCTGGGGGCCAGAGCGGGCCGGGATGGACGGTTCAGCGGCGGACCCAGAGCGTGACCGTGATGCCCTTGAAGTGCCGGCTCGCGGCCAGGGAGAAGCGGCTCCGCAGGGTGGCGTCCTCGGCGCGGACCGGGCCGGCCGTGAGGTGCGCGAACGGGGACCGGCCCAGCACCCAGATCCGCTGGTAGCCGGCCATCAGCGACTGGACGGCGGCGACTGGCTTGTCGCGGCCCTGGAAATTCCCGGCCGCGGCGGGCGCCTGCGCCATCGCGAAGTCGCTGACCTGCCGGTAGTCCGCCGGGTAGCCGAGCCGGGCCTTGCGGAAGAAGTTGCTGAAGAACAGGATCCCGTCGCCCGGCTGCGCGCGGGCCGCCAGGTAGCGGGACGGCCCGCCGAAGTCGAACAGCCGGCTCTGCGGGGTGCGGACCCGCTGCTGCGGCCCGAGCTGGAGCACCAGGGCCAGCACGCAGACGGCCACGCCGGGGGCCCAGAGCAGCATCCGCCGGCCGGTCGGCTGGCTGCCCGGGGCCAGCCACCGCCCGATCCGCAGCGCCCCGGCCCCGGCCAGCAGGGCGGCCCCGGCCTCGCCGTAGAGGACATAGCGGTCCACGTACAGCGGCCGGGCCAGCAGCGACTCGAGGATCAGCAGCACGCCGGGGACCACCAGCAGCGGCACCGCGACCGACGGCAGGCGAGACGCCGCCCTGGCTCCACCACGCGGGCCCGGGCACGCGGCGGCCCCGCTCCAGGGGCGGCAGCACCGCGGCCACCGCACAGCAGAACAGGAGCACGGCGACCGCGGTCGACGCGCCGAAGTAGTCGTGGAAGAGGATCCGCAGGCTCCCCGGGCCGGGCCGGGGAATCCAGGCCACGGCGGCGTCCTCGCGGGCGCTGAGCGCGGCGAGCGGCAGGACCAGGATCACCGAGACGGCCGCGGTGGCGGCCCAGTGCACGAGCACCCGCTGCCCGTACCGGGCCAGCAGCACGGTGACCGCGTGCGCCGCCACGACCAGCAGGGACAGCTCGTTCAGGTAGCCGCCTGCGACCAGCAGCACGGCGTAGGCCAGCCAGCGTCCCGCGGGGAAGCGGGCCCGGCTGGCTTCCTCATCCGCCGGGCGGGCCTCGGCGGCCAGGGCGTGCAGCAGCGCCAGCGTGGAGCCGGTAACGCAGGCGAAGACCAGGGCGTACGACCGGGCGGTCTGCGCGTAGTAGCTGATCGTCGGGGTCAGCGCGACGATCAGCCCGGCGAACAGGCCGGCCCAGCCCGACCCGGTCAGCCGCCGGCCGATGATGACGGTCAGGGCCACGGCCACGACCATGGCGATCACCGAGGGGATCCGCATCACCGCCGGGCTGGTGCCTGCCGCCATCCAGCCGTGCATCAGCAGGTAGTACAGCCCGTGCACCGCGTCAACGTGGCGGAGCAGGTGGGCCAGCAGATGCAGCGGGAGCAGCGCGGCCCACCGGGTGGCCACCTCGTCGTTGCCCATGGCCGAGTCCCGCGCCAGCCCCCACACCCCGAGCACGGCCATGACCGCGGCGGCCAGGATGGCCGGCCCGTACCGGGGCACAGGCCGCTGCCGGGACGGTCCCGCGGCGGGTGCGCCGGCCGGCTCGGGCCGCGCTGGCGCCCCGCCTGGCCCGGCCGGCGGGACCGGGCTGCCGCGCTGCCCGGTGGAACTCATGTCCCGGCGGCGGGCTGGTCCCCGGACCCGGCGAACGTCTGCCGCCACTGCTCCGGCCCGGTGAACCCGGGCGCCGCGGACCGGTACTCGGCGGCCAGCCTGGCCCACTGGCGGCGCAGCCGACGGTGCAGGATCAGGCTGCGCAGCCCCAGCGAGCGGAACAGCTTCGGGTCGCGCTGATACCACGAGGCGGTCGTGTTGTCGGCCGTGGACACCAGCGCGCTATCCAGCTTGACCAGCACCCACCAGGCCGCGTCCTGGCCCGGCAGCGCCAGCTGCGGCCTCTCCTGGGCACCCGGCCGCGGTCGCCGGAACTGGTGCACGGTGCCCGACGCCGCCTTGGCCAGCAGGTTGCGCCGGTTGGTCGGGGTGGTGGACGCCTTGACCGCCTCCGGGGCCCGCCGCCGGGGCGGGGGGAAGCTGTCCAGGTCGGTCTGGCCCCGGGCGTCGGGGTACTGCAGCCGGAACTCGCGGAGCTGCGCCAACTTGGTGCCGATCTCGGCGTGCAGGTGGGCGGGCCCGCGCAGCACGTCCTCGATGGCCAGGGCGCGCAGGGCCACCGTGGAGTACTGCATCGACAGCAGGGCCTGCAGCTGCCGCTCCAGGCTTTCCGCGATCAGCTGGCCGCCGTGAGGTTCTCTCGAGTGCATCAGCGCGGCCACGAGCCGGTTGCGCAGGTGGTAGTAGGCGTTCCAGTCCAGGGCGTCATTCTTGTCCGTCCACGGCGCCTGCCAGCAGGCCACGCCGGGCAGCGACACGGTCGGGTAGCCGTGGTCCCTGGCCCGCACCCCGTACTCGGCGTCGTCCCACTTGATGAACACCGGGATGGCGAGGCCGAGTTCCTTGATCAGCTGGACCGGGATCAGGCACATCCACCAGCCGTTGTAGTCGCCGTCGGCCCGGCGGTGCAGCCACGGGGTGTTGCGCAGGTTGCGGCGGCCGAAGTCGTGGCGGCTCTTGGTGTTCGGCGCGTTCCCCCACCACCACCGGTAGGGCGCGACCGCCTCGGCGTACGCGTGCAGCACCGAGCGCTCGTACTGGCTGAACATGTGGCCGCCGACGATCGTCGGCTTGCGGGCCAGGTCGGCGAAGGTGAGCGCGCGGAGGATCCCCTCCGGATCGATCTCGACGTCGTCGTCGGTCAGCAGCACGTAGTCGCTCTGGCCGGCCCGAACCGTCTCGTCCATGGACCGGGAGAACCCGCCCGATCCGCCGAGGTTGGGCTGCTCGATCACCTGCACCCGGCCGGCCAGCTTCTTGGCCGCGTCCTCGAAACCGGGGTGCTCGCTGGCCCGGGCGGTGCCCTGGTCGACCACGTAGACGGTATCGAGCAGGGGATAGAGGTCGGTGGCGTCACCGAGCGACCGCAGCTTGCCGACTACCTCATCGGGCTTGTTGAACGAGGTGATGCCGATGCTGAACCGGCCGGGCGGCGCGGGCTCGACCTGCGCCTGCCAGTCCGCCTCGATCAGCGTGGTCCCGCGCGGCCCGGCCACGATGTCGAACCAGTACCAGCCCCCGTCGATGAACGGCGCGAGCGACAGCGTGCGCTCGATCGTCTCCGGGTCGTCCGATTCGACGTTGATCGTCTCAACCGGGTGGCTGTGCCCGCGGGCCGTGGAACGGTACAGGATCACCTTTGACTCGCCCGCCAGGCGGATGCGGAGGGTCACCGCGTCCACGGTGGTCCACCGGCGCCAGTAGCTGGCCGGGAACGCATTGAAGTAGGTGGCGAACGAGACCCGGCAGCCTTGGCTGATCAGCGCGCTGCGCCGTGGCCCGGCGGCGTCGACCAGCTGCGCGGGCACGTCGGCGCCGAAGCGGATGCTCGACTGCGCCTCGCCGGCCACGGCGCTGCCGGTCGCGGTGCCGCCGGTCACCTTGCGCCCGGTGAGTTCCTCGGCCGCCATCTCGGCCGCCAGCTCGGCGGCGCCCCGGTCCATCTTGGTCTCCACGTACAGCGGCACCACGTCGAGGTCGTCGCCGGGGAACACCACCCGCTGCAGGACCCGCAGGCTGCGCTCCGCGGTGGCCTCGGCCGTCATTCGGCCGCCCCCGGCCCGGTGAGCGCGGCACCTTCGGTGAAGAACGGCTTGAGCCGGTTGTCGTACATGCTCAGCGCGGACCCGATGGCCATATGCATGTCGAGGTACTTATACGTGCCCAGGCGGCCGCCGAAGAGGACGCCCGGCTCGCGCCCGGCCATTTCCCGGTAGGCCAGCAGGCGGGCCCGGTCCTCCGCCGTATTGATCGGGTAGTACGGCTCATCGCCGCGGTCGGCGAAGCGCGAGTACTCACGCATGATCACAGTCTTGTCCTTCGGGTACCAGTCACGCTCGGGATGGAAATGGCGGAACTCGTGGATGCGGGTGAATGGAACGTCCTCGTCCGCATAGTTCATGACGGGCGTTCCCTGGAAATCTCCCGTGGGGAGGACCTCCATGTCGAAATCGAGGGTACGCCAACTCAGATCGCCGGCGGCGTATTGGAAATACGCGTCGAGCGGGCCGGTGTACACCACCGGCACGTTGCCGGCCAGATCCCCGCGCAACTGGGCGAAGTCGGTGTTCAGCCGCACCTCGATGTTCGGGTGATCGGCCATCCGCTCCAGCCACGCGGTGTAGCCGTCCACCGGCAGGCCCTCGTAGGTGTCGCTGAAGTAGCGGTTGTCGAACGTGTAGCGCACCGGGAGCCGTGTGATGATCTCCGGTGGCAGGTTGACCGGGTCGGTCTGCCACTGCTTGGCGGTGTAGCCGCGGATGAACGCCTCGTACAGCGGCCGCCCGATCAGCGACACCGCCTTCTGCTCGAGGTTCTCGGCCTGGCCGGAGTCCGACTCGGCGGACTGCCCGGCGATCAGCGCCCGCGCCTCGTCCGGCGACATCACCGCGCCGAAGTACTCGCAGATGGTGCCCAGGTTGATCGGCATCGGGTAGACCCGGCCCTTGTAGACCGAGAACACCCGGTGCTGGTACCCGGTGAAGGCCGTGTACTGGTTGGCGTACTCCCACACCCGCGTGTTCGAGGTGTGGAACAGGTGCGCGCCGTAGCGGTGGATCTCGATGCCGGTATCCGGCTCCCGCTCGCTGTAGGCGTTCCCGCCGATGTGCTCGCGGCGTTCCAGGACGAGGACGCGCAGGCCGAGATCACGGGTGCAGCGTTCGGCGATGGTCAGGCCGAAGAAGCCGGACCCGACGATGACGAGGTCAACGTTCACCGGCGCACCGGCTCACCGTGCCCGGACCCGTGCCCGGAGGGTTCCGCCCCGCCCCCGGCGGCCTCGCCGCCGGCCTGGTGCTCGCCGTGCTCGCCGCGCTCGGTGTAGTGCGCGACGATCGGGCGGTACACCGCCCGGCGGAACCGCCACGGGATCATCCGGTAACCACCGCGGACCAGGACGTTACGGACGTACTCGGGCGATGAGGTGAAGCCCTGGCGCCGGAACTCGCGCTGCAGCCGCAGTTCGGAGCGCAGCAGGTCGGTGCCGCCGCGCCGCTTGAACGAGGACTCACCGACCCGGTAGTAGACCAGCGGCTCGGCCACGTTGACGGCCCGCGCGCCGTTCTGCAGCATCCGGGCGAAAAGCGCGTAGTCCTCCATGAGCGGCAGGTCGCCGTACCCGCCCGCGGCGAGAACCGCCGTCCGCCGGTAGACGACGGTCGGGTGGTTGAACGGATCGTGCATCCGCGCGTAGCGGTGGATCTGCTCCGGGTCGGTCGGCGGTACCCGCTGGCCCACGACCTGGTCGATGTCCCCCACGAACTCCAGCAGCCCGGCCCCGACGATGTCGGCCCCGGCGATGAGCGGGAGCTGCACCTCGAAGCGGTGCGGCATGGCCACGTCGTCGGCGTCCATCCGGGCGATCACGTCATGCCAGCTCGCGGCCAGCCCGCTGTCCAGGGCCGGGCCCAGGCCCTGGTTGCGCTCCAGCGGGACCATGGTCACCGGGACCGGGCTGGCCGCCTCGAGCCGGCCGAGGCACGCAGCGAGTTCGTCACGGACGGGCCCGTCCCGGACGATGACCACCTGGCCCGGGCGCAGGGTCTGCTCGTCGACCGCGCTGCGGAAGGCCCGTTCCAGAAAGTCGGGGCGGTCGCCGTCGTAGACCGAGAGCAGGAGCGTGAAGGGCTCGTGCATATGCCGGGTTCGCCTTTCATGCCGGTGCAGGGGCACACTGCGGCGAGCTCGAGGACCAGGGAGGCAGACGCCCCGGCCGGCGCGCGTTCGTGTAGACATTTGGGTTGTACAGCAGCAAATGCGGTAGGCGGACGCCACTTTACGGCAGCTATGCGACGGATTGCTGGGTTACCGTCATCCGGCGAGTCCCCCAGCGCACCTGGTCTACCCTGGCAGCCAGATGCCATCCACCCATGCCTGACCTTACCCGCCCACGCCCTGACCTGTTGAGGTGTACCGATGGCCACGCGCGCCGCCGACCAGTCCCCCGCCACGCCTGCTGACGGCCGGCCGCGTCCCCGGGTCCTGGTGCACATCGGCGAGCCGAAGACCGGCACCACGTTCCTGCAGCAGGTGATGTGGAGCAACCGGGCCGAGCTCGCGGCCCAGGGCGTGGTGCTGCCGGGCCACCATCCGCAGGACCACTTCCGGGCCAGCCAGGACCTGCGGGGCATCGAGAAGCGGGCCGACGACCCGGCGGGATCGTGGACCGGCGAGTGGGAGATCCTGGCCCACCAGGCCCGGCAGGCCCCGCGGGCCGCGGTCATCTCCCACGAGCTGTTCTCCGCCGTGGACGGGGAGCAGGCCGCGCAGGCCGTCCGCTCCCTGGAGCCCGCCGAGGTCCACGTGGTGCTGACCGTGCGGGACATGGCGTCGCTGCTCCCGGCCGAGTGGCAGGAGACCATCAAGCACCGCAACGACCGGAGCTGGGAGGACTGGCTGGCGGACGTGATCGACCGGGAATCGGCCGACCCGGACCGGCGCCAGTGGTGGTTCTGGCGCGTCCACGACACGCTGGCCATCCTGGCCCTGTGGGCCCGCCACGTGCCGGCGGACCGGATCCACGTGATCATGACCCCGCCGCAGGGGTCGGGAAACTCGGTGCTCTGGGAGCGCTTCGCCGGGCTGCTGGGTGTCGATCCAGGCGGGGTGGACCTGTCCCGGGCCCGGGCGAACACCTCCCTGGGCCTGCCGGAGATCGAGTTCCTGCGCCGGCTCAACCAGGCCCTGCCCGCCGAGATCCCGGACTGGTTCTACATGTGGACCGTGAAGGAGGGGGTCGCGCACCGGGCCCTGGCCGCCCGGCCGCGGGAAGGGCGCCTGGTGCTGCCCGCCGGCCGGGAGGCCTGGGCCAAGGACCAGGCGGAGGCCCTGGTCAGCGGGCTGGCGTCGGCGGGCTACGACATCATCGGTGACCTGGATGAGCTGCGGCCGCGGCCAGCACGGGAGCCCGGGACAACCGGCCCGGCCGGCCAGCCGGACGACCAGATCCTGGGCGCCGCGGTGGACGCCGCCGCGGCGCTGGTCGTCAACCAGTACCGCAAGGAGTATCCGGCGGCCGGCCCGCAGCCGGGACGGGCGGGCCGGGCCGGGCTGGCCAGCACTGGTCTAGCTAGCAGGGTGGAAGCGGCCATCGGGTCCTCCCCCCGGCTCAAGCGGACGGTGCGTGACCTGAGCAGCCGCTACCCGGCGGTGCGGAAGCTGCGCATCCTGACCTGGCAGGCCATGGAGCGCACCCGGGCCCGGAAGCACTCCTGATATGGCCTCCGACCAGCGTGATAGGGCGCCCGGCCAGCCGCGGGTGACCGCCGTCGTCGTCACCTACAACCGGCGGGACCTGCTGACCGAGGCGCTGTCCGCGGTGCTGGCGCAGACCCGCGCCCCCGATGCGGTGCTCGTGATCGACAACGCCTCCACCGACGGCACGGCGGAGATGGTCGCCGAGCGCTTCCCGGCCGTCCGCCTGGCCACCGCGGAACGCAACAGCGGCGGCGCGGGCGGTTTCGCCTACGGCCTCGCGCTGGCCCTGGCCGGGGCGGCCGACCTGGTCTGGCTGATGGACGACGACACCGTGCCCGAGCCGGGCGCGCTGGCGGCCATGCTCGACGCCCGGGCGCTGCACCCGGGCGGGGCGCCCGCGCTGATCGCCAGCCGGGTGGTGTGGACCGACGGCCGTCCGCATCCGATGAACACCCCGCGGATCAAGCCGTTCGTGGGAAAAGAGGAGCGCCTGGCCGCGGCCGCCGCGGGCTGCCTGCCCATCCGCTCCGCGTCGTTCGTCTCGATCCTGGTGGATGCGGGCGTGTGCCGGGATCGCGGCCTGCCCCAGGCCGACTACTTCCTGTGGAACGACGACTTCGAGTTCACCGCCCGGCTGCTCCGCGGCCAGGCGGGCCTGCTCTGCCCGGCCAGCGTGGTGGTGCACAAGACCGCCGCGTTCGGCTCCACCGACGCCGACCCCGGCCAGCGGTTCTTCTACGAGGTGCGGAACAAGGTCTGGACGCTGCGGGCCGGCTCCGCGCTGGCTCCCGCGGAGCGCGTGCTGTACGGCGGGGCCACGCTGCGCCGGTGGGCCCGCACGTTCGCGAAGTCCTCCGACCGCGGCACGCTCCGGTCCTGCCTGCTGGCCGGCCTGGCCGCCGGGGCGCGGACCAGCCCGCGGCCCACCCGGGAGGTGCTGGCGTCAGCCGGCCTGACCGTGCCCGATGTGCAGCCCCAGCCCCAGCCCCAGGCTCAGGCGCCCGCCTCGCCGGGCTCCCCGTCCGCCTGAGCCGGCCGCTGCTCCGGCTGCGGTGCCGCCCCGTTCACCGGGGCGGCCGCCGGTCCGGGAGCCGGGCTGGCCAGGGCCGGTTCCGGAGCGCCCCGGCGCAGGGCCAGCAGCGCGGAGAGGCCGAGGATGCCGGCCGGCGGCAGGGTGATCACGGCGGGCAGCTGGTAGCGCCAGGAGAACTCGACGAGATCCTGGGCCAGCAGCAGCACCACGGCCGTGGCCGCGAACAGCAGGCAGGCCAGGGCGAGCTGCCGGGCCCGGGCTGAGGCTTCCCCCCGGCCGGCGCTGCGGGCGTGGCGCACCTGGAGGACGACGGCGAGCAGGGTGCCGGCCACCCCCAGCACGGTGCACAGCAGCAGGAACGGGCCCGGGGTGAAGCCCCCGTTCATCTGGTAGGACCGCAGGAACGTGGCGACCGGCCGGTCCACCTGCGCCTTCCCGCCGTAGGCCGGCTTGAGGTTGCTGTAGAAGAACTGCCCGAACGCCCGGTGCTGGATCCCGACCACGATGACGTTCCCTGGGCCGAGGGTGACCCACTGGGGATAGGTCGGGTACCGGGTCTGGAACTGCCAGCGTGACAGGGGCGTGACCCACGGGTTGGGCGTGCGGGTCAGCGCGAACAGGCGCACGGAGTCGCGGGCGACGCCGCCCAGGACGCGCAGCGGCTGGTGGCTCTTGATCGCCGAGGTGAGCTCGCCGATCAGGTGGGCGCGGCTGGCCCCGGCCGGGATGGGGGCGGTGCGCAGCGGCGAGTACTTGGAATGCTCCAGCCAGTCCGGGCCGTTCGCCTGCTCGCGCGGGGTGGGGCAGAGCGGCCGCACCGCCGGGGGCAGGGGCAGCGTGGCGCAGTCGGCCGCGGCGACCACCCGGCCGATCGTGGCCTGCCCGCGGGCCAGCCGGAAGTGGCCGTAGTGCACATACGAAGCGCTGCAGTAGAGCAGGATCGGCAGCACGAAGGCCACGGCCAGCGCGGCTCCGGTGGTGACCGCGCGGCGCATCCCGCCCGCGGCGACGGCCAGGTAGAAGACGGCGGGCACGATCAGCAGCTCGCCGACCTGGTGCACCGTGGCCGACAGACCGAGGATCACCCCGGCCACGGCGGCCAGCCGGACGGTCACCGCCGGCCGCCAGAGCAGCAGGCCCAGGCCGGCCACGATCATCGCCTCGAACCAGACGTCCGGCATGATCGTCTGCTCGATCTGGATCTGGTAGGCGTCCAGCAGCACCGGCGCCACCGCCACTGCGGCCAGCCAGCGGCTGGTCCCGCGGCGCACCAGCAGCACGTACAGGGCCACCGCGATGGCCAGGCCCAGCAGGTGCTGGGCCAGCGCGACGAGGCCCACGCCGCCGAAGACCAGGATGGCCCGGAGCACCAGCGTGTACCCGAGCGGGTCAGCCCCGGGCGACGCCCCGTACAGGTACTTCAGCGTGTCCACGTAGATCAGGGCGGGCTGGTAGGCGATCTGCGCCGCGATCCGCAGCGCCAGCCCGGCGGCCAGCAGCACCGCCAGCAGCCAGTGCCGGGCCAGCAGCCGGCGGCCCGGGTGCCCCACGACTGGCCGGCCGCGCCGGGCGTGCCGCCCTGGTCCCCGGCCGCGGCGTTCCGTGTCGCGAGGTGCGGTCCGGTCATGCCCGTGACGCACGCCGTGACGCTGCCGGGCGCGCCATCAGCGGCACCCGGCCGGAACGGGCGCCCAGCCGGAGCAGGTTAGTGCGCCGGGGTACGCAGGGCAGCATTGCTGGCTCCTTATTCAGGTGGCCTTCAGCCGGGGGACGGCCTCGATCTTCCCCTAGCCGCCGGGTTCGGAAGTCCCGAATTCTACTATTTGACCGGTCACGGAAGTTCCCGCCCGGCCTGCCTCCCCGGGCCGGGCGGCGGTGGCCGGCCGGACCCCGGCCGGGCGGCCCGGGCTGGTCACTCCGCTGGTCGCCCGCGGTGGTGGCCGTGACGACCCCCCTAATGTGCCACGATTCCCGGCGCCCCGGCCCCGCACACCTGCGGGCGCGCCGGGAGCACCGTTTCCCGGGCCGGGATCGCAGGCCTTCTCATTCCCCGGCCCGTGACCCGGCCTGCGGGTCGGCCTGCGGGCCGGCCAGCGGCCCGGCCTGGGCCCAGTAGAGGGCGGTGGCGTCGTCGCGGGCCTTGGACCGGGGCCAGCGGGCCCCGTCCGGGTCGCTGGCCTCGGCCGCCCGGACCTGGCGGATGAGCCCGGCCGGTCCCTGGTCGCGCAGCACGGTCACCAGGGCCGGCCAGCCGATCACGTCGTAGACCTCGGTGATGCGGGCGGCGCCGTCGCTGAGCAGGGCGATTCCCTGCAGCCCGTCGGGCGCCAGGACCACCAAGCGGGCCTGCCGGGCCGCGTCCGGGTCGGTGCTGGCCGCCCGGTGCGTATCGGTGAGCACCACCGGGTCGCGGTCCTCGCCGTAGTCGGCCACGATGCTCGAGTCGGACAGCGCCAGCACCTCGAAACCGTCCTGGCCGGCCCGGACGGCGGTCACGGTGGCCGCCGGGGTGCGCGGGTTAGCCAGGTCGCAGGTCGTCTCGTGGCAGGCCCGGACCCCGGCGATGGCCCCGGCCAGCGCGTCGCCGAGCGGCGGGGGCGGATCAGCGGTGATCGCGGCCAGCAGGGCGGTGCCCAGGGTCCGGGCGTACCAGGCGACCCCGTGCAGGCACCCGGTGCCGGCGCCGCGCGGGGTGGTGGTACAGCCGTCCAGGAGCACCGCCGCCCCGGGCGCGGCGGCCACGAAATCCTCGTTGGGCCAGCCCGGCGTGCCGGGGTCGGTGGCCAGCGCGATGCGCATCCGCCGCTGCTCCTTAGGTGGGGCCGGTCCTTAGATGGGCCGGGGCTCAGATGGGCCGGGACTCAGATGGGCCGGGGCTCGATCGGTTCCTCGGTGTAACTGCCGCCGGGGCCCGGGCCGACCCGCCACGCGCGCCGGCCGGGCCGGATGCTGACCGCCTCGTGCAGGGCCGTGCCCCGGTAGTGCAGCCCGGTGCCGTCCTCGGTGGCGTACCCGCCGGGCAGGACGCCCTGGGCGACCAGGGTCCGGTACACCTCGCGGCGAGGCTGCCCCGGGAAATCGTCGTGCACGCCGTTACTGTAAGGGAGCAGGCGCAGGCCACCGGTGAACGGGTCGAGACGGTCACGGAAAGAGTCGGTGGGTCCGCCCACGTGCCAGCACAGGCTGCCGGCACTGGCCCCGGCCAGGACCACCCCGGCCGCCCAGCACCGGCGCAGCGCCCGCGGCAGGCCGTGCGCCCGCCACACGGCCATCAGGTTCACGACGCTGCCGCCCTCGACCAGGATCAGGTCCTGGCCCAGCAGGTGCGCGGCCACGTCGGGGACGCTCGGCTGGGTGAACAGCCGCAGCACGCTCAGCTGGGCATCGGGGCGGGCCGCGAACTTGTCCTGGTAGAAGTCGATGGCCGCCTGAGCGTCGCCGACCCCGGTGGGGACGTAACACACCCGCGTGCGCCCGTCATGCTCCTGGCTGGCCCGGGCCTGCCCGGCCCGGGCCTGGCGGGCCCCGGCGGCGAGGCCGACCGCGTGCTCGACCAGCGCGGACGAATCCTGCTCCCCGTCCCCGGGCTCCAGGACGCCGGAAAACGCGAAGATCTGCCGGAGCGGGGACACCGCCCCAGCTTAATGACCCAGCGTCATGACCGGCGGGGCCTAGGCTGAGCGCATGCTCCCTGCCAGCCACCTGCTCCCGTTCGCGGCGATCTCGTTCGTGCTGATCATCGTGCCGGGGCCGAACGTGCTGTTCGTGATCAGCCGCTCGCTGATGCTCGGCCGGACGGCCGGCGTGGGTACCGCCGCCGGCGGCCAGATCGGCGTCTACCTGCAGGTCGTGGCGGTGGCGTTCGGCATCGGGGCGCTGGTGGAGCGGTCGGTGGCCATCTTCACCGTGATCAAGCTGGCCGGCGCCGCGTATCTCATCTATCTCGGCGTGCAGGCCATCCGGCACCGCGGCTCGCTGCGTGCGGCGCTGGACGTCGCCGCCGAGCCCAGGAGCTTCGGCCGGATCCTGCGGGACGGAATCGTGGTCGGGGCGAGCAACCCGAAGGTCATCGTGTTCTTCGCGGCCGTGCTGCCGCAGTTCGTGAACCCCTCCGCCGGGCACGTGCCGGTCCAGATGCTGGTGCTCGGCTCGGTCTTCATCGCCATCGCGGTGGTCTGCGACGCCAGCTGGGCCCTGGCCGCCGGGACGGCCCGGGCCTGGCTGGCCCGCTCCCCCCGCCGGCTCGAGATGGTCGGCGGGGCCGGCGGCCTGGCGATGATCGGCATCGGCGCCAGCCTGGCCCTCACCGGCCGGAAGGACTGACCAGCCCAGCGATGCGGCAGCACCGGCGCGCCCGTCGGCCGCGCCGGGTGAGGCCGCGCGACAGTCCGCCGCCTGCCGGTTAGGCCGCGTACTGGTCAGGCGGCCAGGAGGTCGGTGGCGGGGAGTGGGCTGTCGAGGGTGAGCCAGCCGCCGGGGTGGGTGAGGTGGAGGGTGGCGTTGGGGCTGCCGGTGATCTGCCAGCCGAGCTGGTGGATGAAGTGGTGATGGTGCAGGTGGCAGAACAGCACCAGGCCGTCGAGGCTGGTGGCGCCGCCGCGGGCCCACGGGGTGAGGTGGTGGGCGGTGGCCCAGGCGGCCAGGGCGCCGCAGCCGGGCCAGCGGCAGCCGCGGTCGCGGGCTTCCAGGGCGCGGCGCAGCCCAGGAGGTTCGGTGCGCATGGTGCGGCCGACGCCCAGGGGCAGGCCGTCGCGCCAGCGGATCGCGCTGACCTGCGCGCCGCAGCACAACGCCAGGACCTGCCGCGCGGTCAGCGCCGTTCCGTGCCCGGTCTGTCCCGGCGGCGCCCCCGTCAGCCGGGCCACCGCCGCACCTACCGTCTGGCCGGCGAGGCCGCCCTCCGCCTGGCTGGGTGCCGCGTCTGGGGCGCGGGCGGCATCGGCAGCGGCCTGGGCCAGGGTCTCGTCCTTGACCAGGATGCTGATGTGCGGCATGGCGCCATGGCGTCCGGGGGCGGTGCCGCCGTCCAGGGCGGCTTTGCAGGCCGCGACCAGGCCATCCATCCGCCGCTGCGCCGCACTGCGGGCATCGGCCTGCCCGCCAGGCACCCCGAACGCCTCCGCGGCGGTCCGCACGATCTCATAGGAGACCGCGTCCCCACATGACCCCGACAGCACCCCTGTGCTGTCCAGGGTCAGCCCGAACGACAGGTGCCGCCGCTCCCACCGCCGCCGCTCCCGTTCCTCCGCCGCCTGCGGATCCGCCCGGGCCGCGACCTCTTCGGCGAACCGGCGGAACCTCGCGGTGTCCAGGCCCGGTGCGTGGTCGAGTAACACCTGCTCGGCGTGCGCGGCGGCCTGCGGGTCATCCAGGTACGTGATGGTGCGGGTGATGACCTGCGCCTGGTCGAAGGAGATCACCCCCGCGTTCAGGGCCTGCCGGGTGGCGGGCTGGCCGGCCAGGCCGCGGGCGGTGGCCGTGACCGCAGCCGCGTGCCCCGGGCTCAGGCCACACCGGGTCCGCAGGAACGCCGACGCCGACGAGTGGCCGCCCTCGGCAGCGCCGCCGGTGGCGTCCAGCGCCCCGGCCAGGCGGGCCAGGTGTCCCTGGGCCTGGCTGATGAACGCAGCCAGATCGGTGATCTGGCCCATCAGCGCGGCCGCGTCCAGCACGGATGGGTCGAGGCCGGCCAGCTGGGCCAGGGCCGCGTCCCGGGGAGACTGCTCTGCTAAACACATATTCGAATCATCCCACCTGCCACCGACAAAACCACCCCTCAGAGGGGGTGGCGGGGGCTGCCACTAGGTGCCGGTGCGCTCGATGGTGGCCAGCCAGGCCTGCGCTTCCGTCCGGCCCTGGAAGTTGATCACGAACGTCTCGGCGCTAATGCTGCCGATCGCCCAGCCCTCGCGGAACGCAGCGGTCAGCTCGTCCTGGCTGATCCGGCGCGGGCCCGCATCGCCCGGCTGCCGGTCGCTGAAGCACATCAGGTAGCAGGTCGCACCGGGCCGCATCACCGACGCCAGGCTGGCCACGTACCGGGCCCGGTCGCCGTCGTCGAACACGTGGAACACGCCGCTGTCCACCACCGTGTCGAACGTCTGGCCCAGCTGGCCGAGGTGCAGCACGTCGGCGACCTGGAACCGGGCCGCGCTGCCGCGCTCGGCCGCTTTGCGCTGGGCCCGGGCGATGGCGGTCGGCGCGACGTCCACGCCCAGGGCGTCGGCGCCGTGCGCCGCGGCCATCATGGTGTTCTCCCCGGTCCCGCAGCCCGAGTCGAGCAGCCGGCCGCGGAGCAGGCCCTGGCCGGCCAGCCGCTCGAACACCGGCTGCGGGCGCCCGATGTCCCACGGCGGCGGCTGGTCGGCCACGTACACGGAATCCCACCCCGGCTGAATCGTCATGCTGGCTCCCGTCCGCCCGTAGCCTGGCCGGGCTGGTCAGCCCCAGATCTTGCTGGCCGTCCCGGCGACGAGTTCCAGTTTGCGGCGCTCGTCGTCCACCGTCAGCTGGTTTCCGCCCGAGGTGGACGCGAAACCGCACTGCGGGCTGAGGGCGAGATCGGCGAGGGGCACGTACCGGGCCGCGGCCTCGATGCGGCGCTGCAGCTCATCCGGCGATTCGAGCTGGGGCAGCTTGGAGGAGACCAGGCCCAGCACCACGGTGGTGCCGGGCGGCACGAAGCGCAGCGGCTCGAACCCGCCGGCCCGCTCGGTGTCGTACTCGAGCAGGAAGCGGTCCACCCCCACCTCGCCGAAGAGCCGCTCGGCCACCGGCTCGTAACTGCCGCTGGCCATCCAGGCGCTGCGGTTGTTGCCCCGGCAGATGTGCATGCCCACCGTGACCCCGGGGTCCTTGCGCTTCGCGGCGCGGACCAGTTCCGCGTCGGCCGCCACGGTCGCGGCCAGGATGGCCTCCGGGGGGATCGCGCCCAGCCCGGTGGCCGCACGGAACTGCTCGTCGAAGACCTGGTTGTAGCCGAGCGAGTCGAGCTGGATCCAGCGCACCCCCTGGTCGATCAGGCCCTCTATCTCGGCGATCTGCAGGGCCACGAGATCGCGGACCAGGTCGGCGGGCGACGGGTAGGCCCGGTCGCTGATCCCGGGACGCCACAGCATCCCGCCCATCGACGCGCTCATCATCGTGATCTTGAACGGGCCGGGGGCGTGCCCGGCCATGAACGCGGCCTCCACGCTGGTGTGGGCGGTCCTTCTGCTCACCGTGTCACGGGCGGCCACCACGTCGAACGCGGTTTCCTCCTCGGGAGGGCCGCCGTCGGCCCGGTGCCACCGGACCGGGGCCGGCTCGACCGGCACGACGCCTCCGGTTCGACTCCAGCAGCCCGGCCATCCAGGTGTCCCGGCGTACCTCGCCGTCGGTGAAGACCTCGATGCCCGCCTGGCGCTGCAGGGCCAGCGCTTCCAGCGCGGCCCGGTCCTGGGCCTGCGCTAAGTCCGCGGTGGTCAGCGTGCCCTGCTTGTGCGCCGCGCGGGCCTGGAGTAACCAGCGCGGGCGGAGCAGGCTGCCGACATGCTCGGCGTGAACGTTCGTGGCCATCGGGTGCCCTCCGGGACGGTCGCAACGGTCCCCCGCCCCACTGTGCCCCGCCCCGCGGGCAGCCTCAACCCCCGCGGTCACCGGACCCGGCGCAGGACGCTGACCACCTTGCCGAGGATGGTCGCCCCGTCCCCCGGGATGGGAGCGAACGCCGGGTTGTGCGGGATCAGCCAGATATGGCCCTCGGACATCCGGTAGCTCTTGACCGTGGCCTCACCCTCGATCATGGCCGCGATGATCTCGCCGTTCTCGGCCACCTGCTGCTCGCGGACCACCACCCAGTCGCCGTCGGCGATGGCCGCATCGATCATGGAATCGCCGACCACCTTGAGCAGGAACAGGTCTCCCTCGCCCACCAGCTGCTTGGGCAGCGGGAAGACGTCCTCGACCGACTGCCGGGCGTCTTTCGGGTAGCCCGCGGCGATCTCCCCGACCAGCGGCACGTAGGCCGCGGTCGCCGCGCCCGCCGTGCGCACCGTCCCGGCCGTCTCAGCCGCCCCGGGGGCCGCGCCGGGGTCGCTGGCCTTCCTGGCCTCCCGGGACCGGATCACCCCGGTCGCCTGGCGGGGCTCGATGACCTCGACCACCGGGTGCCCCGGGGCCAGCACCACCGAGGACCGGGCCTGCCCGGCGGATTCGCTCAGCCAGCCCTTCTGCCGCAGCACCTGGATGTGGTGCTGCACACCCGACGGGCCCAGCCCGACCACCTCGCCGACTTCCCGGACGCTCGGGGCGTACTTGTGCCGCTGCCGGAATCCCTCGATGGCGTGGAGCACGTCGCGCTGGCGCGGGGTGAGATCGCGCTCGGGGTCCGGTTCCCCCGGCCCCTGAACCTGCGTGTCGCCGCTCATGCTGCTCATCAGACCTCCGCCTGGGCGGTGTGCGTGCTGAGACGCTAGCAGCCCCCGGATCATTTGTCGAACGCAGTTTCGATAAACAATATCTAACGAAAAGCGTCGTCGATCCCGCGTTCTAAGGTTACCGGCCGTGCCCCTGGGGGGTCCAGGCCCGGGGCCGCCCGGCCGGCCCGGCTTACTCGCTGCGCAGGACGTGCCCGGCGTGCAGCCGCGCGGCGCGCCGCTGCGGCCAGGCGGCCAGCGCGTTCGCGGCCAGGAGCGCGGCCGGGCCGATGAGGAGCAGGGCCAGCAGGGCCACGGGCGGGTGGTAGGCCAGCGGGGTGAAGCCGGCCACCACCCGCCAGACGCCGCGGCCCAGCGCGATGCCCAGCGGCACCCCGAACAGCAGGCCGATCACGGCCAGCAGGCTGGCCTGGGTCGTGACCACCAGCCGGGCCTGCCGGCGCGTGATCCCGAGCGCGCGGAGCACGGCCAGATCGCGGCGCCGGCGGCGGACGGCGATGGACAGGGCGTGGCCGACGGCGCTGACGGCCAGCAGGGCCAGGAAGGCGCTCAGCGCGACGGGCAGCAGTTCCAGGTCCTGGATCTCCTGGACCTCGGGGATCGGGGCCGGCGGCGTGAACGTGAACGCCTTCCCGCCGGGGATCGCCGCCGCCACCGCGTCGAGCCGGCGCGCGACCGCCTGGACGTCCGCACCCGGGCGCAGCGCCACGGTCGCGGCGTGGAACTTGAACGCGAAGTGCGCGCCGCCGAAGATCCGGTGGTACCCGGCGGGAGTGAGCCAGGCCCCGTCCGCGTAGCCGTTGTGCGGCCCCGGGGGGACGAAGCCGATGCCGGTGACCCGGACGGCCTTGGCCAGGGGGGTGCCCCCGGTGAGCCGGACCACCGAGCCCGTCCCCGCGTGCAGCTCCTGCGCGGTCGTCGGGGCCAGCACGATCTCGTCCTGATTGGCGGGCATCCTCCCGGCCGTGAGCACGACCGCCGGCCGCTTGCCGCCCACGGGCTGGTAGGTAAAGCTCTCGATGGAGACCTGGCCGGATTGCCCGCCGCCGATGCGGGCGTCGTCCACCCCGGTCACGTCAGGGTCGGCCGCCACGGCCCGCAGCACACGGGCCGCCGGGCCGAAGTCCTGCCCGTTGTAGCCGAGGAACGTGGTCAGGTGCCAGGTCTGGCCGAACCGCTCCGGGTGGCTGGCGGCGTCGGAGACCCCGGCCGAGAACGTGAAGGCGGCCAGCACTCCGAGCACGCCGACGACCGCGCCCAGCAGGGCCGACCGGACCGGCACGGTGGAGCGCCCGCGGCCGGGCTCGAGCGCGAACCGGGCGCCCACCACGAGGGGAACCGGGAAGTTCGCGGCGGCGGCCGCGGCCGCGACCACGGACCGGCGCTGCGGCGCGGGCCTGCGCCCGGCGGTCAGCGCGGCCGCGGCCGCGGCCGCGGAGCCGGCCAGCACCAGGAGCGGGACGAGGACCCATCCCGGGCCCAGGACCAGCCAGTCCAGGCTGATCCCCGGGTGCGGCTCGGCGATCGACGCCATGCCGATCGGCATCCACCGGGAGGCCACGATGGCACCGGCCACGCCCAGCGTGCCGCCGCTCAGCCCGGCCAGGAACGGCCCGGCCGAGGCGGCCGCGATGGCCTGCCGGCGGGTCATGCCCACGGCCTGCAGCACCTGGAGGTCCGTCACGGTGGCGGAAACGTACCGGGCGACGGCCTGGCCGATGAGGAACAGGGCCGCGACGAGCGCGGCGAGGCCGAACGCCAGCAGGCAGGCGGCCTCGTAGGCGGAGACCCGGCGGAAGGGGTCGCCGAACTTCTCGCTGTTGTCCCATACGTCGATGTCGGAACGCCCGGTCACCCTGGCCAGCGCGGCGCGGAACGCGGGGATCGCGGCCTCGCCGCCGTTGAGCCGGACCAGCGCGTTGATGTAGGTCTGGCCGGTCGTGCCCAGGGTGTTGGCGCGGTACCGGGTGAACAGGGCGGGCGTGGACATGATGCCGCCGGGCGAGCCTGGCGTGTCGGCGTCAAGGCCCCACGGGCTGCGGATCACGCCCACGATGCGGGCCCGGATCCTCGGCCCGGCCGGCGGCCCGGTGGACCCGTCGTAGCCCTCATTGGCCTGCTGCACGCTGGACAGTTCCAGGACCAGCGTGTCCCCGACGTGCTTGCCGGAGGTCGCGGCGAACTTGGGCGTGACGACGACCTGATCGGCGCGGCGCGGGTTGAACAGCCTCCCGGCCAGGACGACCGGGCGTTCTATGGTCCTGGCCATCTGGTCGTCGGCCAGCGGGAACCCGCTGCTCGCCGCCGTGTAGCCCTGGGCCTCGAACCCGAACGCGACGGGGAACTTCGTCAGCGCGGCGACGTCGGGCAGGGCCGCGATCCTGGCCCAGTCGAACCCGGGCTGGTTGGGCAGGACGGTGATGGTGGCGGGCAGCGTCCGGGCCCACAGCCGGTTGTACGCGCTCTCGCCGCGGCGGGCGCCCGCGATGGAGGTCAGGACGGTCGCGGTGGCCAGGGCGATGAGCAGGGCCAGGACGGCCAGCGACCGCCAGCGGCGGCGCGCGTCCAGGCGCAGCCAGGTCGCCGTGATCAGCACGGCCTGCTCCCCCGGCGATCCATCCGGCCCCGGACGCCCCCGCCACCCATGGCTACGAGTAGATGGCCTGGGCGCGGGGGGCCGCAAGGGTACCGGAACGACCAGTCCCGGGGGGCTACCCTCACCCGGGCCGGCCTGGTGGCACCCTGGGTCCGTGATCGGACGTCTCCACCACGTCATCGTGGACTGCCCCGACCCGGCCGTGCTGGCCGCGTTCTACTCCGAGCTGCTCGGGCTGCCTGTCACCTGGCAGGAGGACGACTTCGCGGTCGTCTCGGCCGACGCCACCACGTCGGGCATCGGCTTCCAGCTCGCCCCGGACTTCCAGCCGCCCCGGTGGCCGGACCCGGCCCGGCCGCAGCAGATGCACTTCGACATCATGGTCGATGACGTCGAAGCCGCCGGGCCGCGCGTGCTGGCGCTGGGAGCCCGGCGCCTGCCCGGGGCAGACAGCTCCTCAGCGGTGTTCGCCGACCCGGCGGGCCATCCGTTCTGCCTGATCCCGCGCCCTTCGTGGGCCGCCCCCATCGGCGCGGAGCCGGGCGGGACGGCGTGAGCGGCCACGCCCTCCCCCGGTACCGGCCCGCATCGTAGAGTGTGCCCATGACGGGCGAATTGCGGCCGGCCGACCAGGGCGAGAACCCGGTACCGCGTGCTGAGCTGCGGGTGTCCTACGAGGACCGGGACCGGGTGGCCGAGGAGCTGCGGGTCGCCGCCGGCGACGGCCGGCTGACCGCGGAGGAACTCGACGAGCGGCTGGAGGTCGCGCTGACCGCGCGCACCTACGCCGAGCTCGCCTCGGTCACCAGGGACCTGCCGTCGGCCGGCGGGACCGTGCTGGGCGCCCCGGCTCCCAAGGACGTCGTCCGCATCGAGTGCCAGTCCTCCAGCGTGGAGCGCACCGGCCCGTGGCTCGTCCCGCGCCGGATGGAGGTCCGGGTCAAGAGCGGCACCGTGACGCTCGACTTCACCGAGGCGGTGATCACGCAGCCGGTGCTGCCCATCGACGCCGAGGTCGGCGCCGGGTCACTCCGGCTGGTCATCAAGCCCGGCATCGTGGTCGACCTGGACGAGGTGGCGGTCCGCAGCGGCAGGCTGGAGGTCAGGGCTCCCTGGGGCCAGGACGCCTCCGTGCTGCGCATCCAGGTGTCCGGCAAGGTCGGCAGCGGCCAGATCACCGCGCGGCCGCGCCGACCGCCTCGCCCGCCGCGGCCACCCCGGCGGACGTTCTGGCAGTGGCTGACCCGCCAGCCCCGCCCCCGCCCGGCCATCGGGCCCTGACCCTGACCTAGCCCGGAAGGACACCCCGCGCCCGCGCGGTCAGCGGGCCACGGAAGCGGCCACGACGGCCGCGGGAACGGAGAACCATGCCTGCCCAGGAGAAGGCCCGCCAGCCGGAAGATCTCACCCGCCTGTTCGTGGCGTGCGCCAACGCCGGCGACGCGGCCGGGATCGCCGCGCTCTACGAGCCCGCCGCGGTGATGGCGTACCCGCCGGGCGGCCAGACGTCCGGCCGCGAGGCGATCCGGGCCCTGTGGGAGAAGGTGCTGGCCAGCGCCCCACGGTTCGAGCCGGAGCCGCCGCTGCCCACCCTGGTCAGCGGGGACCTCGCGCTCACCACCACGGTGGCCCGGGACGGGACCGGGGTCCGGGTGCAGGTCGCCCGCAGGCAGCCGGACGGGACCTGGCTTCGCGTGCTCGACCAGCCCGAGCTCAGCCCGCAGGCGTAACCGCCGCCGTCGCCGGGGCCGCGGCCCCGCGCGGCCTGGGTGGCAGGCCGGCGGCTCTCGCCCGGGCGCGACCCGGTTGTTCGCCGGGCGGTCATCCTCCCGTCAGCCGGGCCTGGCACACTCGGCGCCCCATGGATGCCACCGCGCTGGCGCGCTCGCTGCTCGAACCCATACCCGCCCACCGCACCGCCGGCCTCGAAGTGCTGCACGCGGCCGACGGGGCGGCGGAAGTCACGCTGCTCACCCCGCCCGCGCTCACCAACGTCATCGGCTCGCTGCATTCCAGCGGCCTGATCACGCTGGCCGACGCGGCCGGCCTGGCGGCGATCATCGCCGCCTGCGAGGCGGAGGACGAGATGCGCGGGGTACTCCCCCTCGGCGCGGCCGCGGCGATGGAGTTCCGCGCGCCCGCGCGCGGCCGCCTGACGGCTTCCTGCCGTCTCGGGCCGGCGGCCCGGCAGGCGCTGCGGCCGGTGCTGGCCGGGGCGCAGAAGCGCGCCCGGATCAGCACGGTGGCCGACATCACCGACGAGGCGCACGCGCTCGTGTGCCAGGGCACGTTCGAGTGGAGCGTCCGCCGCCCGTAGCCCGCCAGCCTGGCCAGCCAGCCTGGCCAGCCAGCCTGGTCAGCCAGCGAACGTGTCGGGGTCCGGGCCGGTGCGCTGGTCCTTGTTCAGGGCGCTGATCGCCTCGACGTCCTCGCCGGACAGCTCGAAGCCGAAGATGTCGAAGTTCTCCCGGATCCGGGCCGCGGTGACCGACTTCGGGAAGATGATGTCGCCGCGCTCGATGTGCCAGCGCAGCACGACCTGCGCCGGGGTCTGGCCGACCCGCTCGGCGATGTCCCTGATCGTCGGGTCTTCCAGCACGTCGCCCTGGGCGATCGGCGACCAGCCTTCGACCGCGATCTGGTGCTCGGCGCAGAACCCGCGCACGGCGTCCTGGGTGAGGTACGGGTGGATCTCGATCTGGTTGACGGCCGGGGGAATCTCGGCCTCCGCGTGCAGCCGCCGGATGTGATGCGGCTGGAAGTTCGACACGCCGATGGAGCGGGCGCGCCCGTCGCGGTAGAACTCCTCCAGCGTCCGCCAGGTGGACACGAAGTCGCCGTCGTACCGGGTGGGCAGCGGCCAGTGGATCAGGAACAGGTCGACGTAGTCGAAGCCCAGGGCCTCCAGTGAGAGGTCGAACGCCGCGCGCGCATCATCGGGCCGGTGCGCGTCGTTGTCCAGCTTGGTCGTGACGAACAGGTCGGCGCGGGCCAGGCCCGACTTGGCGACCGCCTCGCCGACCTCCTTCTCGTTGCCGTACATCTCGGCCGTGTCGATGTGCCGGTAGCCGGTCTGCAGGGCGGTGGTCACCGCCTCCACGGTGTCCCCCGGCTTGACCTGGAACACGCCGAAGCCGAACTGGGGGATAGTCCTGCCGTTGTTCAGCATGATGTCAGGTACTGCGTTCACCACGGATTCTCCTCCGGAGATGTCTGGTCGCTCGCTGTGCGTACCGTTCTCCCCTGCCCGCTGCCCGGCGCTTCATCCCTCTAACGGCCCGTTCGCAGACTGACGTGCGGATACTGGTTCCTGTGCCTGCTGATGCCGTGTCCGCCGATCCCCCGCCGGGCCCCGTGACCGCGCTGCGCGAGATCGCCTTCCAGCTCGAACGGGCCGGGGCGCCCACCTACCGCGTCCGGGCCTTCCGGCGGGCCGCGCAGGTGGTGGGAGAGCTGCCCGCGGGTGAGCTGGAACGCCGGCTGGGCGACGGCACGCTGCGCGCGCTGAACGGGATCGGCGAGGCCACGGCCGGGGTCATCACGCAGGCGGCCGCGGGCCAGCAGCCGGACTACCTGGCCCGGCTGCTGGAGGAGCAGGGTGGCCCGCGGCCGGCTTCGGCCATGCGCGCGGCGCTGCGCGGCGACTGCCACACCCACTCGGACTGGTCCGACGGGGGCAGCCCGCCGGGCGAGATGGCCGGGGCGGCCCGGGCGCTGGGCCACGAATGGATCGCGCTGACCGATCACTCGCCCCGGCTCACGGTGGCCAACGGGCTGTCCGCCGAGCGGCTGGAAGCCCAGCTCACCCTGATCAGCCAGCTCAACGAGGACCTGGCCCCGTTCCGGATCCTGACCGGCATCGAGGTCGACATCACTGGATGACGGCTCGCTGGACCAGCGCGAGGACCTGCTCGCCCGGCTGGATCTGGTGGTGGCCAGCGTGCACTCCAAACTGCGGATGCCCGCCGGCCCGATGACCGGGCGGATGGTGGCCGCGGTCCGCAACCCGCACGTGGACGTGCTGGGCCACTGCACCGGCCGGCTGCTGGGCGGCCGCCGGGGCGGCCGGCCGGAGTCGGAGTTCGATCCGGAAGCCGTGTTCGGGGCGTGCCGCGAGCACGGCGTCGCGGTCGAGATCAACTGCCGGCCGGAACGCCGGGACCCGCCCGGCCGGCTGCTGGGCCTGGCCGCGGAGATGGGCTGCCTGTTCTCCATCGACACCGACGCGCACGCGCCCGGCCAGCTCGACTGGCTGGAGAACGGCTGCGAGCGGGCCGGGCGCTTCGGCATCCCCCCGGACCGGGTCATCAACACCCGCCCCGCCGCCGACGTCACCGGCCGGGCCGGTTAGAGCTGGATCACGGTCATCCCGGCGCTGGCCGGGGGGCCGTCCAGGGCGGCCAGGGCGGCACCGGCCTGGTCCAGCCCGATCACGTCGCCGACGAGCAGGCCGGGGCGCAGCGTGCCGTCCGCCACCTGGGCCAGCATGGGCGGGTAGTCCCGGGCCGCCATCCCGTGCGAGCCGTAGATCTCCAGCTCCCGGGCGATGACCAGGTCCATCGGGACCGGCGGCGCGGCGGCGGCCCCGAGCAGCAGGCCGACCTGGACGTGCCGCCCGCGGCGGCGCAGGCTCCGCACGGAACTGGCCAGCGTGTCCGGGGAGCCGAGCGCGTCGAGGGACACCTGCGCCCCGCCCCCCGTGACATCGTGGATGACCCGGGCCGGATCGGTGTTCGTTGCGGAAAGAATTGCGTGCTCGGCGCCGAGGTCGCGAGCCCGGCCCAGAGCGGGGCCGGCCACGTCCACCGCGATCACCCGCGCGCCCAGGGCCACGCCGATATGCACGGCCGACAGGCCGACGCCGCCGCAGCCGTGCACCGCGAGCCACTCCCCCGCGCGCAGCCGGGCGTGCCCGGTCAGGGCCCGGTAGGCGGTGGCGAACCGGCAGCCCAGGCTGGCGGCGGTCACGGCGTCCACCGCGTCCGGGAGCGCCACCAGGTTCGTGTCCGCGGCGTGGATGGCCACCCGCTCGGCGAACGACCCGGGGCCGGTGAACCCCGGCTGGGTCTGGTCCGGGCAGACCTGGGCGTCACCCGCCTGGCAGTACCCGCACCGGCCGCAGCCGCAGGCGAACGGCACCGTGACCCGGTCGCCGGGCCGCCAGCGGGTGACCGCCGGGCCGGCCTGCGCGATGGTCCCGGCCAGCTCGTGCCCGGGAATGTGCGGGAGCGGGACGGGGTCGTGGCCCTTCCAGGCGTGCCAGTCCGAGCGGCACACCCCGGTGGCGCCGACGCTGATGACCACGCCGTCCTCCGGGCAGCCCGGCTCGGCCACCTCACCCACCTCCGCCAGCCCCCCGTACTCGCGGTACACCACAGCCCTCAAGTTCCGCTCCCAAGCGCCAGCAGTTACGATCGGACCCCCTATAGGGGGCCTAAGTCGAACTGCCGATCGATCCGGCAATGAGGATGACTTCGAGGGTGCGGGGGCCGTGCACGCCTTCGACCCGGTCGAGCTCGATGTCGCTGGTGGCCGACGGGCCGCTGATCCAGGTCAGCGGGCGGTCCGGGCGCAGCCGGGCCACGGCCTCGGGGACCAGCGCGACCACCTGATCGGCCTCGATCAGGCACAGGTGATAGTCGGGGATCAGGCTGAGCGCGCGGCGGCCCTGGCCGGGCCCGGCGTCCAGGACGATCGTGCCGGTCTCGGCGACGGCCACCGCGGCCCGGGTGATGACGCCGTCGGCCTGGTCGAGTTCCTGGGCGGACAGGCCGCCGTCGGTGATCAGCTCGACGCCGTCGAGGGTGGCGGACTGGCCGGGGGCGGGCTGGCCGAGCCCGGGCAGGTCCAGGCCCGGCGGCAGGACCACCCGGCGGGCGCCGCGCTCGGCCAGGGCCGCGCGGACCGTGTCCAGCAGTTGCCCGGGAACGGTCCGCCGCACGTGGCTGCGGTAGTCGATGAGGCGCCCGGCGAGCAGGTCGAGCAGCGCCGGGGAATCCAGCTCGCCGCTGGTCCGGTAAGCGGGCCCGGCCGTGCCACCGGGCGGGGGCTGGGCGCCGGGCGGGGGCGCGGTGGCGGGGTGGGCCGCCGGGGGGTCGCCGCCGAGCGCGGTGCGGACCCGGGCGAGCATCTCGTCCCGGGCGGTCACCGGGTGTCCCCGTGCCCGGTGTCCCCGTGCCCGGTGTCCCCGTGCTCAGTGTCCCCGTGCTGAGTGTCTCTGTGCTCAGTGCGCCACCACTGGCGGAACGTCTGGGCCGGCGGCTGGGGCGCGTCGCGGGCCGACGTCCAGGCCGACAGGGGCGGGGGCAGCCGCCGGATCCGCCCGCCACGGCCCAGCAGCCGGCCGGCCCGGCCGCCCCGCTGCGCGGCCTCGTACCGGGCGGGGCTGGCCATAACCCACGACGCGGCCGCCATGGTCACCGCCTCCGGGCTGGGCACCCGGCGGGTGTCCGCCACCTCGTCCACGTGCCGGGCCCGCAGGTGAACCAGCAGCGAGGGGATGTCGATCTTCACCGGGCAGGCGTCGTAGCACGCGCCGCACAGTGAGGACGCGTACGGCAGGGACGCGTTGTCCTCGATCCCGGTCAGCATCGGGGACAGCACCGCGCCGATGGGGCCCGGGTAGACCGACCCGTAGGCGTGCCCGCCGACCCGCTCGTACACCGGGCAGACGTTCAGGCACGCGGAGCACCGGATGCAGTGCAGGGCCTGGCGGCCGGCCTGGTCGGCCAGCGCCGCGGTCCGCCCGTTGTCCAGCAGGACCAGGTGGAACTGCTGCGGGCCGTCGCCCGGGGTCACCCCGGTCCACATCGAGGTGTACGGGTTCATCCGCTCCCCGGTGGAGCTGCGCGGCAGCAGCTGCATGAACACGCCGAGGTCGTCCCAGGCAGGCAGCAGCTTCTCGATGCCCATCACGGTGATCAGCGTCTCCGGCAGGGTCAGGCACATCCGGCCGTTGCCCTCGGACTCGACCACGCACAGCGTCCCGGTCTCCGCGATCGCGAAGTTGGCCCCGCTGATCCCGACCCTCGCGGACAGGAACTGGCGGCGCAGGTGCAGCCGGGCCGCCTCGGCGAGCGCCGATGGCGAGTCGGTCAGCCCCGGATCCACGTCGCCCATCTCGCGCAGGAAGATCTCCCGGATCTCGGCCCGGTTCCGGTGGATGGCCGGGACCAGGATGTGCGACGGGCGGTCGTGCCCGAGCTGGACGATCAGCTCGGCCAGGTCGGTCTCGTGCGCGGTGATGCCCGCGGCGGCCAGCGCGTCGTTGAGCCCGATCTCGTCGGTGACGATCGACTTGACCTTGACCGCCTCGGTGGACCCGGTCGCCTGGACCAGGCCGGTCACGATGCGGTTGGCCTCGTTGGCGTCCCGGGCCCAGTGCACCACGCCGCCCCGCGCGGTGACCTGCTCTTCCAGCTGCTCCAGGTAGCGGTCCAGGTGGGCCATGGTCCGGGTCTTGATGGCCTGGCCGGCGTCGCGCAGCTGTTCCCAGTCCGGCAGCTCGCCCACCACCGCGGCCCGCTTGGCCCGGATCGTGCGGGTGGCCTGGCCCAGGTTGCGGCGCAGCTGGGTGTCGGCCAGCGCGCGGCGGGCCGCGGCCGGGAACGGCTCGGCGCCGCGCAGGTGGCCGACGCCGCGCGGCGCGGTGGGCAGGCCGAGGAAGGTGGGCGCCTGGTCCGCGGTCACCGCACCCCCTCCGCCGGGCGGGCGTCTCCGGACGTCGAGGCCAGGATCTCGGCCAGGTGCATGGTCCGGGTGCCCGCGCGCAGCCGGGACAGGCCGCCGCCGATATGCATCAGGCAGGAGCTGTCCCCGGCCGTGCACACCTCGGCCCGGGTGTCCAGCACGCTGCGCATCTTGTCGGCCAGCATGGCCGTGGAGGTGTCCGCGTTCTTGACCGCGAACGTGCCGCCGAACCCGCAGCATGTGTCGGCGTCCGGCAGCTCGACCAGGTCGATCCCGGCCACGTTGCGCAGCAGCCGCAGCGGGCGGTCACCGACCCGGATCATCCGCAGCGAATGGCAGGTCGGATGGTAGGTGACCCGGTGCGGGTAGTAGGCGCCCACGTCCTCCACCCCGAGCACGTCGACCAGCAGCTGGGACAGCTCGTAGGTGCGGGCGGCGACCGCCTCGGCCCGGCGGGCCAGCACCTCGTCCCCGTAGCGGCGGGCCACCATCGCGTGCTGGTGCCGGATCGACCCGGTGCACGAGCCGGACGGGACCACGATCGCCTCGCAGTCCTCGAACACCTCGGCGTAGCGGCGGACCAGCGGCAGCGCGTCGCGGGTGTACCCGGTGTTGACGTGCATCTGGCCGCAGCAGGTCTGCGCGGCCGGGAACTCGACCTGGTGGCCGAGCCGCTCCAGCAGCCGGACCGTGGCCCGGCCCGCCTCCGGGAACAGGGTGTCGGCCAGGCAGGTGACGAACAGCGCGATACGCATGGGGTCAGCCTGCCGCCTCAGTCGCTACCGGCTGCACGCCGGCCCGGCCCTTGCTCGACGCGCGCACCACCAGGTCCGGCTCGAACACGACCTGCCGGTGCCGGTGCGTGCCGTCGCCCAGGGCCTCCTCGATCAGCAGCTGGGCCGCGGCCCGGCCCAGCTGATGGCGGGGCTGGCGGACCGAGGACAGCGGCACCGCCGCCGCGGCCGCGAAGTCCACGTCGTCGTAGCCCACGATCGCCACCTCGCCGGGCACCCCGATCCGGTGCGTGGTCATCTCCTGCAGCACGCCCAGCGCGAGCAGGTCGTTGGCGCAGAACACCGCGGTCGGCCGGGTCCCGGCGGGCAGCCCGGCCAGCGCCGCGCCCGCCCGCTGCCCCGCGGTCACGTTCAGCGCGGGGGTCTCGATGACGAACAGGTCGGCGCCGCTGCGCCCGGCCCGCTCCAGGGCGCGGACCGCCCCGTCGCGGCGGTCGCTGACCTGCCGGATGCTCATCGGGCCGCCCACGAACGCGATCTGCCGGTGGCCGGCCTCCAGCAGGTGGGAGACGGCCAGGTCGCCGCCGAGCACGTCGTCCACCGACACCGAGCACTGGCCGCGGGAGGGTGACCGGCTGTCCACCAGCACCACCGGGGTGCCGCGGCGCTGCACGCTGGCCAGCCGCTTGTCGGCGCCGGACACCGGGGTGATCAGGATGCCCTGGACCCGGTGCTCCTCCAGCACTTCGAGGTAGCGGGATTCCTTGGCCTTCTGGTCGTCGCTGTTGCACAGGATCACGGCCAGCCCGGCCTCGCTGGCCTCGTCCTCCACGCCGCGCGCGACGTCGGTGAAGAACGGGTTGGCGACGTCCAGGACGACCAGCCCGATGGTGCGGCTCCGGCCGGCCCGCAGCTGGCGGGCGGACTCGTTGCGGATGAAGCCCAGTTCCTTGATGGCCGCCTGGACCCGGGTGCGGGTCGGCTCGGCCACCACTTCCGGGCGGTTGAGCACGTTGGAGACAGTGCCGAGCGAGACGCCGGCAAGGGCGGCGACCTCCCTGATACTGACCGGCGTGTCCGCCACGGCTCCTCCTGTGCGGTCAGTGTCGTGCGGAGCGCTGGAACGCGTCAACCAGACGCGCCCCACCGGACCGACAGCCGCCCGACGAGCCGTGACCAGCCCCCCAGCCGCCCCGGGAACCACGCTGGCAGGCCAGCGCGCGCCCGGGCCTGGCCAGCACAATAGCGGCCGGGAAACCTGTCGGTAACGATTCGGGCATCGCTGCGGACCTCTATTGACAGGGTCGTGACTTCGCTCGACACTGCTTCAATACTTGAAACGTTATAGCACATCCTCCTTCAGGCACCCCCCGCTGGCCTGCTGCCGGGCCGGGGCGACCCCCACCCAGAGACGAGAGGGGACCGGGCTGTGACAGCTGGCGACGGCCGCGACGGCGGGACGATCCCGCCCGGGACCCCCTCGCCGGAGCCCCCGGAACCTGAGGCTTCTGAGGTGTCTGCGCCTGCTGGTCCCGCTGGTTCTTCCGGTATTCCTGAGGCCGCCGGTGCTTCTGGTGTTCCTGAGGCCACCGGTGCTGCTGAGGCTCCCGGGGTGACCAGTCCCCGGACCCCGGACCCGGGGGCGGGCGTGGCCGCGCCCGCGGGCGCCGTCCCGGTCCTGGCCCTGCACGGCGCGGCCAAGTCGTTCGGCGCCGTGCGCGCGGTCACCGACGGCACCATCGACCTGTACGCCGGCGAGGCACACGCCCTGCTGGGCGAGAACGGCGCGGGCAAGTCCACCATGGTGAAGATCCTGGCCGGGGTGCACCAGCCGGATTCCGGCGAGCTGCTCATGGACGGGACGCCGGTCAGCCTGCACAGCCCGGCGGACGCCCAGAGCGCCGGGATCGCGGTCATCTACCAGGAACCCACCCTCTTCCCCGACCTGAGCGTCGCGGAGAACATCTTCATGGGACGCCAGCCGCTGCTGGCCGGGCGGCGGATCGACCGGCGCCGGATGCACGCGGAGTCCGCGGCCCTGTTCGGCCGGCTGGGGGTCAAGCTGGACCCGGGCCGGATCAGCCGCGGGCTGTCCATCGCCGACCAGCAGATCGTCGAGATCGCCAAGGCCCTGTCGCTGGACGCCCGGGTCATCGTGATGGACGAGCCCACCGCGGCGCTGTCCGCCACCGAGGTCGCCCGGCTGTTCGACGTGGTCGCCACGCTCCGCTCCGGCGGCGCGGCGGTGCTGTTCATCTCGCACCGGCTGGAAGAGGTCTTCGAGATCTGCCAGCGGGTGACGGTCATGCGTGACGGCCGGCACGTCCTCACCAGCGAGCTGGCCGGGATGACCGCCGATGACCTGGTCCGCGCCATGGTCGGCCGGCAGATGGAGGCGCGGGCGGCCGGCCAGCGCGGCGTCCCCGGCGAGCTCGTGCTCCGGGTCGAGCACCTGACCCGGGAAGGCGTGTTCACCGACATCTCGCTGGACGTGCGGGCCGGCGAGATCGTCGCCCTGGCCGGCCTGGTCGGGTCGGGCCGCAGCGAGGTGGCCCGGGCCGTGTTCGGCATCGACCGCTACGACGCGGGCCGGGTCGTGATGCGCGGCCGGGAGCTGCGGCGGGCCTCCCCCACGGGCGCGATGGCCGCCGGGATCGGCTTCGTTCCCGAGGACCGCCGGCAGCAGGGCCTGGTCATGGACATGTCGGTGCAGCAGAACGTGGCGCTGGCGTCGCTCGGCCGGCTCCGCCGGGGCGGCCTGGTCCGGTCCGCGGCCGAGCGCGCGTTCGCGGCCGACTGGGCGGTCCGGCTCAACCTCAAGTACGGCCGCCTGGTCAACCCGGTGTCCCGGCTGTCCGGCGGCAACCAGCAGAAGGTCGTCCTGGCCAAGTGGCTGGGCCGGCAGCCCGCGCTGCTGATCGTGGACGAGCCGACCCGCGGCATCGACATCGCGACCAAGGCCGAGGTGCACCGGCTGCTGGTCCGGCTGGCCCGCGACGGGGTCGCCATCCTGATGATCTCCTCTGAACTCCCCGAGGTGCTGCACATCGGGGACCGGATCCTGGTCATGCGGGAGGGCCGGCTGACCGCGGAGCTCGGGCACGCGGAGGCCACGGAGGAGAAGATCATGGCCGCCGCCACCGGCCAGCTGCAGGAGGCGTCATGACGACCACCGTGACCGAGCGCCAGCCCGCGGGCGCGCCGCCCGGCAGCGGCTCCCGCAAGCTCACCGAGCGGGTGTTCCGGGTCCGGGAATCCGGCATCATCGCCGTCCTGCTCGTGTTCGTGGCCGTCACCACCAGCATCCAGCCGTCGTTCCTGAACCAGCAGAACATCCAGTTCCTGCTCATCAACACCACGGTCTACGCGCTGCTCGCGCTGGGCGAGACCATGGTCGTGGTCAGCCGGAACGTGGACCTGTCCATCGGCTCGGTGCTCGGCCTGTCCGCCTACGTGTCGGCCGGGATGTTCGGCCATCACCCGGGCATCCCGATCCCGCTCGTCTTCCTGATCGGCCTGGGTATCGGGCTCGCCTGCGGGATGGCCAACGGGGTCATGGTCGCGGTGGGCCGGGTGCCCAGCCTGGTGGTCACGCTGGCCACGCTGTACATCATCCGGGGCATCGACATCCTCATCGTCGGCGGCAACGAGGTGACCGCGCAGACGCTGCCGAACTCGTTCACCAACATCCCCCGCGCCACCGTGGCGGGCATCCCCTACCTGGCCATCGCGATCGCCGTGGTGATCGGGATCGGCGCGTACTACCTGCGCGCGTTCCGGTCCGGCCGTGAGCTGTACGCGATCGGCTCGAACCCGGAGGCGGCCCGGCTGGCCGGCATCCCGGTCGGCAGGCGGATCTTCACCGCGTTCACCGTCAGCGGGGGGATCGCCGGGGTGGCGGGGGTGCTGTGGGCCGCGCAGTACCAGACGATCGACTCGACCGCGGGGACCGGCTACGAACTGACCGTTATTTCCGCGGTGGTTGTAGGCGGCGTGGCCATCTTCGGCGGGAGCGGGAGCGCGGTGGGCGCGGCGGTCGGCGCGCTGCTGCTGTCCAGCATCAACTCCGCCCTGAACGTGCTGGGCATCGAGCAGCTCTGGCTGGAAGCCATCTCCGGCTTCCTGCTGCTGGTGGCCATCACCCTGGACCGGGTCATCTCGGTGAAGCTCATGGCCGCCCTGCGACGAAGGAGCCCCGGCGTTGGAACCTGATCCGAACACGCGCGCCTCCGCGCCCGCCGCAGCCCCGGTGGACCCGGCCAACGCGCCGGGCGAAGGGGACTGGCTCCGCTCCGCGGCCCGTGGCTCGGTGCGCTGGGAAACCGGCCTGCTCCTCCTGGTCGTCGCCATCATCATCTTCGGCGCCGTCACCTCGCCCCAGTTCCTGACCAGCGGCAACTTCTTCAACACCGGCGTCACCTCGGGCGAGATCGCGATCATGGCGCTGCCGATGACGCTGATCATCATCAGCGGCGAGATCGACCTGTCGGTGGCCTCGATCCTGGGCATGTCCAGCGCCCTGCTCGGCGTCCTGTGGAGCCACCACTGGCCGATGCTGGCCATCTTCGTGGTGGTCGCCCTGCTCGGGATCGTGGCCGGCCTGATCAACGGGCTGCTGGTGACCCGGGTCGGCCTGCCCTCGCTGGCGGTGACGATCGGCACCCTGGCGCTGTACCGCGGGGTGGCCCTCATCCTGCTCGGCGCCAACACGGTCTCTGACTTCCCCGCGACCTACACCAACATCGGGGTGCTGCCGCTGCCGCACACCCAGATCCCGTGGAACATCGCGATCTTCGTGGTGCTGGCGGTGGTGTTCGGGATCGTGCTGCACGCCACGGCCACCGGGCGGTCCATCTACGCGATGGGGGCCAGCCCCGAGGCCGCGCTGTTCGCCGGGATCCGGGTCAAGCGGGTCAAGACCATGCTCTACGTGGTGTCCGGCCTGGTCTGCGCCATGTGCGGGGTGCTGTGGACGTTCCGGCTGGCCACCGCGGTACAGAACAACGGCCTGGGCCTCGAGCTGGACGTGGTCGCGATCGTGCTGCTCGGCGGGGTGTCCATCTTCGGCGGCAAGGGCACGCTGGCCGGCGTGGTGCTGGCGGTGATCGCGTTCGCGGGCCTGCAGAACGCCCTGCTGCTCACCAACTTCAACCAGGAGGCCACCGGCATCGTGATCGGTGCCCTCCTGCTCATCAGCGTGTTCGCCCCGAACATCGGGCGGCTCCGGCAGCTGGGCCGGCCCCGGTGGGCCCGCGGCCGGGGCGGGCACCAGTCCCGGAGCGGGCACCAGTCCCCCGCCGTCGGCGGCGGGACATGATCAGGCCCGGCCCGGGGACACATCCCGGCCCGGCCGCGCCGCACCAGGGCGGGCCAGCACGGTACCCGCCCCCGCCGCCGCACCCGGCGGCACCGCACCCGCCGCCACTGCACCGATCACCAGAGCCCGGGCCAGCACCGCCCGGGCCACACCCCCGCTCAGTCCCCCGCACGAGCACGGCCCCGATTGAAAGGATTCACATATGAGACGCTCAATGAAGAGAGCCTTCTGGGCACCCGCGGTGCTCCTGGTCGCCTCCGCGACCCTGGCCGCGTGCAGTTCGTCGGGGGGCGGGTCCACCTCGTCCGGCTCCTCGGCCTCCGCCTCGTCCGGTTCCGGGGCGTCCGGCTCGCTGAAGACCGGGCTGAAGGTTTTCATCATCCCCAAGAACCTGGGCAACCCCTACTTCACCACCGCGGACAGCGTGAAGTCGGGCGGGGCCATGGCCGCCCTGGCCACCCTGGGCGAGACCGCGACCGAGACCAGCGGGACGGCGGCCACGCCCTCCTCCCAGATCCCGGCTCTCCAGGCGGCGATCACCAAGGGCGCCAACGCGCTCATCGTGTCGGCCACCGACCCCAACGCGCTGTGCCCGACCCTGAAGGCCGCCATGGCCAAGGGCATCACCGTGGTCACCTACGACTCCGACGCCCCGGCCTGCCGGAACCTGTTCGTGAACCAGGCATCCACCGCCCAGATCGGCACCAGTGAGGTGGACCTGCTGGCCAAGGAGATCCACGACAGCGGGCAGATCGCGATCGTGTCCGCCGCCGCGTCGGCCACGAACCAGAACCAGTGGATCGGTTACATGAAGCAGCAGCTGAAGAAGTACCCGAAGATGAAGCTGGTCTCGACCGTCTACGGGAACGACGACCCGACCACCGCCACCCAGGTGACCCAGGGCCTGCTGCAGCACTACCCGAACCTCAAGGGCATCATCTCGCCGACCACGGTCGGCATCCTGGCCGCCGCCCAGGTGGTCTCGTCGTCCAAGTACAAGGGCAAGGTCATCGTGACCGGGCTGGGCACGCCGGACTCGATGAAGAAGTACGTGGCCAACGGCGTCGCCCCGGCGTTCGAGCTGTGGAACCCGGCCGACCTCGGCTACCTGGCCGCGTACGCCGCGGTCAACTACGCCTCCAAGAAGATCACCAACGCCGCGGGCCAGTCCTTCACCGCGGGCAAGCTCGGCAAGTTCACGGTCGGCTCGGGCGACAGCATCCTGCTCGGCCCGCCGTTCGTGTTCAGCAAGTCCAACATCAACAACTTCAACTTCTAGAGCGGCCGGAGCGCGCGTGATCATGGGATCAGTGTCGTTATAGCGACACCAATCCCATGATCACGCCGCCCCCGACCTGACATGAGCACGGAGCCCCGCGAGGAGGGGAAGGAGGGGAACTGGTGGAGCGGGTCTGCTTCCTCGGCCGCGTCCGGCCCGACCGGCTGGCCGAGTACCGGCGGCGGCACGCCGCCGTGTGGCCGGAGATGCTGGACGCGCTGCGCGCCGCGGGCTGGCGCAACTATTCGCTGTTCCTGACCGGCGATGGGCTGGTGGTGGGCTACCTGGAAACCGACGACTACGCGGCGGCCCTGGCGCGGATGTCGGGCACCGGCGTCAACCAGCGCTGGCAGGCGGACATGGCACCGTACTTCGCGGATCTCGGCGGCCAGCATCCCGACCAGGGTTTCCGGAGGATCGACGAGATATTTCACCTGGACTGAGACTGCAGGACCGCCGCCCCGGGACCGTGAGCTGGACGAGATCTGCTGCTGGAGATGACCTGAGATGCCTGACCTGACCGCCGTGAAGACCGCCCTCCGGGCGCAGCGGATCGAACTCCCGTCCTGGGCCTTCGGGAACACCGGGACCCGGTTCAAGGTGTTCGCCCAGCCGGGCGTGCCGCGCACCCCGCAGGAGAAGATCGACGACGCGGCGCAGGTGCACAAGTTCACCGGGGTCGCGCCGTCCGTCGCGCTGCACATCCCGTGGGACAAGGTGGACGACTACGCCGCGCTGGCCGGGCACGCCGCCGCCGGCGGCGTGGCCATCGGCACGATCAACGCCAACGTGTTCCAGGACGACGACTACAAGCTGGGCAGCGTGGCCAACCCGGACCCCCGGGTGCGCCGCAAGGCCGTGGCCCACCTGATGGAGTGCGTCGACATCATGGACGCCACCGGGTCACGGGATCTCAAGCTGTGGTTCGCGGACGGCACCAACTACCCGGGCCAGGACGACATCCGCGCCCGCCAGGACCGGCTGGCGGGAGCCCTGGCCGAGGTGTACGCGCGGCTCGGCCCGGCGCAGCGGATGCTGCTGGAGTACAAGCTGTTCGAGCCGTCGTTCTACACCACCGACGTGCCCGACTGGGGCACGTCGCTGCTGCACTGCCTGGCGCTCGGGCCGCAGGCCGAGGTGGTCGTGGACACCGGCCACCACGCACCGGGCACGAACATCGAGTTCATCGTGGCCCTGCTGCTGCGGGCCGGGCGGCTGGGCGGGTTCGACTTCAACAGCCGCTTCTACGCCGACGACGACCTGATGGTCGGGGCGGCCGACCCGTTCCAGCTGTTCCGCATCCTGCACGAGGTGGTGGCCGCGGACGCGCTGCGCCCGGAGGCCGGCATCGCGTTCATGCTCGACCAGTGCCACAACATCGAGCCCAAGATCCCGGCCCAGATCCGCTCGGTGATGAACGTCCAGGAGGCCACGGCCAAGGCGCTGCTGATCGACACCGGCGCGCTGGCCGCCGCGCAGCAGGCCGGCGACGTGCTCGCCGCCAACGGCGCGTTCATGGACGCCTACAACACCGACGTCCGCCCGCTGCTCGCCGGACTGCGCGAGGACATGGGCCTGGACCCCGACCCGATCGCCGCCTACCACCGCTCCGGCTACGCCGACAAGATCATCGCCGACCGGGTGGGCGGCACCCCGGCCAGCTGGGGCAGCTAGCCGCCGCCGCCGGAAAATCTGAAATTCCAGGGCCCGCAACGAAAACCGCCCCGGGTCAGTCCCCCGAGAAGGAGTCTTGACATGGCCGCGCAGGTACCGCCCGAAGTCACCGAGCTGCTGCAGCGCAGCAACCGGCTCGGGTCGGATCCCCGCAACACCAACTACGCCGGCGGCAACACCTCGGCCAAGGGGACGGTGACCGACCCGGTCACCGGTGAGCCGGCCGGGCTGCTGTGGGTCAAGGGGTCCGGCGGGGACCTGGGCACGCTGACCCCCGGCGGCCTGGCCGTGCTGCGGCTGGACCGGCTGCGCGCGCTGACCGGCGTCTACCCGGGCGTCGAGCGCGAGGACGAGATGGTCGCGGCCTTCGACTACTGCCTGCACGGCCTGGGCGGGGTGGCGGGGTCAGAACTAGCAGAGCGCGGGGCGGCGCCGTCGATCGACACCGCGATGCACGGGCTGGTCGACGCCCCGCACGTGGATCACCTGCACCCCGACTCCGGGATCGCGTTCGCCACCGCGGCCGACGGCGAGGCGCTGACCCGGGCCTGTTTCGGGGACCGGGTGCGGTGGGTGCCGTGGCGCCGGCCCGGGTTCCAGCTCGGCCTGGATATCGCCGCGGTGGCCCGGGAGCACCCGGAGGCGATCGGGGTGGTCCTCGGCGGGCACGGGATCACGGCCTGGGGCGCGACCAGCGAGGAGTGCGAGGCCAACTCGCTGGCCATCATCGCCGCCGCCCAGCAGTACCTGGATGACCACGGTGTGGCCGAGCCGTTCGGCCCGGTCATCCCCGGCTACGAGGCGCTGCCCGAGCCGGAGCGGCGGGCCCGGGCCGCGGCGCTGGCCCCGGTCCTGCGCGGCCTGGCCTCCACCGACCGGCCGCAGGTCGGGCACGTCACCGACAGCCCGGCCGTGCTGGACTTCGTGTCCCGGGAGAAGCACCCGGTGCTGGCGGCGCTGGGCACCTCGTGCCCGGACCACTTCCTGCGTACCAAGGTCCGCCCGATGGTCCTGGACCTGCCGCCGTCGGCCCCGCTCGAGGACGTGACCGCCCGGCTGCGTGAACTGCACGCCGCCTACCGGGAGGACTACCGGGCCTACTACGAGCGGCACGCGGACCCGGACTCGCCGCCGATGCGCGGCGCCGACCCCGCCATCGTGCTGGTCCCCGGGGTGGGCATGTTCAGCTTCGGGGCCGACAAGCAGACCGCCCGGGTCGCCGGGGAGTTCTACGTCAACGCGATCAACGTGATGCGCGGCGCGGAGGCGGTGTCCTCCTACTCCCCCATCCCGGAACGCGAGAAGTTCCGCATCGAGTACTGGGCCCTGGAAGAGGCCAAGCTCCGCCGCCGCCCCAAGCCGAAGCCGCTGGCCACCCGGGTCGCGCTGGTCACCGGCGGCGGATCCGGCATCGGCCGGGCCACCGCGGAGCGGCTGGCCGCCGAGGGGGCCTGCGTGGTGGTGGCCGACCGGGACGGCGCGGCGGCCCGGAAGGTCGCGGAGTCCCTCGGGTCCGGTTATCTCAACCCTGGCGACGTGGCCGTCGCGGTCACCTCGGACGTCACCGAGGAGGACAGCGTGGCCGCCGCCTACCGGGAGGCGGCGCTGGCTTTCGGCGGGGTGGACCTGGTGGTCAGCAACGCGGGGCTGTCCATCTCCCGGCCGCTGCTGGAGACCAGCCTGGACGACTGGGACATCCAGCACTCGGTAATGGCCCGGGGCTCGTTCCTGGTCGCCCGGGAGGCCGCGCGGACCATGCAGGCCCAGGGCATGGGCGGCGACATCATCTACATCTGCAGCAAGAACGCGGTGTTCGCGGGGCCGAACAACGTGGCGTACGGCGCGGCCAAGGCCGACCAGGAGCACCAGGTCCGGCTGCTGGCCGCGGAGCTGGGCGGGTCCGGGATCCGGGTGAACGGGATCAACCCCGACGGGGTGGTCCGCGGCTCGGGCATCTTCGCGGGCGGGTGGGGCGCGCAGCGGGCCGCGGTGTACGGGGTGCCCGAGGAGGAGCTCGGCGCGTACTACGCGCAGCGGACCCTGCTCAAGCGGGAGGTGCTGCCCGAGCACGTGGCCGCCGCCGTGATCGCGCTGACCGCCGGTGACCTGGCCCTGACCACCGGGCTGCACATCCCGGTGGACGCGGGCGTGGCCGCCGCGTTCCTGCGCTGAGGCCGGGGCGATGGGCGCAGCGCCGGGGGAGACGCGGGCCAGGGGCGCGGCGGCCGCCGCCGGGACCGCGGTGGCCGCGGTGGACCTGGGCGCGTCCGGCGGGCGGGTCATGGTCGGGCAGGTCGGTACTGATCAGCTAGCTCTGCACGAGGCGCACCGCTTCCCGAACACGCCGGTCCGGGTGCTCGGCACGCTGCACTGGGACATCCTGGGCCTGTACCGGGGGATGCTGGACGGGCTGGGCGCGGCGGCCCGCTCGTTCGACCTGGCCAGCGCGGGCATCGACTCGTGGGGCGTGGACTACGGCCTGCTCGGCGCGGACGGGGCCCTGCTCGCCAACCCGGTGCACTACCGGGACCGCCGGACCGAGGCCGTGGTGGACGACGTGCTGGCCAAGGTCCCGGCGGCGGACCTGTACGCGGTCACCGGGATCCAGCAGATGCCGATCAACACGATCTACCAGCTCGCCGCGGCGGCGCGGACCCCGCAGCTGGCCGCGGCCCGGACCCTGCTGCTGATCCCCGACCTGCTCGCCTACTGGCTGACCGGTGAGATCGGCGCGGAGGTGACCAACGCGTCCACCACCCAGCTGTACGACACCCGGGCCCGGGACTGGGCCTGGGACGTGATCGGCCGGGCCGGCCTGCCGGCCGGGCTGTTCCCGGCGCTGCGCCAGCCGGGCAGCGTGGCCGGGCATCTCCGGCCGGACGTCGCCGGGGAGCCCGGGCTCACCGGGCTGGGCCCGGACCGGCCGGGCGGCCCGCTGCCGGTGATCGCGGTGGGCTCGCACGACACGGCGTCCGCCGTGGTGGCCGTGCCTGCCCGGGGCCGCGACTTCGCGTACATCTCGTGCGGGACCTGGTCCCTGGCCGGGGTGGAGCTGGACCAGCCGGTGCTGACCGAGGCGAGCCGGGCCGCCAACTTCACCAACGAGACCGGCGTGGACGGCACCATCCGCTACCTGCGCAATGTCATGGGCTTGTGGCTGCTGCAGGAGTCGGTGCGCGGGTGGGCGGGCGCCGGGCAGCCCGCGGACCTGGGCGCGCTGCTGGCCGAGGCGGCCCGGCGGCCGGCGCTGCAGGTCGTGGTGGACCCCGACGACCCGGCGTTCCTGCCGCCCGGGGACATGCCCGCGCGGATCGCCGCGGCGGCCCGGCGGACCGGGCAGCAGCCGCCGGCCGATCCCCCGGCCGTGGTCCGCTGCATCCTGGACAGCCTGGCGCTGGCCTACCGGGCCCGGCTGCGTGAGGTGCAGGAGCTGTCCGGCCGGGCGGTGGACACCGTGCACGTGGTGGGCGGCGGCGTGCACAACACCCTGCTCATGCAGCTCACCGCCGACGCCTGCGGCCTGCCCGTGGTGGCCGGCCCCGCCGAGGCGGCCGCGCTGGGCAGCATCCTGGTCCAGGCCCGCACGCTGGGCGCGGCCCCCGGCGACCTGGCCGGCATGCGCGCGCTGCTGCGCGCCACCCAGGAACTGCGCCGCTTCGAGCCGTCCAGCCCGGACACCCGGGCCTGGGACGCCGCGGCCGCCCGGATCGGGCTCTAGCGGCAGCGCCGAGTGTTGCCCGCCGCAGAACAGGCCGGCAATGATTTGGCCGGTACCGGCCACCGAGGGCAGGGAGGCGCCGTGCCCGCTGACCGTCCCCCGGCTCCTGGGTCCTCATCCGGCGCACCACGGGAGCTGCGGGCGTCCGATGCGGACCGTGACCGGGTGGTTGACGTCCTGCGCGAGGCCGCGGCCGATGGACGGCTGACCCCGGAGGAGCTCGATGAGCGGCTGGGGCTCGCCCTGTCGGCCCGCACGTTTGGCGAGCTGGCCCCTCTCACCGCGGACCTGGGTGCCGCACCGGGGCGGCCGGGCGGCCTCGCGGCACAGGCGCCGGACGTGATCCGGATCAGCCCGCGCTATGGGGCGGCCGAGCGCACCGGTGCATGGCTGGTCCCGCGGCGGCTGAAGCTCCGGCCGAAATGGTCCCGGGTGAGCCTGGACTTCACCGGCGCGGTGATCACGCACGAGGCGCTGGACATCGTCATGAACATGCGCGGCGGCGCCCTGATCCTCGTCACCGGCCCTGGCATGACCGTGGACGCCGACCGGCTATCGGTCCGCTACGGCCACGTCAACATCCGCGCCAGCAGCGACCCCGCTGCGCCGGTCAGCTTCCGGGTCCACCTCTGCGGCCGGATGCGTTACGGCAAGATCGAAACGCGCTGACCCGCACCTGGGCCTGCCCTACCGGCGCAGGACGTTGAAGGCGAACAGGCTGCCGCGGTGGTAGCCCTGGGCGTACAGGATGTGCGTGCCCGCGGTGGTCACCGCGGTCTCCGTGATCAGCAGCCAGGGCCCGTAGCCGGCCAGCTGGTAGCGGTCCTGGGCGGCGCGCGGCAGGTCCACCGCCTGCAGCCGGGCGGAGGAGGAGACCATCAGGTGCCCGTGCGCGGCCAGCAGGTCGGTGACCGAGCCGGCCCAGTTCACGTGCTTGACCGGTCCCGGGATGCAGTCCCGGGGCATGGTGTCCACGCTGTACACCAGCGGGTCCTCGCCGTGCGAGCGGAGCCGCTCCAGGCGGATGACCGAGCCGTCCGCGCCGAGGTCGAGCGCCTCGCGCTCGCTGTCGGTGGGCTTGTCCTCGGTCACCGACAAGACCAGCGTGCTGGCCTCGAAGCCGAGCGCGTCGAGCATGCTGGTGGTCGACTCGAACCGGGTGATGGGCCGCTCGATGTGCAGCGCGCTGAGCGAGGACAGGAACCGGCCCCGCCCCCGTTCGACGAGGACGAGGCCGTCCTGCTCCAGCAGCTTGAGCGCTTCCCGGGCGGTGCTGCGGCCCACCCCGCATAGCTCGGCGATCTCCGCCTCGCTGGGCACCCGGTCGCCAGGACCCAGGTGGCGGGTGCGGAACAGCTCGATCAGCTGATCGCGTACCTGCGCCGACATCGGCCGACTGTCTGGCATCCGGTCATCCTTGTCCGACGAGGCCAGCGCAGCACTGGCTCGACGTAGTCTAGGCTGCCCCAGCCGCCGTCCGGCCTGCTCGCCGGGCCGTCAAGGCGTGTCCCGTGGATCTTGGCCGTCGCGAGCGGCCGCCGGCGGGATGACTCGCAAGGCGGAGGAGGCGCCCATAGCGGAGCTATGGGCGCCGACGACAACGCCGCGAGGCGCCCGTCCGGTGGACGCGCAGCAGGCTGAAGATCCACGGGACACGCCTTAGCCCGCCTCGGCGTCGGCGGCCCGGGAGGGCGCGACGGTCAGCCCCTGGTCGGCCGCGAGGTCCTCGCCGACGCGCCGGACCAGGCCGGGCAGGAACGCGACAGCGGCCACGGCGATCGCGACCCAGATCCCGGCCGCGATCGGCAGCCAGAACCCGGCACCGGTCGGGTACGGGATCACGTTGCGGAAGATGGTGTAGCCGAGGACCACGACCGTCACGACCGGGATGGCGATCTGCCACTTGGGCACGCTGGTGGACATGGTCAGCATGCGCGCCGCGCCGATCGTGGCCAGGATGTAGGCGACCAGCACGATGAGCGTGCCCACCTCCCCGGTCCAGTCCCAGGCGTTGAAGATCGAGGTGGAGATGACCCAGCCGAACGCGACCGCGGAGAGGGCCATGATCACGAACGCGGCGGTGATGGCCCCGACCGGCGTGCCGAACCGGGGGGAGACTTTCCGCAGCGCCTGGCCCCGGCCTCGCGCGGAGCGGGACATCGCGTAGATCATCCGGGACGAGCCGACCACGCAGCCGATCGCTCCGGCCAGTGCGGAGACCATGGTGCCGATGGTGACCACGTCGCCCACCCAGGACGAGATGTAGGCCGACCCGAGCCCGCCGAACAGCGACCCGCTGGCCTCGAAGCGGGCCAGCCCGGCCTTGTCCGCGCCGTAGCCCATGACCTCCACCGCGGCGGCGAACACGTAGAACGTGCCGCCGATCAGCACCGTGCCGAAGATGGCCTTGGGGATGGTGCGCCGGGGTTCGCGGGCCTCCTCGCCCATGGTGGCCGCGCCCTCGAAGCCGACGAAGGCCAGGATGCCGAACACCGCGCCGAGGAACAGCGCCGACGGGCTCACCCCCTTGGCCGGGGTGAACACCGACAGGGTGAAGTGCTGCCCCTGCGGGCCGCCCCCCGTGGAGATCTTGATGATCACCACGATGCTGATGATCAGGATCAGCAGCACGGTGATCGCCTCGAAGAGCAGCAGCAGGTCGGTACCGCGCCGGGCCGGGATGACGGTGATCGCCGTGGCGATGGCCAGCAGCACCAGGGTCACCACGTAGGGCAGCCACTGGGCCGGGTTGTGCACCCCCAGGTTCTCCAGCAGCGAGTTGAAGAACACCGCCGCGGCGTAACAGCTGCCCGCGCCGAAGATCAGGTAGCCGCCCAGCAGGCACCAGCCCGCCACCGCGCCGGCCCGGGCGCCCAGCGTCGCGCCGACGAACCCGAACACCGATCCGGCCGTGTTGAAATGCTGACTGAGCCGCACGAAGCTGTAGGACAGCAGCAGCACGGCGATCGCCGAGATGAGGAAGGCCAGCGGGACGGCGCGGCCGACCGAGGGCTCGGCGCCCTGCGGGTTCAGGTTGGCCGACAGGCTCAGTCCCATCACGCCGAGCGAGACGGCCAGCACCTGCCATGACCCGAGGTTGCGGCGCAGCCTGGGCTGCCCCGCCGTCGTGGGTGTGGCGCCCGCGGCGCCGGGATCCTGGATCCGGTCCGTAGTCATCCCGCGAACCCCCAAATACCGGGGCCGGGGCGCCAGCCAGGGCGGCCCGCCGGCCTGGCCCCGGCCAGCGAGACCTAGCCACGAGGCACGCAACCTGTCTGACATCCTCGGCCGTATGTCTGTGTGCTGAATACCATGCAGCAAAGGGGCAAACCCGTCAATACTTGATTCGCCCTGATCGACCAGGTAGCTTCACGCTTGTTCAGAGAGACCTCCCACATGTCAGACAAGTAGGTCGTGTGTATGACTCTCGCTGTGGTCACCGGCAACGCCAGCGGTATCGGGGCGGCGATTGCCGACGGCATCGGTAAGGACTTCCCCGGCGCGACGGTGGTGGGCTGGGACATCGCCGGCTCTCCCCCGGTGGACGTCGGGGACAGCGCCGCGGTCCGCGCGGCCGCCCGGGCGCTGCCGGGCCCGGTGGACCACGTGGTCCTCGCGGCCGGGGTGTCCCGGATGGCGCCGCTGGTCGAGACGACCGACGAGGACTGGGACTTCCAGCTCCGGGTGAACGCGTTCGGCGTGTTCAACTGCCTGCGCTCGCTCGTCCCGCTGATGCGCGACGGCGGGGCGATCGCAGTCATCGACTCGTGCGGCGGGCTGCGCGGCGCGCCCCTGCTCTCCGCGTACTGCGCGTCCAAGTTCGCGGTCACCGGCCTGATCGAGGCGGCCGCACCGGAGTTCGCGCTGCGGCAGATCCGGATCAACGGCGTGTGCCCGATGTACGTCCGCACCCCGATGCAGCAGCGTGAGCTGGCCTGGGAGGCGGCCGCGCTCGGCAGCACCCCGGAGGAGGTGCTCGCGGGCTACGCGAGCAGCACCCCGCTGGGCCGGGTTGCGGAGCCGGAGGACATCGCGGCCACGGTCTCGTTCCTGCTCGGCGACAGCAGCCGGTACATGACCGGGTCGATGCTCACGGTCAGCGGCGGGGCCCACCTCGGCATGGTGTACCAGCCGAAGGCCACGGCGTGAGCGCGGGGGAAGTCAGTGACGCCAACACGGGGGGCACGGGAATGCTGAACTTCGACGAGGGCCGGTTCCTGCGCATCCAGGCGGGCGCCGTGGAGCGGGCCGCCGACCTGGCCGGCACCGTGGAGAAGTGCCTCGCCGACGGCGCGCAGAACCTGTTCTTCCTCGGCTCGGGGGGCGCCGGCATCCTCATGCAGCCCGCGGCGCAGCTGCTGGCCGCCCAGTCGCAGTTCCCCGCGTACCTCGCGCTGCCCGCCGAGCTGATCGCGCTCGGCTCCCGCCACCTCGGGCCGCACTCGGTCGTCGTCATCCCGTCCCTGTCCGGCACCACCCCGGAGAGTATCGAGGTCCTCGGCTACGCCAAGCGGGCCGGGGCCACGGTCATCGCGCTGACCGGGCACGAGGACACGCCGCTGGCCCGGGACGCGGACTACAACGTCACCAACTTCGCCGAGGACGACACCTCGAGCGAGTCCTACTACCTGCAGTCGCTGGGCATCGCGCTGGCCGTGCAGCGGGCCCGCGGTGAGATCACCGACTACGACGAGGTGCTGGCCCAGCTGCGCGCGCTGCCGCCGTTGCTGGTCGGGGTGAAGCAGGCCGCCGAGGCGGCCGCGCCGGACCTGGCCGCGGCCATCGCGGCCGACCCGTTCCACATCATCACCGGCGCCGGCTCCACCTGGCCGCAGGCCTTCTACTACGGGATGTGCATCCTGGAGGAGATGCAGTGGATCCGGACCCGGCCGGTGCACGCCGCGGATTTCTTCCACGGGACGCTGGAACTGGTCGAGCAGGGGGTCAGCGTGCTGCTGCTCAAGGGCGAGGACGCCGCGCGCCCGCTGGCCGAGCGGGTGGAATCCTTCGTGCCCCGGTACTCCAGCAAGCTCACCGTGCTCGACGCGGCCAGCTACCCGCTGCCCGGAATCTCGCCCCGGGTCCGCGCGCTGATCTCGCCGGCCGTGCTGGCCACGGTGCTGGAGCGGGTGAGCGCCCACCTGGAAGTGCTCACCGGGCACCCGCTCACCACCCGCCGGTACTACCGCCGTGTTCGACTACTCGCCGGCCTGGCCCGGTCATCGCGGCGGTCGGCGACAACACCATCGACGAGTACACCGGCGGGCAGGCCGGCAGCTACGTGGGCGGGAACGCGCTGAACGTCGCGGTGAACTGCGTGCGGCTCGGCGTGGCCGCGGAGTACTTCGGCGCGGTCGGCCCTGACCCGCGCGGCGACCGTGTCCGGGACACGCTCCAGCGGCAGGGGGTGGGCACCGGCGGGCTGGCCGTCCTGGACGGGGTGACCTCGGTCTCGGTCATCCGGGTGGACGAGACCGGGGACCGGCACTTCGAGCACGAGGACTTCGGGGTCTGTGCCCGCTACGCGCCGGGCCAGGCGGACCTGCGGCGGCTGGCCCGGGTCAGCGCGGTGCACATCGGGCTGCTCCCCGATCCCGCGCCGCTGCGGGAGTGGCTGCACGAGTGCGGCGTGCTGGTCAGCCAGGATTGCGCGGTCACCGCCGGCTATGAGCACCTCGATATCGCCTTCTGCTCGGCCGCGGCCGCGGCGGGTGATCCGGCGGACATCGCCCGCCGGGCGGTAGCCGCCGGGGCCCGGCTGTGCGTGGTGACCTGCGGCGCCGACGGCAGCGTCGCCCACGACAGCCGGACGTGGTGGCGGATGCCGGCGCTCGGGGTCCGGGCCGTGGACACCACCGGGGCCGGCGACAGTTACATCGCGGGGTTCCTGCGGGCCCGGCTGGCCGGCGCGGACGTACCGCAGGCCATGGCCGCCGGGACCGCCAGCGCCGCGCTGACCTGCACGCACCAGGGAGCCTGGCTCCAGCCGCCCGCGCCGCTCCCCGTGACCAGGTAGCTGGCCCGGCCAGCGTCCCGGGTTCACGTCAGCTGGGTCTGGCGGTAAGGAAGCCCACGAGGTTCGCGGTGGCCCGGCGGTCGCGGGTGACGGTGATGTGTCCTCGTCTGGGGTACAGCTGAAGCTGGCTGCGGGGTATCAGGGCTGCCGTCTCGTTGAACAGCGCAGGGCTGTAGTAGCGGTCGCGCCCACCCGCGATGATCAGGGTCCTCGCCTGGATGGGGTGCTCGCAGCCGGCGAGGTCGAAGCCGTCCTCGGCGTCGATGGTGGCGATCAGGTCGGCCGCCGCGGCCGGCCCGGGGATCACGCGGTGCGCCGCCGCCCAGCCTGCCCCGCGGGCCAGGGTCCGCACGCCTGCCGGGGTGATGCCACCCGCGACCACAGCGACAGCCTGACGCGTTGCGCCTGCTCGCAGCAGAGCAGCCACGCGAGCCTGTATCTCACGGCCGGCCGGGCCAAGCCGGCACGCGGTGCTGACCAGCGCCAGGCGCTGGACAGTATCGGGGTGATCCGCCGCGAGTTGCTGGGCGATGCTGCCGCCCGTTGACACGCCAACCACGTCCACGGGCAGATCGAGATGCCCCCTGATCGCGTCGGCGTGCCACGCGGCCAGGTCGCTCATGGTCAGCCCCGGCGGCTGGCCCGCCCAGCGATTGAGCACGACCAGGCGCCGCTGGCTGGCCAGCTGGCCGACCGGGGCCAGAACGCTACGCACGAACCCGTCACCGGCCTCGCCCGCCACCGGGGACAATCCCGCGAGCAACACCAGTGGCCGGCCCGCCCCGGCCGCCGCGTACGGGAGCGCTCCCATCCAGCCACGCTCGATCGGCGCGCGCCTCACGATACGGTCACCGGCGGCGGCTACCCGCCGATGCGGCGGGCGCGCTGTTCCACGCCCATCTCCCCGTAGGGGTAGTCCGCGGGGCGCGGGTCGCTGGCCACGTCCAGCGCCACCAGTTCCTCCGTGGACAGGCGCAGTTCCGCGGCCCGCAGGTTGGCGTCGAGCTGCCCGGTGGTGCGGGCTCCGAGGATGGTGGACGTGACCCCGGGCCGGCCGGTCACCCAGGCCAGGGCGACCTCGGCCATGGAGACACCGCGTGCCTTGGAGATCTCCTGCACCGCGTCGATGACGTCCCAGGTGCGGCCGGTACCGCGCCGGTCCCAGGCCTCCATGCCGCGGTCCGGGTCGTCACCGAGCCGGGTGGCGCCGGACGGCCGCTCGTCCCGCCGGTACTTGCCGGACAGCCAGCCGCCGCCGAGCGGGCTCCAGGGCAGCAGCCCCAGTCCCGCGTCGATCGCGGCGGGCACGATCTCCCACTCGATCTCCCGGACCAGCAGGCTGTACTGCGGCTGCAGGGTGACCGGCGCGGTGAGGTTCAGCTCGCGGGCCAGGTGCACGGCCTTGGTCAGCTGCCAGCCGGTGAAGTTGGACAGCCCGTAATAGCGGATCTTGCCGGCCCGGACGAACCCGTCCAGCGTGCGCAGGGTCTCCTCCATCGGCGTGACCGGGTCGAACGCGTGCACCTGGTACAGGTTGACCGCGTCCAGCCCGAGCCGGCCCAGCGACGCGTCGAGCGCCCGGGTCAGGTGCCGGGCGGACAGGCCCAGGCCGTTGGGTGAGGTATCCGTGGCGAACCGGCCCTTGGTGGCCAGCACCACCCGGCCGGTCACGTCGGCCGGGCGCCCGGCGAACCAGCGGCCGATGATTTCCTCGGAGGTCCCGCCGTTGTACACGTCGGCGGTGTCCACCAGCGTGCCACCCGCCGCCACGAACCGGTCCAGCTGCTGATGCGCCCCGGCCTCGTCCGTCTCCAGGCCGAACGTCATGGTGCCCAGGCAGAAGGACGACACCGCGCAGCCGCTGCGTCCCAGGGTGCGATAGTCCATACCCGCCACCCTATGCGGGCGGCGGGCGCCGCTCCGGGCTCACCAGGCGTCGCCCTCGCGCCAGTTGCAGGTCAGCTCGCGGGAGATGTCCAGCGGAGCAGTCACTCGTAGGCGCCGCGGATGATCCGCTCGACGGCGTCCATCACGGCCGCGCGGCGGGTGGCCTCATCCAGGTCAGCGGAGTGCGCGACCCGCAGCTCCGCCGCAGGGCTCACCGGCCCTCCGCCGGGCCGTCCGCGAGGTCCTGGGCCGCGGCCCGGCCCGCCTCGGCGGTCCGGCGCAGGAAACCGGCCAGCAGCTCCAGCTGCGCCTCGTCGTACTCGCCGATGATCTGGTCCATCGCGGTGTTCATCCCCGAGTAGAGGCCGAGCACCTCTGCGCCGCGGGCCCGCTCGGCCCGGATGAGGACCCCGCGCCGGTCGGCCGGGTCGCGCTCACGGGCGATCCAGCCACCGCGCTCCAGCCGGTCCAGGATCCCGGTCAGGGTGGCCGGGTGCAGCCCGGCCCGGCGGGCCAGCGCGCTCGGGCTGAGCGGGCCGTCCCGGGTGATCAGGTCGAGGCACTCCAGGTCGGTGCCCTTGAGCTCCAGGTGCCCCCGCACCTGATGGTTGAGCAGGGAGAGCTGGACGGCCGCGTCCCGCAGCGACGCCCGGACCTCCCGGTCCAGCCGCCGCCGGCGCCGCGCCGCCCCCTGGTTGGCCGATTCTACTGGCTTCATATAATATGAACTCCATATTGTACGGACTACAAGAGATAAGGTACCTCATGGAGCTCACCATCTTCGGTGCGTCCGGCGCCACCGGGACGTGCCTCACCGAGCAGGCCCTGGCGGCCGGGCACGAGGTCAGGGCCGTGGTCCGGGACCCGGCCCGGCTGCCGGTTCCCGGCTCGCCCCGGCTGCGGGTCATCACCGCCGACCTCATGGACCCGGCTGCGATCAGCCCGGCGGTCGCCGGGGCGGACGCGGTGTTCGCCGCGTTCGGGCCGCGGGGCACCGGGCCCACCACCGTGCTGCGCGAGGGCACCCGGAGCGTGATCGAGGCCATGCGCAAGGCGGGCACCCGCAGGCTCGTCCTGGTCAGCGGGTCCATCGTGACCGACGAGGGCGAGGGCCCGGCCATGCGCTACCTGGTCAAGCCCCTGGCCCGGGGCACGCTGCTGCGGCACGTGGCCGCGGATATGCGCGGCGCCGAGGAGGAGATCCGCGACAGCGGGCTGGACTGGACGATCATCCGGCCGCCCCGGCTGACCAGCGGGCCGGCCTCCGGGACCTACCGCACCGCGACCGACCGCAACCTGCCCCGTGGCGTCACCGTGTCCCGCGCGGACCTCGCCGCGGGCATGCTCGCCGTCGCCGCGGACCCGGCGGCCATCCACCACCACATCGGCATCGCCCGCTGACCCGGACCGCCGGGCCAGCGGGCGCTGGGGCGCCCGGCGGCGGGCGCTCAGCGAGGAGGTTCTGCGTCAGCCCGGTGATACCCGGTGCCGGCCACGCCGGGCCGGGCCGCTGGCTCCGGGCCGGGCGGGCGGGCCCTCGGGCTCCAGGTGCGGCAGCACCCGGTCCAGCCAGGACGGGATCCACCAGTTGTACCGGCCGAGCAGGAACATGGTCGCGGGCACCACGATCAGCCGGATCACGGTGGCGTCGATCAGGACGCTGACCCCGAGGCCGAGCGCCAGCATCTTCACCACCACGTCGGTGGACAGCAGGAACGAGAGGAACACGCTGGCCATGATCAGGGCCGCGCAGGTGATCACCCGGGCGGTGGCGGCCAGGCCGGAGGCCACGCTGGCGTGGTTGTCGAGGGTCGCGGTCCAGGCCTCGCGGACCCGGGACAGCAGGAACACCTCGTAGTCCATGGACAGCCCGAACACGATGGCGAACATCATCATCGGCACGTAGGACTCGATCGGGACCTTCTCGCTGACGCCCAGCGCGGAGCTGCCCCAGCCCCACTGGAACACCGCGACCAGCACGCCGTACGCCGCGCCGATGGACAGCAGGTTAAGGACCGCGGCCTTGAGGGCGAGCACCGGGCTGCGGAAGGTGGCCAGCAGGAGCAGGAACGCGGCCGCGATGACCACGGCGATCACCACCGGGAGCTGCCCGCCCACCTGGTCGCGGAAGTCGAGCTGCTCGGCGGTGATCCCGGTCACGTAGCCGCGGGCTCCGGTCCCGGCCAGCGACTGCGGCAGCGTCGTGTCGCGCAGCGTGCCCAGCAGCGTGCTGGTGGCCGCGTCCTGCGGACGCGAATCAGGCACCACCGTGGTGACCAGGATGGCCCCGTCCGGGCTGGGCTGGACCGGGCTCACCGCGGCCACGTCCGGCGCGGCGGCCAGGTCGGCGCGCAGCGTGCCCGCCAGCTGCTGGGGCCGCGCGCTGCCCGTCCCGTGGCCCGGCTTCACGACCACGGTGAAGGTGCCGTTGGCCCCGGGCCCGAACGCGGAGCTGATCGCGTCGTAGGCCTGCTTGTCGGTGTAGCTGGCCGGGTCCGCGCCCGCGTCGACGTGCCCGAGCTGGAGGGACAGCACGGGGATGGCCAGCACGCAGAGGAACGCCACCCCGGCCAGCAGGAAGCGCCACGGGCGCGCGCCGACCGAAGCGGCGTAGCGGGCCCAGCCCGCGTGACTGGCCGAGGACTCGGCGGCGGGCCGGCGCACCCGCAGCCGGTCGATCCGGCGGCCGGCCAGCCCGAGCAGGGCGGGAACCAGGGTCAGCGCGCTGACCGCGCCGACCGCGACGCCGATCGCGGCGGCCACGCCGAGGGTGCCGAGGAAACCGATCCCCGACGCGTACAGGCCCAGCATGGCGATGATCACGGTGACCGCGGCGATCAGCACGGCCCGGCCGCTGGTGGCCACGGTCCGGCCCGCCGCCACGGCCGGGTCGGCGCCGTCCATGATCTGCTGCCGGTGCCGGGTGGTCAGGAACAGCGCGTAGTCGATGCCGACCCCGAGGCCCATCATCACGGCCAGCGTGGGCGAGACGCTCGGGAACGTGACCGCCGCGGCGGCCATCCCGAGCACCCCCAGCGCGGCGGCCATGCCCAGCACCGCGGTGAGGATGGGCAGGCCGGCGGCGAGCACGCTGCCGAACCCGAGCAGCAGCACCACGATGGCCACCACGATGCCGATCAGCTCGGACCGGCTGTCCTGGGCTTTCGGCCGGGCCGCCTGGCCCAGCGTGCCCCCGTAGCTGACGGTGACGCCCGCCGCCCGCGCCGGGGCCACCGCCTGGTCGACCTGGCTGATGTAGCCGGGGCCGAGCGTGGCCGGGTTCTCGCTGAAGTTGACCACGTCGTACGCGGTCCGGCCGTTGCTGGCCGTGGTGCTGGCCGACAGCGGGTTGCCCGCGGACAGCACGTGCGGCAGGGCCCTGACGTTCGCGACCGAGCGCTCGATCGCGCTGCGGTGGCTGGCCAGCGAGCCCGGGCCGGCCGTGAACACCAGCTGGCCGCTCAGCCCGCCCGCCTGTGGCTCGTGCTGACCCAGCAGCAGCGCTCCGGCCTGGGACGGCGAGTCAGGCAGCGAGAAATTATCGGTGTAGGTCCCGCCGAGCGCGCGGTGGCCGAACGTCACCCCGGCCAGCAGGATCACCCAGATGACCACGACCGGCCACGGATGCCGGGCACACCAGCGGCCGAACCGGCCGAGCCGGCTGAGGGTCACGTGGTCGTCACGGTGCCCGGGGGCGACCGGGCCGGCTGGGCCGCGGGATGAGACGCCCTCCCCCGGCCCGGGCCGGGCGGCCGGCCGCGCGGCAGCCCGCGCAGAATCTGTCATGACTGCCACTATGGCAAAAACTGTCAGTCCTGACAAATTGTTGGTGACATAACTGACAGATCTGCGATACTGGACGTGTGGTACAGACCGTAGGCCGGCGAGAAGCGCACAAGCAGGCCACCCGCCAGGCCCTGCAGCAGGCCGCGGACCGCCTGTTCGCGGAGCGCGGCTACGGTGCGACCACGGTGCGGGACATCGCCGAGGCCGCCGGGGTCACCGAGCGGACCTTCTTCCGGTACTTCGCCGGCAAGGAAGAGCTGATCATCGAAGACGCCCTGGGCTGGCTGCCGGTCCTGCTGGAGGCGGTCAGGGCCCGCCCGGGCCGCGAGGACGTGGCCACCGCGCTGCGCCAGGCCATCCGGGAGGTGGGGACGCTCCTGTCCGCCTCGCCGCGGCCGACTCCGCTGTGGCTGTTCTCGGACGGGCCGCCCGGGGCCCGGATCTCCCGGATGCCGACCGGCACCCTGCTGCGGATCGAGGCGGACCTGGCCGCGGTGATCCGGGAGCGCCTGGAGCGCACCGGCGGCCGCGACCCGGCCAGCCCGTCCGACCCGGCCAGCCAGGCCGACCCGGCCAGCCAGGCCGACCTGGCCGGTGTCCCGGCCGACCCGGACTACCTGGCCGAACTGCTGGCCCGGATCACCCTGGCCATGCTCCGCAGCGCGATGATCAGGCACGCGCAGCTGAGCCGGGACCCGGACCGCGAGCCGGTGCCGACCAGCGTGCTGGTCGACCAGGCCCTGTCGATCCTCAGTATCCCCGGGTCGGGCCAGGCGGGTCCGGAATCTGGACTGACTACGGGCGGGTCCCTATAGTGGGTCTGGATTCCAGACCCAGGAGGAGCCTGTGCGTACCCCGGAACCACAGCCGGAATGGGGCCCGGCCCGCAGCCGGGCCGTGCAGTGGTGGGACCCGTCGCGGACGGCGGCCGAGGCCGCCGGGCGGTCCGGGCTGGAGTTCATGCAGGCCCTGGCGGACGGGAAGATCCCGCCACCGCCCATCGCCATGCTGCTGCGCATGTTCCCCACCCGGATCGAGCGCGGCCTGGCCCAGTTCGAGTGCCTGCCGGACGAGTCCGCGTACAACCCGATCGGCGTCGTCCACGGCGGGCTGGTCTGCACGCTGGCCGACTCGGTCGCGGGCTGCGCCGTGCACACCACGCTGGACGCCGGGATCGGCTACACCTCGATCGACATCACCGTGAACTACCTGCGCCCGGTCACCGTGGACAGCGGCCCCCTGGTGGCCGTCGGCCGGGTGACCAAGCCGGGCCGCCGGGTCGCGCTGGCCGCCGCCGAGATCCACGACCGCGCCGGGCGGCTCGTCGCCACGGCCAGCAGCAACTGCCTGGTCTTTCCGCTCTGAGGCCTCCCGCTTCCAGGTTCCCGGTCGGCGGGGTGACCGGTTGGCGGTTCGGTCAACGAACCATCTGGGTAGGCTGAGGGCATGCCGCTGCCCAAGGATTACTCCGGCCAGCAGTGCTCGCTGGCCCGGGCGCTGGAGATCGTCGGCGAGCGCTGGACGCTGCTGATCGTGCGGGACGCGTTCTTCGGCGTCCGGCGCTTCGGTGATTTCGTGGCGCACCTGGGCATCCCCCGGGCCGTCCTGGCCGACCGGCTCAGCTCACTCACCAGCGAGGACGTGCTCTCCGGGACCGGGGGCGGCCACGGCCACACCGAGTACGTGCTGACCGGCAAGGGGCTCACGCTCTGGCCGGTGGTGCGCAGCCTGCTGGCCTGGGGTGACGAGCACTACTCCGAGGCCGGCCCGCGCCGCGTGTTCCAGCACGCGGCCGACGGCGGCCCGGTGGGCCGCGACGGGATGTGCGGCACCTGCGGCCAGGACGTGCCGGTCCCGGACCTGCTGGTCGCACCAGGCCCGGGCCTGGTCACCAGGCCCGCCGGTACCGACCCGGTGAGCGTGACCCTGGCGGCCCCGCACCGGCTGCTCGAGCCCGTGCGGGCCTGACCCGTGCGGGCCTGACCCGTGCCCGCCGTGCCCGGCCTGATCTGCCTGGCCTGATCTGCCCCGGCCTGATCTGCCCGGCCTGGCCGGCACGGCCTGGCCGCTAGGCCGTCTCGCCACCGGAGGCACTGCCCTGGGCCATGGCCACGGCGGCGGAGCCGTTGGCGGTGACACTGGCCGCCGGCGCGGCCGGGTTGACGATCAGGATGTTGCTGCGGGCGTGCCGCCACAGTTCCTGGCTGGCGCTGGCGTCCATCAGCGCGGGCAGCCCGCCGTGGGTCGGCGCGCCCACCACGATGGTCGTCGCCCGGATGCTGGTCGCGTACTCCGCGATCAGCCGCCCGGCCCCGCCGTGATCGGCCGCGTGCAGCAGCACCTGGCCCTCGGCCGGGACGTGCTGTGCGGACAGCCGGTCCAGGTGCGCGCTGACCAGTTCCCGCGCGGCGTCCAGATCCTCGGCCTCGATGCCGATGTCGCCCGCGGTGGCGCCCTCCTGGGCGTGGACCACGTGGACGATCTGCCCCCCGGCCCCGGCCAGCCGCGCGGCGGCCTCGATGACCAGCCTGGCGACCGGGGACTGGTCGATGGCGGCGAGGATCACGCCCTGGCTGGGACGGCGCCCGGGCTGCGGCGCCGTGCCCGCCACGGGGATCATCGCCGTGGCCGGGCCGCCGGCGGGCACCGTGCTGGCGCCTGCCGGGGCGGCGTGGGCCGCGACCTGCTCGGCCTGGACCCGCTCGGCGTCACTGAGCAGGCGGTGCGCCGTGGCCAGGATGACGATGCCCAGCAGGATCGCGCCGGAGGCGATGTAGAACGGCACGTGGATGTTGAGCGCGATGACGAGCCGGCCGGCGACGTACGGCGCCAGGCCACCGCCGATGAACCGGACGAAGCTGTAGGCCGCCGAGGCGACCGGCCGCTCGACCGGGGAGACGGTCATGACCGCCTGGGTGGTGACCGTGTTGTTGATCCCGATGAAGATGCCGGACGCGATCACGGCCGGGATGAGCACCGCATTGTCCGTGGTCCAGATCGCGATGACCAGCACGACCACGGCGAACGCGGCCAGGTTCAGGTACATGGTCCGGGCGATGCCCAGCCGGCCCTGCAGCGCGGGCGCGCCGAACACGGCGAACAGGGCGACCAGGATCCCCCAGCCGGTGAAGACGAGGCCGAGCTTGATCGGGCTCAGGTTCATCGGGAACGGCGCGTAGCCGAGCACCGTGAAGAAGCCCCAGTTGTAGCAGAGGGCGGTCAGCGCCATGGTGAGCAGGCCGCGGTGGCGCAGCGCGCGCAGCGGCGCGGACAGGCTGGTCCTGGCCGGTGGCTTGGGTGTCTTCTCGACCAGCACGACGGTGGCGATCAGCGCGATGGCCATCAGCGCCGAGACACCGAAGAACGGGCCGCGCCAGCTGATCTCGCCCAGGATGCCGCCCAGCAGCGGGCCCATCGCGATGCCCACGCCCAGCGCCGTCTCGTAGAGCACGATCGCGCCCGCGAACCCGCCGCTCGCCGAGGCCACGATGACGGCCAGCGAGGTCGCGATGAACAGCGCGTTGCCGACGCCCCAGCCGGCCCGGAAGCCGATGATGGCGCCGATGGTGGGTGACGCCCCGGCCGCCGCGCTGAACACCACGATCAGCGCCAGCCCCAGGATCAGCGTCTTCTTGGCGCCGATCCGGCTGGACACCCAGTTGGTGATCAGCATGGCCACCGCCGTGACCACCAGGTAGCTGGTGAACAGCAGCGTCACCTGGCTGGGCGAGGCGTGCAGCTCGTGCGAGATGGAGGGCAGGATCGGATCGACCAGGCCGATGCCCATGAACGACACGACACAGGCGAAGGCGACCGCGAAGACCGCCTTCGGCTGCCTGAACGGGCTCGCAGCCCCGCTCGCGTGTGTCGTGCTCATCGCAGTCGCTCCGTTCCGGCCTCGGAGGTGTTTACCAGGACTGTGATCATCAGATTTGGGCCACCAGCGGGTCATCACGCTGGGCGTTGGCCAGGGCATCCATGGCCGGCAGGGCCGCGGCCAGCGCGGCCTGCTCGTCCGGGCTGAGCCGGGCCAGCAGTCCGGCGATCCGCTCCGCGCGCACCGCCCGGCGGCCGGCCAGCATCGCCCGGCCCTCGGCCGTGATGCGGACCTGCACCACGCGCCCGTCCGCGGGATCGGCGACGCGTTCCGCCAGGCCCGCCTCCTGCAGCCGGGCCACCAGCTGGGTCATGGCCGGCTGGGTGACCCCTTCCCGGGCCGCGAGCGCGGTCAGCCGGCGCGGCCCGCTGCGCTCCAGCGTGGCCAGCGTCGCCGCCGCCGTCAGCGACAGCCCGCTGGGCGGGCTGAGCCAGCGGAACAGGCCGATGAGCCGCTCCAGGCCCGCCGCCACCCCGGCGGCCAGCGCCGGGTCAGTTAGGTCCGCCGAATTCATAAGATATTTATATCATACGCTTATGTTTCTATCGCCAGGGCCGCGTCGGGGACGGACAGGCGAATCGTGATCAGACGATCGGTGTTGCTGGGACGACACCAATCGTCTGATCACGACCGCAGGCGCCGGGGCCGGGACCGGGACCGGGACCGGGACCGGGGCAGATGGCCCGGCCCGGAACACGCACTGTCCCGGGCAGCGTGGCTGCCCGGGACAGTGGTGAGGGACCGGCACGGGTGCGGTCCTCGTTGCGGAGAAGTTGGCTCTTGACCTTCGGCGGCCGCGCTTCTGGGTCAGGTTTCCCTGGTCAGAGGAGTTCGAGGATGGTCGCGTTGGCCTGGCCGCCGCCCTCGCACATGGTCTGCAGGCCGTAGCGGATCCCGTTGTCGCGCATGTGGTGCACGAGCGTGGTCATCAGCCGCGCGCCGGACCCGCCGAGCGGGTGGCCCAGGGCGATCGCGCCCCCGTTGGGGTTCAGCGCCTTGGGGTCGGCGCCCAGGTCGGCCAGCCAGGCCAGCGGGACCGGCGCGAACGCCTCGTTGACCTCGAAGGCGCCGATCTCGTCCAGGCTCAGCCCGCTGCGGGCCAGGGCCTTCTGGGTGGCCGGGATGGGCGCGGTCAGCATGATGATCGGGTCGGCGCCGGCCAGCACGGCCGTGTGCACCCGGGCGATCGGGGTCAGCCCCAGCTCGCGGGCCTTCTCGCTCGTCGTCATCAGCAGCGCGGCCGAGCCGTCCGAGATCTGCGAGGAGTTCCCCGCGGTGATCACGCCGCCGTCGGGCTTGAAGACCGTCTTCAGCCCGGCCAGCACGTCCACCGTGGTGCCGCGCCGGATCCCCTCGTCCGCGCTGATCAGCTCGCCCTGGTCGTTGGTCACCGGCGCGATCTGGCCCTCGAACCGGCCCGCGTCCTGGGCGGCGGCCGCCTTCTCGTGCGAGCCGACCGAGTACTCGTCAACCTGAGCCCGGGAGAAGCCCCACCGCTCCGCGATCATCTCGGCGCCCACGCCCTGGTTGGGGAACACGCCGCCGTACCGTTCGAGGAACTCCGGGCCCATCGGGTTCGCGCCCTGGATGGAGGAGCCCATCGGCACCCGGGACATGGACTCCACCCCGCCCGCCACCACCACGTCGTACTGGCCCGCGATCAGGCCGGCCGCCGCGAAGTGCACGGACTGCTGGGAGGAGCCGCACTGGCGGTCCACGGTCACCCCGGTCACGGTCTCCGGCCAGCCCGCGGCCAGCACGGCGTTCCGGCCGATGTCGAAGGTCTGCTCGCCCACCTGGCCGACGCAGCCCCAGATCACGTCGTCCACCACGGCCGGGTCGATCCCCGACCTGCCGGCCAGGGCCTTCAGCACGTGGGCCGACAGCGACACCGGGTGCACCCCGGACAGCCCGCCGTTGCGCTTCCCGACCGGCGTCCGGACCGCCTCCACGATCACCGCATCACGCACGCTGCACTCCTCCTCGGCCGGCCCGCTGGTGACGGCGCCGGGTCTCCGCCGGCCTTCGCCGGCCGCGCCCATGCTCTGCGCATGGTTGCGTCTGCACCTATCTCAAGAAGGTATCCCAGTTACCTGCGGGAAAAGAAGGCTGCCCAGCCCGGGGGTGCGGCCGGGATGACCTGACCCGGCCGCCGCCCGCGGGCGTGGCTGGCATCTGGTGCCCTGGGCGTGGCTGGCATCCCTGGGCGTGGCTGGCTTCCCTGGACGTGGCTGGCTTCCGCGGGCGTGGCCGGACCGGGGGCCGCCGGTTAGGGTCGGCGTCATGGACCCGTCCGCGCCCGGTGCTGCGCTCGCCGCCCTGGGCGAGGACCTGTTCCTGCTGTCGATCCGGGCGCGGGACGGGAAGCTGATGACCCGGCGGCGGATCGACCCCGCGCTGATGGGGTCCGAGCTGGTCAGGCTGGCCGCGGCCGGCCGGGCCTCGATCTTGGAGGGCCGCATCGTCGTCGGGGACCGGGCCGCCACCGGCGACAGAGAACTGGATGCCGCGCTGGCGGGCCTCATCGCTGCCCCGTTCCCGCCGCGGCCGCAGACGTGGGTCGGCCTCCCCCGGCCCGGGATCCGGGACGCCTACGCCGCCCGGCTGAGCTCAGCCGGCGTGCTGCGGGTGGAGTCCGGCCGCCTTCCCGGGACCGCGCGCTATCACGTCACCGGCGTGTCGCGGGCGGCCGCCGCCCGGTCGCGGCTGGATGCCGCCACGCAGCCCGGGGGCGGCAGGCCGGCCCCGCCCAGGTGGCCCTGGCCGGCCTGGCCCGCGCGACCGGGCTGGGCGGGGTGGTGTACCCGGGCCGGGACGGCCAGGCCCGGCGGGCCCGGCTGGCCGAGATCGCCCGGCAGCAGGTCATCGCGCACAGCGCGGCGGGCCCGGGGGTGGTCTCGCGGCCGGCCGTGGAAGAGGCCATCGCCGCGGCGGTCCAGGGCCTGACGCTGGCGTTCGAGGGGGGCGCGAGTCTCGGCGCCCAGGCCGCGGGCTCACGCGCGGAGGGCCGTCATCGCCCGGCTTTCCACTGGCCGGCCGTGCACGGCGAGGGGCGCCAGGATGCCGATGGCGGTCACGGTGCTGGCGGTCAGGGGGCTGGCGGTCAGGGCTGGCGGTCACGGGCTGGTGGTCACGGGGATGGTGGTCACGGGGCCGCAGGGGGCTTCGGCCACCACTGAGCGGGTCCGCCGGAATCGTGCTGGATGGTCCCGGGTGAATCGCCGGATCGCGCATACGGTGGATCCGTGACGCCCATGCTTCCCTCCGCCGCCTCCCGGTAGGCGCGGACCATGTGCCGCTTGTTCGGGCTGCACGCCGGCACGCGCGACGTCGCGGCCACGTTCTGGCTCATCGACGCCCCGGACAGCCTCGACGCGCAGAGCCGCCGCAACCCGGACGGCGCCGGGGTCGGGACGTTCGGGCCCGCGGGCGAGCCGGTGGTCAGCAAGCAGCCCATCGCCGCCTGGGAGGACGCGCAGTTCGCGACCGCGGCCCAGGACCTGCGCGGTACCACGTTCGTGGCACACGTGCGCTACGCCAGCACCGGCGCGCACACGCTGGCCAACACTCATCCGTTCCTGCAGGACGGCCGGCTGCTCGCGCACAACGGCGTGGTGCAGGGCCTCGGCGAGCTGGACCGGCACCTGTCCGACCTGGGCGCGGCGGGGCTGGTCGGCGGGGACACAGACAGCGAGCGGGTCTTCGCGCTGATCACCGCGGAGACCCGGCGCAGCGGCGGTGACGTGACCGCCGGCCTGACCGAGGCGGTCGGCTGGATCAGCGCGCGGCTGCCCGTGTACGCGCTCAACCTGGTGCTCATCACCGCCACGGACTTGTGGGCGCTGCGCTATCCGGCCACCCACGAGCTGTACGTGCTGGACCGCCCGGCGGGCGGGCGCGGCCCGGCGGCCGGCCCCGGCCAGGCCCTCGACGTGGCCAGCCAGCGGATCCACGCCCGGTCCGGGCACCTGGCGCACCAGCCGTCAGTGATCATCGCCAGCGAGCGGATGGATGACGATCCCGGCTGGCGGCTGCTGGACCCGGGCGAACTGCTGCACGTCAGCTCCACGCTGGAGATGAGCAGCACGGCGCCGTTCCCGCCGGAACCCGCGCACCTGCTCCGGCCCTCCGACCTCGGCGCGGCCGCGGCGGCCTCCCAGCACGAGCAGGCCGCGCCCAGCTGACCTGGGCGCGGCCTGGCCGCGCGGCGCCCCCGTGTGCGCCCTGCTCAGCGCAGCGAGCGCGCGACCTGCTCCAGGCGGGCCAGGGACTCCTGCATGCCGTCTTCCATGCCGGAGTTGATGTGCGCGTCCCGGTTCTCCTGGCTGGAGTGCTGCACGAGGATCCGCAGCTCCGTCCGCCCGTTCGCCTCGGAGAAGGTGGTCGTGCTCAGCGCCCCGGCGTCGGGCATGCCCTCGAAGACCTCCGTCGAGACGATCCGCTCGGCCGGGACGATCTCCTGGTACTCGCCGTGGAACGCGACCTCGAACCCGGCGCTGGCGGTCATCACGAAGCGCCAGGTCCCGCCGACCCGCAGGTCGATCTCGGCACTGGTCATCTCGCCCCGGTCCCCGCTCCACCAGCGGCTGACCAGCTCGGGCTCCGTCCAGGCCCGGTAGACCAGGCGCGCGGGAGCGTCGAACTCCCGGGTGATCAGGATCTGCGTGTCCTCCGGCAGCGTCACCACTGCCTTGCGGCTACTCGTCACGGTCATTCTCCCCGTCCTCCTCTGCCTCGTTTTCCTGCTCCACGAGTTCTTCCTGCACGAGTTCTTCCAGCACGAGTTCTTCCAGCACGGTGTCCAGCCGGTCGAAGCGCCGCGACCAGGCCTGCTCGTAGGGCCTCACCCAGTCGTAGATCGGCATCAGCGGCCCGGCGTTCAGCCGGTACACCCGCTGGCGCCCGTCGCCGCGCACCTCCACCAGGCCCACCTCTCTCAGGACCCGCAGGTGCTTGGACACCAGCGGCTGGGCCAGGCCGAGCAGCGCGACAAGGTCGTTCACCGGCCGCTCCCCGCCGGCCAGCAGGTCGAGGATCTCCCGCCGCCGGGGCTCGGCCACCGCGTTGAACGCATCCGCTGTCGTTGCTGCCCGGGCCATGACGCCATCATATTCCTATATGGGAATACGTCAAGGCGCGTTCGGGTCCAGGGTCTTCTCGAACCAGTGGTGCGCGTACGGCTCGTCGCTGAACGGCGCCACCTCGCGGTAGCCCGACGAGCGGTACAGGCTGATCGCCTCGGCCAGGGCGCCGTTGGTCTCCAGCCGCAGCACCGTGACCCCGCGCGCGGCGGCCTGCGCCTCAAGCTCGGCGAGCAGCCGCCGGCCGACCCCGAGGCCGCGCACGGTCGGGGCCACCCACATCCGCCTGACCTTGGCGGGCGCGCCGACGTGAAACATGAGGCCGCCGCAGCCGACCGCCTCGGAATGCAGGGTGGCGACCAGGAAGAGCCCCGCGGGCGGGCTCATGTCCTGGTCCCCGGCCGGGAGGCTCCGGGCCGGGTCGAAGCCGGCGTCGAACCGGCGGCCCAGTTCCGCGGCGTAGGCGCGCAGGCAGGCCCGGGCCGCCGGGGCAGCGGGATGGCATACGGCGACCTCGACCGCCGACGCCGTCAGGAGCCGCTCGACCTCGGCCATCGCGCTGGCCAGCCGGGTCTGCTGGGACGCGCTGAGCGGGCCGAGGATCGAGGCGGCCGCGTCGTCCGCGCGCCGGTCGAGTTCGGCCCGCTCGGCCCGGCCGCGGGGGGTAAGGCGGGCCGTGCGCACCCGGCCGTCCGCGCCGCTGGCGTCCACGTCGATCAGCCCGTCCGCCTGCAGCGCCCGGAGCAGCCGGCTCAGGTAGCCCGAGTCCAGGTCCAGCCGGGCCCGCAGCGCCCGGACGTCGGCCCCGTGCGGGCCGATCTCCCACAGCAGGCGGGCCTGCCCGAGCGGGCGGTGGCGGGCCAGGAATTCATCGTCGAGCGCGCCGACGCGCTGGGTGACGGTCCGGTTGAACCGCCGGACCTGGCTGATCAGGGAAGCCTCCATTCTCTGACCTTAGTCAGAGAAATTGCGCGGGGCCAGTCCCGGCCGGCCGGGACTTTGCGCGGCAGCAGGCCGGCGGATCGGGGACTTTCGGCAGAAACGGCCGGGCCATTCTTCCCTGCCCCGGGTCCGGCTCCTCCTGAGTAGATGGAGGAGAACCTCAGGAATGGACGGCCGTCAAAGCGGCACCCCTGCCGGTCACCGCTGCGCGGGTGCGTGCAGGACCCGTGGTGCCGCGGGGAGTCGAGGGTTACCCGATGGCACACCGATCAAATCTCGCCGCCTCGCTGGGCGGCTGGAGCGCGCGGCACCGGATTACCGCAATCGTCGGCTGGCTGCTCCTGGTCATCGTGGCCATGCTGATCGGCAGCGCCGTGGGCCAGGTCACCATGACCCAGGCCGAGTACGGCAGCGGCGAGTCCGGCCGCGCCCAGTGGCTGCTCACCAACGCGGGCGTCGCGGACCCGGCCCAGGAACTGGTCCTGGTGCACAGCGCCACGGCCCAGGCGGGGACCCCGGGATTCCAGGCCGCGGTGCGCGCCGTCGTGTCCGGCCTGCAGGGCACTGGGCGGATCCAGGACCTGCGCCCGCCCGTGGTCTCCCCCACCCGGCACGACGTGCTGATCCAGTTCGCGATGAAGGGCAACCCCGACACCGCGGACCAGCGGGTACAGCCGGTGCTGACCGCGGTGGCCCGGGCCCGGGCCGCCTACCCGGGCCTGACCATCGAGCAGTTCGGCCAGGCCAGCGCCAATAAGTGGTTCAAGGACACGATCTTCAAGGACATGAAGCGGGCCGAATGGACGGCGGTACCGCTCGCGCTCGGCATCCTGCTCGTGGTCTTCGGCGCGCTGGTGGCGGCCACGCTGCCCGTGGTGCTGGCCCTGACCGCGTTCTTCGCCGCGAACGGGCTGCTCGCGCTGATCAGCCATGCCCTGCATGTGGATCAGTCGGCCAGTTCGGTGATGCTGCTTATGGGCCTGGCCGTGGGCGTCGACTACTGCCTGTTCTACCTGCGCCGCGAACGGGAGGAGCGGGCCGCCGGGCATGACCCGCAGTCCTCGCTGCGGATTGCCGCGGCCACCTCCGGCCGGTCGGTGCTGATCTCCGGGCTCACCGTGATCGTGGCCATGGCCGGGATGTTCCTGTCCGGCATGCAGCTGTTCGCTGGCTTCGCCGTCGCGACCATCTCGGTGGTGCTCATCGCCGTGGCCGGCTCGGTGACCGTGCTGCCCGCGCTGATGTCGCTGCTCGGGGACAAGGTCGAGCTGGGCCGGATCCCGTTCCTCGGCCAGGCCCGCCGCCCGGCCGGCGGGGGCCGCATCTGGAACACGGTGCTGCGCGGTGTCCTGGCCCGGCCCGGGCTGTCCGCCGCCCTCTCCGCCGGCGCGCTGCTCGCGCTGGCCTCGCCCGCGCTCGCCCTGCACACCGAGACGCTGAGCGTGCAGCAGATCCTCCCGTCCAGCACTCCCCTGGTCCAGGCCTACGACCACATCATGACGGCGTTCCCCGGGGGCCCCGCCCCCGCTGTCGTCGTGGTCAGGGCGCCCGACATCCGGGCTCCCCAGGTCCGGCAGGAGATCGCCGCGTTCGAGCAGGCGGCGCGGCGCAGCGGCGAGGCCGGCTCACCCATCCGGGTGACCGTGTATCCCGGCGTGAACCTGGCCCAGATCCAGGTCCCGCTGACCGGCAGCGGGACTGACGCCGCGTCCCGGCACGCGCTGGCCACCCTGCACAACAGGCTGGTCCCGTCCACTCTCGGGCGCATTACCGGCGGCGAAGCCCTGGTTGGCGGCACCCTGGCCGCATCCATCGACTTCAACAACCAGCTTCGCCACGGCATCGTGCCGGTCTTCCTGTTCGTCATGGGCATCACGTTCATCCTGATGCTGGTCGCCTTCCGCTCGATCGTGATCCCGGCCACCACGATCGTGCTCAACCTGCTGTCCGTCGGTGCGGCCTACGGGGCGCTGGTCGCCGTGTTCCAGCACGGCTGGGGCGCGGGGCTGATCGGCACCACGGCACCGGGGGCGATCGAGTCGTGGATCCCGCTGTTCGTCTTCGTGGTGCTGTTCGGCCTGTCCATGGACTACAACGTGTTCGTGGTGTCGCGGATCAAGGAGGCGCACGATCGCGGGCTGCCCGCCCGGGACGCGGTCGCCCACGGCATCCGCAGCACCGCGGGCGTGGTGACCAGCGCCGCGATCATCATGGTCGCCGTGTTCGCCGTCTTCGGCACCTTGTCGCTGCAGCAGTTCAAGCAGCTCAGCGTGGGGCTCGCGGTGGCCGTCCTGCTGGATGCCACGGTGGTCCGGGGCGTGCTGCTCCCCTCCGTCATGGCCTTGCTGGGCGAGCGCAACTGGTACCTGCCGCGCTGGCTGTCCTGGCTGCCGAAGCCGCCCGGACCGCCCGGGCCGGCCGGCCTGGAGAGCCTGGAGACAGCGCCGGAACCGTCACCGGCCGCTCCGGGCACCGGCCCGGTCCACGCGGGCCACGGAGGCTAGCGGTCCTGGCGCAGCACCTCGATCAGCGCGGAATCGTCGAGGCGGCCCAGGCCCCGCTCGTGACCCTCCTCGTAGAGCCGGCGCGCGGCCCCGGTCAGCGGCGTGGCCGCCCCGGCGTGCTCCGCCGCCGCGCTGACCAGGCCCATGTCCTTCACGAAGATGTCCAGCGCGCTGCGCGGCTCCGCGAACTCGCCGGCGATCATGCGGGCGCCCCGGTCCTCGAACATGAACGACGCGGCCGCGCCGCCGCGCAGCACCCGCCAGCACTCTCCCGGGTCCAGGCCGAGCGACTCCGCGAACGCGAGCGCCTCGGCCGCGGCCGCGATGTGCACCCCGCACAGCAGCTGGTTGACCAGCTTCATCCGCTGGCCATCGCCGGGCACCAGGCCGACAACGGGGGCGCTGCCGCCCAGTACGCCGAGCAGCGGCCTGACCCGGCCGACCGCGTCGTCCGCGCCGGACACCATGATCAGCAGGTCGCCGCTGGCCGCGCGCCGCACGCCGCCGGAGACCGGCGCGTCGACCACCGCGACCCCGGCGCCACCGCTGCCGCTATCGCCGGTGCTGCGGCCGCCGCTGCCGGTGCTACGGTCGCCGGTGCCGCCGAGACGGGCGGCGGCCTGCGCGACAGCCTCCGGCCCGATCGTCGCCATGATCATCACGACCGTGCCGGGGGCCAGCACGCCGGCCGCGCCGCCCGGGCCGAACAGCACCTGGTCCACCTGGTCCGGCGTGGCCACCATGATCACGACGACCTCCGCGTCCCGGACCGCCCCGGTAATGCTGTCCGCGGCCTGCACCCCGTCCGCGCCCAGCGCCGCGGCCCGCCCCGGGACGACGTCGTACGCGACCACCGGATGCCCGGCGCGGGCCAGGCAGCCCGCCATCGGGGTGCCCATCGCGCCCAGCCCGAGCCAGCCGACTCGCATCAGGAAACCTCCCGCTCGCCGTTGAGGATCGCGACCACCTGCGCCAGCGTGCCGTCGTCACCAACGTTCCCGGCGAAGACCACGTACGGCATCCCGACCGCCTCCGGTGCCGCGTCGAGCGGCCAGAAGACCGAGATCGTCCCGGGGAACAACTGGCCCGCCACCTCGGCGCGGCGGATCCCCAGCCCGTGGCGCATCACGTCATGCGAGGTGATCCCGCCCTTGGCGACCACCCACGCGGGCCGGGCGGCCAGCGCGCCGCGGACGATCCCGGACAGGGCCGCGGACACGGTGCGGGCGATCGTGAGGCTGCCCGCCGCGTCCCGGCCCGCCACGACGTCGCGGCTGGTGTACAGCAGCACGTCCGAGCGGGCCAGCGCGCCGGCCACCCGCCGCGCGACCGCGGCGGCCACGTCCGGGCCGCCGCCCAGCACGGCCTGCACGTCCAGTTCCATGTCGGCGGGGCCACCCCGGGCCCGCAGCGCGGCGACCTGCCGGCTGGTCTGCCCGACGTGCGAGCCCACCACGACCAGGCCGTGCCCGCCGCGCCTCCCCGTTCCCCAGATCTCCGCGCCGCGCCCTGCCCCCCAGATCTGCGCTCCGCGCCCTGCCCCCCAGATCTGCGCTCCGCGCAGGGGCGGCCTGGGCCCCAGCCCGCTGAGCGCCCGGACAAACGACGGCCCGGTGCGGAACAGGAACGACTGGCCCTCCCGCTCGGCCTCCAGCACGCTGCGGGCCACGGTCTCCAGGTCGGAGTACTCGGTGGCGTTGACCACCACCCACGCCCCGCCGACCGCGCCGGCCAGCACCTCGCGGACCCGGGCCGGCCCGCCCAGCCGGATATCCGCCAGGCTGATGCTGCGCACCTCGTCCGGCCGGATCGTCCCCCCGCTTTTTTCCGCAACGAAGACCCGCAGGTCCGAAGCGGAGTACCCGAACGCACTGTCCTGCGCGAACTCGGTCTCACCGACCGGGACCAGCCCGGCCGGCGTGCGCGCCCAGTGGATATCGGCCGCGGTCACCCGGCCGGCCTCCAGGAACGCGGGAATCAGCAGCACGCCGTCGTAGCCGCGGCCGGCCAGGTCATGGCGGACCGCCTGCAGCGCCGCGACCTCCGCCATCACGTGGCCGCGCAGCGTGGAGTCGCTCCGGCTGATCAGCTGGATGCGGGTACCGCGCCGCCCCGCCACGGTGATCAGGCCGCGGGCCGCGCGGGTGGTCACGGCGGCCGCTTCCGGCTCGTCCAGGCTGCGGGAGTTGGTGAGCACGAAGCAGGTGGCGGCCGGCCCGGCCAGCGCCGCGGCGTAGGCGTCCTCGTCCAGCACGGTCACGACCTGGACGCCGTGCACGGCCTGCGACCCGGTCGGGTCGTCGTCCAGGACACCGAGGAGCAGGTCGCCGCCGGCCCGCAGGGCGCGGATCGCTTCGCGCAGACCCTCGTCGTCCGGCCGGGCCGGGGGCAGCCCGGCGAACACCCGGGCCGCGTCCGGCCGCTCGTCCCCCAGCACCGTGGCCCCTTTCCCCGCGCCCGCGGTCTCGCGGATTCGCGGTGCTCCCCGCGCCAGGTCCGCGGCGGCGATGGCGGATCCGGCCCCCGGGATCCGGGCCCCGGCGGCCACCACTGCCTAAGATCGCACTGGATTTAGATCGCACTGTATTTCACGCCCCCCGCCCAGGACGGAGACGCCGTGGCGAATGTGGTGATTACCGGCGGCGCCGGTTTCCTGGGCGCCCGCCTGGCCCGCGACCTGCTGGCGGCCGGCTCACTGGACGTGGCGGGTGCGGGCGCGCGCCCGCTGTCCCGGATGACGCTCCTGGACCGGGCCCCCGCGCCGCCGGACCTGGCCGCCGACCCGAGGGTCACGGTGGCCGAGGGGGATCTCGCCGGGCTGCTGGCCCCCGGGCAGGCCGGCCGGGAGGCGCTGGCCGGCGCCGACGTGGTGTTCCACCTGGCCGCGGCGGTCAGCGGGGAGTGCGAGGCCGACTTCGACCTGGGCATCCACGCCAACCTGCACGCCACCGAGGCGCTGCTCGCCGCCTGCCGCGCGGCGGGCCACACCCCGCTGGTGGTGTTCTCCAGCTCGATCGCGGTGTTCGGCGGGTCGCCGGAGCACCCGTTCCCGGCCGTGGTGGAGGACAGCACCCTGCCCAACCCGCAGACCAGCTACGGGATCCAGAAGTTCATCGGCGAGCAGCTCATGGCTGACTACACCCGCAAAGGGTTCCTGCGCGGGCGGAGCATCCGGCTGATGACGGTCAGCGTGCGCCCCGGCCGCCCCAACGCCGCGGCCTCGGGCTTCATGTCGGGCATCATCCGCGAGCCGCTGGCGGGCCAGCGGGCGGCCTGCCCGGTCGGGCCGGCCACCGAGGTGGCGCTGGCCTCCCCGGCCCGGGCCATCGAGGCGCTCCGGTGCGCCGCCACGTCCCCCGACGACGCCTGGGGCGGGCGCACCGCGGTGACCATGCCCGGCCTCACGGTGACGGTCGGCGACATGGTCGCCGCGCTGGAGCAGGTGGCCGGGCCCGCGGTGGCCAGCCTTATCGACTGGGTCCCGGACCCGGTGGTGGCGGGCATGGTGGCGGGCTGGGCGGCCCGGTTCCGCTGCGACCGGGCCGCCCGCCTGGGCCTGGCCCCCGACCCCGACTTCACCTCGATCATCCGGATGCACCTGTCCGACACCCAATCCCGCAACCAGTCGTCGGTAGCACCTTGTAGCACCATGTGCTATCCTCGGGATAGTGTGAATCCATGAGCGCACAGCAGGAGATAACGCAGCGGGATTTGCGGAACAAGTCGCGGGAGATCATGGACGCGGTCGAGGGCGGCCAGGCGTTCACAGTCACGCGGGATGGCCGTGAGATCGGCGAACTGGTCCCGATCCGGCGCCGCCGCCGGTTCGTTCCGAGGGCGGACTTCACCGCCGCATCGCGCCACGCCCCGGCTGTTGACCTCGCGGCGTTCCGCGCTGATCAGGAGGCCGCTGCCGACCATCAGGCGGGCACCCCCGATGGCCGCTGAGAGCTACGAGTCGGGCTTGCTCGACACCAATATTCTTATCCTGCGTAAGTGGATCGATCCCCGCGAGTTGCCAGCGGCCGTCGCCATCAGCGCCATCACCCTCGCCGAATTGTCCGCCAGGCCCCCATGAAGTCCGGCCCGGTAGTGAGCAGAAGGACTACGAGGAGCACGCGGAGCGGGGCCGTCGGCTCGACATCCTGCAGCGGGCCGAGAACGAGTTCGACCCGATTCCGTTCGGCGTCGAGGCGGCCCGGGCCTACGGTCAGGTCACGGCCGCAGTCATCGCCGCAGGGCGCAAGCCCCGGCGCCGCGCCGTGGACCTGATGATCGCGTCGGTGGCCATCGCCGAGGACCTCCGCCTCTTCACCACCAATCCAGGCGATTTCGCCGGGCTGGAACGCTTGCTTACCGTCGTACCGGTGACCCGTCCGGTAGGTATCCCACCCGTATCATGATCTGGTCAATAAGTGCCACATGGTGAGTGTGACCTGAACCGCAACTAGTTGACCAGCGTCGTTGGGGTCGTCAGTAGGGGCGAGTGGCTGAGGCTAAGGCTGGGCTAGGTACATGCGGAGGCGGCTGACGAAGGCCGCGACCTGGGGGCCGGTGCCGCGCTCCGCGCCGGGCCATTCGTCGGCTGTCAGCCCCCAGAACTCCCGCGGCGTGCCGGGGTAGCGCGCCACCAGGTGAATGTGCAGGTGCGGGACGTGGTCGCCGAGGACCGCCGCGTACACGTGATCGGCGCCCGCCACCTCCCGGAGGGCACGGCTGGCCCGCGCGCACCACAACCCGACGGCCTGGGCTTCCGGCTCGGTGAGGTCCGCGAGCCCCGCGGCGTGCCGGCGCGGTTCCACGAACAGATAGCCCAGGTAAACGGGCTGCCCCTGGCGCCCGGGGGACTGCGGCGACAGATGTGAGACGAGCACCAGGTCGTCCGCCCCGGCGGGCCCGCCCGGCATCAGGCTGGGGTCGCCGTGCTTCCGGCAGACGAAGCAGGGAGCAGGCCCATGTGCGTGCATACCAGCACTATGCATCCCCGGCCGGGAGGTGCCCTGCGGTCGGCCGGGAAGAGGGCCGGCCGGGAGCCGGCCGCGGGACGGCTCCGGGGAGAGGATCGGGCCCGGTCACGGTCACGGTTAACATGGTTGTCAGCCTGATTAAGGAGGAGGGGGCGGGTGGAAGCACCGGCCACGGACCACCGGCGGGCTACCGCCGAGCGGAACGTCCAGGCGATCCTGGACGCGGCCGAAGAGCTTCTGGGCCGTCGCGGCCAGCCGGGCATCTCGGCGGTCGCCACCGAGGCGGGAGTCTCCCGGGTCACCGTCTACTCGCACTTCCCCACCTCCGAGGCGCTGCTGGAGGCGGTGGTGCGGCGGGCGGTCGGGCGGAGCACGGCAGCGCTGGACGCGGCCCGGCCGGACAGCGGCCCGCCGCCCGAGGCGCTGGAACGGGTGCTCACGGCAGGCTGGCAGGAACTCGACCGCTACGGTGCGGTCGCCGCGGCCGCCACCTCCCAGCTCAGCCCGGCCGCACTGACCCGGACCCACGAAAGCGCGCACGAGCGGGTCGAGCGGCTGGTCGGGCGGGGGCAGGCCGACGGCTCGTTCCGCAGCGACCTGCCGGCGGGCTGGCTGGCGGCCAGCTGCTTCGCGCTCATCCACGCCTGCGCCGAGGAGGTCCGCGCGGGCCGGATCGCCCAAGATCGCGGGCTGGACGTGCTCATCACCACGGTCCGCGGCCTCGTCACGCCCCGGCGGCCTAAGGCGAGCGAGTAGGCCGTCCCGGCCAGCCGCCTGCTGCCGGGCAGTCAGCCACCGATGAGTTCCCGCCGGGGCACCCGTCATCACTGAGGAGCCCGCCCCGCGGTCAGGGGACGGGCCAGTGAGGAAACCGCCCGTGCGGAACGGAGAAATCATGGCGCAGCCCGTTGTCCACTTCGAGATCATCGGGAAGGACCCGGAGAAGCTCCGCGGCTATTACGGCGCGCTGTTCGGCTGGGAATTCGACACCAGCGCCCCGGTCGCCGAGACCGTGTCGGAGCCGATGAACTACGGCTTCGTGAACGGCGGCACGACCAGCGACGGGACCGGGATCCCCGGCGGCGTCGGCGGGGGCGCGGGCTACGACGGCCACGTGATCTTCTACGTCGGCGTGCCCAGCGTGGAGGCCGCCCTGCAGCGGGCCGAGAGCCTCGGCGGGACGCGCCGGATGGGCCCGGTCAGGGCGCCGACCGGCCTGGTGGTCGGCCACTTCACCGATCCCGAGGGTCACCTGATCGGCGTCGCCGGAGCCGCCTAGCCGCCCGCGTGCGGCCGCGGCGGGAAGATCCCCGGCCCGGATGAGGGGAATGACCGGCGGCCAGTCCCCGCTCTTTTACGCCAGCCGGGCCGGGCGCCAATCACCATTCCGGGGGCGGCCCCGCGGAAACCTTGCCAGTACTCTCCGGCCTGCATACGCTGTTCGTGCCAGCCGCGCGCCGATAAGCAATTCCTCCTGATTTGGGTCGCCATCAGGCGTTAAGGCGGGCACCGCGAACGTCCTGTGGGGGGACCGGGGAATGTCGCAGAGCAACAGCGGCCTCGGCGATGTCAGGAATCTGCTCGGCTTCCTGGTGGCCGGCTTCGCCGGCGTGCTGAACGTGCTGGGCCTCAAGTCCGGCGAGATCGGCGTGGTCCTGCGGAACGAGCCGGTCCGGGTGTCGGTTGTCGCGACCTTCTTGCTGGCAGGCGTGCTGGCCGCCGTATTCAGTATCTTTGTCACCGCCACCGGGCACCCGGTCCCGCTCATCGTCGTATTGATTTTCGTCTTCCTGCTCGCCGCGCTGTTCTCGCTGACGATATGGCTGGTTCCCTCCCCTTTCCAGGGGCATTCCGCGGAGCATTACAGCAGCATCGCCGCGACCGGGCTGCTGCTGGCCTGCTCCGCTTTCTTCCTGGTCAGGTTCCTGCGGGAAAGGCGCGAGAACCGGATCAGCTGGGCCATGCACGACCGGGTACCTGACCTGCTGAACCTGCAGTGCCTGCTGCTGGCCATCGCCGTGGCCCTCACGTCCACGGCGGCCTACGGGGCGCTGCGGCTCGAGACCATCAGCCAGACCTCCACCGTGGCCGAAATCGGCGACAGCCTCCAGGTGGCCGGCCAGAACGACGTGCTGGCCATCTCGGTCTCCGCGTCCAAGCTGTCCACCAGCGAATGGCTGGGCGTCAACGTGGCCGCCGTCCCCGCGTCCTGGAACGTGAGCTCGCTGTGCCTCAAGCCGCAGGTGAAATCGCTGGCCGCGACCGTCGGCGTCACCTGCGAGCAAGACCCGTGCTACTACTTCGATAACGCTCTCAACGAGCAGTGCACCGAACTCTCCGAGGACGTCATCCCCCCGGACGCCAGCGGGGCCGTCCAGCGGACCCTGTCCATCCCGTTCTCGCCCGGGAGTTTCCAGCATGTCCAGGTGACGGCGCTGACCTGTGAGCCGAACACGGACACCAAGGCACCCAAGGGAACGTGCGCGCCCATTGGCGCCGCCTCCCGCCTGGACATCGCCGTCCCGCCGGCCACCCCGGCCAGGGCCCGGGCCTGAACCGGCCACAGGCTGGCCGCGCCTGCCGCCCATCCCGGCGGATAAGGTCGGCCCCATGAGCAGCAGCGTCACGGACGACCTCCCGGGACCCTGCGGTCCGGGCCCGGGCGGAACGGACCGGGGCGGGCTGGGCTCGGGCGGGCTGATCCCCCCGGAGCTGGCCTCGGGGGCGTCCAGCTTCCCAGGGATGATCGACGCGCTGCGCGAGCTGCAGAATCAGGTCACCGGCTCGGTGCCGAGCGCCGAACTCGCCGCCGACGTGTCACGTACCCTCACCGACCTGGCCGTCCGGCTCAGCGCGCACGCGGTGGACGAGAGGGGCCAGATCGCCGGGCGGGTCGACCTGCCCGGCCGGGCCACGGCCATGCTGCCGGTGATCTACCTGGACGAGCAGGACGACCAGCACGCCGTGGGCCGGGTCACGTTCGGCCGGTTCTACCTGGGCGGCAACGGGGCCGCGCACGGCGGTGCGATCCCGCTGGTCTTCGACGAGCTGATGGGGCGGCTGGCGAACACCGGCGGGCGGCCACCCTCACGGACGGCGTACCTCCGCGTGAACTACCGCAGCATTACCCCCATCGACCGGGAGCTGCAGCTGACCGCGCGGTTCGACCGCGAGGAGGGACGCAAACGGTTCCTGTCCGGCGAACTGCGCGACGGCGGCACCCTGTGCGCCGACACGGAAGGCCTGTTCGTCGCGCTCCGGCCGGGCCAGCCCTGACCGGCCGGGAGTCAGGAGCCGCCGTAGACGGGAACGCGGGCACCGCTGATGGGGGCGGCGTCCGGGCCGATCAGGAACGCGATCACCTTGGCGATGGCGGCGGGGGCGACCGCCCGGGCCGCGAGGTCCGGTGACATCCAGGCCCGGTTGGCGGGCGTGTCGATGACTGAGGGCAGGACGCAGTTCACCCGGATCCCCTGCGGGCGGAGCTCATCGGCCAGCAGTTCCGTGGCCCGTACCACCGCTGACTTGCTGAGGGCGTGGGCCAGCGGGGCCGGGCCGCCCACCGCGGTCTTGGAGCCCACGGTCACGATCGCCCCGCCCCCGGCCGCGGCCATCCGGGGTGCCGCCTCCTGGCTGCACCACAGCAGCGAGACCACGTTGGAGCGCCACAGGCTGTCGAGTGAGTCCTCGTCGAGATCGGCGAGCTTGCCGGGGACAAACCCGCCGGCCAGCGCGACGAGCGCGGCTGGCGTGGCCACCGCGTCGACCTCGGCGAATGCGGCGTGCACCGCGTCCCGGTCGGCCAGCTCCACCGGGACATGGCGCACCCCGTCCGCGGCGCCGAGCTTCTCCAGGGCGGCCGACGGCCGGTCCAGGGCGATCACCGCCAGGTCCCGGCTGCGCAGCTCGGCGACCACCGCGTGCCCCAGCGCTCCCGCCGCCCCCGTCACCAGCACCGCGCCGTCCATGTTCCTCCCCTAGGCCGGGCCCGCGCCTCCGGCGAGGCCGGATCGCGCCCTGCTGCCTTCGTTCATGATCCCAGTGATCCCACCGTAGAGGGTCGTGATCGGCGCGTTCGTGGACGTGAAGACCTGGGAAGTGCCCGCCGTGGCCAGCGCGGCCTGGCCTGCAGCTGCGGCCGGGCCAGCCCGGTATTTCAGCCGGATTCGCCGCCGGGCGCGTCGGGGCCGGCGCCGCCCTTCCACTGCGCGGAGCCCGCGTCCCACTTCGTGTAGGTGTACGGGTTGTCCAGCACCTTGGTCTCGGGGATCTCCGGGTGCATGCCCTCGGCCCACGCCTCCGGCCCCAGCTGGCCCTGCAGGTACTCGACGGTCTCGTCCACCACCTGGCGGGCCTTGGCGATCCCGCCGCCGGCCAGCTGGTGCGCGGACTTGACCACCTGGCCGTTCACCAGCACCGTGTGCACGTCCCCGCGCTGGGCCTGGAAGGCCACGTGCCCGTAGGGGTTGAGCAGCGGGAACGAGACCGGCGAGGTGTCGTTCTTGATCAGCACGATGTCGGCCTTCTTGCCGGGCTCCAGGCTGCCCACCACGGAGTCCAGGCCAAGCGCCTTGGCCCCGCCCCGGGTCGCCCAGTCCACCACGTCCTCGGCGCGCAGGTGGCAGTGGGTAACGGTCTCCTGGCGGCCGTGGGCCTCCAGGTGCTCGCGGGAGCGGTCCGCGCCCAGCGTGGTCCGCATGGCCGAGAACAGGTCGCCGCTCCACCACACGCTGGTGTCCATGGACAGCGAGACCGGGATGCCGTGCTCGCGCAGCTGCCAGGTGGGCGGGTAGCCCTGGCCCGCGCTCTGCTCGCTCTCGGTGGACACCGAGGCGGTGCCGCCGGTGGCCGCGATCCGGTGGTAGGAGTCCCGGGTCAGGGTGGCCGCGTGCACGTAGATGGTGGACGGGGTCATGAACCCGTGCTCGTGCATGAGCCGGATCCCGTCGTCGTTGGTCGCGCCCCAGACCCCGGCGTGCGTGGTGACCGGCACGCCCAGGTCCCGGGCCACCTCGAACGCGGCCTTCTCCGGGAACGCCGGGTCGCCGGTCACGTCGAACGCCATCTGGAAGCCGAGCATGTCGTTGGCCGAGCCGAAGTGGCGGCTGACGAAGTCGCGGAACTCCGGGGCGGCCGACCACTCCCAGGGGCCCTGCTGGATGTTGCCGTAGGCCAGCACGAACCGGCCGGGCACCTCGGTCAGCGCCGATACCGCCGCCTCGGCGTGGTCGGTGGTCTGCAGCCCGTGCGACCAGTCGACCGTGGTGGTGACGCCCGCGTCGAGGGCCTCCAGGCCGGACAGCAGGTTGCCGGCGTAGATGTCCTGGGGCCGGAACGTCTTGCCCCACTGGAGGTAGTACCAGACGAAGTACTGGGTGAGGGTCCAGTCCGCGCCGTACCCGCGCATCGCGGTCTGCCACATGTGCCGGTGCGTGTCGATCATGCCCGGCATCACGATGCCGCCGGTCGCGTCGATCTCGGTGGTGCCCTCGGGCACCTCCAGGTGCGGCCCCACGGCCGTGATCCGCTCGCCGTCCACGAGGACGTCGCCGCCATGGTGCACGGTGTGCGCGTCGTCCATGGTCAGCACCGTCGCGTTCCGGAATACCAGGGTCATGGCGGACCTCCACATCGAGGCAGTCAGGTTGTCGGCGTATCGTGGCGGCTCACGGACAGCTGTCCGCACAACGGCAGCAGGACACTAGTCCGGAAGCGTGGCCGGTTCGCGGAGCCATGTCAAGGGACAGGCCGCCCTGCCGCCCGTGACCTACACCCTGACCAGCCGACATGCACGTCACCGTGCCCCGGCCGGCCGCCTTGACAGGCCGCATGGCCGCCACCAGACTGCAGATCGCCGGACAAGTGTCCGGTTAGCGGACACTCCGGATACCAGCTCCGGACATGCCACGATGGATACCAACCACGGTTCCTAACGACCACCGTTCCTAACGATCCGTCCGGAGGACTCGATCAGCGGACAGTACCTGGAGACAGCGCCGATGACGCAGCCAGACCCGACCCCCGACGCCCCCGCCGGGCCACTGTCCGGCGTGCTGGTGGCCGACTTCTCCCGGGTGCTGGCCGGCCCGTACTGCACCATGCTGCTGGCCGACCTCGGCGCCGACGTGATCAAGGTGGAGAGCCCGGGCGGGGATGACACCCGCCAGTGGGTGCCGCCGGTGAACGAGGACGGCCGGTCCACCTACTTCCTGGCCATCAACCGCAACAAGCGCTCGGTGGCGCTGAACCTGAAGGACGGGGCGGACCTGGCCGCCGCGCAGGAACTGGCCCGCCGGGCGGACGTGTTCGTGCAGAACTTCAAGCCCGGCGGGCTGGCCCGCTTCGGCCTGGACTACGAGTCGGTCAGCGCGGCCAACCCCGGCATCGTCTACGCCTCGATCAGCGGGTTCGGCGCGGGCGGCGGGAAGGACCTGCCGGGCTACGACCTCATGGTGCAGGCCATGTCCGGGCTGATGAGCCTGACCGGTGATCCCGCCGGGCCGCCGTTCCGGGCCGGGATCTCGGTGTTCGACGTGATCGCCGGGCTGCACACCGCGTTCGGCATCGTGGCCGCGCTCTACGACCGCGCCGCCACCGGCGCCGGGCAGCACGTCGAGGCCAACCTGCTGTCCTCGGCGCTGTCCGGGATGGTCAACCAGACCAGCGCCTGGGTCACCGGCGGGGTGGTGCCGTTCCGGATGGGCAACGCGCACCCCAGCCTGTTCCCCTACGAGCCACTGCCCACCGGCGACGGGGACCTGATCGTCACCGCCGGGAACGACGCCCAGTTCGCCCGGCTGTGCCAGGTGATCGGGGCCCCGGAACTGGCGGAGGACCCGAGGTTCGCCCGCAACGAGGGCCGGACCGCGAACCGGGACCAGCTCAAGCCGCTGCTGGCCGGGCGGCTGGCCGCGAAGTCGGCCAAGGAATGGTTCGACGTGCTGATCGCGGCAGGCGTGCCCTGCGGGCCGATCAACACCGTGGACGGGGGCGTGGCGTTCGCCACGGAGGTCGGCCTGGAGCCGGTCGTGGTGGCCGGCCCGCCGGGCAACAGCATGCGCTCCGTCCGGCACCCGCTGACGTTCTCCCGCACCCCGCCGCGCTACCACCTGCCGCCGCCTAAGCTCGACGAGCACGGCGCGGAGGTCCGGGCCTGGCTCGCCGCCGGCCCTGAGGACCCCGCAGCCGCCGGGCCGGGGCCGGACACCACCCAGGAGGACAGCACCGCATGACGCAGCCCGGCTCCGTGCCCCGCTTCCCGACCTCGCTGGGCACCTCCAGCGAGACGACCATCACCCTGCTCGGCCAGGACCTGGCCGCGGACCTGATGGGCCAGGTCGGCTTCGGTGAGCTGGCCCTGTGGCTGGTCACCCAGCGGCGGCCGACCGCCGCCCAGGTCCGGGTGTTCGAGGCCGTGCTGGTCGCGCTGGCCGACCACGGGTTCACGCCGACCGCGATGGCGGCCCGGCTCACCTACCTGAGCGCCCCCGACTCCGTGCAGGGCGCCCTGGCGGCCGGCCTGCTCGGCGGCGGCTCCCGGTTCCTGGGCGTCACCGAGGACGCGGGCCAGTTCCTGTCCGCGGCGCTGGCCGGGGCCGGCCAGCCGCTCCCGGCCGACGACGCCGGGTGGGACGCGCTCGCGGTCGGCGCGGTGACCAGCGCGCGGGCGGCGGGCAAGTTCATCCCCGGCCTCGGCCACCCGGTGCACAAGGTCACCGACCCGCGCACCCCGGTCCTGATCCGGATCGCCGAGGAAGAAGGGCTGCGCGGCCCGCACCTGCGGCTGTTCGAGGCGATCGGCCGGGTGCACCCCCAGGTGCTCGGCCGGACCCTGCCGCTGAACGGCGCGGGGACCTGCGGGGCCGCGCTCGCCGACCTGGGCCTGCCGCCCGCGCTGCTGCGCGGCTTCGCGCTGCTGGCCCGGACCGCGGGGCTGCTCGGCCACATAGCCGAGGAGCAGCGCCGCCCGGTCGGCATGGACATGTACATGACCGTGGACCGCAACACCGAGTACCTTCCCCCCGACCCCGCCTAGGTCCAGCACCGCTGGAGCCCAGCCGAGCGCGGTCCCGACACCCCGAGGGAGCAGCCATGGCCACCGTCGCCGCGGTCATCGCCTCCACCCATCACCCGTTCTACTACCGGGCCAGCCACGTCCACCGGAGCGGACCGGCCGCCGTTCGCCGACGAGTGGGTGGCCAAGATCGAGGCCTTCCGGGAGACCCTGACCCGGGCCCGCCCCGACGTGCTGGTCATGGTGGGCTCGGACCACTTCCACCAGCTGTGGCTGGACAACATGCCGCAGTTCCTGATCGGCAAGGCGCCCTGCTACGACGCGAACTGGTACAACGAGGAACGCGAGTTCGGGCTGCCGCGGATGTTCCTGCAGGGGCACGAGGAGCTGTCCGGCTACCTGCTCCGCGAGGGCATGGACGCGGGCTTCGACCTGGCGTTCAGCAACGAGCTGCGGATCGACCACAGCATCACGTGCCCGCTGATCACGCTGCGGCCCGAGGCGGACCTGCCGATCGTGCCCATCTACACCAACATCTTCGCCCCGCCCATGCCGCAGCCCCGCCGGTTCGTGGAGCTGGGCCGGGCCATCCGCGACATGGTGGAGGCCTGGCCGTCGGACAAGCGGGTGGCCATCATCGGCACCGGCCACCTGTCCCTGGAGCTCGGCGGCCCGCGCCAGTTCGGGCCGCACGGCCCGGACCCCGAGTTCGACCGCAAGGCGGTCGAGTGGATCGCGTCCGGCGACCTGGACTCGGCGCTGGCCCAGGTCAGCCTGGACAGCCTGTGGCAGCCCGGCAACGCCACGCACGGCTTCATGGACTTCATGCTGATGATGGGCGTGGCCGGGGCGGGCGTGAAGGCGGACTACACCGACTCCCTGGACCTGTTCCACACCATGGAGGCGTACTTCACCTGGTACCCGGAGGGGGCGGCAGCGCGGTGAGCAAGTACCTGGTCAACAAGTTCCTCTACACCATCGACCGGGACCCGGAACTGGTCGAGCGGTACCGGGACGACCCGCGCGGCACGGTCACCTGGTGGGAGGCGGAGCGGGCCAACCTGCTCCTCAACTGCCCGGGCGCGGAGCGGAGCACCTGGCTGGAGTTCACCAGCGCCGAGCGTGAGGCCCTGGCCACCCACGACTACGTGGCGCTGTTCGAGCTGGGCGCGCACAACTTCCTCACGCTGACCCTGTTCATCGCGATGTTCGAGCGGGACTACGCCGAGCCGCTGGCCTTCCAGCGCGAGTACGCGGCCCGGCTCAGCCACTGGTCGCTGCCCTACCCCGACATCTCCACCTGACCTGGTCCGGCCTTCCACGACTCCACCTGCTCTGGCGGCTCCGCCACCACCGACCACGATGAGGATGCTGTGATGAGCGCTATTCCTGATTCCCATCGCGACCTGCTGTCCGCGCAGGTCGGCACGCTGGGCACCATCGGGCCCGACGGGCGGCCGCAGCTCTCCGAGGTGTGGTTCCTGGCCGAGGGCGACTCGGTGTCCATCTCGCTGAACACGTCGCGGCAGAAGACCAAGAACCTGAGGGCCAATCCGGCCGTCAGCTTCCTCATCCTGGACCTGGCCAACCCGTACCGCTACCTGGAGCTGCGCGGCGACGCGGAGATCACCCCGGACGACGACTACGTGTTCGCCGACAAGGTGGGCGCCAGGTACGGCTCGGACCTGCGGGAGCACGACGAGCCGGGGGTGTCCCGCGTCGTGGTGACGATCAGGCCGGTCCGCGTCAACGTCTGGGGCTAGCCAGGCCCGGGACTAAAGGGCCTGGGACCCGGTCACGGTCCCCGTCCTGGATTGGGCCCACACGGCCCAGTCACCGAGCTGCTCGTTGATCCGGATGCCCGCCTCCACAGCCACCCGCAGCGACTGGGTCTGCGGGCTGTGCCCGTACTCACCGCGGTCCTTGGCCGCCGCCAGCTCCCGGAGCCTGGCCGCCAGGTCGTGGAAGTACGCGGCCTCCCGGTCCAGGTGGGCGGCGAGTTCCTGCGGCGTCATCAGCCAGAAGAACACCGAGCGCAGCAGCGGCTCCAGCCGGAGCGTGTGGTCTACCTCGGTCGCGGTGAGCCAGCGGCGCACCTCGGCCACCCCGGCGTCGGTGGCCCGGTAGGCCTTGCGGCCCCGCGGCCCCTCGGAGTCCACCTCGATCAGGCCCTCGCCGGCCAGCTTGCGCAGCTCGCCGTAGATCTGCGGGTGCCCGGCGGGCCAGACCGACCCGAGCACCTCCTGGAACCGCTGGCTCAGGTCGTATCCGCTGGCGGGCTGCTCGGCCAGCAGCCCGATCAGGGCGTGCCTCAGCGACACGAGGGCCTCCCGCCTGCCCGCTCCACCGGCGCCAGGCTCCATCCCACATGTTCTTGCAGACATGTCTTCATTGACATGTCTATGGCATTCTGCCAGGATGACCTCACATGTCGATACTAACATGTCAACTCTGACACTAGGAGGAACCGTGCCGGCAGCCGCACAGACGCTGGGCAGCGTGTTCATCACCGGCGCGTCGGCGGGCATCGGCGCCGCGACCACGCGGCTGCTGGCCAGCGAGGGTTACACCGTCTACGCGGCCGTGCACACCGGCGCCGGGGCGCTCGCCGGGCTGCCCGGCGTGCGGCAGGTCCCGGCCGACGTCACCGATCCGGGCAGCGTCGCGGCCGCCGCCCGGCAGGTCGCCGACCAGGCCGGTGACCACGGCCTGCACGCCGTGATCAACAACGCGGGCATCATCGTGCAGGGGCCGCTCGAGCTGGTGCCGCCCGCCGACCTGCTCCAGCAGTTCCAGGTCAACACGCTCGGGCCGGCCTACGTGGTGCAGGCCTTCCTGCCGCTGCTGCGGGCCGGGCACGGCCGGGTGATCAACATCAGCGCGCCGACCGCCCGCCTCCCGGTGCCGTTCATGGCGCCCATCTCGGCCAGCAAGGCCGCGCTGGCCTCGCTGTCCGACGCGCTGCGGCTGGAGCTGGCCGCCTGGGGCATCCCGGTGTCCGTGGTCGAGCCGGGCGGTACCGACACGCAGATCTTCGCCAAGGCGCAGGCCGCGGCGGAAGCGGGGCTGGCCGTGGCCGGCCCCGGCCGGGCCGCGCTGTACGCCGGGCAGCTGGCCGCGGCCGGCCGGGCCGCCGCCCGGCAGCGGCTCGGCCCGGTGGAGCCGGTCGCCCGGGCCGTGCTCACCGCCGTCCAGGCCCGGCGGCCGAGGCGCCGGTACACGGCGGGCACCGACGCCCGGGTGCTCGGGATCCTGGCCCACCTGCCCGCCAGCCAGCGTGACCGGGTGATCAGCGCGGTCTTCGGGCTGGGGAAGATCAAGGCGCCGGCCGGGACCGGGTGAGGACGGTTCTCGTTGCGGAGAAGCGAGCCTGGCCCGCGCATCGCGGTGCGGGCCGCGGGCGCTGACCGCCCGCCGGGCGGGGTCTCAGGCCTTGGCCGTGCGGGCCAGGCCCAGCCGGACCGCCTCGGCCGCGGCCACGCTGCGGGACGGGGCGCCCAGCTTGGCCAGGACGGCCGAGACGTGATGGTCGACGGTCTTGGCCGAGATGAACAGCTGCCCGGCGATCTCCGCGTTGGTCCGCCCGTCCACGATCAGGTCCAGGACCTCGTGCTCGCGGCGGGTCAGGCCGAGCGGGTGCTCGCGGGTCGCCGCGCGCGGGCCCGCCGGGATGGAGCGGATGCCGAGCTCGCGCATCTTCCTGCGGGCCACCCGGATGACCGCGGCGGCGCGCAGGCCGGTCAGGATGTCCAGGGCCTCGCGCAGCGCGTCCTCGTCGGTGCTGTCCAGCAGGGCCAGCGCGGCCTCGTAGGGGCAGTCCAGATCCTGCCAGAGCCGGGCGGCGCCGGCCCAGTCGCCGTCGATCTGCCGCTGGTAGGGCTCGGCGAGGCGGCCGGGCACGGCGCGGCTCGAGCCGGTGCGCGCCAGCCAGACGGCGAGCGCGCCGCGCCCCCACTGGTCACAGCCGGCGCCTGAGTCGTGGGCCAGCTCGGCCTCGCGGACCGCGGCGGCCTGGTCGCCTTCGAGCCAGCGGGCCTCGGCCCGCTCCAGCCGGACGGGCACGATGTTCTGGGCCTCGCCCGCGCCGTCGGCGTGCCCGATGGCCTCGTCCAGGCACTCCCAGACCCCGGGCTCACCCCGGCGGGCCCGGATCGTGCCGAGCCGGTTCAGCGGGCACAGCCGGATGCCGGGCGACGGGCCCCCCCGGAGCAGGAGTTCCCCGGCCACGGCCACGGCCTCGTCCCAGCGCCCGGTCTTCTCCAGCATGTTGGTCCGCTGGCTGCGCAGGAAGATCGAGTAGGACGTGAGGTCGTGCTCGTCGCAGTAGGCCACGCCGTCGGTGTAGTACGCCTCCCCGCCGGCGAAGTCCTTCTCGTCGATGTACATGGCGTAGAAGTTGACGTACGCCCGGCCCACCTGAGCTCATGGCCGCCGCGCGACCGCGATGTCCAGGGCCCGGCGCATGGTGGCGGCCCAGTCACCGCCGATCCGCCTGCAGGGAGCAGGCCTCGGTGTTGAGCGCGTCGCTGACTATGTCGGCGCGGCCCAGCGGCCCGGCGATGGCCTGCGGCCCGGTGGGCCAGCTCGATCGCCTCCTCATGCTCGTAGTTGACCATCCGCAGCGAGGCGAGGCTGGCGTAGGCCGAGGCCAGCTCGGGGCTTGGGCCCAGCGGTTCGAGCAGCGCTATCGCGGCCGCGGCCGCGGCGTGGCCCTCGCTGCCCCGGCTCGCCGCGTTCAGCGCGCACGCGAGCCAGCGCAGCGTGTCGCCCTCGCGCAGCTGGTCACCTTCCTGGCGCCACAGGGCGAGGGCGCGCTCGCGGGCCTCGACCGCGTCCTCCATGCGGTCCAGCAGCGAGGCCTCGTAGCCGAACGCGTCGTACAGGCGGGCGGCGTGGCCGGCCCCGGCCCCGTCGGCGAACCGCAGCGCCCGCTCGTACTGCGCGGCCGCCTCGCGGTGCGCGCCCAGCTCCGCGGCGCGGCAGCGCGGCGGCGGGGGCGTAGCGCAGCACCGCCGGCCCGTCCCCCGCGCCTTCGGCGTGGAAGGCCATCCGCGCGTCGTCGTCACCGCCGGACCGGCCCAGGACGTCCAGGATGCGGGCGTGGATGAGCCCGCGGCGGTGCGCGGGGACGGCGTCCTGCACGGCCAGCCGGGCGATCTCGTGCCGGAACCTCAGCGCCGCGCCGTCCCCGGTGAGCAGCCCGGCGGCGAGCAGCTCATCGACGGCGGACGGCGGGCAGTCGGTGACCGACTCCAGCAGCGGGAACTCCACCCGGGTGCCGATCAGCGCGGCCGCGTCCAGCACCGTGCGGGCGCCGCCGGTCCAGCCGGGCGGCGCGGGCCAGCACCGCGTCCCGGGCCGACGGCGGGCAGCTCGTCCGTCCCGGCCGCGATCACCTGGCTCAGGTAGAACGGGTTCCCGCCGGTCAGCTGGCGCAGCGCGGCTGCTTCCCGTTCGCTGCCGCCCGCCATGACCTGCACCGCGCCCGCCGACAGCGGGCGCAGGCTGACCCGCCGCACGGAGCGCTGGGTGGCCAGGTCCCCCAGGGCGAGCAGGAGCGGGTCACCGGCGGCCAGCGCGTCGTCCCGGTAGGTCACGATGAGCAGGACGGTCGCGTCCCGGATCCGGCGGCCCAGGAAGCGCAGCAGGTCGATGGTGGCCTCGTCGGCCCAGTGGATGTCCTCCACCACCACCACGTGCAGCCCGTCCGGCTCGCTGACCTGGCGCAGCAGGGCGCCGAACAGGGCCTCGCGGGGGGCGTCCGCGCGGCAGAGCTCGAGCAGCTCGCCGCCGAGCTTGGCCGCGATGTCGAACAGCGGGCCGAGCGGCCGGGGGGTGAACAGCCCATCACAGGCCCCCCAGAACCAGCTCGCGCCGGGCAGGTTCCGCTGCAGCTGCTCGACCAGCGCCGACTTGCCGACGCCCGCCTCGCCGGCCACGAGCACCAGCCGGCCCTGGGCCTTCCGGGCCTCCCCCGCGTAGCTGGCCAGCGCGGCCAGCTGCGCTTCCCGTTCCAACAGCACTGGGTCGCTACCTTTCGGCCATGGCGGCCAGCCCCAGCTGGGCCGCCTGGGATGCTGCGACCTCGCGGGACGGAACGCCCAGCTTGGCCAGCACGGCGGAGACATGATGATCGACGGTTTTCGCCGAGATGAACAGCTGCCCGGCGATCTCCGCGTTGGTGCGGCCCGCGCAGATCAGGGCGAGCACCTCCTGCTCGCGCCGGGTCAGCCCGAGCGGGTGCGCCCGCGTCGCGGCGCGCGGGCCGGCCGGGATCGAGCGGACACCGCGCTCGCGCATCGCCTGCCGGGTGACGCCGGCCGCGGCGGCCGCGCCGAGGTCGGTGAAGATAGCCAGGGCGTCGCGCAGCGCGGCTTCCTGCCCGGACCCGAGCAGGGCCAGGGCGGCCTGGTACCGGCAGCCCAGCTGGGTCCAGAGGCTCGCGGCCTGCTCCCAGTCACCGGCGGCCTGCTGACGATAGGGCTCGGCCAGCTCACCCCGCGGTTGGCGGGCGGAGCCGGTGCACTGGAGCCAGACAGCGATCATGCCGCGTTCCCAGGCGTCGTCGTCCGTGGACGCGTCGTCGGCCAGCTCGGCTTCGCGCCGCGCGTCGGCGTCCCGGCCCTGGAGCCAGCAGGCCTCAGCCCGGGCCAGCCGGACCCGCAGGATGTGTGACGAGATGGCCGTCCCGTCCGCGGACCGCATCGCCTCGTCGAGGTGTTCCTGCGCCCCGGGCTCGCCGCGGCGGGCCAGGATCTTGCCCAGGCTGGTCAGCGGGCTGATCCGGTTGACGGGGGAGGCCCCGCTCATGGTGAGCAGCTCCCGGCTCAGCGCGGCCGACTCGTCCCACTGGCCCAGCATCTCCAGCGTGCCGGCGTGCTCGCCGCGCAGGCAGATGCCGAACGTGCCGATGTCGTGCTCGTCGCAGTAGGCCACGCCGTCCGCGAAATACGGCTCGGCCTCGGTGAACCGCAGCTCGCTGCAGTACACGACGTGGAGGTTGGCGAACGCCCGGCCCGCCTGCTCCTGCAGGCCCTCGGCCACCGCGATCTCCAGCGCGCGCTGGAGCGGCCCGGTCCACTCATCAGCCAGGCAGGCCAGGGCACAGCCCTGGGTGTTGAGTGCCTCGCTGAGCACCTCGGCCACGCCCAGCGACTCGGCGATGGCCTCGGCCCGCCGGGTCAGGGCGACGGCCACCTCGTACTGGGCGTCATCCATCCGCCGGCTGGCCAGGTTCACGTACGCCCAGGCCAGCTCGGCGCTCGGGCCCAGCGGTTCGAGCAGCGAGACGGCCGCCTCGGCCGCGGCGCGGGCTTCCTGGCCCCGGCACAGCCGCCACATGGTGCGGGAAAGCCTGCGCAGCGCGGCACCCTCGGACCGACGGTCGCCGACCTGACGCCACAGGTCGCAGCGCCCGCTCCAGCGCGCCGGCCGCGTCCTGCCAGCGGTCCAGCAGCCCCTGCTCCGCGGCCAGCCCGTCGCAGAGCCCGGCCGCCGTGGCGGGATCCAGCCCGCCGGCGAACCGCAGCGCCCGCTCGAACTGGGCGGCGGCCTCGCGGTGGGAGCCGAGCCGCGGCGGCCCGGCGCGCGGCGGCCGGGGCGTAGCGCAGCACCGCCGGGCCGTCCCCGGCGGCCTCCGCGTGGTAGGCCAGCCGGGCGTCGTCGTCGCAGCCCCGGTCCTGCAGGGCACCGAGGATCCGGGTGTGGGTGAGACTGCTCCGCAGCGGCGGGATGGCCTCCTGCACCGCCCGGCGGACGATCTCGTGCCGGAAACTCAGGGCGGTGCCGTCCACGCTGAGCAGCCCTGACTCGAGCAGTTCATCCGCGGCCGCCGACGGGTCCGCCGCTGACCGATGTCAGCAGCGGGAACTCAACCCGGGCCCCGATCAGCGCGGCGGCGTCCAGCACCTCACGGGCGCCGGGCCGGCAGCCGGGACACCCGGGCCAGGACCGCGTCGCGGGCCGAGGCGGGGATCTCCCCCATGCCCGGACTGCGACGACTTCGGTCACGTAGAACGGGATTCCGCCGGTCAGCCGGTAGAGCGCGGCGGCGTCCAGGCCGTGATCGCCCGCCAGCACCCGCACCGCGTCCGCGGACAGCGGGGCGAGGCCGGCCCGCCGGACGGACCGTTGGGTGGCCAGATCGCCCAGGGCAATGCGCAGCGGGTCGGTGGCGCTCAGCCCGTCGTCCCGGTAGGTGACGATCAGCAGCACCGCGGCGTCGCGGATGCGGCGGCCGAGGAAACGCAGCAGGTCGATGGTGGCCTCGTCGGCCCAGTGGATGTCCTCCACGACCAGGACCCGCAGCTCGCCCGGCTCGCTGACCTGGCGCAGCAGGGCGCTGAACAGGTCCGCCCGGGGGGCGTCCGCGCGGCACAGCTCCAGCAGCTCGCCGCCGAGCTTGGCCGCGATGTCGAACAGCGGGCCGAGCGGCCGCGGGGTGAACAGCCCGTCACAGGCGCCCCAGAACCAGCTCGCGTCCGGCAGGTCCCGCTGCAGCTGCTCGACCAGCGCCGACTTGCCGACCCCCGCCTCGCCGGCGACAAGCACCATCCGGCCATCGCCGTGACGGGCCTCCCCTGCGTACTCCCCCAGTGAGGCCAGCTGCGCTTCCCGTTCCAACAGCGGCACGTTCCCCAGTGTCCATGACCGTTGCGCGCAGCGCTAGCAGGCAGAACGTCATTGGGGCCGGTCGCGCGAAAAGTGGGGAACGCCGCGTCGCAATCTAGGGAACCGCTCCCGATCCGCCCGCCGGGGGTGCCGCCATACGTTCGTCTCAGCTCAGCCGACCGGCCCGGTCAGCGGGACCGGCCCACGAGATCGAGGAGAAACGCGATGCCGCTCTACATGGACATCCACAACATCTCCGGCGGCGTCGCGTGCAGCGACGTGGCCGAGGCCCACAAGGCCGACCTGCAGGCCCAGGGCCGCCGCGACGTTCGCTACCTGCGCTACTGGGTGGACGAGCAGCAGGGCAAGATCTTCTGCCTGGTCGAGGCGCCGTCCGCCGAGGCGGCCGCGACCGTCCACAAGGAGGCCCACGGCCTGCTCGCCGACGAGATCTTCCAGGTGCAGGAAGGCACCTGAGACCCGGCGCCTCCAGCCCCTGACCGACAACCCATCTGTGACCAGCAACCCTTCGGCTGCAACCTTCAAGGAGACCGTCATGACCACCATCCGCCGGATGTTCCGTTCCGCCACCCGCATCGCCATCGCCGCGGCCGCCGTGGCGGGCGGGATCATCGCCGCCCCCGCCGCCTTCGCCACCGAGGTCCCGCCGCCGGGAACGGGTGACACGGGCACGACCGCCGTTCCGGTGACCGTGCACACGGTCACGGTCGGCGGCACCCCCGGCTGGCAGATCGCCCTGTTCATGCTCGCCGCCGCGGCGCTGGCCGCCGTGGTCGCGGTGCTGCTGGACCGGATGCGGATCGCGCGGCGCCGTCAGCTGGCCCCGAGTGCCAACTGACCCGCCCGGGTGCGCGGCGCCACGGCCCGGCCGGCGGGGCGCCGGGCCGCCGGGATAGTCCTCAACCTCACGAGTGCGCGGAAACCGCTGCTCCGGCAGCGGTTTCCGCGCACTGTCATGTCAGGCAGCTGGGGACGGGGCCGCCGCGCGGCTTACCGGGTGGCCGCGGCCAGGGCGGCGCGGACCACGTCAGCGCTGGCCGGGGTGCCGGCCTCGTTCTCGAACGGCCCGTACGGGGCGCCGTAAGCCGGGGTGCCGGGCTCCTGGCGCCAGCTGCCGGCCAGCGTCCCGGCGTCCACCGCGCCGTAGCCGATCGAGTCCAGGAACTGCGTCACCGCGGACTTGGCCGCCGCGTCGTCCCCGGCGATCGGCAGGTAGGTCCGGTCCGCCGCGCCGGCCGGGCGGGCCAGCGACGCCAGGTGCTTGAAGAAGATGTTGTTGAACACCTTCACGACCGCCGCGCCGGGCAGCTGGTTCTGCAGCCACTCGCTGCTGGTCAGCTTCCCGCTGTCGAGCTCGGGGATCTGGCTGTCCCGTTGCGGATAATAATTGCCGGTGTCCAGGACGGTCCGGCCGGACAGCTCGGCGGCCGGAAGGTGCGGACAGGCGTGCAGCGGGACGCTGACCACCACCAGGTCGCCCGCGGCCGCCGCCTCCGCACCGGTCGCCGCGCGGGCCAGCGGGCCGAACTCGGCCACGAGATCCTTCAGCGTCTCCGGGCCGCGGGAGTTGCTCAGCACCACATGGTGCCCGGCCGCCACGCTCAGCCGGGCCACGGTGCCGCCGATCATGCCGCTGCCGATGAAACCCACAGTTGTCATGCCAGCGGCAACCGCCGGCGCACCGCGGATCATTCCGCGCCCGGCGCATCGCAGGTGCTGACCCAGGCCACTTCTAAAATTAGAATAAAATAACGGCTCTATCGTGGCCATCGAGCCGCAGCTGACATGTATGTTTGAGAAAATGCGGTGTGAGCCAGGGCACATGACCCGCGGGAACGGGTACTGTAGAGGCATGGCCACTGTGCGAGCTGCCGCCCCGAGGCGCCGCCGCGCGTCCCGTCCGGGGCGTGAGGTGCTGGTCGCGGGCAGCCTGGCTGACCTGCGAGGGCCCCTGCACGGCCGCGTCGAGCTGCCGATCTGGCTGTTCTGGTACCCGGACCGCACCTTCGACCTGGACGAGCCCGGCATGCTGCCGTGGATGTACCAGATCGTGCTGCGCGAGGCCGCCCGGCCCGAGGACCTGGCCTACCTCAACGAGGACAGGCTGGTCGCCCTGTGGCCGACGCTGTTCCTGCCCAAGGGCGTGCGCCAGGCGTGGGAGGAGCAGTACCCGGCCCTGCGGGCCGCCGCGGTCCCGGCCGCCTGACGCCCGCCGGCGAACTCCCCCTATGCCGATCGACGAACTCCAGCGCGAGGTGGCGACGATCGCCCTGCGCACGGCGGCCCGGCACGGGTTCGCGCTGGCCGGCGGCAACGCCCTGATCGCGCACGGGATCGTGGACCGCCCCACCGACGATGTCGACCTGTTCAGCGACCAGGAAACCGCCGTGACCGCCGCCGCCGAGGCCGTGGAAGCCGCCCTGCGCGAGGCCGGCTTCCAGGCGGAGCGCCGCGACCAGGCCGGTGGCCTGGAGGAGATCTTCTACGGGATGGGCGAGGGCCTGGCCGAGTGGATCATCACGGCGCCAGGCGGGCAGCAGACGATGCTGCAGATGGCGTACTTCGACCGGACCCGCGGCCCGGTGACCATGGACGTCGGGCCCGTCCTCGACCTGGAGGACCTGGCCGGGTCGAAGGTCTGCGCGCTGGCCAGCCGGGTGGAGCCGCGCGACTACATCGACACCGCGGCCGCCCTCCGGCGTTACAGCGTGGACCAGCTGATCAGCTTCGCCCGGCGGCTCGATCCCGGCCTGGAGGACCGCGACTTCGCGGACGCGGGCACGCAGCTGGACCGGATGCCCGACGGGCTCTTCACCCGCTACGGCCTGACCCCGGGCGACGTGGCCCGGCTGCGCGGGCAGTTCACGGCCTGGCCCCGGAGCTGATCCGGCCCGCGAGACGGTCCAGGTAGGCCTCGACCGCGCCGGCCGGGGCGTCCGGCAGCCCCCAGACCAGCTCGCTCACGCCGTCTGCGGCCCAGCCGGCCAGGTCACCATCGGACGGCTTCCTGGCCACCAGCACCCGGATGTCGGGAGCGCCTGGCCGGTCCCTGGCCGCCCACGCCCGCCGGAGCATGGCGATCTTGCCGCTGATGTCCTGCTCCGCAGGGGTGGTCATCCAGCCGTCAGCGTTCCGTGCGATCCAGTCGAACGTCTTCGGGCCGCCACCGGCGCCGATGATCAGCGGCACGTGCGCCTGGACGGGCTTCGGGAACGACCAGCACGGCTGGAACGTGATGAACTCCCCGTCGTAGGCCGCTTCCGGCTGCGTCCATAGCGCGCGCATCGCCTCGACGTACTCACGCAGCACGGTGCGCCGCCGAACGGCCGGGACGCCATGATCGGCGAGTTCGTCGGTATTCCACCCGAACCCCGCGCCGAGGGTGACCCGGCCGCCCGACAGATGGTCGAGCGTCGCGATGGTCTTGGCCAGCGTGATCGGGTCGGACTCGACCGGCAGCGCCACCGCGGTCGACAGCCTGATCTGCGAGGTGACCGTGGCGGCGGTGGCCAGCGAGACCCACGGGTCGAGGGTCCGCAGGTAGCGGTCGTCGGGCAGCGTCGCGCCGCCGGTGCCGGGATGGGGAGCGTCCCGCTTGACCGGGATGTGCGTGTGCTCAGGCACGTAGAACGTGCTGAAGCCGCGTTCCTCCGCTGCTTTGGCGGCCTGGGCTGGCGTGATGCCCCGGTCGCAGGTGAACAGGACGATGCCGTGCCGCATGGCACCAACACTAGAACGTGTTTCAGTTCTGCGGTAGAAGCTCCCGGGGGCTGGCGGTGTCCTTCTCCGCCGCGGCGGGCGTGAGATCCACCATGGTGTCGCTCATACTGGCTACGACGCCGGCCGCGCCCGGAACTCACCGGCCGCGGCCCGGCCCGCTGTTCCCGGGTGGCCCGTCCCCGGTGAGTAGCCTGGTCAGACGGTTCCCGCCCAGGAATGAGACATCATGCGCAGCGGCCTCATCACCCACCCCGACAAGGTGCTGTTCCCCGAGCGCGGCGAGACCAAGGCCGATCTGGCCGGGCACTACCTGCGGGTGGCTGAGCCGCTGATGCGGACCATGGGCGGCCGGCCGGTGCTGCTCCAGCGGTTCCCGGAGGGCGCCGGCGGCCCGTCGTTCTTCCAGAAGCGGGTGCCCAAGAACGCCCCGGACTGGCTGCAGACCACGACGGTGTCCACCCCCAACGGCACCACCTCGCAGGCCCTGGTGGCCGCGGACACCGATCACGTGCTGTGGGCGGTCAACCTCGGCTGCCTGGGTTTCCACGTCTGGCCCTACCTGGCGGGCGACCCGGGGCACACCGACGAGCTGCGGATCGACCTGGACCCGACCCCCGGCGTGGCGTTCCCCCAGATCCGGGAGGCCGCCCGGGAGCTGGAGCGGCTGCTCGCCGAGGTGGGCATCACCGGTTACATCAAGACCACCGGGAACCGCGGGCTGCACGTGTACGTCCGGCTCGAGCCGCGGTGGGACTCCTACCAGGTGCGGGCGGGCGCCGTGGCCGTCGCGCGGGAGCTGGAACGGCGGCGGCCCGACCTGATCACCGCCGCCTGGTGGAAAGAGGAACGCGGCCAGCGGGTGTTCGTGGACTACAACCAGAACGCGCCGCACAAGACGGTGTTCGGGGCCTGGTCGGTGCGGGCGCGGCCCGGCGCGCAGGTATCCACGCCGCTGGCCTGGGACGAGCTCGACGAGATCCACCCGGACCAGTTCACCGTGGCGGCCATGGCCGGGCGGCTGGCCGATCGCGGGGATCCCTGGGCGGGGATGAACGACGCACCGCAGTCACTGGAACCGCTGCTGGCCATGAGTGAGCGGGACCTTGCCGCCGGGCTGCTCGACGCGCCCTGGCCGCCGGTGTACCCCAAGCAGCCCGGCGAGCCCCCGCGGGTCGCGCCCAGCCGGGCCAGGAAGCCCTGACCCAGCCCCCGGGCCGCCCGGTCAGGCGGGCTGGTAGTAGCGCAGGCCGTCGGTCTCGTGCCTGGTCACCCGGCCCTGCGCGGCCAGCAGCTGCAGGTGCGCGGCGGTCTCGCTGACCGCGAGCATCTGGTTGAACGGGTCGAGGTCGTCCAGCACGCGTTCCCGCCGGGTCCAGCGCAGCACGGCGGCGGCCTCGGGCGCGGTCCGGGCTCCCCCGCGCAGGGCCGCCTCGGTCTCGTCGAGCCGGGCGCCGTGGTGCGCGACGAGCTCGTCCACCCGGGCGTGGGTGCTCGCGGTGACGGGCCCGTGCGCGGGCAGCAGCCGCGCGTCGGGCCGGGACCGCATCAGGGTCAGCGACCCCAGGAACGCGCCGAGCGGGTCGTCGGACAGCACCGGCTCGAACCCGATCGACGGCGTGATGGCGGGCAGCACGTGGTCGCCCGCGAACAGCAGCTGGCTGCCGGTGTCGTGGAACACGACGTGGCCTCGGGTGTGCCCGGGCGTGGCCACCACGTCCAGGGTGCGGGCGCCGTGCGCGATGGCCTCACCGTCCCGGAGCCAGTCGTCCGGTGTTTCCCACCCCGTCTTGCGGGGGTTGCGGGGGCCCTGGAGCTTGGCCACCTGGTCGGCCAGCTCACCCGCGCCGAGCAGGCGCAGGTAGCGGAGCTGGTTCTGCAGCGGCGCCCGGTCCGGGTCCATGGAGACCCGCAGCGACTCCCGCTCCCCGATGCCCAGGCTGACCCGGGTGCCGAACTCGCGCCGCAGGTACACGGCCTGGGTGTAGTGGTCCCGGTGCACGTGGGTGACCAGGACCCGGCGCACGTCGCCCGCTGATGCGCCCAGCGCGCCCAGGCCCTGGTCGAGCACGCCGCGCGCGTCGGCGATCGCCCACCCGGAGTCGATGAGCATCAGGTCGCCGCCGTGGGCCAGCGCGTACACGTTCACGGCGCGCAGGCCGTCGTTGGGCAGCGGCAGCGGGATCCGGTAGAGGCCGGGCGCGATCTCGAACGTGCCCGGCTCGGTCCAGTTGTCCCGGGTCGAGGCGTCAGCCCGCATGGGGTGCGCCTGCCTGCCGGGTGCCCTGCTGCGTGCCCGGCCGTGCGCCGGGCGCCGCGGCGGCCAGCTGGCGTCCCAGGTCCCGGAACTCCGCCAGCCCGTCCGGCTCGCCCAGGACGGCCGGGGCCGCCGCCCCGGGATCCAGCAGCACCCGCTTCACCGGCACCTCCATCCGTTTGCCGGTCAGCGTACGCGGGATCACGCCGACCTGGCGGACCAGGTCAGGCTGATGCCGCGGCGACAGTTCCGCCCGCAGGAGCGAGCGGATCCGCGCCGCCAGGCCGGCGGACAGGGCGGCCCCGTCCCGGGTGACGACGAACAGGATGAGCTGGCCTGGCCCGCCCCCGGCATCCTCCAGGTGGACGACCAGGCTGTCACTGATGTCCTCGATCTCGTCGATCACCGCGTAGAACTCGCTGGTGCCCAGGCGCACGCCGCCGCGGTTGAGCGTGGCGTCCGACCGGCCGGTGACCTGGCAGGTGCCGTGTGCGGTGAACGTGACCCAGTCGCCGTGGCACCACACCCCGGGGAACCGTTTGAAGTAGGTATCGAGCAGAAGCTGACCGCCGGCGTCGCCCCAGAACCCCACGGGCATGGACGGCATCGGCTGGCGGATCACGAGTTCCCCGCGCTCCCCCACGACCGGCTGCCCGGCTTCGCCGTAGGCCTGCGCGTCCACGCCGAGCAGCCGGCACGCGATCTCCCCGGCGCGGACCGGCAGCAGCCGGCATCCGGACACGAACGACGAGGCCACGTCGGTCCCGCCGCTGCCCGAGCCGAGGTACACGTCCGGCTTGACCGCCCGGTACACCCAGCGGAAGCCGTCCGCGGTGAGCGGCGCGCCGCCGGAGTTGATGGTGCGCAGCGCGCCCAGGTCCGCGGCCTGCCCGGGGACCAGCCCTTCCTTCTGGCAGGCCAGCAGGAAGCCGGGGGACGTGCCCAGCGAGGTCACGCCCTCCTCGCCCACCATCCGCCAGTAGTCCGCCAGTTCCGGCCGCATCGGGTGGCCGTCGAAGGTCAGCAGCGAACCCCCGCCCAGCAGGACCGACGCGCCGTAGTTCCACGCCATCCAGTTGGTGGAGGAGTACCAGAACCAGCGGTCGGCCGGGCCCAGGTCATCGTGCAGCAGGAACAGCTTGAGGTGCTCCAGCAGGACGCCGCCGTGCCCGTGGATGATCGCCTTGGGGCGGCCGGTCGTCCCGGACGAGTACACGATGTAGAGCGGGTGCGCGAACGGCACCGCGGTGAACTCCAGGTCCGCGGGCCGGGCCATGAGGTCGTCCCAGTCGAGGGCGTCCGGGATCCCCGGGCTGGACGACGCGGTGACCGGCTCCAGGTAGGGGACCGCGATCGTGGCCCGGATGGTGGGCACGGCGGCCCGGATGGCCGCCACCTCCGCGGTCCGGTCGTAGCGCTGGCCGCCGTACACGTAGCCGTCCACGGTGACCAGCACGGCCGGCTCGACCTGCCCGATCCGGCTGATCACGCTCCTGGTCCCGGACTCGGGGGCGCAGCAGGTGAAGATGGCGCCCAGGCTCGCCGCCGCGTAGAGGGTGACCAGCGCTTCGGGGATGCTGGGCAGGTACGCGGCGACCCGGTCGCCGGGCCCGACGCCGAGGCCCTGCAGCGCGGCCCGCAGCGACGCGACCCGCGCGCGCAGCTCGCCGCGGGTCAGCTCGATCCGCGGACGGCTCTCCGAGCGGGACACCAGCACGGTGGCCTCCGGCGGCCCGGCCAGCGCGTGCTCCGCGAAGTTGAGCGTGGCGCCGGGGAACCAGCCGGTGCCGGGCATGCTCGCGCCGGTCAGCACCCCGGCGGGCTGGTCATGGAACCGCACCCCCATGTAGTCGGCCAGCGAGCCCCAGAACCCGGCCAGGTCGCCGGTGGACCAGCGCCACAGGGCGTGGTAGTCGGCGCCGAAGCTCAGCCCCCGGGTCTGCTCCAGCCAGGTCAGGTAGCGGCCCATGGCCGAGGACGTGAGCACGTCCGCCGGGGGCCTCCAGAGGATCTCCCCGGGCCGCCGGTCAGTCATGGACCGCCTCCGGGCCGGGCCGGGCAGGCGGGCCGAACACCGGCTCGCGCTTGGCCGTGAACGCCGCGATCCCCTCGGCGAAGTCCGGCCCGAACAGGCCGATCATCTCCAGCCCCAGCGAGGTCTCGAAGATCGGCCCGGCGGCCCGCAGCCAGTGGTTCAGCGAGTGCTTGGTCCAGCGCAGCGCGTGCTGCGGGCCCGCCGCCAGGCGGTGCGCCACGGCCAGCGCCTCGGGCAGCACCTGCTCCCGGGGAACGGCCTTGCTGACCAGCCCGATCTCCGCGGCCGTCCGGCCGTCGATCCGGTCGCAGGTCAGCAGGTAGTACTTGGCCCGGGCCATCCCGCACAGCAGCGGCCAGATGAGCGCCGCGTGGTCCCCGGCGGCGATGCCGATCCGGGTGTGGCCGTCGGCCAGGACCACGTCCTCGCCGATGATGCTGATGTCGGCCATCAGCGCGGTGGCCAGCCCGGCGCCGGCCGCGCCGCCGTTGATGGCCGAGATGATCGGCTTGTCGCAGCTGATCATGTTCAGCACGAGGTCGCGCGCCTCGGTCATGGTCGCCACGACACCGGCGTAGTCGCCCGCCAGCCGCTGCTCCATCTCCATGCTGCCGCCCGCGCAGAACGCCCGGCCCTCGCCGGTCACCACGATGACCCGGACGGCGGGGTCGGCGTCCAGCTCCGGCCAGATCGCGGCCAGGTCGCGGTGGTCCTGCTCGTTGAGGCTGTTGACCTTGTCCCGGCCCCGGATGGTCAGCTGGACCACCCCGTCGGGGAGGCGTTCCAGGGCGAGGCCCTCATCACCGGCGCGCGTCATCGCGGGGCCGCTCCTTCCGGGCTGATGCCAGCCAGCTGTCAGTCAGCCAAGAACTTATCGACGGTCATCCAGGCGTCCACCAGTTCCTCGACCATGTCCAGTACCACCTGGCGGGCCGGGCGGACCGCGTTCATCTGCCCCACCACCTGGCCGATGAACGGGCTGAGCAGGTCGGTGGCGGGGCTGCCGGGCCGCTCGGCCACCGCCTCGACGCGGCGCCGCGGCCGGTCAGACAGCATGCTCTGCAGCGGCATGGGCAGCGGGGCGGGCGCCTCCGGCGCCTCCCACGCGTTGGTCCACTCGCTGCGCAGCACCCGGCACGGCTTGCCGGTGAACGAGCGGGTCCGCACGGTGTCCTCGGACGAGGCGGCCAGCATCCGCTCCTTGACCGCCGGCGGGGTCTCGGACTCCCGGGTCGTCAGCCAGACTGACCCGCACCAGACGCCGGCCGCGCCCAGCGCCAGCGACGCGGCCATCTGGCGGCCGGTGGCGATGCCACCCGCGGCCAGCACCGGGATCGGCGCGACCGCGTCCACCACCTGGGGCACCAGGACGAGCGTGCTGACCTCCCCGGTGTGCCCGCCCGCCTCGGTGCCCTGCGCGATCACGAGGTCCACGCCGACCGCGGCGTGGGCCCGGGCGTGCTTCACCGTGCCGGCCAGCGCCGCCACCGTGATGCCGCGCTGGTGGGCGTCCTGGACCAGCCATTCGGGCGGGCTGCCCAGCGCCGACGCGAGCAGCCTGATCGGATGGCGGAACGCCACGTCGATGAGCGGGGCCATGCTCTTCGGGTCGACCTGCAGGCCGGCCCGGTGCTGCCCCGGGTCCCCGGCCGGGGCGGGCGGCCTGGCCTCCTGCGGCGGGATGCCGTAACGGTCCAGCAGGTCGTCCAGGAAGGCCCGGTGCTCGGCCGGGATCATGTCCCGCAGCGACGCCCGGTCCAGGCCGTCGCTCCCGGCCCCGACGAACTTCCTCGGCATGAGCAGGTCCACCCCGTAGGGCAGCCCGTGGACCTGCTCGTCGATCCAGGCCAGGTCGGCTTCGAGTTGATCCGGTGTGTGCGCGACCGCCCCCAGCACGCCGAAGCCGCCCGCGCCGGTGACCGCGGCGACCACGTCACGGCAGTGCGAGAAGGCGAAGATCGGATACTCCACCTGGAGCATCTCGGTAACCGGCGTCTTCATCAGCACCTCCTCGCGCACAGCAGGTTCACCCAAACCTAGCCCCTGCCGGAAACCTGGTCAACGCCTGCGTTGACCAGAAAGGATCTGGCGGCCAGGGCCCTTGCCGCGTTCGGCTGGTGGAACTGAGGGGGCCAGGGGCCCGTTCGGCCGGCCTCCAACCTGGGCGGGAGGCTGGTACCGTCAACGCTAACGTTGACTAGCGTTTCCGGCCCGGCCGGGGCGCGGAATGCGGGGAGACGATGACCAGCACCGCCACCAGGCCGGCCCGGCCGGCCGACCTACTCGACGCCACCGCCGGGATCAGCGCGGAAGACCGCCAGCTTCAGGACGCGGTGGCCCACTTCGCCCGGCAGCGGCTGCGCCCGGGCATCGCGGAGTGGTTCGAGGCCGGGCACTTCCCGCCCGAGCTGGCCCACGAATTCGGCGACCTGGGCGTGCTGGGCATGCACCTGAAGGGGTACGGCTGCGCGGGCGCCAGCGCGACCAGCTACGGCCTGGCCTGCCTGGAGCTGGAGGCGGCGGACAGCGCGTTCCGCTCGTTCGTCTCGGTCCAGGGATCGCTGTCCATGTTCTCGATCTGGGCCTACGGCTCGCCGGAGCAGAAGGAGGAGTGGCTGCCCCGGCTGGCGTCCGGGCGGGCGGTCGGCTGTTTCGGGCTGACCGAGCCGGACGCGGGGTCGGACCCGGGCAGCATGCGCACCCGCGCGGTCCGCGACGGCGGCGACTGGATCCTCGACGGCGCCAAGATGTGGATCACCAACGGCAGCCGGGCCGACGTGGCCACCGTGTGGGCCCGCACCGAGGAGGGCGTCCGCGGGTTCCTCGTGCCGCGCGGCACGCCCGGCTTCACCACCGCGGACATCCGGCAGAAGCTGTCGCTGCGCGCGTCGGTCACTTCCGAGCTGGCCTTCGACTCCGTGCGGCTGCCGGACAGCGCCCGGCTGCCGCTCGCCGAAGGGTTGCGGGCCCCGCTGTCCTGCCTGTCCGAGGCCCGGTTCGGGATCGTGTTCGGCGCGATCGGCGCGGCCCGCGACTGCCTGGAGTCGGCCCTGGCCTACGCGTCCGAGCGGACCCAGTTCGGCCGCCCGGTCGCCGGGTTCCAGCTCACCCAGCAGAAACTGGCCGACATGAGCCTGGAACTGTCCAAGGGCCTGCTGCTGGCCCTGCACCTGGCCCGCCTGAAGGAGGCGGGCACCCTGCGGCCCGAGCAGGTCAGCGTGGGCAAGCTCAACAACGTCCGGGAGGCCATCACCATCGCCCGTGAGTGCCGCACGATCCTCGGCGGGGCCGGGATCACGCTGGACTATCCCCCGCTCCGGCACGCCAACAACCTGGAGTCCGTGCTCACCTACGAGGGCACCAGCGAGGTGCACACCCTGGTCATCGGGCAGGCCCTCACCGGCCTGCCCGCCTACCGCTGAGGGATCACCCGCCGGAAACGAGCCCCGCGGCGATCGAGGCGGGCGAGCAGCCTTTTGTCGTCACGCCGAGGTGCCCCCCTGCCGGGAGCTGCGAGATGGCTGCCACCGCTCGTGCCGACAACGTTCCGTCCGGTCCAGCGTGGCCGATGGCGAAGATGGTGACGCCGTCCTGCAGCTGGCCCAGGCTGGCGTGGGGGATTACGACGAGCGTATCGCCGGAGGTGGTCACCTGAATCCGGGTTCCGCTGGATGTCATGAGGGTAAAGCCGGCGGTGCTCGCGTCCGACACCGTGCCCTGGACCGGGACAAAGCCCGCTGGGTTCACCGCGCTGAACGGCTGTCCGACGGTGACGATAGCGGCCTTGATCGCACCGTTGGAACTGGAGCCGCGCACCATGACTGATGCGCCGTCGGTGATGTCGCCCAGCAGGGGTCCGGAGATGGACACAAATGTGGTCGCCGTCGTGGTCACGGTCACTGGCTGGCCGCTGGCCGCCTTGATGACCAGGCTGCTGCCGTTCACCTGCTCCAGGGTCCCGTCGGCCCGCTCGAGCTGGGAGCACCCGGTGACCGCGGTGAGGGCCGTCCCGGGGCCGGGACCGGATAGGTGCACGTGCACGAATCCGGCCACCTCACCAACCCCCACGAGCAGGACGAGCGCGGCTGCCGCGCTGCCGGCCACCAGCATGGCGCGCGGCCAGGGGCCCGCCAGCACACGCCGCCGGGTGCGCCTCGGCCGGGCAGGCTGGGCTGTCCCGGGCACGTCGGCGGCCAGGCCGCGGACCCCGTCGGCCACGAGGTTCCACCGGTTCGCCTCGCGTTGGCAGTGCTCGCAGCGGGCGAGGTGTTCCCGGGCCTGGTCGCCTATCGGCTGGCCGGCGGCCCCGGCGATCAGGTCCCCGAGGTCCAGATGAGGGTAGCGGGTGTCAGTGGGGTCTGCGTTCATCGGTTCTGGCCCTTCCGGTCAAGAATCCGGTTCAGTGCGGTGCGCGCCGCGGTCAGGCGGGTCTTCACCGTCCCGACCGGGATCTCCAGCACGCCCGCGACCTCGGGGAGGCTGAGCCCGGCGCCGAAAGCAAGGCCCAGCACCTCCCGGTGAGCTGGCGCGAGCTCCCGGATCGCTCCTCTCACCTCGGCCAGCTCTGCCCGGTCCAGGGCCATCGCCTCAGGCCCCGGACCAGAACCCGGCTGATCGGCCAGGAAGGCGTCATCCACCACCCGCAGCCGCTGACCTCGCAGCCGGTCCCGGGTCTGCCGCCGGGCGATGGCGATCACCCAGGACCGCGCCGACGACTCGCCCCGGAAGGAGCCCGCCCCGCGCCAGACAGCGAGCATCGCGTCCTGCACGATCTCCTCAGCCAGGACGCGCTCACCGACGACGAGCAGAACCTGCGCGAACACCACCCGGCCGTGCTCGCGGTAGAACGCGGCCATGGCATCCTCGTCGCCCTGGCCGATCCTGCGCAGCAACCCAGCATCGTCGCGGGCGGGATCGTGACTGGCGGTGAAGGTTGGTGCGCCGACGTCCCGGTGTGGATCGTTCACCGGTAACCTCCCCACAGGATTCGCTCGAAAAGTAAGTAGCAGCAAACGACGACGCGGTTTGGCTCACCGCCGGGCCACCTCCTGGGCCGTTCGTAGGCTGGGCCGCATGAATGTTCTCTTCATCACGAGCATGTCGGTCGTTGCCGCTGACCCGCCGCAGAGCCGCAAGCTGTTCATGGACGCCCTCGGCCTGCCGCTGGAGAAGTACGAAGCCGACGAGTACTACTCCAGCGATCACATCCCCGGCAGCAAGCACTTCGGCGTCTGGCCGCTCTCGCAGGCGGCCGAGGCGTGCTTCGGCACGCCAGAATGGCCCGCCGGCCGGGTGGTTCCCCAGGCCTCCATCGAGTTCGAGGTCAAGGACGCCGAAGCGGTTGCCGCGGCGGGCGCCGAACTGGAGCACGCGGGATACGACCTGCTGCACCCGGCGCGCACCGAGCCGTGGGGACAGACGGTGACCCGGCTGCTCACCGGGGACGGCCTGATCGTCGGCATCTCCTACGCCCCCTCCCTGCACGGCGAAGAAGGCGCCTGACCGGAATCCTAAGGGCCCGGCCCTTCATGCCCTGGCCGGCAACGCTTGCATGCCCTGGCCGTCAACGCTTGGCCTGGGTCAGCCTGACGAGCCGAACGGGACCGGAACCTTGATGGCCTGGGCCCTGGTCCAGGCGGGCGCACCCGGCGCGGCCTGCCAGATGGTGAGCTGGGTGCCGTGCGACGGCCAGGGCATTCCATCCGCCTGAGGAGCCCGGAGCGAGGGTAGCGGTGTACGGGGGCAGTTCCGGCAGCAGCCGCCACGGCCCCGCGGCGCTGGTGATGGTCGCTGCGCGGCGGTGGCTCAGGGTGATCGCCAGGCTGCTTCCGGGCCCCGGCGATGCCGACGTCACGGTGGCGCCCTTCAGCGGCAGAGCCGGCGACAGTGTCCAGTGCCCGCCGCCGTCAGCCGACCAGCCAGCCAGGAGGCGTTCCGACGGCCCTGTTCCTGCGGCGAGCAGGACCGTGGTGGTGCCGCCGGTGGCGGTGATCCGGAGGACGGTGATGACCTCGTGGGCGTAGGCAGCGGGCATCGCGGGACCGGTCGAGCTGCCACGTCCGGCCGTCCTGGGTGAAGATCCCGGCGGTTCCGGGGCGGCCGCAACCAGCGCCCAGCACAGGGTGCCCGGATACGGAGAACGCCGCCGCGGTGAGACTGTCCGGGCGGCAGCGGGCTCCAGCAGGTGATGCGGCGAGCGCGCGGCGGGTGACCAGCCGGGTCCACGCCGTGCCGCCAGGGCCGGAGATGTCGGTGGTGCCGTCGCTGAGCAGGGCCAGCAGGCGCCCGCTGGCCGGGTCGGCGGCCAGGGCGCCGGGGAGATCCGCCAGCCCGGCGTCGAGCAGGCCGGGTGACCAGGCTTTGCCGTTGTTCTTGGTGCTGGCGAGCGGGGAGTAGGCCAGTCTCTGGCTGGGCCGGAACCCGGCCATTACCGACCCAGAGCCTAGGCCGGTGAGGACCAGGCCGCCGTTGCTGGCTACGCCGGGCGGGGTGGCCAGCCGCCAGGTGCTGGTTCCGGCGGGGCGGACGAACATCTGCCAGAAGTTGTTGTGGCTGGCCGCCGAGCCGCCCATCACCGCGACCGCCCATGTCCCGGTCGTGGTGGTCAGCGAGGTGGCCAGGGACGGCGGCGCTGCGGGGCTGGCGGGGGCGGCAGCCGGGCTGGCAGCACTGCCGCAGCCAGCCACGAGCAGCGTCCCGGCCAGCAGCGTAGAGGCAAGGAGGGCGGGGCGGTTCATGAGGACCTCAGCGCGTTCCGGGCGGCGTTGGCGAGCAGGACCGCGAACGAGGACTTGGTGGCGGTGGTCCCGGGCCCAGGGTCGGTGTTCAGCTCCGCCCGGACCTGCCCGGCCTGGTCGATGACGTAGGCGATGTCGGGGTGGCCGATCATGGAGCCTGCGGGCAGGATCTGCGCGGCGATCCCGTAGTCCTTCCACACCTGCTGGAGCTGCGGCACGCTGCCGGTCAGGTAGAGCCAGTCGGGGACCTGGGTCAGATGTTCCTGGCGGTCGAACGCCTGGGTGTAGGCGACCTGGTGGTAGACGGGGTTGGCGACGACCGCGACCAGTTCCACCTGGCGCGCGCTGGTGCCCAGGAGCTGCCCGGCGGCGCGGAATTCCTGGGCGATCAGCGGGCAGTCGCTGGTGCAGACCGGGTCCAGGAAGGTGAGCAGCACTACTTTGCCGTGCAGGCTGGCCAGGGTCACTGTCCGGCCGTGCTGGTCGGTGAGCTGGAAGGCCTTGGCCGGATAATTCAGCGGCGCCGTGGACCCGGCGATGGCCTCGGCGAGGATCGGGTCGGCGTTCGGGCTGGCCTGGGCGGCGGCCATCGGGGCGGCGCCGAGGATGATCAGCCCGAGCGCGCCGGCGACGGCGACCGACCGGATGCTCGCGGACGCCACCGACTGGCGCAGCGAGGCGGGCCGGACCCGCTCCCGCCAGAGGGCCGCGGCCACCCCGGAGCTGGCTGGTTCCGCCGCGCTGACCGGGCCTGGGGTCAGTGCGAGGTAGCCGCCCAGAGCCAGCAGGGCGAACGGGATCATGCTGTTGGGGTCGGTGCCCAGGCCGCCGAAGAACCCGAAGTCCTCGATCAGCACCCAGTCCGCCAGGCACAGCACGGCGAAGGCGATGACCGCCGGGCGGACCAGCCGGCGCTGCCCGGTGAGAAAAGCCCCGCCGATCGCCGCGAGCGCCACCACGACGAATAGGTTGACGGCGAAGCCGTGCGCCTCGTCGAAGGCGGTGAACGCATTGACCCAGGCGGCCAGGAAACCCGGCTGCGGCGTCTGCGCCATGCCCGCGGTCATGCCGGCCAGCGTGCCCGGCTGCCGGTGGGAGACCCCCTGCCAGAACCCGCGCCCCGGCCAGGCCTGCAGCACGGCCATCCCGGCCAGGAACAAGCCAGTGACGGCGAGGATCGCCCCGCCCGAGCCACGGTGCGTGCCAGGTCCGTTGAGGCAGCGCGATCAGCCCGCCCGCCACCATGTAGATGAGGACGGCGCCGGGCGCGCCGAACAGCCAGGTCAGGCCGGGGGCGAAGATCCCGCCGAACGATTCGCCGAAGGCCCACACCACCAGGCCCCAGCCGGCGCTGGCCAGTCCGGCTAGCCGCGATAGCGGGCCGCGAGGTGACGCGAGCATCCAGATGCCGATGCCGACCTGGATCCATACCGCTGACGCCCCGGCCTGCATCGGGTGATAGGACCAGTTGGTCCCGGCCCAGTTCACCACCTGCTGGACCCAGTGCGGGGAGCTCGCCGCCGTAGGCTCGATGACCTGGGACGGAAGGCCGATCGCCATCTTCGGCTGGGCCTGCAAGATCCCGTCGAAGACCCACAGCAGGCCGAACCCGATCCGCAGCAGCCGCCGCCAGGCTGGCTCCGCCACGACGGCTGCGGGCGTGCTACCAGCTGCCCCGGTGGCGGCCTGGGCTGCGGGCAGCCAGGCACGCACGGTAATCCAGGCGAACCCGAGCAGGGCGAAGATCAGCAGGGCAATGATTCCCTGGTGGACCACCGCCAATTTGAAGGCCGCGATCACGGTGGGATCGTTGACGTTGATCCCCGAGTTCATCCCAGACATCAGTCCGCCTGTTCGCTTGATCCGGCCAGGCTCACCGGGGGCAGCGGAGACCGCCGGCCGCAGTGAGCTCGTGTTCTGACGCGCGGCGCGGGGCGGCCGCCACCACTCTGGGCGCCGGGCGGCCGGGGCGCCGAAGTTGCGCAGCCGGACGCTGTTGGCTACCACGAAGGCTGAGGACAGGGCCATCGCGGCCCCGGCGATCAGCGGGTTGAGGAATCCGGCGGCGGCCAGCGGGATTGCCGCGAGGTTGTAGCCGAAGGCCCAGGCCAGGTTGCCGCGGATCACCGCCAGGGTGCCGCGGGCCAGGCCGATCGCATCGGGCACCGCGCCGAGGTCATCGCGGAGCACGATGAGGTCCGCGGCGCTGATGGCCACGTCGGTGCCTGAGCCCAGGGCGATCCCCAGGTCGGCGGCAGCCAGAGCCGGTCCGTCGTTGACCCCGTCGCCCACCATGGCCACCCGCCGGCCCTGGGCCTGCAGGTCCCGGATGACGGCGACCTTGTGATCGGGCAGCGCCCCGGCGATCACCTCGTCCGTGCCGGCCTGGGCGGCCACGGCCTCAGCCGTCGCCGGGCTGTCACCGGTCAGCAGCACGGTACGCAAGCCCAGCCTCCGCAGCTCCGCGACGGCGGCCGCGGCCGACGGCTTGACCGTGTCGGCGACCGCGAACCCCCCGCGGACCTGCCCGTCCCACCCGGCCAGCACCACCGTGCACCCGGCCTGCTCCCACGAACGGCACCCGCTGGCCACCGCCGCCGGGACGGTCATGCCCAGATGGGCGAACAGGTCCTCACGGCCGATGATCACCTCGTGGTCGTCCACGGACCCGCGCGCCCCCAGGCCCGGCATGGCCAGGAACCTGCCTGCCTGGGGCAGCGAGCCCAGTCCGGCCCGCGCCGCCGCGCTGACCGCCCCGGCGACGGGGTGCTCCGACGCCTGCTCCACCGCCCCGGCATAGCGAAGGAGGGCATCCCGGCTCTCACCGTCCGCCGTCATGACGCCGGTCACGGCCATTACCCCGGTGGTGACCGTGCCGGTCTTGTCCAGTACCACCGTGTCTATGTCGCGGGAGGACTCCAGCGCCTGGTACCTGGTGATGAAGATGCCCAGCTGCGCACCCCGCCCGCAGGCCACCATCAACGCGGCCGGGGTGGCCAGGCCCAGCGCGCACGGGCACGCGATGATCAGCACCGCCAGCGCCGCGCTGAACGCCCGCTCAGCGGGAGCGCCCGCGAGCAGCCAGCCGGCCAGCGTCAGCCCGGCCGCGGCCAGGACCGCGGGCACGAAGACGCCGCAGATCCGGTCGGCGAGCCGCTGGATAGCCGCCTTCTGCGACTGGGCCTGCTCGACCAGGGCGACCAGGTGCGCGAGCTGGGTGTCCCGGCCCACCTTGACCGCGCGCACCACCAGCCGCCCGGTCATCACCACCGTGCCCGCGGCCACCGTGTCACCCTCGGTGACGTCAGCCGGAACCGACTCCCCGGTCATCATGCTGGCGTCCACCGCGGACTGCCCGAACTCCACCTCCCCGTCGGCCGCGATCCGTTCCCCAGGCCGCACCACGAACCGCTGCCCCTCACGCAACTGCGCGACCGGAACCCGGCGCTCGGACCCGTCAGCGTCCAGGACGCACGCGTCCCGGGCGCCCGCCGCGGCCAGCTCGCGCATGGCATCCCCGGCATCCCGCCTCGCCCTGGCCTCATACAGCCGGCCAGCCAGCAGGAACGTCGTCACCGACGCCGCGACCTCCAGGTAGATCCCGCCCCCGGAAGCGTGCAGCAGCAGGAAGGAAAAGCTGCGCCCGCCCTGGCCACGGTCCAGGACGAACATCGCGTAGACCGACCAGGCGCATGCGGCGGTGATACCCAGCGACACCAGCGTGTCCATCGAGACCGAGCCATGCCGGGCGTTCCGCAGCGCGGCGGCGTGGAACGGCCACGCCGACCACACCACCACGGGCGCCGCCACCGCGATCAGGACCCACTGCCAGCCCGGGAACCGCGACCACGGGAACAGCGACAGCAGGACGGACAGGTCAGTCAGGGGGATGAACAGCACCAGCGCCACGATCAGCCGCCGGCGCAGGTCGGCCACCACGTCCGCGTCACCACCACGCCCGGCCGGCTCCTGCGGGCCGTCACCAGGCGTCCCGCCTCCGCTGCGATCGAGAATCTCAGCGCGGTAACCAGCCTGCTCCACTGCGTCGATGAGCCGCTGTACCGTAACCTCGGCCGGGGCCGTGACAATGGCGGCCTCGGTCGCGAAATTCACGGTGGCCGCGACGCCGTCAATGGTGTTGAGTTTCTTCTCGACCCGGGCCGCGCACGCCGCGCAGGTCATCCCCTGGACCGACAACTTCATCTCCTGGGGCGCGGATGACGCCTCACCAGTCACTGCCGTAGATGACACCTAAGTAGTCCTGTCCTCCAGCAAGAAAGTGGCTCATCATTCCGGAGGGCCCCGCCGGGGACCGCACTGTCCGCCCGCATGGCTCCTGACCTGCCGCTAGCTCCAGGGCACACGATCACCCGCAGCCGTGCCCGGAATCTACACCTCCCAAAGCCAGCCGCAACGTTAAGGGGCCAACTTGTAATCTCTTTGCTTTCGGTAAATACCCCACCAGGGTTCTGCGGATACCGCCCGGGGGTTTCCCCGATACCCCCATGGGGTTTATGGATCCCTTTCCCGGCCGGCCGGATATCCGGATATCCGGCTTGTGCGGGCGCCCGGCAGCCAATTACCATCGTGCCATCATGAGCCCGCAAGAAACCCCGGCCGTGCACAGCGGCTTCTCCGGGTCTTTCCCCGGCGCCGCCATCGCGGCCTGCGCTGCGGCGTCAGGGGGCGTGTGAGGTGGCGGCGCCCTCCTGGCTCACAGGCGCTTTCGCAGTCGTCATGATCCTCGCCGCGGGTTACTCCGCGAGCCGGCTGGTCGTTTCCCGCCGGCGCGGGGTGGCTACCGAGGCCGACGCCGACGGGCTGCATATGGTCATGGGCGCCGCCATGGCTGGGATGCTCGTGCCCGCGCTCAACCTGCTGCCCGCGATGGCATGGATGGCAGTGTTCGGGACCGGGGCCGCGTGGTTCGGCGCATGCGCCGCCCGGCCCCGGAGCCAGGCCAGGTTCAGCTGGCAGTGCCGGTTCCCGGTCCCGCACCTCATCGAATGCATCGCCATGCTGTACATGCTCCTGGCCGTGCGCGGCGCGCGGCAGGGGACAGGAATGGCGATGCCCGGCATGGGCGCATCTCCCGGAGGACCGGCGGGCTTCCCGGCCCTCGCGGTGGTCCTGGCCCTGTTCATGCTCGGCTACATCATGTGGACCACCGACCAGCTCGCCTCACTGGCCCGGACCAGGACCACCACACCAGGCAACCCTGGGGCCACGCAGCACCGGGCGCTGGCCGCCGCCCCATCGGGCGGCCGCGCCGCCGGAACCGCCGGAACAGCTGACGCACCGGGTATCGCCCCGACGGCAGAGCAAGGCCCCGGCAGTCAGACTCTCCTCACGCCCAAACTCGCCGCATTCGGCAAGATCGCTATGGCGGTCACCATGGGCTACATGCTCATCCTCATGCTCTGATCACGGCATCCGGGCCTCAAGGAACGAGCGCATGCGGGGGATGTCGACCTTGCCGTTGGGACCGCGGGTGATCTCCGGCACCGCGACCACCTGGCGGGGCACCTTGTAGCCCGCCAGGCTGGCCCGTACGTGGGCGCGGAGTGCCTCGCCGTCGAGCTGCCAGCCGCCAGCCATCTGCACCGCGGCGGCGACCGTCTCCCCGAACCGCTCGTCCGGCAGCCCGAGCACGGCCGCGTCAGCCACCGACGGGTGCCGCTTGAGGACCTCCTCGACCTCCTCGGGGTAGACCTTCTCGCCGCCGGTGTTGATGCACGAGGAGCCCCGCCCGAGCACGATGACCTGCCCGTCCGCCTCGACCGTGGCAAAGTCACCGGTGATCACGTACCGGCGGCCGCGCACGGTCGGGAAGGTCGCGGCCGATTTGGCCTCGTCCTTGTAGTAGCCGACCGGCAGCCGGCCGGCGTAGGCGACCCGCCCGATCTCCCCGGAACCGGGCACGACGGGGGTGTCGTCGTCGCCCAGCACGGTCAGCCCGCCGCCGGTGAATGACCGCGCGGGCATCCCGGCCGCACCGGACCGGGACACGGACCGGGCCGCCGCGATCGCCTCGGACGAGCCGTAGACGTCGGCGATGAGCAGGTCCGGCACATGCCGCAGCAGTCCCTGCTTCACCTCGTCGGAGAACAGCACCCCGCCCGAGGTCAGCACCGACCAGGAACTCAGGTCCCACCGTCCCGGCCAGGCGTCCAGCGCGGCGAGGACCGGCCGCGCGAACGCGTCGCCCACCCAGCCGACCGAGTTCACCCGGCGCCGTTCGATCGTGTCCAGCAGTGCCTCAGCGCGGAACGCCGGCCCGGCCAGCAGCACCGCGGCACCGCCGCGGGCCATCACGGGCAGGCAGGTCAGGCACCCGGCGCCGTGCATGAGCGGCGCGGCCGGGAGATGCCGCCGCCCGGGATCCGCGATCCGGGACCGGGCGAAGCCCAGGTCCGGCCCGTCCGGGTACCGGCCGCCGGCCGCGTTGCCCAGCGAGACCATGAGGTCGTCCTGCCGCCAGATCACGCCCTTGGGCAGCCCGGTGGTGCCCCCGGTGTACAGCAGGATGATGTCGTCGCCGTCCCGTTCCCAGCGCGGCTCCGGGCGCGGGGTGGCGGGCGCGGCGGCCCGCTCATACGGCACCGCCCAGCGGCGGGCACGGCCCGGCCCCGTCGTCGACCCAGAGCCAGGCGAGCACACCCGGGACCGACGCGCGGGTGCGCTCGATGGTGTCCGTGAAGGAACCGGCGAACACCACCGCGCGGGCGTCGCAGTCCCGCCACAGGTAACTGAGCTCCTCGGGGCCGTAACGGTAGTTGGTGTTCACCGGCACCATGGAGCCCCGGAGCGCGGCGGCGAACGACTCCAGGTACTCAGGGCAGTTGCGCAGGTACTGCACGACCTTGTCCTGGCGGCCCAGCCCCTGGGCCGCCAGGTAGGCCGCGACCTGGCCGGCCCGCCGGTCCAGCTCCTGCCAGGACAGGACCCGGTCACCCTGGATGAGCGCGGGCGACGCGGGCACCGCGGCGGCCACCACCCCGAACACGTCGGCGATGTTCCACCCCGGCATCCGGCCTCCTCGCGTCAGTCGCCTCCGGGCCGATGCTAGCCGCCCGGCAGCCCGTAATCAACGCTTGCGTTGACTAGACTGGGCGGCGGCCCAGGACGGCGGCCCAGGACGGCGGCAAGGTATGACAGCCCGGCGCTGCGGCATGAGACCATGACGGTCAGCCATACTGGCCAGGACCCGTGCCTCCGGCCCGCCGGGGGCGCTGCGCCGCGCAACGAATAGGACGTGCGAATGCAGAGCGGTATCAGCCGACGGCGAGCTGCCGCCCTCGCCGAGGGAGGCGCAGCCTACGCTGAGCGCCGCGCCGAGATCATCGCGACGGCGGCCCGGATCTTCCGCGAGAAGGGGTTCCGCGGCGCCAGCCTCGCCGACGTGGCGGAGAGCCTGGGCACCGACCGTGCCTCGCTGTACTACTACATCGGCAGCAAGGAAGAGCTGTTCCACGAGATCGTCCGGGACGCCGCCGAGGCCAACGCCCAGCAGGCCGAGGCGATCCGGGACGGCGCGGGCACCGCGGTGGACAAGCTGGGCATCCTGATCACCGCGCTGATGGCGTCGTACTCGGCCCACTATCCGTACCTGTTCGTGTACATCCAGGAGGACCTGAGCAAGGTCGCGGACGGCCGGTCCGCCTGGGCCCGGCAGATGACGGTGATCAACAAGCGCTACGACGACGCGGTCATCGGGATCGTCGAGTCGGGTTTCCAGGACGGCTCGATCCGTCCCGTGGGGCCGGCCCGGGTGATCGCCTACGGCCTGATCGGCATGGTCAACTGGACGCACCGCTGGTACCGCGAGGGAGCCAGCGGCATGCCGCCCGCGGCCGAGATCGGCCGGACGTTCACCGAGATGGTGCTGAACGGCCTCAGCTCGGGCGCGCCGGTTCCCCCGGCGGGCCAGGAGCCGGGCGATCAGCCGCCAGCGGCACCAGGCCTTCCTGGCACCCCTTGATCTGCAGGGCCAGGTACTTGGAGTAGGGCCGGCACTGCTGCAGGCTGCCGCCCATGATCCAGAGCCCGGGCTGGCCGGTGCGCCGCCACATGGCCCGCACCTCACCCTCGCCGTCCAGGCCCCACACCGGCCCGACCCGGTCCGCCACATCGTCACCGAACAGGGCCCGCACCGACTCGGACATGTTCTGGTAGCCGGCAGCCACCACGATCATGTCGGTGCCCGCCGTGGTCCCGTCGGTGAAGCGCACCGTCCGGCCGTCCAGCCCGGCGATCTCCGCACCGTGCCTGACCTTGATCTTCCCGGCCACGATCAGGTCCGAGCAGCCCACGTTGATGTAGTAGCCGCCGCCGGTGCGGTGGTACTTCATCAGGAAGCCGCTGCCGTCGTCGCCGAAGTCGAGCTGGAACCCGGCGGCCCGCAGGCCGCGCAGCAGCGTGTCGTCCAGCTGCGCGATCCGCTCGGTCATGTCCTTGTGCAGCTCGGCCAGCAGGGGCAGCGGGAAGGAGTTGTTGACCAGGTCGCAGTCCTCGGTGGGCGCGCCGTCCTCGCGGTAGATGGAGTACGCCCGGGCCGCGCCGGGTTCCAGGCTGACCACGCAGGTTGACGACCGCTGCAGCATGGTGACGTCCGCGCCCGCCTCGTACAGGTCCTGGGCCACGTCGTGGGCGCTGCTGCCTGAGCCGACCACCAGGGCCCGGACGCCCGCGGCCGGCGTCCCGCCGGTGTACTCGGTGGCGTGCAGCAGCCGGCCGCTGAACTGGGCCGCGCCGGGGATGTCCAGCCGGTGCGGGACCCCGAACACGCCGGTGGCCAGCACCACGTGCCGGGGATGCAGGTCGGTGACGGCGCCGCCGGCCCGCCGCAGCGTGACCGTCCACCGGGCCGCCGCCTCGTCGTACCGGGCACCGGTGATCTCCGTGGCGGTCCACACGTCCAGCGACATGATCGAGGCGTACGACTCCAGCCAGTCGGCCAGCTCGTCCTTGCTCAGGTAGGCGGGCCAGGAGGCCGGGAACTTCAGGTAGGGCAGGTGATTGGCCCAGACCTGGTTGTGCAGCACCAGCGAGGAGTAGCGGTGCCGCCAGTTGTCGCCGACCCGGGCCTCGCGCTCGATGAGCACGGCGCTCACGTCCAGCAGGCGCAGCCGCGCGGCGATGGTCAGGCCCGCCTGGCCCGCCCCGATGACCAGCACCTCGGGTTCGCCGGCGGCGCCAGGCGCGGCGGGAACCGCGGGCGGCGCGGCGCCGGGAGCCACCCCGTTGCCTCCCGGCGCCAGCACACCGTGCGGGGCCGAGCTGACCGGGCGCAGGGCGCCGGCTTTCTCCTCGAACCCCTTGAGGTCTTCCATCGAGGTGAGCAGGGTCCAGGCCTTCCACTCCCCGGTATCCGGGTCGGCGAGCAGCCGGATGTGCCCGCGGCAGCGGGCACAGCCCGTCTCGAACGTGAAGAACGCCTCGATGGTCCAGCCCTGGGTCCGGCGCTCGAACATGTCCGGCGCGGTGTCCTCCAGCCAGAAACCGGCCGGCGGGCGGGCCGCGCACCAGGCGGCCAGCCCGTCCGCGATCCGGCCGCGGCCCGCGAACGTCCGCAGGTCCCAGGTCAGGGCGAGGATGTCGCGCCAGTAGCCGTCGGCCAGGAACATGCCCGCCGCAGCCTGCGTATCACCCGCCCGCACCGCGGCCTCGAAACCGGCCAGCCACGCCCCCGCGACCTCCCGCCGGGCCGTCACGGCCAGCGGCTCGGTGATCGTCATGCAGGCTCCTGTCGGGCGGCCGGGGACGGGAAGGCGGGCGGGCTGGGATCAGCGTCGCACGCCCCGGGAAGCCTTGTCAACACTAGTGTTGACTGGCCGGGCCCGGGCGGGCCGGGCCGGGCCGGGCGGGCTGGGTCACACCACGGCGACCGGGGCCACCGGGCTGCCCACCCCGCCCACGATGTTCAGCGGCGCGATCACGAGCAGGAACGCAGTGGCCCCGCGCCCGGCCAGCTCCTCCAGGTCGAGAAGCTCCAGCAGGTAGATGCCGCTATCCCGGATGGCCGCGACGTGCAGCGGCATGACCGACCCATCCGGTGACGGGAAGGCCTCGACCGCGATGTTGTCCGCACCGGCCAGGGCGATCCCCTGGTCCCGCAGCCAGCCGGCGCAGTCCGGGCCCAGTCCCGGGCAGCGGTCCACGCCGGCCGCGCCGTCCCGCCACTGCCGCAGCCAGCCGGTGCGCAGCAGCAGCGCGTCGCCGGGCTCGGGCGCCAGCCCGGCCGCCGCCACCGCCTCCGCCAGCCGCGCCGCGCCGATGGCCTCCCCCGGCGCCAGGCCGGGACCGGGGCCGGCGAAGTCGAGGAACAGGCCGCGGGTGACCACGGGGCCCGCGTTCTCGATCCCGCACCGGGCCGCACCGCGGCTGGTGACCGACGAGGCGGGGAAGCCGTTCCACATCTGGCCGTCCCGCCAGACGTGGGCCAGCGCGTCGAGGTGGGTGGTGCCGTGGCAGGCGACCAGGATGGAGTCGTCGGCGTAGCCGAACCCGCCCCGCTCGGGCAGCCCGGCCGCGTAGTCCCCGCCGTCGCGCGTCATGAAGTGCTGCATCGGCTGCCGCATCGCCGCCAGCGGGCCCTGCCCGGCCTTCATCGGCAGCCCCAGCGTCACGGGCTCGCCGGTCCGCACGGCCGCCATCCCGCGGCGCACCGCGTCCGGGCCGATCAGGTTCAGCGCGCCGCGCTCGTCGTCCGGCCCCCAGCGGGACCAGTTGCCGCCCTCCGGCGGCCCGCCCCCCGGCGGCCCGCCTACGGGCGGGCCGCTCATGCCAGCACGAACGCGAAGTCGGTGATCCGGCCCTGCGGCTCGGGCACGTACCGCACCCGGACCCGCGGCTGGCGCTGCAGCGCGGCCGCGGCCGCGCTGATGTCGCTCAGGTCCAGCCCCAGCACCAGGTTGACCAGCGCGGTGTCGGCGCCGTCCAGGGTCACGTAGGCCATCACGATGGGCGGCTCGGGCAGCCCGGGAAACGCGGCCGTGATGATGGTGAACGTTTCCAGGGTGCCTTCCGGCCCGACCTCGACCCAGTCCGTGGTGCGCTGGAAGCAGGCGTCACAGAACGACCGCGCCGGGACCAGCACCCGCCGGCAGTCCGGGCAGGTAGCCCCCATGACGCGCGTGTTCCGCAGTTCCGCGAAGAAACGGCTGGCCGCCTCGCCCGCGAAGTACGTGTAGTCGAAATCCCAGTGCCCGGGGATCGAAACCAGCTCGGTCATGCCCGCCAGCCTTCCATCAGGGAGCCTGCGTGCCCAGCACGCAGACGGTCGAGAACTGTGTCGCGCCGCCCTGCCCGGTGGCCACCGCCCGCCGGACGCCGGCCACCTGACGCTCCCCGGCCCGCCCGCGCACCTGCAGGGCGCACTCGGCGATCCGGACCATGGCCGTGGCGCTCACCGGGTTGGCCGCCTGCGGGCCGCCGGAGGGGTTGAAGACCGGCAGCGACGGGTCGTCGCGCTGCTCCTGGATGAACCGCGGCCCGTCCAGCGGGGCGCAGAAGCCGAGCGCCGGGTAGGTCATGGCCTCCGCGCTGGAGAACGGGGAGTACAGCTCGACCACGCCGAACTCCTTGCGGGGGTCGGTGATACCCGCGTCGGCGTAGGCCCGCACCGCCGAGCGCTGCAGGGACAGCAGGTTGAACCAGCGATCCCTCGGGGCGCCGGATCCGGTCGCCCATGGCGTAACTGTCCGAGGTGGACGCCATGCCCTGGATCCAGGCCGCGTTCCGGCCGGCGGCCAGCTCCCGGCCGCCGAGCACCAGCGCGCAGGCGCCCTCGGACATCGGGCAGGCCTCCAGCCGGTGGATCGGCCAGGCCAGCAGCGGCGAGTCCAGCACGTCCTCCGGCGTGACGTCCAGGTGCAGGTGAGCCAGGGGGTTGCGCAGCGCGTGCCGGTAGTTGCGGGCCGCGATCTCGGCCCAGTCCCGCTCGGAGTAGCCGTAAACCCGCATCAGCATGGAGGCGCGCAGCGCGGCCATGGTGATCGTGGTCAGCGGGAAGTCCTTCTCGTACACCGGGTCGAAGATCGTGTTGAACACCCGCTGCGAGGTCGAGGCCTGGCCCATCCGCTCCAGCGACACGACCAGCGCGGCCCGGGCCCGGCCGGACGCCACGTAGGACGCGCCCGCGAACGCGGTGGACGACCCGGTCACGCCGCCCGTGTTGACCCGCAGGAACGGCTTGCCGGTGCCGAAGATGGCGGTCTTCTCGACGCAGTTCTCGCCGGCCAGCGCGTCCGGGGCGACCCCGGCGATGATGACATCGACCGCGTCGATGCCCAGCCCGGCGTCGGCCAGCGCCTCCTCGGCCGCCGCCCAGATCAGGTCGGCCGCGCTGGACTCGGGGTGACGCCGCTTGTAGGTGGTCTGGCCGACGCCCAGCACCGCAACCGGTTCACTCACGAGACTGCCTCCAGGAGCACGACGGTCTGGGTCTGGCCCGCGACCACGGATCCGCCGGTCGCCACGGCCCGCCGGACAGACCGTTGCTGAATAGAACCAGCGGTACCACGCAGCTGCAGCACGCTCTCGACCACCCGGACCAGGCCCATGCTCGGCGGGGAGTAGCCGCTGGCGCCCCCGCCGGACGGGTTGGCCCGGCCGTCGTCGGCCAGCACCCGCAGGCCCTGGCCGGGGGCGGCGAACCCGATGGCCTCCAGACCCAGCGCCTCGTCGATCAGGGTCAGGCCGTCCACCTCGGCCACGTCCGCGGTGTCCGCGCCGAAGCCGGCGTCCGCGGCGGCCCGCCCGGCGGCGGTCTGCAGGCTGGTGATCGTGCGCAGGTCGCGGTCGCCGAAGTTGTAGGCCTCGGAGGACTGGCCGAGGCCGGCCAGCCGGACCGGGCCGGGCTCCGTGGACAGGACCACGGCGGCGGTCACGTCGGCCCAGAGCGGGAGATCCGCGTCGTCGAGGGGAAAATGCGGGGCCGACCGGAAGCCGCCGCCGCGCAGCGCGCGCGGGTTGGCGCGGGCGCTGTCCATTCTCCGCAACGAGGCCCGCGCGCGGGCCGGTCCCGCGCCGTCGCCGGCGGACAGGCACAGCTGGGCCCGCATCGCGGACAGCACGAACTCATCCAGGCCCAGCGGGCGGGACCGGAACGGCTCGAACAGCGACCGGGAGAACTGGTCCGGGCTGTGCTCACTCGACCGGCCCCAGGCCGCGACGATCGAGCGGCGGGCGTGGCCCGCTTCCAGCCGGGTCACGGCGGCGGCCAGGGCGCCCGCGCCGTCGTCGCCGTAGCGGATCTCGTCGCGCAGGTAGGCGCCGGCCGCGGGCGAGGTCACCATGCTGGACAGCGAGCGGCCGTCCACCAGGTCGTGCGCGGCCAGCACCACCGAGTCGATCTCGTGCATCGGCTGGCCGGAGTCGTCCACGGCGGCCCGCACCGTGTCGAAGATGAGTTCCTGCAGGTTGCGGCGGCCATCCGCGAAGCTGATCTCCAGCGCCGCGCCCTCGACGTAGACAGCCGGGCGCGTCATCGCATCCTCATCCAAACCCTCCATCGGGCTCCGCGGTCCAGGCTTCATTGATAGCAGCCGCGCCCGACCTCCGTCAACGTTAGCGTTGACTAGCGGCGGCCGGCCGGGCAAGCTAGCAGCGTCAGCGTGCCCTGGCCTATCTGAGCCGGGCTGAGAAGATAGGGGCGATGATGACCCAGGCAGCGCCCGGGGCGAGCGCGATCCCGGGACGGATGGCGATCGCCGGCATCGGCGAGACCGGCTACCTGCGCGGCAGCGACCAGTCCGTGCTGCAGATGGTGCTGGCCGCCAGCATGGCCGCGATCACCGACGCCGGGCTGACCCCGGCCGATGTGGACGGGATCCTGCCGCCGCCCGGGTTCGTGGCCTGGGACGAGATCGCGGCGCACCTCGGCGTGCGGAACGTCCGGTACACGACCACCCCGCAGATGGGCGGGGCCAGCCCGACCGCCGCGCTGCTCACCGCGGCCATGGCCATCTCGGCCGGGGTGGCGACGACGATCCTGGTCCCGATCGGCTGGAACGGGTACTCCGCGCTGCGGCCCCGGCCGGACGCGCGGCCGAGCAAGCGCCGGTTCACCGCGGCGTTCTTCGAGACCGTCCGCAACTTCTACGCTCCCTACGGGCTGCGCTCCGCGCCCTGGTGGTACGCGCTGTACCTGCAGCGGTACGTCGAGCTGTACGGGGTGCCGCCGGAGGCGGCCGGCGCGGTCGCGCTGGCCTGCCGCAACCACGCGCAGCTCAACGACAAGGCGCTGATGCGCGGCCGGCCGCTGACCATGGACGACTACCTGGCCTCGCCGTACATCACCGAGCCGCTGCGCAAGCTGGACTGCTGCGTGGAAACCGACTGCGCGGCCGCGGTCGTGGTCACCTCCACGGAGCGGGCCCGGGACCTGCCGCACGTGCCCGTGGTCTACCTGGGCGGCGCCGAGGGGCACGCCAGCCCGGCCGACGAGCTGACCAACCGGCCGGACGTGCTGCGGCTCGGGCTGCACGAGGCGGCGCCGCGGGCGTTCGCGATGGCCGGGGTGACCGCCGCCGACGCGGACTTCCTGCAGATCTACGACTGCTTCACCCACGTGGTGCTGCTCCAGCTGGAGGCGCTGGGGCTGGCCGGCCCGGGCGGCGCGGCCGACTTCGTCAAGGGCGGCACGATCGAGCTGGGCGGCCGCTACCCGGTCAACACGCACGGAGGCCTGATGTCACAGGGGCACTGCTGGGGGATGAACCACGTGGTCGAGGCGGCCCGCCAGCTCCGGCACCAGGCCGGGGCGGCCCAGGTGGCGGACTGCTCCGTCGGGCTGGTCACCGGGTACGGCGACCTGGGCGACGGCAGCATCGCGATCCTGGCCCGGGGTGAGCACTGATGCCCGGCAAGGTGATCCCGCAGGCGGACGACCTGACCCTGGAGCTGTTCCAGGCCATCGCCGCGACCGTCCAGATGCACGTCCAGCAGTGCGCGGACTGCGGTGCGTTCGCCCATCCGCCGCGGTACTACTGCGGGCGGTGCTTCTCCCCGCGGTACCGGATGACGCCGGTGAGCGGGGCGGGCACGGTGTACTCGCACACGTTGTCGCACTACACGACGGAGCCTGCCTGGAAGGACGACGTGCCGTACGCCACGGTGGTGGTGGAACTGGACGAGGGCCCGCGGATCGTCGGCGCGGCCCGGCACCCGGATCCGGCCGCGATCCGGATCGGGCAGCGGGTCCGGGTGGTCCCCGAGCCGCGCACGGACGACTTCTCGTTCCTGACCGTGGAGTTCGGCGATGTCCGATAGCCCCGTCCTGGTCGAGATGGGCGGGGGCGTGGCCGAGATCACGCTCAACCGCCCGGCCAAGATGAACGCGCTGACCCCGGAGATGCTGGTCCGGCTGGACCAGGCCTGGGCCCAGATCAGCAAGGACCCGGAGATCCGGGTGGTCATCCTGACCGGCGCGGGCGAGCGGGCCTTCTGCGCGGGCGCCGACCTGGGCCGGCTGACCCCGCTGCTGACCCGGGCCCGGCCGGCCGAGGACGAGTGGGACGAGGCGCTGCTGGCCGACCCGCTGCTGCTGAACCGGGCGCTGCTGCGCGGCACCGAGATGATCACCCCGGTGATCGCGGCGCTGCGCGGCCAGGTGGTGGGCGGCGGCATGGAGCTCATGCTCGCCTGTGACCTGCGGGTGGCCGCCGAGGACTGCCGGTTCGGCCTGATGGAGGTCAAACGCGGGCTGATCCCCGCGGCGGGCGGCATCGCCCGGCTGTCGCGCCAGGTGGCGCAGGCCCAGGCGGCCGAGATCCTGCTCGTCGGCGACCGGATCCCCGCGGCCCAGGCGCTCGCCATGGGCCTGGTCAACCGGGTCGTCCCGGCCGACGAGGTGATGGCCACCGCCCGCGCCCTGGCCGGCCGGATGGCCGGGAACGGGCCGCTGGCGCTGCGCAAGGTCAAGCAGGTCATGCTGGAGTCGTCCGGCCGTTCGCTGGGCGAGGGCTTCGCGGCCGAGGACGAGGCCATCAAGGTAGTGCTTCGCTCCGCCGACGCCCGCGAGGGCTCGCGCGCCTTCATCGAGAAACGCCCGCCGCACTTCACCGGCGCCTGACACCTCGCACCGTCAGGATATCCCGCGACATTCCGGTCACCCATTCTTGCTGATCTTCCATAAAGGCAGGAAAGGACGTTTGCCCTGGGTTACCGGGCCATCTGGCTCTGCCCGGTGGGCCCGCCGCCCCGGCACACTAGAGGATTGAGCCGGGGCAGGCCGCCAGACCATTGCTGACGCCAGATCGGTGTCATCCGGCCCCGGCTGAGCGGCAGGGGGTCTTACCGATGCGCAGACGCATCGCACGCGCGCTTTACGCCGCCACGGTCGCCGTGATCACGCTCACCGGACTTGCCCTGGCCGGGACCAGTGCCCCGGCCACCGCCGCCGCGCGGCCACTGAGCCCGCCGGCGTACGACACCGCTGCCGCAGGTTATACCTCCACCGGGCGGTGGTTCCGGTTCGTGGCCGCCACCGTGACCGTCCTCCCGTCCGGCGGGCCCACAGGCTACGGCAACATGCTCGTCGTGCTGCAGCACGACGTGCGCGTCGGCCCGGCAGCTGCGGTCATCCTGGTCAGGCCGGGCGGTGGTTCCGGCAGCGTCGAATGGGGGAATGGTCAGCAGATCACGCCATTCAGGCTGAGCCCGAATGCCGGTGACCAGCTCAGAACCAGCATCTACTACGACAGGCGCGGCCACACCTATCTCACCGCCGCTGACCTCACCCAGGGCATCACCCGCACCGTGCGGGTCCAGACCGGGGACGTCGTCTACAACAAGGCCTCACTGGTCGACAATGTCGCGTCGAACGGGTTCCCTCCCGCCACCGATATCCGGCTGTGGAAGGTCACCGGCACCCGCCTGACCACCTACACCGGCGTGCGGGGCACGGTCACCGGCCCCTGGCAGACCAGCCCGGTCATCGAAACCAGCAGCGGCACCGCCACGGGCACCGTGCTCACGAGCCCGGCTGGGCTGTGGAACGGCGGGGCGAACTTCAGCATCTGGCTGCGGGCGCTGCCCGTCGTCTACACCCGGAGTTTCGCCGGTTATGCGAACAGCGTGGGCCCGTTCCGGTTCGTCGCCACGTACCTGACCATGCCGCCCGCCCAGGTGCCTGCGGCCAACGGCGGCACGGCGCTGGTTACTCTCGGGCACAACGGCGGCGCGACACCCCGGCCGTACGCGGACATCGACGTGCGCCCCGGCGGCGGAGCCGGCAGCATCAGTTACGTCTCCAATGCGGCGTCAGGCACGTTCACGGTGCAGCCGAAGCCCGGTGACCAGCTCACGGTCAGCATCTTCTACGACCAGCACGGCCACTATTCCCTCACCGTCACCGACGCCACCCAGGGCGCCGCCCAGACGGTCACGGTGCCGGCGCCCTACGCGGATTCGATGGCCCTGAACTCCGCCGAAGTGCTCGTGAGCATCGACAACGGCGCGGTCACGCCGCCGCCGGCCGACATCCGGCTCTGGAACTTCACCGGCACCGGCACGACCACCTACAGCGGTGCGCACGGCACCATCCTCGGGCCGTGGGCCACCGCGGAATGGATCGACACCACGGATGGCACTGCGGCCGGGACGGTCGTGGCGGACGCCATCACGGTAGGGACAGGCGGTGCCTTCAGCGTCTGGCTGCGCTCCCGGTAGTGCGCCAGATCACCCGCTGCTTTCTACAGCAAGCACCTTTTGCTAGATATACTGAGCATGACATTCGGATCTGACGGAGGCATGAGATGACGAGCGTGACCAGGCAGTACAGCGCCGTGGTGAGTCAGGCCAGCGAGGCGGCCGAGAAGGCCGCTGACTCCTGGACCCAGGGTGTGCGCAGGCTGACCGACTTGTTCCCCGCGGTGCCGCAGGTTGACCTGGTGCCCGTGGTGGAGCGCTACTTCGATCTGGTGCAGCGGGCCGTGGACGTGAACCGCGATATCACCGTCAGGTGGGCGCACGCGGCGGGCACGCTGACGGGCGTGGCCCGGGAGAAGGCGCAGTCGGCAGGCCAGGTCGTGCGCGAGCGGGCCGAGTCGGCCGGGGACGTGGTCCGCGAGCGGGCCGAGTCGTTCGAGCGGACGGCCAGCCAGCAGGCAGACGAGGCCGACCAGGCCACGAAGGAGCTGGTCCGCGAGGCCCGCAGGATGGAGCGCGAGCACGCCAGGCAGGTTCATCAGCAGGCCCGCGAGCGCTACGAAGGCCTGACCAAGGCGGAGCTGAGCAAGCAGCTGGCCCAGCGGGACCTGCCCAAGACCGGCACGGTCAACGAGCTCATCGAGCGCCTGGTCGAGGCAGACGCCAGGTAGCCAGCTCCCCCATCAGCGCGGTGCATCACGCGTGCCTTGGGCACGGTGCAGCGGCGCTGATGCGGTCAGAGGGCGAGGTGACGGGCCAGGAGCTCGCGGTGGTAGGCGGGAGCGCCGAGCAGGATCTCAGACGAGCGGGCCCGCTTGAAGTAGAGCTGGACCGGATGCTCCCAGGTGAGCGCGATCCCGCCGAAGACCTGGATGGCTGTGTCGGCGGCGTGCCGGTAGGCCTCCGAGCAGAACGCCTTGGCCAGGCTGGACACCGCGGCCAGCTCGGCCTCCGCCCCGGCGTCAGCCGGCCCGCTCTCCGGGGCGGGCTGGGCGGCCGCGGCGCGCAGACCGTAGTAGGCGGCCGACCTGGCCGCCTCGACGTTGACCAGCACTCCCGCGCACGCGTGCTGGACGGCCTGGAAGGAGCCGATCGGCCGGCCGAACTGATGCCGGGTGCGGGCGTGGTCCACCATCATGTCCAGCACCCGCCGGGCCCCGCCGGCCTGCTCGGCGGCCAGTCCCACCACGGCCCGCCGCAGCCCGCGCTCGATAACGTCCCAGCCGGCGCCGTCGTTGCCGATCAGGCGGCCGCGGGCGGCGGCGAAGTCGAGCCGCGCCTGCTTGCGGGTCTGGTCCATGGCCGGCAGCGAGGCCCGGGTCAGCCCCTCCGCTGCCCCGGGCACCGCGAACAGGCCGATCCCCGCAGGCGTACGGGCAGCAGCCAGGATCACGTCCGCGCTGGCCCCGTCGGGCACGAACGTCACGGCGCCAGTCAGCTGCCAGCCGGCCGGGGCCTGCTCGGCGCGGAGCGTGACGCCCGCGTCGTCCCACCGGCCGCCGGGCCCGGCGGCCGCCAGCGTGACGGTCAGGCCGTCGGCGCAGATGCCGTGCAGCAGCTCGGCGGCGACCGGATCACCGTCCGGCGCCGCGAGCAGGGTCTGCACGCCCAGGACCGCGGTGGCGAAGTACGGCCCGCCGCACAGGGCCCGGCCCATCTCCTCCAGCACCACCCCCTGGTCGGCCAGGGACCCGCCGCCCCCGCCGAAGTCCTCGGGCACCGCGATGCCGGGCAGGCCCAGCTCGCCCAGCTGGCGCCAGGCATCCGGGTCCGTGCCCGCCGGGTCCGGCATCAGCGCGCGGACCCGGTCCTGCGACGAGACCTCCGCCAGCAGCGCCCGGGTGGCCTCCCGCAGCTGGGACTGCTCGCTGGTGAACCCGATGAGCACCTGGCCTCCATCACCCACTAATCAACGCTAGTGTTGACAAGCCTTGAGTCTGGCTGGATGCTGTGAGTATGTCAAGGTGGTGGCGGCGCGGGTGATTCTCGACTACGACGGCGAGGCGGCCGGGTTCCGGGCCGGGGTCCGCGCCTGGCTCGACGCCAACCTGCCCGACGGCTGGCCCTACGAACCCGGCCAGCAATCGCCCGAGGACCGCGGCAAGTTCCGGCAGGAGTGGAACGAGAAGCTCTACGCGGCGGGCTGGATCTGCGCGTCCTGGCCAGCCGAGTACGGCGGCCGGGGCCTGTCCCAGCTGGAGTCGCTGATCCTGGCCGAGGAGTTCAGCCGGGCCAAGGCGCCGCTGCGGGCCGACTGGTTCGGCGACACGCTGGTCGGCCCGACCATCCTGCGCTGGGGCACCGAGGAGCAGAAGAGCACGTTCATCCCGAAGATCCTGCGCGGCGAGATCGCCTGGTGCCAGGGCTTCTCCGAACCCGAGGCCGGCTCGGACCTGGCCAGCCTGCGGACGTCGGCCCGGCTGGAGACCGGGGACGGCGGCGAGGAGTGGGTGATCAACGGCCAGAAGACCTGGACCACCCGCGCCGACGAGGCCGACTACATCTTCCTGCTGGCCCGCACGGAGCCGGGCGAGGCCCGGCACCGGGGCCTGTCCTACCTCCTGGTGCCGATGCGCCAGCCGGGCGTGGAGGTCCGCCCCATCGAGCAGCTGGACGGCGCCGCCGAGTTCAGCGAGGTGTTCTTCACCGACGCCCGCGCCCCGGCCGGCGCGGTGGTCGGGGGGCGCGGCCAGGGCTGGACGGTCGCCATGACCACGCTCGGTTTCGAGCGGGGCGTGTCCTCCAGCATGAGCCACCAGCGGTTCGAGAAGGAGCTGGCCGGCATCATCGCCGCGGCCCGGGAGCAGGGCGCGACGGCGGACCCGCTGGCCCGCGACCGCCTGGTCCAGCAGTGGATCAAGGTCCAGCTGATCAAGTTCGGCAACCAGCGGCTGCTGTTCGACGCGCTCAACGGCACCCACCAGGCCGACGCACTCCGGGCTACCACCAAGCTGTGGTGGTCGCGGACCCACCAGGACACCCTGGATCTGGCCATGGACCTGCTCGGCCCGGAGGGCCAGGTGCTCACCGGCGACCCGGCCGGGGATGGCAGCTGGATTCCCGGCGTCGGGCTGCGCCGCGGCCGGCCTGACTACCCGGCGTCGGCCCTGCAGCGGGCGTTCCTGTTCTCGCGCTCGGACACCATCGGCGGCGGTACCTCCGAGATCCAGCTAGGCATCATCGCGGAGCGGGTGCTCAAGCTGCCCCGCGCGCGCTAGCGCCCGGAGCCGGCCTGGCGGCCCGGGCCCGGGTGCCCCGTGCCTGGTACCCGGCGCCCGGGACGGTCAGGCCACGGTGCCCTGGTCGCGGAGGCCGGCCACCGCGGCGCTGTCCAGCGACAGCCACTCGGCGAGCACCTCGCCGGTGTGCTCACCGGCCCGCGCGGGCGGGCGCTGGATCGCGCCGGGGGTGGCGCTGAACCGCGGTGCGGGCGCCGGCTGGATCACCCCGCCCTCGCGGGTGAACGTGCCCCGCGCCTGATGGTGCGGGTGCTGCGGGGCCTCGGCCAGGTCGAGCACCGGCGCGAAGCAGATGTCCCGCTCCCCGTCCAGCCGGGCGCACCACTCGTCCCGGGTGTGCTGCCGGAACACCGCGGCCAGCCGCTCCCGGGCGGCCGGCCACTGGTCCCGGTCGCGGCGGGGCGGCAGGTCGTCCGGGCGCAGCCCGAGGACGTCCAGCAGCCTCGTGTAGAAGCGGTGCTCGATCGGCCCCACCGAGACGTACCGGCCGTCCGCGCACTCGTACACGTCGTAGAACGGCGCGCCGGAGTCGATAACGTTGTGCCCCCGCTCGAGCGAGTAGAAGCCCTGGGCGTGATAGCCCCACACCATGGTCATCAGCGAGGACACGCCGTCGATCATGGCCGCGTCCACGACCTGCCCGCGGCCGGTCCGGCGGGCCTCGAGCAGGCCGCACACCACGCCGAAGGCGAGCAGCAGCCCGCCGCCGCCCATGTCGCCGACCAGGTTCAGCGGGGGCACCGGCGGCTGCCCGGCCCGGCCGATGTGGGCCAGCGCGCCGGCCAGCGCCACGTAGTTGATGTCGTGCCCGGCGTGCTGGGCCAGCGGGCCGTCCTGCCCCCAGCCGGTCATCCGCCCGTACACGAGTTCCGGGCGGCGGGCCAGGCAGGCATCAGGCCCGACGCCCAGCCGCTCGGCGGCCCCCGGACGGTACGGGTCGAGCAGCGCGTCGGCCCGGCTGACCAGGTCCAGCACCAGCGCCGCGCCGGCCGCCGACTTCAGGTCCACCGCGATGGACCGGCGGCCCCTGGCCACGATGTCGCCCGGCACGGCCGGGCCCGCCTGGGCCGCGGTGTCCGCCCGCTCAACCCGGATGACGTCCGCGCCCAGGTCGCTGAGCAGCATGGCCGCGTACGGCCCGGGGCCGATCCCGGCCAGCTCGATGATGCGGAACCCGCGGAGCGGCCCGGACGGGGCCCGGAGCGACCCGGACGGGGCCGGCCCGGGCTCAGCGGCAGCATTCACTGCTGGTCCTTCCTGTTGCGTCAACGTACATGTTGACGCTGGTTGGCCAGCCGGGTCAAGTAACCCGTTCCCGCCAGGGTTGTGCGTCGTGGGCATATGGGCTACATAAAGAAGGGGTGGCCGCCTGAGGGGGACAAATGCATCACGGTAGGTACATTACGCCGCAAAGCCGTACATTAGGATTCCTGAGCCGGACCGGCGTAAGGATTTTCCTCACCGTAGTAGTCTGCGCACTGCCGGTGATACCTGTCGTTCTCCTGGTGCAGAACAATTTCGACTCCACCGGTTTCCAGCCGCTGGGATATCCGTCCGCTGATCTCGCCACGCCGCGGGATGATTATTACGGCGCACCCACCGAGGTCTACTCGTCAAATGCGGACGGCCTCCCCGCCGACCTCTGCGTGACGTTCGAATTCCTCGGCCTCGATCCCAGTGTCCCGGACGTTTCCCTGGGCGTCCTGGTCGGCGTGACCGGCCCGGGGAAGAGGGTGCTGCGCGGCCTGGCTGCGCAGGGCTACCGGAACGTGTCACTCGTGGTCAAGAGCAACAGCGGGCTCAGCAACTTCGAGATACCGGTGTCCGTGCCGGTACTGGAAGCGGCCGCGCCGACCCACTGCGGCGCTCATCTGCATCAGAACAACCTGGATCAGCATGCGGTGTACCGCCGCACCTGGACGCTGTCCCTCCTCGGGCAGCCCCGCGCTTTCCCGCAGGACTGGTACGAGCTGGACGATTCCGTGGGCATGATCGCCGGGCGCAGCCAGAACGGGGCAGCGCTCCCTTCCTCAATTGTCATGATGTCGCGTGACGAGGACTTGCGGGTGGGTGTCCAGACCGATCCGCCGACGTACTCCTTCACGGGTTACCCGAATCAGCCCGCCGAGCATCAGCTCTTCTTTACCGTGATCCGTCCCACGTGGACAATCAGCTACACCTACTTCGTCGCCGCGATGCCATTCCTGCTGCTCATCGCGCTGCTCTGGTTCAAGCGCTTCGCCCAGCGCCGGGCGCTGGAGCCGTCGGACGCGGCGTTCGGCCTGGCCGCCGCCATGGTGGCCATACTCCCCCTGCGCCAGGTCCTGGTCCCGAACACCATCCCGGGCCTCACCCGGCTCGACCTGCTGTTCGGCCTGGGGATCTGTTTCCTGGTCATGGCGTCCATCCTGTGGGTCGTGGTCTGGCTGCCCCTCCTCCCCTACCGGCGGCCCAGGCCACGCCCGGCCGGCGATGGGGAGGACGGCCAGGGCAATGGCGCCGCAAATCCCGGCGGCGATGTCACGGAGGTCAGCCAGGACACGAGCGCCTAGTACGGCAGCATCCATTCACCCTTCAACCTGGGCAGATGCGAGTGTTCTGGTCAGGTTGCCGGCCTAGGGTTGTGGGGCGTCGTTGGGCGATCACGAGGACGCGGCGGGTGATGCTGGCCAAGGTGGCGTTCATCTCGGTGATGCGTGCCCGCCGCTGCGCGGCCGTGCCGCCGTACTCGGCGGCTAGTTCTGCCGCGGCGGCGAGCAGCGCCTGACCTGTTCGCTGCTGCCGGTCGCGCCAGGCGCAGGTTTCCTCGTAGCAGAGGACGTCGAAGCCGGCCTGGTTCAGCAGGGGCCGGTGATCGGCGATCTGGGCGGGGCGGCCGGCGGGCTGGCTGTGGTAATCCCAGCTGGTCATCACCAGCCGCCCCCCGGGAACGAGGATCCTGGCCAGCTCGGCAGCGGCGGCGGGCTTGCTGGGCGCGAACAGCAGGGCGTCGATGCTCATCACCGCCTGGGCCGAGCCGTCGGGCAGCCTGGTGTCGTGGAAGCTTCCCCGGCGGAAGCTGGCCCGGTCGGCCAGCCCGGCCTGGTCCGCCCGGCGCCGGGCGGCGGCCAGCGCCGCTTCGTCGGGGTCAATGCCGATGAGGCGGGTGCCGGTCACTGCGGCCATCCACAGGCCCGGGCCGCCACGGCCGCAGCCGGCATCGACCAGGCACTGGCCGTGCGTTGCGTGCAGTTCGCGGGCGAAGCGCCGCAGTTCGGTCACGCTGACGTAGCTGAACGGGTCAGCCCAGCTGGGGTATTCCGGGCCGTATACCTGCTGCCAGATGCGTGCCCGCACCGCCGAGGCGGGGCGGCCGTACCGTGGCCACGGATTCGACAGCTAGCGGACGATTCACTACCTTATGACCGGCCAAGGGTCGCGAGGCTGCGCCGGGTGCGCTGGCACCAAACGAAGCCGCCGCGGACGCAAGCTGCCGATTCCGGCGTCTTGGCTCCGATTTGCCGCATTCAACCTGGGTAGCGCAGCATGCCGCGCCGCCTCGAGCTATGGGAGACCGAATGGTGGCCCGGGTACTGCGAGCCTTCTCAGCGGCTGCGACCACATTAGTTCTCGCCGGGTCAGCGTGCTTGTTCGCGGCCACCGCCGCACAGGCTGCCGTCTGCCCGACGGTGGCCCCGGGCACCGGCGCGCTGACCCCGGCTCCGGCTCCTGGCGTCGACTGGAGTGGATGCGAGCTGACCGGGGCAGACTTCGCCCACGCGGACATCAGTAACGCGAACTTCAGCGACTCTGACCTTTCGGTGGCCAACCTCACCGATGCGAACACCGATGGCGCGGACTTCGCCGGAGCCGACCTGGAGGACGCCAACGCCTTCGGGGCCGCACTGCACAACTCCAACTTCACCAACACGAACCTGAACTTCTTCGAGGCTTCGGATCTCACCGGCTCCGACCTTCAGGGCGCGGATATAAGCAATGCCAATTTCAGCTCGGCCATCCTGACTCATGTGAAGTCCGGCGATGTGACCGCCAGTCAGGCGCCCTACCTTCCGCGCTACTGGTCTCTGGACCGTGGCTACCTGCTCGGCCCGGGAACCGACTTCAGCGGCGCCGACCTGTCCAACTGGGATTTCTCGAACGGCAACTTGTCCGGAGACGATCTGTCCGGCACGAACCTGACGGGCGCCAACCTGACCAACGCTGTTCTGGGTGGCGCCAATGTCCAGGGCGCCATCTTTGCCAATGTCACCTGGCCGGGGGTCGAATCCGGCAGCATCACCGGACAGCCCTCGTCGTTGCCTGCCCACTGGATGCTGGTCAATGGCTACCTGATCGGCCCGCAGGCCGGTCTCGTCAGCGCCGACCTGACCGGGGCCGACCTGACCCACGCTGACCTGGCCGGGGCCGACCTGTATCTCGGCAGCCTGAGCAACGCCAATCTCACCGGCGCCAACCTGAGAGGCGCCTACCTGGATGTCGTGGACCTGACCGGGGCAACCTGGTCCAGCACGGTGTGCCCGGATGGCACTAACTCGGACGACGACGGCGGCACGTGTGCCGGCAACATCGACGACCAGGCGCCCGTCGCGAAGCCGACGATCAGCGGAGTCGAGGGGGCGAACGGCTGGTATGTCTCGGCGGTCACGGTGGCGTGGCACTGGGCGCCCGTAAACAGCGCGATCAACCCCGCCGACTGCACGGCCTCCAGCGCCAGCACGAGCCAGGGCGCCCCGGTCACGCTGACGGCAACCTGCCTGAACGTCCTCGGCGCGGTGGGCTCCGCCACCGAGAACGTCAACATCGACAGCACCCCGCCGCGCGTATCCGTTAACGGTGTGAGCAGCCACCACGTGTACGCGCTCGGCCACGTCCCCGCGGCCGGCTGCAGCACCATCGACAGCCTGTCGGGGGTCGCCCAGGACGCCTCGGTGAAGGTCACCAGCAGCGGGGCGAACGGTACCGGCGCCTTCGCGGCGACGTGCAGCGGGGCAGCCGACAATGCCGGGAACAAGCAGGCGGCGGCCGTGATCGCGGGCTACACCGTCGGCTACGGGCTCCGCGGCTTCGTATCACCTCAGCCCGGTGCCACCCTGGCCAGCTCGGCGCGCACCATCACGGTCAGGTACCGGCTCGCGATCACGGCAGGTAAGCCGATCCCGGCCCGCCAGGCCGCGGCCCTGGCCGCGGCGGGCCAGGTGCGGGCCACGCTACGCGGACCCGCCGTCCGCGCATCCACGGCCAAGTGCTCATGGCACGCCGCGAGCGGCTACTTCCAGTGCTCGATCACGAGACCGTCCGGGGCCAGGACCGGGAAATCGCACCCGTACACCATCACCGCCACCGAGAACGTGGGGACCGGACTGGTCACGGCGCCCGCCATCGGGAACGCCGCCGACCCGGAGACCATCTACTTCAAGTGACGAGCGCTGGCCGGGTGGCGTCAGCCGCCGGCCCCCCCGGTGGCCGAGGAGGGATCGCCCGCCCCGTTCCCGGGCGGGGCATCGGCCTGGCCGTTGGCGGAGGAGAGCACGCTGGCTGCCGGGCCGGGGCCGTTCCCGTCCGGGGACGGCTCCGCCGGCCGGTCCGGGGTCGCGCCGGCCCGGGCCCGGCGCTGCCGCCAGACCGCGAAGGACACGGCCACGATCAGCGCGACGCCGTTGAACATGTCGTTGAGCCACTGCACGCTGGTGATCAGCTGAACGCCGAAGACCCCGGTGGCCAGGACATAGACCGCCAGCACCGTGCCCCACACGTTGAACCGGCCCGGGCGCAGCTGCGTCGAGCCGAGGAACGCGGCCGCGTAGGCGGGCAGCAGCAGCGCGGGGCCGAAGGTGAGCGACGGCCCGCTCTGCGACGAGAACAGGACGCCGGCCAGGCCGGCCACCGTCCCCGAGAAGATCAGGGACAGCCAGGTCCAGCCGCCGACCCGCACCCCGGAGAGCCGCGCCGCCACGCTGTTCCCCCCGGTCGCGTACATGTACCGGCCCGCGGGTGTCCGCTCCAGGAACCACCAGCTGATCAGGGCGATGATGATGACGTAGAAGAAGAGAGCCTGGAACCCGAAGATCTGGTACTGGGTGAGATCGGCCCAGGCGGTGGACGTCGGCGGCTGCGGCTGGCTGTTGCCGCTGACGATGGTCTCGACCGCGCCCACGATGGTGGCCATCCCGAGCGTCGCGATGAACGCGTTCACCTGCAGCCGCACGATGATGAAGCCGTTCAGCGCGCCGATCAGCACCCCGATGAGCAGGGCCACCGCGATGGCCGGCCACATGGGCCAGTGCTGCTGCGACTGGAGGATGGCCACCACCACCGCGCTGAGGTTCGCGGTGGCCCCGATGCTCAGGTCGAAGGCGCCGGTCGCCAGCGGGACGACCACGGCCAGCCCGAGCAGCGCGGCCACGGCCTGCTCGGAGGCGATCGAGTGCACCGTGCCGAGGGTGAGGAACAGGTGGGGTTCCCAGATCCCGAAGATCAGGATGAACAGGGCCCACAAGTAGAGGCCGCTGAAGCGGTCGAACCCGAACCCGAGCCGCTTACCGCTGATTTTCACTGACCCCTCCCCGAGCAGGCACTCCCGGCTGATGGCACCGGCGGATACCCCGCCGCCGCGCAGGTCGGCGGCGGCCTGGCCGTCCCGGCACACGATGACGCGCTGGCAGATCGCGGCCAGCTCGTCCACGTCCGAGGAACTGATCACGATCGCGGCGCCGCCCGCGGCCGCCTGGACCAGCTGCTGGTGCAGCACGGCCTTCGCGCCCACGTCCACCCCCTGGGTCGGCTCGTCGAGCAGGAAGACGCCCGGCTCGCGGCGCAGCCACTTGGCGAACATGATCTTCTGCTGGTTACCGCCGCTGAACGACTCGAGGGGCAGATCGACCAGGTCCGCGGGGCGCACGCTGAGCCGCCCGAACCAGCTGAGCGCGGTCCGGCGCTCAGGCCGGCGCCGCATGGTGCCGAACCTGCGGAACGGCCGCAGGCTGGACAGGGAGATGTTCTCCCGGGCGGACAGGCTCAGGATCGCCGCGTTCCGCACCCGGTCGGCCGGCAGGTAGGCCAGCCCGTGCCGCATGGCCAGGTCCGGCCGGGACGGCGCGAGCCGCGCGCCGCCCGCGGTGATGACCTCGCCGCCGCGGTCGATGGCCCCGAACGCGGCGCCCAGCACCGTTTCGCGGCCTGACCCGGTAATGCCGGCGATCCCGGTGATCTGGCCGGCCCTGATGTCAGCCGAGAAGCCATCGAGGGAGGCGGCCGTGATGCCCCGCAGCGACAGGGCCGGCCGCTGCCCCTCGGCGGGCAGCGCCTCCGCCACGTGATGCGCGACAGTCAGCTCCTCACCAACCAGCAGGTCGACTAGGCGGCGGTGGTCCAGCGAGGAGGTGGGCACGGTCGCCACCTCGCGCCCGTCCCGCAGCACGGTCACAGTGCCGGCGATGGTGAAGATCTCGTCCAGCCGGTGGGTGACGTAGAGGACGCCGACTCCCGCAGCGGAAACTCTCCGGATGATCTCCATCAGCCGGTCGACCTCGGCCGCCGGCAGGGTGGCGGTCGGCTCGTCGAGGACCAGCAGGCGGACCGGGGAACCCGGGTCTTCGCGGAGCGCGCGGGCGATGGCCACCCCGGTCCGGGTGGCCGGGGACAGGTTTCCGACGCTGGTCCCCGGGTCAACGGCCAGGCCCACCCGGGCCAGATCCGCCTCGGCACGGGCCCGGCTGCGCCGGTCCGAGATCGTGCCCAGCCTGGTCGCGAAGCCGGCCCCGATGGCCAGGTTGTCGAGCACCGGGATGCTGTCCACCAGCCCCAGGTCCTGGTGCACGAACCGCGCCCCCAGCCGGTACGAGCTGGCCGGGTGGCCGAACGGGAGCGGATCACCGGAGATGGTGACAGCGCCGGCGTCAGGCTGGTGGAAGCCAGAGAGGATCTTGATGAGGGTGGACTTCCCCGACCCGTTCTCGCCGAGCACGGCGTGGACCTCGCCCTGGCTGATCTCGAGGTCCACGCCGTCGAGGGCGACGCTCGCGCCGAAGCGCTTGCTGAGCCCGATGACCGACAGCGCCGGAACGTCATCGGCTGGTGCGGTCATCGGCGCTCTCCCGGGGCGGTCGGATATCGGGGCGGTGCTGCGGCGGGACTAGCCGAGCTTCCAGAGCTTCATGAACAGCTGGGGATAGTTGGCCGGCTGGTCGTAGTCCGCGGCGGGAGTGAAAGCCACGCTCTTGGTCAGCAACTGCTTGGGCTGCGTGCCGTCATAGGGGTCGAAGGTCATCCCCTCGGCGTGCCGGATCGCGACGTCGAGGTACTGCCATCCACCGATGTGCAGTGACGCGCCGGTGAAAGCGGCCTCGGTTCCGTTCTTCGTGTCCGTCAGATTCTCCACGTCACCGTTCTCGCCGGCGATCTTCACCTTCCCGGACAGGCCTGCCGCGGCCAGAGCGGCGGGCAGGCCATCGATGAAGGGGCCCTCGGTGGCTACGACGTAGTTGATAGACGGATTACGTTGCAGGGCGGCCACAATGGCGGCGTCCACCTTGCCGCCCGTCGCATCAGCGACAGACATGTCCAGATTACTCACGGTGCACCCGCTGCACTTCTGCTGCACATACGACTGGAAGGAATCGCTGAATGTCTTCAGGTAGGGCAGCTCGTCGGTGCGCACGTTGAGCGCGTGGCCCTTGCCGGCGGAATCGCCGATAAACCAGTTGGCCAGGATCTGGCCGGTCTCCGCGCCGTCCTTCGGGCCGCTGACGTTGCCGATCACCGTCGAATTCAGCGGGATCGGGCCGACATAACCAGCAACGATCGCCACTCCCGCCTTCTGGTACGACGGAATCACGCTCGACCACACGGCCTCGGGAAGGCCAGATAGGCCGACCGCGGTGGGGTGGTAGTTAAGCGCGAGCTTGAATGCGGTAAGGACGGTGGCCGGGTTGGCCTCCTGGAACTGGACCACCTTGAGATTCCAGCCGGCGGCCTTGACCGCCTGCCGGACGCCGATCAGGATCTGCGCGCACGCGGAGAGCTCGCAGTTCAGCCAGACGAAGGTCTTGCCTGCTGGCGGGGCGGTCTTCAGTGGCTGCGTGACGCCGAGCTGGGTGGGCGGCTGCTCCCACTTGGCCGCGGCAGCCTGGGCCGCCTTGACTCCAGCCGAGGCGGCACCCGCCGACGCCGGGCTCGCGGACGCAGATCCGGGCGATGAGCTTCCCGAGCTCGAGCACGCACTGAGGATAATCATCAGCAGTGCGCAGAAGAGGGCAGTGAATGTCTGTGGTCTGGCCATAGCCCTTACGCGGACAGGACGCGTCATCGTGGTTCCCGCCTGTGGTTGAGTTCTCAGGCACGGCAGCAGAACCTGCGTGCCTCATAATTCAGTGGCGCACTGTGATCTGGACCATAGCCCAGCCGGGGAATTCTCGTCAACACTCCTGTTGAAAAATTCGTAACGGATAGGAAACAAGCAAACGCGCGTGAGGGCGCAGGCTGGATCCCCGGATTGCCGGCGATGGCAACCCGGGATCGGCGGTTATTGACTGGCGGGTAACTACTTGGCCGGGACACCGAGTTCGGCGACGGCGCGCTTGCGCAACGTATTGAGATCGACCTTGCCGGTCGGTCCCCGGCCGATAGAAGCGACAAAGATGACTTCACGTGGCGCCTTGTAGCCGGCCAGGTGCGCTTTGCAATGGCTGATGACCGCGGCGGCCGAAAGGGAATGTCCCGCAGCGGCCTGCACGACGGCGACCACGGCCTGGCCGAACCGCTCGTGCGGCACGCCGATGACCACGGCGTCGGCCACCCCGGGCAGCGTGGCGATGACTTTCTCCACCTCGTCCGGGTAGACCTTCTCGCCGCCGGTGTTGATGCAGGCCGACCCGCGGCCGAGCAGGGTGACCGTGCCGTCCGCGGCGACCACGGCCCAGTCGCCGGGTACCGAGTACCGGCGCCCGCCGATCTCGCGGAACACCTCGGCCGTCTTCCGCTCGTCCTTGTAGTAGCCGATCGGCTGGCGGCCCGAGAAGGCGATCAGGCCGGCCACCCCTGACCCCGGGATTACGTCCTGGCCCGCCTCGTCGATGACCCGCATGCCGGGGCGGGGCCGGAAGGACCCGTCCGAGGCGGCGATGTTGTCCTTGGTCACCAGCGACGAGCCGACCGTGATGGCTTCCGAGGCGCCGAACACGTCGTTGATGAGCAGGTGAGGGGCGTGCGCGAGGAGCCGCCGCTTGGTCGCCTCGGTGAACACCACCCCGCCCGAGGTGATGGTCTTCAGGCTGGACAGGTGCCACCGGCCGGGGTGCGCGTCCAGCGCGTCGGCGACCGGCCTGGCGAAGGCGTCCCCGACCCAGCTCGCGGAGTGCACGTCCCGCGCGTCCACGGTGTCGAGGAACTCCACCGGGTCGAAGGAGTGCCCTTCGAGCAGCACGACCGCGCCGCCCCGGGCCAGGATCGGCACGCAGCTGAAGCAGCCGGCGCCGTGCATGAGCGGCGCGGCCGGGAGCATCCGCCGGCCTTCCCGGGCCACCCGCGACCGCGCGTACGCCAGGTCCGGCTCATCCGGGTAGCCGCCCCGGGCCGCGTTGCCGAGCAGGATGAACAGGTCATCCTGGCGCCACATCACGCCCTTGGGCATGCCGGTGGTGCCGCCCGTGTACAGCAGCAGGAGGTCATCGCCGCTGCGCTGCCCCGGGCCTGGCGCGGGGCCCGGATCCGCGCCCCGGGCGGTTCCCGTGGCCGCGTCCTGGTAGCTGACCGCCCACCCGGGGCAGGGCCCGGTGCCGTCGTCGACCCAGAGCCAGCTGCGGATCCGCGGCAGCTGGACGCGGACCATCTCGACCTGGGCGGTGAACTCACCGTGGAACACGACGGCGCGCACGTCCGCGTTATCCCACAGGTAGATCAGCTCGCCGCGGCCGTAGCGGTAGTTGGTGTTGACCGGGACCAGCGAGGCCTTGAGGCACGCGTACAGCGACTCGATGTACTCGGGACTGTTGCGGAGGTACTGGGCCACGCTGCTGCGCCGGGCCAGCCCGGCGCCGGCCAGGTAGCCGGCCACCTGCCCGGCCCGCTGGTCAAGCTCGGCCCAGGTGACGACCCGGGCACCCTGGATGACCGCGGGCGAGTCCGGCACCTCGGCCGCCACGACCTCCAGGACGTCAGCGATGTTCCACCCGGTCACGCGGCGCCTCCTGGCTGGCCGGGCTGGCCTGGGGGGTGGCCGGCCTCCTTGAGCACCGCGTCGGTGTCAGCCCCGAGCGCGGGCACCGACGAGCCGTCCGGCGGGGTGATCACGTCGTCGAACCGGAACGGGGTGGCGGTCACCGTGAACTCCCCGGCCGCGTCGGCCACCGCCCGGAACACCCCCCGGCCGCGCAGGTGCTCGTCCGCGAGCATCGAGGCCATGGTCTGGTACCGGGCGGCGGGGACGCCGGCGGCGAGCATCTCGGCCTCGGCCTGCCCGGCGGTGCGGCTGGCCGCCCAGTCGCAGATCAGCTGGTGCATCTCGTCCCAGTGCAGGGTGCGGGCCTTCACGTCGGTGAACCGCGGATCGGTGCCCAGCTCCGGCTGCCCGAGGGCCCGGGCGACCGCGCGCCAGTTCAGGTCGCTCACGATGGTCAGGATGATGAAGCCGTCGGCGGTGGGCACCGGCCGGTGACTCGGCCGCATGTCCTGCAGGCCGGCCAGCTCGGCCTGGAACTCGTAGACCGGCATGGACAGCATCGCCTCCACCAGCGACAGGTCGATGCGCGACCCCGCGCCGGTGGCGTCCCGCTTCCGCACGCCGGCCAGGATCGCGCCGAACGCCATGGTGCCGCCGAGGATGTCGCCCACGAAGACGCCGGTGACCGGGGGGATGCTGCCGGGCGGCTGGTAGAAGAGGTTGGCCATGTCGAAGCCGGAGGCCGCGTGCACCACGGGGGCAAAGGCGGCCCGGCGGGCGTTCGGCCCGGACTGCCCCCACCCGGAGATCGAGCAGTAGATGACGTCGCCGCGGACCGCCCGGCAGGCCTCGTAGGTCAGGCCGAGCCGGGCGGCGACGCCCGGCCGCCAGCTCTCCAGCACGATGTCGGCCCGGGCCACCAGGGCCAGCGCCGCCTCCCGGCCCGCCTCGCCGGACAGGTCCAGGGTCACGCTGCGCTTGCCCACGTTGAGCTGGCCGAAGAAGCGGCTGTTCCCGGACTTGCGGGGGCGGAGCTTGCGCATGTGATCCCCGTCGGGGGACTCGACCTTGATGACCGTGGCCCCGAGGTCGGCCATCATCCGGGTGCAGTGCGGGCCGGCCATCATGGTGGAGAAGTCCAGCACGGTCAGGCCGTCGAGCGGCCCCGGTGCGGGGGCGCCCGGCTGATCAGGCACGCGGGCCCCCGGTCCCCGGCCGGGCCAGCTCGGCCCGCACGGCCGGCACGACCTGGGTGGCCAGCAGTTCCAGGTGCCGGTCCACGTAGGAGCCGGGGCAGGCGCTGGAGAAGATCACCCGGGTGGCGCCGGCCCGGATGTAGTCCAGCACCCGGCCCGTGCAGTAGTCCACGTCACCGACGGCCAGGTACTTGCCGGCCATCGTGGTGAAGTCCTGCCGGTACGTCTGGGCCAGGATCTGCATCGCGTAGTCCGTGGCCGCCGCGGGGTCCTCGTGCACGCAGGACCACAGGTACACGCCGCCCTCGATGGGCGGCTGGCCGTCCCGCTCCGCCGCGATCACCCCGAGGGAACGGGCCAGCATGTCCGGGGAGTACATGTAGGGCAGCCAGCCGTCGGCGTACCGGGCGGCGCGGCGCATGGCCACCTCCTTGCGCCCGGCGACCCAGATCGGCGGGCGCGGGGCCCGGACCGGCCGCGGCGCGATGGAGACGTTGTCGAGCGTGGCGTACTTCCCGGCGTACGTGACCCGGTCGTGCGTCCAGAGCAGGCGGATGATCTCCAGGGCCTCGTCGGTGCGCGCGCCGCGCTCGGCGGGCGGGACCCCGCAGGCCTCGAACTCGGCCGGGTTCTCCCCGCCGACCCCGACGCCCATCACGAACCGGCCGCCGCTGACGTTGTCGAGCGCGGCGCCCAGCTTCGCGGCCAGGACCGCCGGGTACAGCGGCAGCAGGGTGACCGAGGTCATCAGCTCGATGGTGGACGTCGCGGCGGCCGCGGCGGCCAGGCTGATGAACGCGTTGGCGATCGGGATGTTGAAGCTGACGTGCTCACCGGTGGTCAGGAAGTCCCAGCCCTGGGCCTCGATCCGGCGGCAGGCGTCACCGATGCCATCGTCGATCACCGAGAGCAGCACGCCGAACCGGACTGGGGCGGCACCGTCGGAGGGGTCAGCATCGGCCACCCGTGCACCGTAACCCCGCCCGCCCCGCGTAGTCAACGCTAGCGTTGAAAAGGTGGGGGCGGAGTCAGGGCAGGACGCGGAACGGGACCGTCTCGGGGCCGCGGACGGTGCCGCCGGTCCACTCGATCGAGCCCGGGTCGGTGATCTCGAACTCCGGGATGACCGCCAGCCACTCTTCCAGCGCCACCCGCATCTCCAGCCGGGCCAGCGGCGACCCGAGGCAGCGGTGCGCACCCGACCCGAAGGTCAGGTGGGCGTTGCGGCGCCGGTCCAGCCGGACCTGGTCCGGGTCCTCGAACATCGCGGGGTCACGGTTGGCCGCGGCCAGCGGGAACAGCATCCGCTCCCCCGCCGGGATGTGCCGCCCGTGCAGGTCGGCGTCCCGGGTCGAGACCCGGGCCAGCATGACCGGCGCGTAGGCGCGCAGCAGTTCCTCGATCGCGGTGGACATCAGCTTCGGGTCCTCGCGCAGCCGCTTGCGGTCCTCCGGATGCGTGCCCAGGTGCAGCAGGCTGGCGGACAGCGCGCTCCAGGTGGTGTCCGCCCCGGCGATCATGATGACCAGGGCGCTGCCGATCTGCTGCTTGCGGCTCAGCGGCTGGCCGTCCTCGCGCGGCCGGGTCAGGTACGTGATCAGGTCCCCGGCATCTTCGCCGGCGTCCGCGGCCGCGGCCCGCTCATGGAGCAGCCCGTCGAAGTAGCCGATCATCTCGGTGACCACCGCGGCCCGGGCGGCCTGGTCCAGCGGGCCGATCCGGAGCAGCCGCACTGTCCACTCGATGAACCGGGGCGCCATCTCCGCCGGGACGTCGAGGAGGCGGGTGAGCACCGAGATCGCCAGCTGCTGGGCGAACCCGGTGGCGGCGTCCCCGCCGCCGTCCGCAGCCAGCCCCCGGGCCAGCGCCGCGGCCTTCTCCCGGATGAACGGCTCCAGCCGGGCCACCCGGGCCGGGACCAGGAACGGCAGCAGCACCCCGCGGTGCCCGGCGTGCTCGGGCGGGTCCGACGTGATGGGCGGCAGGAACAGCCCGCTCTTGCCGGGCTCAGGCATCGGGCCGCCAACGTCGGACACCCGGGACGAGTACCGCTCCGGGTCGCGGGTCATGGCCTTGATGTCGTCGAACCGGGTGACCAGCCACGAGCCGCCGAAGCGGTCGCTGTGCGCGACCGGGCACTCCTGCTGCATCCGGGCCCACCGCTGGTGCGGGCAGTTGCGCAGTTCGGCCGAGAAGATGTCGTAGTCGTCGAACCCCGCGTCCGCGGGCCGGGTGGCGTCGCTCATCCGCACTCCCTGCTCATTCGTACTCCCAGGCCGGGCTCAGCTCGCCCTTGTGGATGTCCTCCCGGAGCACGAACTTCTGCACTTTGCCGCTGGCTGTCATCGGGAACTCGTCCACCACGTACCACTTGCGGGGCCGCTTGTAGGGGGCGAGCCGGTCCCGGGCCCAGCCGAAGATCTCGGCGGGGCCGGCCTGCTGGCCGGGCCGCAGCACCACGACCGCGCCCACCTGCTCGCCCCACGTGTCGTCGTCGATGCCGACGACCTGGATGCCCGCCACCGCCGGGTGATCGGCGATGACCTCCTCGATCTCCCGCGGGTACACGTTCTCCCCGCCGCGGATGATCATGTCCTTGAGCCGGCCGGTGACCTTCAGGTAGCCGCGGGCGTCCATCTCGCCCAGGTCGCCGGTGTGCAGCCAGCCGTCGGCGTCGATCGCGGCCGCGGTCGCCTCGGGCATGTCGTAGTAGCCCGTCATGGTCTGCGGGCCGCGCACGCAGATCTCGCCCTGCGTGTCCACGGGCACGGTCTCGTTCGTGGCCAGGTCCGCGATGCGGCCCTCCATGTCGGCCACGGGCTGGCCGATGGTCGTGGTCTGGTCCGCCATGCTGTCGGTCAGCAGGGTCTGGGTCACCACGCCGAACGCCTCGGTCTGGCCGAAGCCGATCACCACCGGGGTCCCGGTGACCTCGGTGGTCCGGCGGGACAGCGCGGCCGAGCAGGCCGACCCCCCGATCAGGAACGACGACAGGCTGCTCAGGTCCCGGGTGGCCGCGTCCGGGTGCTCGACCAGCATGGACAGCATGGTGGGCACGACCAGCGTCATGCTGGCCCGCTCGGCCTCGATCAGCTCCAGCAGCAGCGCGGGGCTGAAGCCGGGCATCAGCACGTGGGTCCCGCGCAGCGCGAGGGCGCCCAGCACGCCGTGGACGCAGCTGCCCACGTGGAACAGGGGCATCGGGTTGACGTAGACGCCGCCGTCGGGCATGCCGCAGTGCATGGCCGCGCCGCGCGCGGAGTGGATCGCCCCGTGGTGGTGCAGCATGCAGCCCTTGGGGTCGCCGGTGGTCCCGGAGGTGTACTGGATCTGGGCCGTGTCCCCCGGCCGCACCTCCGGCAGCGGGGCGGCGGGCCGCCCGGCGGCCAGGAACTCCGCCCAGCCGCCGAAGCTGGCGGCCTCGCGCAGCCCGGGCAGGTCACCGCGCAGCCCGGCGATGATGTCGCCGCTGCGCTGGCCCAGCTGCTCCTCGCTGTAGAACACCCCGGCCGCCCGGGACTGGCGCAGCACGTAGGCCAGCTCGCCGCGGCGCAGCGCCGGGTTGACGGTGACCAGCACCAGGCCAGCCAGGGCGGCGCCCAGCTGCAGCACCACCCATTCCGGCCGGTTGACCGACCACACCGCGACGTGCTCACCGGGCTCGAACCGGGTGAGCAGCGCCGAGGCCGCCTGGCCCGCCTCGTCAGCCAGCTCGCGGTAGGTCCAGCGGCGGCGCTGCGCGGGGTCGGCCACCCCGGCCACGAGCGCGTCGCGGTCGGGGACCTCCGCGACCACGCGGGAGAACAGCACGCCGATGGACTCCCCGGCCGCAACCCCGGGATGCCGGGCCTCAGGGTGCTGGGCCCCGGGGTACTGGGCCTGAGCATGCGGGGCCCCGGGATGGTCGGCGGGACGGTATGCGCTCGTCAGTCGGCCGTCGTTGGTCACTGGCGTCTCCAGTCGGTCATCGGCACCGGCCTTAGCCTCGGCTCAGGGGGCACCGCAGGAAACCCCGGGAGGAGGCCCCGCGGGCAGCGGCCCCCCGGGCCAGGATAATCAACATTAGTGTTGACCTGATCGCCGCTGGTGTCAACGAAGCTGCGGGCGGCCGCAGCTCAGGAGGCCAGCGCCTGGTCGTGCGCGGTGATCATGGCCAGCGCGCACGTTTTGCCGCTGGCCCCCCGGGCGGTGACCTGGGCCGCACCCAGGGTCCGGCCGCGGTGCAGCACCTGGGCCGTGTACGTGATCGTGTCGGTGACCGGCACGGACCTGGCGTAGACGACCCGGATGGACGAGGTCTGCAGCGGGCTGGCCACCGCGTGCAGGGCCAGCCACCCGGCGATCTCGGCGGCGCACAGCAGGATGCCGCCGTGCGTGTTGCCCATCGGGTTCGCGAAATCGTCTGACCCGGGCACGGTCAGGATGACCGCGCCGTCCTCGCGCCCGGCCACGGCGCCGAGCAGGGCCATCGCCGACTCCGGCCCGGCCGTGTCCTCCAGGACGGGCGGCGCGGCGTCCGGCCCGGATCCGGTGAGCAGGGTGCGCGGGGCGGGCAGGAAGCGCTCCCGGGTCGTGGCCGTGGCGACCAGCGCGCCCGAGCTGTCGGTGACCGTGCCCTGGCTGAGCCCGCCGCCCGGTTCCAGGCTGACCGGCCAGCCCCGCCCGGTGAGCACCGAGCCGTCGGCCGGCAGCGGCCCGGCCAGGTCGATGGACAGCTCCGTGCTGACCGGCCAGTAGTCCTCCGGGCGCCCCGCGAGCAGGGCGTTGCCCAGCAGGTCGTTGACGAACACGCCGAGCGACCCGGCACAGGCCCCCGCGTCCGGGCCGCGCATCCAGGGCCCGGTCCGCATCTGGGCCCGGACCCCCTGGCCGTCCCGCTCGGCGGCGCCGACCCGCAGCAGCGCCTCGGGCCGGCCGAGCGGGGTCGTCACGACCGAGGCCGGGATGGAGCCGGCACTATTCACATGTCCCTCCCTGAACCAGCGGGGCCTGGCCCGGCCCACCTTGACCTTCTACATTAAGGGATACATACTTCCCCTACACGTCTAATGTTTGGCAGCCGCCGGTCCCCGGAGGCCGGCGGCCGAGGGATGCGCGCCGTCGCCGTCGCCGCCAGGAGGACCAGCCGTGCACTTCGGGCTCAGCGAGGACCAGGCCGCGATCCGGGACAGCGTGCGCGGGTTCGCCCGGGCCAAGCTAGCCGCCGGGTACCTGGAACGGGCCAAGTCGGGCCAGTTTCCCTGGGACGCCCACCGGGAGATCGCCGGGCTGGGCGTGTTCGGGCTGCTGGCCGGCCCGGAGTTCAACCCGCTGCCGTCCGAGGACTTCGTGGCCGCGGGACTCGCCGTGGAGGAACTCGCGTACGCCGATTTCAACCTGGCCAACGCGGCCATCCCGGTCCTGCTGATGTCCGCGCTCATCGCCCGGCACGGCAGTGACCAGGTCCGGCAGGCCTGGCTGCGGCCGCTGGCCGAGGGCGGCGCGTACGTGTGCCTGGGCCTGACCGAGCCCGGCTGCGGCTCGGACGTGACCGCGATCGCGACGACCGCCACCGCGGCCGCGGACGGCTACCTGATCAGCGGGGACAAGGCCTCGGTCACCATGCTCAGCCACGGCGGCGCGATCATCGTGATCGCCCGGACCGTGCGCGACGGCCAGCACCTGGGGCCCTCGGCGTTCCTCGTCCCGCTGGACGCCCCCGGGATCACGAAATCCCCGCTCCAGGACACCGGCTGGATGCCGATGGGCCGCGGCCTGCTGCACCTGGACCGGGTCGGGGTGCCGGCCAGCGCCCTGCTCGGCGCGGAGGGAGCGGCCTTCCGCAGCGTGCTCGGCGGCTTCGACTTCACCCGGCCACTGCTCGCGCTGACCGCGGTTGGCTGCGCCCAGGCCACGCTGGACGAGACGGCGGGGTACGTCAGCGAGCGGCAGGCGTTCGGGTCGCCGCTGGCCCGGTTCGAGGGCGTGTCCTTCCCGCTGGCCGAGCACGCGACCCACCTGGAGGCGGCCCGGCTGCTGTGCTACTCCGCGCTGTGGCACCGGACGGCCGGCCAGCCGCACACCGCGCTGGCCGCCATGACCAAGTGGTACGGCCCGTATCAGGCCAGCCAGGCCATCCGGGACTGCCTGCTGCTGCACGGCAACGTGGGCTACTCCGCCGAGTTCCCGCTCGAGCAGCGGCTGCGGGACGTGCTGGCGGTGGAGATCGCCGACGGTACCGCCCAGATCCAGAAGATCATCATCGCCCGGGAGCTGTTCGGCCGGCAGTTCGTGCCGTACGGGCGCTGACCGGACCGCCACACCCGGGAGGGAAGACTGATGCCGATCCGCGCAATGACGCCGGAGCTGATCGGGCCCTACTACGAGCAGCGACTCTGGCGCACCGAGACCCTGTCTGACCTGCTGGACGCGCACGTCCGGCGCACCCCGGATGCGCTGGCCGTGGCTGACCAGCACGAGCGGCTGAGCTATGCGGAGTTCGCCGGGCGCAGTGCCGCGTTCGCGGGCTGGCTCATCTCCCGCGAGGTGGAACCGGGCTCGGTGGTGGCCATCCAGACCGGGAACCGGGTGTCCCTGGCCCTCGCCCACCTGGCCTGCAACCGCGCGGACCTGATCTTCGTGCCGCTCTCCACGCACTGGCGGCGGACCGAGATGGAGAGCCTCCTGCGCCGGTCTGGGGTCAGCGTGCTGGTGCTGCCGCCGGCCACGGAGCAGACCGACTTCTTCGCCACGGTGCACGCGATGCGCGATGACCTGCCCCGGCTCCGGTTCGTGGGGGGGACCGACGGGCTGGCCGCGGACTTCGACTTCGACGCGGTGCTGAAGACCGGCCCGGCGTGCCAGCCTGGCCCGGCGCCCCGGCCACGCCAGGCCGACGACCCACGGTTCATCACCATCACCTCGGGCACCACGGACACGCCGAAGATGTCGCAGTGGACGGACAACAACCTGTCCTTCCTGCTGCGCGACTACGCCGGGGCGGTGGGGATGGGGCCCGGGGACGTGGCGGCGGCGATCGCGCCCGCCAACACCGGGGCGACCGGGTACCTGTTCCCGGTGCTCGCGCCGTTGCTGTGCGGGGCCGGGGCGGTGCTGCTGGAGGACTGGGGGCCGGAGGCCGCGCTGGACCTGCTGGAAGCGGAGCGGGCCACGCACGCCGCGGCCATCCCGACCCAGCTGGTGCGGATGCTGCAGGACCCGCGGATCGGGGAGCGGGACTTCACCGCCGTCCGGGTCATCACCAGCGCGGGCGCCCCGCTGACGCCGGACACCGCCGCGCAGACCGAGGAGACGTTCGGCTGCGCGGTGACCACGGTGTACGGCAGCACCGATGGCGGGGTCATCACCGTGACCAGGACCGCGGACCCGGTGGGCAAGCGGCGCACGACCGTGGGCCGGCATATCCCGGGTGGCGAGGTCGTGCTGCGCGACCCGCTGGGCGATCCGGTGCCGGCCGGCACGCCGGGCGAGGTGACCTGGCGGACCCCGACCAAGTCGTTCGGCTACCTGAACGACGACGAGCGCACCGCGGCCATGTTCCGCGGCGACGGCTGGTTCTACTCCGGCGACCTGGGCAGCCTGGACGAGGACGGGTACCTGTCCATCACCGGGCGCAGCAAGGACCTGATCATCCGCGGCGGCCAGAACATCAGCCCGCTGGAGATCGAGCAGATCGTCGCGCGGCACCAGGCCGTGTCCGAGGTCGCCGTGGTCGGCATCCCCGACCCGGTCTTCGGGGAGCGGGCCTGCGCCTGCGTGGTGCTGCGGCCGGGGGCGGGCGGGCTGGGCCTGGACGAGCTGACCGGGTACATGCGGGCCCAGGAGATCGCGCCGTACAAGCTTCCGGAGCGGCTGGAGATCTTCGCCGAGCTGCCCCGCACGGCCGGCGGGAAGCTGAGCAAGGTGACGCTGCGCTCGGAGGTGGTCGAGCGGATGGCGGCGCGGTAGGCCGGGGCAGGTGGCCCCGTCCACGTAAAATGCAGGCCTGGTTGACCTGGGCGGATCGGGAGAGGATCAGATGGCTGGGCGGCGCACGCCGGGTGAGGGGGCGGCCGACCGCGGGCGCCCGCTGGTCAGCGCGGGCAGCGCACGCTCGCAGCTGCTGACCGTGCTCGGCGAGCTGGTCATGCCCAACGGGAACTGCGTCTGGACCTCGTCGCTGCTGTACGTCCTTACCGGGCTGGGCATCGAGGAGCAGACGGCCCGGCAGGCCATCGCGCGCGGCGCGGCGGCCGGCTGGATCACCCCGCACCGGCAGGGCCGCGAGGTGCAGTGGGAGCTGACCCCGGCCGGCCGGCGGCTGATCGACCAGGGCGCCGAGCGCGTCTACTCGATGAGCGGCGAGGCACCGCCCTGGGACGGTAACTGGCTGATCCTGCTGGTCAGCATCCCGCAGCAGCAGCGGGCCGTGCGCAAGAAGCTCTACGGCGCTCTGAGCTGGGAAGGGTTCGGCAACCCCACGCCCGGGGTGTGGCTGTCACCCCATCCGGACCGGCAGGCCGGGGTGGAGCAGGTCATCGGGTCCCTCGGCCTGCGGGAATCCACGCTGGCCTTCGTGGGCCGGTCGATGTCCATCGGGCTGCGGGACGAGGAGATCGTCCGGCGCGCCTGGGACCTGGACGAGGTGACCGCCCGCTATCAGCAGCTGCTGATCCGGTTCAGCGGGATGGCGCCCGAGCCGGGCGACCCGCTGCTGTTCACCCACGTGCAGCTGGTCAGCGAGTGGCAGCGGTTCCCGTTCCTCGACCCGCAGCTGCCCGCCGATCTCTGCCCGGACTGGATCGGGCGCCGCGCCGCCGTGGTGTTCCGGCAACTGCGGGCCCAGTGGTACGACGACGCCCAGGCCCGCTGGCGTGAGGTGGTCAAGGAGACCTCGCCCGCCTGAGGTGACCCGGCGATCAGACGCTGGTCCCCCGGCCGGCGCAGGGGTCATGATGACATCCTCATTAGTGGACAGCGTACACTTCTCGGCGTATGGTGGACAGCGTCCACATAACGAGATGGAGGCATCGTCATGACCGACACCGTCACTACCCTCACGGCCCGCAACGCCGGCTTCGCACAGCACGACTTCGTCCCGGGGGCGTCAATGATGCCCGCGCTCAGGACGATCCTCATCGGCTGTGTTGACCCACGCGTGGACCCCGCCCACGTCCTGGGCCTGGCCAACGGGGAGGCCCTGGTCATCCGGAACGTCGGTGGCCGCTACACCCCGGCCGCGTTCCAGACGATGGCCACGCTGCGCGTGATCGCCGAGGCCGAAGGGGGGGCGCCCGGGCCGGGGTGGAACCTCATCGTGCTGCAGCACACGGACTGCGGTATCACCCGCCTCGGCGGGCATCCCGACCTCCTGGCCGCCACGTTCGGCATCGAGGAGGCGGATCTTCCCGCCAGGGCCGTCGGTGACCCCCGCGCCGCCGTCGCCGTCGATGTCGCAGCGATCAAGGACAACCCGTTCCTGCCTGCTGACTTCATCGTGTCCGGACTCGTGTACGACGTGCGCACCGGGCTCGTCGAGACGGTTGTCGCACCCTCGCTGCTGCGGGCCAGCACCGCGGCGTGAGCCGGGCCGCGAACGCGCGGCCCGGGCGGCCGGCCGTACGCCTTACCCCGTTTCGCCCGCCTGCAGGGCGTCGATGTCATCCGGCGGGTAGCCCAGCTCACCCAGGATCTCCCGGGTGTGCTGCCCGGCCCGCGGCGGTCCCGCGGCCTGATGACGCTGGGCGCCGTCGTAGCTGACCGGGGCGTCCACCGACTCGACCCCCGCGCCCTCGATCTCGACCCAGGCCCCCGCGGCCCGCGCCTGCGGATCGCCGAGCACCTCGGCCGGGGTCTGCACCGGGGCCCAGAACACGTCGTGCTCCTCGAAGGCCTTCGCCCACTCGGCCAGGGACCGGGCCGCGAAGGCCCCGTCGAGGATCGCGATCACCTCCCGGCGGTTCTTCGCGAGCGCGCGCGGCGAGCTGAACCGCTCGTCGCCCAGCAGGTCCGGGCGCCCGATGGCGGCCAGCACCTTGGGCAGCTGGCGCGCGGCCTGCACGCCGACCAGGAAGAACCAGTGGCCGTCCGCCGTGACGTAGGAGTTGTACATCGGGGTCGGGCAGTTGTCCCGGGGGTAGGGCGGGCGCGGCCGGCCGCCCATGGCCGCCACGCCGAGCTCGCCGGCCAGCGCCCACATGCCGGTACGCAGCAGCGACACGTCGACCATCCGGCCCCGGCCGGTCTGCTGCCGCTCGTGCAGGGCGGCCAGGATCCCGGCCACCCCGGTCATCGCGGTGAACGTGTCGCCCAGCCCCTGCATGAGCGGCGCCGGGGGCTCGCCCTGGGTGGTCATCTCGTGCGAGATCCCGGTCCGGGCGAAGAAGGAGGCCAGGTCGTAGCCGGCCCGCTCCTGGTCCGGCCCGGTCCAGCCGTAGGCCGTCAGCGAGCAGAACACCAGCCGCGGGTAGGTGCCGGCCACCCCGGCGGGTGACAGGCCGAGCCGGGTCAGGGCGGCCGGGCGCAGGTTGGTCAGCAGCACGTCGGCCCCGGCCAGCAGGCGGCCGAGGATCCCGCGTCCCTGTTCCGTGCGCAGGTCGAGCTCGATGGACCGCTTGCCGCGGTTCGCCGAGGTGAACGCGCCGTTCGGGGCGTCGGGGTTGGCGCCCATCGAGCCCCAGATATGGCGCATCGGCTCGCCGCCGGGAGGCTCGACCTTCACCACGTCGGCGCCCCAGTCCGCGAGCACCCCGCCCGCGGCCGGGCCGGCCATCCAGTGCGCCAGCTCCACGACCCGGACACCCCGCAGCGGCTGGGGCGGGCCGGCGCTCACCGGCCCACCACGAAGTCCACCCGCTCCGGGCCGCGGGTCTGCCCGCCGCTCCACTCGATCCCGCCCGGCCCGGCCAGCCGGAACTCCGGCATGACCCGCAGCCACTCCTCGAGCGTGACCCGCAGCTCGAGCCGGGCCAGGTTGGAGCCCAGGCAGCGGTGCCCGCCGGAGCCGAAGGTCAGGTGCCGGTTGCGCTTGCGGTCGATCCTGATCACGTCCGGGTCCTCGAACACGTCCGGGTCCCGGTTGGCCGCCGCGAACGCGAGCAGCACCCGCTCCCCCGCCCCGACCTGGCGGCCGTCCAGGCCGGTGTCCTCCTTGGCGATCCGGCCCACGCTCACCGGGGCGTAGACCCGGAGGAACTCCTCCGCGGCGGTGTCGATCAGCCCCGGGTCGGCGGCCAGGCGGCGGCGGTCCTCGTCGTGCGTGGCCAGGTGCCACAGGCTGGAGCCGATCGCGCTCCAGGTGGTGTCGGCCCCCGCGATCAGGATGAGGAACGCCGAGCCGATCTGGTGCTTGCGGGACAGCGGCACCCCGTCGATGGCCGCGCCCGCCAGGTAGGTGATGAGGTCGTCGCGCGGCTCGGCTTCCCGCTCGTCCAGCAGCCCGCCCAGGTAGGCCAGGATCTCCCCGACCGCCTGGGCCCGGACCGCCTGGTCCCGGGGGCCGATCCGGATCATGCGGATCATCCAGTCCATGAACTGCTCGCCGGGCGGGACGCCGAGCATCCTGGTCAGCACCGCGATGGTCAGTTCCTGGGCGAAGTCGCTCACCACGTCACCGCCGCCCCGGGCGGCCAGCGCGGCGGCCAGGGCGCGGGCCTTGTCCCGGATGAACGGCTCGAAGGCCGCGATCCGCCTGGGCAGGAAGTACGGCATCAGCACGTCGCGGTGCAGCTTGTGCTGCGGCGGGTCCGAGGTCAGCGGGGGAAGGAACAGCCCGCCCGCGGACTCCAGCGGGCCCGCGACCTCGACCGCGCGGGACGAGAACCGCTCCCCGTCCCGGGCCACCTCCCGGATCGTGTCGTAGCGCACCGGCATCCAGGAGCCGCCCCACTCGCCCGAGTGCGCGACCGGGCACCCCGACGCCCGCATGGCCGACCAGGTGGCGTGGGGGTCGGCGCGGAAGCCCGGGGAGAAGATGTCGTAACCGTCGTGGCCGTCCCCGGCAGGCTGGCTGCTCATGGCCAAAAGTCTACAGAGATAGAGACTTGATGTCGAGACGTGTAGAGTATCGTCTCGCGGGCGGCCGGGTCGCGGGCGGCCGGGCAGAACAGACGGGCGGATCCGGCGGCAGGCCGGGCGGACGGGAGGCGGAACGTGGCGGACGCGGTGCTGCTGGAGCGCAGCGGCCCGGTGGCGAGCCTGGTGCTCAACCGCCCGGGCAAGCACAACGCGCTGCGCTTCGCCGACCTGGACCGGCTCGTCGCGCTGCTGCACGAGGCCGAGGAGGACGACGACGTCCGGGTCATCGTGCTCCGGGGCGAGGGCGCGTCGTTCTGCTCCGGGCACGACTACGACGACGCGGCCCGGTCCTACGGGCTGGAGCCCGGCCCGGACGGCACGAAACCCCGCCGCCCCAGCCAGCGCTCGCGGCTGGCCACCGACCGCCGCCTGGGCATGAACTACATGGCGTTCCAGTACTCGCTGAAGCCGGTCATCGCCCAGGTGCACGGGGTGTGCACCGGCGCCGGGCTGTACCTGGTCGAACTGACCGACCTGGCCATCGCCGCGGACACGGCCCGGTTCAGCCACGCCGAGCAGCGGCTCGGCCTGGCCGGGAACACCTGGCAGCTCAACACCGAGATCCTGCTCTACGGCCCGAAGCGGGCCCGTGAGCTGATGCTGCTCGGTGAGGAGTTCGACGGCCGGCAGGCCGCCGCCTGGGGCCTGGTCAACAAGTCCGTGCCCGAGGCGGATCTCGGGGCGGCCGTGGACGACTGGGCCCGGCGGATCGCGCAGCACCCCCGGGACGCGCTGGTCACCGCCAAGGCCATGCACCAGATGGCGCTGGACAGCCTGGGCGGCACCCAGCAGTTCTGGCGCGGCACGGTCGGGCACACGCTCGGCACCAACCTGCGCTTCGAGGACGACGAGTTCAACTTCCTGCGCGAGCGGGCCCGCCGCGGGACCGGGGACGCGTTCCGCGCGCGGGACGGCCGCTACGCCAGCGGGGACGACGGCGGCGGGGATGACGAAGGCTGACGGGCTGCCGGGGCAATCCGGCCCGCCGCTATGTCCTCCTGCAGCCGGAATTTCTGGATCTTGCCCGATGCGGTCAGAGGATATTCCGCAACGAAGAACCACTCGGCCGGGGCCTTGAAGCCGGCCAGGCACTCACGGCAGTAGTCCCGCAGCGCCTCCGGGGACGGGGGATCCGCCGGATCGGCGGGCATGATCACGGCCGCCACCCGCTCACCCCATTTCTCGTCGGCCAGGCCCACGACCGCCGCCTGGGCCACGGCCGGGTGCGCGAACAGGACGTCCTCGATCTCCCGCGGGTAGATGTTCTCGCCGCCCCGGATGATCATGTCCTTGAGCCGGCCGGTGATCGTGAGGTAGCCGCGCCCGTCCATCGCCGCGAGGTCGCCGGTGCGCAGCCAGCCGTCACCGTCCAGGGCGGCCGCGGTCTCCCCGGGCAGGCCGAAGTAGCCGAGCATGGTCTGGTAGCCGCGGGCGCAGATCTCCCCGACCTGGCCCACCGGCAGGGTCTCGCCGGTCACCGGGTCGGCGATCTTCACCTCGACCTGCGGCAGCGGCCGCCCGATCGTCTCCGACTGGTCCTCGGGGCTGTCGCCGAGCTGGGTCTGGGAAACGACCCCGTGCAGCTCGGTCTGGCCGAACACGATCGTGAACTGGCAGCCGAACGTCTCCGTGGCCCGGCGCACCAGCGTGGCCGGGACCACGGCCGCTCCGGACATCACGGTCTGCAGGCTGGACAGGTCGCGGGCAGCCAGCCCGGGATGATCCAGCATGGCCAGCAGCATGGTGGGCACGGCCAGGATGATGGTGCCGCGGTAGGCCTCGATGAGCTCCAGCACCAGGCCCGGGTCGAAGCCGGGCAGCAGCACGTAGGTGCCGCGCTGGGCGATCGTGCCCAGCTCGGTGAGCGTCCCGCCGCCGATGTGGAACATGGGCATGGCGTTGACCCAGATGCCGCCATCCCGCACCCCGGAGCCGAGGGCCACGAACCGGGACGCGTTCACCACCCCGCGATGGTGCAGGATCGCGCCCTTGGGGAACCCGGTCGTCCCCGACGTGTACTGGATCTGCGCCGGGTCACCCGGCTGCACCGGGGGCAGCGTGACAGCCGGATCGGCGGACGCCACGAACGTGTCCCAGCCGCTTAGCGGGATGGCCTCCCGCAGCCCGGGCAGGCCGGCCCGCAGGCTCTCGACCGCACCGGCCATGTCGAAGCCCCGGTAGGAGCCGGCGAAGAAGATCCCGGCCGCCCGGGACTGGGCCAGCACGTACCGCAGCTCGCGGGCCCGCAGCGCCGGGTTGACCGTGACCAGGACCATCCCGGCCAGGCTGACACCGTGCTGGAGCAGCATCCACTCCGGGCAGTTGGGCGCCCAGACCGCGATCCGCTCCCCCGGGGCGAACCGGGCCAGCAGGGCCCGGGCGGTCTGCTCCGCGACCGCCAGCAGCCCGGCGTAGGTCCAGGTCCGCCGGGCGGCCGGATCGGGTGAGCCCTCGACGAGCGCCAGCCGGCCGGGCACCTCGGCGGCCGCGGCGCGGAGCAGGTCCCCCACCGTGATGTCCAGCAGCGGCTCACTGCGGTCCGCCGGCCAGTAGGAGCTGGCCAGCCGGGCTGAGGTGGCAGGCATCATGGCCTCCTGGTGTGCTGCGCGGGCGCGGAGGATCCCGGCCGGTCGGACCGTTGGAGAGCGTTGTTCTCTGGCGGCGGCCCGGCCGCGCCCGCCAGGTCGGTAAGGTCGCCGCCGCCCCGGGCCAGCCAGGCCGAGCGGATCTCGCGGCGCAGGATCTTGCCGGTCGCGTTGACCGGGAGCGGGTCGCGGCGCAGCCACCAGCGGGCCGGCTGCTCGAACCGGGCCAGCTCGCTCCCGGCGTGCCCGCGCAGCTCCGCGGCGCCCGCCCGGGCGCCGGGCCGCAGCACGGCCACCGCCCCGACCTGCTCACCGAGGTCGGCGTCGGGCAGCCCCACGACCGCGGCTTCGAGCACGTCCGGGTGGCGGAGCAGGGCCTGCTCCACGTGGGCGCAGGCGATGTTCTCGCCGCCGCGGATGATGATGTCCTTGGACCGCCCGGTCAGGTAGAGCCAGCCCGGCGCCTCGATCCGGCCCAGGTCGCCGGTGCCGATCCAGCCCTCGGGGTCGGCCAGCGGCACCGGATCACCCAGGTAACCGTCGGTCGCGGTCGGCGTCCGGGCCTGGATCTCACCGACGCCGTCCGGCCCGGGCCCGGCGATCCGCAGCTCGACCACCGGCAGGGCCCGGCCCACGCAGCCCGGCCGGCCGTCCAGGTCCGGGCCGGATCCGGCGGCCAGCACGCCGCCCGCCTCGGTCAGGCCGTACAGGCTGCCCGCGCCCGACTTCACGCCCGGGAACGAAGCGGCCACCCGGTGCCGCAGCTCGGGGCTGACCGCGGCGCCGCCCATCGGCACCGAGCGCAGGCTGGAGATGTCCCGGCGGGCCAGGTCGGGATGGTCGAGCACCCGGGAGACCATGGTGGGGACGCTGCCCCAGACCCGGACCCGTTCCTGCTCGATGAGCCGCAGCACTTCCGCGGGGTCGAACCGGCCGCCGGGGAAGACCAGCTTGCCGCCGGTCAGCAGGGTGGTGCAGCTGGTCTGGATGCCGGCCAGGTGGAACAGCGGCACGGTGAGCAGGCTGACCGTGCCCGGGTGGCCGGGCGGCAGCTCGGCAGGCAGCCGCCCGGTCAGCACCAGCAGGTTCTGCAGGTTGGCGATGACCGAGCGATGGGACATGACGACACCCCGGGCGGTGCCGGTGGTCCCGGACGAGAACATGATCAGGGCCGGGTCGTCCTCGGCCACCGGGACCGGGTCCAGGGCGTCCGGCCCGGGGGCGGCCGGACCGCCGGCGTCCAGCAGCGGGCGCAGCGCGTCCAGGCTGAGGACGCGGGCCGCCTGGCCGGGGAGAATCGCGCCGCCGGGCCGGGACTCGCTGGCCAGCACCAGCCCGGGCGCGGCCTGGTCCAGGGCCGCGGCCGTCTCGGCCTCGCTCCACCAGGCGTTCCCGAGCACCGCGACGGCGCCCAGGGTCTGCGCCGCCCAGAACGCGACGACCCACTCGATCTGGTTGAACCCGAGCAGCATGATCCGCTCACCCCGTGCCGCGCCCAGCCCGCGCAGGTGCGCCGCGACCCGGGCCACGGCGCCGGTGAACGCCCCGTAGCTGAGCCGGCGCTCCCCCTGGACCAGGAACTCGCGCTCCGCCCAGCGCTCCGTGCCGGGCAGCAGTTGCGCCAGGGAGCCCGGACGCCGGGCGTACACCAGGCAGGGATGGCCGCCGGCGGTGCCCGGCACCACCTCCCGCCCCCAGCGGGGCCCGTCAGCCCCCGGCTCCCCCGCCGCCGGCTCCCCCGGCAGCGGCTCCTCAGGCACCGGCTCCCCCGGCAGCGGCGCCTCAGGCATCGGCGTCGAGCGAGATGGCCTGTTCCGGGCAGTTGTCCACGGCCAGCCCGGCCAGGTCCTCCTGGTCCGGCGGCACCGTCCCGTCACCCATCGCCGAGGCGAAGCCCTCCTCGTCGATGTCGAACAGGCCGGGTGCCACCGCGAGGCACCGGTTGTGGCCCTGGCAGAGCCGGGGATCCACGCGAACCTTCATGCTGCCCGTCCCCTCTTGCTGTTATCAAGACCGACCGGCGGAACGACCGACGACCGGCGGAACGACCGACGACCGGCGGAACGACCGGCCAGCCGGAACGACCGCCACCGAACCGACCAGCCGACCAGCCGACCAGAGCTCGGCGGCCAGCTCTCATCGGGTGAACCGGGGCGGCCGCTTCCCGAGCAGGGCGGCCACCCCTTCCGCGTAGTCCGGCTCGGCCATCAGCTTCCCGATCTGGGCCTTGCTCTCCTCCACCGCCGCCCGGGGGTCGCCGTGCAGCACGTCGGCCCACATCTGCCGTTTCGCGGTGCTCACCGCGAGCGGGGACGCGGCGGCGATGGTCCGCGCGCAGGTGCCCACCACAGCGTCGAACTCCTCCGCCGGTACGACCCGGTTGAAGAACCCCATGCCCGCCATCTCCTCGGCCAGCAGCACCCGCCCGGTCAGCAGGATGTCGGCGGTGTGCGTCATGCCGACCAGCCGCGGCAGGATCCAGGACAGCCCGTACTCGGCGGGCAGCCCGAGCCGGGGGGCCGCAGTGGTGATCTTCGCTCCGGTAACCGCGAACCGCAGGTCGCAGAACGCGGCCAGGGCGACCGCGATGCCCGCGCAGGCCCCGTTGACGGCGGCGATCATGGGCGTGCGCAGGCCGAGCTGCCAGGCCATGTCCGCGTCGAACTCCGGCCGGACGCCGTAGCCCGGGCGGGCCGCGTCCTGCGGCAGCGCCGGGTCGTAGTGATCGGCCTCGACGTACCCGCTGAGCGCCTTGGGGTCGGCGCCGATGCAGAACGTGTGCCCGGACCCGGTCAGGACGATGACCCGGACCGCGGGGTCGTCGTCGAGCTGCTGGCAGATCCACCGGTACTCGGCGTGCATCCGTCCGGTCCAGGAGTTGCGCCGCTCGGGCCGGTGCAGCCAGAGGGTCGCGATCCCCGCGTCGTCGATCTCGTAGCGGGTGACCTTGAGCTCCATCGGTCCTCCAGTGGGCCGCGGCCGTTGCCCCCCGGCTATGGCGCGGGGCCAGGTGTGTGCCTAAACTATACAAGGTGAGCAACTGGATCGCTAGAAATGTAGAACGTATGCTGCCCGGAACAGTGCTGCCCAGCACAGCGGGGGCCCGGTGACCACCGCCGCCGTGCTCGAAGCCCCCCGCAAGCCGCTGGCCGTCACGGACATCGACGTCGAGCCGCCCCGGCCGGGGGAGGTGATGGTCGAGGTCGGCGCGTCCGGCGTGTGCCACTCCGACATCTCGGTCTGGAACGAGACCCTGGCCCACCCGGTGCCGCTGGTCCTCGGGCACGAGGCCGCCGGGACCGTGGCCGGGGTAGGCCCGGGCGTGACCTCCGTGGCCCCCGGCGACCGGGTCGTGCTGTCCTGGCTGGCCCAGTGCGGGACCTGCTTCTACTGCGTGCACCGCCAGCCGCAGCTGTGCGAGATCGCCGGGGTCGCGTTCGCCCGGGGCACGCTGCTGGACGGCACCACCCGCTACCGGCGGGACGGCCAGCCGCTGTACCAGATGGCCGGGCTGGGCACGTTCACCGAACGCTGCGTGGTGCCCGAAGCCGCGGCGGTGAAGATCCCGGACACGATCCCGCTGGCCTCGGCCGCGCTGATCGGCTGCGGGGTGCTGACCGGGTTCGGCGCGGCGGTCAACACCGCGGGCATCCGGGTCGGCGACACCGTGGCCGTGCTGGGCTGCGGCGGCGTCGGGCTGAGCGCCATCCAGGGCGCGCGGATCGCCGGTGCCGGCCTGATCATCGCGATCGACCTGCACGAGGAGCGGCTGGCCATGGCGGCCCGGTTCGGCGCCACGCACACCCTCCAGCCCTCGGACACGGTCGCGAAACAGGTCCGGGCGCTGACCGGCGGCCGCGGCGCGGACCACGTGCTGGAAGTCGTCGGCCGCCAGCAGACCGTGCGCGACGCGATCCGGATGACCCGCCGCGGCGGGCAAGTCGTGCTGGTCGGCGCGGCCGGGGACGACGTCACGGTCACGCTGCCCGCCTTCTCCGGCGTGGTGATGACCGAGAAGGTCATCCGAGGCTCGCTGTACGGCTCGTCCGACGTCCGGCGCGACGTGCCCCGGCTGGTCAGCCTGTACCAGGCCGGGCTGCTCATGCTGGACGAGATGGTCACCGAGACGTTCACGTTCGCGCAGGTGAACGACGCTGTCGAGTACTGCGCCGCCGAGAAGGGCGCCCGCGCCGTGGTGGTGATGACATGACGGACCTCGTGACGGCCAGCCCGGCCATGACGATCGGCGGCGCGGCCGTGGCCGGCCGGGGCACCTTCGGCGTGATCAACCCGGCTACCGGCCAGGTATTCGCCGAGGCCCCGGGCTGCTCCCGCGATCAGCTCGACGAGACCATGCGGGCCGCGCAGGCGGCGGCCGGCGCCTGGCGGGCCGATCAGGATGCCAGGCGGGCCGCGCTGCGCGCCGCCGCCGCGGCCGCCCTGGCCGCGGCGGACGACCTGGCCGCGCTCCTCACCGCCGAGCAGGGCAAGCCGCTCAAGGCGGCCGCGTTCGAGGTGGCCGAGATGGCCCGCTGGCTGGAGTACTCAGCCGGGCTGGAGCTGCCCCGGACCGTGCTGCAGGACGACGAGCGCGGCCACGCGGAACTCGTGCACCGGCCGCTCGGCGTGGTCGCGGCGATCACGCCGTGGAACTACCCGCTGCTGCTGGCCGGCTGGAAGCTGGGGCCCGCGCTGCTGGCCGGGAACACGGTGGTGCTGAAGCCCTCACCGTTCACGCCGCTGTCCACCCTGGCCCTGGGCACCATCCTGGCCGGGGTGCTGCCGCCGGGCGTGGTCAACGTGGTCAGCGGCGGCGACGAACTCGGGGCCTGGATGACGTCCCACCCGGCGGTGGCGAAGATCAGCTTCACCGGGTCGGTGCCGACCGGCAAGGCGGTGGCCGCGGCCGCCGCCCCCGACCTCAAGCGCTTCACCCTCGAACTGGGCGGCAACGACGCCGCGATCGTGCTCGACGACGCCGACCCCGCGACGGTGGAACGCGGCCTGTTCTGGGGCGCGTTCATCAACAACGGGCAGATCTGCGCGGGCATCAAGCGGATCTACGTACCCGAGGCCCTGCACGGCGACGTGGTCGAGGCGCTCGCCCAGCGGGCCCGCCGCACCCGGGTCGGGCCCGGCACCGAGGCGGGCGCCCAGCTCGGCCCCATCCAGAACCGGCCGCAGTTCGACCGGGTGCGCGGGCTGGTCGCCGACGCCCTGGCCCGCGGCGGGACGGCCGTGGCCGGCGGGCACGAGCTGGACCGGGACGGGTACTTCTTCGCGCCCACCATCCTGACCGGCGTGGCCGAGGGCACCCCGATCGTGGACGAGGAGCAGTTCGGCCCGGCCGTGCCGGTGATCCCTTACCGGGATGTGGACGACGCGGTGACCCGGGCCAACGACACCCGGTACGGCCTGTCCGGCTCGGTGTGGGGCGCCGACCCGGACCGGGCCGCGGCGGTCGCGGCCCGGCTGGAGTGCGGCACCGCGTTCGTGAACGACCACCTCACCCTGCAGCCGTACATGCCGTTCGGCGGGATGAAGTGGAGCGGCATGGGGGTAGAGAACGGGCCGTGGGGGCTGGAAGAGTTCACCGCCCTGCAGGTCCTCTACCGCTCCCGCCGTTAGCCGCCCAGCTCGTTGCCGTGGCCCAGCTCGCGGACGGCGGTCAGCTTGTCCGGGTTGCGGATCACGTCGAGGGCGGTGATCCGGCCGTCGTCGATGGTGAACGCGACGACGGTCAGCACCCCGCCGCCGTCCCGCAGGACGAGGCCGGGGCTGCCGTTGACGCTGGCCATCCGCACCAGCGTCGGCGGCCGCCGCATGTACCCGAGCAGCCAGCGCGCCACCTCCCCGGCGCCGCGGGCGGCCGCCGGGGCCGCGGTGACCTTCCCGCCGCCGTCGGCGCGCCACACCACGCCGGGATCGAGCAGCGTGACCAGGCCTTCGAGATCACCCTCGGCGCAGGCCGCCGCGAACGCCGTGACCAGCTCCTCCTGCTGCGCGGCGGTGGGCGGGAAGCGCGGGCGGCCCCCGTCCACGTGCTGCCGGGCGCGGGACGCGAGCTGGCGCACGGCCGCGGGAGACCGGCCGACCACGGTGGCGACCTCGGCAAACGACATCCCGAACACGTCGTGCAGCAGGAACGAGGTCCGTTCCGCGGGCGTCAGCCGTTCCAGCACCACCAGCAGCGCCATGCTCACCGACTCGTCCAGCGTGACCCGGTCGGCCGGGTCGGACTCCAGGTCCTCGACCAGCGGCTCGGGCAGCCAGGGGCCGACGTACCGTTCCCGGCGCGCCCGGGCGCTGCCCAGCACGTCCAGCGCCAGCCGGCTGACCGCGGTGGTCAGCCAGGCGGCCAGGTCCCGGATGGATTCCGGGTCGGGGACGCGCAGCAGCCGCAGCCACGCCTCCTGCACGCAGTCCTCGGCCTCGGCCAGCGAGCCCGTGGTCGCGTAGGCCACCCGGAGCAGCCGCGGCCGCTGCGCCTCGAACGCCCGCGCCAGCTCCTCCGCCCCGCGCCCGGTCACCGGGGCCCCGGCCCGCCGCGCGCGGTGACGGCCGCGCCCGCTCCCGCTTCCAGCCAGGCAGAAAACGAAACGCGTCCGCGGGACTCAGCCTCGCCCGTGGTGAGCGTTGCCCGTGGTGAGCGTTCCGGTACGCAGGGCCCGGCCGACCTGGCCGGGCAGGTAGACCGGGAGCACCGCGAACCCGCGGCCGGTGACCGACCGCCAGGTACGGGCCAGCGTGCGCAGCTCGGCGACCTCGGGGCCGGCCACCGCGGGCCGTTCCCGCCGGGGCGGCTGCTCCGCCACGCCCGCGACGTAGCGCGCGACCTCGGCGCTGGCGATCGGCTGGAGCAGCGCGCGGGGTGCGGGCAGCACCCGGAACCGGGCCGCGGTCTCGAAGGCCTTGGCGACCAGTTCGTGGAACTGGGTGGCACGCACGATGGTCCACGGTACCGGGCCCTGCGCGACCAGGTTCTCCTGGTCCGTCTTGACCCGGTAGTAGCCGACCGGCAGCTGGTCGCAGCCCACGATCGACACGCCCACGTGATGACGCACCCCGGCCGCCTGCTCCGCGGCCAGCAACCGCCGGGTCCCCCCGACCAGGACCTCGGCCGCCTTCCGCGAGGCGTTGTTGCTGGCGTCGATCACCACATCGCAGCCGCTCAGCGCGGGCGCGAGGCCCGCCCCGGTGACCAGGTCCACCGGGTACTCGGGCGCGGTGCGGCTGAGCACCCGGACCTCGTGCCCGCGCGAGGCCAGTTCGGCCGTGAGGTGGCCGCCGAGTGTTCCCGTTCCTCCCACAATGGCGATTCTCATGCCCAGGTGACGACGCAACCGCCGTGGGTGTGACATGTCCGGGGCCGGTCCGCCGGGCTATCTTGGCCGGGTGAGCGCGAATGCCGGACCCGGCGTGCACCCGTCCCTGCGTGACCAGCCGATACGCGACGAGCCAGCCCGCGACCAGGCGGCCCAGGATCAGCCCATGCGGGACCAGCCGGCGCGGGACCAGCCGGCGCGGGACCAGCCGATGCCGATCCAGGACGCGGCCGTCATGCGGGCCATGGCCCACCCGGCCCGGCTGGCCCTGCTGGAGCATCTGCGCAACAGCGGGCCGGCCACGGCCACGGAGTGCGCCGGCGTCGTGGACCTGTCGCCCAGTGCGACCAGCTACCACCTGCGCGCCCTGGCCCGGGCCGGGCTGGTGGAAGCCGCCCCGGGCCGCGGTGACGGGCGCGAACGGGTGTGGCGCATCACGGCGGAGCGCTACCAGGTCAGCGGGGTAGCCGACCTGGAGCCTGAGGTCCGCGAGGCGCTGCGCGCCCTGCTGGAGTCCATGCTGGCCTGGGACGACGCCCGGGTCCGCCGGTACCTGTCCCAGCTCGACACCGAGTCTGCGGAGTGGCAGGACGCGGCGTTCTTCATGGACTCCACGCTCCAGGTCACCGCGGCGGAGCTCACCGGGCTGAGCCAGGCCATCCAGGACCTCCTCGCCCCGTACCGCAAGGAACGCCGCCCGGCCCTGCCCCCCGGCACCCGCCCGGTCTCCGTCGCCGTCCGCGCCCTCCCCAGCTAACCCCCTACGCCCCGGCCCCTGCGCCCTCCTCCGCATAGCCCGTCACGCACGCCCGCGCCCAGCGGAACCGCTGACCCGGCTCCCACACTTCTTGCTGTTATCACAGGCCAGGGCGCTAACCCGCACCCCTCGCCCCTCGGCCGCCCGGGCCCGTGTTCCTCGCGCAGGCACTTATCACCTATCTGGTGCATCAGAACCGGGCAAATCACCCGCCTGAGTGCACCAGATAGGTGATAAGTGGCGTGAATCCAGATGTGAAGGATATGCTTCGAAGTATGTCCTTCACATCTGTGCGACGGGGGCCGGGCCGGGCGGCGGGATCGGCGCCGGGCGGGACGGCGGGATCCGCGCTGGGAGGGGCGCCGGATTCCGCGGCGGGCCCGCGGGCGGGATCGGCGCTGGACGGGGCGGCGGGATCGGCGCTGGACGGGGCGGCGGGATCGGCGCCGGGCCGGCGGGCGGGATCGGCGCTGGACGGGGCGGGGGGAGGGGGACACCGCGGGGGCGGGTGGAGGGACGTGTACCTGGCCAGCGGGGCTAGGGCGGTGTCCTCGTGCGGCGACTTCCTGGCTGCGACCGCGCTCGTGCTGGAACTGCAGCAGCGCGGGGCGGGCGGGTTCGCGGTGGCGGCCGTCCTGATCGCGGCGGCCGCGCCCCCGGTGCTGCTGGTCCGCTGGACCGGGCGGCTGGCGGACCGGGTGGACAGCCGGTTCCTGCTGGTCGCGACGGGGCTGGCCCAGGCGGCCGCCTGCGTGGGGCTGGCCTTCGTGTCCGGGCCGGCGGAGATCATCGCGCTGGTGGCCGTGCTGGCCGCGGGGCTGGCCGTGACCCAGCCCTGCCTGTCCGCCCTGCTGCCGTCCATGGTCCCGGCCGAGGGCCTGCCCCGGGCCATGGCGCTCAGCCAGACCGCCGGCTCCCTGGGCACCATGCTGGCCCCCGCGCTCGGCGGCGTCCTGATGGGCCGGTTCGGGCTGCGGGTGCCCCTGCTCGCCGACGCGGGCAGCTACCTGGCCATCGCGGCCGCAGGCCGGCTGATCCGCACCCGCCGCGGCTCCATTCCAAGCCGCCCGGAGCCGCGCCGCAACGTCGCGGCCGGGACAACGCGCACGTCAGAACGACCCGGATGCCGCACCGACCCGGTCCGAGCCGGCGGCCTGGGCGGGCCGGCCGGAAGCGGGGCTGCCGGGCGGGCGCCGTGGTCGGTGCGGCGCGATCCGCTGGTGCGGGCCGCCGTGGGACTGGTCGGCGCGGTGGTGGCCGCGGCCAGCCTGGTCAACGTGGCCGAGGTGTTCTTTGTCCGGGGCACGCTGCACTCCACGGCCGGCGTCTACGGGCTGATGGACAGCGTGTGGGTCAGTGCCTCGGTGGCGGGCGGCTGGTGGGTGGCCCGGCGGCGCCCGTCCGACGCGGGCCTGGCCCGGCTCCTCCTCGGCTCGCTGGCGCTCACCTGCCTCGGCGTGGCCCTGATGGCGACCGTGCCCGCCGTGGCCTGGCTGGCCCCGGTCAGCGTGCTGGGCGGCATGGGCAACGGCGGGGTGAACGTCGCCGCGGGGGTGCTGCTGGGACGGCGGGTCCCCGCCGCGATGCGCGGCCGGGCGTTCGCCGTGTTCGGCGCGGTCGCCAACGGCGCCACCGTGGCCGGTTACGTGCTGGGCGGTGCACTGCTCGGCGTGCTGCCGGTGCGCGCCCTCATCGCGGCGGCCGGCCTGGGCGGGCTGGCGGCCACCGCGGCGTGCACGCTGCCGGTCCTGCGGGCCTCGGCCCGCGAGCGTGATGCGGCCCGGGAGCCACACCGGGTGAGCGGACCTGACCCGGCCAGCGAACCGGACAGGCCGGGCCAGCGGACCAGCAGCGCCAGCGAACCGGACCCGGGCATCCGGGCGGGCCAGCGCCCGCCAGCTGACCAAGCAGGCGGACCGAGGCAGGCCAGCCAAGGCCGGCGCGCCGGGGTCCCGGGACCGGGTCGCCCGTTACGATGAGGCGGTGCCGCTGCGTGCCGTCGACTTCCACGTGCATCTGCCCACCCCGGACTGGCTGGACGTCAGCATGGCGGGGTACGTCGAGGCCGCCGAGGCCTACTTCCGGTCGCCGGTCCAGCGCCAGTCGCTGGAGGAACTGGCCGCCCGGTACCGCGAGCTCCGGGTTATGGCGGTCCTGCTGGCCTGGGACGCCGAGACGGCCACCGGACGGGCCCGGGTCCCGAACGAGACCGTGGCCGCGGCCTGCCGCGAGTACCCGGACGCCTTCACCGGGCTGGGCTCGGTCGACCCGCACAAGGGCGAGGCAGCCGTGGCCGAGGTGGCCAGCATCGCCGCCCTGGGGCTGCGCGGGGTGAAGTTCCACCCCTCGCTCCAGGCCTTCTCCCCTGACGACCCTCGGTACTGGCCGATCTTCGCGGCCTGCGAGCAGCACGGCCTGGTGGCCTTGTTCCACACCGGGACGAGCGGGATCGGCGCCGGCCAGCCCGGCGGGCAGGGCATCCGGCTCGACTACGCCCACCCACTCAAGCTCGACCCGGTGGCCGCGGCCCATCCCGGTCTGACCATCGTGGCCGCGCACTTCGGCTGGCCCTGGCACCTCGACCTGATCGCGATCGCGCTGCACAAGACGAACGTGTACATCGACATCTCAGGCTGGTCGCCGCGGCGGATCCCGGCCGAGGTGATCCGCGAGATGCGCGGCCGGCTGTCCGGGCAGTTCGTGTGGGGCAGCGACTTCCCGTTCCTCACCCCGGAGCGCTGCCTGACCGAGCTGTCTGGCCTGGGGCTGCCCCCGGACACGCTGAACACCGTGCTGCGCGACAACGCCGAGCGCATCCTCGGCCTGGCTTAGGCAGGCCAGCCGCCATAGCTCAGCTGGTCACGGCGCTGGACGCGGTTCCCGCGTAGAGCTGCGCGGCCCGCCAGCTGTACCACGTCACCACGGTCCGGTACGGGCGGTAGGGCTCGCCCAGCAGGTCGAGCTGCTTCGGCGTCGGCGTCGGAATCTGCCAGGCCAGGCCGTATCCCTTCCGCACGCCGAGGTCGCCGGTGGGCCACACGTCCAGGCGCCGGAGCTGGAAGATGAGGAAGATCTCCGCCGACCACTTGCCGATCCCGCGGACCGTGCTCAGCCGGGCGACGATCTCATCGTCGCTCTCCCGCGCCAGCCCGCGGGAATTCAGGACCACGGTGCCGTCGAGGACCTTGGCCGCCAGGTCCTGCAGCGAGACGGCCTTGCGGGCCGACAGCCCGGCGGCGCGCATCGCCCCGGGGGTGAGGGCCATCATCCGCTCGGGCGTGACCTCGCCGTCCAGGGCGAGGATCAGCCGGCCGTGGATGGCCCGGGCAGCCGGGCCGGCCAGCTGCTGGTAGACGATCGAGCGGACCAGCGTGGCGAAGTGCGTCTCGGCAGGGCGCGGCAGGCTGGGCAGCCCCACCTCGTCGACCAGCCGCGCCAGGACCGGATCACGCCCGGCCAGGATCCGGGCCGCGGCCCGGATGCCCACCTTGGCCGGGCGGGCGGACACCTCAGTCATCACGCATCCCTTCCCCCGTCGCTCGCGTGCCAAATCTAACGTCCGGCCGGGAGGGCGCCCCGGGCCAGCCCACGGCCGGGCGGGTGGCATAGTCGGATTATGACTGTCGTCGGCGGCGATCAGGCCGGGCCGGGCGCAGGCTCGGCGAGCGGCCGGGCCGAGCCGTGGGCCGCCTCGCTGGAGCGCGTGGATCTCGGCGAGATCCCCTACGACGAGGCCATCCAGGCCATGCGCGGCTGGGTTGAGGAACGCCAGGCCGGGGAGGCCGGCGACCGCCTGTTCCTGCTCAGCCACCCCCCGGTGATCACCTACGGGCACCGGACCGACCCAGCCGACCTGCGGCTGGGCCAGCACGACATCCCGGTGCTGCCCGTGGACCGCGGCGGCTACGCCACCTACCACGGGCCGGGGCAGCTGGTCGGCTACCTGGTCATCGATCTACGCGAACGCGGTCCCGCCGACGTGGTCCGCTGGCTCGAGTCCGGCCTGGTCCGGGCGCTTGACGAGCTGGGATTCGCCGCGCAGCGCCGGGACACCCCGCCCGGCACCTCCAGCCTGGTCGGGGTGTGGACCCCCGACGAGCGCAAGGTCGCGTCGATCGGGATGCGGATCCGCCATGGCATCACCAGCCACGGCTTCGCACTCAACGTGGACCCCGACCTGCGCGCCTTCGACCAGTTCACGGTGTGCGGGCTGCCGGGCGTGCGGATGACCTCGCTGCAGGAACTCGCGGACGAGCAGGACGCCGCCCCGCCAGGGGACCCCGCCGTCCGCGACGCGGTGTACCAGGCGCTGAGCACCGCGCCCTAGGCCAGCACCTCCCCCGGCGGGTACGGTCCCGGGGTGAGCGCATCCCGGTTCGTCGTGCAACTGCACGACGCGACCACGCTGCACTTCGACCTGCGGCTCCGGCTCGGCGGCGTGCTCCGCTCCTGGGCGGTCCCCAAGGGCCCGTCCCTGGATCCCGCGGTCCGGCGGCTGGCCGTGCCGGTCGAGGACCACTCCCTGGACGCGGGTGAGTTCGAGGGGGTGCATCAGGGCCAGGCGCGGGGCAGCGGCGCCGTGATCATCTGGGATGAGGGCCCGGCTGAGATCGTCCGCGACGAGCCGGCCCACCTGTCGTTCGTGCTGGACGGCCGCAAGCTGACCGGCGGGTTCGGCCTGACCAGGACCGGCCCGCGCCGCTGGATCCTGGTCAAGGCCCGCGACAACGGGGCGCGGCCCGGCTCGGACATCGTGGCCGAGCAGCCGGCCAGCGTGCGTACCGGCCGGACCTGGCAGGACCTGGCCTGACCGGCCGGCCCGCCGGTCCCGGTCAGAGGGTCGTGATCAGGCCGCCGTCGATGGTGAAGTCGGCCCCCGTCACGTTCCCGCTGCGGTCGCTGGCCAGGAACAGCACCAGGTCGGCCACTTCCGCCGGGCGGGTGAACCGGCCGGTCACCATCTGGCGGGCGGCATCGCGTTCCACGTCCTCGGGCCGGGCGCCGGTCGCCGCGCCGACCGTCGCCGCGACACCGCCCTTCCCCAGCCACAGGTCGGTGGCGACCGGGCCGGGGCTCACCGTGTTGACCCGGATGCCCTTCGGCCCGACCTCCTTGGACAGCGACTTGGAGAAGCTGGCCAGGGCGGCCTTGGCCGCGCTGTAGTCCATGACCCCGGGGTCGGGCAGCCGGGCGTTGACCGAGCAGATATTGACGATGGCGCCCCGGCCCGCGGCCAGCATCACCGGCAGCGCGGCCCGGGTCATGCGGACCGCCGCCATCAGGTTCAGCGTGATCGAGGCCTCCCAGTCCCCGTCGGTGATGGCCAGGAACCCGCCGGTACGGGCCGGGGCGCTGCCCACGTTGTTGACCAGGATGTCGATCCGCTCGCCAGCCAGCGCGGTGAGCTGACCCGGCCCGGCCAGATCCGCCAGGTCCACGGCGAGCGACTGGACCGGCCCGGTGCGCACCAGTTCGTCCAGTTCGGCGGATGAGCCTCTGGCCCCGGCGATCACCCGCGTCCCGGCGTCAGCCAGCGCGCGCACGATGGCCAGCCCGATCCCCCGGCTCGCGCCGGTCACGACGGCCGTCTGTCCCTTCAGGCCCAGGTCCATGAATGCGTCCTCTCCGAGTCCGTGCACCAACCGTAGACCGGCCCGGCCAGCAGGGCCTCTAGCGCGGCGGCCCGCCGGCCGGCCCGGCGGGCCGCCCGCCGTGGCGGTTTTCGTTGCGGAAAAAACAGGGCAGGTCCCCGATGGACATGATGATGGCGCTGCGAGCCCACACCCGGGGCGGGCCGGACCAGCTCGTGTACGAGCAGGCACCGATCCCGGTGCCGCAGCGCGGCGAGGCGCTGGTGGCCGTGCACGCGGCGGCGATCACCTTCGCCGAGCTGACCTGGGACCTGTCCTGGACCACGCGGGACGGGAAGGACCGGACGCCGGTCATTCCCTCGCACGAGATGTCCGGGACCGTGACCCGCCTCGGGAGGGGCGCCGCCGGCGTGGCCCCCGGCGACGAGGTGTATGGCCTGATCGGGTTCGACCGGGACGGGGCCGCCGCCGAGTACGTGACGGTGCCGGCCGCCGAGCTGGCTGCCCGGCCCCGCTCGGTCCCGCACGAGGCGGCGGCCACCCTGCCGCTGGCCGCCCTGACCGCCTGGCAGGCGCTGGTGGATTACGCGGCGCTGGAGGCTGGCGAGCGGGTGCTCGTGCACGGCGGCGCGGGCGGGGTAGGCGTGTACGCGGTACAGCTCGCGGCGGTGCTCGGCGGCCAGGTCACGGCCACCGGGTCGGCCCGGGACGCGGGATTCGTCCGGGGGCTGGGCGCCGGCGAGTTCCTGAGCACCGAGGCCGGCCGGTTCGAGGACGCGATCAGCGGGGTGGACGTGGTCATCGACACCGTGGGCGGCGCGATGACGGAGCGGTCCTACCCGGTCATGCGGCCCGGCGGGCGGCTGGTGACGCTGGGCGCCCCGCCCGCCCCGGAGCAGGCCCGCGCGCACCAGGTGCACGCGATGTTCTTCGTGGTCACGCCGGACCCCGGCGAGCTGGCGCAGCTGGCCAGCCTGGTGGACCAGGGCCGCCTGCGGCCGGTGATCAGCCAGACGTTCCCGCTGAGCGAGGGCCGGCAGGCCTTCGAGAGCGGCACGCGGCCGCGGCCGCCGGGCAAGACCGTGCTGGCCGTCCGGTGAGCACGGGCGCGGCGGCGCCGGGCACCACGGACGGGCTGGTCCTGGCCAGCGCCCGGGGCCGCTGGGTGCTGCTCGCCACGGTGCTGGGGTCGGCGATCGCGTCGATCGACGCCACCGTGGTCGGCATCGCGCTGCCCGCCATCGGCCGGGACTTCCATGTGGGGCTGGCCGCGCTGCAGTGGGTGGTGACGGCCTACACCATGACCCTGGCCGGGCTGCTGCTCCTGGCCGGGTCGCTGGGCGACAAGTACGGCCGCAAGAAGGTCTTCCTGATCGGGGTGATCTGGTTCGCGGTGGCGTCCCTGCTGTGCGCGGTCGCGCCGGACGTGAACGTCCTGATCCTGGCCCGGGCCCTGCAGGGCGTGGGCGCGGCGCTGCTGACCCCGGGCAGCCTGGCCATCCTGGAGGCGGTGTTCCGGCCCGACGACCGGGGCCCGGCCATCGGCGCGTGGTCGGGGTTCAGCGGGGTGGGCACCGCGATCGGCCCGTTCATCGGCGGCTACCTGGTGCAGGCGGCGTCCTGGCGGCTGATCTTCGTGATCAACCTCCCGCTGGCCGCCCTGGTGGTCGCGGTGACCCTGCGGCACGTGCCGGAGTCCCGTGACCCGCAGGCCACCGGGCGGATCGACGTGCTGGGCGGCACGCTGGTCACCCTGGGCCTGATCGCGCTGACCTACGGGCTGATCGAGGGCCCGGGCGGTCACTGGTTCAACCCGGCGGTGCTGTCCGCGCTGATCGCCGGGGTGGTGCTGCTCGGCGCGTTCGCAGTCCAGGAACTCCGCAGCAAGGACCCGATGCTGCCGCTCAGCCTGTTCGCCTCGACCCAGTTCACCGCCACCAACGTGATCACGTTCGTGGTCTACGGCGGCATCGGCGGGGCGCTGTTCCTGCTGCCCATCCAGCTGCAGCAGGTCTCCGGGTACACCGCGCTGGAGGCGGGCATCTCGCTGCTCCCGGTCACCGTGATCACCTTGCTGCTGTCGCGGCGCTCCGGCGCGCTGGCGGCGCGGATCGGCCCCCGGCTGCAGCTGACCGTGGGACCGGTGCTGGTCGGCATCGGCCTGGCCCTGTTCACCCGGATCACCGCATCCGGCGACTACGTCACCGAGGTGCTGCCCGCCGTGCTGGTGTTCGGCTTCGGCCTGGCCGTGACCGTGGCCCCGCTCACGTCCACCGTGCTGGGCGCGGTGCCCGCGGAGCACGCGGGCATCGCGTCGGCGGTCAACAACGACGTGGCCCGGGCGGCTGCGCTCATCGCCGTGGCCCTGCTGCCCGCCGCGGGCGGCATCACCGGCGACGCCTACCTGCACAAGGACGTGTTCTCGGCCGGGTTCCACACCGCGTCGCTCATCTCGGCCGCGCTGTGCGTGGCGGGCGGCGTGCTGGCCGTCTTCACCATCCGCAACCCGGCCCGGGCCGCCGGGGCGGGCCGGCGGGCGGTCCCGCCGATCCACTGCGCGCTCGACGCTCCCCCGGCCGCGGTCAGCAGTGCGGCGGCCAGTTCGCGAACACCACGGCTTTCATGAGGAGGACTCCTTGGGCAGCTCGACCCCGGACAGCTCGGCGCACGCCGCGAGCAGCTGATCCTGCACGGACGTGCTGGACGCGGCCGGGTGGGACGGGCGGGGGCGCTGGTGGTAGAAGTACTGGCCGGTGACGGTGGCCGCGGGGTCGTCGCTGACCGCCAGCCAGGCCTGGGTCACCGGGGCCTGGGACATGTCGTCCGGCGCGGCCGGGCCGCCCATCCTGGTCGCGACCCACCCCGGTTCGAGGGCGTTGCTGAGCACGCCAGGCCACAGGCGGGCCACCGCGAACGCCAGCACCACGTCGAACAGCTTGGAATCCGAGTAAGCCTGCGAGCCGTTCCAGTGCCGCCCGACCCACTGCAGATCGGCCAGGTCGGAGTTGCCGCCCCGGTGCATGCCGGAACTGAGGTAGACGAGCCGGCCGGGGCGGGCCATCACGGCCGTGAGCAGGTAGGGCGCCAGGACGTTGACGGCGAACACGTGGCTGAGTCCATCGGGGGTCTGGATCCGGCGCGGCTCCCGGTAGCCCACGCCCGCGTTGTGGATCACCGCGTCGTACCGGCCCAGTTCATTGGCCTGCCCGGCCACCTGCCGCATGCCCGTGATGCTGGCCAGGTCACCGACGACCACGTGCGCCGCGGCGGGCAGCGCGGCGCGGGCATCGCCGGCCCTCGTGTCGTTGCGGGCGTGCAGGGTGACCTCGTGCCCGTCGCGGGCGAGCAGTTCGCCGGCCATCAGGCCAAGGCCGTCGGACGAGCCGGTGATCAGTACCCGGGCCATGCGCGGTTCCTCTCCAGGGGGTCTGTCGCGGGCGGTCGTGCCTCTCCAGGTTGCCCTATGCCCGCTCGCTACGATGAACAGGCCATGAGCAGCGCACCCGCAGCAGCGAGCAGCACCGGGCGGACGGACGGCGGAACCGCCGCGGTCATCCGCACCGAGGAACTGACCAAGGTCTACCCGGGCACGGACTTCGCCGCGGTGGACGGGCTCAACCTGAGCGTCGAGGCCGGGGAGATCTTCGGCCTGCTGGGGCCGAACGGGGCCGGGAAGACCACCACCGCGGGCATCCTCACCACCCGGGTGGTGCCGACTTCCGGGCGGGCCTTCCTGGCCGGGGTGGACGTCGCGGCGCACCCGGCGCTGGCCAAGCAGCTGAGCGGGATCGTGTCCCAGCAGAACACGCTGGACCGGCAGCTCACCGTGTGGGAGAACCTGTACTTCCACGGGCGGCTGTTCGGCATGGGGGCCAAGGCGTCCCGGCGGACCGCCGACGAGCTGCTCGGGCAGTTCCAGCTGTCCAGGTGGGCCGGGGCCTCGGTGTACGCCCTGTCCGGCGGCATGGCCCAGCGGCTGATGGTGGCCCGGGCCATCTTCCACCGCCCTTCGGTGCTGTTCCTGGACGAGCCCACCGCGGGCCTGGACCCGCAGAGCCGTCTCGCGCTGTGGGACCTGCTCCGCGAGCTGCACGGCGAGGGCCAGACGATCCTGCTCACCACGCACTACATGGAGGAAGCGGACCAGCTCTGCGACCGGGTCGCGATCATGGACCACGGCAAGATCCTGGCCCTGGACACCCCGGCCGCGCTCAAGCAGAGCGTCGGCGCCGACACGGTCGTGACGGTGAAGACGGCGGGTGACACCGCCCGGCTGGCCGAGCTGCTCAGCCAGGACGTGGACGGGGTGACGCGGACCCGCCCGGTGGACGGTGGCGTCGAGCTGCACATGCAGGGCAGTGACCGGCTGGTGCCGCGGATCGTGCTGGCCGCCGAGCGCGGCGGGTTCGACCTGGTGGACCTGTCGATCGCCGAGCCGAGCCTGGAGACCGTGTTCATCAACCTGACCGGCAAGGAGCTGCGGGACTGATGACCACCTCGCTGACCCCGCAGGCGCCGACCCCCGAGGCACGGGCGCAGCGGATCGGCGGCGGGCCGACCCGGTCGGTGGCCGCCGCCAGCTGGACCGCGCTGGGCGCTCTCATGCTGCGTGACCTGGTCGTGCTGCGCAAGCATCTCTGGGAGTTCGTGCTGCGCACCGTGATCCAGCCGTTCCTGCTGTGCTTCGTGTTCCTGTTCGTGTTTCCCAAGATCGGCCAGGGCATCGGCGGCGGGGGCGGCACGGCCGCCGAGTCCGCGTTCGCGACCATCCTGGTGCCTGGCGTGGTCGGCATCTCGGTCATGTTCCAGGGGGTGCAGTCCATCGCCCTGAACATGGCCCAGGAGTTCGGCTTCACCCGGGAGATCGAGGACCGGGTCCAGGCGCCCTGCCCGATCTGGCTGGTCGCGATGGCCAAGGTGCTGTCGGGCGCGGCCCAGGGGGTGATCTCGGCCATCATCGTGCTGCCCATGGCCTCGGTGGTGCACGCGCCCGGGGTGCACGCTCACCTCTCGCTGCACTGGTGGATCATCCTCACGTTCGTGCCGCTGGCCGCGGTGGCCATGGCCGGGCTGGGACTGCTGCTGGGCACCAGCTTCGAGCCGCGCAACATCGGGCTGATGTTCGGCTTCATCATCCTGCCGATCACGTTCCTGGGCGGCACGTACTACTCGTGGACCAGGCTGGCCCCGGTCGCGGTGGGCGGCTGGCACTGGCTGCAGACCATCGTGCTGATCAACCCGCTGATCTACGTGAACGAGGGGATGCGGGCCGCGTTCACCGAGGCCCCGCACATGCACCTGTACGTGATCTACCCAGTGGTGACCGGGTTCGCGGTGGTGTTCCTGGCCCTGGGGCTGCGGAACTTCCGGCGGCGCGTGCTCTCCTGATGGCAGCGCGTGCTCTCCTGACAGGGGAATAGCAGGGTGCTGCCGGTCAGCTGGGATACCGTCCGGCTGTTCCTGCACGTCCTCGCGGCCACGGTCTGGGTGGGCGGCCAGCTCACCCTGGCGGCCGTGGTTCCGGTCCTGCGCCGGTTCGGCGCTGAGGTGCCGCGGGCGGCCGCCCGGCGCTTCAACCAGGTCGCCTGGGCTGCGTTCGCGGTCCTGATCGTCACCGGGGTGTGGAACGTCATCGCCGTGGGGCCCGGCGAGAGCCACAGTCCCGGCTACCGGGGCACGCTGATCGCCAAGCTGGTGGCCGTGGGCATCTCCGGTGCCGCCGCGGCGTTGCATGCCCGCGCGCGCAGCACCGCCGGCCTCGCCGTGTTCGGCGCGCTGGCCGGCGTCAGCGCGCTGGCCGCCTTGTTTCTCGGCGTCCTGCTGGCCGGCTGACCCTGGCTGGCCGCGACCGGCTGCCCTTCCGCCCGCCTTTGGACTAACCCTTGACGGGGCGTTTCGCCGCCATTAAGTTACGGTCAAAATTAAGTCTTAAATCAAGTCCCGCACTTCTCCTGTTCCCCCCGCCCGGGAGATGCCATGCGCTCTGCTGCCCGTCCCCGCCATCCCCGCCGGGTGTTACGCCGGGCCGCCGGCCGCTGCCCCGCTGGCCGGCCGGGTCACGATCACCAGCCCGGGTGGCATGGACAGACCCTGGGCACCAGCACCGTCACAGTCACCGGGACATCAGCCTCGGCTGCTTTCGCGTCCACCACGGTCGTCTGGACCATCTCGCCGCGCCCGGGCTCGTAGCACCGGGTTTCCGCTCCCGCAAAGGCCCGCTTCCCCGAAAGGACAGGCATGAAGCTCCTCCTGCATACCGAGACGTGGCGGCGCTCCCGCTCCCGCGTCCTGGTCACCCTGGCCGCGGCGCTCGCCCTCACGGCGGGGCTGCTGGCCGGCACGGCGCACAGCGCCGAGGCCGCCACCCTGCTGTCGCAGGGCAAGACCGCGACCGCGTCGTCGGTGGAGAACGCGTCGTTCCCTGCGTCGGCGGCGGTGGACGGCAACACCGGCACCCGCTGGTCCAGCGCGTTCAGCGACCCGCAGTGGCTGGAGGTCGATCTCGGCGCGTCCGCCTCCATCAGCCAGGTGGTGCTGCAGTGGGAGACGGCCTACGCGACCGCGTTCCAGATCCAGACCTCGCCCGACGGCACCAACTGGACCACGATCTACTCCACCACCACCGGGACGGGCGGCACCCAGACCCTCAACGTCACCGGGACCGGCCGGTACGTCCGGATGTACGGCACGGCGCGGGCCACCCAGTACGGCTACTCACTGTGGGAGTTCCAGGTCTACGGCACCGCGGGCAGCGGCTCGTCGTGCAGCACCACGGACGCCGCGCTGAACCAGCCCGCCACAGCCTCGTCGCTGGAGAACGCCTCGTTCCCGGCCTCGGCGGCGGTGGACGGCAACACCAGCACCCGCTGGTCGAGCGCCTTCTCCGACCCGCAGTGGCTCCAGGTCGACCTGGGCTCCAGCCAGACCATCTGCGAGGTGACGCTGGACTGGGAAGCGGCCTATGCGACCGCGTTCCAGATCCAGGTCTCCCCCGACGGCACGAACTGGACCACGATCTACTCCACCACCACCGGCACGGGCGGCACCCAGACCCTGTCGGTCTCCGGGACCGGGCGGTACGTCCGGATGTACGGCACCGCCCGGGCCACCCCGTACGGCTACTCGCTGTGGGAGTTCGGCGTGTACACGACCGGCAGCGGAGTCGGGCCTACGCCCACGCCCACGCCGACCTCCACGGGCTCGGGTGGCTCGGGCGCGCCGCCCGCCTCGTTCTGGGGCAACACCAGTGCCATCCCGGCGGCGACCCACGTCCTTGAGCTCTCGATCGTGAACCAGACCAACGGCCAGTACCCGGACAGCCAGGTGTACTGGAGCTTCAACGGCCAGGAGGAGTCGATCGCGCAGCAGCCGTACGTGGACATGCCGGCCAACTCCGCGGGCCGGATGTACTTCTACCTCGGCTCCCCGAACAGCCAGTACTACGACTTCATCGAGTTCACGGTGGGCGCCTCGTCGATCAACGTGGACACCACCCGGGTCGACCGGTTCGGCCTCAAGCTGGCCCTGCTGCTGCACGGGCACGACGGGTCGAACCAGGAGGTCGGCGAGAACTACGCCACCTTCACCGAATCCCGGGCGGCCACGTTCGCGCGATTCCAGAACTCGGTGCCGACCCAGTTCAAGGAGCTGGCCACGGACCAGGCCCCGTACGGCATCCCGTCGCCGGGCAACGACCCGGCGTTCCAGCCGGGCGGCGCGTACGCGAACTACTTCACCAGTTACGCGGCCGCCGAGGGAGACAGCAGCGACACCACCGCGCAGATCTTCGGCTGCGGCGGGACACTGTCGGCCAACCCGCCGCTGTGCGCCGGCCTGAACCGGCACGTGGCACAGCTGCCCGCGGCGCAGCAGTCGAACCCGGCCAACTTCTACCAGGCCGCCCCGGCGAACTACTACGCGCAGTTCTGGCACCAGAACGCGATCAACGGGCTGCAGTACGGCTTCCCCTACGACGACGACGCCGGGCAGTCCTCCGATATCTCGATCACCAACCCGCAGTACCTGGTGGTGGCCGTGGGCTGGTAGCCGCCTGCGCCCATGATCGGGACGGCGGCCGTGGCGGGTGAGCGACCGCGGCCGCCGTCCACCAGGACACGAGAAGAACCGGGTTAGCCGGCTAGGCCGACCGGCGCCAGGGCCAGGCCGAGGGCGGCGGCGTGCCGGTGCCCGGCGGAGGGACCGGCCAGGGTGCCGCCGACGTTGCCGCGCCCGAAGGTAACGCCGCCGGGGAGGGTGCGCAGCAGCACGCCGAGCAGTTCGTCATCCCCGGCCGGGCCGCCGACGATCAGGACCTGGCCCAGGTCGCGGCCGGGCGAGCCCTGCGAGCCGAGCGTGCGGAGCGCGCGGGCCAGGTTGGCCGCGAACACGGCCTCCTTGAGGCGGAGCCGGATGGCCCGCCATTCAGCCGGGCTGTGCCGCCGGTCGAACGGCAGCCAACCGGCGGGGCCGGCCGCGGCGAGCATGCCGGCGGCGGCGGGGTCGGCCGGGCTGTCCAGGAACCCGCGGCTGCCGTCCTCGGCCTCGAACCGCAGGCCCGCGTCGAGCCGGACGCACGGGCCCCGCTTCACCCAGTCGGCGGCGGCGCGGGGCACACCCAGGGTCTCCGCGACCGCGACGGTGAGCAGGTCCCCAGCCCCCGCCGCGACCACCTCCCCGTCCGGGGCGATGACGTCGATGGTCCCCGCGCCGACGTCAACCACGACGGCGTCAGGCCGGGCACCGGGCGTGGTGCAGGCACCCAGCCGGGCCGCGGCGGGTTCGCTGAGCACGCAGCGGACCGGGCGGTCCAGCAGGCCGGCGAGCACGGCCGCGTGGTCGGTGCCGGAACTGAGCCGGTGCAGCGACGAGACCAGGGCGGCCCGGCCCACGCTGCCCCGCCGGGCGGTGGCGGTGTCGGCCGCGGCAGCCAGGTCCACGGCGAACAGGTCATCCAGCGGGGTCTCGCCGTCCGGGGTGCCGAGCGCGGTGACGGCGCCGACCGGCCAGCCCGCCAGCCCGGCGCACGCGGCCCGCAGGCCGATCCGGCGGCCGCAGGCCACGACCCATGGCTCAGCCCGGCCCTGAGCAGGGAAGCCCGGCGCTGGCGAGCGGGGCGCGGCCTCGGGGGCCAGCCCGATCACGCCGTTGCCGTAGTCGAGCAGCGCGCGGCTCACGGTGGCCGCGTCCCCGGCCTCCGCGTCGCCGAGCCGCAGCGCGGCGGCCAGGGCGACCGGGTCGGTCAGCAGGGTGAGCGGCTGCCCGGGGCGGCGGACCTCCACGGCCAGCAGCGCGCAGGCGGCCGCCGCGGCCACGTCGACCTGGTCGATGACGGGGACCGGGACGCCGAGGCGGTTGGCGATGAGCACGGCCTCGTCACTTCCGGCGAGGACCGCCCCGATGGGGATACCGGCCGCGAGGAGCTGGCGGAGCTGCCGCGCCGCGGCCGCGTAGCCGAGGCTGGCGGGCACCAGCGCGACCCGCGCGGTGGCCGCGTGCTCCCCGCCCGGCCGCTCCTCTTCCAACCGCTCCTCTTCCAACCACAGGGGCGCGCCAACGCAGGTGCCGGCGCCGCCGGGCGTGGCCACCCCGGTGGCGAGCATCCGCAGGCGCCCGGTGGCGGGGGCGGCGGCCGGGATGGTCAGCGTCGCGGTGCCGACGGCCCGCAGCGGCGCGATCCGGGCCTCGCCGACGGTCGTGCCCAGCCGCCGCTCGATCCGGCGGACCAGCGCCGCGGCGCCGCGCAGCGAGTCCGCTGATCCCTTGCGGCCCCGGGTCGGCAGCCGGTCGGCGCCCAGCAGCCGCCCGCCGTCCAGCACGACGACCTCGGTCGTCGCGTTCCCGATGTCGACCCCCGCCACGACGCTCATGGCGGCGGCCTGCGTGATCGTGGCCGGTCAGATGCGTTAGGAGAGAAAAATTGACCGCGATCCCGGGAGCGCCGGGGGGCGGTGCCAGGCGCGGCGCGCGGCCGGACACTGCCGGGCGCGGCGCCCGGCCGGACGGTGCCAGGCGCGGCGGGCGGGGGCGCGGGACGGGAGGTCACGCGGTCAGGCCGCGGCGGGCGTAGATCTCGGCGGCCTCGGTGAGGAGGGCGGCGCAGCGGGGCAGCCCGCGCCGGTCGAGGGAGGTGGCCAGCTCCGTGAGCTGGGCCGCGGTGGACCGGCCGGGCCGCAGCGCCTCGTAGATGGCCAGCACTTCGTCGTCGCCCAGCGCGGTCAGCTCGGCGGCCCGGCGCAGGTTCCCCGCCAGTTGGGGGTTCCCGTGCGCCTCGGCCACGGCCGCCTGGTGCTCCAGCGACTCAGGATGGATGCGCAGGTCGGGCAGGCCGACCTCGCCGCGGCGGACGGCCTCCAGGGTCAGCTCCCCGACCGGCCGGCCCGACAGCGCCCGCACGCCGGGCTGCTCACCGCCGGGCTGCTCACCGCCGGGCGACTGCTCGCCGCTGGCCGGCCGCTCCCCCGCCGCGGTCACTGCAACCCCTCCGCCGACAGCTGCTCGGCGGGTTCCCCGGGCCGGACCCAGGCCCGTTCCAGCGCCATCAGCGCGATCACGGTCGTGTGGTACCGGGCCTCGATGGCCTCGTCGCTGTACGGGTTGCGGGCCGGGTCGGGGGTGCCCCCCTTGGCGTGCCGGGCGGCGTTCGCGCCGAGCAGCCGGTACAGCCCGCGGGTGACGGCCGGGGCCACCGAGTACAGCTCCAGGTTGGCCAGCGGGGCCAGGTCCCGGCGGTGGATCAGCGCGGTGCCCTTGCCCTGCAGGCCGATGCCGATACCCGAGCCCGCCAGCCGCGCGGCGGCCAGGCCGATCCGGCCGAGGTCCACCGTGTCGTTGAACCGGACCACCCGGCCGGCGCAGCCCTCCTCCTCCAGCCCGGCCAGCAGCTCGCCCAGCACCTCGGGCACGGTGAGCCCGGACAGCGTGCGCCAGACGTCCCGGCCGACGGCCGGGGACACGCCGATCACCACGTCCCGCGGGTCCTGCCCGGCCAACGCGGGGCCGGTCAGCGCGGGGCCGGCCGGCGCGAGCAGCGGCTGCGCGGAAGCGGCCTGCTCGGCCCGCAGGTCCTCGACCCCGCGGGCCTGCCGGATCTCGTCGATCTCGGCCTGCCGGGGCGGCGTGGGCTCGTAGCCGGTGCCCGGGCCGGCGTAGTCGTTCGGGTCGGTGACCAGGGACAGGACCCGGAGCTCCTCGTCGAAGATCGCGGCGGTCTGCAGGTAGTCGCCGGACAGCCGGGCCCGGGTCATCTCCATGATGGCCTCCGCCTCGGCCTCGTACCCGGTCTCGTCGAGCGCCGCGACGATGTCCACCACGGTGAGCCCGCCCTCACGGATCGCGTGGGCCGCGCCGAGCACGGCCAGCGTGTCGGTCTCCCCCAGGTCCTTCGACCCGGCCGCGTCGATCGCGCGCTCCACGTGGTCGTCGGTGAAGTCGGCCAGCCCGAGGTGCTGGTACACGGCCCGGCAGGCCTGGGCGGCGTACCGGCGCAGCTGGCCGATCTCCCCGGCGGGCACCGTGCGGAGCCCGCCGTCGACGCCCCAGTCCCGCTGCATGGCCAGGAAATCGTCGATGTCCTCGGCGTTGAAGTTGCTCGGCCCGAACATGTTGTCGTACCGCTGGATGCTGCCGAAGCCGCTGAACACGAAGTCGGAGCCGGCCAGCACGATGGGCAGCGTCCGGGAGGTGCGGCGCATGTCCGACTCGCTCATCAGCGCGTCGTTGCCGGAACAGGACTCCAGGTTGCGCATCATGACCATGACGTTCTCGGCCATCAGCTCGCGCAGCCCGCGGGGCACGGACCCGGCCACGCTGGCCCCGTCGATGCCGCCGTTCTGCACGCCCTGGGCGCCGATCGCCCGGGCCAGCGCGACGCAGCGGGCCTCCAGGTAGAGCATGGACTTGCCCTCGGCCCCGGCCATCAGCACCTCGGCCCCGGCGCCCGAGGAGACCCGCATCTTCATCCCGCGCGAGGCGTACGCGGAGGTCAGGAAGGCCTTGGACCAGGGGGTGTCGTCCCCGTCGGTGAACACCGGCTCGGTGCCGTAGAGCGAGACGGTCTCCGCGTAGGAGGTCAGCCCGCGCATGCCGAGCTCGAGTTCCAGTGCCTCCTCGACCGAGCACTGGATGAGCACGCCCTGCGACCCGACTGCCGCGCCGATGAGGCAGGCCACCGCGTTGCTGGGCGCGTCGGCCAGGACCGGGACGGTGGTCTCGATCTCCCGGAAGCCGAACGCGGCGGCCGTGGCCGAGTCGGCGGCGAGCAGCAGCGGGTCGTCGAGCCGGTTGGTGACGTGCGCCTGGTTGCTGGGGGTACGCCGGCCGCGCAGCTTGGTCATGGCCAGCATCAGCTCGGCCGGCCGCAGCAGCGCCAGGACCCGGGCGAGCTTGGCGGGGGTCGCGCCCGAGCACAGCCGGATGACCTCGGCCCGGGGCACGTCCGGGCGGACGGCCCGCCGGGCCAGCTCGGTGTCGGGCAGGGCCATCACCTCGGCGGCGACGGCCAGGTCCAGGCCGTGCCGGGCGATGTAGGCGTCGAGGGAGTCGAAATCCTCCTCCGCGACCCCGTCCATCTCCACGACCCGGCCGCCGGAGATCACCAGCCCCGGCTCGGGGTCATGCGGGGAATGCAGCGCGACCAGCCCGAGGCCGGGATCCTCGACGGCGAACCCGTCGAGGTTGACCCGCTGCTGGTCCATGAACCGGATCCGGCCCACCGGCCGCTCAGGCCCTGGCTCGGCCACTGGCGTGCTCCTTCCTGCTCAGATCGCGGTCTGCGGGCGCAGTTCGATGACCCGGCCGGGGGCCGGCTCATCGAGGGTGACCGTGCTCTCCCCGGGGGCACGTTCCCCCGGGGTGCGCACCATGATGCGGATCCGGTCGCCACGGAACAGGTCGTAGGAGAACTCGAACGGCACCCCGTCCGGGTCGGTCGTGGTCCGGCTGATGGCCAGCAGCGGCGAGCCCGCCGGCACGTCGAGGACCAGCGCCTCGTCACCAGACGCGGCGACCACCTCGATCCGCTCGACAGCCTCTCCCGGCCGGGTGCCGAAGTGCTCGTCCAGCAGTTCGTACACCGAGCCGCCGAGCGGCAGTTCCAGCAGGCCCGGGAAGCGGTCGGCGGGCAGGATGGCGTGCTCCACCGAGATGGGACTGCCGTCCGCGAGCCGGATCCGGACCAGGTCGATGACGAGGTCACCGCGCTGGATGGCGAGCGCCCGGGCGGCGGCCTCCTCCGCGCCGGACAGCCCGGCGCTGATCACCCGGGTCCCGGCCACCGCGCCCTGGCTGCGCAGCAGGGCGGGCAGCCCCACGACCCGGGACGTGTCCCGCTCGATCTTGTCCTGGCTGACGAAGGTACCGCCGCCGCGGCCCGGCACCCGGCGGACCACGCCGGTCTCGGCCAGCACGGCCAGGGCCTGGCGGAGCGTGGCCCGGCTGACCCCCAGATCGGCCGCGAGCGCCCGCTCGGCACCGAGCCGCTGGCCCGGGCGGAGGTGCCCGGCCGAGATCCGCTCGGTCAGCACCCGCCGCACATCTTCCGGGGTGCGCGCGCTAGGCATCCATGGCACCCAGGGATTCAGGCAGCACCTGCCCGCCGTCGACCACGATCGTCTGGCCCGTGATGTAAGCCGCCTCGTCGGTGGCCAGGAACAGCGCCGCGTAGCCGATCTCGTCCACCGTGCCCAGGCGGCGCAGCGGCACGCTGGCCGTCATCTCCTGCATGTACTCCTCGCCGAGATCCACCAGGCCCTCGGTGATCACGTTGCCGGGCAGCACCGCGTTGACCGTGATGCCGTGCGGAGCCAGCTCGAGGGCCGCGCTGCGCATGAAGCCGAGCTGGCCGGCCTTGCTCGCGCCGTAGTGCGACCAGCCGGCGAACCCGGTGATCGGCCCGGTGATGGAGGAGGTGAGGATGACCCGGCCGTGCGCGGACTCCCGGAGGGCGGGCAGGCAGGCCTGGACGGTCAGGATGCAGCCGCGCAGGTTGGTGCCGAACACGGTGTCCAGATCCTCGTCGGTCATGTCCGCGAGCCGCCGGTCCGGGAAGATCCCCGCGTTGGCGCAGAGGATGTCGATCCCGCCCAGCCGCTGCGCGGCGGTCGCGGCGATCCGCTCGCAGTCCGCCCGGACGCTGACGTCGGCCAGCACCGAGGACACCTCGGCCCCGCCGGCAGTCAGCTCCGCGACGGCCGCGGCGGCCGCGCCGGCGTCCCGGCCCACGATGAGGACCCGGGCCCCGCTGCTGGCGAACACCCGGGCGATGCCCTTGCCGATGCCCCGGGTGGCGCCGGTGACCACGACCGCCCGCCCCGCTAGTGATGTGAACACGTGAAATCCCTTCTGTACTAGCCCTGACGGCTGAGGTAGCGCTCAGCCAGGGCGCAGCTGTCCTGGGTGTATCCGGCGCCCAGCTCCCGGGCGATGTCGGCGCCCTGATGCGAGCCGATCCACGCGACCAGCAGCAGCCGCCGGAACATGATGAAGGTCCAGATCTCCGCCTCGTCCTCCGGCGGCAGCGCGGTCACCCGCCGGTAGCCCGACAGCCAGCTGTCCACCAGCCCGGGCACGTGCGGCTGATGCTCGAAGAAGCTGACCGACGTGCCGACGTCGTACAGGTACCAGCTGAAGCCGGAGTCGTCGAAGTCGATGACGCTGACCCGGCCGCCGTCCACGAGCAGGTTGGCCAGCCTGGTGTCCGCGTGCACCAGGCCGTAGCGCTGCGGGCCGGTGCCGAACGCGGCCAGCCGGCCGCGGAGCACCCGGTCCAGGCGGTCCAGGACCGCATGCTCGCCCGGCCCGACCCCGATGCCGTCCTGCCAGCGCCCCCACCGGGCCCGCGGGCCGAAGGCGGCGTCGTAGTCCCAGTGGAACCGGGTGAACCAGGGCGGCCGCTGCCACTGCCGGGCGTGCACGTGCATCCGGGCGGTGATCTCGCCCAGCTCCGCGAAGTGCGCGGCGTCGTCGTCGGCGGGCTCGGTGCCGGCCAGGTACTCGAACCGGACGCAGTGCCGTTCCTGGCCCGTCTCGTCGGCCATGGTCATCACCCGCCCGCCGCCCGGGGCGGGCAGCACCCGCGGGGTCCGCACCCCGGCCTCGGCCCGCAGCGCGTCCATCCAGGCCAGCTCGGACTCGATCTCCGCCGCGGTGTGGTACCCGAGCCGGTGCACCCGCAGGACCGACGGCCCCTCGCCGGGGTCCTGCACCAGGTAGGTGGCGTTCTCCGACACGTTGAGCAGCCGCACGGTCGAGCCGGGGCCGCATCCGCCGGCCCGCGCGGCCCGCCCGGCGAACCGGGTGATCCGGTCCAGCACGTCGCCGCCGCCAGACAGGTCGTGGGCGCCGGACAGGTCATGGGCGCCGGATTGCTCGTGCGGGCCGGTCTCGTCGTTCATCCGCCGTCACCCGCCCTCGTGGCCCCGGCCCTCGACGCCGCCGAGGACCGCCATGATCGCGTCGCGGGCGGCGGCCACCTGGTCCGGGAGCCCGCTCAGGTAGAGCCGCCCGGCCACGCCGATCATGGACACGTCCACCAGCGTGACGCCGGGCGCCGCCCGCTCCGCCTCGTTGGCCGCCAGGGCCGCGAACAGGGCCGGGGTGACCTCGCAGACCAGCAGCGTCTCCCCCGGGGTGATCATGGAGCCGCCGCGGTTGCGGTTGATGATGATGGCCTGCCGGTCGGTGATGTCCTCGATCACGTCGCAGAACAGGACCCGCGGCCGCAACTGGTCGGACGGGCTGGCGTGCAGCCCGTCCAGGATGGCCTGCCCGGCCCGCTGCACGTCGGCCAGGTCCGGCCCGTGCACCTCGAGCACGCCGAACTGCCGCTCGACGAACAGGATGCCGGGCTCCACGGCCGGCACCGCGCGCAGGGCGAGGTCGGTGACCCGCTCGATGGCCAGCGCGGGTGCCACCTCGACGACCAGCGAGTGCTCGCCCTGCATGGGCGGGTAGCCGCGGGCCCGGGTGGGGGTGCCCAGGTACGCCGCGAACTGCCGTTGCAGGTCCCGGACCAGCAGGTGGACCCGGAGCTCCGCAAGCGGCGGCGCCCCTAGCGCGCTCACTCGGCGCGGATGGTGAAGTGCTTGCCGAGTTCCCCGTGCGGCCGGGGGATGACGTGCACCGAGATCAGCTCGCCCACGCTGCTGGCCGTTTCCGCGCCCGCCTCGGTGGCGGCCTTCACCGCGCCGACGTCGCCGACGATGGTGACCGACACCAGGCCGTCACCGACTTCCTGGCGGCCGACGATGGCCACGTTGGCCGCCTTGACCATGGCGTCCGCGGCCGCCAGCGCGGCCACGTAGCCCTTCGTCTCGATCATCCCGATCGCGTTGTCCGCCACTTTTCTCTCCTCTACTGGCTGTCGTGATCATGACTTAGGTGTCGTTCCAACGACACCTAAGTCATGATCACGATGTGCTGCCCGGTGGGTCTATGGAGCCGATGATCAGGGCGTCTACGGGGGGTGGATGGCCCGGGAACCAGGCGGCGGCGACCGAGCCCTGGACGACCAGCACCCGTTCCCCCACGCCGCTGCCCAGGACGTCGAAGGCGACGAACCGCTGCCCGCTGCCTTCCGCCTCCACCTCCAGGAACGCGCCCTTGGGGATCTCGGCCAGCCGGCGGGTGGCCCACACGTTTCCCACCACCGTCGCGGTTACCATCAGCGCTCCTTCTCGATCTCGACCCCGGCCGCGCGGGCCCGGTCGCGGGCCAGCGGCGTCAGCACGGCCCGCCGCCCCAGCACGAGCCGGGCCCCGGCCCGGGCCGCCTCACGGACCGCGGCCTCGGTGACCGCGCCCTTGTCGATGCGCTGCACCGGCTGCGCGGACCCAGCCGCCCCGCCGGCGCCGGGCGCCAGGCGGAACCGGAGCCGGCCGCTGCGCAGCTCGTCGCGCCGCCGCGGGTTCTCGAACAGGTGCAGCAGCCGGGTCACGAACGCGGTCAGTTCCTGGTCGGTTCGCAGGCTCACGGTCTCCACCGCGACGGCCCCATCCCGCACCGTGTACGCCGCGCCCTCCTGCTCCGGCGCGCTGCCGTCTGGGCCCGGCGGCGGCGCCCCGCCCGCCTGGGCCTGCGCGGGATCAGCCCCGCCCGCCTGAGCCTGCGCGGGCAGCAGGTCGGCGAGCGTCTCGCGGACCAGCGCGCGCAGCATCTCGGGGTCCAGGCCGGCGGTCATGCCCGGCTCCCCGCCCGGCTCCGCAGGGCATGCTCGGCCGCCTCGGCGGCCTGCCGGACATCCGCTTCGGACCCGGACAGGTACACCCGGCCGGTGGCACCGATCATGCGGTAGTCCACGACCTTGATCCGCGCCGCCTTCTCCGCCTCGTTCACGGCCAGGATGGCGTACGAGGCGGGCTGCATCTCCAGCACGAACAGCGATTCGCCGGCCAGCACCATGGAGCCGAGCTTGTTCCGGTTGATCAGGAACGCGTGCTGCGGGTCGATCATCGTGACGATCTTCGACGCCAGCACCTCGGGCGCCGACGCGTCAGTTTCCGAGGCGCCCAGCGCGCCGAGCACGGCCGAGCCGGCCGCCCGCACCTCGTCGGTGCTCCCGTGCACCTCCAGGTACCCGAAGTGCCGCTCCACCACGAGGATCCCGGCCCGGACGCCCGCGTACTTGAGCGCCACGTCGGTCAGCGGCTCCACGTCCAGCCCCGGCGCGACCTCGACCACGATCGCCGCGTCATTGCTGCGCGGCAGGCTCCCCCGGATCCACGACCCCAGGTAGCACATCGTCTGCGGCTGCAGCCGGTCCAGGAAGATGAACGCCCGCAGCTCACCCACCCTGACCCCGCACGATTCCCCGCAACTCCTCCAGCACCACCCGCCTGATTTCTGATCTCAGCGCCTCAAGATCGGGGTCCGGGCCGCCGGGGCCACCCTCCGGGCGTGCTGCCCGCCCGTCCTGATCACGCAAGTTAGACGCGACCGGATAAGGCGGAACCACGCCCCCCGTCGTTTCCCAGGGCACGAGTCCGGTGAAGTCACCGAATCCCACGGCCGGGTCCTCGTTATAAGCCAAACGTGTCCACTGGACGAGATGCTTCGGCTGGAGGTTCTCCCCGACCGAGGAGCGCCCGAAGAACCCGGTCCCGATCGTCATGGACGGGGCGAGCCCGGTCCCGGTGCCGGCGCTGCCCAGGCTGGCGCCCACGTTCACCGCGATCCGCAGCACCTCGAGCGCGGCCCCGTACTCCATGATCGTCCCCGGGTCGGTGGCGTGGATGGCGGCCGAGTGGCCTCGGCCGCCGAGCCGGAGCACGGCCCGCGCCGCGCCGATGCCGTGCCGGACGCTGCCGACCTGGGTCAGGCCCAGGACCGGGCACAGCTTCTCGTGCGCCAGCGGCTCCTCGGGGACGACCAGGGGGAACGGGGCCAGCAGCACCCGGGTCGTGCCCGGGACCCGCAGGCCGGCCTGGGCCGCGATCCAGGTCGCGTCCTTCCCGACGAACCGGGAGTCGAACTGCCCGCCGGGAAACAGCAGGTCACGGACTTTGTCCCGGTCGTCGGGCGGGAGCAGGTACGCCCCCGCCCGCTGCAGGTGCCGCAGCAGCGTCGGCGCGGCCGCCTCGGTGACGATCAGCACCGACTCGTTCGTGCACAGGATCGAGTTGTCGAAGCTCTTGCTGTCCACGATCCGGCGCGCAGCTTCCGGCAGGTCCGCATCGTCCGCAACGAAAACCGGCACGTTGCCGGGCCCCACCCCGATGGCCGGCGTGCCCGAGCTGTAGGCGGCGCGGACCACGCCGGCCCCTCCGGTGGCCACGATGACGTTCGTCCGCTCGTCGGTCATCAGCGCGTTGATCAGCGGCACCGACGGCTCGTCCACGACCTGGATCACGCCGTCCGGCGCGCCCGCCGCCACCGCCGCGGCGGCCAGCGTGCGGGCCGCGTCCGCGGAGCACTCCCGGGCCAGCGGGTGCGGGCTGACCACCACGGCGTTGCGGGTCATGAGGGCGAGCAGGGCCTTGACGAACACGGTGGCGACGGGGTTGGTGGACGGGGTGAGCGCCAGCACCACCCCGGCCGGGCGCGGGATCTCGACGACCCGGGCCGCCGGATCGACCCGGGGGGTCACGTAGTCGTGGCCGGCGTAGGCCGCGATCAGCCCGGTGCTGCTGGCCAGGTTCTTGATGACCTTGTGCTCGGCCACCCCGAACCCGGTCTCGCGGACCGCCCAGTCGGCGTACTCGCGGGCCTTCGCCGCACCCGCCGCCGCGGCCGCAGCCGCGATCCGGTCCACCGCGGCCCGGTCGTAGCGGGCGAACGCGGACGCGGCCCACTGGGCCCGCTGCAGCATGGCCCGGGCCCGCGGCACCCCGGCCGGGTCGGTGAGCAGGCCGATGCTGATCGGTTCGTCGGTCCCGTTCACGGCGGCCTCGCTCATCGGGCCGCCCCGCCCGGCTGCAGCGGCGTCGTCGCGGGCCGCGGCGATGGCCACCTCGACCCGGTCGAGCAGTTCGGCGCAGAGGTCCGGGGTCAGCAGCAGGCCCGGCTTGAACTGCAGGACCCGCGGATCCAGGGTCGAGAAGATCGCCCACACCCCGTGCTCGTACAGCCGTTTCATCACGAACTTGGCGCCCTGCGGGTGGTCGAACTCCAGGCCCATGACCAGGCCGTCCTGCCGGATGCCGGTGAACCAGTCCGGGTAGGCGGCCTGGATCCGGCGCAGCCCGCGGCCGAGCACGTCGGCGATGTAGAAGACCATGGACCGGACCTCCGGCCGGCAGGTGATCTCCAGGGTCTTCAGCGCGGCGATGCAGCCCAGCTCGGCGCCGCCGAACGTGGACATGTGCGCGAACCCGTCCTCGCTGAGCCAGCCCGCCGCCGCGTCGCTGACCAGGACCGCGCTGACCGGGTACAGGCCGCCGGAGATGCCCTTGCCGGTGACCAGGATGTCCGGCGCGATGCCGTGCTTGGTGATGGCCCACAGCTCGCCGGTGCGCATCAGCCCGGTCTGCACCTCGTCGGCGATGTACAGGGCGCCGTACCGCTCGCAGAGCCGCTTGGTGCCTTCCAGGTAGCCCGGGTCGGGCAGCGGGAAGCCGTAGGTGGCCGGGATCGTCTCCATGATCACCGCGGCGACGTCCCGGCCGCGCAGCGCGTCCTCCATCGCGGCCAGGTCGTTGAACGGGACGTGGCTGAACTCGTCCGGCCGGTCGGCCAGGAACAGGGTCGGCGAACCGGTCGTCGCCGGTCGCGACGGCCAGGCCGGTGTGCCCGTGGTAGGCCTTGGCCACGGAGACGATCTTGCGTTTCTGCGTGGCGTGCCGGGCGGTCTTCAGCGCGATGTCGATGGCCTCGCCGCCGCCGCTGCCGAACACCACCTTGGCCAGGCCGGGCGGCGCGGTGCTGATCAGCGCCTCGGCCAGGGCCGTGCGGGCCAGCGACGGGAAGTGGTGGTTGCCGATGTCGAAGCGCTGCATGGCCGCGGTGACCGCCGCGGCGACCTCGGGGTTGCGGTGGCCCAGGTTGTACGTGCCGCCGTTGAGGTGGACGTCGATCAGGCGCTTGCCCCCGACGTCGTAGATGAAGTAACCCTCACGCCGGTCGATGACCAGCGGGACCCCGGAATCGACCCAGAACTGGGTCTTGTCCGGGTTCCAGAACTGCCTGGACCGGTCGAGCATCTCGGCCTTGGACGGGAAGGCGATCAGCTCCTCGGCCATGTCACCTCCGGGTCCGGGCGCCAGTCCGGTCTACTTTGGTCTGACCAAATACGTACCCCTCTGACCTTTACGTGTCAAGAGGTCAAAGTTAAGTCCATATTTCATGAACCATAACTCTTGTCACGATTCCTACCTGCTGATACCGTCCGCGCTGTGACCTGTACCACAAGGTGTTCCTCAACCGTTTGACCCTGGCTTGACCACCGCTCTGCGGCACGCCACTGACGACCGCCGTCGAAGGCCGCCGCTGACCATCACTGTTTGACCGGCGCGCCGCGGGCGCGGCCACCTCGCAGTACTGGGCGATCCTCTGGGGAGGGCACTCATGGCACAGTCAGAGCTTCCACGGGTCGGCGGAATCGAGGGGATGGAGGAATCCCTCGACGTCTCCCAGCGGGCCGAGGTCCCCAAGCTGCGCAAGGGAGCGGTCGGCCTGGGCGGGGTCCTCTTCCTCACCGTGACCGGGTCCGCGCCGATCTCGGCGATGCTGTTCAACACCCCGATCATGGTCGGGTACGGCCAGGGCGTCGGCGCGCCCGCCGCCTTCATCTTCGCCGCCATCGTGCTGGTCGTGTTCTCGGTCGGCTACGTGGCCATGACCAGGAAGAAGACCAGCGCGGGCGGCTTCTACTCCTACATCAGCCACGGGCTCGGCCGCGAGCTCGGCATCGGCACCGGCTACGGGGCGGTCGTGGCGTACTCGGTGTTCGAGGCGTCGCTGGCCGGCGGGTTCGCGTACTTCGCGAACCTCAAGGTGAACGCGTTCGGGGTCAATATCGGCTGGCCCTGGCTGGCCCTGGGCATGGTCGTGCTGATCTCGCTGCTGACCTTCTTCGACGTCCGGCTGTCCTCCACCCTGCTGGCCATCGGGCTGATCAGCGAGATCGCGATCCTGGTCATCTTCGACATCTTCATGTTCAGCAAGGGCCACGCCCCCTGGGCCGCGCTCAACCCGGCCAACGCGTTCAAGAGCTTCCCGGCCTCCGGGAAGCTGGTCGCCGGCTCGGTCGGCATCGGGCTGTTCTTCGCGTTCTGGTCCTGGGTCGGGTTCGAGATGGCCCCCAACTACGCCGAGGAGTCCCGCGAGCCGAAGCGGATCGTGCCCCGCGCGCTGTACATCTCGGTGATCGGCCTGGGCGTCTTCTACACGCTGACGTCCTGGGCGCCGCTGTTCGGCTACCCGACCACGCACGCGGCCGTCGCCGCGGCGCAGGGCAACGCGGCGAACTTCTATCTCGCCCCGGCCAGCCAGTACGCCGGGCCACTGGGTGTCCTCGATCATGAGCTACCTGATCATCACCGGCTCGTTCGCCTGCGGGATGGCGTTCCACAACACCACCGCCCGGTACATGTACTCCCTCGGCCGGGAGGGGCTGCTGCCCGCCCCGCTGGGCCGGACCCACCCCAAGTTCAAGAGCCCGCACATCGCGTCGATCGTGCAGTCGGTGATCGCCGCGGTCATCATCATCCTGTTCGCCGTGTTCACCGGGACCAACGACCCGAACTCCCAGGCCTACCTGCAGCTGTACGGGCTGATGGCGGTGATGGGCGTGATCATCATCCTGTCGGTGCAGGCCCTGGTCTCGCTGGCCATCCTGGTCTACTACCAGCGGCACCACCAGGACGAGGCGCACTGGTGGAAGACCCGGCTGGCCCCGGCCCTGGCGCTGGTGTCCCAGGCCTTCGTGGTCTACCTGCTGTTCGACAACATCAGCTTCCTGGGCAGCGGCTACAGCTACGCCAAGTGGTTCGGCCCGATCGACCTGGTGGTCGTGCTGATCGGCGTGGGCGTGGCCTTCTACTTCAAGAAGCGCAAGCCCGCCAAGTACGAGCAGGCGGGCCGCCTGATCAACGAGGGTCTCTAGCCCCGCCTGCCGGGCCTGCCAGGCCGGCCCGGCAGGCGGCGGCTGATGGTCTGGGGCTGCTGGGCGGCGGCTGATGGTCTGGGGCTGCTGGGCTGGGGCTGGGGGCCTGGGGGCTGATCGGCTGGGCCTGGCGCTATTACACTCTCTTCGAGGCTGCGGCGGATCCCGGCGGTCACGGCGCCCGGTCGCGGCTCCTGAGAGGGACACGCGACCATGACCACCGAGGGGACGTGGATCGGCTACAGCGGCACCGCCCGGATCGGGCTGGCCCTCGTGCTGCTGGCCCTGGTGCTGCTGGCGCTCGCCGGCGCCCTGGCCTACGGGGGAACCCGGTGGCCCGGGCCCTTCCGGGCCCGCAGGCCGCGCCCGGCCGTCGCGTACGTCATGCTGGCCATCTGGATCCTGGCCATAACGGCGTTCCTGGTCTGCGCCTCGGTTTACGTCCAGCAGGCGCGCCGGGACTTCCCGGGCCGGACCGCGCCCACGGATCCCATCACGCCCGTCACCGTCATCGGGGTCGGCCTGGTCTTCATCGTCATCCTCAGCTACAGCAGGCTCGGAACCGTGGCCAAGCTCGCGAGCGCCGTCATCGGCGCGCTGGCCGCCCCGATGATCTTTGAGTTGCCGTTCGACCTCATCGTCATGACCCGGACCTATCCGATCCCGCCCGATCCGGCCCTGTACCGGGTGCTGTTCTTCCTGCCGTTGTTCGCCATCGAGCTCACCACGCTGGCGCTGCTGACCCTCTCCCCCATGGTGCGGCTGTCCAGGGCGACGTTCCTGTCCTTCGCGGCGATGCTGGCGGTGTTCGCGGTCTGGGCCCTGTCCGGGTTCGGCTACCCCTCCGCTCCCCTCCCCATCACGCTGAATGTCGTGTCGAAGATCCTGGCCTTCGTCACGCTGCTCACCCTGTTCCTGCCCGTGCCGGACGACGCCAGCGAGCCTGGTCCCGGCGTCCGGGGACCTTCGGCCCTGCGCGGCTCCGGAACCCGGGACTAGATTCCCGGACTGTCATGAGTGCCAGCGCTCAGCCCCGGCTTGCTGGCCGGCAACCCTCCGCCGCGGTGGGGTGCCCCGGGTGATGACATGGCCGGCCCGCAGCAGCGGGCGGCAAGCGCGGGCCCGGGCCCCGGGTCCCTGAGGTCCGGAGAATCGTCATGATCACCTGTCCTGACTCTGCTATCGCGCCGCTGGTCCCGGTGGTCGGGGCCGCGCTGCGGGTCCCGCTGGTGCAAGGCGGCCAGGCGCGGTACGCCAACCTCGACTACGCGGCGAGCGCCCCGGCCCTGGAGCAGGTGGCCGCCCGGGTCAGCGAGCTGCTGCCGCTGTACGCCAGCGTGCACCGGGGCGCGGGGTACGCCTCCCTGGTGTGCACGGCGGCCTACGAATCCGCCCGGTCCGGGGTCGCGTCGTTCATCGGGGCCCGCGACGAGGATGTCGTGATCTTCACCCGGAACACCACGGACGCGCTGAACCTGCTGGCCGCCGCCGCGCCCGGTCCCGTGGTGTACCTGGACATCGAGCACCACGCGAACCTGCTGCCGTGGCAGCGCCGCGGCGGCCGGGTCGTCACCGCGCGGCCGGCCATGGCGGACACCCTCGCGGCGATCCGCGCCGAGCTCCGCCTCCGCCCGGCCGCCCTGCTCGCGGTGACCGGGGCCTCCAACGTCACCGGCGAGTGCCTGCCGCTGGCCACGCTGGCGGCGCTCGCGCACGGCCACGGGGCCAGGCTGGCCGTGGACGGCGCGCAGCTGATCCCGCACCGGCGGCTGGACATGCGGGCCAGCGGCGTGGACTACCTGGCTTTCTCCGGCCACAAGCTGTACGCACCGTTCGGCACCGGGGTGCTGGCCGGCGCCCGGGACTGGCTCGACGCGGCGCCGCCGCACCTGGCCGGCGGCGGGGCCGTGCGCGAGGTGACCGCGACCACGGTCAGCTGGGCCGCCTCCCCGGCCCGGCACGAGGGCGGCACACCCAACCTGCTCGGGGCGGTGGCCCTGGCCGAGGCCTGCCGGGCGCTGGCGGCCCTGCCCCCCGGCGTGGCGCAGGCCCACGAGCAGGTACTGACCGGGCGGCTGCGTGACGGGCTGGCCGCCCTGGGCGCCACGGTGCACCACATCTGGGATGACGCCCCCGACACGGTCGGCATCGTCAGCTTCACCGTCCCCGGCACCGATCCGGCCCTGCTCGCCGCCTACCTGTCCGCCGAACACGGCATCGGCGTCCGGGACGGCCGGTTCTGCGCCCATCCCCTGTTCGCCCGGCTCGCCGCCGGCCGGGCCGTGCGGGCCAGCCTCGGCCTGGGCAGCACCAGCGAGCACGTGGACCGCCTGGTCACCGCGGTGCGGGCGTTCCAGGAGCACGGCCCGTCATGGGCCTACGAGGAGACCGGCGGGGAGTGGTCCCCGGCCGCCGATCCCCGGCCCGTGGCCGGGCCCGTGCTTCCCCCGCCCTGCCGGGCGCCACGTTAGGCCCGCCCGCTCCCGGGTACCCGGTTCCGCGGCTGGCGGGCATCCGCCGGGGTGGGCCCCGCGGGATCGCCAGCCTGGACAGCGGAGGAGCCATGACCTCAATGTCGAGGGGACGGGGCCGGTACCGCCCAGGACCACGGATGGCAGGCGCGCTGCTGGCCGCGGCCGCGCTGCTGGCCGGGAGCGGTGCGCTGCCCGCCGCCCAGGCGGCCAGCGCCGCCGCGGTAACGGCACCGCCCTACAGCTGCGCGCCCAACGGCCCGGCCGGGAACCAGACCGTGTACGGGACGTTCGGTGACGCCAGCGTGCTCGGCTGGACCGGGAACCACCAGGGCGTGCCCGCGTGCCTGGGCGGAAGTTTCTTCGTGATCAGCGGCGGCCAGCCGGGCAGCGGCACGGCCACGCCGGTCACGGGCACGACCTACGGGTACGGCGTCTACGACAACAGCCCGACCACCTGGACCAACGCGGACGGTTACCTGCCCGCCCTGGTGACCACGTTCCACCGGGACGGCGCCCGCATCTCGATCACCAACTTCGGTGACAAGGTCAGCATCGGCGGCCACGCCTACGTCGCGATCTACAGCCGGGTCCAGGTCAGCAACCCGACCGGCCAGCCGCTCAGCATCGACCCGCAGGCGTCCGCCGGGCTGGTCCCGCTGAACTCGGCCGGCGACACGGTGCCCGCGCACGGCACCGTGAACCATGACTACGCGGTGGCGGCGGACCGTTTCGGCGGCAGCTACCCGTGGCCGTCAGCCTCGGCGCTGGCGGGCGCGGGCGGCTTCGATCAGCACTTCGCGCACATGCGGGCCTACTGGAACCAGCAGCTGGCCGGCATCGCGCAGATCGTCAGCCTGCCGGACACGAGCCTGGCCGACGCGTACCGCACCGGGTTCATCTACACCCAGATCATCCGGTCCGGCAACGAGCTGCGGACCGGTGCCAACGGCTACGACACCGAGTTCAGCCACGACGTCATCGGGATCCTGGCCAACCTGTTCACCCAGGGCTACACGAGCGGCGCGCACGCGCTGCTGGACCGGGCCCGCTACGTGATCGGCAGCCAGACCCAGTACGACGACGGGGTGTGGACCTACCCCTGGGTGTGGGCCCTCTACCTGCTCAAGACCGGTGACCTGAGCTTCGTGAAAGCCAATTTCGCCACCCGGGGGCCGGCCGGCAAGACCGAGCCGAGCATCGAGGACACCGCGCACCTGATCGCCGCCGACCGGACCGGGCCCGGCGGGATCATGCAGAAGACCAACGACATCGACGCCAACGGCTACTGGACCATCGACAACTACACCGCGCTCACCGGCCTGGCCACCTACGAGTGGCTGGCCAGGAAGGTCGGCAACACGGCCGAGGCGAAGTGGGCCGCGGGGCAGTACGCCAGCCTGCTCGCGGCGGTGAACAAGACGCTGAACGCGACGATCTCGGCCGGTCACCTGAACTACCTGCCGTGCTCGATGATCGAGCCGAACACGGCCAACCGGTGCGGCAACGCCGAGGACGCCAACTGGGCGGCGCCGTTCCTGTTCGGGCGCTGGGCCTGGGACGGCTACCTGTTCGGCGCCCCGCTCAGCGGGCCGGGGGCCAGCCTGATCGACGCCACCTACGACTACGGCTTCGGCCGGCTGGCCGGGAAGCTTCCCCCTGACACGTTCGGCGGCTACCCGACGCAGTACTACAGCACCGCCTACAACGCGGGCTACGGGGAGTGGGGCCTGGCCAGCGCGAGCCACCGGGACCAGGGCATCCGCAGCTACGAGTTCATGATCTCCAACGGGCAGAGCGGCCCGTACTCGTGGTGGGAGAGCCAGCAGTTCCCCAACCCTGGCTCGCCGTGGACCGGGACCCACCCGGAAGCCGGCAACGGGTCGTCCCCGCACGCCTGGGGCATGGCCAACGCCAACATGGTGCTGCTCGACTCGCTGGCCGCGCAGCGGGCCGACGGTGCCCTGATCGTCGGCCGCGGCGTGCCCGGCTCCTGGCTGACCGGCGGGCAGGCCATCCAGCTGGCCGGCTTCCCGGCCACCGACGGGCACCACCTGGGGCTGACCATCCGCGGGCACGGCTCGTCGGTCACGCTGACCCTGACCGGGCAGGCGCCGGCCGGGCCGGTGCTGTTCCAGCTGCCCGCGTTCGTCGGCAACATCGCGTCCGCCAGCGCGGGCACGGTGAACCAGCAGACCGGGACCGTCACCCTGGCCCCCACGGTGCACTCGGTGACCGTGCAGCTGAAGCACCCGGCCAGCTGAACGGGGCCAGCTGAACGGGGCCAGCTGGCCGGCAGCTGAGCGGGGCAGGCTGACGTGGCTGGGCAGATCCCGCGATGCGGCGGCCCGGGGTACCGGGCCGCCGCATCGCGCGCCGATTCCTGCTTAATTTGCGATAACTCCTGATCAAAGCCGATACTGAGGGTTCCCCCCTTACACCAAAACACGTGGTCATCGTGTTGCTGAGTGTCCTGCTGCCGCGTCACAGGCAGAGGTGAGTTCCGGGCGGCACGTGCATGGCCCAGGCACCGTGGGGGGGAACGTGCCACCCGAGCGTGACAGCACTTCCGCTGAGGCAGCAGGCACCTGGCAGTCAGGCTCCCGGATCGCTGGCTACCGGCTGGAGAACCGCATCGGCCAGGGCGGGATGGCGGTGATCTTCCGGGCGCGTGACGACCGGCTCGGGCGGCTGGTCGCCCTGAAGATCCTGGCCCCGGCGCTGGTCACGGACGACCGCTTCCGGCAGCGGTTCATCGCGGAGTCCCGCGCCGCCGCGGCCGTCGACGATCCGCACATCATCCCGGTGTTCGAAGCGGGCGAAGCCGAGGGCGTGCTCTTCATCGCGATGCGCTACGTGCCCGGCGGGGACGCCCGGAGCCTCCTGCGCCGGGATGGCCCGCTGCCACCCGCGCGGGCGGCCGCGATCGTCTCCCCGGTCGCCTCGGCGCTGGATGCGGCCCACACCGCCGGGCTGGTGCACCGCGACGTCAAGCCGTCGAACATGCTGATGGACGTGCGGCCCGGGCGGCCCGATCACGTGTACCTGTCCGATTTCGGGCTGAGCAAGGCCGCGCTGTCCTCGACCGGGCTGACCGGCACCGGAACGTTCCTGGGCACGGTGGACTACATCGCCCCGGAGCAGATCCAGGGCAAGCCGGTGGACGGGCGGGCCGACCAGTACGCGCTGGCCTGCGCGGCCTTCGAGCTGCTGACCGGCCAGCCGCCGTTCCGGCGGGAGGAGGCCGCCGCGGTGGTGTACGCGCAGCTGTCCGAGCCGCCGCCTGCGCTCACCGCCCGGCGCCCGGACCTGTCTCCGGACGCGGACGGGGTCGTCGCGAAGGCGATGGCCAAGGCGCCCGGGGACCGGTACGCCACCTGCCGGGACTTCGCCGATGCCCTCCGCGCCGCGCTCGGCCTGGCGTCCTACGCGCCGGGCCCCGGGGAGTCCCGGGAACCGGGTCACCCGCCGACCGAGGTCGTGGGCATGCCCACGCAGGACACGCCGGTCCCCCCGCCGCGGCCGCCTCCCCCCGGCGGGAGTGGCCGTGCCGGCGGGACGGGCGGCTCCGAGGGTACGGGCGGTCCCGGCGGGCCGGGCGGCTCCGGCGGGAACGGCGGTCCGCCGGCCGCGCTGTGGCGGCGCAGGCGGGCCCCAGCCGTGTTCGCCGGGGTCGCCGTCCTCGCGGTGGCGGCCGTGGTGGCCGGGATCGCGCTGGCCGGCGGCCCCGCCCCCCGGCCCGCGGTGCACCATCCGTCCGCCATCCAGATCGCGGCCAAGTCGCGGCTGGCCCCGGTGAGCGGTGATGTCTACGTCGGCTACCGGGCCGGCCAGGACGCCACCGGCCAGATCCTGGGGCAGGTGAAAGGAGCGGCCCGGGGCGAGGTGGCCGGGCTGTACGCCCAGCCGTTCCCGTACGCCAGGCCGCCGGCCCGGGCGGGTCGGTCATCCTGAGTCCGGGGAAGAGCGCGGCGTACTCGTTCACGGTGATGCCGTCGATGGCCACGCGCTATACGGTCCGGGTGTTCCCGGACAGCTCCGCGACGGCGGCGGTGGCTCACTCACCGGCCGTCACGGTCTACGTCGTCCCGTGGGCCGAGTCCAATAACGACCAGCGCTGCCAGCGGCCGGTCTGCCACGAGACGTTCCACATGCTGGTGCTGGTCCCGCCGGCCGCCCTCGACACCGAGATGGCCAAGCAGTGGTACCCGTACTTCGGCCTGAACCTCGCCCCCTCCAAGACGCCGCCCGCGCCGAAGTCGATGCAGCTCGACCAGGGTGCGGCCCGGGTCTTCGGCACGCACCGCATCTCGGCCACGGAGTACGGGTTCACCATCACCTACTCCTTCCGGATCGGCCACGACGCGTACTGGTGGATCTGGAACGCGTGCTCGCAGGACACCGAGGCCGAAAACGGCATGGGCCTGCCCGGCCATCACAGCTGCGGAACCAGCCGCCTGCCCGCCTCCGTCTCCTACACCGGCTAAACCCCGCCAGGCTGGGGGCGCACCGGGTGGGCGGGGCCGGGGGCTGGGGGTGGAGGGGGCTGGCGGGTGGCTGGATTAGACCGGCCAAATCGGCGTGTTACTGCGTTCACAAAGGAGGCCGGGGCACATCGCGCGTGCGCGACGGTGCCGGGCGGCGGGCTTAATCCCAGTCAGGAACGGCCCGCCGGGGTCTTGACGTGATCACCGGGCGCGCCACAATATGGCCGTCTAAAGGTCGCGGGTCCGAACCCCGTGGCGCCGGATCGCCCGGCCACCCGGCCACCCGGCCACTAAGCCACTAAGCCACTACGCAGTCACCAGGCAGGAGTTGCGTTGGCCGCCAGACCCGCCCGGACCGCCCGGACCGCGCTGCGGGTCGTGCCGCCCATCCGGCCCGGCGCGGCGCCGGGCCCGGCCGCCGGGCCTGGCCCGGCCGGCCCCGCCGCGGGAGCTGGCGCGCGGGCCGGCGCCGCGGCCGCGGCCCACCCGGGCGAGGCCACCGCGTACCGGCAGCTGGCGGCGGACCTGCGGCAGGCGGTCACGGCCGGCCGCTACCCGCCGGGGCAGCGGCTGCCGACCGAGGCCGAGCTGGTCGCCTCCACCGGGCTGAGCCGCCAGACGGTGCGCCGCGCGTTCCAGGAACTCGTCTCGGAGGGCGTCATCTACCGGGTCCGCGGCCGGGGCACGTTCGCGGTCCCCGGGGAGGGCAAGTACCTGCGCTCGTTCGGCAGCATCGACGACCTGATGGCCCTCTCGCTGGACACCGAGCTTCGCGTGGTCGAGCCGCTGCACGTGCTGGCCAGCGTGGCGGCCGCGGACGCGTTGCGGGTGCCCGAGGACAGCGTGATGGCCATGTCCTTCCTGCGGCTGCACGACGGGGTGCCGTTCTGCTACACGAGGGTTCACGTGCCGCTGGAGATCGGGCGCCGACTGCGGGAACTGCCCGAGCTGGGGGCGCTCACCGAACCGGGCGACCGGGCCCGCTTCACCGTGATCAGCCTGGTGGACCAGGTCAGTGACCGGCAGATTCACAACGCGGTGCAGAACGCGACCGCGGTGGCCGCCGACCCGGACACCGCCCGCCGGCTGGGCTGCCCGGCGGGCGTGCCGGTGCTGCGCATCGAGCGGCTCTACTGTGACCGGGACCTGGTGCCCCTGGAGCTGGCCATCAACCACTTCCACCCGGACCGCTACTCCTACCGGCTGCAGATGCGGGGCCGGGTCGACCACTCCGGCACCGGCGGGGGCACCCGGTGAACGGGGCCGTGCCGATGAGCGGGCGCCCGGCCACGCTGAACGGCGCCGCGCGGGCCAGCCACCACCGCCTCCGGGGCCACGGCGATCGTGACCGCGCTGGCCGGGGCGGGCACCCGGGTGATGTTCGGCGTCCCGGGCGGAGGCCCGAACCTGGACGTGGTGGGGGCGGCCGCCGCGGCCGGGCTGCGCTTCGTCCTGGCGCACACCGAGACCGCGGCGGCCATCATGGCCGCGACCAGCGCCGACCTGACCGGAACGCCGGGAGCGGTGCTGGTCACCCGGGGGCCGGGACTCGCCAGCGCGATCAACGGGATCGCCCACGCGGCGCTGGACCGGCTGCCCCTCGTGGTCATCGCCGACACGGTGCGGGCCGCCGAGGCCGGCCGGGTCAGCCACCAGCGGCTGGACCAGGCGGCGCTGGGCCGGCCGGTGGCCAAGGCCGCGCTGATCACCGGCGGCGAGCAGGCCGGCCCGGTGGCCGCGCGGCTGGTCAGCCAGGCCCTGGCCGCACCGCCCGGGCCGGTGATCGCGCTGATGGACGACAGTGCCCCGGCCGGCTTCACCGGGCCCGCGGACCGCGCACGGTGGCCGGCGGATGATCTCTCCCCGCTGGCGTCGGCCCTGCGCACGGCCAAGCGGCCGGTGCTGATCCTCGGTGCCCGCGCCATCGCGCACACCGCCGCCATCCGCAGGGCCGTGGCCGGCCGCGGCCTCCCGGTGCTGCACACCTACCGGGCGCGGGGCATCGTGCCGGACTCCGGCCCCGACGCGGCCGGCCTGGTGACCGGCGGCACGATGGAATGGCCGCTGCTGGCCCAGGCCGACCTCATCATCGGGCTGGGCGTGGACGAGGCGGAGATGATCCCGGCCGCCTGGGACTACGCCGCGCCCACGATCCTGGTCAGCGAGTGGCCGGGCGGCTGCACCGGGGCCACGGGCTACTTCGGTGGCGCCGCCACCCTGACCGCACCGCTGCCCGGCGCGATCGGCGTGCTGGCGGACTGGGCACCCCCGGGCGGCTCAGGCTGGGCCCCGGCGGCCGGGCGCGCGGCCCGGGCCGACGCCGCGCACCGCCTGTCCCGGGCCGCCCCGGCCGGCGCGCCCGCCCAGCCCGCCCTGCCCGCCCTGCTCGCCCCGCAACGGGTCGCGGCCCTGGTCCGGGAGCACACCCCGGCGGACACGATCGCCACCGTGGACGCGGGCGCGCACATGCTGGCGGTGATGCCGCTGTGGGAGGTGGACCAGCCCGGCCGGCTGCTCATCTCCAGCGGCCTGGCCACCATGGGCTATGCCCTGCCCGCGGCCATCGCCGCCGCGCTGGCTGCCCCGGGCCCGCCGGTCGTGGCCTTCACCGGGGACGGTGGCCTGGGCATGACGCTGGCCGAAATCGAGACCGCCGTCCGGCTCCGGCTGCGGATCGTGGTGATCGTGTTCAACGACGCCACGCTCAGCCTCATCAAGATCAAGCAACGGCCCGCCGGCCACGGGGGCGCCGAGGCCGTGGACTACGCGCCCGTGTCCTTCGCCGGGGTAGCCACCGCCATGGGGGCCGCGGCGGCAGCCGCCGGCACCGAGGCGGAGCTGGTCTCGGCGCTGGAAGCGGCGCTGCGCCGGGACGGCCCGACGGTGATCGACGCCGCGGTGGACCCGGCCTGCTACCCCGCGATCATGGAGCTCAGCCGCGGTGACGCCGGCCGCCGGGCGGTGCCCGGCCTGACCGAGGCAGGAGGAGGACAGAACCGCTGACCGCCCACCCGGGCACCCAGCCCACCCCGCCCACCCCCGGGCACCCGCCCCGTACGGGGCCATGCGCCTCAGCAAAGGAGCGTGCGCAGTGAGCATTACCGTCGCGAAATTCAAGGATGTGTCCCAAGGCACCCAGCCCGGCCAGTTCACCATCGGCGACCGCGAGCCGGTGACGAGCCTGGCCGACCTGGAGCCGAGCTTCAAGCGGCTGCTGGACGAGCCGGTGACCGCGGTCGTGGCCGTGATGGGCCGGGCGGATCAGCCCAACCTGACCCCGGTGTGGTTCGACTACGAGGGTGACACGGTGCTGCTCAACCTGGCCACGCACCGCAAGAAGGTGGACTGGCTGCGCAAGGCCCCCTACGCGACCTTCCTGCTGATGAACCCGGAGAACACCTACCACTGGATCAGCATCAAGACCGTGGTGAAGCGGGAGATCTCCGAGGACGACCCGGCCGAGGGGCAGCGGGTCACCGACCAGCTGGACCGGATCTGGACCAAGTACACCGGCAACGAGCCGCCCTACGGGCTGCGCGATCCCTCGTTCGACGAGCGGCGCGTGCTGTTCGAGCTGGAGGTCGTCAGCGTCGCGACGTTCGGCCGCCCCTGATCAGGGGAGCACAGCCGGTGTCCAGGATGCCCCGGGTCAGCATCGCCGGCGGGTCGGTCGGCGGGCTCACCGCGGCCCTGGTCCTCCGGGACGCCGGCTGTGACGTCCAGGTCTTCGAGCGGTCCTCGACCGCGCTGCAGGCCCGGGGCGCGGGCATCGCCGCGCTCGACACGACCCTGGACTACCTGCTCAGGCGGGGCGGGTTCGAGGTCACGGACGTGTGCTCGTCCACCGGGTGGATCCGGTTCCTGAACCGCGACGGCAGCGTCCAGCACGAGCAGCGGCACCGCTACCGCTTCTCGTCCTGGAACACGATCTACCGCTCGCTGCTCAGCCTGCTCGAGGCCGGCCGTTACCAGCTGGGCACCGAGGTGACCGGGTTCGCCGAGCGGCACGGCACGGTCACGGTCACCCTCGGGCCAGGCCCGCACGCCGGCCGGCGCACCAGCCAGCGGGCCGAGTCCGGCCTGCTGGTCTGCGCCGACGGGGTCGGCTCCCCGGCCCGGGCCCGGCTGCTGCCCGCGGTCCGCCCGGCCTACTCCGGCTACGTGGCCTGGCGCGGCACCGTGCCCGAGCAGGACCTGTCCCCCGGCACCCGGAAGATCCTCGGTGACGCCCTCACCTACCAGGTGCTGCCGGACAGCCACATCCTCGTCTACCCCATCCCGGCCCTGGACGGCTCGGTCACCGAAGGCGACCGCCTGATCAACATCGTCTGGTACGTGAACGTCGCCGCGGGCGCGCCGCTGGACACCCTGATGACCGGCCGGGACGGGGTGCGCCGGCCGGTCTCGCTGCCGCCCGGCGCGGCCACCGAGCCGGCGGTCGCCGGGATGCGGCAGGCCGCCCGGGACCAGCTCGCGGAGCCCATCGCCGAGGCGGTGGTCAGCGCGGCCGAGCCGTTCGTGCAGGTGGTCACCGACATCGAGGTGCCCCGGATGGTGTTCGGCCGGATCTGCCTGATCGGCGACGCCGCGTTCGCGGTCCGGCCGCACGCCGCGGCCGGCACGGCCAAGGCGGCCGCGGACGGCTGGGCCCTGGCCGAGGAGCTCACGGCGGCGGCCGGCGATGTCCCCGCCGCGCTGGCCGCGTGGGAACGCCGGCAGCTGGCGCTCGGCCGCGACCTGCTGGCCCGCTGCCGGGAGATCGGCGACAGCTCGCAATTCCTGGGCACTTTCCGCCCCGGGGACCCGCGGCTCATCTTCGGGCTGTACGGCCCGGGCCATTAACACGACCGACAACGAAGGAGGGACCGGGATGGCCGCCACGATCATCCGGGAAGAGAATTTCGACCCCGCCGACTACCGGGGAGAACTGGACGGGGCCCCGCAGAACCTGGATGTGGGCACCCGGCTCTGGTTCGAGAACGAGCACATCCGGGTCTGGGAAGTACGGCTCATGCCGGGCGAGCGGGGACCGTTCCACGCGCACACCCGGCGCTATTTCTGGACCGTGGTCGATGGCGGGATCGGCCGCCAGCGCACGGCGGACGGCACGATGATCACCCGCGAGTATCACGTCGGCGACACCAATTACTCCGATCACTCACCGGATGAGCCGATGATCCACGATTTCGAGAACGCCGGTGACACGCCGATCCGCTTCACCACGGTGGAACTGCTCGACTAGCGAAGCCGCCCGGCCGGGCGGGCAGCGGGCAGGCGGGCCCTCAACTAATGTTCCTAGTACTTTGTCGGGCTATCCGCCCTGAAGCGTGTTTCTTGAAGGTTTGCTCCGCAATTCGTGACTCCTGGACGCATACTGCTCGGTGGGCAGGACTAGGGGTGTAGGAGAGCGCGATGAGGGGGACCGGCGCGGACCGGCACTGGGTGCGGCCCCTGCGTGGCACCGGCGGCCCGTCGGACCGGGCTCTGCAGCAGCTCGTGGGCTGGTACGCGATCGGGTTCCGGCTCTGGATCGCGCTCGCCGTCGTCATCGCCGCCCCGCTGGCGGCCACCGCGGCCGTGTCGGGCGCGTGGCTGGCCGCCGCGCTGGTCACCCTGTCCGCCTGGTCGGTGTTCTTCGCCGTCCGGGTCGCCCGCCACGGCCTCACCGGCCTGCTCGTGCTCGCGGACGCCGCGGTCATCGTGGCCCTGATCGCCCTGCATCACCTGGTGGTGCCGGCCGCGCTGATCTCGGCGGGCACCACCTGGATGCTGCCCCTGGCCAGCACCTCGATCTACATCTCCCAGCTGGCCATCCCTCCCCCGGCCGGGCTGCCGGTGGCGGCCGTGGTGATCGCCGCCTATGTGAGCACCGTGGCGCATCCCGCGGGCGCCGTGTACCTGGTCTTCCAGGCCCTGGCTACAGCCGCGCTGACGGCCCTGATCCACCGGGGCGGGCGCAGCGCGGACGCCGCGATCGACAGCCAGCTGCGCCTGGAGCAGGACCTGAAGATCGAGGCGGCCCGGCGGGCGGACCAGCGGGAGCAGGACCGCCGGCTGCACGACACGATCCTCTCCACGCTGACCATGGTCGCCTCCGGCGCTTTAGGCACCTCCTCGCCGGTGCTGGCCGCGCAGGCCTCCCGCGATCTGGACGTGCTGCACAGCTGGTCCGCGACGCCCGGACCGGCCAGGGTGCCGCTGGCCGGCCGTCTCGCCGCGGTGGCCGCGGAAGCTGCCCCGCTGCAGGTTTCCACGTCCTCTTTTTCCGCAACGAGGACCTTCCCCGCCACAGTCGTCAACCGGCTCGCGGACTGCGCGGCCGAGGCGCTCCGTAACGTGGCCCGGCACGCTGGAACCGGCCGCGCCGAGATCCAGGTCCGCGAGGGAAACGGCCAGGTCGTGGTCGAGATCATCGACCACGGCCGGGGGTTCGACGTCCGGTCCGTGCCCCCGTCACGGCGCGGGATCTCCGAATCCATCCGCGGCCGGATGGCGGAGATCGGCGGCACGGCGGAGATCTCCGGCGGCCCGGGCACGGGGACCACGGTGACACTGCGGTGGCCGGGTGCGGAGACTGCGGGAACACTGCGGTGGCCGGGTACGGAGACCGCGGGAACACAGCGGTGGCCCGGGGCGGCCAGCGCCGAGACCGGGCGGGGACCGGGATGACCGCGCAGCCGGTGACGGGTCCCCGGCCCGCGGCGGTGCTGGCCGCCCGGTACGCCCGCGCGCTCGACATCGCGGTGGTCGTGGCGGCGGCCGGGTGGCACCTGGCCGGGGCGGGCCCGCTGCTCCTGGCCCACCTGGGCGCCTACTCATCCAGCCAGGTCCAGATCGCGGCGTGGTGCGCGATCGCGCTGATCATCGCCGCGGGCTCGGTCCTGCTGCTGCGCGGCTCGCGGAGCCGCGCAGCCGGCTGGTCGCTGGCCGCCGCGGCCCTGGTGATCAGCACGGCGGCCGCGGCGGCCTGCCCGCCGGGCCAGATGCTCGCCACCAACTGGGCGTGGGGCACGGCGGGCTGGGTCGGGGTCCTGGTGCTGCTCCGCCGGCCCCTGGCCGAGCTGGGCGTGTTCCTCACGCTGGAGGCTCTGGCCATGTTCGCCGTGCTGGCCCGGGACGGCCTGCACCAGCCGAACGTGGCGGCCTTCATCACCGTCCTGGCCGGGTCGACAGGAATCCAGCTGGCCATCTCCGTGGCGGCGAGGACGCTGCACGTCCCGGCGCAGCAGGCGGCGGACGCCGCCACCAGGGAAGCAGACGCCGCCGCCCGGCGGGCGGCCGCCGACCGGATCCGCGCCGCGCGGCAGGCCCGCTGGCTGGAACTGCGGGCGACCGCCGAGCCGCTGCTGCGCGGGCTCGCCACCGGGACGGCCGACCCCGGGGACCCCGCGGTCCAGCGGGCCTGCGCGGTCGAGGCGGCGCGGCTGCGGCGGCTGTTCGCCGAGGCGGACGACACCGCGGACCCGCTCGTCCACGAACTGCACGCCTGCGCGGACGTGGCCCAGCGGCGCGGGGTGGCGGTGGACATCGAGACCGCGGCCCCATCCCCCGGGGCAGGCTTCCCCCGGGCGCAGATCCCGGTGGTGCCGCCCGAGGGCCGGCGCGCTATCACCGACCTCGCCATCGCGGTCCTTGTCAACGCAATCTCGCGGGTGCGCGTCACTGTTACCGGGACGGCCGACGGCGTTATCGTCAGCCTTGTCTCAGACTCACCCGCTGATCCAGACTTGCCCGGCAGTCCGGCCGGGCTGGTCGTGGACAGTCAGCGGGACGAGCAGAGCCTGTGGGTGGAGGCGCGTTGGAACACGGCGTGACGGTCGCGATCGTGGACGATCATCCGGTCGTGGTCGAAGGAGTGATCTCCTGGATCAGCGCGGATCCCCAGCAGCGGATCACCGTGGCCCAGGTCGTCAGCGACCTCACCGGGCTGGCCGAGCCACGCGCCGCGGACGTGCTCATCCTCGATCTTGAACTCGGGGGCCGCATGGTCGCGGACGAGGTGGCCCGGCTCTCGGCCGGCGGCTACCGGATCGTCGCCTTCTCCGCACACGTGGAGCCGGCCCTGATCCTGGATGTCCTGGACGCGGGGGCCCACGCCTACGTCAGCAAGGACGAGGGCCGTGATCACCTCCTCGAGGCGGTGCTGGCGGCGGCGGAGGACCGGCCCTGCGTGACCCGCTCGCAGGCCAAGGCGATCCTCGCCGATCCCCGCCCGGGCCGCCCGGCCCTGTCCGGCAAGGAACGGCAGGCGCTGCTGCTGTGGTTCCAGGGCATGTCAAAGGCCTCGGTGGCCCGGCGGATGTCCATCTCCGAGAACACCGTCCGGCAGTACATCGACCGGGCCCGGGTCAAGTACGCCACGCTCGGCCGCCCGGCCCACACCAAGGACGCGCTGCTGGCCCGGGCCATCGAGGACGGGCTCATCCGGCCCGGCGAGGTGGCCACGTACACCACGCTGGCCAGCCAGCCCCGCCCCGCGCTGTCCTGACGGCCGGGCGGATTACCCCTCGGCTGGCGCGCTGGCCGGCGCGGGGCAGCGGGGGCGTGGCGCCCGGTGCCGTGGGGGCCAGGAACTTGGACACGTCGAGCCCCGACCCGACCATCTGCTTGAGCATGAAGTCGTGGTTGAGGTCGAGGATCGCCCGGGTCTCGGCGGCGATCACCGCGTTGCGGTTGAGGCTCAGCTCGTTGTCCTGCTGCTGCTCGCCGGACAGGGACCAGTTGGTCGAGCCCTTCACCGTGTACACGCCGTTGACGATCACGATCTTCAGGTGCGAGATGGCGTTGTGCACGGAGCTGGTGCCGATCGCGATGCTGTTCCCGAACGCGTTGTTGTTCCATTTGGCCAGGATGGCCTTTTCGTGGGCACCGGAGGCCTGGCTCCGGTCCAGGCTCATCTGGACGTAGACCCGCTCGTCGGCCAGCTTGCCCTGGATGATCGAGTTCAGCTCGTCATCGTCGTAGCCGAACATGTTGACCACGATGGAGTGCTGCGCGGTCCCGAGCAGGGCGACCAGCAGGCCGTGCACGTTGTCGCGCGGCGCGAAGAAGGTCCTCTCGTCGTCGGGATAGCCATCCAGGAACGTGCCCTCGGCCTTGTACGTCCCAAGGTTTTCCCAGACGAACGGCGCATCGGCCATTGCGATCCCCCCCTATTTGGTTTATCTGGGGAAAAGTATCCCGGCCCGGCGCCGTTGGCTACCGCCGGCCGCCCGCCGCGCCGGCCCAGAATGAGACCGGGCCGGCCCGGCACACGGCCGCCCGATCAGGTGCGGGCGTAGTTGCTGGCCCCGAACCAGTCGATGAGGACGACCGGCTCGTCCCCGACCACCCAGGCGTCGTGCCCCTGGGGCAGTGCGGTCACGTCTCCCGGCCGGGCGTCGAACTCCACGCCGTCGGACATCACGATGTGCAGCGTGCCCTGCGCGTGGTACTGGAAATGCGGCGCCTCGCACAGCTCGGTTCCGGCCAGCGGCTTGACATCCTGTGACCAGCGCCAGCCCGGCTGCAGCGTGAGCCGGCCGACCTCCCCGCCGCCGATCTGGAGCAGGTGCAGGGTCCCGTGGCCGAACGTGCGGGTCTCGTCGGCGCTCTCGAAGCTCTTCTGCTCGGCTTTTCCGGTCATGGCACTCACTTCTCCCTGGCCCGTAGGCTCGCTGGTTTCCTTTCCGCCGAGCCTGCCCGGCCGGGGTTGCACTGGATTTGCAACCACGGGCCTGGCCACCACGGGCATGGCCACCACCGGCTTGGCCACCACCGGCTTGGCCACCACCGGGCTTGCCGCCGCTGAGCTGGCGGTTCGCGCCGCGCCGGGGTTGGATACGGTCATGAGGTCGCTCGCGGTGCGGGTGCTCAACGACTTCGGCGTGGACGGAATGGAGCCGCAGTCGCTGGGCAGCCGGAAGGCACGCCTGGCGCTGCACCTGCTGGCCCTGGCCGGGGGGCAGGTGGTGACCTCGGCCGCGCTGGCCGACGCCCTGTGGGGCGACTCCCCGCCCGCGAAGCCCGACGATCAGCTTTCCGTGCTGGTCAGCCGCTTGCGGTCGGTGCTCGGCCGGGACCGGATCGAGCATCGTGACCACGGCTACCTGCTGCGCTGCGACTGGCTGGACGCCGCCGAGCTGGCCGGGCTCATCGAGGAGATGGACCGGCGGCGCCGCTCGGGCCACGTGGTGGGGGCGGCCGCCGCGGCCCGCGTCGCGCTCTCCCTGATCCGCGGCGGCGGCCCGGCGCCGCTGCCCGGCGAGTGGGCCCAGCTGAAACGGGCTGACCTGGAGCGGCTGATCCGCCGCGCCCGCCAGGTGGCGGCGGCCGCGCTGCTGGACGCCGGGGACTGGATGGCGGCCGCCGACGCCGCCGCGACCGCGCTGGAACATGACCCTTACGACGAGGCCGCGCTCCGGGTGCTGCTCCGCGCCCAGGTGATGGGCGGCCGGGTGGCCGCGGCGCTGGCGGCTTACGCCCAGGCCCGGGAGCGCCTCGCCGACGAGCTGGGGACCGACCCGTCGCCGGAGACCGAGGCGCTGCAGCTGGCCATCCTGCGCGGTGAGCTGGCCCCGCCCGGGCCCGCTCCGGCCCCGGCCTCCCCGGGGCTGGTCGGCCGGGACGAGGAACTGGGCTACCTGGACGCCGTGGCCGTGCGCGCCCGCAGCGGCGTCGAGGTGGTGGTCATCGACGGCGAGGCCGGCATCGGCAAGACCACCCTGCTGCGGACCTGGGCCGGCCGCCGGACGGCCGCCGGGGACACGGTGCTGCTGGCCACGTGCGGGCAGCTCGATCAGGCCCTGCCGCTGGACGCGGTGCTGGCCGGGCTGGCCGCGCTGCTGCGCCGGCTCGGGCCCGAGGCGGCCGCGGACCTGCTCGGCGGCGACGAGCCGGTGCTCGGGCCCCTGCTCGGACCGGTACTCGGGCCGCGGCCCGCCGCGGGGGCGCGGCCGGTCCTGGCGGACAGCACGCTCGGCCCCGCCGTCCTGTACGCGGCCCTGGTCCGGGTGCTGGGCAGGCTCACCGGCCGGGGGCCGCTGGTGGTGGCGATCGACGATGCGCATCTGGCGGGCCGCGCGCTCCCGGACTGGCTGCGCTTCGTGCGGCGCGGGGGCGTGCCGCTGGCCGTGGTGGCGGCGGTCCGGCCTGGCGCGGGCGAGCCGCTGCCGGCCACCGGGTTCATCCACCTCGGCGTGCTCGGCCGCGACGCCGCCGCGGAGCTCGTCGGCCGGGCGCGGGTCGGCGAGCTGTACGAGCGGTCCCAGGGGCACCCGCTCTTCCTCACCGAGCTGGCCCAGCAGGCGGCGGGCGGGCCGCTGCCCGCCTCGCTCGTGGAGTCGGTGTCCGCGCGCTGCGACGATCTGGGGCCGGCCGGGGCGCTGCTGCGGACCGCCGCGGTGATCGGCCCCACGCTGGACATCGACCTGCTGGCCGCGGTGCTCGGCCGGGGGGTGGTGGATCTGCTGGACGACGCCGAGCGCGCCGTCGCCGGGCAGTTCCTGGCCGACGAGAACGGGACCCTCCAGTTCCGGCACGAACTGCTGCGGGAGGCCCTGGCGGCGAGCGCCACGGCGGGCCGGGCCGCGCTGCTGCACCGGCAGGCGGGCCGGGTGCTGGACCGGCGGCCGGACGCCGACCCGGTCATGGTGGCCTACCACGCCCGCCTGGGCGGCGACCTCATGCTGGCCTCGCGGGCGCTGCGGGAGGCATCGGCGCGCGCCGGGGAACGCTTCGACCACGCCGCCGCCGAGACCCTGCTGGATGACGCGCTGCTGCTGCATCCCGATCAGGAGGGATGGCTGGCCCGGGCCCGGGTCCGCACCCGCCGCGGCCGCTACGCCCAGGCCCTGGAGGATGTCCAGCGCGCCGGGACGGCCGGCCCGGCCGCCCTGGAGGCGGGCGCGTGGGCGTCGTACTTCGGCCGCCGCTTCGGGCAGGCCGCCCAGTTCGCCGAGGACGGCGCTCTGGCCGCGGTGGATCCGGCCACCCGCGCCCGGTGCCTGGCGGCCGGGGGCCGTACCCGGCACGCCACGGGTGACCTGGCCCAGGCCGAACGTCTGCTCGGTGAGGCGTTCTCGCTCGCCGAGGGCGCAGACCGGGTGACGGCGGCCGCGTGGCTCGGGGTACTGCGGGCGCACCAGAGCCGGGCCGACGACGCCCTGGCCCTGCTGCGGCCGGCCGCCCGCGGCCACGTGGGAGTGGAGCACACCTCGGCCACGCTGCACGCGCTCCTGTTCACCGGGCACGCCCACGCGCTCGCGGGCCGCCCGGCCCTGGCCCTGGCCGCGTTCGCGCGCTACACCGAGGAGGTGGAGCGGCGGCATGTGCCGCGCTTCGCGGGCCGGGCGGTGAACTTCGCGGGCTGGGTGCTGCGGAACCTCGGCGCGGCCGGGGAGGCGGCCGATCAGCACGCCGCCGCGCTGGAGATCGCGCAGTGCCATGCCTCGCCCGAGACCACCATCGCCGCGCTGGAGGACCTGGCCGAGCAGTGCCTGGACGCCGGCGACCCGGACGGCGCCCGGGCCCGGCTGGCGGAGGCCGCCAGGCTGCTGGAGGGCGACCTGGTCTTCGGCTGGCGGCTGGATCTGAAGCACCGGCTGGTCACCGGGCGCCTGGCCCTGCTGTGCGGTGACCCGGGGCAGGCCGCGGCCGTGGCCGCGGACCTGGAGGCCCGGGCGGCCTCGCTGGGCGTCCCCCGCTACACCAGCGTCGCGCGGCTGCTCCGGCACCGGGCGGACCGGGCCCTGGGACGGCCCGTCGACCTGGCCTGCGTCGAAGCCGACCTGGACCTGCTCGACGCGTCGGTGGCGGTGGAGGCGTGGCGGTGGACCGGCGAGGTGGCTGCCGACTTCGCCAGTCCCGCCTGGCTGGACCGGGCCGTGGACCGGGCCGGCCGGCTGGCCCGGAACGCGGACGGGTACGCGGAGGGGCTGCGCCGGCACGTGGACGAGCGCCTGCACGGCTGGCGCGCCCTGGCGGGCCGAGCCGCCACGGCGGGCTAAGGCGTGTCTCGCCTTAGCCCGCCGTGAGCACCTGCATCGAGACGACCAGCGGTCCGGTCCCGGCTACGGCCTGCTCCGCGGCGCGCCGCGCGGCCGCCTGCCGCGCCGGGTCCAGCGACCGGAGGAACGGGGCCACGCTGGCCAGGCCCAGGCGCCACGACGCCAGCTGCGCCGGGGTAGACAGGCCCGTCGGGACGGCGATCGTGCGCACCCGCACCCGGGTCCACCCGGCGGAGGCCGCCTGGCCGCCGAGCCAGGCCGGATCCTGAGCGGCCGGCCCGCCCTCCTGTTTCATCGACTCATACCAGGCCGGGGGCCGGAAGCCGAACGGGCGGAGCGCCTCGTCCACGGCCGCCTTGGCCGGGTGGGTCCAGCCGGGCGCGAACGTGCTGGCGGCCAGGGCGTGACCGACCCTCCGGATCTCCCTCAGCGCACCGCCGGGACGGCCCAGGTGGTTGAGGCAGAACGCGGCCAGGACGAGATCGAATGCGCCGTCGCGGAACGGCAGCGCCACGGCGTCGGCCGCCACCGGATGCTGGGCCGGGCCGATCATGCGCAGCATCGCCTCGGCCAGGTCGGTAGCCACCACCTGCTCCGCGCCCGCGGCCAGGGCGGCCTGGCCGGCCACACCGGTGCCCGCGCCCAGGTCGAGGACCCGCAGGCCGGCCACCGGGACCTGCGCGGCCCCGAGCAGGGCCCGGGCCAGCGGCGCGTAGACCGGCCCGGGGCCGGCGGCCCATCCCCCGGCCGCCGCCCCGTAGGCGGCCCGCACGTCCGCAGTCAGCCCAGCCTCTGTCAGCCCAGCCTCCGTAGGCTCAGCCTGCGTAGCTCAGCCTCCGTCAGCTCAGCAGGGGTGCGGCCTGCACGGCCTTGGCCTCCCACCACGCCAGCTCCTCGTCGTAGCCACCGAGTGCCTTCTCCCAGCCGAACTGGACCAGGGCACCGAGCAGGCACAGGGCCAGCTGCCGGTCCCACCACGGGCCGGTGTCGATGCCAGCGTCTTCCAGCGCCTCCCGGTAGACGCTGATCGAGGCCTCCTTGGGCTGCGGCAGACGGCGGCAGTTGATGGCCAGGTACCAGGCCAGGTCGCTGAGCGGAGCGCCCACCCCGGGCTGTTCCCAGTCGAGCACGACGGTCCGCCCCGCGTCGTCGGTGCCGAGGTTGTCCAGCTTCCAGTTGCTGTGCACGAACGTGTGCGGTGTCCGGGCCAGCGCGTCCACCAGGGGTCCGGGGTCGTGGGCCAGCGGCGTCACCACCGCGGCGGCGGCGGGCGCCACCTCTTCCAGCAGCGGCCAGCCCTTGGCCACCAGCTGCGGGACGAGCTGCGCCGTCCCCGTGGCCGCCTCGGCCTGCGCCATCCAGGGCGAGAGCTCGAGGTAGCGGTGTGTCGCGGGGACCACGTCGAACTCAGGACCGCAGCCCCAGAACGCGGCGTGCAGGGCCGCCATGTGCCGCAGGAAACGCAGGTGCTGGGCCAGTGGGATGGGCTCATCTGTGGCCGGGACCAGCCAGGGGGTCACGTCGCGCATGAGCAGGGCGCAGCCCCGGGGCCGGGCCGGCCCCTCCGCCCGCCCCGGGCCGGGACCGCGTTCCTCCGGGGCCGCCCCCACGATCGGCTGGTTGAAGCAGCCGGGCAGGCGGGCCAGGATGCCCCGTTCCCACAGCTCCAGGGGGGCGCCCCGGAGCGAGCCGGACGCCCGCATCGTCCAGTCCTCACGCAGGTCGAGATGCTTGAGCACGTAGCCCTGGCCGCCGATGACGACCCGCTCCAGCCGGGCCCCCGACTTGCCCGGCACACCGTCCAGGTCCGTCCGCTCGGTCACTCCGGCCAGCAACTCGGCCACGCCACCGTAGCGGCGGGGCGGGCAGCCGGGCCCTGGATCAGGCATCGGCCGCTTCCATCTCGGCGAGCAGGGCCGCCGGCCAGCGGCCGCCGCAGAACACGGTGTCGGCGACGATCCGGTCGTCGCGCACCGTCAGCAGGTGCATGTGGTGGGCCGCGTGCGGCACGCCATGCTCGGTCCAGCTCAGCGTGTACTCGATGACCTCGCTCGCGCCCTCGGCCACCGGGTAGCGGCGCAGCTCGTCGAAGTGGCCCGGGTCGGCGAACCACCGTGCGTACTCGGCCCGGATCGCATCCGGGCCGGCCGCGTGCAGCCGCCAGCCGGGAACGGTCGCGTCGAGCGTGGCGTCCGGGCTCCACGCGTCGCAGCCAGGGATCATCGCACCCTCGATCGCCTGCAGGAACTTCTCGATCACCGGGGTATCTGCCATCATGCCCTCCTCACGGGTCAGATCCCAGCGTGCGGGCGGCGGCTTGCAGCCAGCTTGCAGTCCCGGCCGGCGCCAGCTCACGCTGCCCGGGGCCGGGCCGGGCGGGCCGCGCTCATCACCTCAGGGCGTAGACGCTGAAGTCGTTGCTGCCGGCGAAGGCGACCCCGCCGGCCACCGCGATCTGGGATTCCACCGGCCCGCCCACGGTGAACCGCCAGACCTGGGCACCGTCGCGGGCGCGCAGCGCGAGGACGGTGCCGTCGTTGCTGCCGCAGTACACGATTCCGCCCGCCACCGTGAGGCCGGAGGAGACCGGGGCGCCCGTGCGGGCCCGCCACGCCCGGGTCCCGTCGCTGGCCCGCAAGGCCTGCACCATGTTGTTGTTGCTGCCCAGGTAGACCAGGCCCGCCGCGACCGCGACCCCCGATTCCACGGCCCCGCCGGCCGGGGCATCCCACAGCTTGCGGCCATCGCGGACCCGCAGCGCATAGACGCGGCCGTCGCCGCTGCCCACGTAGGCCACCCCCGCCGCCACGGCCACACCCGTGGCTCCGCCGGGTCCGGTGGCGAAGCTCCAGATCCGGTGGCCGTCGCGGGCCCGGAGGACGTAGACCGCGTCATCGCCGGCGCTGACGATGACGGTCCCGTCGCTGACGGCGATCCCGGTCGCACCGCCGCCGAGCGTAGTGGCCCAGAGCGCCGCGCCGTCGCTGGCGCGCAGCGCGTGCACGGTCTCATCCGCGCTGCCGAGGTAGACGGCCGGACCGGCCAGCACGATCGGTGACTGCACGGGGCCGGCGGCCCGGAACGTCCAGAGCCGGGTCCCGTCGCCGGCCCGCAGTGCGTAGAGGCTGTCGTCGTTGCTGCCGGCGTACACCCGGCCGGCCGCGGCGGCGATCTTCGACTGAACCGGGCCGCCGGTCGCGAACCTCCAGAGCCTGCGGCCGTCGCTCGCCCGCAGCCCGTAGACCCGGTCGTCGGTACTGCCCGCGATCACGATGCCGCCGGACACCGCGAGCGTCCCCACCAGGCCGCCGGTGGGAAAGCTCCACAGCTGGCGGGCGGCGCCGGGCGCGGCCGCACTGGCCGGCGGGTCCGGGCTCGCGGATGCGCTCGGGCCCGTGGTCGCGCGCAAGCTGGATTTACCCGGGCCCGGGCGGTGGTGACCGGCCGCCGATGCGTGCGGTGTGTCCCCCTGGCTCAGGGCCCATCCGGCGCCCGCCAGCCCGGCCCCGGTCACCGCGGCCAGCCCGGCCAGGACGCGCCGCCGGGTCATCGCCGGGCCGGCGGGGCGGAGCCCGGCCGGGACCACCCGATCGGCCGGCAGGGCGGGCCCGCTACCCCCCGGTCCCGTGTCCCCCGGGGCACTGACGGGCACCGGCGTGCCCGGCCCGGCCTGCGCGGTGGTCACGGCCTGGGTGGCCGCGGCCAGGGCCGTACCCGCCGCCACCGTCCCGGCGCCCGGCCCCGCCAGCCCGGCCCCGGTCGTCCCCGCCGGGGCGGTGCCCGCTAGGGCGGTGACCGCCGCCGTGCCCGCCGGAGCCGTGCCCGCCGGAGCCGTGCCCGCCACCACCGTGCCCGCCGGGGCCGTGCCCGCTGGTATCGCGGCCCCCCGTACCGCGGGCGCCGGTTCTGCCCCCGCCGGCCGGGGCCCGGTGGGCCCCTCCCGAAGCTCGGTAGTGAGCCGGGCCTCGTGCGCCCGGATGAGCCCGGTCACCGGTCCGGGCCAGAAGGAGGTCAGCTCATCCCCGTCACCGGGGACCCGGCGCTTGGCGATCACCGACTCCAGCCCGTCCAGCCGGGGCCGGTCCGCGGGCGCCTTGGCCAGGCATCCCGCCACGAGTTCCCGGAGCTCGGGAGCAACGTCCGTGATGGCCGGCACCGAGTGCACCACCCGGTACAGCTGGGACGCCTGCGGGCCGCGGCCGAACGGGCCGGTCCCGGTGGCCGCGAACACGATCACGCAGCCGAGGGAGAACACATCGCTGGGCGCGCCCACCCGGGCGCCTTCCGCCTGCTCCGGTGACATGAACGAGGGCGTGCCGATGATCATCCCGGTGGAGGTCATCGCCGTCTTCTCCAGCGCGCGGGAGATCCCGAAATCGATCAGCCGGGGGCCGTCCATGGCCAGCAGCACGTTGGCCGGTTTCAGGTCCCGGTGCACGAGCCCGCAGGAATGGACCGCCTGCAGCGCCTCGACCAGCCCGCCGGCGAGCCGCCACACGGACGCCGTAGGTAAAGGCCCGGCGGTGCTGACCGCGTCGGCCAGCGAAGGACCGGGAACGAACACGGTGGCCAGCCACGGCGGGTCGTCGTCCGGCCCGGCCGCGACCACGGGGGCGGTGTAGGCCCCGCTGACCGCGCTGGCCGCCGCGACCTCCCGGCGGAACCGGGTGCGGAACTCCGGATCGCCAGCCAGCTCGCGGTGGATGACCTTGACGGCCACGGCCCGGCCCGCCGGGGAGTACCCCAGGAACACCTGCCCCATCCCGCCGGCGCCCAGCCGGGCGCGCAGCCGGTACGGCCCCATCTGCCGGGGATCCCCGGCCGCCAGTGGTTCCACGATCCGCCCCTACCGCCCAGTCCCGATGATCCCGGCTGCCTTCAACACGTGGCGGAGGGCAGCGCAGTTCAACTCGCGGCCGGGGTCTGCTGGTGATCACGCGCGGGCGCTGGTCCAGGCCGCGCTGTCGGTGAAGTGGGTGTCGAATCGGTCCTGCATGGCCAGCAGGATTTCCCTGGGCTCCATGCCCGCGCGCCACCGCGCCACGTGACGGAAGTAGTCGAATCGCTCGACGCCGGGGGTGATGATGATCAGCGCCTCGGCCGCAGAATCCCGGTGCGCGCCGAACGCGTGGACCTGGCCCGGCAGCACGACCAGCAGGTCACCGGGCCCCGCGGTGATGATGTCGTCGCCGGCCAGCACGTCGAGCTGGCCATCGAGGACGAAGAACAGCTCGGACGACTTATCGTGCCGGTGGGGCACGGCGCCGGCGGCGCCGCGGCCCAGCGCGACCCGGTGGCTGCTCAGGGCACCCTGCGTGGCGCGGCTGTCGGCGAGCAAGATGTGCCCGATGGATTCCAGGTGCTCGGCCTCAGCGGCGCGGACCAGCACCGGCTGGGACAGGCCCGTGATGGGCTGGGACGGACCAGTGACGTGCGCGGGCATCGTGAGCTCCTTCTGAGTGGGAATGCCTCCCAGCCTCGCCCGGGCCCGACCATCTGTCCAACAGATGTATTCACTGATCATGATTGATAAGATCGATTTATGGAGCTCCGCCAGCTCGCGCACTTCGTCGCGGTCGCCGAGGAGCGGCACTTCACCCGGGCCGCGGCGCGTGTGCACGTGGTGCAGTCCAGCCTGAGCTCGTCCATCGCCGGGCTGGAGCGGGAGCTGGGCGAGGCGCTCTTCGTCCGGGACAACCGCCGGGTGGCGCTGACCCCGGCCGGCCGGGCGCTGCTGCCTGCGGCCCGCCGGGCGCTCGCCGCGGCCGACGAGGGCCGCGACGCCGTGGCCGGCGTCCGGGGTGTGCTGCGCGGCCAGCTGCAGGTGGGCGCGATCCAGACCATCATGGACGTGGCCGGGTTGCTGGCCAGGTTCCGCCGCGCTCATCCGGGTGTCACCATCCGGCTCACCCACGGTGCGGCATCCGACCTGGCCCGCGCGGCCGCCGACGCCGAGCTCGACATCGCCTTCATCGACGGCCCGGTTGACCCGGCCAAGCTCACCCGCATCGGCCTGGGCCGGGACTACCTGGTCCTCGCTGTCCCCCGGGGCGACCCGCTCGCCCGTCTCGACGCCATCCGGCTCGACGACCCGGTGCTACGTGATCGCGACTTCGTCGAATACCGCGCCGACTCGGCCCTGCGGGCCCAGATCGACACCGCCTGCGCGGCCGCCGGGCTCGCCCGCCGGGTCGCCTGCGAGGTGGAGAACATGCAGTACCTCATCGAATCAGTGCAGCATGGCCTGGGCATCACCGTGCTCCCGCCGCTGGCCCTGCAGGCCGCGGGCGGACACGTCGAAGCCGTGCCGATCACGCCGCCGCTGCACCGCGATCTCAGCGCGGTCGTCGCGGCGGGCCGTCCGCCCACGGGAGCCGCGCAGGCCCTACTCGGCCTGCTCGTGGCCGGCTGGCCCGCTGGCGCCCGCTGACGCACTCACCGCGACCGGGTGGGCCAGGGTCTGGTACACGACGCAGTAGCGCTCGGTCAGCCGGAGCAGCGTCGCGAGCTGCTCGTCGCTGGCCCCGGTGTCGAGCTCGAAGCTGAGCCGGATGGCGGTGAACCCGACCGGCGCCTCCTTGGCTACCCCGAGCGTCCCGCGGAAGTCCAGGTCACCCTCGGCGTGCACGGTGCCGCCGGTGACCGGGATCTCCAGCGACGTGGCCACCGCCCGCAGCGTGACCCCCGCGCAGGCGACCAGCGCCTCCAGCAGCATGTCCCCGGAGCACAGCAGGGACCCGTCACCGCCGGTGGCCGGGTGCAGCCCGGCCACCGCCATGGCCCGGCCCGTGTCCACCGAGCAGCTGATCCCCTCGTCCCCCAGCTCGCCGCGGGCCCGCAAGGTGATCACCGCTTGCTGCGGGTCCTCGCGGTAGGCGTCCTTGAGCGGCTGCTGCACGGCGCGCAGTCCGGTGCTGTCCATGGCGCCTCCTTTTCTGGATGGTTCCCGCCTGGCGCATACCCAGGATGCCCTCTGGACCACCCGGCTCCCGGGCCATTCACTCAGCGGCGGTGAATCGCCCGGCTTCCGGGCGGTCAGCTCAGCGGCGGTCGGTGGAGTACAGGTACGGGCCGCGGCCGCCGGAGTCGACGGGGGCGGCGGCGGTCTCGCCGCGCAGCCAGCGGATCGCGGCCTGGATGCCCTCGCCGTACTGCGGGGGCGGGTACCGGCCCGGGTCCACCGCGACACCGCCCGGCCGGCCCTGCATCACGACCATGTTGGCCGCGGCGTCCTCATAGTGCAGGTGCGAGGTGCTGGGCAGGCCGACCGAGCGCCCGCAGAGCGGCGCGGCCGGGGATTCGCCCAGGACCCAGTCGAGCAGATCACGGACGCCGCGCAGCCAGGCGGCGTTCATCCAGCCGGGCTCCCAGCGCCACGGGTGCCGGGCGTCCGAGGCGGACATGGGCTCAGGCAGGTCGCCGTCGCGCAGCGCGTCCCGGGTGATCTCGCGGACCTGGCGCATCTCGTCGTCGGTGCGCACGTAATCGCCGCGGGCCCCGACGAAGCGCCCGCGGTTGTCCGCGTGCACGGGGACCTCGTCGGTGCCGCCCGCGAGCCAGGCCAGGACGGCCCGGGTCTCGCGGAACTGGTCGCGGAAATCGGCCGGCACCCCGGGCGGCGCGGTGGAACCCTCCGGCTCCGCCGCCGCCTCGGCCAGGATCTCCTCCCGCGACGGCGGGCAGCCCGGGGCCAGGGACAGGGTCACCGGCGACGGCCGGGTCCCGGTGAGCGCCCACTGCCAGGCCAGGGCGGTGCGGCCGCGCGGCCCCATCTCGCGCAGGCTCTGCGCGAGAACCGCCTCGACGTGCGGGCGGGGCCGGACGATCGCCGGACTGAGCTGGTCGGGCAGGTACACGGTGGTCACCACTCCACGGTACGGGTGACCGCTGACAGCGTCAGCATGGTCCCGGTAAGCTTCCTGCGGGCCGTGACTGGCGCGCAGGGATGGGTAACCATCGGGGAGCGGCCCCGTCATCAGGACGAATGCCGGGCGCCTGGGCCTCTCCGCGAGCACACGCAGCCGTCACCGTGGCCGGCTGCACTGGTTCTGCAGCACTGGGGGTTTCCATGTCACCGAGCACCGAATCCGCCGCCTTCCGCAGCGCGCTGGACGTGGTCCGCTCCGTCGAGCCGGGAGTGGCCGACGCGATCGCCGCGGAACTGGCCAGCCAGCGGGCCTCACTCAAGCTGATCGCCAGCGAGAACTACGCCTCCCCGGCGGTCCTGCTGGCCATGGGCAACTGGCTCAGCGACAAGTACGCCGAGGGCACCATCGGGCGGCGGTTCTACGCGGGCTGCGCCCAGGTGGACACGATCGAGACGATCGGGTCCGGGCACGCCCGGGAACTGTTCGGCGCGCCGCACGCCTACCTGCAGCCGCACTCGGGCATCGACGCCAACCTGGTCGCCTACTGGGCGATCCTGGCCCGCCGGATCGAGGCGCCTGCGCTGCAGCGGGCGGGCGTCCGGCAGGTCAACGACCTGACCGACGAGGACTGGTCGAAGCTGCGCCAGGAGCTCGGCAACCAGCGGATGCTCGGCATGTCGCTGGACGCCGGCGGCCACCTGACGCACGGCTTCCGGCCGAACATCTCCGGGAAGATGTTCGACCAGCGGTCCTACGGCACCGACCCGGAGACCGGCCTGATCGACTACGCGGTGGTGCGCGCGACCGCGCGCGAGTTCCGCCCGCTGATCCTGGTGGCCGGCTATTCCGCCTACCCGCGGCGGGTCAACTTCGCGGTGCTGCGGGAGATCGCGGACGAGGTCGGCGCGACGTTCATGGTGGACATGGCGCACTTCGCCGGCCTGGTCGCGGGCAAGGTGTTCACCGGGGACTTCGACCCCGTCCCGCACGCGCACATCGTGACCACGACCACGCACAAGTCGCTGCGCGGGCCGCGCGGCGGCATGGTGCTGTGCCAGCCGGAACTGGCCGAGGCGGTGGACCGGGGCTGCCCGCTGGTCCTCGGCGGCCCGCTGCCGAACGTGATGGCGGCCAAGGCCGTCGCGCTGGCCGAGGCGCGCCAGCCCAGCTTCCGCGATTACGCCGGGCGCATCGTGGCCAACGCCCAGGCGCTGGCCGACGGCCTGATCCGCCGCGGGGCCCGGCTGATCACCGGCGGCACCGACAACCACCTGGTGCTCATTGACGTCGGCGGCTACGGGCTGACCGGGCGGCAGGCCGAGCAGGCCCTGCTGGACGCGGGCATCGTGACCAACCGCAACGCGATCCCCCGGGACCCGAACGGGGCCTGGTACACCTCCGGGATCCGGATCGGCACCCCCGCGCTGACCACCCGGGGGCTGGGCACCGGGGAGATGGACGTGATCGGCGGCCTCATCCACGAGGTGCTGAGCCAGACCCGGCCGGGAACCACCTCCAGCGGCGCGCCGTCCAAGGCCACCTGCGCGGCGGACCCCGCGCTGGCCGACCGGGTCGCCAAGCAGGCCGCCGAGCTGCTCGCCCAGTTCCCGCTCTATCCCTCGGTCGATCTGGGCTGACCCGGGCTGACCGGGCCTGCCTGCGCCTGATCAGGAGGCGAACTGGCCGAGCATCTGGCGGGCGATGTCGGGCCGGGGAGCGTGGCAGGCGGGACAGCGCGGGCCCTGGCCCGGGACGTTCAGCCAGTAGCCGGACACCACCGGGCTGCTGGCCCGGATGGCCGCGGCCAGCTGCTGGCTGCTCACCACCGGGCCCGGCGGGTTGGTGGACAACCCGGCCAGGACGCTCACGTGCGGGTTGGCCGCACGGGCCTGCGCCGCCGCGGCCCGGACGAAGGCCCGGTAGGTTCCCGCGCTGCGCTCCAGGCTCTGAGCCTGCACCTCGACCACCCCGGCCACCTTGGCGATCGCGCCGACCAGGCCCAGCCGGAGGTACTGCCGCCACAGCGGCCCGCCCGAGCGGGGCTGGGCGGTGGCCAGGTCCAGCGCGGGCGCCACGATGAGGGTCAGGTGGTGGGCCCGGGTGATGGCCGCAGCCTGCTGCGCGGCCCGGACCGGGTTGCGCTGCTCGGCCACGGGCGTGTACGGCCAGACCTCAGGGTCGTAGAGGACGGCCCCGGTCCCGGCCGGAAGCTGCCCGCCGTCCACCCCCTGCCGCAGCGCGCTGACCGACGAGAACGTCACCACGGGCTCGGCCCCGGCGGCCGCCAGCGGCGGCTCCCCGGGAGTGAGGATCTCGTAGACGCGGGCCGCCCCGAGCCGGGCCGCCACCGACGGGTCGGACAGGACCTGGGCGAGGGCCCCGCGGGTCAGCATCCAGGTCGAGCGGTCCCCCGGCCCGGTGGCCACCGGCGCCGGCGTGCCGGGGACGGAAGAAGCGGTCGCGGGCGTGGCCGGGCTGCCCGCGCTGGAGTGCGCGGAGCAGCCGGCCACCACGCAGGTCATGGCCATGACCAGGCCGAGGACCTGCGCCGCGCGAGTGATCAAGATGCTAGCTGCACGTTCGCTGTCATGCCACCGAGCGGGGTGACCGGCTGGCGGCCGCTGATCCGCACGATCGCCTGGTAGGCGGTGCCGATCGACGTGCTTACCGGCGTGGGCGAGACCTGCTGGATGGTGCCCGGAATCCCCTTCAGGCCGACCGCCGGCACCGCGACCGTCACGTCCTGGCCCGCATGGACCTGCTGGATCCCGCTTTCCGGAACGAGCATCATGACCTGCCAGCTGCTGGAGGTCCGCAGCGCGATCATCGGCAGCGCGGACTGGGTCGAATTGCTCCTGACGTTGGCGGCCGGACCCTCGGGAAGCAGCGAGAACGGCGGGGACTGCGACCCGGACGACTGCGACGACGAGGAGTAGCTCCGGATCCCGGCGGCCGTGACGGTCTCGCCCGTCTGGCCGTTGATCGCGATCACGGTCCCCGCCGAGGGGGCGATGATTTGGGTCTCGGCCAGCTTGACCTTGTCCGAGGCCAGCTGGGCCTGGTCCTTGGCCAGCTGGGCCCCGGCGGCCGCGATGCTTGCCTGCGTCCCGCTGACCTTCGCTTCCGCCAGGCTCGCCTTGTCCGCGGCAATGACGGCGCGGTCCGCGCTGATCGCGGCGGTCGTGGACGGGGACGTCTCGGTGGCCAGCACCTGGCCCGCCTTGACGGGCTGGCCCAGCTGGACCGGGACCTTGCCGACCAGGCCCGAGCTCGCGAAGTTCAGGTTGGTCACACCGCTGCTGCTCACCGTGCCGGTGAAAGAGCGCGCGTCGGACCGGACGATCCTCGGCACGTACCAGACCGCGGCCGCCACCACGATCACCGCGATCAGCACCCCACCGAGCACCTGGGGGGTGGTCACGGGCCGCCGGCGTGGTTCCTTATCCTCCGCGCCCGGACCCGGCCGCCGCGCTGACGCGCCGGGACCCACCTCCTCCGCGGGTGCCTCCTGCTCCCGCACCTGGCCCTCGGTCGCCACGTCCTGGGAATAGTCCAGGGGCTGGCTCCCGAGCGTCATGTGCGTGCCGGAAGTGTCTGTGTCCGCGCTCCCCGTCAGGGCCATGGTCCTCCGCCTCAGAATCAGTTCCCCCCACCGGACGTCGCCCGCATCAGCGCGGCGAGATCCAACGACCGGCAGGCCGATAGCACCGAGATGCATCCGCATAACGGCGGCAGTCAGCAGGCGCCAGGTATTCGGCCCTGGTGCCATGCCATTCAGGCCGGCCTTCGCGGTGGTCCCGGATGGGACCCCACCTACCCTCGCGAATGCCGCCTATTCCCCGCCGAAGGGAGCATACCGGACTGAAACATATGAGGTACCGCAAGCAATCTATAAGCCACATGACGTTCCGGTTAATTCCGTGTAACCGGATCAAATTGATATTCTCGATATGCAATATAGGAAAAAGGGTCCGGATCCTCCACCGGGCCGACTTTAGCCCGCTGAGCAGGGGATTCGCCACGCTGCGTAGAGGGGCCATAACGCATTTGCGTTATCCAGTAGTCACTACCAGTGCGGGCTTACTCCAAAGCATTCGTAAAGATGCCAGGCCAGCACCGGGACATGGGAATCGCGTCACGCACAACCGCCCCCGATTTACTCTTCCGGCACCGCCGTCTGATACGTTCCCTCGCCATACATCTGTTAAAAACCTTCTGAGGCATCGCAGAGGATTTATGGATACACCTGCGCTCTTGGTGACGGCTGCCCTGCTGGCGGCCCTCGTGGTGGCGTGCCTGCTCCCGGTCTACGCGGACAGCGCGGACGACCGCGGCGACGGGCGGACCGACGTCTTCATCCCCGGCTACGTCCGCACGCCCAACCACCGTCCGCGCACCTGGGCATTCCTGGCCATCTCCGCGACCCTGGGCCTGATCTTCCTGGGCTGGAAAAGGCCGTCGCTGCCGCTGCTGTACTCCGAGGGCGTCCGCGACGTGGCCGTCGCCCTGACCCACGATCCGGCCAGCGTGAACGGCTATGTTGCCCGGCTGCGCCCGGCCCTGGCGTTCTTCGCCGTCGCCTTCATCATCGCGATCTCGCTGGTCGTGCGGGCCAGGCTGGGGCGGCGGGTAGTCATGCTGCTGCACGCCGTGCTGTACCTGGCCATGACCCTGCTCACGCAGGCCCTGATGATCTCCGTCGGGATCGGGACTGGCTGGCTGGTGGCGCCGTTCGGCATCGAGGCCACCCTGGCCAACCTGCTCATCGGCGGCCTGGTCATCATGCGTCTGACGTTCACCGCGTTCGCGCTGCCCCGGTCGACCACGGTTCCGCTGGTCCGCCGCAACCGGCTGTGGGACAACGTCCTCACCTGGTGTGCTCTCATCACCGTGATCGCCTTGCTGGTGGGCATCTACGCATTCATCTCCCAGCAGGCCAACCTGGGCTCGGTGTGGCAGGTCTTCGTGCCGCTGTACGCGGTCAGCATGCTGTTCCTGCTCATGTTCGTGCCGCTGTGGCTCATCTGGTGGGCCAACCGGACCCTGCCGGAGCCCGGCCCGGACCGGCCGCCCGTGGACATCGTCATCCCGGCCTACAACGAGCGGGACAACATCGTCCGGCTGCTCCGGTCGATCGACATCGCCGCCGGCCGCTACGGTGGCCCGGTCCGCGTGGTGGTCTCGAACGACGGCTCGCTGGATGACACCGTGGAACTGGCCGAGGCGGAGATCGCCAACTTCCGCTACGCCCGTGCCGAGATCCTCAACGCCCCCAACGGCGGCCAGGCCGCCGCGCTGAACCGGGGCATCGACCTCACGGACGCGGAGATCATCGTCCGGGTGGACGCCGACTGCGTGCTCGGCCCCGACGCGCTCGTGTACGCGGTGCCCTGGTTCCGTGACCCTGAGATCGGCAGCGTGGGCGCCATGGAGGAGCCCCGCACCGACACCCGCACCTGGTTCCATGAGCTGCGACGGCTGGAGACCGTGTTCCAGTTCCGGTTCGCCCGCCTCGGCCAGTCCATGGTGGACGGCATCGTGGTCATCCCCGGCACCTTCACCGCGTTCCGCCGCGGCCCCGCGGTCACCGCGGGCGGCTTCCCGGTCGGGATGAACGGCGAGGACGCCGACCTGACCATGCAGATCGGCCGGCTCGGCTACCGGGTCGTGGTCAACCCGCGGATCCGCTCCTACGAGGACGTCCCCCGCAGCCCCGGCGAATTCGTCGAGCAGCGCACCCGCTGGGCCCGGGCCGGCTTCCACGTCTTCGCCCGCCACGTCCCGCTGCGGGCCGGCTCGGCCGGGCCCCGCGTCTGGTTCTGGACCCTGCGCCGCGGCTTCTCCTGGTTCTCCATCCAGGCCGGCCTGGTCGCCCCCATCTTCCTCCTCGAACTCGTCCTGACCAGCCCCACCTACCGCCAGAACGTGGCCACGTTCGCGTTGCTGTACATCGCGGGCGGCGCCATCGCGCTGGCCGTCAGCATGCCCTACGCGGTCAAGTACGGGTACTGGCGCGCCATCCTCTACTCACCGTCCTGGTTCGTCTACGCGTTCCTGCGCCGGCTGGCCACCCTGGAGGCCGCCATCTCCCTGCCCGTCCGGCCCTTCCCCGCCCGGCTGCGGCTCGGGAAGGCCGTCAGCCAGCCCGAACCCAAGCCGGTCCACCTCGGGCCGAGCGGGGTCAGCGTCGGCGCCGACCAGCGCTGACCGGCCGGCGGTCCGACAATTGGCCGGATCGCCAGCCGGCGGCCGCCTGCCCGTCACCCGGGGTTGACAGGCTGGCGGTCATGTCTGCGACGGGGCCGGAGCGGGGGGCCCGGTTCACCGCCGTGATGGCCGCGATCGCGGCCCGGCTGCCGTTCGGCCTGAACCGGGTGGTGTCCGCGCGGCTGGCTGGTTTCGCGGTGATCAGCTCGATCACCTTCCCCGTGGACCTGGCCCTGCTGACCGGCTTTCACGGCGGGCTGAGATGGCCCCTGCCGGTCGCCATCACCGCCGCCTACGCGCTGGCGTCGGGCCTGGGGTACATCCTCAACCGTTCGCTCAACTTCCGCTCGCACGGTGCGGTCGGCCCCCAGCTGACCGTCTACGCCGCGGTGGTGACGGTCAACTTCCTGGCCCTGATCCTCGGCGTGAGCACCGGGCTGGCCGCGCTGGGCCTGGACTACCGGCTGGCCCGGCTGGCCGCGGCCGCGTGTGAGTGCGTGTACATGTACTCCGCCATGCGGTGGCTGGTCTTCCGGGACGTGGCGGGCCGCGGGCCGGAGCCGGTCAGCGGGCCAGAACCGGTCAGCGGGGCGGCGCTCACCGCCCGGCCGCGTGAAGATGACGCAGCACCTCAGAGTACGAGCTGACCAGGCCTTTCTCGCAGTACAGCAGACCGGTCTGGGCGCAGAACGCCCGCACCAGGGTCCGGCAGCGGCGCAGGGAGGGCCGTGGCATGGCCGGGAACAGGTGGTGCTCGATCTGGTAGTTGAGCCCGCCGAGCATGGTCTCGGTCAGCCGCCCGCCGCTGACGTTGCGCGACGTGAGCACCTGGCGGCGCAGGAAGTCCAGGTTGTCCTCCTCGCTCAGCACGGGCATGCCCTTGTGATTGGGGGCGAACGCGCAGCCCAGGTAGAGGCCGAACAGGCCCTGCTGGACGGCGATGAAGGCCAGGGCCCGCGGCCAGGACAGCACCAGGAACACGGCGGTGAGATATCCGGCCAGGTGGAGGAACAGCAGCACGCCCTCCGTGCTGAAGGGCCCGGCCCGCCGCTGGCGGGCCGGGCCCTTCAGCACCGCCCGGACGCTGATGACGTGCATGCTCACCGCCTCGAGCAGCAGCATGGGGAAGAACAGGTAGGCCTGGTACCGGGCCAGGACCCGGGCCGCTCCCCGCCGCTGCTGCGCCTGGCCGGAGGTGAAGGCCAGCGCGGGGATGGCGATGTCGGGGTCCTTCCCCTCCTGGTTGGGGTAGGCGTGGTGCCGGTTGTGCTTGCCGGTCCACCAGCCGAAGCTCAGGCCGATCAGCAGGTTGCCGTACACCAGGCCGACCAGCTCGTTCCGGCGGCGGGAGCGGAAGATCTGGCGGTGCCCGGCCTCGTGGCCGAGGAAGGCAACCTGGCCGAACACCCCGGCCAGGTACACCGCGACCAGCAGCTGGGCCCAGGAGTCACCCACCACGAAGAAGGCCGCCCAGCCCCCGGCGACCAGGACCGCCATGACCGCGATCTTGATGGCGTAGTAGCGGGGCCGCCGGTCCAGCAGGCCTGCCTCGCGAATCCGGCGGCGCAGCTCCACGTAGTCCGCCGACACCGGATCCGCGACTGCTACGGGCGGGCCAGGCGGCGGCGGTGCGGTATCGGTCATATCAGCGATGTCCCCTGTCTGTGGGTGAGGCCGCGTCCAGGCGCCCGCGCGGGGTGGCGTCCGGGCCTGCGGGCGGGGCGTCGCCGGGGCCGCGCAGGCCGTGCCACCACTCGGCCAGCGCCAGCTGGAGCAGCCCGGGCAGCAGATCCCGCGAGCGCCGGACCATCCAGCCGGTCCCCTTGGTGGCCATCCAGTGGGCCTGCCGCCAGGCGCTCGGCTCCGGGTTGGCCGGCTCGGGATCGGGCGGCGCCAGGGGGGGCATGCCCCGCTCCGCCAGCCGGGCCGCGAACATCCCGGCCAGCAGCCGGTGCCCGCGCTCGCTGGGGTGCAGCCGGTCCACTCCCCACATCCGCTTGTCGTAGATCTCGGGACACGCCGCGAGGTCCACGTGGACCAGGTCGTAGCGCACGGCGAGCTGGCCCAGGGCCGCGTTGATCTCGTGGGCCCGGCGGGCCAGCGGGCGCCGCATCGAGGCCGGGATCCGGAGCAGCAGTCCCGGGTCGGGCAGGCTCGCGGTCAGCACCACCGTCCCCGCGTGCTGCAGCGCGGCGACGATGTTCTCCAGGTCCGCGGCGATCGCGCCCGGATCGAACTTCCCGCGCAGCGTGTCATTGACCCCGACCAGCACGGACGCGAGGGCCGGGCGCACCGAGAGCGCCAGCGGCAGCTGCTCGCTGGCCACGTCCCGGACCAGGGCACCGCTGCGGGCCAGGTTGCACAGCTCGACCTGGTCGGGCGGGGCCAGCGAGCCGGCCAGCAGGGCGGCCCAGCCGCGCCAGCCACCCTGCGGCATCTGGTCCCCGATCCCCAGCGTGACCGAGTCACCCAGGGCCGCGAAACGCATCACCGGATCCGCCGCCCCGGTCTGGGGATCCGCCTCGGACGTGCTGGTCATCGGGGGGTCCCGCCCGGGCCGCGGACCCCGGCGACGGCCGGGACCGTCCCGGGGAGGTCAGGCCGCCGGGCCAGCCCGTGGGCGTCCAGGAACCCGCGCACCGCGGCCGGCCAGCCGTACCGCTCGGCCCGCTGGCGGGCCAGCCGCCGGCGCCCGGTCACGTCCCGTTCCAGCATGCGCTGGACCGCGTCGGCGCACGACGCGTCATCGTCCTCCGTGGCCAGGCCGGCCGGCCCGACGATCTCAGGCAGGGCGCTGCGGCTGCTGACCACGACCGGCGTGCCGCTGGCCAGCGACTCCAGGGCCGACAGCCCGAACGTCTCGACCGGCCCGGGCGCGATCACCACGTCGGCGGTGGCCAGCAGCCGGGCCAGCAGCCCCCGGTCGGAGATGTGCCGCAGGAAGCGGACAGGCAGGCCGCGGGCCTGGGCCTGGAGCGCCCGCCGCTGCGGGCCGTCCCCCGCGACCACGAGCACCGCGGGCAGGCCGCGGCGGCGCAGCTCGGCCAGGGCCCCGATGGCGCGCTGCGGGCGCTTTTCCGGCGACAGCCGGCTGCAGTGCACCAGCAGGGCCTGGCCGCCCGGCGCGAGCCGGGCGCGGAGGTCCTCGTCGCGGCGCTGCGGGCTGAAGCAGGCCAGGTCGACACCGAACGGCACCTGGAGCAGGTTCGGGACGCCCAGCCGCCGGAACTCGGCCGCCGCCCACGCGGTGGTGCACACCACCACGTCGTAGCAGGCGGCGGTGCGGCGGTTGAAGTGGTCGGCCAGCCGGGCCGCGGGCACCCCGGGCGGGCTGAACATGGCCATCAGCCCGGCCAGGCTGTCGTGCGACACCATCATGGACCGGACCCCGCGGGCCCGGGCCCAGGCTCCGGTCCAGCGCAGCGTGGTCCGGTCGGACACCTCCAGCCGGTCCGGCTCCAGCTCATCGAGCAGCCGCTGTAGCGGCCGGCGGGTGAGGATGGCCCGGTACCCGCCCGTGGCGGGCACCCGCCATCCGGGCACGGTGATGACCAGGCCCTGCTCGGTGTGGCGCCGTCCCGGCTCGGGCCCGGGGATGACGAGCACCGGCTCGTGCCCGGCGGCCTGGTAGCCGGCGCCGAGTTCACGGAGCGAGGTGCGGAGGCCACCCGACGCCGGGGCCACATAGTTGGCGAGCCGCACGACCCTCACACCCTGATCTTGACCGGACCAGGCTCACGGCTCTGCAACTCAGCGTGACAACTACGCGAACAGTAGGCGGCCTTACGGCACAGGGCTTACGGCACAGTGCTTACGGCACAGGGCTTACGGCACGGGCAGCGGGTCGCGCCAGCGGGCCCCGGACGGGAGCGCGGCCAGCAGCGCCCGGGCCCAGTCCCGGTAACCGGCCTGGCTGGGGTGAAAGTAGTCGGACGCGAACTTCCCGCCCCAGGGCGGCCGGAAATGCGCGGACACCTCGGCCACCGGGAGCCCCCGCGCCCGGGCGTGCTGATGGATGCTCCGGTTGATCCGCGCCACGTACGGCACGGTGAACCGGCCGAGGACGCCCCACAGGCCGCCCGGCAGCGGCAGGTCCAGCACGACGGCCTGGTCGGGCAGCGTGGCCAGCAGCGTGCGCAGGTCGGCGAACAGCCGGGACGGCGCGGTGTACAGGATGTCGTTCACGCCGATCCCGCAGGTCACCAGGTCCGGGGCGGCGGGCATCCGGGGCAGCTGGTACTGCAGGACGTCACGGATCAGCGCGCCCGACGTGGACAGGTTGAGCACCCGCCACCGCTGCCCGGTCCGCTCCCGCAGCTCCGCCAGCACCTGGCCGACGTAACCGCTCTCCGGGCTGGGCGCGCCCAGACCCTGGGCCGTGGAGTCCCCGAGCACCACCCAGAGCGGCCCGGACTCGGTGAGGACCCGGTGGTTGTGCAGCTGCCAGTGGCTGGCGAACGCGGCGCAATCGCCGCGCATGGCCACGACGCCGTCGGTCCACCGGCCGAACCAGCCGCCCCGCAGCCCGGACAGGTCCGCGACCGGCGTCCTGGTCACGTACGAGGCCATGTTGGCCACGATCTCGACCGGCGAGCGGCGCACCGCGTCGCCGCGCCCCGGCAGCGCCTTCATCCAGGCAGGCCGCGAAACCTCGGGCATCCGGTGCATGCGTGCTCCCCGCCCCGGTCACCCGGGCGTGTGTTGACGTGAGATGAACGACGGTAGGCAGATAAACCGACGGCTGTCAAAGCCCGGGTGTACGGCCGTCACCGGCCGGCTGGGGTCCCGGCCATTGTGCGGCGGGACGTCGACAGCCGCCGGGGTCGTCCCCGATGCTGGATGCCTATCCCTACTGACTATGGCTGGAGCCCCGGATGAGTCCTGACCCCCGCACCGACGTCGCCGACCGGGTCGCCCTGATCGGCCGGCACTGGATCTGGCTGCTGTCCTTCGGAATCCTCACGCTGATCGCGGGGGTGGCCGCGGTGGCGTGGCCCGGCCCGACGGTCATCGCCATCGCCATCCTGTTCGGCATCCAGCTGGTCGTGGTCGGGCTGTTCCAGTTCGTCGGCGCGTTCGCCGGCAGTGACCTGAGCGGCGGGGTCCGGGTGCTGAACGCCGTGCTGGGGCTGCTGGCCTTCGTGGTCGGGCTGTACGCGATCCGGCACGTGCTGGTCTCGGTGGTGGCGCTCGCCCTGCTGCTGGGCATCTTCTGGGTGATCAACGGCTTCGTGGAGATCTTCGGCGCGCTGGCCCACCGGGACAGCCCGCACCGGGGGTGGACCGGGTTCGTGGGCGTGCTCAGCATCCTGGCCGGGCTCTTCGTGCTGGCCTACCCGGGCATCTCGCTGGTGACCCTGGCCCTGGTCCTCGGCATCTGGCTGATCATCTACGGCGTGATGGAGATCGGCCTGGCGTTCCGGGTCCGGTCGGCCCTGGGCCGGGTCCCGCACCCGGTGGCCGACCCGGTCTGATGAGCAGCCTGCCCAGCGACATCACCGTCCCGGGACGGCCCGAGGTGCACGAGGTGTCGGCCGGGGTCTACGCCTACGTCCAGCCCGACGGCACCTGGTGGATCAACAACACCGGCTTCCTGACCGGGCCGCAGGGAGTCATCAGCATCGACTCCTGCGCGACGCACCGCCGGACCCGCGCCTACCAGGCCGCGATCGCGGCGATCACCCCCGCGCCGGTGCGCACGGTGGTCAACACCCACCACCACGGCGATCACACGTTCGGCAACTGCCTGTTCCCGGCCGCGGCCATCGTCGGCCACGAGAGCACCCGCGCCGAGGCGTTCGCCTTCGGCCCGCCGCGCGACCTGGGCTTCTGGGACGGCCCGGACTGGGGTGAGCTGACCCTCGACCCGCCCTTCGTCACGTTCACCGACGAGATCGCCGTGCACGCCGGGGACCTGCGCGCGTCCGTGCGCCACGTCGGCACACCCGCCCATACCACTAACGATTCGATCGTCTGGCTCCCCGACCGCGGCGTGCTGTTCTGCGGGGACCTCATTTTCAACGGGGGCACGCCCTTTCTCCTGATGGGCTCGGTCTCGGGGGCGGTGGAGGTGCTGGAGCGGGTCGTGGCGCCGCTGCAGGCTGCGCTCACCGTGCCGGGTCACGGCCCGGTGTTCGAGGGGACGGGGCCGGTCGAGGCGACCCTGGACTACCTCCGGTTCGTGCTCGATGTCGCGGCCCGCGCCCGGGCGGCGGGGGTGACTCCCGCTCGCCGCGGCCCGCGACACCGGCCTGGGGCGGTTCGCGGGCTGGGCCGATCCCGAGCGGATCGTCGGCAACCTGCACCGGGCCTGCGCCGAGCTGGCCGGGCTGCCGCGCGGTGCACCCATTGACGTACCCGCCGCGCTGGCCGACATGGTCGCCTACAACGGCGGGGCCCCGCTCACCTGCCTGGCCTAAGGCGCCAGGCACGGCCGGCCGTGGCCGGTTCCGGGCGGCCGCCGCATTACGGCTGGCCGCTATACGCAGGCATGTGTTCACAGCGTGACCCCGGGCTCACATGCAATTACGATGGGTAGGCGCACGAAAGCGGCTTGGGGGGGTTATGACCGCGATGAGCGGCGCTATGCCCTCGGATCTGGCCGAGGCGGTACGCAGCCTGCCCTGCGGCGCGTGCCTGGCTCCCCGGGGCGGATACTGCCCCGGCGACGGGACCCATCTGGCCCGCTGGGAACTGGCCGCGGCCTCCGGGCTGGTGTCGCGGGGGGATTACCAGGCGGCGGAAGGCGCTGCTCAGCCTGCCCCGCCCGGATCCCCGCCGGGCCTGGCCGTGGTGCCCGAGCTGTCCGGGGTGGTGTGCACGGCGGCCGGCCATCCGCTGCGATGGTCCGCCGACGCCCGGGCACCGCACTGGGTGCACCTGGAGCCGGCCGCCGGGCCGCCGGGGGCCGGGCCCAGCTTCGAGGAGCCGCCGTGTCCCGGGCCGCCCGTGCCCCGGCCCGCCCCGGGGGAACCGTGCCGCTATCACCGCCGCCACTGGTTACTGGGCATCCCGGCGGTCACTCTCGCGGGCACGGTGCCAGCCTGCCTGCGGTGCGGCCGTAAGCACGCGCGCCGGGAACGGCGGCGCTGGAGTCCCGGCCGGGCGGGGTCAGCCCGGTGATGCCAGCCCGGTGAAGCCAGCCCCGTGATGTCAGGCCGGCGCGGGCGCACTGATCGTGACCCGGGCGGGCGGACCCAGGTCGGGCCCCACGGCGGACAGCGCCCACCCTTCCGCCGCCGGGGTGGCGGCCAGGCAGAACCGGTCCCAGCAGGTGCCCAGGCCCCGGGCCCAGACGTCGCTGATCCAGCCGAACGGCAGCTCGGCCGCGACGCCGTCGCCGTCGCGGGCCAGGGCGGGCTGGCCCGCTTCCGGGATCATGCTCAGCGAGACCTTCAGGTCCGGCTGCCCGGTCCAGGCCCGCAGCGTGGCCACGACCCGGCCGTACAGCGCCGCGTGCAGCGCGGGCCGGGCCGCGTCCGCCGCCGCGGCGTCCGCGGGCGAGGCACCGTCACGCAGCCGCTCCCGCCAGGCCGCCGCGACCGTGGCCGTCAGCCGGGCCTGCATCGGGCCGCCCAGGCTGAGCAGCGTGACCAGGGCGTCACCTGGCTCCCCGGACACCGATGCCGCACCGCCCAGCACCGCGGCCATGGCCCGGCGGCGGCGCTGCATCCTGGCCGCTGCCGCCCGGCCGGTCATCCCGGTCCAGCCGGTGGTCCCGGAGTCGTCCGGCCGGACCGCCACCGGATCGGCCGGGCCGCGGCTGGCCAGCACCAGGACGCGCAGATCAGCCGCGTGCCCGGCCCAGGCTTCCAGGGCCTCCAGGCAGGCGGCACGCTGGCCGGCCAGGGCCCCGAGGATCTGCTCGCCCGCCAGGTCGGGATGGCCGGGGGCGAGCAGCTCCCCGGCCGCCCAGCGCAGCTGGTGCTCGTAGCCGCCGCAGGTCACCCGGGCCACGGCGGGCGGGACGCCCTGCCACCACGGCACGCTCATCACTCCACGCCCCAGGCCAGCGGGACCCGGATGACGGCCCGCGCGGCCATCGTCGTCGGCATGATGTCCAGCACCCGGGCGGCCGGGTCGAGCGCGGGCCAGAACTCGATCTGCCCGCCGGAGCGGTCCGGGCCGGAATGCCACTCGCCCTGCTGGCCAAGGTAGTGCTGGCCGCGGTCGTCCGCGGCCCACCAGGCGACCAGCGGGGTGTCCAGCCTTTCGCCGGCCCAGTGCCAGTGCATCAGGGCCGGGACGACCTCCACGTCGGCGCTGAACCCCTCGTCCGACGAGCGGACGGCCAGGACCGCCACCGTGATCCCGCCGAACGGCGGCGTCGTCGCCCCCACCACGGCCAGGCCCTCGGGCCCGCCGCCCCGCCCGCGGCGGGCCAGCATGGACCGCCACGGCTCCGGCAGCGCCGCGCGGGAAGCCGGGGTCGTGCCGCCCCCGGCGAAGAGGCCCTGCACCACGGCGCGCGCCGCCGCGATGGCCGGGTCCCCGGGGGCCAGCGCGCCCGCCGCGACCAGCGCGCCGATGACCGTCTCCATCGCGTCGGCGGAACGGAACTCCCCCAGGCTGGCCAGCCTGGCCCACAGGTAGCCGTGGGCCGGGTTCCCGTCCGGCTGCGGTTCGACACGCACGTCGGCCCGGCCGGGCGAGGAGGCGGGAAGCTCGATCCGCTCGCCGTACACCTCGACCCAGGCCGTGCCGGGAGCGAGCGGCGGCCGGACCTCGAACTGGCCCTGCCATTCGGTGTTGTCACCGCCACCCGAGAAGCTGCCGGTCGATGTGGTGCCCTGGTCGTCGGCCACGGTCACCTGCCCCGGCAGCCCCAGGCCGAAGCTGTGACCGCCGGCGCCCCCGGGACGCGGGCCGCCCCCGCGGGCCAGCCGGCCCCGGTAGGCCGCCGGCCGGGACCCGCCCGCCGGCGGCCGTACCGGCCGCAGGGTCACGTGCAGGACCGTCACCTCGTCGCTGAGCACCACGTACCGGAGGAAGAACTCACCCCAGGGCTGCTCGATGAGCCGGTGGCACGGCACCGCCCGCAAGGCGGGCAGCGCGGGCCCCGGGGCCGCCGGGCGGGCCGCCCGCCGCATCCTGTGGTGCAGGTGCCGATGATGGTCACCGCTCCGGTAGGCGGAGGCCAGGTCATAGTCATCCACGATGGCCTGGGCCGCGGCGGCCGTCATCGCGCCGACGGCCACGAACGCGTGCGCGGCAGCGGCCAGGGTGGCGTGCTCCGACGGGTCCCGGCCGGCCCCCGGGTCGAGCAGGGCCTGCTCCCCGGTCAGCCGCAAATACAGTTCCGCGTCCCGCTCCGCCACCCGCTCATGCTGTCACGCATTCCGGGCCATTACGGGATCCGCGCCGGGTCACCCGCCGCCTCAGGCTGGTGGTTAACGTAAGCCTGTGATCCGCAATCATGTGCTGATTTCCGGTCAGGTCCAGGGCGTGTGTTTCCGTGATTCGTACCGGCGGATGGCGCTCCAGCGCGGGGTGAGCGGCTGGGTGCGCAATCTCCCCGACGGCCGGGTCGAGGCCGTCCTGGAAGGACCGCCCGACGCGGTCCACGCCCTGGTCGACTGGGCCCACCGGGGCCCGGACGCGGCCACCGTGACCGGCGTGGCGGTCCGCGAGGAGCAGCCCGAGGGGCTGGGCGGCTTCGCGATCAGGTAGCCGGGCCCTCTTCCGCTGCTAGTCCTCTTCGTAGGGAATGCCCACGGCCCGGACGACCTCACCGATCGTGGCGAACCTTCGCCTGGCGGGCAGCCTGGCGATGGTGTCGGTGACGTCGTCGGGCGCCCCTTCATGCTGCAGGAACTCCAGCAGCGTGCCGCGGTCCGCGGGGAACTTGTGCGGCGGCAGCCAGCGGGCGATGTCGGCGCGGCGCTCCACGTCCGCCGGGGTCATCCCGTGCGGCGCCGCGGGCTCCTCGTCCGCGGGCAGTTGCGTCTCCAGGTGAGGCTCGTCGAACGGCTCGGTCTGGCGCCACTCCTCGGTGCGCGGCGGCTGGCCCGACCGCAGGATGGTCTGGTCTTCGTCTTCCATTTCCTCGTCCCGCCGCGGGCCGTGCTTGGAGCTACCGCGTTCCATGGCGTGCCTTTCGTTGCGTGCGTTGACATTGATCAGCCTGCATGGGCAGGCACCTGCTGTTCGTGCGGGGTGAAGGTCAGGCGGCCGTCCTGGACGTCCACGGTGACCTGCTGGCCCGGGCTGACCTGGCCGTCCAGCAGCCGCCGGGACAGCTCGTTGTCCACCTCGCGCTGGATGACCCGGCGCATCGGCCGGGCGCCGAACTCAGGCTGGTAGCCGTGCTCGGCGATCCAGTCCACCGCGGCCGGGGTGAACTCCAGCGTCACGTCCTGGGCGTGCAGGCGGCGCTTGGTCTCCTCCAGCATCAGCTCGGTGATCTGCCGCAGCTCGCTCTCGTCGAGCTGGCGGAAGATGATGATCTCGTCGATCCGGTTCAGGAACTCCGGCCGGAACGACTCCCGGAGCCGCCGCATGAGCTGGTCCTGCAGGTTGTCGTGCTGCGCGGAGCCGCCGGCGGCCGAGCTGCCGGCGAAGCCCAGCGGGCCGGCCCGGCGGGTGATCAGGTCCGAGCCCAGGTTGCTGGTCATGATGAGAACGGTGTTCTTGAAGTCCACGGTCCGGCCCTGGCCGTCGGTGAGCCGGCCGTCGTCGAGCACCTGGAGCAGGATGTTGAACACGTCCTGGTGCGCCTTCTCGATCTCGTCGAGCAGGATCACGGAGTACGGCCGGCGCCGGACCGCCTCGGTGAGCTGCCCGGCCTCCTCGTAGCCGACGTACCCGGGGGGCGCGCCGACCAGCCGGCTCACCGTGTGGCGTTCCTGGAACTCGCTCATGTCCAGCCGGATCATCCGGCTGTCCGCGCCGAACAGGGCCTCGGTCAGCGCCCGGGCCAGCTCCGTCTTGCCCACCCCGGTCGGGCCGAGGAACAGGAAGCTGCCCACCGGCCGGTCCGGGTCACCCAGCCCGGCCCGGGACCGGCGGACCGCCTCGGCCACGGCCTCGACCCCCTCGTCCTGGCCGATGACCCGGTCGTGCAGGTGCTGTTCGAGGCGCAGCAGCCGGTCCTTCTCCTCCTCGGTGAGCTGGCGCACCGGGATGCCGGTGGCCCGCGAGACCACCTCGGCGATGTCGGCCGCCGTGACCTCGGGCACCGCGGACGGGTCGCCGCCCAGCTCCTGGATCTGCTGCCGGACCTGGCTGATCTCGTCCCGGAGCTGGGAGGCGCGCTCGTACTGCTCGCTGGCGATGGCCTGGTCCTTGTCCCGCTGCAGTTCCTCGGCCCGCCGCTCGAGGTCGCGCACGTCCCGCCGGGGCGTCGTGATCCGTAGCCGGACCCGCGCGCCGGCCTGGTCGATGAGGTCGATCGCCTTGTCGGGCAGGAACCGGTCGGTGATGTAGCGGTCGGACAGCTCGACCGAGGCCACCAGCGCCTCGTCGGTGTAGCGCACCTGGTGGTGGGCCTCGTAACGGTCGCGCAGGCCGCGCAGGATCGTGATCGTGTCGTCCACGGTCGGCTCGGGCACCAGGATCGGCTGGAACCGCCGGGCCAGCGCCGCGTCCTTCTCGATGTTCTTGCGGTACTCGTCCAGCGTGGTCGCGCCGACGATGTGCAGCTCGCCGCGGGCCAGCGCGGGCTTGAGCATGTTGCCCGCATCCATCCCGCCCTCGCTGCTCCCGCCCGCGCCGACCAGGGTGTGCAGCTCGTCGATGAAGATGATCAGGTCGTCCCGGTGCTCCCGGATCTCGTCGATGATCCGCTTGACCCGCTCCTCGAAGTCGCCGCGGTACCGGGTGCCGGCCACCACGCCGGACAGTTCCAGCTGCACGACCCGCTTGCCCGACAGCGTCTGGGGCACGTCGTCGTCCACCATGCGCTGCGCCAGGCCCTCGACGATCGCGGTCTTGCCCACCCCGGCCTCGCCGATCAGGACCGGGTTGTTCTTGCCCCGGCGGGACAGCACCTCGATGGTCTGCTCGATCTCATCGTCGCGCCCGATGACCGGGTCGATCCGGCCCTCGCGGGCCATGGCCGTGAGGTCGCGGCCGAACTCGTCCAGCGTCGGCGTGGCCGACCGGCCGCCCGGGCCGCCCGGGCCGCCCGCCCCCGGCGGGCCGCCCTGGCCCGCCAGGACCCGCTGCAGCGTCTCGGGCGTGACCCGGGCCGCGGACAGCAGCCGGCCCGCGCCGGACTCCGGGTTGGCGGCCAGGGCGAACAGGATGTGCTCGGGCCCGATGTAGGTAGAGCCGACCGCGCGGGAGATCTGGTGCGCGTCCAGCAGGGCCCGCTTGGCCCCCGGGGTCAGCTGGGGTGGCTCGCCGGCCTGCCCGGCCTGGGCTTCCTGGGCCTCGATCTCGCGGGTGAGCTCGTCGGGATGGGCGCCGGCCTGGGCCAGCAGCTCGCGGGTCGGCTCCAGCCGGGCGGCCGCCCACAGCAGCTGCTCGGTGTCCAGGTTCGCGCCGCCTCGTTCGGCCACGTGGGCCGCGGCCGCGCCGAGGAGCTCGCGGGCCGGGGCGCTCATCAGCCGGGTGATGTCCACCCGGTGCCCCGGCTGGCGCGGGCCGCGAGCGCCGTAGATGCGAGCGAGAAAGTCATCGAACGGGCTGGACCCGAAATCCTCGGGCCCGTAGAAACCGCTGGTCATCGCGATATCTCCTGGTTATCTGACGGTATGTGCCCGGACAGCACTCAGGTCCCTACCCGGGATCAGTGCCGTGACCCGTGCCGGGTGACCGGCCGTCAGGCTGGCTGGGAGCGCGCGAGGCGGTACGCGATGTGCGGGCGGAGCGGGTGGCCGGCCTCGACCCGCGGGTGATCGAAACGGGCGTGCGGGGTCATCCCCAGCCGCCGCATCACGGCCTGGGACGGCTCGTTCACGACGGCGGTCATGGACCAGATCTCAGCCAGGCCCGCCCCGCCGAACGCAACCCCGGCGGCGGCCGTGGCCGCCTCGGTGGCGTACCCGTGGTGCCACGCCGCACGGGCCAGCCGCCAGCCCACTTCCATGCCGCCCGCGCCGGGGACGCCGGCGGGCATCGGGTTGAGGCCGGTGAACCCGATGAACTCCCCCGGGCCGGGGCATCCCGTGCTGGCGAGTTCTGGCGCGGCGGCGACCTCCAGCGCCCACAGCCCGAAGCCCTGCCGCTGGAAGAGGTCCTCGATGCGGTCCACCAGGGCGTCACTGGCCGCGCGGTCGAGGGGGGCGGGGAAGTACCGCATCACCTCGGGGTCGGCGTTCATCGCCGCGAACGGCTCGCGGTCCTCCTCACGCCAGCGCCTCATGACCAGGCGGTCGGTGCGGATGAGATCGAACTCGCGGGTCACGGGGACGCCGCGCGCATCCGCCACGCGTCGGTCACGAGTTCCTCCAGGCGCCCGGCGTCCACCTCCGCCAGCCGCAGCATCACGAGGGGACGGCCGTCGTAGCCGGGCGCGGTGAAGAAGATCCCGGGCTCGCCGAGCAGCAGGGCCTGCTTCTCGGCCTCGTCCCCGACGAACAGCACCGCGATGTCGGTCCGGATGGTCCGCCGCTCACCCGGGCGGCGTTCCGGGTAGGACCAGATGAACCCGTGGCCACTGACCCGGAAGTCGAACCCGTCGCTCTCGATCTCCACCACGCCGGGCAGGGCGAGCGCGAGCCGGCGGACGTCATCGGCGTCAGCCATCGAGGTCCCTCCCGGATCGCGCCCGCCTCAGGTACAGGGCCTCAGGCACAGGTCTGACACCTTAGGCACTCGCAGCGGCCCCGGGCCACCTGGTTCCCCAGGCTGCCCGCTCGCGCCGGTCAGTCCGTTAGGGAAAAGTGGTCAGACCGGCGCGGCGCTCGCGCGGTCGGCGAGCTGGCGGACCTCGCGGGCGATGTCGGGCCAGAGCGGTGCGGGCAGGTCGTGGCCGACGCCCGGGAAGATCACCAGGCGGGCCCCGGCGATGGCCTTCGCGGTGGCCCGGGCCGCGCCGACGCGCAGGATCGGGTCCTGGTCGCCGTGCAGGACGAGGACGGGCTTGCGCAGCTCGCGGAGCTTCGGGCCGTGCCAGGGGGCGCCGACCTGGCGGCTCTGGGCCTTGGTGTCCCGGGGGCCGCTGTCGGCCTCGCGCTCGATCCACTCCCGCGCGGCGTTTTCGTCGAACGGGTAGGCCGGGGAGGCCATCTCGCGGGCCAGCATGAGCGAGAACTGGATGTCGCCGTCCGGGCCCTCGGGAACCTTGGCCCGGGCCAGCCTGGCCAGCGTGCCGAAGCGCACGAACCGCCCGCCCTTGATGCCCACCGCGTCGCTGGGCATGCCCATGGCCGACGTGACGCTGAGCACCCGGCCGGGATGGCGGAGCGCGATGCGCTGGGCGATGATCCCGCCGAGCGAGGCGCCGAAAATATGGGCCCGCTCCCAGCCGAGCGCGTCCAGCACGGCGATCGCGTCGTCGGTCATGTCCTCCGCGGAGTAAGCGCCCCGCTTGCGGGCCAGCGCGGCGAACGGGTTGCTGCCCCCGGTGTCGGGCATCCGGGTGGACTCCCCCGCGTCCCGCTGGTCGTAGCGGGCGACCGCGAACCCCTGGCCGGCGAAGGCCTGGGCCAGCCCGGCCGGCCACCAGAACCGGGACACGGCCAGGCCCATGACGAGCAGCAGCGGGTCACCCTGCGAGCCGGCCAGCTGGTCGTAGGCGATCTCCACCGGGCCGTTGCGGGCGTACTGCGTCGGGGTCCACGTGCTGGCCCACGAGCCGGCTTCGGCTGCTCCATTCATCTGTGCTCCTGGCTGATCCGCCGGCCGTGGACTCGGCTGGCCGTGAACTCGGCGGGCCCTGAATTTGGCTGGCCTTGAACTCGGCTGGCCCTGATTTGGGCTGGCCCTGATTGGCTGGCACTGACCAAAACTGCGATCGATGTTCGCTATAGCAGCAGCCTAACTTACTGAATACAGTGTTCGCAATGAAGGAGGAGCCGAAGGCCGCCAGCCGGGGCGCGAGCATCTGGACCCGCCCGGAGCGCTCGGCCCGGGGGCCGTCGCCGGAGCACAGCCGGGCGGAGATCGCCGCGGCCGGGATCAGGCTGGCCGACGCCCGGGGTCTCGGCGCGGTGACCATGCGCTCGGCCGCGGCGGCCATCGGGACCGCCCCCGCCTCCCTCTACCGCTACGTGGCCACCCGGGACGAGCTGGTCGAGCTCATGGCCGACCAGGTCTACGGCGAGTTTTCCTACGAACCGCCGTCGGGGCAGCCGGTCGCCGACCTGCTCGGGCTGGCCCGGCAGGCCCGGGCCGTGTACCACCGCCACCCGTGGCTGCTCGACGTGCCGGCCACCGGGAACCTGCCCGGGCCGAACGCGGTCGCGTTCATCGAGCAGGTCCTGGCCGCGCTGGGCGGGACGGGCCTGACCGGGGCCGAGAAGCTGGAGACCGTGGGGCTGTTCTCCGGCGTCGTGCGGCTGTTCGCGGAGACCGAGCTCGCCTGGCAGCGGGCCGGGCAGGACGCGGCCCAGTGGCAGGGTTCGCTGGCTGGTTACCTGCTGCAGATCGCCGCGGCCGGCCAGCATCCGTATCTGGCGGCCGCGCTGGCGGGTGAGCCCGCCGACCCGGCGGACCAGCTGGCCGCTCCGGCGGGCCAGCCTGCCGGCGACGGGGCCGCCGGGCCGGAGTCGCTGTTCAGCCGGGCGATGACCCGCATCCTGACCGGCCTGCTCCCGCCTGCCGCGGCCCGGCGCCGCTGAAGGCCGATGCCCCGGTCAGCGGGCGCCCATGATGGCCTGGACCGCGCGGAGCGTGACCGGCGCCCCGCCCGGGCCGAGCGTGCGCAGCGTGGGCCCGGCGATGGCGTCGAGCTCGAGTTCCCGGCCGGCCAGCCGGTCCTTGAGCATGGAGGAGCGCCCCTCCCCCGGCAGGCCCTGGATCTGGGCTTCGACCGCGGCCGGGTCCACGCTCGCGCCGTGCACCGCCGCGGCGGCGCAGGCCTCGCGGGCCAGCGGGCCGACCCAGTCCGCGAACTTCTCTCGGGCCGCACCGATGGGCTGCTCCGCGGCCGTGGTGAGCAGCGCGTAGGTGGCGAGCATGCACAGCTTCCGCCACAGGACCTGCTCCTCCCCCGGCTGGATCGTCACGTCCAGGCCGGGCACGTCAAGGAGGCTGGCGGCGGACTCGGACGCGGCCGGCGCGGGCGGGCCGCCGCCGGTGGCAGCCGCGGCGGGCGCAGCCGCGAGGGTGACCGCAGCCGAGGGGGTGGCCTGCTCGATGGTGCCGTCGGCGAGCTTGGTCGCCTCGACCACGATGGTCCCGGCCACGGTGTCAGCGGGGTAGACCGCACGCAAGTACGGCACGTGATCGACGCCGTTGAGGAAGGGAACCACGGTGGCGCCGGCCGTGAAGGCCGCGGGCACGCGGGTGGTGGCGTCGATCAGCTGGGTGGCCTTGACCGTGACGATCAGGAACTCGACGGGGTGGGTCAGGTACGGCCGGGAGGCCGGCCGGGTCGTGACGGCGGCCGTGCCGGGCGCGGTCAGGGTCAGGCCGGCCACGGTGACGCCGCCGGGGTGCCGGCCGATCAGGGTGACGTCGTGCCCGGCCTGCCCGAGCCGGACGGCGAGCAGGCCGCCGACGGCGCCGGGACCGAGAATCGCGACCGTGGTCATGCTGCCTCCCAGCCGCTGCCCTGCGGCGCTGGCCTCTGCCGTTCAGCCGGCACTGCCGTTTAGCCTGGACTGCCCTTCACTCAACACTTAGTTCAGTCAATGAACCACTATCCAGGCTATCGGTTCATCCGGCGAAGCGGCAAGGGCCCGGGCGCTGGGCGGGAGCCCTCAGCAGGTCAGGGGGCGGCTTCGAAGGCCCGCGCCGCCGGGGTGGCGGAGGGGCCACTGCGGAACAGGCCCGTGTTGCCGTAGCGCGCGTCCACCGGCAGCGCGAACCAGGCGTAACGCTGCACGTAGGGCAGGCCCTGCAGCATCGTCGTGGCGGCGGTGAGGAAGGTGGCCTGCTGGCCGTCCGTGGGCCAGCTGCCCGAACCCCAGTCGGCCAGCGCGAACTCGGTGAGCCAGATCGGCAGGTGATAGCGGTCGTGGATGGCCTGAAGGTAGCTCCGCAACTGGGCGACGGCCGTGGCGGCCCCGAAGTCGGCGCCGTACCAGTGCACGGCGATGAAGTTGACCCGGTAGCCGCGCGCGTCCGCACCCTTCATGAACTGGTCCAGCCACCCGCCTGGGGTGGCGGCGCCGGACGCGACCGCGGGACTGCCCAGGGTCATCCCGGTGGCCATCAGCCGCGGCCACAGGCTGAGCGCCTCGGACACGGACATGTCCGACTGGCTCTTGTTGTCCGGCTCGTTGAAGCCGAGCAGCACGGCGCCGTCCTGCTGGGCCTGGCTGAGCGAGGCCGGGCCGGTCATGGTCCGGCCCCAGATCATCGGGACGAACTGGACGCCGGGCGGGGTGGTGATGCCCGAGTGCGCGGGCGACCAGGTGTAGTACCAGGACGCCCCGGAATCGGCGAGAGCCTGGCTGACACCGTGGAAGACCCAGGCCCCGACGCCTTTCCTGACATCGGCGGCGGCAGCGATGGGGCTCAGGCTACCGCTGCCCCCGGCCGCCCGGCGGGCCGCCGCCGGCCCCCCGGACGCCTGGAACGGGGGTACGGCCCCGAGGGCGCCGAGCACGACGATGAGCACGATGACGGTGGCGAGCAGGGCGTCCCCCGGCCAGGAGACCAAGGCCGGGGTGGACGGCCAGACCCACGGCAGCGAGGGGGCGGCCGGTTTCCGGGCGGTTCCCATGGCGTGCCTCACGATCGTGGGAGTCGGTCACCGCAGCCAGAGGACGGCGCCGTTCTCGCCGCTGGGTTGTGTCCGGGCCCATGCCCAGCCCGGCTCCCATCTAACTATCAGGAATGGCCGTCCGGGTTAGTGGTCTGGGCCGGCGCGGCCCGCGCCGGCGTGGCCTGGGCCGGCATGCTCTGGGCCGGCCTGGCCTGGGCCGGCGATGCTCTGGGCCGGCGGGGCCCGTGCTGGCGTGGTCTGTGTTAGCACGGTCCGGGCCGGGCGGGAGCGGGTGGGCTTCGGGCGGGAGCGGGCGGGCCCGCAGCCGGGCGGAGTAGATCGAGTACCCGTTGACGTGCCGGGCCACCACGGTGGCGGAGACCGTGGCCAGGACCAGCGGGATCATGATCGCGAAGCCCCCGTGGGTGAGTTCCATGATCAGCGCCAGGCCGGCCAGCGGCGCCTGCATGGCCGCCCCCAGCATGGCCGCCGCGCCGACCAGCGCGTACGCGCCCGCCGGGGAGCCCGGCCAGGCCAGGCTCCACGCGAGGCCGGCTGCACCGCCCAGCACCGCCCCGGTGCTCAGCGTCGGCGTGAACAGCCCCCCGGACGCGCCGCTGCCCAGGCACAGCGCCGTGACCAGCGGTTTGAGCGCGAACAGGGCCAGCAGCAGGACGAGGCCGCCCGACCCCAGGAACGCGTCGTGGGCCATGTCCTGGCCGTTGCCGAACAACTGCGGGTAGGCGAACCCGATGAGGGCCAGGATCCCGAACGCCGCCACCGGGGCGACGAGCGCGAGCCGGCCGCTGACCTGGTGATGGGAGACCCAGCCGATCAGGCGGATGTAGCCGGAGGCGATTACCCCGATCAGCGGGCCGGCCAGCAGCGCCCAGGCCAGCAACGGCAGCGTGGCGTGATATCCCGGGACGTCCATGTAGGTGGCCCGGCTGGGCAGGTACAGCCAGGCGGTCACGGTGGCGATCCCGGAGCAGGCCAGCGCGGGCAGGACGACCGGGAGGCTGATGCTGCCCATCATGACCTCGGCGGTGAACAGGGCGCCGCCCAGCGGCACGTTGTACACCGCGGCCAGTCCCGCTCCCCCGCCGCAGGCCATCAGCAGCCGGCGCTGGGCCGGGGTCAGCCGGGCCCACCCGGCCAGGATGCCCGCGGAGGCCCCGCCCATCAGCTTCGGCGCGTTCTCCCGGCCGATCGACGCGCCCATCCCGATGACGATCTCGGAGATGAGCGACGTGCCGAGCGACCGGCGGAACGACAGCCGGGCCCCGTCGCCCCACACCACGTCGTCGAGTTCGGACTTCTCCCCGTGGGTGTAGCGGCGCAGCAGGAACCAGGCGATCCCGCCGAACGCCCCGGCGGTCAGCAGCACGGCCAGGCGGCGGGGGTCGGAGGCATGCCCGGCCGCGGATTCCAGCGTCCCGCTGTGGTAGCCGAACGCCAGGTGCTGGACGGTGAACAGGATCAGCATCATGAGATCCCCGAACAGCCCGGCGGCCACGCCGGTCAGCGCGACCATGGCCCAGAAGCGGGGGTTAAGCGCGGCCTCGCCGTCGCCGGTGGCGTTCGGCTGCTCGGTGGCGCCGCGCCCGGACGGGAGCCGGTAGCTGATCAGCGGGGGCGGGACACGGACCCGGGCGGCCCGGGGTGACCGGCCAGCCTGAGGCGAGCGGCCGGCCTGAGGCGAGCGGCCGTCTAGAGGTGGGCGGCCGGACCGGGGCGGCCGGCGGGCCGGTGCGGAGGAAGCACGGGAAGCAGGGGACGAGGGCCCGGCCGGGGACGCGGGTTCGCTGGCCATCAGAAGAACGCTTCCTGCGGGACTTTGGGGGGCGCCCGCCAGCAGCTCGCCGGCGAGCTAATAACTTCTGGAACAGAAGTATATCGGAAGCCGGGAGGCCAGCCTGGTGACAGCCACCCCGCCCTGGCCCGCGGCGGGACAGCGGCCTGGCGGAAGGACCGCGGGGGCTGGTGGAGGGGGATCCGGCCTGGTGGCGGGACCGCTCCCTTGGCCGCGGGACCGTGGGCCTGGCGGCGGGCCCCGCTCGCCCGGCGGCGGGGTCAGAGGCCAGAGGCTAGGCGGGCGAGGATGCGGCCGGCGGGCTCAGCCGTGGCGTGCCGGTAGGCCGTCCCGGCCCACAGGTGCAGCCGCTCGACGTCGCCGGCCGCCGCGGCGGCCCGGCGCAGCGGGCTGGTCAGGTGATGGATGGCCGGGTACCCCGCGGGCGCGATGGCGTCGTAGCGGTCGGTGAACACGTTGCGGAGGCCGCGGGCCGGCCTGCCGGTGAAGGCCCGGGTGACGATCGTGTCGCGGGGCGGGCCGGCCAGCGCGGCCTGGTGGGCCGGGGAAGCGCCGCTCTCGTCGGCCCGGAGCAGCACGGTGCCGGCGACCACGGCGGCCGCCCCCGCCCGGCAGGCCTCGGCGACATCGCCGGGCTCGCCGAGCCCTCCCGCCGCCAGCAGCGGCACCGTGGTCTCGGCGCGGACCTGGGCGATCAGCGTGGCCAGCGGGACCGGCGGCGGGAGGCGCTCCGGGGTGAGCGTGCCGGAGTGCGCGCCCGCCGCCGAGGCCTGCACGACCAGCAGATCGGCCCGGGCCTCGGCGGCGGCGCGGGCCTCCTCCGCCGACGTCACGGTCAGCGCGACCAGTGACCCGGCCCGGCGGAGGGCCGCGATCACGGCCGGCTCCGGGATGCCGAACGTAAAGCTGACCAGCGGGACGGGGTCCGCGGTCAGCAGCGCGACCTTCTCGGCCCAGTGATCGTCGTCCTCGGCCGGGTCGTCGCCGGCCAGGTCCAGGCCGTAGCGATCCGCCTCGGGCTGGATGGCCCGGGCGTAACGGCGGTACGCACCCGGGTCGGCAGGCACCGGGTTGGGGGCGAACAGGTTGACGCCGAAGGGCAGGCCGGCCGAGCGCACCTCGGCGATCTGCCCGGCCAGGGCCTGCGGTGTCTTGTACCCGGCGGCCAGGAAGCCGAGGCCGCCGGCCCGGGCGGCCGCGGTGACCAGGGCTGGCGTGGATGCGCCGCCGGCCATCGGCGCCGCGATCACCGGCATGTCCAGGCCGAGTCCGGCCAGCGGGGTGCTCATGCCACCAGTTGTAGCGCGCCCGCCCCCGGGCGGGAGTACCTGGCCCGGCCGCCCGGCCGGGGAGCACCTGGCCCGGCCGCCCGGCCGCCTGCGGGCCGGGCGGGTCATGCCCCTGATCATGGCGGGGCCTGGGCTAGCATCATCAGGGGCGGGCGGGCACCAGCACGATCCATTCCAGCCACCGTGTCGTCTCGGAGGGTTCATGGCCCGGGACCAGGCCACCGGCGCCGCCTTCATGTTCAGCGGCCATCGGGGCGGCCGGGTTTGCGCCGCATCGCAGGCGTCAGACCGCAGCCTGACCAGGACACGATCCGCCGCCAGGCGAGCCGGAGGTGATCGGGGCCGGTGACAGACGAGGAGATACGCGATCCGTCCTCGGCGACGGGGAGTGCGGCGCTGCGCGCGGGCTGGTCACACGGGCACCGCGACGTGTCCGGCGGCTGGCTCCGGCCGACCGTGTTCGGCGCGGTGGACGGGCTGGTCACCAACGCCTCCCTGATCGCCGGGCTGGGCGGGGGCCGGGCGTCCGCGCACACGATCGTGCTGACCGGGGTGGCCGCGCTGGTGGCGGGGGCGTTCTCGATGGGCACCGGGGAGTACATCTCGGTCACCAACCAGAACGAGCTGGTGCACGCCGAGGTGGCGCTGGAAAAGAAGATGCTCGCCATGTTCCCCGTGGCCGAGCAGGAAGAGCTGGCCGGTTACTTCCGCGAGTACGGCGCCGACCCGGAGACCGCGGCCCGGATGGCCGCCGCGGTCTCCAAGGACCCGGGTACGGCGCTGCGGGTGCACACCCGGGAGGAGCTCGGCATCGACCCCAGCGAGCTGCCCTCCCCCGTCCTGGCCGGCTCCGCGTCCCTGCTCTCGTTCTCGTTCGGCGCGCTGGTGCCGCTGCTGCCCTACCTGCTCGGCCTGCCCAGCCTGGCCGCCACCCTGGTGATCACGGCGGTGGCGCTGGTCACCGGCGGGATGGTCGTGGGCCGGCTCACCGGGCGCCCGGTGCTGCACTCGGGCATCCGCCAGCTCCTGCTAGGCGCGATGGCCATCGCGGTGACGTACGGCATCGGCAGCCTGATCGGCGGCGGGCCCACCTGACCCGGCCGGCCACCGCCTCTCCGGCGACCGCGGCCACGTAAGTTTGGGGCATGCCCACTGCGAAGCGTGCTCCTCAGCCCCGTTCCCATCCGGGTCCGACGATCTTCGTGCTGTTCGGCGCCACCGGCGATCTGGCTAAGCGGCTCGTGCTGCCCGCGTTCTACCGCCTGGCAACGGAAGGGCTGCTCCCCAAGGAGTGGCGGCTGGTCGGCAACGGTCGCGGCGACGTCGCGCACGAGGACTTCCGCGGTCACGTGCACAGTGTGCTCACCGAGTTCGGCCAGAAGCCCGAGCCGGCGGCCTGGAAGTCATTTTCCGAGCGCGTGTTCTTCGCGGGCGGCGGTTTCAACACCGACAGCCCCGGCAGCCTGCTGGACGTGCTGGACAAGGCGCGCAACTCGCTCGGGGCCGGGGCGCAGCTCGTCCACTACCTCGCGGTGCCCCCGGTCGCCTTCAGCGAGCTGACCAAGGCGCTCGGACAGCACGGGCTGGCCGAGGAAGCCCGCGCTGTGTACGAGAAGCCATTCGGCACCTCGCAGCAGAGCTTCGAGGCGCTGGACCGAGTCGTCCACTCGGTACTCGACGAGCAGCAGGTGTACCGGATCGACCATTTCCTGGGCAAAGAGGCCACCCAGGACCTGCATGTCCTGCGCTTCGCCAATGAGCTGTTCGCCGCCATGTGGAACCGCAAGCACGTCGAGTCGGTACAGATCGACGTCCCCGAGAAACTCGGCATTACCGACCGGGCCGGGTTCTACGACGCGACCGGCGCGATGCTGGACATGCTGGTCACGCACCTGTTCCAGGTGGCGGCCGAGGTGGCCATGGAGCCGCCCGCGAGCCTGGGGCCGGCCGACCTGCAGGCGGCCCGGGAGAAGGTGATCAGCTGCTTCCGGCCGCTGGACCCGGCCGAGGTGGTGCTGGGCCAGTTCGACGGGTACCGCGACGTGCCGGGGATCAAGGCCGACTCGACCCGGGACACGTTCGTGGCGGCGCGGCTGTGGATCGACAACGACCGCTGGCGCGGCGTGCCGTTCTACCTGCGCACGGGCAAGCGGCTCGCGGCCACGGAGCAGCAGGTCAGCCTGGTCCTGCGCGAGCCGCCGGCCCCCTGGCCGGGCAGCTTCCGGCGGAGAGCAACGTGCTGTCGTTCTCGCTGGCGGGCAGCGGCGAGATCGGCCTGTCGCTGATGGCCAAGAAGCCCGGGCCCGCGCTCGACGTGGACGTCGCGCAGGCCTCGATCCCGCTGTCCGGCCTGAAGGGCGCGGATCCGCTGCCCCCCTATGTCCGGCTGATCCACGACGTGCTGCTGGGCGACCGCTCGCTGTTCACCCGCCCGGACGGGCTGGCCGCCGTGTGGGACGTGGCCGCGCCGCTGCTGGCCAGCCCGCCCCAGATCGTCCCCTACGCGCAGGGCTCGTGGGGGCCGGCCGAGGCCCGCGAGCTCATCGCGCCGGGCCGCTGGCTGCTGGGCCAGTAAGCAGGGGCATTCTGGTGGACCACCTTCTGGTTGACCGCCCGGGCTGGCTGGACTGGCCCTGGGCATTGCGGGTTCTCGCCCAGGAAGTGCGGCTGACCGGCGAGGAAGTCTGGCCGGCCGAAGGCACGGTCACCACGGCGTGCCTGGTGGCGGATGAGCCGCTGATCCTCAGCGTCACAGGCACGGGAAGCCATCTGGCGGTGACGCCGCCCGGGCCGGCGCTCGGTGAGTTCGTGGCCCGCCGGTTCCACCTCGACCTCGACGAAACCGCCGTGGCCGCGGCGCTGGACAGGAGCACGCTCGCTGGATTGTTCGAGCGGGATGGCTGGGTGCGGCGTCCCGCCGCGGCCATGCTCTGGTCGTACTGCCTGGTCTTCTTGTGCGGCGGGGACCCAGACGCACCCCCGGTGCGGCGGATGTTCGCCGAGCTTGGGCGGCCCGTCGGCCACCTCCGGCTGCCGCCGGACCCTGCCGATCTGCTGGATGCCGGAGACCACCGGATCGTCGGCTTGGGGCTGGCGCCGCACCGCGCGGCGAATGTCATCGGCCTGGCCCGCGCCTTCGCTGCGAAGCCGGACAGATATGACGAGGTCACGTTGCGGGCGCTGTCCGGTGACGAGGCCATCGCACGGGTGTCGGAACTGCCGCACATCGGGCCGACGCGAGCCCGGGCGATCTCGTCCACAGCGCTCGGCCACGACGACGTGCTTCCCGACCTCGCGCGCCAGGACGAGCAACTGCGCAGCAGGCTGGGCCTGGGCTGGTCCCAGATACGGTCGGCCGCGCGCCACGCCGCGCCCTACCGCAGCGTTCTGGGTGACACGCTGCTTGAGCTTCTGGCGGACTAGCGCGGACTGGTAAGCAACCCCCGTTAGCCCTGTCGATCGGCCTGGTCTACGCCACCCGTTGGCGCACCGGCCCGCCTCGTTCTGCCTCTTCAGCGCCGGGTAGCGGGCTGTCGAGGGTGAGCCAGCCGCGGGGGTGGGTGAAGTGCAGGGTGTGGTTGGGGTTTCCGGTGATGGTCCAGCCGAGGGTGTGGATGAAGTGGTGGTGGTGGAGGTGGCAGAGGAGGGTCAGGCCGGTCAGGCTGGTGGCGCCGCCGTGGCTCCAGGGGATCAGGTGGTGGGCGGTGGCCCAGGCGGCGGGGGCGTCGCAGGAGGGCCAGCGGCAGCCGCGGTCGCGGGCGTGCAGGGCGCGGCGCAGGCCGGGGGGCTCGGTGCGGGCGGTGCGGCCGGCGTCCAGGGGCAGGCCGTTGTCCCAGCGGATCGCGCTGATCTGCGCGCCGCAGCACAGGGCCAGGACCTGCCGGGCGGTCAGCAGCGTGCCGTGCCCGGTCCGGCCCGGCGGCGCCCCCGTCACCAGGCCCGCCGCCGCGGCCAGGCCCGCAGCCGCCCCGGTGACTGGGCCGAGACCCGCCCCGCTGACCAGGCCGGGAGCTGTGCCGGCTGCGGGGGCGGCCGCTGGGGAAGGAGCCTGGCCGGAGGCCTGGCCCGCGCTGGCCGCCCAGGCGGCAGCCTGGGCGAGGGTTTCGTCGTTGACCAGGATGGTGATGTGCGGCGCCGTGCCGTGCCGGACTGGGGCGGTGACTCCGTCGAGGGCGGCTTTGCAGGCGGCGACCAGGCCGTCCATCCGCCGCTGCGCCGCGGTCCGGGCATCACCCGGCCCGGCCGGCGGGCTGAACGCCTCCGCCGCCGTCCGCACGATCTCATAGGAGACCGCGTCCCCGCACGTCCCCGACAACACCCCGGTGCTGTCCAGCGTCAGCCCGAACGACAGGTGCCGCCTCTCCCACCGTTTGCGCTCCCGCTCCTCACCCGCCTGCGGGTCAGCCCGGTAGGCCACCTCCCCGGCGAACAGGCGGAACCGGGCCGTGTCCAGCCCCGGCGCGTGATCCAGTAACACCCGCTCCGCCCGGACCGCCATGTCCTCCGCCAGACCGTGCGTGGTCTGGACGATGACCTGCGCCTGATCGAAGGAGATGGTCCCCGCGTCCACCGCCTTCTGCGTGGCCTCCAGATCCCGCAGCCCCCGGGCGGTGGCCACCACCGCGGCGGCCCGCCCCGGCGCCAGCCCGCACCGCATCCGCAAGAACGCCGACGCGGACTTATGCCCCGCCTCGGCCGCGCCGCCCGTGGCGTCGAGGGTGCCGGTGAGGCGGGCCAGCTGTCCTTGTGCCTGGCTGATGAACGCGGCCAGATCAGTGATCTGGCCCATCAGGCAGGCCGCATCCAGTGTGGCCGGGTCCACACCGGCCAGCTCGGCCAGTACCGCATCCCGGGCAGACTGCTCTGATAAACACATATTCGAATCATGCCACCCGCCACCGACAAACTGCGATCTCGACTGTGGCAAACTCGAGGTCCAGACAGAATGCCTCGGCCGCGATTTTTACACCATGGTTGAATTTTGGTGTAGTATCTGACTTATGGCTCTCAACATCAAGAACGAGGAAGTCGAACGCCTCGCGGCCGAGCTATCCCGGATGACCGGGGAATCCAAGACTGAGGCCATCCGCCGGGCGCTTGCTGAGCGGCGCCAGCGCCTCGCCTACCGGGTCAACCCCGGGGATCGCCGGACACGTGCCCTGAGGTTCCTGGAGGACGAGGTCTGGCCGCGGATACCCCCGGACCAGCTCGGACGTCGCCTGACCCGGGACGAAGAAGACGAGATCCTGGGCTTTGGGCCGGAGGGAGCATGATCGTCGACTCTTCGGCGCTGGTCGCCATTACCTTCCGGGAGCCAGGCCACGAGCAGCTCATCGAGAAGGTAACTGGTGCGGCGTCGGCTGGGATCGGCACCCCGACGCTGGCGGAGACCGGCCTAGTGCTCGGATGGCGGCTTAGGCAGGATCCTCGCGACCTGCTGGTTCGCCTGCTTGGCGAGCTTGGCATCGACGAGGTCCCGTTCGGGGAAACCCACTGGAGAGAGGCCGTGGCTGCGTACCTGCGGTTCGGCAAAGGACGGCACAAGGCACAGCTGAACTTCGGCGACTGCCTGACCTACGCCGTGGCGCGGCTAGCCGGCGAGCCCTTGCTGTTCACGGGCAACGACTTCACCGAAACCGACCTCGATCTGGCCTGACCAGCCGGCTACGCCAACGGCCCGGCGCGGTAGGCGCTAGGACGCCAGGCAGGCGCTAAGACGCCGGGTGGGCGCTGTGAACCTGGCGGCGGAGGTCGCCGGTGCCGGGCACGAAGCCACGGCGGGTCAGCCACCCGGTGATCCACTCCGGGTCCGGGTGGGTGGCCGGGACCACGTTGTAGATGTAGTTCAGCCCGCGGCCGGCGGCCTCGGCCTCCAAATGGTCCAGGATGAAGTCGCCGATGCCCTGGCCACGGCGGGCGGGATCGACCCAGAACGTGATCTGGGCGTCGCCCCACTCCGAATCCAGCCAGCCGTAGCCGGCGACCTGCCCGTCGTCGCCGGTGACCTGCCACCACTCGTCGGCGACCGCGGCGCCGGGCCGGGGCGGGTCGAGGCCGGCCGCAGCCAGTTCCGCCGGCCCGAACAGCCGCTGCTTGGCAGCGTCCCAGCGCGGGTCGTCTTCCTTGGTCCAGTGCAGCCTGCCCCCGTGCGACTCGACCCCGTGCAGCGTCATCGCTCCCCCTCCGAACCCAGGGCATGCGTCATCTCGGGACCTCCCGGTCAGGTCAGGCGGGCAGCTTCAGGTTGTAGACCCGCAACGCGTTGCCGGCCAGCACCAGGCCGGCGGTCTCGTCGTCGGGGCACAGCGCCGCGACGGCCCGGGCGTTCCTGGCGATGCCGGGGACCCCGGGCCAGTCGGTGCCGAAGATCATCTTGCGGGTGAGCCGGTTCCAGTTGTGCTGGGCGTAGTAGTCCCGCAACCGTGAGGGCGGCAGCCCGGACAGCTCAATCCAGACATGCTCGTTGGACAGGGCCAGGAAGGCCGCCGCGTCGTACCACCAGCCGCGCCCGCCGTGGGCGAGGACCACGTCGAGGCGGCGGAAGTCACGCAGAACGTCGTCGAGCAGCACCGGGTCGGCCAGCGCGTTGGAGGACCCGGGGAACGAGCTAGTGCCGGAGTGCACGACGACCGGGATCCCGCTGGACTGGCAGATCTCGTAGGCCGGGTACAGCGCCCGGTCGTTGGCCGCGGCCCCGGCGTGCACCGGGTGGATCTTCAGTGCGACCGCGCCCAGGCCCAGCTGGCGTTGGAGTTCCTCGTCCACCGGGTAGTGCAGGTGCGGGTTGAGGTTGGCGATGATCTTGAGCCGGTCCGGGGCGGCCGCGGTCAGCGGGAGCAGGTCCTCGATCGGCTGGATGCCGGTGGCCTTGGGGCTGTACTCGCACAGCAGCAGCGCGATATCGACGCCCTCCCCGGCCAGGTGCGCGGCGAACTCGGCCGGCACGACCGTGCCCTCGGCGTCGTACACCTGGTCCAGCACCGCGCGGTCGCCGAAGTCGTGGGCCCACTCCCGCCACGACGGCTTCAGTGTGGGCAGCCGCGCCGGGTGCAGGTGCACATCGACGAGCGGGCGTCCGTCGAGCATCAGGCGCTCTCCCCGGGGACGAGGACCGTGGCCGCCATCGTGCGCAGCTCGACCCGGCGGATCTTCCCGGTGGCCGTGGTCGGGTAGCTGCCCACGAACACGACCTTGCGCGGCCGCTTGAACGACGGCAGCGCCTGGCGGCAGAACCCGATCAGCTCGTCCTCGGTGGCCGTGTGGCCGGCCTCCAGGATCACGTACGCGACCGGCTTCTCCAGGCCCTCTGGGTCCGGCGCCGCGACCACGACAGCCTGGGCCACCGCCGGGTGGGCGAGCAACTGGGCCTCGACCTCGGCCGGGGACACCCAGATGCCGCTGGCCTTGAGCATGTCGCCGGTGCGCCCGAGGCAGGTGTAGTAGCCGTCGGCGTCCCGCACGTAGGTGTCGCCGGTGCGCAGCCACTCGCCCTGGAAGACCTGGCGCGACGTGTCATACCGGGACCAGTAGCCGGTGGCGGTGGAGCCGCCGCGGACGAACAGCGTGCCCGGGGTGCCCGGCGGCACCTCGTTCCCGGTCTCGTCCAGGACGCGCAGGTCGTAGCCGGGCACGGCCACCCCGGTGGTGCCCGCCCGGACCTGGCCCGGCCGGTTGGACAGGAAGATGTGCAGCACCTCCGTCATGCCGATGCCGTCCAGGATGTCCACCCCGAAGCGCGAGGTCCACCGCTGGTAGAGGGACGCGGGGAGGGCCTCGCCGGCCGAGGCGGCCAGCCGCACCCCGGCCAGCGCGTCGGCGGGCAGCCCGGCCCGGAGCATGTTCGCGAAGAACGTCGGCCCGGCGAAGAACAGGGTCGCGCCGTATTTCTGGGCCGCGCCGGCGAGGAGATCCGGCCGGGACGGGTCGGCCACCAGGACCGCGGACGCGCCGACGGACAGCGGGAACAGCAGCGAGTTGCCCAGGCCGTAGGCGAAGAAGGCCTTGGCCGCGGACAGGCACCGGTCGCCGGGGCGGATCCCGAGCACCTGGGTGCCGTACGTCTCGCAGACGACCTGGATGGAGGCGTGCCGGTGCATGGCCGCCTTGGGCCGCCCGGTGGTACCCGAGGTGTACAGCCAGAACGCGGGCGAGTCGGCGGTGGTCGGGTACACCGCGTCGTCCGGCGGCCCGGCGGCCAGCTCGCTCAGCAGGTGCACCGGGACCGGGCTGCCCTCCGGCACCTCATCGGCCAGCATCCCGGCCAGCTCGGGCGCTGCCGCCGCGGCCGCGACGGCGGTGGCCGCGAACTCCCGGGTCACGGCCAGGAACCGGGCCCGCGAATCTTGCAGCAGCTCGGCCACGCCGTCGGCCTTCAGCATCGTGGAGACCGGCACCGGGATGGCGCCCATCCGCATCGCGGCCAGGTACACCACCACGAACTGCGGCGAGTCGGCCATCAGCATCAGCACCCGCTGCTCGGGCTGCAGGCCGATTTTCCGCAACGACGCAGACATCCGGCGGACCTGGTCGTGCAGGGCGGCGTAGCTCACGTCGCCGGCCGGGCCGGCCAGCGCCGTGCGCGGCCCGTCCCCCGCCGCCAGCCGGCGGTCCAGCAGGTACTCACACGCGTTGAACAGCTGCGGCATCGCTGCTGCCCTCCGTTTTCTGGGTCGGGCGGTGACGTGTGGGCCAGTGTGGCCTGAACCCGGCGATCTAGGCGAGGTGGACGTAGTCGTAATCGAACGGCTGGCCGTTGATCCCGTTGCGCGGCGGGGCGATCCACGCGGCGATCTTGCCGCGCTCGTGGACCGGCTGCATCAGCGACCGGACGTGGGTCTTGTCCACGTCGGTGGGCAGCCACCGCCCCTTCTGCTCCGCCCACTCGCCCGCCGTCAGCAGCTCGCCGTCCGGGCTCACCTCCACGCTAGCGAACGCGCCGACCCGGCGGTTGAACGCCACGTGCGGCAGCGCCAGGCGGTGCGGCAGGCCGGCGCCGTCCAGGATCCGGTTCCACCGGGTGACGCCGCTCTGGCAGTCGGAGATGTACTCGCGGCGCAGGTCGGTGTTGAGGCCGACCAGCGCGGCCACCTCGGTCTGGCCGGGCTGCCCGTCGACGAGCGCGTCCACCAGGTAGGCGTCGTCGGTGAGCCGGTGGTCGTCCTTGCGCCGTTCCTCCAGCCAGCGGCCCTTCAGGCCGGCGGTGTAGTAGTTGGCCACGTTCGTGGAGGTCTCACCGCCGAACAGGTCGAGCGAGACGCTGTAGTGGAAGTTCAGGTACTTCTGGATCACGCTCAGCGGGACCCCGCCGAGCGGCCCGGCGTCGTCGGTCTCGTTCTCCACCATCAGCTGCGCGGTCCGCTCCACCACCCGGTCGATCCCGGTGGTGCCGACCATCATGTGGTGGGCCTCTTCCTTGAGCATGAACTCACACGTCCGCGACAGCGGGTCGAACGCCGACTCCTTGAGCGTGCCCAGCTGGTACTTGCCGTCCCGGTCGGTGAAGTAGGTGAACATGAAGAACGACAGCCAGTCCGGGGTCTCCTCGTTGAACGCGCCGAGGATGCGGGGCGACTCCTCGCTGCCGGAGTTGCGGTGCAGCAGTTCCTCCGCCTCCTCGCGGCCCTCCCGGCCGAAGTACGCGTGGAGCAGGTAGACCATGGCCCACAGGTGGCGGCCCTCCTCCACGTTGACCTGGAACAGGTTGCGCAGGTCATAGAGGCTGGGGGCGGTGGCGCCGAGGTTGCGCTGCTGCTCCACGGAGGCGGGCTCGGTGTCGCCCTGGATGACGATCAGCCGCTGCAGGTCGGCGCGGTACTCGCCGGGCACCTTCTGCCAGGCGGGCTCGCCCTTGTGCTGGCCGAACGCGATCTCACGCTTCTGGTTCCGCTCGGCCAGGAAGATGCCCCACCGGTAGTCCTTCATCGGCACGTGCCCGAAGTGCGCCCAGCCCTCGCGGCCCACGTTGACCGCGGTGCGCAGGTAGACGTCCTGGGTGGGCAGGGTCGGGCCCATGGACTCCCACCAGTTCAGGAAGTTGGGCTGCCAGGACTCCAGGGCCCGCTGCAGGCGGCGGTCGTCGCGCAGGTCGACGTTGTTGGGAATCTTCTCGGTGTAGTCGGGTGCCGAGGTCACGGGATCAGACTCGCTTTCGGTCGAAGTCGGCGCGCTGCCCGGTGCCGTACTTGCGCAGCGCACCGTCGGGGCCCGAGGCGTTCGGGCGGTAGAAGATCCAGTTCTGCCAGGCGGTCAGCCGGCCGAAGATCTTGGTTTCCAGGGTCTCGGGGCCGGGGAAGCGGTAGTTCGCCTCCAGCCCCGTCAGCGCGTCCGGGCTGAAGCTGGCCCGCTCCTCGATCGCGATGCGGACCTCCTCGTCCCAGTCGATGTCATCGGGGGCGAACGTGACCAGGCCCAGCGCCTCGGCGTCCTCCGCCTCCAGCGCGTCGCCCGCGCTCTTCTCGGCCGCGGCCAGCGCGTCCGGGTCGCCCAGGAACCGGGTCTGCAGCCGGGTCAGGCCGTTGCCCATCGGCAGCGGGCCGAGGTTGACCGGCCCGACCGTGACCGTGGCCGGGCTGGCGTCCGGGTCAACCTCCTCGAACACGCCGGACAGCATGTAGGAGCGGTCCGCGGCCAGCGCCAGCTCCAGCAGCGAGCCCGCGAAGCAGCTGCCCGGCTCGATCAGGGCCAGCAGGCTGCGGCTGGTCACGTCCAGCCGCTTGAGCGTGCGCTTGAGGTAGAGCACGATCTCGCTGGCCAGCCAGTCGTCGTGGTGGCCGGCCAGGAACTGGTCGTAGGCCAGCACGGCGGAGGGGTCGCCCTGGGTGCGCAGCACCCAGGTGCCCAGCTCCAGCTCGTTGGTGCGCAGGTCCAGGATCAGGTCGTCCAGTTCCCGGGCGACGGCCAGGGTCCAGAACCCGGCGCCCTGCTCGTGCAGCCCGGCGGCGCTGGCCGGCGGCCCGGCCTCCGGCCCGGTCACGGTGATCTCGGCGACCCCCCGCGCGCGGTCCAGCCGGGCCGTCACGTGGCGGTAGGAGATCTCCTCGTCGGTGCGGGTCTTGGCCAGCGGGGTCAGCTCGACGCCGGTGGCCCCGGCGGGCCGGCCGGAGCGCCCGGCCAGCTCGGCCGCCCGCTGCGCCACGACCTCGTCCCACCTGGCCCGGGGCACGGCCTCGTCCACCAGCCGCCAGGCCACGGCCTTCTTGCCGCCCAGCCCCTCGGCCTTGGTGGAGAAGTAGTCCGCCCGGTCGCGGCGCACGTGCCGCTTGTCCACCACCCGGGTCAGCCCGCCGGTGCCGGGCAGCACCCCGAGCAGGGGCAGTTCCGGCAGCGACACCGCGGACGAGCGGTCGTCGATGAGCATGATGTGCTCGCAGGCCAGGGCCAGCTCGTACCCCCCGCCGGACGCGGTCCCGTTCAGCGCGGCCAGGTACACCTGACCCGAGTTCGCACTGGCGTCCTCGATGCCGTTGCGGGTTTCGTTAGTGAACTTGCAGAAGTTGACTTTCCACGGGTGCGGCGACGCGGCGAGCATGCGGATGTTGGCGCCCGCGCAGAAGATCTTTTCCTTGCCGCTGGTCAGCACCACCGCGCGGACCTCGGGGTGCTCGAAGCGGAGCCGCTGGACCGCGTCGTACAGCTCGATGTCCACGCCGAGGTCGTAGGAGTTGAGCTTGAGCTCGTAGCCGGGCACCAGGCCGCCCTGCTCGTCCACGTCCATGGTCAGCGTGGCCACCGGGCCGTCGCAGGCCAGCCGCCAGTGCCGGTACTGCCCGGGGTGCGTGCGGAAGTCCACTCTGGCCTCGCCGGTCATGATCATCCTTCCGCTGGGCCGCAGGTAACTCCTATGCTCTACGTTCTACGGTAATTACGTCAAGTCTCTGTAGCATATTTGCCCTGCGGCATATTTCTGGGCGGCTCAGCCGGTGACCGGCAGCAGCAGCGCCGAGGCGGCCAGGTCGATCTGGTAGCTGGTCGGCACGAGATCCCGGGCGGGCGCCTCGACCTGGCCGGTGCCCGGGTTACGGGCGAAGCGGGGGTGCGCGCCGCCGGCGACCTGGAGCCGGATCCGGTGCCCGGCCGCGAACCGGTGCCCGGCCCCGATGAGCGGGACCCGGACCAGGCCGTCCGGATCCTTGGCGGTGAGCCGGACGATGCCGTCGCAGACGTTGCGGGACCGGCCTCTGGCGTCCACGTCGCACAGCCGCACGAACAGGTCGGCGTGCGGGTTGTCCCGGGCCACGGACAGCTCGGCGGCCACCTCGCCGAGGATCTCGACCGGCCCGGCCAGCGGCTCGCTGGTGAACAGCAGCACGTCGGAGCGCCGCTCGACGGCCTGGTTGTCGCGGACCCCCGCGGTCAGGGTCATGACGGCCCCGCCCACTGACGGGGTGGGGTCGGCGGGGTCATAGCGGAACCAGGTGCGGCCCGGGCTGGCGGCCGGCTGCGGGCTCAGGGCTCCGTGGGGACCCAGGTGCCAGCGCTGCTCCCGGGAGCCGGCCGGGGGCCAGCCGGAGACGTCGCGCCAGCCCGGGGCCGGCGCGCCGCCCACCCAGACGCGCACGGAGTTCTCGGGCGGCCCGGCCGGCTCCCCCTCGGCCTGGGCGCCCGGGCCGAGGTAGCGGTCCAGCCAGGCCACGCTCTCCGCGACCGGGACCCCGCCCTTGGTCCCCACGTCCAGGTGAGTCCAGGGCCCGACCACCAGCCGGGCCGGGACGCCGCGGCCGGACAGGACGCGGTACTGCTCCAGGGTCTGGGCCAGGAACAGGTCCTGCCAGCCGCCGACCAGGAGCGTGGGCACCGTGATCCGCTGCAGCGCGGCGCCGCACTGCAGCGGGGCCCAGAACGGGTCAGTCACGTCCGGGTGCTCCAGCCAGCCCTCGAACCACGGGGCCCCGGTGCCGAGCAGGTCCCGGGCGCTCGCCGTGACCGGCAGCCCGTTGAGCGCGGGCCGCAGCCGCCGCTCGGTGGTGGCCATCCGCCACAGGCTGCTGATCGGCCGGGTGGTCTCCAGATGGGCCATCATCTCGCTCCAGCCCAGGAAGTTCTGCAGGTCGAGCGCGCCGTCGTGGTAGGCGGCCTGGCTGAAGTCGTGCGGTCCGACCAGGACCACGGCGGCCCGCAGCTCCGGTGGCGGGTCCATGGCCAGGGCCCAGGCCGCGAAGCCGAGGTAGCTGGCGCCGTAAGTGGCCAGCCGGCCGTCGAACCAGTGCTGGCCGCGCAGCCAGGCCACGGTGTCCTGGCCGTCGGCCGCCTCGCGGCGCATCGGGTCGAACTCGCCGCCCGAGCCGAACGTGCCGCGGCAGCTCTGCACCAGCACGTGGAATCCGCGCTCGGCGATGAGGCGGATGTCGAGGCTGAACGGCATCCCCCGCCCGTACGGGGTCCGGACCAGCACCGTGGCCGCCGGCCGGTCGGTCACCGGGAAGTAGTGGTCAGCCCGCAGGATCGTGCCATCCGGCATCGGGACGCTCACGTCCCGGGTGACGGCCACCCGGTTCCGGCGGGGCGGCAGCGACCAGGCCCGGCCGAGCGCCCGGGTGATCAGGGCCGGACCCGGCCCGGCCAGGGCCGGGGGGTTGTCCTCCATGACAGGCCCCTTCGATCTTCGACATGCAGATCTGGGGCTGACGCTACCTTGGAGAACTTTTGCTGGGAAGACCCCGGTGCGGAGGGTCAGCCGAGCTCGTTCAGCCGCTTCCACTCCAGGCGGGCATCGCCGGACCAGCGCGAATGCCGGTCGGCGAACAGCCGGGCCGCGTCCTCCCCGCTCCAGCGGGCCGGCAGCAGCTCCCGGGGCAGCGCCGGGTTGACGGACGGGAAGCGGCGCCAGGCGTGCACCAGCTCGACCTGCCGGGCCAGCACGTCGCCAGGCTCCGGGTCGCGGAACTCCGAGATGAACTGCTCGTACTGCTCCTCGACCGCGGCCAGGTCCCACGCGTCCGCGACCATGGTCCGCAGGTCGCCGAGGCCGGACCGGGTGGCCACGAACACGTGGGCGTCCCCCTCCAGGCCGGCGGCCCGGAGCACCTCGACCGCCTCGGCCTCGCGGTCCGGGTGCGGGCTGATCCACAGGCCGGCGCCGAGAGACCCGAACCCGGCCCAGCTCAGCCGGCTGCGCACCACGTGCCGCGCGCGGCGGTCGCTCTCCGGGACCCGCGCGTAGACCAGCAGCCAGCGGCCGTCCCAGTCCGCGGCCGGCCCGGTGAAGGAGTAGATCCGCTCCGCGCCGTCGGTGAGCATCCGCCGCGCGCTGCCGGTCAGCCGCCACCGGGTGCGGCGGCCCAGCTTCTCCGCGTCCAGCCAGCCCGCCGCGGCGGTGCGCATCAGCGCCTGCCGGGTGGCCTTCTCCTCGATGCCGAGGCGGCCGAAGGCGGCCAGCACCGCCGACGTCCAGGCGGTCCCGTCGGTAGTCAGCACGAACTCGCCGAGCAGGGTGAACAGCAGCCCGCGAGCGCTCGGGGCGCCCGCCGCGTGCCGCCGGGACAGGGCCGGGGCCGCGGGCTCCGGCGGTCTGTCGGCGGGCATGACGGCCTTCCCGGTGGCTGCGCCGGCGGCAGCGGCCGCCGGGGTATCCGATGCTACTTCCAGGCGAAGACGGGCTGCTCGAAGTGGGCCACCCTGATCATGTTCCCGTGCAGGCCCGCCTGGCAGAACTGGTAGATGACCGCCGCGGTGGGCGCGTGCACGTAGCGCCCGAGCAGCGGCAGCTGGATCACCGGCGCCTCCGACTGGGGGATGCGCAGCAGCCGCGGCGGGACGTCGAAATCGGCCAGCGGGATGACATGGATCTGGGCCACCTCGGACTCCGGGCCCTTCATCCCCGGGCTCACCGGGCCGCCCCACACCACCACCGGGGTCATCAGGTACCCGGACCTGGTCACGTAGTCGTCGAGCAGGCCCAGCACCGCGTCCGGGGGCACGTCCACGCCGGTCTCCTCGCGCAGTTCGCGCAGCGCCGCGTCCCGGGCGGATTCCCCCGCGTCGCGGCGGCCCCCGGGCAGGGCCCACTGGCCCGCGTGGTTGCGCAGGGTCGGCGCCCGCCTGGTGATCAGCAGCGCGGGCACGCCGTGGCGGGTCACGACGCAGACGGCGACCGCCGCGGCCTTCAGGCCGCCGGCGGGCTCCTCGACCCGGCGGAAGCGGCCCAGGTTCGCCGTGATCACGTCCCTGAGCTCCGCATCCATAGCCAGCACCCTAACCTGCACCTTCCGCCCGCCCGGCCCGCCATCTGCCCGCGCCCGGCTTGAGAAGCGACACAGAAGATAACGAGAAGCTCCGCCCAGCCGCAGTGGGCATAGTGCTAGGCATGGGGAGTGATGGGCTGGCCCGGCCCGGCCTGCACGGGGCCTGGCCGGCCCGCTGGCTGGCCACCCGCTCGCTGCGCGGCCAGCTCATCACCGGCCTGGTCACGCTGCTCGCGCTGGCCTGCGCCGGCGTGGGCCTGGTCTCCTACATCGTGATCAGTCACACCCTGCTCAACCAGCTCGATTACCAGCTCCAGGCGGCGGGCGGGCGGTACGCCTCCTGCATCGAGGAAAAGCACCACGAGGGGCCACGGCCGCCCCAGGGCGCGTCGGCGGTGAGCTGCAACAAGACCCCCGGCCTGAACGCCGGGACGTTCGGCGCCCGGATCAAGGACGGCGTGGTCACCGACCAGGGCATCATCGGCGGCCAGAGCCACCTGTCCGCCGCGGACAAGGCCACGCTGTCCCGGCTGCCGCCGAACGGCAGGTACTACACCAAGGACCTGACCTCGCTGCAGGGCGATTACCGGCTGACCGCGATCAAGGGACTGGACGGTGACGTGCTCATCACCGGCCTCCCGCTGTCCCCCATGGAATCCACGCTGCACAAGGTCGAGATCGCCGAGCTGACGGCGTTCCTGGTCGCGCTGGTCCTGGCCGGCTTCATCGGCACGGGTTTCGTGCGGCTGTCGCTGCGGCCGCTGCGCCGGGTCGCGGCCACCGCCACCCGGGTCACCCAGCTGCCGCTGGCCAGCGGCGAGGTCACGCTGCCCGAGCGGGTCCCGGACACCAGCCCGCGGACCGAGGCCGGCCAGGTCGCCGAGGCGTTCAACCGGATGCTCGGCCACGTCGAGCAGGCCCTCGGCCGGCGGGCGGCCAGCGAGGCCCGGCTGCGCCGGTTCGCCGCCGACGCCAGCCACGAGCTGCGCACCCCGCTGGCCGCCATCCGCGGCTACGCCGAGCTCGCGCTGCGCAATCCGGACGCGGACCGCGCCGACATCGACCACGCCCTGCGCCGGGTCGAATCGGAATCCGAGCGGATGAGCGTCCTGGTCGACGAGCTGCTGCTGCTCGCCCAGCTGGACGCGGGCCGCCCGCTGGCCCGCGAGCCGGTGGACCTGACCCGGCTGGCCATCGACGCCACCGACGACGCCCGGGTCGCGTCGGCCGATCACCGCTGGGTGCTCCAGCTCCCGGATGAGGCCGTGCTGGTCCGGGGCGACGAGCACCGGCTGCACCAGGTGCTGGCCAACCTGATGAGCAACGCGGCCAAGCACACCCCGAAGGACACCACGGTCACGGTCGCGCTGGCCGACGGGGCCCAGCCGGGCACCGTCGAGCTGAGCGTGACCGACGACGGGCCGGGCATCCCGGCGGAGCTGCAGCCGATGCTGTTCGAGCGGTTCGTGCGCGGCGACTCGGCCCGGTCCCGGGGCACCGCCGGGGCGGCCAGCACCGGCCTCGGCCTGGCCATCGTGGACGCCGTGACCAGCGCGCACGGCGGCAGCATCGAGGTGGACAGCAAGCCGGGCCACACCCGCTTCGCCATCACGCTGCCCCGCCTGTACGGCTGAGCCTGTACGGCTGAGCCCTGGCTCTGCGGCCCGGGCCGGGCCGGCCAACGGCTGAGGCCCGGCCCCGCAGGGCCGGGCCGTGCGGCCGGATGGGGCTCAGGGCTGGGCGACCAGGACCTCGGCCGGCGGCTCCGCCCGGAGGGCGGCGGGCGCACGGCGGGCGGGCGCCTGGCGCATGAGGAACAGCGCGTAGGCCAGCACCGCCAGCCCCAGGGCCGCCAGCGCCCCGGTCCCGCCCAGCGTGCTGGCCAGCAGCGGGGCGATCAGCGAGCCCACGACGATCCCGCCCAGCGAGGCCGGCAGGGCCAGCCCGTAGGCGCGGCCGAACACGTCCTCGTCCAGCATCCGCTGCAGGCCCGTGTCGGTGAGGATCTCGACCAGCACCGCACCCGTGCCGGTCGCCGCGACCAGGGCGATGGCCACGGCGGGCCAGTGCGCCACGGCCAGCAGCGGCAGGGGCAGCCCGACCGCGCCGAGTGCGCCGGCCAGCACGAGCCGCGGGTGACCCCAGCGCTGCACCCGGCCGGCCAGGGCCGTGCCGGCCAGCGTCCCGGCCCCGAGGCCGGCGAACAGGTAGCCGTAGCCGTGCGCGCCCATCCCGAGCGAGCGGGAGACCAGCAGCAGCAGCACGGTCTGGGTGCCGTAGACGGTGCTGCAGATGATGTCCGCGCCGACCAGCCGCAGCGCGCCCGGGCAGGAGCGCAGCGCCGCGGCACCGTCGGCCACGCCCCGCAGCACGCCCGCGGGGCGCGCCCCGCGCCCGGCGGGCCGGAAGGTCTGGCCCGCCGGGATGGCCAGCACCGCGAGCGCCGCCAGCCCGAACGTGACCGCGTTGAGCAGGAAGGCCAGGGCCGGTGATCCGAGCAGCAGCAGGACCCCGCCCAGGGCCGGCCCGGCGATGATGGCGGTCCCGTGCACCGCCGACCGGGCCGCGTTGGCGCCCGGCAGGTCGGCGTCGCTGACCAGCCGCGGCGTGGTGGCCGCGACGCACGGCAGGTAAGGCGTGGCGGCGGCGGTCGCCGCGGCGGCGATCACCGGGGCCAGCACTACCGGCGCGTGCATGACCACGAACAGGGCCAGCAGCACCATCAGGGCGATCCGGATGACGTCGCAGGTGATCATGACGCGCCGCCGGTCGAACCGGTCGGCGACCACCCCGCCCAGCGGCCCCAGGACCACGATCGGGATCACCCGCGCGGCGGTGGTGATCCCGGCCCACAGCGCCGAGTGGGTGCGGTCATAGACCAGGGCGATCAGGGCCAGGTTGTAGAGCCAGTCGCCCAGCTCGGAGACGGCCAGCCCGCCGAGCAGCCGGCGGAACGCCGGGTAACGCAGTGACGCCCGGATCGTCCCGGGCCTGGCCTGCTGAATGTTCATCGCGCCGTCCTGTCCGCCGTGGTGATGTCCCTTTCCACGGTCGGGCTAAGGGCCGGGGGGCCGCATCGGCCGGCTGCCCTAGCAGGCCGCCGGTGTCCCCTCAGATTCCGCGGGGCCGGTCCTTAGCGGGCCGCCCGGGCGCCTCAGACGGCCCGGCGGGGTCCTTAGCCGGCCACGCCCAGGCGGTGCACCACCGCGGCCGCCTCCACCCGGCCGCCCACCCCGAGCTTGGCCAGGATGTTGGAGACGTGCACGCTGGCCGTCTTCGGGCTGATGAACAGGGCCTGCGCGATCTCAGGATTCGAGCGGCCGTCGGCCAGCAGCAGCAGGACCTCGCGCTCCCGGTCGGTCAGGCCGAACCGGGCGAGTTCGTCCACGCCCGGCGCGGCACCGTCTGGCGCGGCACCGTCTGGGCCGGACCGTCTGGCCGGCGCCGTCTGGGCCGCCGCCGGGGTCCAGGCGCGCCCGGCGGGCCAGCGCGGCGGCCTCGGCCGTGATCGGGTCCGCGCCGATCCGGCCCGCGATCGCCGCGGCCTGCCGGACGGAACGGGTGGCGGCCTGCCGGTCGCCGGCCGCGGACTCAGACTCCGCGCGGCGCAGCCAGGCGTAGGCCAGCGGGTAGGGTTCCTGCGCCACTTCCCACGCCGTGACCGCCGCCGACCAGGGCCGCGGGTCGTCGTGGCCCAGGTACCGGGCCAGCTCGGCCCCGAGCATGGCCTGGTAGGCGCGGGCGGTCGGGGTCGCCGCGGGCAGGTCGGCGGCCAGCGCCGTCAGCACCTGGTGGCGGTCCGCGCTCGGCGCGGGGACGCTTTCGCGGCGGTCCCGGGCCCGCACCGCCTCGTCCGCCTCGATCCGCATGCCCAGCCAGAGCAGCGGCCACGCGTAGCGGGCGGCCCAGGCGAAGGCTTCGGCGGGCAGGGACTCGGTGACCGCCGCCCGGGCCGCGGCCAGGTCCCCCCGGCCCAGCGCGGCCGAGGCGCGGACATAGCCCAGCGGCAGCACGAACTGCAGGTCGGTGGTGCTGCCCAGGGCCCCGCGCGCCGTGCGCAGGTCCGCCTCGGCGTCGGCGTAACGCCCGCTCATGGCGGCCCGCTCGGCCCGCAGCTGGAGCACGGTGGCGGCGAAGACGCCTTCCGGCACCGTGGACAGGGCCTGGTCCAGCAGCTGGTCCACCTCGCCCCACCGGCCCAGCCGCAGCAACGGCTCGGCCAGGTTGCCGATCAGGTAGGCGCCCAGCGCGCGGACCATCCCGACCTGGTCGGCCAGGATGAGGCCCTCCCGGGCCGCCTGCGCCGCCTCGGCGTGCCGGCCCCGCAGTTCCAGCACGTCGGAGAGGTTCACGTAGCCGCGCAGGGCCGTGACCGGGACGTTGCGGGCCAAGGCCAGCGCCAGCCCGGACCGGATCGCCTCGATGTCCTCATCGGCCGTGCCCAGGTAGCAGTGCGCCAGCCCGAGGCTGATCAGGGCGTCCGCCTCCTCCTCGGCGGCCCCGGCCGCCCGGGCCGCCGCCACCGCGCGCTCGGCCACCTCGCCGGCCGCCACGTCCCGGTCGGACGTACGGAGCAGGGCGCCCGCCAGCGAGGCCAGCACGACCGCGTGGGCCCGCGTCACGTCGCCGGGGGCCAGCAGGGCCAGCGCCCGCTCCAGTTCGGCGATGGCCTCGGTCTCCCGGCCGCTGTCCCGCACGGCCCGCGCCCGCCGCTCGATGACCAGCGCCCGCCGGACGGAGTCGCCCTCGGCGGGCAGGTCGGCCAGGGCCTGGTCGAGCAGGGACACCGACCGGTCCACCGCGCCCGACTGGTAGGCCGCCTCCGCGGCGAGCCGGATGACCTCGACCTGGTCGAGGCCGGTGCGCTCCTCGGCGTCCGCCACCCGGGGCCAGATCTCCAGGGCGCGCTCCAGGTGCCGCTGCGCCTCGGCGGGCGCGTAGGAGGCCATGGCCTGGCCGGCCGAGACCGACGCCGGCAGGGCCCGGGGCAGGTCGAGCGCCGCGTACCAGTGGTGGGCGAGCGCGGCGGCCACCCCGGTGTCGTCGCCGGCCAGCCCCGGCTCGCGGGCCAGCGTCTCCCCGTAGGCGGCGTGCAGCCGGACCCGCTCCCCCGGCAGCATGTCCTCGTAGACGGCGTCCCGGGTCAGCGCGTGCCGGAACTCGTACCCGTGCCCGGTCTGGTCCACGACCAGCAGATGGCTTTCCAGTGCCTCGCGGAGGGCGGCGAACAGCTCGGCCTCGTCCAGGCCGGCCACCCCGGCCAGCAGCCGGTCGGGGACCCGCTTCCCGGCCACGGCGGCCGTGCGCAGCAGCCGCTGCGCCGCCACGCTGAGCGAGTCCACCCCGCTCAGCAGGACGTCGATCAGGGACGGGGGCAGGTCAGCCGGGTCGCCGCCGCGGCGGACCACCCCGGCGAGCTCCTCCACCAGGTAGGCGTTGCCGCCTGACCGGTCGAAGACCAGATCGACCAGGCCGGCCCGCGGCTCGGCGCCCAGGATCGCGGCCAGCTGGGCGGCGACCTCGTCGCGCTGGAACCGGGTCAGCTCGACGCGGTCCACGGTCCGGACCCGCTCCCAGCCGGTGAGCAGCGGCCGCAGCGGATGGCGCCGGTGCAGCTCGTCGGACCGGTAGGTGGCGACCAGCAGCACCCGGACCGCGCGCAGCGAGCGGACCAGGAAAGCGACCAGTTCCAGGGTGGACCGGTCCGCCCAGTGCAGGTCCTCCAGGACGAGCATGACCGGCCGGGCGGCGCTGAGCCGTCCCAGCAGGCCGAGGACCAGCTCCAGCAGCTGCGCGGACTGGATGCCGTCGGCGGGCAGCCGGGCCGCCGCGTCCGGGGACAGCTCGGGCAGCAGCCGGGCCAGGCCCGGCGCGGCCGGGCCGACCACCCGGGCCAGCTCGTCGGCGGGGATGGCCCGGGTCAGCGCGCGGAGCGCATCGACCAGCGGCGCGAACGGCAGCCCCTCCGCGCCGAGCTCGATGCAGTGGCCGACCAGGACCGTGAACCCGGCCTGGTCCGCCTGCCCGGCCAGCTCGCCGAGCAGCCGGGTCTTGCCCACCCCGGCCTCGCCCCCGATGACGGCGAAGGCGGGCTCGCCGCGCTGGACGCGGTCCAGCAGGGCGGTGAGCGCGGCGATCTCGACCTGGCGCCCGACGAAGACCGGGCTCACCACGCTCGCGCTCATAGCCTGCAGGCTGCCATATCAGGCCTGTTCCCGGGAACACCACCAGGTGCTGCGGCCACCCACCGTGCCGTGCCTCATCTCCGCGCCGTCGCGCGGGCAGCGGGCCCCGGCGTGCCGGAACGGGATCACCTCGCCGGTGTGCACGCCGCCATGGGCGGCGGCGGATTTGAGGGCGGCCTGCAGAGCGTGGTAGAGCCGGTCCGCATCCCCGGGTCCCAGGGTGTTCACGGGCGCCGCGGGGGAGATCCTGGCCTGCCAGAGTGCCTCGTCGGCCAGCAGGTTCCCGACCCCGGCGATCTTGGACTGATCCAGCAGCCGGGCCTTGACCGCGATCGTCCCCTTGCTGAGCATGTGCCGGAACTCGTCCCCGGTGATCTCCTCGGCGTCCGGCCCGAGCGCGCTCACGTCGGGGTTCAGCCGGACGCGGCCCAGCCGGCGCTTGTCGAACAGGGCCAGGCGGCCGCCGTCGGCGAACTCGATCGTGAACCGGTCCCACTCGGGCTTGCGCGGCTGCGCGTCCCGGCGCCGGGGACCGCCGCCCTCGGTCGCCTGCCCGTCCGGGGCGGTGACCACGATGCGGCCGCTCATGCCCAGGTGGATACCGAGGTCCGGGCCGGGCGCCGGGTCTGCGCCGGCTCCGGAGGTCTCGGCCCAGAGGGTCTTGCCGCGCCGCCGGACCGCGGTGAGCGTGCGCCCGGCCAGCGCGTCGCGCAGCTGGCCGGGGGTGTGCGGGCGGGTGACGTACGTGTCCGCGTCGTCGACCCCGGCGATCGTCCGGTGCAGCGCCTGGTCGGCGATCAGCCTGCGGGCGGTCTCGACCTCGGGAAGCTCGGGCATTCACCCGTTCTACCCGATCAGCGGGGCAGGCCGGCCCGGGCAGTCAGGCCGGGGCGGACGCCCCGGACGCCCCGGACGTCTCGGACGATCCGGGCGTCTCGGGCAGGGTGGGCAGGTTCGGCAGCGGGCGGGCACTGCTCAGCGGCGGCTGCCGGTAGAGCCGGTCCAGGTCGAGCTGCTGGGCTTCCTCGAGCACGGTGTCCTGCTGTTCCTGGGCCCGCTCGGCGGTCTGCTTGGCCAGCGCCGACGCGAGCGCGCCCAGCTGCCGGACGCCGGTGTCGTCGACGAGCACGCGGCTGGTGGTCAGGATCGCGATGCCCTCCACCCGGCGCTTCCCCTGCCCGGGCCGCGCCAGCGCCGCCCCCACCTTGGCCGCGTCGAACGGGTCGGACGGGTGGGTGGTGAGCCTGGTGCGCTGCTCGATGGCCCACTTGTGGAACGTCATGACCTCCCCCTCCAGGGGCAGGCTGGTGATGTCGTCCGGGCCCAGGCCGAACCGCTTGCCCTTGCTGAAACAGCGGGAGTAGGAGGCCAGGGCGGCCGACCACAGCGCCTGCGGGACCACCGAATCCCGCTCTTCCTCGGGCGTGTCCAGCTCGCTGAGCAGCCCCTTGCAGCATTCCACGACGAACTGGAGATCCGAGACGATCGACGCCTGGTCGGCGAGGACCTGCGCGGAGGGCAGGTCAAGAGCGACGGTCAGCATCGGTGGCTGCGGCGATGCGGGTTTCGTGTCGCTCATGTCTCCTCGTTCCGGGTCGGCGGCACCACTAGGGGTCTGCCCGCCGATCCTGGCACGCCGGCGCGGGGTTCCCGGTCTCACATAGTGACAATTTCGCGCTGGTCCCGGCCGCGCCGCCCGCCCCGTCGCCCACCCCGCGCGCCCCGCGGCCGGCCCCTCGGCCCGGCCTGGACCCGGTGGTGGGCCGCGGGCGCCGCGGCGTGCGCGGGCGACGTCCGCGCGCCGCGGACGAACCCGGCCGCGACCGCGAACCCGGCCAGGGCCAGCGCCGCGTCCACCCGGAACGCGATCGTGATGCCGTGCCTCAGCGTGTCCGCGCTGAGCACGATCGCCGTGTTCAGCCCGAGCCCGATCGCGCCCCCGGCGATCTGGCACATGTAGACGATGCCGCCGGCCAGGCTGGACCGGGACGGGTCCAGCGCGGTGACCGCGGCCGTGGTCACCGCCGAGTAGAACAGCCCGACGCCGAGGCCGAGCACGCACATCCCGGGCACCAGGGGCAGGTAGGCGGACCCGGCGGCGGAGAACGACAGCAGCAGGATCCCGGCCGCCAGCAGGGCCGCGCCCGCAGACACGGTGAGGCGGGGGCCGAGACGGCCGTACAGGCTCCCGGCCACGAACGAGGTCACCGCGAACACCCCCATCAGCGGCAGCAGGCCCGCACCGGACCGGATGGCCGAGTAGTGCAGCACCACCTCCATGAACTGCGGCAGGTACAGCAGCGCGGAGAAGAAGATGGCCGAGATCAGCAGCACGGTCGTGCACGACGCCGCGAACACCCGGTTGCGCAGCACCTCGGCGGGGACCAGGGCGCGGTTCCCCAGGCGGCGCTCGGCCACCAGGAACACGGCCAGCAGGGCTGCGCCGCCGGCTAGCAGGCCCAGGATGGCCGGGCTGGTGAACCCGCCGGTGCTGGCCAGGTCCAGCCCGATCAGGATGGCGATCGCCCCCGCCGACAGCAGGGCCACTCCCGGGTAGTCGAGGCCGTGCTCCGCGGTGCCGGCCCGGCTTTCCGGGACCCGGCGCTGGGTGACGAGCATGGCGAACGCCGTGACCGGCAGGTTCACGAAGAACACCAGCCGCCAGGTGGCCACGTCGGTGAGCCAGCCGCCCAGCAGCGGGCCCACCGTGTTCCCGAGGCCGGCGACGCCGAGGATCAGGCCGCCGGCCAGCCCTTTCCTGTCCGCCGGGAGGAGGGAGTAAGTGAGCCCGAGGATGGCCGGCCACATCAGTGCGCCGCCGACCCCCATCAGCGCCCGGCAGGCGATGAGCAGCCCGACGTCCGGCGCCACCCCGCACAGCAGCGAGAACACGGCGAAGATCGAGGCGCCGGCCATGAACATGCGCTTGCGGCCGAGCATGTCGGCCAGCCGGCCGCCGGTGACGATCAGCACACCGAACAGCAGCGCGTACCCGTTGATGACCCACTGGGCCCGGCTCAGCGTGGTGTGCAGATCCTGCTCCATCCGCGGGATCGCGACGCTGAGCGCGGTGAAATCGTTGGCGATGACGAAAACCCCGAGCCCCATGGCCGCCAGCGCGAGCCAGGTCCGGGCGGTGATCGCGTCGTCCGGGCGGGACGTCGGTACGGCCAGCGTGTCCCCCCGCGGGTTCCAGGGGGGCACCTGCTCTGTGCCCAGACCTGCCCGGCCGCTCCCCCGGTGAAACAGCCTGGCTAGGCGGAGACGGGCCAGGTGTGCACCGGCTCGTTGGCGTGCATGTGCTCGATGTAGCGCTGGGTCATCTGGCGCAGCGCCTCGGCGCGGCCGGCGCCGTCCCGCTCGCTGATGGCCCGGGTCACCTCGACCTGCCAGGTCGCGCCGTTCCGGGCGGTGAGACAGCGCTGCTCGATGATGCCGAGCAGCCGGCCGGCGGAGCCGGGGTCGACGCCCCACCGGGACAGGCCCTCGCGGGCCAGCGGCAGCAGGCGGCGCAGCACCAGCTCGGCCGCGGGCACCTCGCCCAGCCCGGGCCAGTACAGCCGGGCGTCCAGCCCCTGCCGCGCACCTTCCTGCAGGTTCTCGGCCGCGGTCGCGAACGACATCTGGGTCCAGACCGGCCGCTGCGCGTCGGCCAGGGCCCGGACGAGCCCGTAGTAGAACGCCGCGTTGGCCATGACGTCCGCGACCGTCGGGCCGGCCGGCAGGACACGGTTCTCCACCCGCAGGTGGGGCTGGCCGTCCACGACGGCGTAGACGGGCCGGTTCCAGCGGTAGACGGTCCCGTTGTGCAGGCTCATCTCGGCCAGCTCGGGGATGCCCCCGCCGTCCAGCACCGCCAGCGGGTCCTCGTCCTCGCACAGCGGCAGCAGGGCCGGGAAGTACCGGATGTTCTCCTCGAACAGGTCGAACACGGACGTGATCCAGCGCTCGCCGAACCACACCCGGGGCCGGACCCCCTGCTGCTTCAGCTCGTCCGGCCGGGTGTCGGTGGCCTGCTCGAACAGGGTGATCCGGGTCTCGTCCCACAGCCGCCGGCCGAACAGGAACGGGGAGTTGGCGGCCAGCGCGACCTGCACCCCCGCGATCGCCTGGGCCGCGTTCCAGTAGCTCGCGAACGCGTCCGGGCTGACCTGGACGTGCAGCTGCACGCTGGTGCACGCCGCCTCGGGCGTGATGCTGCCCGAGTGAGTCAGCAGCTGCTCGGGGCCGTCGATCGCGATCCGCAGGTCCTCCCCGCGGGCTGCGAAGATCTGCTCGTTCAGCACCCGGTAGCGGTCGTTGGCGGAGATGGTGTCCTCGCGCATGTCCTCTTCGGCCAGCGTGGGCAGGATGCCCACCATGACCAGGCGGCTCCCGGTCCCGCGGGCCTTGGCGTCGGCGGCGTTGAGGCTGGCCCGGATCTCCTGCTCCAGGCCGGTCAGCGCATGGCCCTCGAGCCGCCGCGGCGGCACGTTGATCTCCAGGTTGAACTGCCCGAGCTCGGTGGCCCAGGCCGGGTCGGCGATCGCGTCGAGCACCGCCGCGTTGCGCATGGACGGCGCGCCGAGGGAATCCACCAGGTTCAGCTCGATCTCCACGCCCACCCGGGACGGGCTGGCCTCGAACCGGCGCTCGCGGAGCATCCGGGCGAACACGTCCAGGGAGCGCTGCACCTTTTCGCGGTATTTGCGCCGGTCCTCACCGCTGATCTTGATGGCCTGAATGTCACGTCCCATGAGGCCCCCGCTCGCCGAGATGGGACAGCACCTACCCCGTGAGGCACTGTCCTCACACGGTCGCACGTCCGCCCAGCCAGGGCCAGCGTCTAGGGGCGCACCAGGCCCGCGTCGTGCGCGAGCAGCCCGGCCTGGGTGCGGTTGGCGCAGCCCAGCTTGTCCAGGGTCCGCGACACGTATCCCTTGATCGTGGCCTCGGACAGGTAGAGCCGCGCCGCGATCTGCGCGTTGGACAGGCCCTCGCCCAGGCCGGCCAGCACCTCGGCCTCGCGCTCGGTGAGCGTTTCCGCGAGCTGGCGGGCGCGGTCGCGGGCCGCCTGGCTGTCGGTGGAGGCGGCGATCAGCCGCCGGGCCGCCGCCGGGGACAGCACCGTGTGCCCCTCCGCGGCCACCTGGACCAGCCCGATGAGGTCCTCCGGCGGCGTGGACTTGACCAGGAACCCGGCCGCGCCGGCCCGCAGCGCGCGCAGCACGTACTGGTCGGCGTCGAACGTGGTCAGCACGACCACGGCGGGGGCCGCGGCCAGCTCGCCGATCCGCTCGATCGCGGCCAGCCCGTCCATGCCCGGCATGCGCAGGTCCATGAGCACCAGGTCGGGGCGGGTGCGGGTGACCGCCTCGACCCCGGCCGCCCCGTCGTGCGCCTCGGCGACGACCTCGATCGTGCCGCCCGAGGTGAGGATGGTCCGCAGGTGCGCGCACACCATCGGCTCGTCGTCCACGACCACGACGCGGATCACGGTCACGCCACCGGCTCCGCCGTCGGCACGTAGGCGGGCAGCGTGGCTTCCAGGCAGAACCCCCCGTCCGGCGCGGGCCCGGCCCGCAACGTGCCGTGCACCAGCTCGACCCGCTGCCGCAGATGGGCCAGGCCGAGGCCGGAACCGGTCCCGGCCAGGCCGGACCGGTCCGCGGGGCCGGGGGCGGCGGTGTTGCGGACCGCGAGGCGCACCTGGGAACCGCCGTAGCTGACGTGCACCGTGACCCGGGCGCCGGGCGCGTGCTTGCGCACGTTGGTCAGCGCCTCCCGCACGATGCGGTACGCGGTCCGGCCGACCACCGGCGAGGCGAGGGCCGGGTCGCCCTCCTCGGTCAGCTCGGCCGGGGTGCCCACGCTGGCCGACTCGGCGACCAGCGCGGCGAGACCCTCCGTGGCGGGCGTCTCGTCGCCGCCGGGGTGCGCGCGCAGGATCCCGACCAGGTCGCGCAGCTCGTCCAGGGCCTGGCAGCCGGTCACCCGCAGGTCCTCGGCCGCGCGCCGGGTCGCCTCGTCGGGGGCGGTCATCCGCAGTGCCCCGGCCTGCAGCACCATCAGGCTGACGCGGTGCGTGACCACGTCGTGCATCTCGCCGGCCAGCCGGGCCCGTTCCTCGGTGCGGGCCTGCTCGGCGAGCAGGTAACGCTCCCGCTCGGCCCGGTCGGCCCGCTCCCGCAGCGACTGCAGCAGGGCGTGCCGGGCCCCGAAGTACAGCGCCAGCAGCGGCCCCACCAGGACGCGGAGCAGTCCGCTGGTGATGACCTCGACGGAGGGCTGCCAGGGGCGGCACACGATCACGGCCAGCAGGGCGACGGCCAGGAAGGCAATCCGCCTGTCCCGCCGGTAGTAGAAGGGCCCGTAGGCCGCGAGCGACGTGCCGAACGGCGCCCACACGTTGCCCATGTTGGCCGGGGTCAGCGCGCCGGCCGGCGAGATCAGCAGCGTCACGGCCAGCGTGAAGCCGCCCAGCACGGCGATGACGAGCAGCGGCGCGCGCCGCCGGGCCACCAGCGACAGGCAGGCGGCCGCCTGCAGGCCCAGCAGGACCCAGGCCAGCGTCCCGGGATGAGCCGGCCACCAGCTGATCCCGAGCAGGGTCGTGGCCGTGTCGAGCAGCGCGAAGAAGACCGCGATCCCCACATCGGTCGCGGTCCGGTGCCGGGACGGCCAGTGGTACCGGGCCACCAGCGAGCGGGCGGGCAAGGTTCGTCACTCACGTGATTCACGCTACGTCAGCGGCGGCCGCCGGCCCCGTCTGCGCGCACCTTCGGCGGGCGGAGAACCTACGAAAGTCGTACCCAGGCCGTCCTGGCCCGACCTTCTGCGGCCGGGAACCCTCCGGCTCGCCCTGCCGCGCCCCGGTCCGGCCGGCGTGTCATGGAGGGCATGACAGAACAAGCAGAATTCTCCGCAACGAAGCCCCGTCTCGGCCGTTATGACATCGACCCGGAGAGCTCGTCCGTGGCCTTCCGGACCCGGCACCTGTTCGGGCTCGCCCCGGTGCGCGGCCGCTTCCGGATCCGGGCCGGGACCGTCGACGTGACCGAGCCGGCCAGCGAGTCAAGAGTCTTCGTGGAGATCGACACGGCGAGCCTGCGTTCCGGTAACCCCGCGCGGGACGCCAGCGTCCGGTCGGCGCGATTCCTGGACGCGCGCCAATACCCCGTTATGGTGTTCGTAGCGGAAGAAATGGACGGGCAGGATCTGCTGGGCACGCTGACGGTAGGGGCGGTGGCCCGCCCGGTCCGCCTGCGGGTGCAGGTGTCCGGCGTGTCGCCCGGCTCGTTCACCGCCCGGGCCACCGTGCGCCTGGACCGCACTGAATTCGGCGTGACCGCCTCCCCCGGGCTGGCCGCGCGCCACCTCTCTGTATCGCTGGAGGTCCGGTGCACGGCGCGGTCGTAGTGGACGGGCTGGCCAAGAGCTACCGCGACGTGGCCGCGCTGCGCGGGATCAGCTTCACCGTCGCGCCGGGCGAGATCTTCGCCCTGCTGGGACCGAACGGCGCCGGGAAGACCACGACGCTGGAGATCCTGGAGGGCTTCCGGAAGCGGGACGCCGGCCGGGCCGAGGTGCTGGGCCTCGATCCCGGTGACCGCGCCACCGGCCGCGAACTGCGCGAGCGGATCGGGCTGGTCCTGCAGGACATCGCGGTCGAGCCCTACCTGACGGTCCGCGAGACGATCGCCCGCAACGCGGGCTACTACCCGGCACCACGGGGCGTCGATGAGGTGATCGCCCTGGTCGGCCTGGCCGGGCAGGAGCGGACCAAGGTGCGGAACCTGTCCGGTGGCCGCAAACGCCGCCTGGACCTCGGCCTGGGGCTGATCGGTGACCCGGAACTGCTGTTCCTGGACGAGCCGACCACCGGGTTCGACCCGGCCGCCCGGCGGGACGCGTGGCAGCTCGTGCGCAGCCTGCGCGACTCGGGCACCACCATCCTGCTCACCACGCACTACATGGAGGAGGCCCAGGCGCTGGCCGACCGGGTCGCGGTGCTGTCCGACGGCCAGGTGGTGGCCCAGGGAACCCTGGCGGACATCGGCGGGCGGGCCACCGCCCGGACCCAGATCCGGTTCGCGCTCCCGGGCGGATGCCGGGCCGCGGACCTCCCGGCCTGGGCCCGGACATCGGTGGGGACGCCAGCGGGAACGGCCGTGGAGCCGGCGGCGGAGCCGGAACCAGGTGACGTGGTCACCGTGGCGGTCAGCGAGCCGACCCGCGCCCTGTACGAGCTGACCAGCTGGGCCCTGCACCGCGGCCTCGTCCTGGACCAGCTCACGGTCGAGCCGCCCAGCCTCGAAGACGTGTACCTGAAGCTGACCGCCCCTGGCCCGGAGGCCAGTGCTAGCGAACACGGGGCTAGCGAACACGGGCCGGCGAACACGGCGGCGAAGAAGGGGCCAGCGAGCGCGCCGGAGAAAGGACCGCGACATGAACCCGACGACCCGCCGGGCGCGGCGGGGTGATCTCGCCCTGCTGTGGCACCAGGTGCGCTACGAGCAGCTGTCGTTCTGGCGCAATCCGCAGAGCGCCTTCTTCACGTTCGTGTTCCCCGTCGTGATCATCACCCTGTTCGGCGCGCTGTTCGGCAGCGTAGGCCGGAGCTCCTACTTCTACGGGCTGTCGGCCCTGCAGTACTACGTGCCCACGATCGCCGCGGTCTCGGTGCTGGGCGCCTGCTACAGCCAGCTCGCCATCGTGCTCTCGACCCGGCGGCAGAACGGGATCCTCAAGCGGGTCCGGGCCACGCCGCTCCCGGCCTGGACCTACTTCCTCGGCCTGCTGGCCCACTGCATCGTGGTCAGCGTGGTGGACATCGCGCTCATCGTGGGTGTCGGCCGGCTGTTCGGCGTGCCGCTGCCCACCCACTGGGCCGCGATCGCGGTCGCCCTCATACTCGGCGCGGCCTGCTTCTGCGCGCTGGGCGTCGCGGTGGCCTCGCTGATCCGCAACGCCGAGGCTGCCCCGGCCGTCGTGCAGCTGGTCTTGTTCCCGCTGGTGTTCATCTCGGGCACCTACCTCCCCATCCACTCGCAGTTCGTGCAGCGCATCACCGGGGTCCTGCCGGTCCGGCCGTTCAACGAGGCCCTGATGGGCCCGTTCGCACGGCACACCGGGTTCGACTGGGCCGCCCTGGGCGTCCTGCTGGCCTGGGGCGTGGCCGGCGGGCTCATCGCGGTCCGCCGGTTCCGCTGGGACCCCCGGGCGGGCTGACGGTCACCGGCCGGGCCCGTGGTCGCAGGCCCGTGGTCGCAGGCCCGTGATCGCAGGCCCGTGATCGCAGGCCGGTGGTCAGAGGCCGTTGGGGAAGGTGATGGAGGCCGGGGAGATCAGGGGCTTCCCGACCTCCAGCTGGATCTGGGCGTGCTTCTCCAGCGGGATGTCGCGGGGGTTGCCCTGGTACACCCGGCCGTTGAACAGCGCGGTCACCGGGCCGTGGGCCGGCCCCACCTGGGTGGTGCTCAGCGGCTGGCCCCAGATGTCGAAGAAGTCCCCCAGCGTGTAGGTGCGCTGCACTGGGGACTCGATGTGGATGATCCCGTCGGCGGCGTGCGTGTGCAGCCAGTAGAAGCAGCTGCCGCTGGCGACGAACGGGCCGGTCGGCGTGTTCTGGGCCTGGGCGCCGGGGATGCCGATGGCCGCGGGCGCCTGGCGGGCGGCGCCGTTCACGAACACGGTCAGGTGCGCGTGGATGTGGTAGACGACCTGCTCACTGGCGTCGCAGCTGACCCCGTCCACGGTCTTCCCGGTGGCCGCGGTGGCCGTGCTGGCCAGCGCGGGCGCCGCCGGGACCGGCACGCCCTCCGGCCCGGCGGGGCCGGGCGAGGGCAGCGGCTTGAGTGTCCCGAGCGTGCTCAGCGAGGCCAGCCTGAGTTTCGGCGTGCCGCCGGTGGCGCTCGCCGGGCTTCCGCTGTTGCTGGTCACGGCCAGGGTGATGGCCACGGCGGCGATGATGACGAGCACGGCCGCGCCGATCCCGGTCAGCCAGTTACGGCGCCGCTTGCGGGCCGCCTCCTGGGCGCGCATCTCGGCGACCCGGGCCCGGGCCGCGGACTTGTTCGCCCTGGATCCGCCGCCCTGGCCCCCGCGCCCTCTGTTCCCCGCCTGCTTGGGCACCTGACCTTCTCCCTTGAGCGATCGGCCCGTCCTGGTGACTGCAAGGTTATTGCGCGCGGCCGCCTGCCCCGGTGAAGTGGGAGCCAGCAGCGACAAGGAGGACTCGTATGCCGGTCATCCGGGTGCACGGCGCGGACCTTCACTATGAGGACACGGGCGGGACCGGGGAACCGGTTCTGTTCCTGCACGGATTCCTGTTCGACGGCCGGCAGTACGAAGCCCAGGTCGACGCGCTGCGCGGCCAGTACCGCTGCCTGACCCTGGACTTCCGCGGGCAGGGCCGGTCCGCCGCGTCCCGCGGCGGGTACCAGACCGAGCAGCTGACCGCGGACGTGCTCGCGGTGATCCGGGCGCTCGGCATCGCCCCGGTCCACCTGGCCGGGCTGTCCATGGGCGGGTTCGCCGCGATGCGGATCGCGGCCCGCCAGCCCGCGGCCGTCCGCTCGCTGATCCTGCTCAACACCAGCGCCGCCGCCCACCCCCGGGGCAAGGTGCCCGGGCACCTGGCCCTGACCGCCGTGGGCCGGGTGGCGGGCGTGTCCGGCCGCCTCCTGACGTCCAGGATCGAGGCGGAGATGTACGGCCCCGCGTTCCGCGGCGACCCGGGCCGGGCCGGCCAGCGGGAAGCGTGGGCCGGGCGGTGGGCGCAGGCGGACCGCGCGGCCCTGGCCAAGACCATGCTGGGGATCGTGCTCCGGCCGGACGTCCGGGACGAGCTCGGCGACATCCGCGCGCCCACGCTGATCATCGCGGGCGCGGCGGACGCGTCCCTGCCGCCGCGCTTCTCCCGCGAGATGCACTCCCTCATCGCGGGCTCGCAGCTGGTGGAACTGCCCGGCACGGGACACAGCTCGCCCGTCGAGGACCCGGACGGCGTCACCCGCGCCCTGCGCGAGTTCCTGGCCGCCCACCCGGGCCCCCCGGCCCAGCCTCCCGGCCCCCCGGGCCCAGGCCATCCATGATCACGATCCCTTGGCGACACCCCGGTCTCGTTCTGACCGAGATCATGGGCACTGGCAGCTGACGGCCGGGTCGCGGCGGGCCGTTCGTGGTCATTCCCCGCTGCTGGGTGTGCTGGCCCCGCCCTGGCGCCGGACATCCAGGCTATGACCTGCGATGACGCCACCCACTAGCCGCCGGCTGACCAGCCGGCGGCACCGCCCGGGCCGTTCGTGTGCGGGAACCGCTGCGATCACGGCGGTTCCAGCACACGAACAGGCCAGCCGGCCGGGACGGGCATCGCCGTGGGTCAGGACGCGGGGGGCTGGCGTTCCAGCCGGGCCCTGGTGGTCGTGCTGATCCCAGCCCGAGCGGCCAGATCCGCTTGCGACAGCCCGGCCTGGCGGCGTAACTGGCGGTGCCGGTGCCCGTCCAGGAGGGCGCGGCCCGGCTGGTCCGGGAGACCGGGAAGCAGCTTCGGGTGTCCCTACTTCGTGCCGACGATGCAGCGGGCCACGCCCGGAATCCTTACCTTGCCGTCTTCTTCGTAGGTGCTGACCTTGGCGATGACGGCTTTCGCGATCCGCTTCCGCGCTGGTTCGCCGACCTGCTGAAGCGCCGCAACCGCGAGCGAGACGTGCTCGCTGATCATTTCCCAGTACTGCGCGGGCGATTGCGTCACGAGTTCGACGTTAACGTTCCACCCGGCAACGTGGCGCAGCCCCGCGGCCTCGTACAAGGCACTGACATATCCCGGGGCAGCACACCGGAACATGTTCGGCCCGTCCGGGTCAGGTGGCGCCAGCACCGCCTCCGCCGCGATGGCCTGCATGGCGATCGCCGTCCACGGGTTTTCCTCGGGCTTGACCCATACCGAGGAGCAGAGACGTCCGCCCGGCTTGAGCACGCGCGCGAACTCGGCGGTCGCCTTAGCGACGTCGGGAAAGAACATGTATCCGAACCGCACCGAGATACTGTCGAATGTCGCGTCACCGAATGGCAGGTCGTCGGCGCTGCACACCGTGGTCTCAAAATTGGTGATCCCTTGCGCGTTCGCTCGTCGCGTCGCGATGTCGAGCATCTCAGCCGCAAGGTCGGTCAGGACGACGTGTCCCCTCGGCGCGAGCCTGGCGACGGTCAGCCCCGGCTCACCAGTGCCCGCCGCGATGTCGAGATGCTTCTGATCATCGGCGATGCCGAGACGCTCGATAATCGCTGTGCCGACCGGGCCCAGCTGATCCATGATGACCGAGTCCCACTTCTCCCAGCCCGCAGAAAGCCCGGCCCACGTCGCTCGCTGAACGCCTCGGATCTCATCGCTGTTCGCCATCGGCCCTCCCGCTACCCGGATGCATCCACCGAACACGGAGGCACTCCTGGGCGGGAGTACATATTGCCTGGTAGATGTGCGTTACGGCAAGGCTCGGCGCGCAGCTTCGTATCGCTCACGACGAGTCCGTGGGGAGTGGTTCAGGCCGGGGGTGAGAGCCTGGCCTCGGGACGGGTCGGCTCGAACAGCTCGACCGGGTTGCCGGAAGGGTCCTCCAGCAGGATCTGCCGGCCGCCCACGCCCGAGACGATCTCGTTCCGGAAGCGCGCACCCTGCTCCCGCAGCGTCCCGACGAGGCGGTCGAGGTCGCTGACCTCGATCGCGAAGCGGTTCCAGCCGCCGGGCGCCGGGAGGGTGCCATCCGGCATGGCCTGCCCGCCGCCCGGGCCGGCCCCGGGGGCGCTGAGGACCAGGCGGAGGTCGCCTCGCGACAGCATGGCGAACGCGGGCGCCGGGTGCATGACCTCGGTGAAGCCGAGGTCCTGGCAGTAGAACGCGATCGCCTCATCGACGTCGTTGACGATGTACCGGACGCTGACGGTAGCCATCAGCCGGGCCTCCTCGCGCCGCCCGTTGGGACAATCCGTTACCCAGCGACCACGCTAACACCGGCTTCTGCCACCCGGCCGCCGGCCGGCCCGCCCCCGTGCGGGCCGGCCGGGGCCACGGGCGTTACTCGGCGCGCAGCGCGGAGGCGGTGCGGATCCGGGTGGCCCAGCCCGCCGGGAGCAGCGCCCCGGCCACCGCGATCACCACCCCGGCCAGGGCCAGCGCCACCAGTTCCGGTGCCCGGTACACCGACAGGTAACTGGCGGGCAGGCCCAGGTTCGCGGACGAGGCCATGGCCGGCAGCACCGCGTGGTGCAGCGCGATCCCGGCCGGCAGCGCGATCAGCCCGGCCACCAGCCCCGTTCCGGCGACCCAGCAGACCACCATGGCGATGACCTGCCGGGGCGTCATCCCGATAGCCTTGAACACGCCCAGGTCGTGCACCCGGTCGCGGGTGCTGAGCACGACGGTGTTCAGCACGCCCAGGCCGGCCACCAGGGCCAGCAGCGCCGTGAGGGCACCGATCAGCCCGAGCATGAGATTCACCACGACGGAGTTCCTGAGGTTCAGGGACGCCGCGTACCCCGAGCCGAGCCGGGTGCCGAGCGACCGCGCATAGCTGGCCGGGGAGACGCCGGGACGCAGCCCGACGTCGTACTGGCCCGGCGCGGTCAGGGCCGGGCCGACGTGCGCGTCGGCCAGGGTCCGCCAGTCGGTGATGACGGATACCCCACGGTTCTGGGCGTCGAAGTCCTCGCCGACGATCCGCACCGGGATCGGCCTGCCGTCCAGCGCGATCGTCACGGTGTCCCCGATCGCCTTGCCGGTCAGGGTGAGGAAGCCGGTGGACACGACCGCCTGGCCCGGGCCGGTGTACCAGTGCCCGCTGATCATCGGATAGCCGGTCCAGGCGGCCGGGCCGCGGAACGCGGTGAGCGGATGCTGCCCGGTCAGCCCGGCCACGCTGATCATGTTGTCGGTCTCGGCCACGTAGCGGCGCGTGCCCGGCTGGGCGGCCAGCGCCGCCTGGACGGTCCGCTGCTGGGCGGCGCTGAAGCTGAACGAGTTATTCGAGCTCCGGTAGATCTGCACCGGCTCGGCGGCCGAGTGCGACAGGCCGCCCACCACCCGGTTCAGCGAGCTGCCCAGGCCGACCGCGAAGGTCACCGCGGCCGCCCCGAGCAGCACGGCGACCAGCGTGATCGCGGTGCGGGCCGGGCGGGCGAACGGGGCCGCCAGCCCGATCGTCACCGGCCGGGGCAGCCGCAGCCGGCCGGACAGCCGGTGCGCGGCGTAGCCGCGGCCCGTCCGCGGGGCCCGGCCCGCGGCGATGGCCTGCACGGCGCTGAGCCGCGCCGCCCCCATGGCCGGCAGCAGGGCCGCGATCGCGACCAGGCCGAGCATGGCCGCGGGCACGGCCACGTCCACCCACACCGGGACGCTGAGCTGGCCCACGCCGTAGGCGTTCGCGGCCTGGCGCAGCAGCATCATGGCCAGCAGGTCGCCGGCCACCAGGCCACCCAGGACACCGGCCAGGGCGGGCACCGTGACCTGGGCCGTGTAGGCCGCCATCACCTGCCCCGGGGTGAAGCCGATGCTCTTGAGGATCCCGATCCGGCGGTAACCGGACACCACCGCGCCGCTGACCACATTGGCCACGATCAGCACCGACATCACCAGGCCGATCAGCCCGAACGCGACCAGGAACGGCACGAACGGCGCGATCCTCGACGTCTCCTGCTCCCGGACGGTCAGGTAGGACTGGACGGCGGTCACCGCGCCGGGCGGCAGGGCCGCACCGACCGCGGCGGCATCCGCGTGGACGGCCACGGCGGAGCCCGCGCTGCGGAAGCGGTACAGCATCTGATCGCTGCCGGGTGCCCCAGGGGTACGCAGCCGGGCTATCTCGCCGGGCGTCACCCAGCCGTCCGCGGAGTCGGTGACCGAGGTGGCCCTCCCGACCACGGTCAGCACCGGGTGACCCGGCGCGCTGGTGATGGTGAGCTTGGCCCCGAGCGGGAGCCCGATCTGGATGTCGCTGGCCGGGTTGTCGGCCAGCACCATCTGGCCGGGCCGGTCCGCCCAGTGGCCGGCCTGCAGGGTGAGGTCATCCACCCGGCTGCCCGGCGCTGACCGCCCGGCCAGCGTCATCGGGGGCAGGGATCCATCCGGACCCGCCTGGCCGGTCAGCTGCGGGGCGACGCTCACCGCCGCGAACGGGCCAGCCGCCGCCGTAACCTGCGGCAACCGCCGGGTCGCGGCCACGTCGGCCGGGGTGGCCCGGGCCGGGTCGATGATCACGGCCAGGTGAGCGCCACGCTGCGCCGCGAACGAGTGGTCAAACGGGGCGCTGGAGTCCACCACGAGGGCCAGGGCCAGCACGGACGCCCCGGTGGATACCAGCAGCACCAGGCCGATGACGATGGTCTGCACCCGGCGGCGGGTCACCCCGCCGCGCACCGCCCGGCCGACCGGCCCGGCTCTCATCGCCGCACTCCCGCCGGCGCCGTGGGCTGGCCGGCGCCGGGCTGGTTTTCGTTGCGGAAAATAAGGCCGTCGGCGATGTGCACGGTGCGGCTGGCGTAGTGACCAGCCAGGTCGGGGTTGTGGGTGACCAGCACCAGCGTGTGCCCCGCGCTGTTCAGGTCGCGGAGCAGCTCGCCGATCTCCTCGCCGGTGGCGGTGTCCAGGGCGCCGGTCGGCTCGTCGGCCAGCAGCAGCGCGGGCCGGTTGACCAGCGCGCGGGCGATCGCCACCCGCTGCCGCTCCCCGCCGGACAGCCGCCCGGGGTAGGCGTCCTTGTGCTGCTCGATGCGCAGCACGGCCAGCAGTTCGGCGACCCGGGCCCGGGCCTGCCGCCGCGGCAGCCCGGCCAGCTGGGCGGGCAGCAGCACGTTGTCAGCCACGGTCAGGTCGTCCAGCAGGTTGAAGAACTGGAAGATCATGCCGATCTGCTGCCGCCGGAACCGGGCCAGCCCGGTCTCGCTGAGCCGGTCGATCCGCTGGCCGGCCACGGTGACCGTCCCGCTGCTCGGCCGGTCCAGCCCGGCGATGAGGTTGAGCAGGGTGGACTTGCCGCTCCCGGACGGTCCCATCACCGCGACCGCCTCGCCCGCAGCGATATCCAGGCTGATGGCCCGCAGGGCGGGCGGCCCGTCTCCCTCGTAGGACTTCGTGACGCCGCTGAGCTGTATCAGCGGCTCCGCGGGCGGGGCGGCGGTGCCCCCCGCGCCCGCCCAGCCCGAGGTGATGTCCGCGTTCATGGGTCTTCCTCCCGTGAGGATGCCGTGCGCCAGGATGGGGCCCGGACCGGATCGGCCCGGCGCTGACAGCGTCCCGGGCGGGGGCAGCCGGCAACATCCCGGAGGAGCCCGGATCCGGGGTGGTGCTAGCGCCCGGGGCGAACCGGGGTCCAGCGGGATGGGCGGCGCGCCATCATTCCTCTAGCGTTCGAGCCAGGACCAGGGCACCGGAGGAGCAGATGGCTGAAGGCGGGGCAGGAGCCGGGCCGGTGGCCAGCCTGCCTGCGGGCCCCCTTCCCGGTGGCGGGAGTGGCGTGCGCACCAGCCCAGGGCCCCTGGCCGGGGTGCTGCTGCGGCTGGCCGCGCCGGTAGTCTCCGCGCAGACCTGGCTGGCCGTCATCCACCTGGCCGCCGGGGTGGTCACCGGCCTGCTGGCCTTCGACGTCATCGTGGCGCTGGCCGTGGTCGGTATCGGCACGCTGTGGCTCTTCCTGATTGGCCTCCCGGTGCTGGTGGCAGCGCTCTGGCTGGGCCTGCAGTTCGGCCGGGCCGAGCGGGCCAGGTTCCTGCTCATGCTGGGCGTGAACGTCCCGGCCGCGCGGATCCCGGTGAGCCCCGACCGGGGCCGGTGGCGGCGGATGTTCCGGCTGCTGACCGCGCGCGTGGCGTGGCGTCATGCCGCGTACGCGCTGGTCCGGCTGCCGCTCAGCCTCGCGGAGATGATCATCGTCACCGCCTTCTGGTCGTTCGCGCTGGCCATGCTCGGGCTGCCGCTGTTCAGCTGGATGTTCATCCGGCTGAACTGGCACGTGACCGCTGCCCTGCCGCACGGCTGGCTGGTGTACCCGGCGGTGCTGCTGGGAGTGATCCTGCTGCCCGTGGCGGCGGCGGTGACCCAGGGACTGGCCGCGGCCGACGCCGCGGTCGCCCGCTACCTGATCGGCCCGGGCAGCCAGGCCGACATGACCGAGCGGATGGGCGAGCTCGAGCGCAGCCGGGCCCAGGCCGTGGGGTCAGCGGAGGCCGAACGGCGCCGGATCGAGCGGGACCTGCACGACGGCGCCCAGCAGCGGCTGGTGTCGCTGGCCATGAACCTCGGACGGGCCCGGGCCCGGTTCGCCGACGACCCGGACGGGGCCCGCGTCATCATCGACCAGGCCCACGAAGAGGCCAAGCAGGCTCTCACCGAGCTGCGCAACCTGGTCCGCGGCGTGCATCCGCCGGTACTGTCCGACCGGGGCCTGGACGCCGCGATCTCGGGGCTGGCCGCGCTGAGCCCGGTGCCGGTCACCGTGCACGCCAGCCTGGCGGACCGGCCCGCTGCGTCAGCCGAGGCCATCGCGTACTTCATCGTTGCCGAGGCGCTCACCAACGTGGCCAAGCACGCCCGCGCGACCCGGGCTGAGGTCGAGGTTTCCCGGCGCGGCGACGTGCTGCGCGTGGTCATCCGCGACGACGGCATCGGCGGCGCCGACCCCCAGGGACAGGGCCTGGCCGGCCTGGCCGACCGGCTGGCCGGCGTGGATGGGCGGCTGTCGGTGCGCAGCCCGGCCGGGGGCCCGACCGTGATCGAGGCGGAACTGCCATGCGCGTCGTGATCGCCGAGGACTCGGTCCTGCTCCGGGAGGGAGTGACCCGGCTGCTGGCCGAGGCCGGGCACGATGTGGTGGCGGCGGCCGGGGAGGCCGAGGAGTTCCTGCGCGCGGTGGCCAAGCACGAGCCGGACGCCGTGGTCGTGGACGTGCGGATGCCGCCCACCTTCACCGACGAGGGGCTGCGCGCCGCCCTGGTGGTCCGCCAGCGCTGGCCCGGGATCGGCGTGCTGGTGCTGTCCCAGTACGTGGAGGAGCGCTACGCCACGGAGCTCATCTCGGACCGGCCGTACGGCGTCGGCTACCTGCTCAAGGACCGGGTGGCGGACCTGGCCGAGTTCCTCGACGCACTGGACCGGGTGGCCGCGGGGGGCAGCGCGCTGGACCCGGAGGTCGTCGCCCAGCTGCTGGCCCGCAGCCGGCACCCGCTGGCCGACCTGACCGCGCGCGAGCGTGAGGTGCTCGCGCTGATGGCCGAGGGCCGGTCCAACACGGCCATCGCGGCCACCCTCGTCGTCGGCGAGGGCGCGGTGGCCAAGCACATCAACAGCATTTTCGCCAAGCTGCGGCTGCCGCCCGCCGACCGGGATCACCGGCGGGTCCTGGCGGTCCTGCGCTACCTGGGAGCGGGATGACCGTGGCTCCAGCCCTGCCCATGACCCGCGTGCGCTGGGTGGTTCTCGCGGTCGGCCTCCCCGTGGTGATGGCCCTCATCGGGTTCGCCGCGTACGGCTGGGTCAACGGCACCGTCGTCTACCTGGCCAGCGAGAACACCGTCGGTTACTCGGTCGGCTTCAGCGTCCCGCCGGCCGGCGGGCAGGCCCGGGTGACCACCAGCAACGCCGATCTCGCGGTGCGGGCCGGCACCGGTCAGGCGATCGTGGTCCGCGGGCGCCTGCGCAGCAGCTTCGTCCGGCCCCGCTTCACCTATCGCTCGACCCCTGCCGGGCTGGCGCTTGATCCCCAGTGCCGGATGCCCAACCTGACCTGCTCGCTCAGCTTCGGCGTCACCGTCCCGGCCGGGCTGCCGGTCAGCGTCAGCGACTCGTTCGGCGCGCTGCGGGCCAGCGGGCTGCGCGGCACGGTCACGATGTCGGACAACTCCGGAGACCTGACCGCGTCCCGGCTGACCGGCACCATCCACCTGGCGGACCTCTTCGGCACCCTCAGCGCCTCCGGCCTGTCCGGCAGCATCCGGCTGGACAACAACTCCGGCGACATCCAGGCGTCCGGGGTGACCGGCGACACCCGGCTGCAGGACAGCTTCGGCGCCATCTCGGTGACCGGGATCTCCGCGGCCGACGTGGTGGCCAGCAACAACTCCGGTGACATCTCGCTGACGTTCACCAAGGTCCCGCAGCGGGTGAACGTCACCGACAGCTTCGGCAGCATCACGCTCGTGCTGCCGGACGGCCGCACCGCCTACCGGGTGCAGACCCGGGACTCCTTCGGCCGGACGACCGTGACCGTGCCGCAGTCACCCTCGGCCCGGAACGTGATCACAGCCAGCAACAACTCCGGCGACATCACCATCGTCAACCAGAGGCAGCCCGTGCCACCCCTCCCGCCGGTCTCGCCCTTCCACCCGGCCCGGACCGGCGCGGGACAGGCGCTCCCCGGTCAGGGGACGGTGACGTCGCGGGTGGCCTGGACCGCCCGGCGCACCATGCGCGCGTAGACGTAGGTCCCGGGGATTTCCGGGTGGATATGATCCGGCCACAGTATGTTCATCCGGTTCTTGATCGTGTCGTACCAGTCGGCCGGCGTCACGCTGGGATGCTGGCGGATAAAGGCCGCCTCCGTCGCGTTGACCTGCTTACTCCACGAATCAGGAACATAGGTGTTGATAAGGACGAGCTTGCGGTCCGGGCCGAGGATTTGCATCAGCTCGTTGAGCTGGCGGGTGGTGACGAGGTAATTGGTGCCGAGGCCGATCACCACGACGGGGCGCAGCCGGCCCGTGTCCGCCAGCCTGCGCACGATGGCCAGGCCCGCGGGCATCTCCCGGTCGGGCTTGGCGTCGATGTAGATGCCGGGCATGGCCGCCGCGAGAGCCATGGCGCTGGCCGCCATGACCGAGTCGCCGATCGCCGTCACCTGCTTGCCCGTGACCTTGGCCGGGGTGGCTGAGGGCGCGGGAGTGCCGGTGGCCACGCTGCTGGCGCCGGGAACGCCGGTGGCGTGGGTACCCGTGCTTTGACTACCTGGGCCCGGAGTACTGGTTCCGGCGGAACGGGCCGCGGCCAGGCCGCGCGCCTGGGTGGCCGCACTGACCCGCTCACCCTCGGAGATCTGCCGCTCCATCCCGGCGGGCGCGGCGGCCTGGTGCAGCAGGCCGCACCCGCCGGTGGCCGCGACCGTCAGGACCGCGACCGCGCACCAGCCGAGCCGTGACCGTTTCCTGATCCAGCCTCCAGCCTGAGCCGCGGTGGCCGCTTTCTTAACCGGTAGCCCGGTTTTCCCGTTTTCTTCAGCGGCCCGGGCCGCACGTTTCGTGGTCAATTTCCTGCCCCCCGTTCACTGACTCTTTTTCGCCGCACGGCACTGATCGCAAACGCCGTGTCCGTGAATAGGGCGGAAGGTGCGGTTAGCCGTTCCCGGCGTTATCAGGGCCACCCCGGCCCAGGGGCAGGCGGCCCGGCGGGGAGGCGGTGGCGGGAGTACCGGGCCCGGTGGCGGGTAGTGCACGGCGCCCCGGCCGGGGCGCCGGTCACGGCGGCGGGCCGGCGGGGCACGACGCGCGGAAGGTGTTCCAGTGGCGGGAGGGAAGGCGCGCCGGGACCCGGGCGGCGGCGGCACGCCGGAAATCAGGTATCGCCTATGTACTTAATATCCGCGTTCTTACGCTCTGACCCGGCGCTGGGCGGAAGCATAGGATGCCGAGGGCACAGGAACGTGTGGAGGCGTGGGTGAACGAGGAGTCGCCAGGGCATCACGCCGATCTGGCGGCGGGCTTCGCCGCAGGCTCACGGCTGGGGGGATACCGGCTCGAGGAGCAGGTCGGCGCGGGCGGCATGGCCGTCGTGTTCCGCGCGCGCGACGAGCGCCTGGACCGGCTGGTCGCGCTGAAGATCATGACACCGGCGATGGGCTCCGACGACATGTTCCGGCAGCGCTTCATCCGCGAGTCGCGGGCCGCCGCCGCCGTGGACGATCCGCACATCATCCCGGTGTACGAGGCGGGCGAGGTCGGGCACATCCTGTTTATCGCGATGCGCTTCGTGCGTGGCGGTGACGTACGGTCACTGCTGCGCCGTGAGGGTCCGCTGCCACCCGAGCGGGTCGTATCGATCATCTCCCCGGTGGCGTCCGCCCTGGACGCGGCGCACGCGGTCGGCCTGGTGCACCGGGACGTGAAGCCCGCGAACATCCTGCTGGACCGGCGCCCGGGGCGGCCGGACCACGTGTACCTGTCGGACTTCGGGCTGAGCAAGAGCGCGGAGGTGTCGCTGGGGCTGACCGCCGCCGGGCAGTTCCTCGGCACGCCGGACTACACCGCGCCCGAGCAGATCGAGGGCCTGCCCGTCGACGGGCGGACGGACCAGTACGCGCTGGCGTGCGCGGTGTTCGAGCTGCTGACCGGCCAGGCACCGTTCCATCGCAGCGAGAGCTTCGCGTCGATCTGGGCCCATCTCAACAAGCCGCCCCCCTCGCTGTCGGAACGGCGGACGGAACTGCCCCCGGCCGTGGATGCCGTGATGACGAAGGCCCTGGCCAAAGCCCAGGTCGACCGCTACGAGACCTGCTGGGAATTCGCTGAGGCGCTGCGCGAGGCGCTCAGCCTGGCGCCTTACCACGTCGGGCCGGCCTCCGACCCAGGGCTGGGGCGCACCGGGAGCAGTCCCGGGCCGGACGCCCGCCCGGCGCAGGAAGCTGGCCCGGGGCAGGAAGCTGGCCCGGGAGCCGGCCCGGGCGTGGGCCCGCCTCCGGGGCAGGACACGGAAGCCAGCGAGATCTACGCGGCCCGTTCACCGGCCGGGCACCGGGACCAGGGCCCGCCCGCACGGGACAGCCAGGCGAGTATCCCCGACGAGCAGCCGACCGACCCGGGCCTGAAGGTGATCCCGCCGGATCCGGACCGCGCCCAAGCGGACGAGCCCGGCGGCCCGGGCCAGCCGGCCAGCCCCCCGGCCGGTGAGGCCAGCGGCCCGCCGGCCCGGGAACTCGCCGGTGCCCGGGCCGGGGCCGCGGAGCCCGACGGTCCGCCGGCCGCGGAACCGGCGAGGGCTCCGGAGCCAGCCAGCGCCCCGGAGCCAGCCAGCGCCCCGGCCGCGGCGGCCGCCCCGGAGCTGGCCGGTTCCCCGGCGGCGGCTAGTGCCCCGGCGCCGCAACTGCCCCGGGCCCCGGTTCCGGAGCCCGCCGGCCCCCGGGCCCGGGAACTCGCCTCTCCCCCGGTCCAGGAGCCCCCGGCCAGCCCGGCGCCGCCCCGGGTCCCGCCCCGGCGTCCCGCACCCCCGGGCAGCTGGCCGAGCATCCCGCGCAGCCGGCCGAACAGTGCCCGCAACCGGCCGGCCACCCCCCGCAAGCCGCCAGGCACCCCGCCCGCGCCGCCGGGCGCCCCGGGAAGGCCGGCCGGCGAGGCCCAGCGCGGGCACCGGCCCCGGCGGCGCCGGGCCGCCTTTTTAACGCTTACCGGAGCCGGCATCCTGGTGGTGGCGGCCCTGGCGGTGACCCTGACCCTGTTCCTGACCTCCCACTACCTGGCTCCCGGGGGCGGCCGCCGCGTGGCGGCCCCTTCGGGCTTCTCCTCACTCGCTTTCCGCCCGCCGCCGCCGGGAACCTTGTCCTCCGTGGCGTTCAGCCCGGACGGCAAGACCCTGTCCGCCGGGGCGACCGCCGACCCGAAAGCCGGGCCGAAGACCGGACCCCAGGCCAACGGCATCACCTACCTGTGGGATGTGAAGAACGGAACGCAGATCAGGACCTTCAGCCCCGGCGGCGGGGCGGAGGCGTTCAGCCCTGACGGGACGACGCTGGCCACCGCCGGCGGCCCCGGCAGCAGCAGCACGTACCTGTGGGATGTGGCCACCGGGCGCAAGATCGCCATGCTCAGTGATCACCACCATTCGAGAATCAAGTCGGTGGCGTTCAGCGCGAGCGGCGGGCTGCTCGCCGTCAACGACGCCAACGGCACCGTGTACGTGTGGAAGCTGCCCCGCGGCGGCGGCGCCCCGTCCATCCACGCGGTCCTGTCCCTGCAGGGGTTCGTGAACTCCGACGCCGTGGCGTTCAGCCCGCGGGGCGCGACGCTCGTCATGGGCGGCAGCGACGGCCAGGCCTACCTGTGGAGCGCGACGACAGGCAACATCCGTGCCCTGGCCGGCCCGCTGGGATCCGAGATCACCTCGGTGGCCTACAGCCCGGACGGCCAGGAACTCGCGGCCGGCGACACGGGCGGGGTGACCTACGTCTGGAACCTGGCCACCGGAAACGGTGTCACCTTGCCCGACCCGGACAGCATGGGCATCGAGAGCGTGGCCTTCGGCCCCGGCCATGAGTCGCTGGCCACCGGGGACACCAACGGCAAGACGTACCTGTGGCAGCTGCCCGCCACCAAGCCGGTGAAGACCCTGGCCAACCCGACGACTGCGTCCGCGCCCCTGCGCGCCGCGGTCTTCTCCGTGGCGTTCAGCCCCAGGGGCACGCTCGCCACCATCGACACGGACGGCCACGCGTACCTGTGGAAGGTGCGCTGACCCGGCTGACCTCGCGGCCCAGGCTGGCTGGGCAGCCCAGGTCCGGCCGAGGGGCTACTGGGCTGAGCTGCGCGTGAACCGGGCGTGGGCCAGCTTGGCCGGGGCGACCACGAGATCGACCCGCTGGATGCGCCCCTCTGCCACGGTGAGGACGCCGATCAGGCTCGCGGAGCCATCCGGCTCCGCGATGGCCAGGCCCGGCCCCCCGTTGATGGTCAGCGGGACCACCCGCTGCCCGGCGGTGAGCGTGGCGGCCGTGGCGATCAGGAACCGGGCCACCCGGTCCGCGCCCCGGACCGGGCGGCGCGCCGCGGTGGCCTGGCCGCCCCCGTCAGCGGTCAGCACCACGCCGGGGTCCAGCACGGCCAGCAGCCCCGCGAGGTCTCCCCCGGCGGCCGCCCGGAAGAACTCGTCCACGGCGTGCTGGTGCTCCGCGGCACTGACGGCCATCCTCGGGGCCCCGGCCCGGACGTGCGCCCGGGCCCGGGCGGCCAGCTGCCGCACCGCGGCCGGGCCGCGTCCCACCACCCCGGCGATCTCGGGGAACGGCACCCCGAACAGGTCGTGCAGGACGAAAGCCGTGCGCTCGGCGGGGGTCAGCGTCTCCAGCACCACCAGGAGCGCGTAGCTGACGCTCTCGTCGAGCGTCACCCGGTCGGCCGGGTCGGCCAGCTCGGCCAGGGGGGCCGGGCCATCCGGCCCGGCCGGGCCGGCCAGCCGCTCGATGAGGGGCTCGGGCAGCCACGGGCCGACGTAGGCCTCACGCTGGACCCGGGCCGACCGCAGCACGTCGAGGGCGCGGCGTGACACGGCGACCACGGCCCAGGCCTCGACGTCGTCCACGTGCTCGCGCTGGTCGGCCGCGACCAGGCGGAGCCACGTGTCGGCCACGGCGTCCTCCGCGTCGGCCCAGGTCCCGAGGATGGCGTAGGCGGTGCGCAGCAGCCGGGGCCGGATCCTCGTGTAGTCCGCGGCCAGCGCGTCCTCCCGTGTCCCGCCTGCACCCGTCATCGTGCCCCTCCTTCGCGCCCGGCGCCGTCCCCGCCACAGGCAGGACGATCCGGCCGGGCCCGGTGTGACATCAGCCGCGGGCCGGCCCGCATGTCACAGGTGCTCCAGGTCGCCCGTCCTCAAGGCATGACGAACACAAACGGACTGTCCGGCCAGCATGTCATCGTGATCGGCGCAGGATACGCGGGGCTGATGTGCGCCCTGCAGCTCGCGCCCGGTGCCCGCGTCACCCTGGTGGATCCGGCGGGCCACTTCACCGAGCGGGTCCGCTCACACGAGCGGGCGGCTGGCCGCCCGGACATCACCCACCCGCTGAGCGGGTTCCTGAGCCCGGCGGGCATCGCCCACGTCCCCGCCCGGGTCACGGCCATCGTGCCCGACGCCCGCGAGATCCGCACCGACGACGGGCGGGTCCTGCCCTACGACCGGCTCGTGTACGCCCTGGGCAGCCGGACCGCCTCCCCCGGCATCCCCTCCCCCGGCGACGTGTTCACCCCCGAGTCCGCCGCCGAACTGCACAAGCGCCTGCTCGACGGGCCGGGATCCCTGGCCGTGGTCGGCGGCGGACTGACCGGCATCGAGCTGGCCACGGAGCTGGCCGAGGCCGGGCCGCGGTGGTCGGTCCGGCTGATCACCGCGGGCGTGGTGGGCCCGGGCCTGTCCGGCCGGGGCCGTGATCACGTCCGCCGGGTGCTCGCCGCCCGCGGGGTGCGCCTGGACGAGGGGCATCACGTCGCCGCGCCGGGTGACATCGACGCGGACGTGGTGGTCTGGGCGGCGTCGATGGCCGCCCGCACCGGGCTGGCCCAGGAAGCCGGGCTGGCCCTGACCGGCGGGCGGATCACGGTGGACCCCGCACTGCGCTCGGTCTCCCATCCCGGGATCTACGCCGCCGGGGACGCCGCGGCCTCGGCCAGCCTGGCCGCGGGCCCGCTGCGGATGGCCTGCGCCACCGCGCTGCCGACCGGCGCGCACGCCGCCCGGGCGGTCCTGGCCGACCTGCGGGGCGGGGAGCCCGCGCCGCTGCGGTACCGCTTCCACATCCAGTGCGTCAGCCTCGGCCGCCACGACGGGCTGGTCCAGCGGGTGCACGCCGACGACTCGCCCCGCCAGCAGATCATCACCGGCCGCGCCGCGGCGGCGGCCAAGGAGCAGGTGGTCCGCGCCACCGTCGGCACGCTGCGGCTGGCCGTCCGCCATCCGGGCGCAGCCCGCCGCCTCCTGGGGGCGGGCTGAGGGCCGGGATCGAACGCGGGCGTCACCAGGTCGTGCCGGGAGGAGCGGCCGTGGAAGTCCAGCGGCTCACCCTCGTTCCAGCGGGCCGGGTCGCCTAGTAGGAACGGGGAAGGCCCAGGGAGTGACCGGCCACGTAGTTGAGGATCATCTCGCGGTTGACCGGCGCGATCCGGAGCAGCCGGGCGACGCTCCACAGCGGCACCAGGCCGTACTCGGCGGCCAGGCCGTTGCCGCCGTGCGTCTGGATCGCCGCGTCCACCGCGGCGAGGGCTGCTTCCGCGGCGGCGTACTTGGCCATGTTGGATGCCTCGCCGGCGGGCTGGCCCTGGTCGTGCAGCCAGGCCGCCTTGGCCGTCATCAGCGCGGCCAGTTCCACCTCGATCTTGGCTTTGGCCAGCGGGTGGGACACGCCCTGGTGGGTGCCGATGGGGACGCCCCAGACTTCCCGGTCCCGCGCGTACGCGGCCGCGCGGGCCAGCGCGTAGCGGCCGATCCCGACGCAGATCGCCGCGCCGGTGATGCGCTCCGGGTTGAGGCCGTGGAAGACCTGGGTGAACCCGTCGTTCTCGTCCCCGACCAGCTGGTCCGGGCCGGCCCGGACGCCGTCGAAGTACAGGGTGAACTGCTGCTCGGGCAGGGCCGCAGCCACCGGCAGCGGCGCCGCGGTCAGCCCGGGGGCATCCGGGGGGACCAGGAACAGGGACAGCAGGCCGTGACCGGTCTTCGTGTCCGTGCCGGTCCGCGCCACGACCAGGATGGCCCCGGCGCCGTCCACGCCCGAGATGTAGTACTTGGTCCCGTTGAGGATCCAGTCCTCGCCGTCGCGGACCGCGGTGGTGGACAGCTGGTGGGTGTTGGAGCCGGCGTCGGGCTCGGTGATGGCGAACACGATCCTGGTCTCGCCGCTGGCCAGCTGGGGCAGCCAGGTCTTCTGCTGGGCCTCGCTGCCGTACCGGGCGATGACCTCCCCGGAGATGGCGCTGGAGACCAGGAGCAGCAGCATGGGGCAGCCCTGGGCGGCCGTTTCCTCGCAGACCAGGGTGAGCTCGGCCAGGCCCGCGCCGCCGCCGCCGAACCGCTCGGGCAGGTTGATCCCGATGAAGCCCTGTTTCGCGAGGGCGGCCCACAGCTCGTCGGTGGCCGTCCGGGCCTCGGCGTGCTCGCTGTAGTAGGAGCTGCCGAAGGACCGGGTGATGGCGGCGACCGTGTCCCGGATGGCCGCGTGGTCGGGGTGGTCAGCGAAGTCCACGGGTCATCTCTCAGTTGGCTTGGCCGGGGGGTCGTCCCCCCGGGCTAGCTCAGCGAACAGGGATGTCTCGGCGACGGAGGACATGAGCCCGGCCAGCTGGTCATCGGCCAGGCCGCTGGAGTAGAAGAGCACGGACTGGATCGCGCCGACGGAGGCGTGCACCAGGGCCCGCACGGTCGCGTCCCCGGCATCCGGGCGGAGCTGGGCCAGGACGTGAACCCACTCCTCGATGTACAGGCGCTGCTTGCGGCGCAGCCGGTGCCGGTCCTCGCCGGGGAGGTTGGCCACCTCGTTGTGGTAGACCTGCGCGAGCGTCCGGTCGCGCAGCACGAACCGGACCTGCGTCTGGATGAGCGCGCGCAGCGTGGTGAGGGCGTCGCCCCCGGAGGCGACGATCTCGCTGGCCTCGCGGGACAGATCGTCGATCACGTGGTCGAACATGGCCACCAGGACCGCGGACTTCCCGTCGAAGTGCCGGTAGATCGCCGGGCCGGTAATGCCGGCGGCCGCGCCGATGTCTGCCATGCCGACCTCGTGGTACCCGCGCTCCGCGACCAGGTCGGCGGCCGCGCTGAGGATCCGCTGCCGCCGGCGGGGATCTCGCCGGCGCTGGTCACCCGTGCGGTCCGGCGCGGACGGGCTCCGCGGCGGCGCTGGTCATCCGGCCCCCCGGTCGAGCAGGGCCGCAGGTATCTCGGCGTAGCGGGAGCGCAGGTACTCACCCAGGCCCTTGGCCTGGGGGTCGGGCCGGGTCGAGGAGGCCACGCCCTCCCCCAGCAGGCCGATGATGACGAAGTTGAGCGCGCTGAGGTTGGGCAGCTCGAAGCGGCGCACGTCGAGACCGGCGGCCTCGGGCAGCAGCGTCCGCAGCCGCTCCACGGTCAGGTAGTCCCGCAGCCAGGGGTAGGCGGCCGGGTCGCGGGTCCAGATCCCGACGTTGGCGTTGCCGCCCTTGTCGCCGGACCGGGCCGCGCAGATCCGGCCCAGCGGGGCGGCCACGGTGGGCGGTCCGCTGATGGAGGCGGCCGGGCCCGGGTGGAACGCGTCTCCCGCGGCGGGGTGCTCCCGCCGCGGGAGACGCGGGCGCAGGGGTGGTGGGCGCGATCGGCACGGTGCGTGCCGTCCGGGAGCACCGCCGCGTGCGGCACCTCCGGCGGCGGGCACGAGCGCCGGCCAGTAGACGCCGTACGCGCTCTCCGGCGTCGGCGGGGTCGTGGTGTGGAAGCCCGGCGTACCCGCCGAGGGCCAGCTCCATCGTGGCGTTGGAGAAACGGCGGCCGACCTTGCGCGGGTCAGGGTCCTTGACCGTGATCCGCAGGTGCGCCGTGGCCTGCTCGTTCGTGGGGGCGTCGGGCCGGTCGAAGCGCAGCAGCCGGACATCGACGTCCGCGAACTGGTCGCGGCCGCCGAGGATGGCGAACAGTTCCTGCTCCGCCCAGGCCGCCTTCTCCTCGATGTCCAGCCCGGTCAGCACCAGCGTCATCGTGTTCCGGTAGCCGCCGAGGAAGTTGATCGCGACCTTGGCCGTGGGCGGCGGCGGGCTGCCCCGGGTGCCGGAGATCCGCACCCGGTCCGGGCCATCATCGTCCAGCCGGACCGTGTCGAAGTGCGCGACGACGTCCGGGTTGGCGTAGGCGGGCCCGGCGATCTCGTACAGCAGCTGGGCGGTGACGGTGCCGGGCGAGACCAGCCCGCCGGTGCCCGGGTGCTTGGTGATCACGCTGCTGCCGTCGGCGGCGACCTCGGCGATCGGGAAGCCGGGGTAGCGGCGGTCGGTGATCTCGTCCAGGAACGAGTAGTTGCCCCCGGTGGCCTGCGGCCCGCACTCGATCACGTGCCCGGCGACCACGGCCCCGGCCAGCTGGTCGAAGTCCTCCCGGCGCCAGCCGTGCCACCAGGCGGCGGGCCCGGTGACCAGCGAGGCGTCGGTGACCCGCGGGCAGACGACGATGTCGGCGCCGGCGCCGAGGGCCTCGGTGATCCCCCAGCCGCCGAGGTAGGCGTTAGCCGTCACCGGTTTGCCGGCCGCCGCGCCCAGCGGCTGGCCGGTATCCAGATTGGCCAGCGCCTCCCCGTTAGAGAGCAGGTTTTCCAGGCGGGGCAGCAGGTCGTCGCCGGTGACGTAGGCGATCTGCGGGTGCAGGCCGAGGCGCGCGGCCAGCGCCGCGAACTCCCGGGCCAGGCCGCCGGGGTTGAGCCCGCCGGCGTTGTTGACGATCCTGATGCCGCGGTCCAGGCAGGTGCCGAGGACGTGCTCCAGCTGGGTGAGCACGGTCCGGGCGTAGCCCGCGGACGGGTCCTTCTGCTGGGCCTTCCACAGGATCAGCATGGTCAGCTCGGCCAGGTAGTCGCCGGTCAGGACGTCGATGGGACCGCCCTCGACCATCTCGCGGGCCGCGGCCGCGCGGTCGCCGTAGAAGCCGGAGGAGTTGGCGATCCGGACCGGGCGGCGCGGTCCGTCGTGGGCTGCGGTCATGTCCGCGGACCTCCCTTCGGGGCGGGATCGCTGGTCACGGTTTCGCTGGTCACGGATTCCGCTGGTCACGGGGGCGCTCCGGGGCGGACGGCCCGGCCCGGCCGCCCCGGCGAAGGCCTGGGCGATCCCGATCCACTGCGTCGCGGTCTCACCCGTGATGACCAGGCCGGTGTCGCTGCGGTGCCGCCGCTGGGTGACCACCAGGCAGAAGTCGAGCGCGGTGCCGCTGACCCGGTCCGCGGCGGTCGCTGGCCCCCAGGCCCATTCGCCCGCCGTCCGGCGCCGCCAGCTCGACCCGGACGGGCGCGTCCGGCTGCGGCAGCCCGTGGACGGAGTAGCTGTAGGGCAGGCTGCGGATGCCCAGGTAGGCGACGTGCCGCAGCCGGGCGGTCGGGGGCCGCTCGATGCCGAGGGTGTCGGCGATGTCCTGGCCGTGCGCCCAGGTCTCCATCAGCCGGGCGGTGATCGACGACGCGGGCCCCATGTCCAGCCCGTACCAGGGCAGCCGGACGCCCGGATCAGCGCCCGCGTACCCCCGGAGCAGAGCCCGGCGGGCGGTCGCGGAACCAGGTCAGCAGCTCGGCGGGGGCCAGGTGGCGGTACTCGGCGGCGATCTGGTCCGGGAAGTCGTCGCCCCGGCCCGGCCAGCGCGGCGGCCTCGCGGCGGAACCGCTCCGGGTCGCGGATCGACAGCAGCGTGGTCTCGTCGAAGTAGGCCAGGTGGGAGACCTGGTCGGCGATGGTCCAGCCCGGGGCGGGCGTGGGAAGCCGCCACTGGTCCGCGGCCAGCGAGCTGAGCATCGCCCCCAGCGACGCGGACTCGTCGACCAGGTCGAGGGTGAGCGCGCGCAGGTCGGCGGGCATCAGCGGCCGGTCCAGACCGGGGTGCGCTTGTCCCGGAACGCGGCCGGGCCCTCCTGGGCGTCCGCGCTGTGGTAGACCGGCGCCCAGATCCGTTCCGCTTCCGCGAACGCGTCGTCCAGCCGGTCTCGCAGCGACAGGTAGACCGTGCGCTTGGCCGCCATGACCGACAGCGGTGCGTTCGCGGCGATGCGCTCGGCCAGCGCCTGCGCGGCCGGGCACCAGCTCGGCGTCCGGCACCACCTGGTTGACCAGCCCGATCTCGTAGGCCCGGGCGGCGGTGAGCGGGTCGCCGGTGAGCAGGATCTGCATGGCGATGCGGGGCGGCACCAGCCAGGACAGCGGGACCGCCCACGGTGAGCCGCGGCCCACCCTGGCCTCGGTCACCGCGAACCGGGCCGACTCGGCGGCCACGCACAGGTCGCAGTTCTGGGCGAGCAGGAACCCGCCCGCGTACGCCACCCCGTTCACGGCGGCGATGGTCGGCTTGGCCACCTCGATGTTGCGGCCGAACTGGGGCAGGAAATCCGGCGGCGGCACGGTCAGCGACTCGTCGGCCATCTCCTTCAGGTCCCCGCCGGCGCAGAACGCGCGGTCGCCCGCGCCGGTCAGCACCAGCACCCGGGCGCTGTCGTCGTCGTTGAACCGGCGCACCCCGGCGAACAGGCCCTCGCGCACGGCCTTGCTCAGCGCGTTGCGGGCTTCCGGCCGGTCGATGGTCAGCCAGGCCACGCCCCGCACGACCTCGTAGCGGACCGGGTCCCGGGCCGGGTCAGTCACCGGCTCCCCCTTCCACCACGGGCTCCTCCAGGACGGCGAGCACCGACCCGCTGTCGACCTGCGCGCCGACGCTGACCGGGAGCTCGGTGACGATGCCGCGGGCGGGCGCGTAGATCGCGTGCTCCATCTTCATGGCCTCGATGGCCAGGATCACGGCGCCTGCCTCGACGTGGTCACCCACGGCGGCCTCCACCCGGACCACGGTCCCGGGCATCGGCGCGAGCAGCGACCCGGCGTGGGCCGCGGCCGCCGGGTCGGGGAAGCGGTCGGCCTCGGTCACCACACTGTGCCCCAGCGCGCTGTCCACGTAGAACGTGCGGCCGGCCTGGGTCACGTCGATGACCCGCCGCACCCCGCCGGCCTCCAGGTCGATCAGCATGCGGTCCAGCCCGGCGGGCGCGGGCGCGGGCCGGGTGCCGTGCAGCAGCACGCCGCCCAGGCCGGTCCCGTCCACCGCGATGCCGTCCACCCCGGCCCCGCTCACCCCGGCCCCGCTCACCCCGGCCCCGCTCACCCCGGCCCCGCTCACCGCGGGCCCGCCCACCCCGGCCTGCAGCCCGTCCCGGCCGAAGCGGTAGCTCACCTCGGCGGGCTGGCCGTCCAGCTCGTACCCCGCCCGCTGCGGGGCACTGGGGTTGTTCCGCCAGCCCGAGGGCAGCGTGGCCAGCACCGGGGCCTCCTCCCGGCGCCGGGCCTGGCCCGGCCAGGGCCACCGCGAGCAGGTGCACCGGCCCGGCCGCCGTGTCCGGCGGGCACAGCTCCGCAGGCTGGTGCCGGTCCAGGTAGCCGGTGTCGATCGTGCCCGCGCTGAACTCCGGCTCACGCAGGATGCCCACCAGCAGGTCCCGGTTGGTCACGACCCCGTGCAGCCGGGCCCGCGACAGCGCCCCGGCCAGCGTCCGCCTCGCGTCGTCACGGGTCGGGCCGTACGCGATCACCTTGGCCAGCATCGAGTCATAGAACGTGCTGACCCGGGTGCCCGAGGCGAAGCCAGCGTCCACGCGAAGACCGTTAGAGAGATCGATCTCGAACGTGTGCAGGTCGCCGCTCGCGGGCAGGTAGCCGGCCGGCACATCCTCGGCGTAGAGCCGGGCCTCGATCGCGTGGCCGGTGAAGCCCGTCCCCGAGCTGGCCAGATCGGTGACGTGCGCCGGCAGCGGCTGGCCGTCCGCGATCTCCAGCTGCAGCCGGACCAGGTCCAGTCCGGTGATCAGCTCGGTGACCGGGTGCTCGACCTGCAGCCGGGTGTTGACCTCGAGGAAGTAGAAGCGCCCCGACGAGTCCAGCACGAACTCGACGGTCCCGGCGCCCGACGTAGCCGATGGCCTGGCCCGCGGCCACGGCGGCCCGGCACAGCTCGGCCCGCAGGCCGTCATCGACGGCCGGGGACGGCGCTTCCTCGATGATCTTCTGGTAGCGGCGCTGGATCGAGCACTCCCGCTCGAACAGGTGCACCACGGTCCCGGCCTGGTCGCCGAGGATCTGGACCTCGATGTGCCGGGGGGATTCCACGAAGCGTTCGAGGAACACGGTGCCGTTGCCGAACGCGGACGCAGCCTCGCGGCGGGCGCTGCTGACCGCGCCGGCGATGTCGTCCGGGCTGGCGACGATCCGCATGCCGCGGCCGCCGCCGCCGTAGGCCGCCTTGACCAGGACGGGAAAGCCGATGTCCTCCCCGGCCTTGCGCAGCTCGGCGGGATCCGGCTCGGCCCCGTCCCCGAAGGCAGGGTCGTCGAAGACGGCCCCCGGCAGCACGGGCACGCCCGCGGCGGCCATCAGCTCCTTCGCGGCGGTCTTGGACCCCATGGCCTCGATGGCCTCGGGCGACGGCCCCACGAAGGTCAGGCCGGCCGCGGCGCAGGCCCGGGCGAAGCCGGCGTTCTCCGACAGGAAGCCGTAGCCCGGGTGGACCGCGTCGGCCCCGGTCGCCGCGGCCGCGGCGATCAGCGCCTCGCCGCGCAGGTAGGTGTCGGCCGGGGCGGACCCGGGCAGCCGGACGGCCTCGTCGGCCCCGGTCACGAACGGCAGCCCGGCGTCGGGGTCGGAGAAGACGGCCACGGTGGCGATGTCCATGGCCCGGGCCGTGCGGATGATCCGCGACGCGATCTCGCCGCGGTTGGCGATCAGGAGCTTGCGGATGCTCATCGTGGCCGCCGCTACATCCGGAAGACGCCGAAGCCGCGGCGTCCCTCGATGGTGCCGGAGTGCGCCGCGGACAGCGCCATGCCGAGCACGGGCCGGGTGTCCCGCGGGTCGATGACCCCGTCGTCGTAGAGCCGGGCGCTGACGAAGAACGCGTCCGACTCCCGCTCGATCTGGGCCTCGATCAGCGCGCGCCGCTTCTCGTCGGCCTCGGCGTCGAAGTCGCGGCCGGTGGACTCGGCGGACTGGCGCCCGACGATGGACATCACCCCGGCCAGCTGCTGCGCGCCCATCACCGCCAGCTTGGCGTTGGCCCAGGCGAACATGAACCGGGGGTCGTAGGCCCGGCCGGACATGCCGTAGTTCCCGGCGCCGAACGAGGCGGCCATGTTCACCGTCACATGCGGGACAGCCGAGTTGGTCACCGCATTGATCATCTTCGCGCCGTCCTTGATGATGCCCCCCTGCTCGTACTGGGTGCCCACCATGTAGCCGGTGGTGTTCTGCAGGAAGACCAGCGGCGTGTCGCTCTGGTTGGCCAGCAGGATGAACTCGCTGGCCTTCTTGGCCTCCTCGCTGAACAGCACGCCGCGCGCGTTGGCCAGCACCCCGACCGGGTAGCCGTGGATCGAGGCCCAGCCGGTGACCAGGCTGGTCCCGTAGCGCGGCTTGTACTCGCCGAACCGCGAGCCGTCCACGACCCGGGCCAGCACCTCGCGCGGATCGAACGGCACCCGGAAGTCCGCCGACACGATGCCCAGCAGCTCGTCCGGGTCATACAGCGGCGGGTCGGCGGGCTCGCTGGGCGGCGGGCCAAGCTTGCGCCAGTGCAGTTCCGCGACGATCTGCCGGCCGATGCGGAGGCAGTCCAGCTCATCGGCGGCGAAGTGGTCGGCCAGCCCGGAGATCCGCGAGTGCATGTCCGCGCCGCCGAGGGACTCGTCGTCGGCCTCCTCGCCGGTGGCCATCTTCACCAGCGGCGGGCCGCCGAGGAACACCTTGGCCTGGCCGTCGACCAGCACCGAGTAGTCGCACATCCCCGGCACGTACGCGCCGCCCGCGGTCGAGTTGCCGAAGACCAGCGCGATCGTCGGGATGCCCATCGCGGACAGCTCGGTCAGGTCGTGGAAGATCCGGCCCGCCGGGACGAACAGGTCCGACTGGGTGGGCAGGTCGGCCCCGCCCGACTCGACCAGGTTGATGACGGGCAGCCGGTTGCGGCGCGCGATCTCCAGGGCCCGCAGATTCTTGCGCAGCGTGTAGGGGTTCATCGAGCCGCCCCGCACGGTCGGGTCGTGACGCGATCAGCACGCACTCGACCCCGGACACCACGCCGACGCAGGTGACGATGCTCGCCCCGACCGCGAACTCGGTGCCCCAGGCGGCCAGCGAGGACAGCTCCAGCAGGGGCGAGTCCCGGTCGACCAGCAGCTCGATGCGCTCCCGGGCCAGCAGCCGGCCGCGGTCGCGGTGCCGCTGCGCGTACTTCGCGCCGCCGCCCGCGCGGGCCAGCTCGAGCTGCTCGTTCAGGGCGGCGATGGCCGCCAGCTGCCCGGCCCGGTTGGCCAGGTACGCCTCGCTGGCTGTGTCCACCGCCGATCGCAGGACGGGCACCGAACCCCCTTTGGTCGTGCGCTGGGTGGCGAGCTCGATCGTGTGCTCGCGCCGTGTGCTGGGTCGTCTGCTGAGGTTAACTGCGATTCACTTCAGGCGCCAGGCTGGGCCACCGGATTCCGGTTGGGCCTTCTCAAGCGGGTGGCCCGATGCCTACAGTGACCACTGTAGTGAACATCAAGTCACTTTCCTGGTCCCAGGCGCCGGCCAGCCAGGCGCCGGCAGCTGTGCGCGATCACCCCGTCGGAGAGGACGTGAGTGGCGATGGCCGCGGACTTCACTGCGACTGACTTCGACGTGACGAGCCTGCACCACCGGCGCGCCACCCACCGCTGGGAGCGCACCAGCGTCGGCGACCTGCTGGAGCGCATGACGTGGAGCTTCCCCGACCAGGAGGCCCTGGTCGGCCGGGAGGGCGCCTACGCCGACCCGGCCTTCCGGCGGCTGACCTACCGGCAGGCCGACCAGCTCGCCAACCAGATCGCCCACGCGCTGCTGGCCCGCGGCCTGGACCGCGGCGACGTGGTCATGCTGTTCTGCGAGAACTCGGTCGAGGGCTACCTGATCAAGATCGGCGCGGCCAAGGCCGGGCTGGTGGTCGCGCCGATCAACCCGATGATGGCCCCGGACATGGTCTCGGCCATGATCCGGCTGGTCGAGCCCAGGCTCGCGATCGTGGACGCGGAGTTCTGGCCGCGCCGCCGAGGGGCCGTTCGAGGCCACCGGGCCTCGAGGTCGCCGTCACCATCACCATCGGCGGCGGCCCGGTGCCGGGCAGCGTGTCGTTCACCGACTTCGTCGCGGGACCAGCCGGTCACCGAGCCGGACGTCGAGATCCACGGCGACGACATCTGGGAGCTGCTGTTCACCTCGGGCACCACCGCGCTGCCCAAGGGCGTGATGATCTCGCACACCTGCAGCTACATGGCCGCCTACGGGTTCGCGCTGTCGCTGACCCGCGGCCTGCGCATCGAGTCCGAGCTGCGGGTCGGCACGTTCCTGCCGATGCTCTACCACGTCGGCGACCAGCCCTTCACCTACTCGGTGTTCCTGTCCGGCGGCACCCTCATCCTGGGCCGCAAGCCGGACCCGGGCCGCGATCGCCGAGATGATCGCCGAGGAGCGGGTGACCGCGCTGTGGGCCGGCTCCCCCGCGATGGTGAACGCCCTGGACGCGGTGCTTACCCAGCGCCCCGGGCTGGACGCGCGCAGCCTGAAGGTCATCGTCTACGGATGGGCGGCGCTGCCCCCGGCCACGCTGGCGTCGATGAAGCAGCACTGCGGGGAGGACCTGCTGGTCTTCGAGATCTTCGGGCAGACCGAGTCGATCTCGTGCCACCGCTTCTGGCCGGACCGGTGGCCCGAGCTGTACGCGCGCACCGCGCCCAGGCAGAACTACGTCGGCGTGCCGAGCCCGCGTGCTCGCCTCGACCGTGCTCGACACCGAGGGCCATGACCTCGCGTCGTCCCCGGGCACGCCCGGCGAGGCGGTGTACCGCTCCCCGTCGATGATGTCCGGGTACTACCGGGACGAGGCGGCCACCCGCGAGGCGTTCCGCTTCGGCTGGTTCCACTCCGGCGACAGCTGCGTCTACGACGACGACGGGCTGCGGGTGATGCTCGACCGCTACAAGGACATCGTCAAGACCGGCGGCGAGAACGTCTCCAGCCTGCGGGTGGAGGCGGTGCTCGAGCCTGCACCCGGGCGTGGCCAAGTCGGCCGTCATCGGGCTGCCGCACCCGTACTGGGGCGAGGCCGTGACCGCGGTCGTGGTCCGCACCCCGGGTGACACCACGACCGAGGCCGAGCTCATCGCGCACTGCCGCGCCGCGCTGGCCGGCTACGAGACTCCCAAGTCCGTGGTGTTCGCCGACGTCCTGCCGGAGACCGTGGGCGGCAAGGTGCTCAAGTACCGGCTGCGGGCCACCCACGCCGCCCACTACGACGGCTCCGAAGCCCTCCGGTGAGGCGCGGCCGGCCAGCGCCCCCGCGGCGGTGCGCACCCCGGCGGCGGTGCGCGCCCTGGCCCGGGAGCCGCGATGGATGACGTCACGCTCGAACTGAGCGACGCCGATGACGGCCTGCGGGACCGGCTCAACCGCGAGATCATCGCGTTCAACGAGGCCGCGACCGGCTACACGGACGGCACGCTGCTGTGCATCGCTGCCCGTGACGCCGGCGGCGAACTACGCGGCGGGCTGTACGGCTGGACCTGGGGCGGCTGCGGCTACGTCGACCTGCTCTGGGTCCGGGAAGACCAGCGCGGGTCCGGCCTGGGCGGCCAGCTCCTGGCCGCGGCCGAGCAGGAGATCCGCCGCCGCGGCTGCGACCAGGTCGCCCTGTGTACCCACTCGTTCCAGGCCCCGGGCTTCTACGCCCGCCTCGGCTACCAGGAGTGCGGCCGCATCCCCGCCTACCCGCGCGGCCACGCCCAGATCCAGCTGGTCAAGCACCTCACCTGACCGCCCGCCGGGGCGCTCCCCAGCGGGGCCGCCCCGCTGGCTCAGGCCGCACCCCGTCCGCACCGCCCGCCTCCCGCCCCGTCTTCTCCGCAACGAAAACCGTTCCGACACCCCCGGGGCCCGCCCCGACTGGAGTTCGTGGACGGAAACGGCTGTTCCCGCAGCACCTAGCGCACAGGTCCTGGTTGCCTCGGACGGAACCCGATCCCATCGACAGCCGCAAGAATGAGCCGCACGTGCGAGCGATCAGGTCACTGCGGGCGGCGTCTCGAAGCCGCAACGGGGTCCCGGTGCCCGGACCAGCCTGAGGTCAAGGGTTGCGACCTTGGACCCGAGAGACTCTGCGAGCGCGATGTACCAGGCGTCGTAGCAGGTCACGTTGTCGCGCAGCTCCCATGTCCGGGCGGCGAATGGCGCGTAGGGGAAGAGTTCTACGCGCAGGTCGAGCAGATCGGCGTAGGCCATGGAGGCGGCATCAGCGGAAATGTCGCCCGCCGCGGCCGCGCGGCGCAGGATATTGGCCGCTTCGACCGGCATCAGATGCGGGGCACTCAGCGGCTCGGCAGCCAGCAGCGATTCCGCCCAGGTCCCTGTGGCGCCCGAGTTGACGAGGGCGGACACGACCAGGGACGCATCGATGACCAGCGTCACGGGCGATCCGCGTCGCGGTGCGCGAGAATTCGGTCCGGCGGCAAGGATGAGCTTGTCGCGGTCTTCCGGGACCGGATCCGCTCGACCAGCGTCTCGGCATCGGGCTGGCGTGTTAGCTCGACGAGCTTTGAGCGAAGGTATTCCTGGAGGGACCGGCCGGTCAGTGCGGCGCGGGCGGCCAACTCATCCCGTGTCTCGTCCGGTACGTCACGGATCGTAATTGAAGTGGGCACGACTGCATTATGCAGCTACTGCTGCCATATTGCAAGCAATGTAGTCGCCAAGGCCCCCTTCGGCAGTCACGATCGGCGCTGCCTGCATCCCTGCCCCGGGCGCGACGGGTCAGCCACGAAGATCGTGCAGCCAGCCACGCGGCAAGATCATGGCTGACTTTGATGGCACATATTGATAGGGCTGCTCCCAGCCCTTTCCGTCCCCAAAAGTCGCGTGCCCGCATCGCGGCCAAGGCGTCTTGTGGCCTGCGTGATTGGCCTTACCTGTGTGCCGCCAGGCCGGGCATCCCGGCGACCGTGATCATGGGATTGGTGTCGTTCCAGCGACACCAATCCCATGATCACGAACTGGCTGGCGCCAGCGCCCGGGCTACGCCGTTCCGGCTGGGCTCGCTGGGGCTGCTGGCTTGCGGGCGCGGATGGCCAGGGTAACCGGCAACGGCCGAACACCCGGCTCGGCCACCCGCTCGATCACCAGCCTGGTGCTGATGAAGGCATTGAGCAGGTCAGCGAGCGTGTGATGCCGCATTCCGACTCGCCTGCGGACGTTGACCCCCCACCATGGCGCTTCCCGATGCCATCCCGCCCGGCGGTACGTAGGGTGCGCGAGAATGCCGCCGTCGTCCATCCATTGCGAGTGCGGCCCGTTGAAACAGGGATGGGCGCCGTAGAAGACCAGCAGCCCTCCTGGCGTCAGGACCCGCGCCGCCTCCGCCAGCACGGCCGCGAAGTCGTCGACATCGGTCGAGATCCACAGCGTGGCCACGGCCGGGAACGTGCCGTCGGCGAACGGCAGGCTGGCCGCGTCCCCCTGGACGATCTGGCTGGACCGTTCCCGGGCGATGCGCAATTGGTCGGCCGAGCCGTCCAGGCCCACCACGGTCCGCCCGGTGGCGGCCAGCACGTCAAAGTAGAGCCCGCTGCCACAGCCCAGGTCGAGGCACAGCCCCTCACCGGGGCCGAGCAGGTCCAGCACATCGGAAGCGTTGCGCAGGGCGCTCGGCCTGTTCCAGCTGTCATACCATTCCGCATGCCCGTCATAGCGCGATCTCGTGCGCGGCATCGTGGACTCCCGCTGGCCGTGGTTACCCACCGAAGCTAACTCCTCAGCGGAACCCGGATGCGCGTGATTCGTTGCAGGCAGAATCACATCAAGGCCACCGCCGGCCCCGAGGTCCGGCACCATGATGGGACCATCACCACCTCGGTGCCCATGCCCGCGAGCATGACGGCATGGCCGTCCGGTGGTGCAATGGCTCCGGCGACCTCATCCCCCGTTCACCCTGGCCAGCGAGAAAGGCACCCCGGTGACCAGCGAAGGCGAAGCACCAGCAGCCGGGCCGGACGACAGTTCCGGCTCCCTGGGCGAGCATGCGACCTTTGACACCAGCGTTGCGCACCAGGCCCGGATGTATGACTACTGGCTGGGCGGAAAGGACAACTTCGCCGCCGACCGCAAGGCCGCCGAGGAGGCGATTGCCGCCTTCCCCGATTTTGTTCACCTGGCCCGGGCGAACCGGGCCTTCCTGAGACGGGTGGTCCGCTACCTGGCGGGCGAGGCCGGGGTGCGCCAGTTCCTCGACATCGGCACAGGCATCCCCACGAAGGGCAATACGCACCAGGTCGCACAGGAAGTGGCAGCCGGGTGCCGGGTCGTGTACGTGGATTATGACCCCGTCGTGCTTTCCTATGCTCGCGCCCTGCTGACCAGCAGTTCCGGCCCGGCAATCGACTACATCGACGGCGACATCCGGGATACCGGGGTCGTCCTGGAGAAGGCCGCCGGCACTCTGGACTTCACCAAGCCCGTGGCCGTGACGATGCTCGCGATTCTGCACGCTATCGGCGACGACGACGATCCGTACGGGATCGTGCGCCAGATCATGGACGCGGTGCCATCCGGCAGTTACCTTGCCCTTTCCCATCTCGCGTCAGATATCGAGACGGAGAAAATGAATGAGGCGCGGGACCGCGTGAACCGGATCAGCCACCAGCAGTACACGCACCGCAGCCACGCGGGGGTCCTGCGGTTTTTCGACGGCCTGGAGATGGTCGAGCCGGGGCTGGTGGAGATACGGGACTGGCGCACCGGCATCCGGGACAGCCGCACGACCCCCGGGTGGTGCGGGCTGGGCCGCAAGCCGTGACGAGCGGGACGGCTGCCGCGTGATCACGGTCACCCACACCGGCCGTCGTGAAGGACCGGGCCCGCCGTCACGGCCTCACTGACCGGGCCCGGCCCGGAGCGGCAGGCCGTCGCCGAACGCCGCGGCGAGGTCGCGCATGGCCGTGTCCAGCAGCTCGCTGAGGTTGCTGTCGTCGTCCTGCAGCCACTGCTCGTAGGCGGCGATGGCCACGCCCAGCATGGCGTAGGCGACCGTCTGCGGCAGCAGGCCGCCGGCGGGCTGCCCGGTGCGCTCGGCCACGAAGTCCGCGATCACCTGCCGCCACTCGGCGTAGCGCAGGGTGGAGTGGGCCTGGAGCACCGGCACGCCCAGGATCAGCTGCATCCGGCGCCGGTGCCAGCGCTCGTCTTCCGGCGGCACCTTGTTGAAGTTGACGATGGCCAGCCGGATCGCGTCCATCAGCGGCCACTGCGGCGGGCAGGCGGCCAGCCAGCCCCGCATCCGGTCCAGCTCGTCCTCGAAGTTCCCCCACGGCACGTCGTTCTTGGACGGGAAGTAGCGGAAGAACGTCCGGCGGCCGATCCCGGCCGCGAGCGCGATGTCGTCGATCGTCGTGCCCTCGAAACCCTGCCGGTCGAACAGCTCGAACGCGACGTGCTCCAGCTCGGCACGGGAGGTGATACGCCTGCGGCCAAGCTGGGCAGGTATCCCCGTAGTGCTCACCGGCCAGCACCGCCTTTCCGTCCCGCCTGGCTCGTGGGCCTGACAGGAGCATGCCACGAGCCAGCCGGGCATGTGAAAGGCCTGAAGTCCTGCCTTGACCTTTGGCACTGAGTGCCTTTAGTGTCGGCCCTAAGTGCCAGATAGGCGAGGCAGACGACAGCGGCGGTGCTGGCGGACCAGCCAGCGCGGGCCGGATGACGGATCCGGAGGCAGGCATGAGCGAGAAGACCGCCAGCGCGACCACGCCAGATGAGCACCCCACGGCCGAAGCGGCCAGCCCGCCCGACGAGAGCCTGGTCGCCGAGGAACTGCTCGTCGAAGAGGTCTCCATCGACGGCATGTGCGGTGTCTACTGACCAGGCCGGGGCCGCCCCGGCCAACCCGGCCGGGGCCAGCCTCTTCGATCTGGACCAGCCCTGGCGGCTGGACGAGCGGGTGGCGGTGCGCCCGGAGCCCTTCGGCGCGCTGCTCTACCACTTCGGCACCCGGCGGCTGTCCTTCCTGAAGAACGCCACCATGCTGGCCGTGGTGCGGTCGCTGGCTGAGCATCCCTCGGCCCGCGCCGCGTGCGCCGCGGCCGGGATCCAGCCCGCCAGCATGGCCGCCTACCAGCGGGGCCTGGCCACCCTGGCGGAATCGCACATGATCACCTCGCGCGTGGTCACGAAGCAGGAGGCCGCGTGAGCACCGAAACCCTGGTGGAGCTGTTCGAGCACGGGCTGGACGCGCCGATCTGCCTCACCTGGGAGCTGACCTACGCCTGCAACCTGGCCTGCGTGCACTGCCTGTCCAGCTCGGGCCGGCGCGACCCGGGCGAGCTGAGCACCGCCGAGTGCAAGGCCGTGATCGACACGCTGGAACGCATGCAGGTGTTCTACGTGAACATCGGCGGCGGCGAGCCCACCGTCCGGCCCGACTTCTGGGAGCTGGTGGACTACGCCACCGCGCACCGCGTCGGGGTGAAGTTCTCCACCAACGGCGTGCGCATCGACGAGGCGGTGGCCCGCAAGCTGGCCGCCAGCGACTACGTGGACGTGCAGATCTCGCTGGACGGCGCGACCGCCGGGGTCAACGACGCGGTGCGCGGGCAGGGCTCGTACGCCATGGCCATCCGGGCCATGGAGCACCTGGCCGCGGCCGGATTCCGGGGCTTCAAGATCTCCGTGGTGGTGACCCGGCAGAACGCCGGCCAGCTGGACGAGTTCAAGGCGCTGGCCGACCGCTACGGCGCGCAGCTGCGGCTGACCCGGCTGCGGCCGTCCGGCCGGGGCGCCGACGTGTGGGACGAGCTGCACCCCACGGCCGCGCAGCAGCGCCAGCTCTACGACTGGCTGTGCGCGCACGGCGAGCAGGTGCTGACCGGTGACTCGTTCTTTCACCTGGCCGCCTACGGCGAGGCGCTGCCCGGGCTGAACATGTGCGGCGCGGGCCGGGTGGTGTGCCTGATCGACCCGGTCGGTGACGTCTACGCCTGCCCGTTCGCGATCCACGAGAACTTCCTGGCCGGCAACGTCCGCAACGGCGGTGGCTTCGAGGCGGTCTGGCGGGACTCCGCGCTGTTCGCCGAGCTGCGCGGGCCGTCCGCGGGCGGCGCCTGCGGCTCCTGCCAGTTCTACGACTCCTGCCGGGGCGGCTGCATGGCCGCGAAGTTCTTCACCGGGCTCCCGCTGGACGGCCCGGACCCGGAGTGCGTGCGCGGGTTCGGTGAGACGGCCCTGGCGGAGCGAGCCCTGGCCGAGCAGGCCCTGGCCGGGGCGGACCGGACCGCGCTCCCGCGGCCCGGGCTGGACCACTCGCACCGCGGCCCCGTACGCGGCCAGGCCCCCAGGCCGGTGCCGGTGACGATCGGGCGCCGCCCGGTGCCCGCCCCACCGGACCGGGCCTGCGACGTCAACCCGCTGGCCGGCTTCGCGGCGGGTGGCGCACGCTGACATGCCCCCCGGATTCGCGCGGCTCACCGGCCCGGTCACCCTGGCGGGACGGGTCGCGCAATCCAGGGTCATGTTCGGCCCGCACGAAACCAACCTGGGCCAGCCCTCGCTGGGCGGGGGCCGCGCGTTCTCGCCCCGGCATGTCGCCTACTACGCCCGGCGCGCGGCGGGCGGCGCCGGGCTGATCGTCACCGAGACCGCCTCGGTGCACCCGTCGGACTGGCCGTACGAGCGGGCCCCGCTGGCCGCGGCGGCCGCGGCGGGCTGGCGGCAGATCGCCGCGGCGTGCCAGCCGCACGGCACGCTGGTGCTGGCCGGGCTGGGCCACACCGGCCTGCAAGGTTCCTCCGCCTACTCCCAGGCCGCGCTGTGGGGGCCGTCCGGCGTCCCGGACCCGGTCACCCGCGAGGTGCCGATGGAGATGGGCGGGCCGGAGATCGCCGCGCTGACCGCCGGGTTCGCCACCGCGGCTGGGCAGGCGGTCGCGGCCGGCGCCGACGGGGTGGAGATCGACGCCGGCCCCGGGGCGCTGCTGCGCCAGTTCCACTCGGGCCTGACCAACCACCGGGCCGACGGCTACGGCGCGGACCGGCTGCGGCTGACCCGGGAGGTGCTCGCCGCCGTCCGGGACGCGATCGGCCCGCGGCACCTCCTCGGCCTGCGCCTGTCCTGCGACGAGCTGGCCCCGTGGGCCGGGGTGACCCCCGAGGCCGGGGCGGAGCAGGCCCGCGAGCTCAGCCGCTGGCTGGACCTGCTGGTCGTGGTGCGCGGCGGCCTCTACTCCGCCAGCGCCTACCGGCCCGACGGGCACACCGCCCCGCTGTTCAACACCACCCTGGCCCGGCAGGTCCGGGACGGGCTGGACGCCGCGGTCCCGGTCGTGCTGCAGGGCAGCGTGACCGACCCGCACGCCGCGCGGGACGCGCTGGACGGCGGGGCCTGCGACCTGGTCGAGATGACCCGGGCCCAGATCGCCGACGCCGGCCTGGTCGGCAAGCTGCGCCGCGATCACCCGGAGCAGGTCCGGCCCTGCGTGCTCTGCAACCAGGCGTGCCGGGTGCGTGACCCGCGCAATCCCCTGGTCAGCTGTATCGGTGACCCGCGCAGCGGTCACGAGACCGAGGACCCGCCCGACGAGGGCCGCGACCCGCGGAGCCGGGACGTGCTGGTGGTGGGCGGCGGCCCGGCCGGCCTGGAGGCGGCCCGGGTCCTGGCGGCCCGGGGTCACCGGGTGCGGCTCGCCGAGCGCGGTGAGCACACCGGCGGCGCGCTCCGCACCGCGGCCCGGGCGCCGGGCCGGGAACGGCTGGCCCTGCTCCCGGACTGGCTGGACGCCGAGTGCCGCCGGCTGGGCGTGACCGTCGACACCGGCACCGAGATCGGCCCGGCCGACCTGGCCGGGCCGCGGGCCGCCGGTACCGCGGTGCTGCTCGCGACCGGGTCCCGGCCCGTGGCCCGCCCGGGCATCAGCCCCCCGGCGCTGGACCCGCTGGACGTGCTGTCCCGCGGGCCGGGCTCGCTGCCGGCGGGGCCGGTGCTGGTGGACGACCCGGTCGGCGGCCCGGCCGGGGTGGCCATGGCCGAGTGGCTGGCCGCGGGCGGCCGCACCGTGACGCTGGTGACCCCGGACCCGGTGGCCGGCCAGCTGCTCTCGCTGACCGGCGACCTGGCTGACGCGAACGGGCGGCTGCAGCGGGCCGGGGTGACGCGGGCGCTGCGCTCCCGGCTCCGCCGGGCCGCCCGGGGCCGGGCCCTGCTGGAGGACGCCTGGACCGGGGAGCAGCGGGAGACCGGCTGCGCCGCGGTCGTGGACTGCGGCCACCGGCTGGCTGAGACCGCCCTGTACGACGCGGCCCTGGCCGACGAGGCCCTGCACGACACGGGCCTGCACGACACGGGCCTGCACGACACGGGCCTGGCCGGCCACGGCCCGCCCGCAGTCCCGCGCGCGGGCGACTGCGTGGCCCCGCGCACCGCGGCCGAGGCCGTGCTGGAGGGCCGCCGCCGCGCTCTGGACATCGGCGCTCTGGACACCGGCGCCCCGGACACCGGCACCCCGGGCATCGCGGGCCCGGGCCTGGAACGCGAGCAGCCGCCGCCCGCCCGCGTGGCGCCGGACAGACAGCCTGCCGCGCGTTAGCCAGCGTCTGGCCGCAGCCGCGCGCGGAGGCTCACGAGCCGCAACGAAAACCACGTCGGCGCCCATGCCGTACGCGGGGGGAGCCCATCACAGGAGACCTGCCGGCGACCGCCGGGAGCACACGCAAACACCAGGAAAGGCAGGGACCAGCAGTGGCAGGAAAGCTCGAGGGCAAAGTGGCCTTCATCACGGGCGCCGCCCGTGGCCAGGGCCGCAGCCACGCCATCCGGCTCGCCCAGGAAGGCGCCAGCATCATCGCGGTGGACATCTGCCGGCAGATCGACTCGGTGGCCTACGCGATGGCCACGCCGGACGACCTGGCCGAGACGGTCAAGGAAGTCGAGGCGCTGGACCGCCGGATCGTGGCCCGCGAGGCCGACGTCCGGGACGAGGCCGGGCTGAAGGCGGCGTTCGACGCGGGCGTGGCGGAGCTCGGCCCGGTGGACATCGTGCTGGCCAACGCCGGGATCGCGCCCATGGCGCTGGGTGAGGAGCTGCACCAGGCGTGGCAGGACGTCATCGACGTCAACCTGACCGGAGTGTTCAACACGGTCGAGACGGCCATCCCGTCCATGATCGAGCGCGGCCAGGGCGGCGCGATCGTGCTCACCAGCTCGACCGCGGGCATCAACGGCATCGGCGGCCCGAGCCGCGGCGGCCTGGGCTACACCGCGTCCAAGCACGGCGTGGTCGGCCTGATGCGCTCCTACGCCAACACCCTGGCCCCGCACAGCATCCGGGTGAACTCGGTCCACCCGACCGGCGTCCGCACGCCCATGGTGGTCAACGAGGTGATGCAGCAGTTCCTGGAGTCCGACCCGGCCATGGGCCAGGCGATGGCCAACGCGCTGCCGGTGGACATGGTCGAGCCGGTGGACATCTCCAACGCCATCCTGTGGCTGGTCTCCGACGACGCCCGCTACGTCACCGGCATCACGGTGCCGGTAAACGCCGGCTTCACGAACAAGAGGTGAGGAGCGGGACATGGCTGGACGGGTAGCAGGCAAGGTCGCCTTCATCACCGGCGCGGCCCGCGGCCAGGGCCGCAGCCACGCGGTCCGGCTCGCGCAGGAAGGCGCGGACATCATCGCGGTCGACGTCTGCGAGGACATGCCGGGAATGCCGTACGCCGGCGCCACCGAGCAGGACCTGGCCGAGACGGTCAAGGAAGTGGAGGCGCTGGACCGGCGGATCGTCGCCGCGAAGGCCGACGTCCGGGACTACGGCGCGGTCAAGGCCGCGCTGGACGACGGCGTCGCCCAGCTGGGGCGGCTGGACATCGTCAGCGCCAACGCCGGGATCGGCTCGTCGCCGTACGCGGCGCAGGAACTCGGCGAGCAGACCTGGCAGGACATGATCGACGTCAACCTGACCGGGGTCTGGCACACGGCCAAGGCGGCCACGGCGCACCTGATCGAGGGCGGCCATGGCGGCTCCATCGTGCTGACCAGCTCGGCCGCGGGCCTGCAGGCGTACGCCAACATCGCGCACTACGTGTCGGCCAAGCACGGCGTGGTCGGGCTCATGCGCACGCTGGCCCTGGAGCTGGCCCCGCACTCGATCCGGGTCAACAGCATCCACCCCACCCAGGTGGACACGCCAATGATCCAGAACGAGGCGACGTACCGGCTGTTCCGGCCCGACCTGGAGCACCCGACCCAGGCCGACTTCGAGCCCGCGTCGCAGGCCATGAACGTGCTGCCGATCCCGTGGGTGGACGCGGTCGACATCAGCAACGCGGTGCTGTTCCTGGCCTCCGACGAGGCCCGTTACATCACCGGGGTCCCGCTGCCGGTGGACGCCGGCTGCCTCCTCAAATGAGTTCCGTCCCCGTGCCCGGGCCGCCCGGGGCCGCGGACAGCACACCGTGATCACAAGGGAGAACTGAAATGGCAGGACGAGTAGCAGGCAAGGTCGCCTTCATCACCGGCGCGGCGCGCGGCCAGGGCCGGTCGCACGCGATCCGGCTGGCCCAGGAGGGCGCGGACATCATCGCGATCGATCTGGCCGGCCAGATCGGCACCGTGCCCTACGCCATGTCGACCCCGGGCGACCTGGCGGAAACGGTCAAGGAGGTCGAGGCGCTGGACCGCCGGATCGTGGCCACCCAGGCCGACGTGCGGGACTACGCCGCGGTCAAGGCGGCCGTGGACGCCGGCGTCGCGCAGCTCGGGCGCCTCGACATCGTGTCCGCCAACGCGGGTATCTTCAGCTTCGGCAGCCTCGAGGAGCTCGACGAGACGCACTGGCAGGACATGATCGACGTGAACCTCACCGGCGTCTGGCACGCGGCCAAGGCCGCGATCCCGCACCTGCGCGCGGCCGGCGGCGGATCGATCATCCTGACCAGCTCGACCGCCGGGCTGATGGCCATCCCGAACATCGGGCACTACACGGCGGCCAAGCACGGCGTCGTGGGCCTGATGCGGACGCTGGCCCTGGAACTGGCGCCGGACATGATCCGGGTCAACAGCGTGCACCCGACCAGCGTCAACACCGACATGATCCAGAACGCGGCCACCTACGAGCTGTTCGGCGCGGACCTGCCGGTGGAAGAGCGCACCAAGGAGGTGCTGGGCAGCCGGTTCCAGGAACTCAACGCGCTGCCGATCCCGTGGGTCGAGCCGGTCGACATCTCCAACGCGGTGCTCTGGCTGGCCTCGGACGAGTCCCGGTACGTCACCGGGGTGACGCTGCCCATCGACGCAGGGTCGCTCACCAAGTGACGGAGGACACCAACGCCGCGGACCTCGCGCGCACCTACCATCGGGTGGCGGTGCGCCTGGTGGGCCGCGAGCGTGAGCTGACCCTCACGCTCGCGGCCGTGGCCGCCGGGCGGGACATCATCCTGGAGGGACCGCCCGGCACCAGCAAGAGCACGCTGCTGCGGGCCATCACGGCCGAGTGGGGCATCCCGTTCGTGTTCGTCGAGGGGAACGCGGACCTCACCCCGGCCAAGCTGATCGGGCACCACAACCCGGCCCGGGTGCTGCGCGAGGACTACAGCGAGGACAACTTCGTGGACGGCCCGCTGCTGGAGGCCATGCGCGAAGGCGGGTTCCTGTACATCGAGGAGTTCAACCGGGCTCCCGAGGACACCCTCAACACGCTGCTCACCGCGATGGCCGAGCGCCAGGTGGCGGTGCCCCGGGCGGGCACGGTCACGGCCAAGCCCACGTTCCGGGTCATCGCGTCGATGAACCCGTACGACAACGTGGGCACCACCCGGCTGTCCACCTCGGTGCACGACCGGCTGTGCCGGCTGGCCATCACCTACCAGGACGCCGAGGCGGAGCGGGGCATCGTCGCGCTCCGGGCCCCGCTGCCGGAGCTGGACCCGGGCTTCTACACCCGGCTGGTCGCCGACGCGGTCGCGGTGACCCGGGCGACCCGCGAGCACCCGGACGTCCGGCAGGGCAGCAGCGTGCGCGGTGCCATCGACCTGACCCTCATCGCCGGGCAGCTCCTGGAGCTGCGCGGCATCACTCCGTCCCAGCACGGGTTCCACGATGACGAGAGCTACCCCGACGTCGTGTTCGACGCGATGGTGGTGGCGCTGTCCGGGCGGATCTTCCTCGACGAGACCGTGGAGCTCACCCCCGAGGCCGTGCTCCGGCAGATCTGGGAGGACCACTTCATCCTGAACCCGGCCGCGGCGGCGCCTGGTTGAAGAGCCGTCGAGGCCGATTCTCCCGTCCAGAGGCGCAGCGAGCGCCCGGCGGCGCAGCTGAAACCGCTGCGCCGCCGGCCCAAGCTGCTCGATGAGCCGCCGGTGCTGCTGGAACCGGCCCGCGGCGGGACAGGCGGCCTGGTGCTGTCCGGCGGCGCGCGCGGCGGCCAGCGGCCGCCCCGGTCCGGCAGCGGGGGCCCGGCCGTCACCGACGAGCAGGGCACGCTGGTGGACGCGGCGGACGCCGTTGACGGCCCGCAGGACGACCGGGCGCAGGCCGATCCGGAGACGCTGCGCCGGGCCCGGCAGATCGCGGCCCGGCTCGCGGTGCCCCGGCCGCGGCGTGACACCTCCGCGCGGCGCGGCGTGGGCGAGCTGGCCAGCGTCCGCTACAAGGGCGGGTCGGACGACATCGACCTGGACCGGACCGTCGAGCAGCTGGTCGAGCACCCGGTGCCCGAGGAAGACGACATCATCGTCCGCGAGCGGGTCCGGACCCGGCGCAGCGTGGTGCTGCTGGCCGACGTGTCCGGGTCGATGCGCGGTGAGCGGATCCGGACCGCGGCCGCCACGGTCGGCGCGCTCGGCGCGGAACTGGACCGCGACGACCTGGCCGTCGTGGCGTTCTGGTCCGACGCGGCGGTGCTCAGCCACCTCGGCCAGCACGTGCCCGCCCAGCGGCTGCTGGATGAGATGCTGCGCATCCCGGCCCGGGGGCTGACCAACATCGCGTTCCCGCTGCAGGTAGCCGCCACCGAGCTGGCCCGGGTGCCGGCCCGGGACGCGCGGGTGGTGCTGCTGTCCGACTGCGTGCACAACGCCGGCCCGGACCCGCGCCCGCTCGCCGCCCGGCTGCCCCGGCTGGACGTCCTGCTGGACACCTCGGGCGAGCAGGACGAGGAACTCGCCCGGGAGCTGGCCCGGCTGGGCCGCGGGCGGCTGCGGCTGATCCGGGCCTACACCGACGTGGCGCCCGCGCTGAGCGCGGTCTTCGCGAGCTGAGCCGATGAGCACGGGACCCGCGAGCACGGGACCTATGAGCACGGGCGGCCCGTACCGGCACCTGTTCACCCCGCTGCGGGTGGGCCCGCTGACCCTGGCCAACCGGGTGGTGTTCGCCGCGCACCTGACCAACTACGCCTGCGACGGTCTGCCCACGGAGCAGCACACCGCGTACTACGCACGGCGGGCGGCCGGCGGCACGGGGCTGATCATCACCGAGGAGCATTCCACCCACCCCGCCGACCGGCCCTACGAGAAGCTCATCCAGGGCTGGCGCCCGGAGGTGATCCCCGGCTACCGGCGGATCACCGGCGCGGTCCACGCGCACGGTGTCCCGGTCCTGGCCCAGCTGAACCACAACGGCGGCCAGTCTTCCGGGATGTACTCCCGGCTCCCGGTGCTGGCCCCGAGCCCGGTCCCCGACCCGCTGTTCCGCGAGGTGCCCAAGCCGGTCGAGCCGTTTGAGATTAAAGAGATCGTGGACGGCTACGCCCGCGTCGCCCGGCACTGCGCGGCGGGCGGGTTCGACGGGGTGGAACTGCAGTGCTCGCAGTCCTCGATCATCCGCGGTTTCCTGTCCCCGGCCACCAACCAGCGCACCGACGGGTACGGCGGGCCGCTGCCGCACCGGGCCCGGCTGCTGCTGGAGACCGTGGCCGCGGTCCGCGCGGCGATCGGCCCCGGGCTCGTGCTCGGCGTGCGGATCTGCGGCGACGAGCAGATCGAGGGCGGCACCACCCTCGACGAGGCGGTCGGGGTGGCCCGGCTGGTCAGCGCCACCGGCGTGGTGGACTACATCAGCACCACGATGGGGGTGGCGACCGCCTCGCTGCACATGGTCGTGCCGGGCATGCGCGCGGCCCCCGGCTACGCCCTGCACGTGGCGGCCGCGATCCGCGCCGCGGCCGGTATCCCGGTCATCGGGGCGGGCCGGATCACCGCCCCGCGGCAGGCCGAGCAGGCGCTGGCCGACGGGCAGTGCGACCTGGTCGGCTGTGGTCCGCGGCCAGATCGCCGACCCGGACTTCGCGGCCCGGGCCCGGGCCGGGCCCGGGCCGGGCCCGCGGCCGGGATCCGCACCTGCCTGTCCTGCAACCAGGAATGCGCCGGCCGGGTGGGACGTAACCGGTGGCTGGGCTGCACCGTCAACCCGCGGGCCGGGCGGGAGTCCGTGCCGCTGCCCCGGCCGGTCAGGCCCGCGGGACGCGGGCGCGGCGCGGGGCGGCGCGTGTACGTGGTCGGCGGCGGGCCCGGCGGGCTGCAGGCGGCGGTGACCGCCGCGCAGCGCGGGCACCGGGTCACCCTGTTCGAGGCCGCCGCCCGCACCGGCGGCCAGGCCGGGGTCGCGGCCCGGATGCCGGGCCGCGCCGGATTCGGTGCGCTGCCCCGCGACCTGGACGCCCAGGCGCGGCGGGCCGGGGTGCGCCTGGAGACCGGCCACCGGGTGCACGCGGAGTTCCTCCTGGACGAGCGGCCCGACGCGGTCGTCCTGGCCACCGGCGCCGTCCCGGTCCAGCCGGCCTGGGCGCACGGTCACCCCCGGGTGGTGGACGCCGGCCAGGTGGCCGGCGGCCCGGCCCGGCCGGAGGGCACCGTGGTCGTGCTGGACGAGCTCGGCTTCCACCAGGCCACGTCGGTGGCGGAACTGCTCGCGGACCGCGGCTGCGCGGTGGAAATCATCACCAGCGCCCTGGTCGTGGGCCAGGACCTCGGGCTCACCCTGGACCTGGAGCTGTGGACCCGGAAGGCGCACGCTCAGGGCGTACGCCAGCGGACGGACGTGGTGGTACTGGACGCACGGGAGAACGGGGCGGGCCGGCTGGAGCTCACGCTGCTGCACCACCCGACCGGCGAGCGCCAGCGGCTGGCCTGCGACTGGGTGGCCTGCGCGGTGCCGCCCCGGCCCGCCGACGAGCTGTGGCACGCGCTGCAGGGGGCCGAGCCGGGGGCTGGGCCCGGGCCGCCGTTCGAGGTGCACCGGGTGGGCGACTGCCTGGCCCCGCGCCGGGCGCAGGCCGCGGTGATCGAGGGCGAGCGGGTCGGGGCGGCGCTCTGAACGTGGGCAGCACCGTGAAGGCCAGCACCGTGAAAGAGTGATGCGCTGATGACTCTGCTCGCCGATCTCACCTGGCCCGAAGCGGCACGCCTGGGCGCCGCGGGCGCGCTGCTGGCCGTCCCGGTCGGCTCCACCGAGCAGCACGGCCCGCACCTGCCGCTCTCCACCGACACCGACATCGCGGCCGCGCTGGCCGGGCGGCTCGCGGACCTGCGGCCCGGCGTGGTGGTCGCCCCGCCGGTCAGCTACGGCTCCAGCGGCGAGCACGCGGGGTTCGCCGGGACGCTCTCCATCGGCCAGGACGCCGTGGAGCTGGTGCTGACCGAGCTGGGCCGCTCGGCCGCCGCGACCTTCGCGCACCTGGTGTTCGTGTGCGCGCACGGCGGGAACGCCGCCCCGGCGCGGCAGGCGGTGGCCCGGCTCCGCGCCGAATCACGCGACGTGCTGCTCTGGATGCCCGCGCCGCGGCCCGGCCCGGACCTGCCCCTGCCGGACGCCCACGCCGGGCGGACCGAGACCGCGCTGCAGCTGGCCCTGGACCCGGGCCGGGTCCGGGCCGGCCTGGCCGAGGCCGGCAACACGGCCCCGCTGACCCGGCTGATGCCCGCCCTGCAGGCCGGCGGGGTCCGGGCGGTCAGCCGCAACGGGGTGCTCGGGGACCCGGCCGGCGCCTCGGCGGCCGAGGGGGCCCACCTGCTCGATCAGCTCACCGCCGACCTGGCCGCCGCCGTCGAAGCCTGGTGCCCGCGGGCACCCCGTCCGGGAGGCACGCCATGAGCGGGCAGGACGGGGGCGCGCCCCGGGTGGCGCTGGTCACCGGGGCCGCCCGCGGCATCGGCGCCGCCACCGTGCGCGCGCTCGCCGCCGGGGGCTGGTCCGTGCTGGCCGTCGACCGCTGCGCCGACGACCCGGCGCTGCCCTACCCGCTGGGCACCCGGGCCGAGCTGGACGCCGTGGTGGCCGGGGCGGCGGGCGGCCCCGGTGACGTGCACGGCCTGGCCGCCGACACCAGGGACCACGCGGCCCTGGCCGCCGCGGTGGCCGAGGCCGAGCGGCGGTGGGGCGGCCTGGACGCCGCGCTCGCCGTGGCCGGGGTGATCGCGGGCGGGGTGCCTCTCTGGGAGATGCCCCCCGGGCAGGAGGAGGCGGTCCTGAGCACCGACCTCGGCGGCGTGCTGGCGCTGGCCCGCGCGGCCATCCCGGCGCTGCTGCGGCGGCCGGAACCGCGCCGCGGCCGGTTCCTGGCCGTCGCGTCGGCCGCCGCGACCCGCGGGCTGCCCATGCTGGCCGCCTACTGCGCGGCCAAGGCCGGGGTCGCGGGCCTGATCCGCGCGCTGGCCACCGAGCTGCGCGGGACCGGGGTGACCGCCAACGCGGTGAGCCCGGGCTCCACCGACACGCCGATCCTCGCGGAGAGCGCGCGGCTCTACGGGCTGCCCGGAGCCGGGTCGTTCGCCGCCCAGCAGCCCCTGGACCGGCTGCTGGCCCCGGAGGAGGTGGCCGCGGCGCTGGCCTGGCTGGCCGGCGACGGCAGCAGCGGGATGACCGGCGCGGTGGTCCCGGTGGACGGGGGGCTGGCCCTATGAGCCGTCCGGTGACCCGGCCCGAGGCCGGCCCGGGCCGGGGACCGGCGCCGCTGCCGGCCGGCTTCAGCATCGTCTTCGACCCGCAGACCCAGTTCGTGGGGGCGGACGTCCTGTTCGGCGGGTCTCCCCCGCGGCTGCTCCGGCTCAACCCGGCCGGCCAGCGCGCGCTCGCCGAGCTGCGCCGCGGGCCGGTGGGCTCACCCGCCGCGGGCCAGCTGGCCCGGCGGCTCACCGACACGGGACTGGCCCAGCCCCGCCCGCCCGTCGCCGGCGAGGCGACGCCCGCCGCAGGCGGGTCTCGCCAAGCCGGCGACACCCGGGGGCCGGGGGCTCCGGGGGTAGTCCCCCGGGAAAGCGGAGCGGGGGCCTCTGCTGGCCGGGACGGGCCCCCCGGGCCAGCACTGCGGGCCGACGTCACCGTGGTGATCCCGGCCCGGGACCGGCCCGCGCACCTGGACCGCTGCCTGAGCGCCCTGGGCCGGGACTACCCGGTGATCGTGGTGGACGACGGCTCACGGCAGCCCGGCGAGATCGCTGGCCTGTGCCGCAGGCACGGCGCGACGCTGATCCGCCGGCCCCGCTCCGGCGGCCCGGGGCCGGCCCGCAACGACGGGCTGGCCCAGGTATCGACCCGGCTGGTGGCGTTCCTGGACAGCGACTGCGTGGCCGGGCCGGAGTGGATCACCTCCCTGGCGGCCCATTTCGCCGACCCGCTGGTCGCGGCGGTCGCCCCGCGGGTGCGGCCCATCACCGGGCCCGGCTCGGCCGGCCGCTACCTGGGGGCCCGCGCGCCGCTCGACATGGGCCCGCAGGAGGGCCGGGTCCTGCCGCTCACCCGGCTGTCCTACGTGCCGACCGCGGCCCTGCTGGTCCGCCGGGCCGCGCTGGCCGCGGACGGGCCAGTGGCCGGGCCGCCGGGTGCGGGCCCGCCGGGAGACACCCCGTCCGGCGCCGGCCCCTTCGACGCCGGCCTGCGTTACGGCGAGGACGTGGACCTGGTCTGGCGGCTGGCGGAAGCCGGCTGGCGGGTCCGTTACGACCCCGCCGCGTCGGTCAGCCACTCAGAACCGGCGACCTGGCCCCGGGTGCTGGGGCGGCGGTTCCGCTACGGAAATTCGGCGGCCCCGCTCGCGCGCCGGCACCCGGGGAAAGTACCGCCGCTGGTGCTGCAGGCCTGGCCGGCGGCGGCCGTCGCCGCGCTGCTGGCCCGCAGGCCGGTGGCCGCGCTCGCCGCGTACGGGGCCGGCACCGGCCAGCTGGTGCGGCTGCTGCACGGCTGGGACGTGCCGCCCAAGGGCGTGCTCCGGCCGATGGCCGATTCGGTGCTGCAGACCTGGCTGGGCACGGGCCGCTGGACCATCCAGTACGCGCTGCCGGTGGCAGCCGCCACCCTGGCCCGGCCCGGCGGCCGGACGGCCCGGACCCGGCTGGGCCGCCGGCTGGCCGTGGCGTCGCTGCTGGCCGGGCCGCCGCTCGCGGAATGGCGGCGGATCCGGCCGCCGCTGCCGGCCGCCGCGTTCTGCCTCGGCTACCTGGCCGATGAGGCGGCCTACGGGGCAGGTGTCTACCGCGGCGTGCTGACCGAAAGACTGCTCAGCCCGCTGCTGCCGGCCGTGGCCTGGCGGCCGCTCGGCAAAGCCCCGGCCGCCACGCGGCCGGATTCGCACCCACGAAAGGATCCCTGCTCATGAGCGCCGTTGTCGTCATCGCCACCCTCCGCCCGCTGCCCGAGCACCGCGCCGAGGTCATCGCGGCCATGGAGAAGGTGATCGCCGAGGTGCACGCCCACGACGACGGCTGCTTGCTGTACGCCCTGCACGAGGGGGACGACCGGCTGGTCATGGTTGAGAAGTGGGCCAGCGCGGAGGCGCTCGCCGAGCACTCCCGCGGGCCTGCGCTGGCCGAGCTGAACCAGGCTCTCGCGGGGCGCCTCGAGGCAGCCCTGGACGTCCAGGTGCTCCGGCCGCACCCGGCGGGCACGGCCGCCCAGGGCACCGTGTAGCAGGCATTCCGGCCCGGCCGCGGGGCCGGGCGCGGGCTCAGCCGCTGGCCGTGACGCCGGCGCTGTCCCTGATCGCTTCCAGCACCCGGCGGTGGTCGGCGCACATGACGCCCTGATGGGGGTCGGACAGGGCTGCCGCACGGGCCAGTACCCGGCGCGGTACCGCGTGCAGCGTGGCGTCGAGCAGCGCCCACGACATCTCGTTCAGCCCGCCGCGCACCACGTCCGGGTCGGTCGTGCGGTCACAGATCTCGTCGAGCGCGGCGAGGAGCTTGGCGGGCCGGGGGTTGGCCGCCATCTCCAGCCGGAACGCGTCCACCATGGGACACGGGGCGGACGTCCCGACCGCGGCCTCGAAGGCGTTCAGCAGCGGGCTCACGTCCCCCGCCGTCATCGGGTCGTACAGGCCGGGGAACGGGACCTCCTCATAGCCAGGGTCGTACCCGCTGAAGTAGATCGGCGTGGACGAGCCGGCGGCGATGAGTACCCCGAGGGCGACGTCAACCAGGCTGACCGGCCAGCCGAGGTCGGTGATGGCGTGCACCCGGAACTCGCCGCGCTGCGCACCGAGGCCCGCCAGCATCAGCAGCTGCGCGGACTCCAGCGCTGACTGCACGTAGAACGCGATATTGGCGCTATGCAGCCGGATCACGCCGTCCTCGGCCCAGCCCAGCAGACGGCGGTAGATGACCGAGTTGTCGAGGACATGAGTGAACCGGCCCGCGGAGACCAGCAGCTCACCGCGGGCGGCCACGCTGGACGCGACCCATTCCGCCGCCCGCTTGGAGGCGGTGTACATGTCGGGTGAGTAGGGGCGCAGCGCCTTCCCGGTGGACGCGCAGACCACCTGCGGCACGCCCGCCGCCACGGCCGCCTCCAGCACGTTGCGGGTGCCCAGGACGTTGGTGGACACGGTGCGGTGCACCTCCACCTCGGCCCGCGCGGGCTCGCGCTGCGCGGCCACGTGGAAGATCACGTCGGGCTTCACCTCGCGGATCAGCGCCTCCAGCGCGCCGCGGTCCCGGACGTCAGCCTGCCGGTACTCCGCGCTGGCCTGCGTCGGCCAGCCGTCGGTGATCCCGCGGCTCACGCTGACCAGGCGGGCCGGCCCCGCGCCGCCACCTGGGCCATGAGCGTGGAGCCGATACAGCCCGTGCCGCCGGTGACCAGCACCGTGGCCCCGGACAGCCAGGCGGACAGCTGCGCCTCCGGCAGGCAGAGCCCGCGCTCGCCGATGCCCAGGAACCGCGCGTGCTCCTCGGCGGCGCCCTCCTTGACCGTGATGAGCGTCTGCGTGAGCTCCCTCAGACGCTGGAGAACCGCCTGGTCAAGACCTGTTTGACCGGCGGGCGCGACCGCCCGCATGCAGTTGATGATCTCCCCGACCGTCTCCACCCCATGACCTCCGACTAAGTCCGCACCAGACGGCGCATGCCCCCGGTGCCAGCGGCCCGCGCGGGGTGGGATCGGGCTCCTGGCATTCACTGAGATGAACATAGAGTGCCAGACTTATTCGCATTCAGGAAGTCATAACCTGATAAGCTGCCGATGCTGACGGGGTCAGAGGATGGGCTGACTAGCACGTCGGCGTGGCCACGAGCGGGCATGCGTGGCGAAGCGTGGCAAAGCGGTGGGAAGAGTAGGGAACCCCGGGGCACTTTGTTAATTTTCTGTTAAACGCTCATGAACAATCTCGAAGTATTTCCCCGGATATTTTGACAATCGAGGTATTGTTGTCATACCCCGCTGGACTCGTGGCTTGCCCACGCCCGAACGCGTTGGCACGAGGTGAGAGGGGGACTGGTGACGGACGTCATCGACGGGCCGCATGGCACCGGGCAGCCCGTGGGGGATGAGCTCCCGACCGCACAACTTCCCGTACCGGCTGAGCAGGGCGAAGACCGTTCTGATGACTCTTCGCAGCCGGCCGGTGACTCAGCCAAAACGAGACCGTTCCCCGCACCCTCTGTGACCATTCCGCTCCGCCAGCGGCTGGCGGCCGCCGTACCAGGCCGGACCCGGCCCGCACGCCAGGCCGATGTCACGCTCGCTCCCGGCACGCCGCCGTCCGGGCCCCGGCCTGCGGGGGGCCTGGCGTCCCGGGTCCTCGCATCCGGCGGGCTCACGTCCGTGGCCCTGCGCGGCGCGACCCCGGCCGACGTCGCCGCGCCGGCCGCCGGACCTGACGGCCCCGCGGACACTCTCGCGGTGCCGCAGCCCCGGGCCACCCCGGCCGCGACGCCCCAGCCAGCCCCGACGCCCGCCAGCCAGCCGGAGACGGCCCCGGCCACCGAGCCGACCGGCCCGGTGCTGCCCATGCCGCCGCGGGACGACGAGAAGTACCGCTACGTGCGGCGCGGCGCCTGGCTGCTCACCCTGGCCTCGCTGGCCAGTTTCCCGCTTCTCCTGTTCAGCCAGACACGGCTGATGATGGAGTACCACTGGTTCTGGTTCTACGTGCCATTCGTGATCATGGGAGCGCTGTTTCTGGCCCTGCCGATGATCACGGACGGCATGGCCAAAGGCTTCGATTTTGACGAGCACCAGCGGCTGGTGAACGAGTGGCGGCCGAAAACGTATCCGTCCGTCGATGTCTTTCTGCCGGTCTGCGGCGAGCCCGTGGATGTGGTCCGTAATACCTGGAAGTACGTGGCCGAGATGAGCCGCCATTACCAGGGGACGGTCACCGCCTACGTGCTGGACGACTCGGCCAGCCCTGAACTCAAGGCCATGGCGCGCGAATTCGGTTTCGCCTATGCCAAACGGCCTAACCGGGGCTGGTTCAAGAAATCAGGAAACCTCTGGTTCGGCTTCCAGGTTTCTTACGGCGATTACATCCTGCTGCTGGACGCCGATTTCGCCCCTCGCCACGATCTGCTGGATGAGGCCCTGCCGTATATGGACGCCTACCCGGAGGTCGGGATCGTCCAGACGCCCCAGTTCTTCCGGATCACCAACGACCAGACGTGGGTGGAACGCGGCGCGGGTGCTGTGCAGGAGCTGTTCTACCGCTCCATCCAGACCGCGCGCTCACGCAAGGGCGGCGCCATCTGCGTCGGCAGCTGTGCTGTCTACCGGCGGGCGGCGCTCAAGGAGAACCTCGGCATGACGCTGGCCGAGCACTCCGAGGACGTGCTGACCGGCTTCGACCTCAACCGCATCGGCTGGTCACTCCGGTACCTGCCCGTCGCCCTTTCCACTGGCAACTGCCCGGACAATGTCCCAGCGTTCCTGAACCAGCAGTACCGCTGGTGCTCGGGGACAGTCGGGCTGCTCTTCGGGAAGATGTTCTGGGGCGCCAAGCTCCCGCTCTACACCCGGATGTGTTACATCTCAGGGTTCATCTACTACATCTACACGGCCGTGTTCACGTTCGTGGTGCCAGCCCTGACTATCCTGATCCTCGCCCTCATGCCGAACGTCCTGATATTCAAGAACATGATTTTCATGGTGCCGGTGGTGCTCTACGGTGCGGTGATAATCCCGGCGTGGCATCACGCCCCCTACCGGCTCGAGGCGTGGGCGGTCAAGCTGATCTCCGGCTGGGCGCATTTCTTCGCGTACTGGGACGCGCTGCGCGGCAAGCGCCTGGGCTGGAAGCCCTCGGGCGGTGACAAGAAGAAGCAGGAAGGGAACAGGCGTTTCTGGACCTGTTTCTGGGTGTGGACGGTGGGCAGCTCGGTCCTGTGGACAGGCCTGGCGTTCTACCGGATGATCACGATGAACCCGTACAACTTCATCGTCCTGTTCGGCCTCGGGCTGTTCGAGCTCCTGGTCGCGGGGCGGGTGCTCCTCCAGCCGAACCAGGATGCGCAAGCTTAGGTGAAGCGCACCCGGGAGGACGAGCCACCTAAGGCGCGTCGTGGCTGGCCACGTGGCCGGCCGCGGTCGCCGCGGAACGGTGACGGCAGTTCGGCACCAGCCCCGCCGAAGCGGTCCAGCCGCTCCGTGTTCGGCCCGTCCGGCGAGGACCGGCCGGACGTCCTGACCGACGCCGAGACCGTGGTCCTGCCGATATGGCTGCATCACCGTCCCGCCGCGGAGAAGGCGACCCCGGACGCCACGGCCGCGTTCCTGAGGTCGATCACCGTCCCGGCTCAGGCCCGTGAGGCCGGCGTCACCGAACCGGAGGTCACGGAACCGGAGGTCACGGAACCGGAGGTCCGAAGCCACCGGAGGTACGACGGAGACCGGGAAACCCGAAGCCGGGGAAGCGGAAGCCGGGGAAGCGGAAGCGAGCGGAACGGAGACCGCGACCGAGCCTGAGGCGCAGGCGGGGCCGGCGCCCGAAGCGGGATCGGCGCCCCAGGCGGGATCGGCGCCCGAGACCGGCGCTGCGGCCGGGGCGGCGCCCGGTGACGGCGAGGACGGGCCGGCCGCGGAGAAGCAGCCGGCCGATCATCAGCCGGCCGGGGCAGAGCGGACGGAACCAGTCGAGGCCAAGGCCGCCGCCCAGGCCGCCGAGGCCGGGACCGACGCCAAGACCGGTCCAGAAGCCGGGACCAAACCGGGGGCTGAGGCCGGACGAGGCCGGGACCGAGACCAAGCCCGGGGCCGGGACCGAGACCAAGCCCGGGGCCGGGACCGAGACCAAGGGCGGGGGCGAGACCAAGGCCGCGACTCAGGCCGAGTCCGGGACTCAGGCCGAGACCGAGACCAAGGCCGCCGGGGCCGAGACCAAGGGCGAGGCGAAGGCCGGGGCCCCGGGCGAGCCCAGGGCCGGGAATGGGACCGGGCCTGAGACTGGCGCCGGCGGCGGGAACGGAGCCCGGACCGGGGCTGAGGACGGGACGGCGGGAACAAAGGCGGCGGCCGCCCTGGTCAGCGGGCCGGACGCACCTACCCGGCCCGGGCTGCGCCGCCCGGACATCGAGGTGATCACCAAGTTCAGCCTGGCCGACCTGATCAGCGCCAGTAAGGCGGCCCGGGCCGACCCGGACGACGCCAGGACTCTCGACCTGAGGACCGGCGACACAAAGACCAGCGCCACCAAGACGAGCGACACCAAGACTGTCGAGACCAGGACCGTCGAGGCCGTCGAGTCCATGACCGCGGACGCGCTGGAGGCCATCGACGCCACTGCGTCCGGGATCGCGCCCGCGGTGACCGGGGAGCCCACCGGGGACCAGGCGGACACAGAGCAGGAAACCACAGAGCAGGAAACCACAGGGCAGGCAGACACAGGGCAGGCGGAATCCGGGCAGGCGAAGAGTGCGCGGCCGGACGAGGCAGCCAGCGCCGCGACGGACCCCGGGGGCAGCGCCCCGCCGGAGCGCACTCCAGGCGCCGCCGCCTCCCCGGGGACAGAGCTCAGCAAGCCGTACGTCATCTCGATCGACGAGCCTCCGGCCAGCGTGACGCTCACCACCTCCGCGACCGAGACCACCATCGCCCTGCCCCAGCCGCGGAGCGAGAGCGTGGTGTCGGTCACGCCGGCCCCCGCCCCGCCCGCCGCCGCCCCGCCCGCCGCCACCGCGGACACCACCGCCCTGGCCCCCGTCCCGATGCGGTCCCGGCTGGGCCGGCGAGCGGCGCTGCCCCCGGCCGAGCCGGGCTCCCCCGGCCGAACCCGAGGCCGAGCCGGCCTACGTCACGACCCGGCGCCGTACCCAGGTCAGCCGGCTCCTGCTGCTGGGCATCTTGTGCCTCCAGGCCGTCATGTCGCTGCGGCTGCACAACACGGCCTTCGAGGACGAGGCACTGTACGTCTACTCAGGCCACATGGAGCTGGAGCATCTGCTCCACGGCGCAGCGCTGCAGGGCAGCTACTCGGCCTACTTCTCCGGCTCTCCCGTCCTGTACCCCCTGGCGGCCGGCTTCCTCAACCAGTTTGGCGGGCTGACGGCCGCCAGGATGCTCAGCCTGGCCGAGATGCTGTCGATCACCGCCTTGCTGTACTCCATGAGCCGCCGCCTGTTCAACGAGCGGGTCGGCTTGTGCGCCGCCGGGCTGTTCGCGATGTGCGAGTCAGCGATCTTCCTGGGCAACTTCGCCACCTACGACGCGACCTGCCTGTTCCTCCTGGCCTTCGCGGCGTGGATCATGGTCCGCACGGCCGGGTTCCGGTGGCCCGTCTTCATGCTGGCTGCCCCGGTGGCCGCGCTCGCGGTCGGGGTCAAGTACGCCGGCCTGCTGTTCGTGCCCACCATCGCCGTCCTGCCCACGCTGGCCGGCTGGCCCCTGCGCGGCCGCCGGGTCCTGCTGTACCCGCCTGCTTTCGGCGCCGCGGTCGCAGGCCTGCTCTACGGCGCGCTGCGGCTGGGCGGCTCGGCGTATCAGACGGCCATCTCCAGTACCACCACGAACCGCGTGCAGGGCGTGACCCCGCTGTCCACGCTGATGAAGGAAAGCGCCGAGTGGGGCGGCGTGATCTTCGTGCTAGCCCTGATCGGCACGGCCGTCTACGTCTACCGGGTCCGCACCGAGCCGGAAGAACTCATCGCGCCGGCCGGCGGCCGTTTCCGGCGGCTGTGCCTGGGGGTGGTCCTTACCGGGACGGCCCTGCTGGCCCCGGCTTACCAGATGCACCTGCACACGGACATCTCGTTCCAGAAGCACATCGGCTTCGGCCTGTTCTTCGCGGCGCCTATGGCGGGCCTGGGGCTGGCCCGTATCCTGGGCGACCACTTCCGCCGCCCGCACTTCGCCGTGGGGATCGGGAGCCTGGCCCTGGTGCTCGGGCTGGTCCAGTCCGCCCATCTGTACCAGGTGTGGCCCAACTCGACGCAGTGGGTGCGGGTGTTCTCCCACTACCTCAGGCCGCACGCCCGGTACCTGGTCGAGGTGCCCGAGGTACCCATCTACTACCTGCTCGGCCACGCCGACGCGCAGCCCCGCCAGTTCACCTCGACGTTCTACATCAACTACCGGAACAGCAAGGGCGTGCTGCTGACCGGCACGGTGGGCTTCACCGCGGCCGTGGACGCCGGCTACTTCCACGTGGTGGCCTACAACAACGAGGTGACGGGGGCCGCCGACGCGGTCCTGGCCGAGGCCCTGTCGGCCAGCAAGGACTACTACCTGGCCGCCGAGATCCACATCACCGACGTGTTCGGGCCCGGCGACTACTTCATCTGGGTCAAGGGGCACGAGCCCAAGCCCAGCGGGCTGTTCCACCACGCCAGCCCGAAGTACCAGGATCTCGGCACCAAGCTCAGGGAACTCACCCCCTGACCCGGGGGCCCGCCAGACCCGGCCGTCTCCCTGGCCCGCGGCCAGCCCCGGGACCCCGCAGTATCCCTGAATCCGCAGGTTCAGTTGGTGAAGACGCTCACGTTCCGCACGACCATGGTGCCCTGGGACGAGGTCTGGTTGGTGGGGGTACTGCACCGGCACTGGTCGTCGGGGAAAGCGCCGCCCACCGCCAGGGAGAGCAGGATCGAGTGGCCATGATCGACGGCCGCGGTCCAGGCGGCCGTGCCGACCCGGGTCTCGCTCACGCTGTAGAACTCGTGCCCGTCGAGGTACCAGCGGATCTGCTCGTGCCCGGCGTGGCGCCGGTCGATGATCACGGAGTAGGTGTGGAAGGACACCTGGCATCCCGCGCAGGTCCGCAGACCACTGCCCAGGCCGTTGGTCTCATGGCACGGCCCGAAGGTTCCGTTCGGGTTCTTCTGCGTGAGGTTGCCGCAGTGCAGGGTCCCGGAGGTCTTGCTGTAGCCGTCCACGTCTTCCAGGATGTCGATCTCCCCGGTGCCCGGCCACGCCGTCCGCCCCAGCATCCAGAAGCCAGGCCAGTAGCCCAGTCCGTGCTGGACGTTCGGCTGCTTGATGGAGGCGGTCACCATCATCTCGCCACCGGGCGGCGCGCCGAACAGGCGGTTGGCCCGGGTCTCGATGCGGCCCGAGGTCCACGCGGCCTTCGGGTTCCCGGCCGCGCCGTGCCCGAGGACGATGATGTCGAGGTTCCCGTGCCCGTCGAGATGCACGTTGTACTTGGAGTTGGTCATAGTCTCGACCTCGTTGGTGCCGAAGACGCCGTGACCGGTGTTGTACTCCCAGTACTTGGTGTTCACGCCAGAGTCCGCCGGGCCGCTGAAGGAATCGGTCCAGACTTGCTTCCAGGTCGGGGTCGCGTTCCCCTGGACGGCCGCGGACGAGCAGCTGAGCCCGCCCAGAACCATGAGCATGCTGAGCCCGGCCATGATCAGCTTGGGCCGGAACGAGGCATGTGTGCGCAGCCTTGCCTCCTACGGGCTGTCGGCCCGGACCGCTGTCCGCCGGCATATCCCCGGACATCCTGCACGAATCCTAGCGGCATCCGGGGCCCCTTCTGCCTGCTCTTGCGAGGGCCAGGCCAGCCTCCCGATCAGGCCGGGTGATCCCGGAATGCCATACTGCCCCGGTGGCGCACGAGCCTGGCAGAAGGGGGCTGAGCATGCCTGGTCCGCTCACCGGCCTGCGGGTGGTCGAACTCGCGGGGATCGGCCCGGTGCCGCATGCGGCCATGGTGCTCGGCGACCTGGGCGCGGACGTGGTCCGGGTGGAGCGGCCCGTCGCCGGGTTCGACCTGTCCGGCGGCCGGCCCGACTACACGCTGCGCAGCCGCCGGTCGGTGGCCGCCGACCTGAAGACCGGGGACGGGCTGCAGCTGGTGCTGCGCCTGGTGGGCCGGGCCGACGTGCTCCTGGAGGGTTACCGGCCCGGTGTGGCCGAGCGCCTGGGCGTCGGCCCGCAGGACTGCCACGCGGTGAACCCGGCGCTGGTCTACGGGCGGATGACCGGATGGGGCCAGGACGGGCCGATGGCCTCCCAGTCCGGCCACGACATCAACTACATCTCGCTGACCGGCGCGCTGCACGCGATCGGGGCCGGTGAGCGGCCCGCCGTGCCGCTCAACCTGGTCGGCGACTTCGGCGGGGGCTCCATGTTCCTGGTCGCCGGGGTGCTGGCCGCGCTCTGGGAACGCCAGCGGTCCGGCGCCGGGCAGGTGGTGGACACGGCCATGGTGGACGGGGTGAGCGTGCTGGCCCAGATGATGTGGGCCCTCCGCGGCGCGGGCGCCTGGACCGACGACCGCTCGGCCAACCTGCTGGACGGGGGCGCCCCGTTCTACGACACCTACACCTGCGCCGACGGCCGGTGGATCGCGGTGGGCGCGCTGGAGCGGCGATTCTACGCGCAGTTCCTGGCCGGGCTGGGGATCGCCGGGGAGGACCTGCCGGAGCAGATGGACCGCTCCGGCTGGCCCCGGCTGCGGGCCCGGTTCACCGAGGTCATCGTCACCCGGACCCGTGACGAGTGGGCGGAGATCTTCGCGGGCACCGACGCGTGCGTGACCCCGGTCCTGTCCTTCGGGGAGGCGGCCCAGGCCCCGCACATCAGCGCCCGGGAGACGGTGATCACGCTGGACGGGATCCCGCAGGCCGGGCCGGCCCCCCGCTTCTCCCGGACCCCGGCGGGTACGCCATCCCCTCCCCCGGTCCCCGGCGGCGACACCAAGGCCGTGCTGGCCGAATGGGGTGCCTGAGCCGCTGAGCAGGCCCGCCCCTTACGAGGCCAGGTGGCGGCTGATGACCAGGCGCTGGATCTGGTTCGTGCCCTCGAAGATCTGCATGATCTTCGCCTCGCGCAGGTACCGCTCGACCGGGAACTCCTGGCTGTAGCCGTAGCCGCCGAGGACCTGGACCGCGTCCGTGGTCACCTTCATGGCCGCGTCGGTCGCGACCAGCTTGGCCACGCTGGCCTGCTGGCTGTACGGGCGCCCGGCGTCCCGGCGCCGCGCCGCGTCCAGGTAGGTCGCCCGCGCCGAGCCGACCGCGGCCGCCATGTCCGCGAGCAGGAACGCCAGGCCCTCATGGTCGATGATCCGCAGGCCGAACGTCCGCCGCTGTTTCGCGTATCCGGCCGCGTAGTCCAGGGCGGCCTGGGCCAGCCCGGTCGCGACGGCCGCGATGCCGAGCCGTCCCGAGTCCAGCGCGCTGAACGCGATGCGCAGGCCCTGCCCCTCGGCGCCGATCCGGCGTTCCGCGGGCAGCCGGACGCCGTCGTAATGGGCGCTGGTCGTCGGCACCGCCCGCAGCCCCATCTTCCGCTCCGGCTGGCCGAACGTCAGGCCGGGAACCCCGGCCGGCACCAGGAAGCACGAGACCCCCTGGCTCCCGGGACCGGTCCGGGCGAACAGCGTGTACGAGTCGGCGTTCCCGCCCCCGGTGATCCACGCCTTGGTGCCGGTGATGACGTAGCCCCCGGCGTCCCGCTCCGCCTGGCAGGCCAGCGCGGCCGCGTCCGAGCCCGCCTGCGACTCCGACAGGCTGTACGCCCCGAGCATGCCCCCGCCCAGCAGGTCAGGCAGCCAGCGCTGCTGCTGCTCCGGGGTGCCGAAGGCCGCCAGCGGGAAAGACGACAGGCCGTGCACGCTCACCGTGACGGCGACCGCGGCCCACCGCATGGCCAGCTCCTCCAGGACCTGGAGATACACCTCGTACGGCTGGCCGCCGCCGCCCAGCGACTCCGGGTACGGCAGGCCGAGCAGGCCCGCCGCGCCGATGATCTTGAAGACCTCGCCGGGGAACGTCTCGCTGGCCTCTGCCTCGGTGACACGGGGCGCGAGCTCCCGGTCGGCCAGCTGCCGGGTCAGGTCGAGCAGATCAGCGGCCTCGGCGGTCGGCAGCATCCGGTCCACGGGCATGACGAGCTCCTGGTGACCTGGGGGCGGGCGGCGTGGGCGGCGTGCCTCCACTATAAGTGAACGGTTTGCGTTCAGTTACCGGGGCCCTTTATCCTGAGCGGGAACCGTTCAGGAATTCGGCTGACCGGGAGCCAACCGGGAGGTGGCGCGGGTGACCACGACGCACGTGGCTCCCGGGCGTCCCCGCGACCCCGGGGTGGACCGGCGTATCGCGCAGGCCGCGCTCGACCTGTTCGCCGACGCGGGCTGGGCCGGCTTCGCGATGGAGGCGGTCGCGCGCCGGGCCGGGGTCGGGAAGGCCTCGCTGTACCTGCGCTGGAACACCAAAGAAGGGCTCCTGGCCGACGCGGTGACCTGGCGGCTGGCCCGGGTGGCCGACGTGGACACCGGGACACTGCACGGCGACCTGGTCGAGCTGGCCACCCAGATACTCGACGTCTACATCGGTGACACCGGCCGCGCCGCGTTGCGGCTGAGGCTGGAGGCGGCCGCGATCCCAGGCGTGGCCGGGCACTACGAGGCCATGCAGCGGGCCGAGATCCTGGCCGCCCGGGCCATCGTCCGGCGGGGCATCAGCCGCGGCGAGCTGGCCCCGGGCACCTCGGTCACGCTGCTGCTGGACACGCTGGCAGGCGGGGCCATGATGCACGCGATGAGCACGCCCGCCGACCGCCGCTGCGAGCTGGCCCGGAACATCGTCAGCCACGCGGAGCGGCTGGTGGACTTCCTGATGCGCGCGGTCACCACCCCCGCGGCGGACCAGGCGTGACCGCCCGCGACCTGACCACGGGCCTGCAGGTCACGGGGACCGCGCAGCGGGACGCCTGGCGGACGAGGGAACTCCCGCCGGTCGAGGAGGTCCGGCCGGGCTTGTGGTCAGTCCCGGTTCCCATCCCGGACCACCCGCTGCGCTACACCCTGAGCTACGCGTTCACCAGCGACACGGGCACGGTGATGGTGGACCCCGGCTGGGACTCCGCGGACGGCCGGCGCGCCCTCGCGGCCGGCCTGGCCGCCGCCGGAGTCACGCTGCGCGACGTTGCGGGGATCCTGGTCACCCACATCCACCCGGACCACCACGGGCTGAGCGGCTGGGTCCGGCAGCAGAGCGGGGCCTGGATCGCGATGCACGCCGCAGAGGCCGAGACCCTCCCGTCCCGGCTCTGGCGGGCGCGCCAGCCCGGCAGCGACCCGGACTGGCTGCGCGGCCACGGTGTGCCTGACGACGACGCCGCCCTCATGGTGCCCGACCAGGACCGGATCAGCCGGCGTGCTGGCCATGCCCGAGCCGGACCGGTTCGTGGCCGACGGCGAGCGCCTGCCGATCGCAGGCCGTGAGGTCCGGGCGATCTGGACGCCCGGGCACACCCCGGGCCATCTGTGCCTGCACGACGCCGCGGCGGGTGTGCTGCTGACCGGCGACCACGTGCTGCCCCGGATCACCCCCAACATCGGCGTGCACGGCCAGATGGGCGGGCCCGGGGGGGCGGACGCCGACCCGCTGACCGGCTACCTGGCCTCGCTGGGCCGGACGGGGAGTTACGCGGCCGAGGAGGCGCTGCCCGCCCACGAATACCGGTTCCGCGGCCTCGACGTCCGCTCGGCCGCCCTCATCGCCCACCACCGCGACCGCGGCGCGGAAATCCTGCGGGTGATCGACCGGCTGGGCGAGCCGACCGCCTGGACCATCGCCAGCCAGCTGACCTGGTCCCGTGGCTGGGCGGCCTTGCACGGCATGATGCGCCGGATGGCGCTCGGCGAGACCGTGGCGCACCTGCACTACCTCGCCACCACCCGGGAGGTGCGCCGCGGCTCCGGGCCGCCGCTGCAGTGGGCGCGGGCCTGACCCGTCGCGGGCGCGTGCTGGTAGGCCGGTTACTGATCGACAGGGTGGCTCGAGGCGAGCGCCGCCCCGACCTGGTCGGCGAACGCGATGGCCAGGAGCCGCTGTTCGAGGCTGGGCTGCGCGCCGGGGAGCGGCGTCATCAGGAACCGGCCCTGGAGGATGCCGCCGCTTTCCACCAGCAGCTCGGTGTCCCCGCCGGGGGGCGACCCGGCCTGGTCGGTGACCGCCGCCTGGCGCCCGGGCGTGACCGTCCCGTCGTGCTGCAAGCGGGCGGGCTGGCCGATCCCGGCCACCCCGTACTGGAAACGGCACGACTGCAGCGCCAGCAGCCCGGTGAGCTGCCTGGTCACCTGCTCGATCAGATCCGACGGTGAACCGCCGGCCGCCACCGCCTGCGCGGCGGCACTGATCCCGTCCAGGTAGCCGGCCCGCCTGCTGGCCGTGGCGTGCTGGCGGCGGCCCCAGACCGCGAGCTCGGTGACCGCTACCCCGATGACCAGCAGCAGCAGGGTGGTCTCGACGTCCGCCCGGCGGAAAATGGAGAACCGCTCGTAGGGGCGGGTCAGGAAGAAGTCGAACCAGACCGCCGCCGACAGGGCCGCGGCGAAGCCGGCCAGCCGGTACCCGTTCGCGGCGACCGCCACGACCAGCAGGATCAGGACCAGCGCGGCGTCGGTATTGGGGAAGCTGGCGCGCCAGGGCACCAGGATCGCCGCCAGGGCCAGCGGGGCCGCGAACGCGGCCACCATAGCCAGGCGGTCCCGGCCCGGCATCCGCCAAGTCCGCATAACACCGTCCTAACACAGCTGCCGCCGGCCAGCCAGCCCGGGGGAACGGGCTGGCCACACCGGGCTGGCCACACCGGGCTGGCCACACGGGGCCAGCCACCGGGGAGGCCTAGGTGCCGCCCCGCGTGTGGTCCGGCGGGACAGGGACCCGCTCGCGCGGATCCTGCCGCCGCCGGGCACCGTCCCCCGGTGAGTCATCCGGCGGGGGCTGCGGCCCTGAACGCTCCCGCGCCCGCTGCTCCCGCAACTGGTCCATCTGCCGTTGCAGGAGCTTCAGCGCGGCGAGGTTCCGCTCCGCGTGACCGTAGGCCATGTCCTTCTCCTCGGCTCAGTCCCCCGCGGCCGGACGACCCGCGGGACCGGTGCGATGCCCAGCCAACCGGGCGGGCGGCCGGAACCCCAGTGCCGTTCAGCCCTGCCCCCGGCCCGAAGGTCCCCCGGCCTGAAGCTCCCCCGCCTGAAGGTCCCGCCCGGCGGGCGCCGGACGGTTTCAGCGCGGGCGTTGACGGCTGGTCGTCCCGCGTCATCAATAGGAAACACGGCCGAAATCATCAGTTGTGAGGCTGCGGCCAGGATGTGCCTGCGTATCCCCCTGTTGACCCCCAGGAGCGCCGCGGATGACTGACACCCTGGACACCACGACCGTTGCGGCCACCGTCGAGCGGCAGAAGCTGCAGCGCCACTTCGGCCGCTTCGACATCCTCTTCTTCCTCATCTGCACCATCGTCGGGGTGGACACCATCGCCACCGTGGCGCAGGGCGGCGGCCAGGCCTTCACCTGGATGATGATCTTCGCGGTGGTGTTCTTCGTGCCGCAGGCGCTCCTGTTCGCTGAGCTGGGCGCGGCGTTCCCGGAGGAGGGCGGCCCGTACTACTGGACCCGGCTGGCCTTCGGGCACCTGGCCGGGGCGGTGAACAACTTCCTGTACTGGATCACCAACCCGGTGTGGATCGGCGGCTCGCTCACCATCACCTGCATCACCGCCGTCGAGGTGTTCTTCAACCACGGCGCGAACGTGTCCACGGCAGTGTGGTTCATCATCGCGCTGGCGTTCGTCTGGCTGTCGATCCTGGCCGCCATCATGTCGTTCAGCCGGGCCAAGTGGCTGCCGACCGCCGGCGCGTTCGCGCGGTTCATCGTGCTCGGCGTGTTCACGCTCTCGGTCGTCATCTTCGCGGTCAAGCACGGCGCGCACGGCCTGGGCGCCAGCAGCTACAAGCCGTCCGCGAGCGGGTTCGTGCTGCTCGTCGGCGTGCTGCTGTTCAACTTCGTCGGATTCGAGCTGCCCAGCAGCGCCGGGGAGGAGATGACGAACCCGCAGCGGGACGTGCCGTTCGGGATCGCCCGCTCCGCGGTGGCCAGCGTGGTGCTGTACGCGCTGCCCGTCATCGGCATCCTGATCGTCCTGCCGTCCAGCGCCATCACCAACTTCAGCGGGTTCGTCAGCGCGATCCAGGACGTCTTCACCGTCTACGGCGGGCACGTCAGCGTAGACGGCAGCGCCACGCTGACCGGGGCCGGGCTGGTGCTCGGCGACGCCTGCGCCATCCTGTTCATCCTGTGCCTGCTGACCTCCGGGGTGACCTGGATCATGGGCTCGGACCGGGCGCTGGCCGTGTCCTGCTACGACGGGGCGGGCCCGCGGGTGCTGGGGGTGATCAGCGCCAAGTACGGCACCCCGGTCCGGGTCAACGTGTTCAGCGGGGTAGTGGCCACCGTCGTGGTCGTGCTCGCGCACCAGATCAGCAGTGGCAACGCCGCCAAGTACTTCGACGCGGTGCTCGGCGTGACCATCTCCACCACGCTGATCAGTTACCTGCTCATCTACCCCGCGCTGTGGAAGCTGCGGCGCAGCCACCCGGCCACGCCCCGGCCGTTCAGGATGCCCTGGTACCGGCCGCTGACCGTGCTGCTGATGCTCCTGGTGGCCATCGCCAGCATCCAGCTCATCGCCCCGGGGCTGGGCAGTTCCTGGTTCGGCAGTGACTTCATCCCCTCGGGCTGGACCTACGCGCAGCGGTTCACCTACCTGTGGACCGAGCTCCTCCCGGTGCTGGCCTTCGTGGTCATCGGGACAGCCTTCTGGTGGATGGGCCGGCGGACCAGGGCCCAGGCGGTCCCGGATGTGATGCCCCGGCCCTGAACCTCCCCGCACGGCGCGCGGCCCGCCTCCTTCAAGTTTCCTGCCGCCGGCGGGAAGATTCGGCTGGCGAACCGGTTGTACGTAACGGAGGAAGCTCCGGGTACGCCGTGAACGAGCCGAGCAGGGGGTGCGAATTAGTGGAAGCGGCGATCGTCCTGGCCCTGATGGCCAGCTTCTGCACCGCCACCTCCTCGGTCTGCCAGCGCCTCGGCGCTCGGAACAGCGGGTCTTCAGGCTTTGACATCTACCTGCTGTTCCGGCTGGTCCGCCAGCCGGTCTGGCTGCTCGGCCTGGTCAGCATGATCGTCGGGTTCATCCTGCAGATCAGCGCCCTGCACTTCGGCGCGCTGGCCCTGGTCCAGCCAATCCTGGCGCTGGAGCTGATCTTCGTGTTCGGCTACATGGCCGTGATCGGCTCGCGCACCGTGAAGCGGCGCGACTGGCTGGCCGCGATCGCCATGTGCGCCGGGCTGGGCCTGTTCCTGCTGGCCGCGTCGCCCTCGGGCGGGCGGCTGCACGCGCCCGGCACCCTGTGGTGGCTGGCCGGCCTGGCGTCGCTGGGCGTGGTCCTGGTGGCCCTGGCCGTCGCCTTCGGCCTGGGCCGGCGGCCCGGCGCCGCCCCGTCCCGCCGCGCGGCGGTGCTCGGCGCGGCCACCGGGGTCGCCTGGGGTTTCGTGGCTGCGGTGATCAAGGAACTCAGCTCACACCTGGGCGACGGCATCGACGCCATCGTGACCAACTGGTCCCTGTACATCCTGGTCGGCGCGGGAGCGGCCACCCTGCTGCTGGCCTCGCACGCGCTGGCGGCCGGCCCGCTCGCGGCGTCGCAGCCCGGGTTCACCATCCTCGACCCCTTGTCGGCCAGCCTGCTCGGGCTGTTCCTGTTCAGTGAGCACATCCAGACCGGGGTGCTGGACCTGGCTGTCGAGGCCCTGGCCCTGGCCCTGATCGTCGGCGGCGTCTCGGCGCTCAGCCACAGCCACCTCATCGTGGGCGAGGACGACCCCACCTCGATCCCGGCCGGCGAGTTCGCCACCACCCGCTAGCCACGTAGGGTTCTGCCCGTGGAACTGGTCATCGAGGATGCGGTCGTGGTCACCATGGGGCCGGGCGCCGGGATGGCCCGGGCCATGCTGGTCCGGGACGGCCGGATCGCCGCGGTCGGCGATCCCGGGGAGGTCCGGGCGGCAGCCGGCCCTGGCGCGGCCGTGGCCCGGCTGGACGGGGCCACGGTGGTCCCCGGGCTGATCGACGCGCATTGCCACGTCGCCGACGTCGGCTACCTCGCCGCGGGCGCCGACTGCAGCCCGCCCGCCGCGCCGGACATCCCGGCCATCCAGGCCCGGCTGCGCGAGGCCAGCGGCCGTACCCCGGAAGGCTCGTGGGTGACCGGGAGCGGGTACGTCGAGTACCAGCTGCGCGAGGGCCGCCACCCCACCCGCCGCGACCTGGACCAGGCCGTGCCGGACCGGCCGGCCGTGCTCTACCACACGTCGCTGCACGCCTGCGTGCTCAACAGCGCGGCGCTGCGGGCGGCCGGGTTCGCGGACACGCAGCCCGATCCGCCGGGCGGCAGATTCGGCCGCGACGGTGAGGGCCGCCTCGACGGCGTGGTGTTCGAGGCCCCCATGTTCGCGATCCTGGAACGCAACCTGCGGGACGACATCACCCGGATGACCGCCGCGGAGCGGGCCCGTCTCATGGAGCGGGCCGGCCAGCACCTCGCGTCGCTCGGCATCACCGCGGCCTGCGACGCGGACCTGCGCCGGGACACGTTCGCGGCGTTCGCGGGGGCGGACCAGGCCGGGGCGCTGCACCAGCGGATCTACGGCCTGGTCGTGCACGACCAGGTGGACTGGCTGCTCGGCGAGGGCCTGCAGGGCCGCCACTCCGGCCGGCTGGCCACCGAGGCGGTGAAGATCTGGGCCGACGGCGGGATGAGCAGCCGCACCGCGGCCATCCACGGCACCTACCCGGTCCCGCCGCACGGTTCGGGCATCCTGTTCTTCACCCGGGACGAGCTGACCGCGATGATCCGCGAGTTCGACGCCCGCGGGTTCCAGGTCGCCGTGCACGCCCAGGGCGACCGGGCCATCGAGACCGTGCTGGACGCCTACGCCGCGGTCCTGGCCGGCCCGGGGCTGGGTACCTCAGGCCCGGGGCTTAACCCGCGGCGGCACCGGATCGAGCACGCCGGGGCGATGTACCCGCCGCTGGCCGCCCGGGCCGCGGGCCTCGGCATCGTGATCGTCAGCCAGCCCGGGTTCCTGTCCACGCTGGGGGACGGGTTCGCCGAGGCGTTCCCGGGCCACGGCGACGACCTTTACGCGTTCGGGTCCTGGCGACGGGCGGGCCTGACCGTGGCCGGGTCCTCCGACGCCCCGGTCATCAGCGCCGCGCCTCTGCTCGGGCTGCGCGACGCCGTGATCCGCCGCACGGCGGGCGGCCAGGTGCTCGGGCCCGGTGAGCGGCTGGCGGCCCGGGACGCGCTCGCCCTGTACACGACCGAGGCCGCCGCCGCGATGCACCGGGAGGGCGAGATCGGCTCCCTGGAGCCGGGCCAGCTGGCCGACTTCGTGGTGCTGGCGGACAACCCGCTCACGGCCGCCCCGGAGCGGATCGCGGACATCCCGGTGCTGGCCACGGTCGTGGACGGGACGCCGACCTACCAGTCCGGTGGCGGCCTGGTTCCCGGGGGCTGACCGCCGGGCTACCGCAGGACTCAGGCGTCCCGGCGGGAGATCACGATCCCGGCGGCCGCCAGTGCGGCGGCCGCCCACCCGGCCACGACCACCAGGGACCAGGCCGGCCCGAGCATGTCCGTCTTCGGGTGCAGCGATACGAGCTGCTGGGCCGCGGTGAGCGGGAGGAACCGGTCGATCCGGCCGTTCCAGGGGTGCGGCAGCAGGCTCAGGATTTCCGGGATCAGGTAGGTCAGCGCGACGGCCACCGCGATAGCGGCCGCCGTGGACCGCAGCAGCACCCCCAGCCCCAGGCCCAGCAGGGCCACGACGGCGAGGTAGAACCCGCCGGCCAGCACCGCGCCCGGCACCCCGGGATGGGCCAGGGACAGGCCCCGGTGATGACCGGACAGGATCGCCTGGGTCAGGAAGAACGAGGCGAACGCGAGCACCTCCCCCGTGACCAGGGCCACCGCCCCCGCGGTGGCGGCCTTGGCCGCGAGGACCGCCCAGCGCCGCGGCACGGCCACGAGCGTGGTGCGGATCAGACCGGTCGACTGCTCGGCGGTGAAGGCCAGCACGCCGAGGACGGCCACGGCGAGCTGCGCGACCGGGAAGCCGCTGAAGCTCAGCGTGAGCGCGTCGGGCAGCGGCGGGGCGCCGGCCGGCGGGTGGGCCGCGACGGTCGTCGTGACGTACGCGCCCAGGGCGCTCAGGCCGACGGCCAGCACCGCCGCGATGGCCAGCGCCGTGTAGGTGGAGCGGACCGACCAGAGCTTGATCCACTCCGACGCGAGCACGTCGCGTGCGCGGACGGCGGCGGGCGGGACGGTGCGGCCAGCTGGCCTGGTGCGGGCGGGCCGGACCGCAGGGGCAGGGGCGGTCATCGGGCCGGGGCTCCTTCCCCGGCGGGGGCCGCCGTCCCAGGAGCCGCGGCCGCAGGAGCCGCGGCCCCGGGCGCCGCGGCCCGGTACTCCGCGGCGTCGCCGGTGATATCGAGGTAGGCGTCCTCCAGCGAGGCGTGCCGCGGGACCAGTTCGTGGACGGGGAGGCCGTGAGCGGCGGCCAGGTCGGCGATGGCCGGTGCGTCCAGGCCGGCCACCGCCAGGCCGCCGCCGGGTTCGTCCGTGACCGTGGCGCCGTGCCCGGTGAGCAGCGCGGCCAGGTCGGCGGCCCGGGGTGAGCGGACCAGCACGTCGCGGCGCCCGCGGGACTCCACGAACTGGTCCACGGGCGTGTCCGCGATCAGCCGGCCGCGGCCGATGATGATCAGGTGGTCGGCGGTCAGCGCCATCTCGCTCATCAGGTGGCTGGACACGAAGACCGTGCGGCCCTCCCCCGCCAGCGCCCTGAAGAGCTGGCGGATCCAGTGGATCCCCTCGGGGTCCAGGCCGTTGGCGGGCTCGTCGAACATCAGCACCGGCGGGTCGCCGAGCAGCGCGGCGGCGATGCCGAGCCGCTGCTTCATGCCGAGCGAGAAGCCGCCGGCCCGGCGCCGCGCCACCGCGTCCAGGCCGGTCAGCTCCAGGACCTCGGTGACGCGGCCGGCGCCGATGCCGTTGCTGCGCGCGATCGAGCGCAGGTGGTGCCAGGCGGTCCGGCCCGGGTGCAGCGCGTTCGCGTCGAGCATGGAGCCCGCCTCGTGCAGCGGGCGGACGATCCCCCGGTACGGACGCCCCCCGACGAGCGCCCGGCCCGCCGCCGGGGCGTCCAGGCCCAGGATGATCCGCAGGGTCGTGGTTTTGCCCGCGCCGTTCGGCCCGAGGAAGCCGGTCACGCGGCCCGGGCGGACCGTGAAGCTCAGCCCGTCGACCGCGGTGACCGGGCCGAACCGCTTGCTCAGGTCACGCACCTCGATCATGGCCGGGGGGCCCTGAAGTAGGCGGAGGAGGCGGCCTGCCACAGCCGGATCACCGCGATCAGGCCGAACGCCCAGATCACGAACGCGAGGATCTTGACCGGGACCGCCACGGGATTGATCAGCCCCCCGACGGCATCCAGGGTGCCGATGCCGAACAGCACCGTGCCGGTGATCCGGGCCCAGTTCTTCCCGGCCTGGCAGGCCCGGGCGATGAGGATCCACGCCGCGATGGCGATCAGGCCGCCGGCGACGCCCGCGATCAGGAGAACGTGCTGCTCCGTGGTGACCTGGCTCGCGGTGAGGTTCGGGAAGCGCTTCTCGATGGCCGTCTTGGTCGAGCCCACCGTCACGATGGACGCGATCAGGTAGATCAGGCTGGCGGCCGCCCCGCCGTACATGGCCTTGACGGCCTGGCGCACGGACGGCGGGACGGTAAGCGGCGGGGTGTCGGGCATCTGCGTGGCGCCCGGGTACGGCTGGTACATGTGCTGTTCCTTTCTGGGGGGGTTTGATTTCGCGGGGGGAACGGGTGAGCTCTGGCGTGGTGGCCAGCGCGGGCCCGGGCGCCCGGGCGCGCCTGGCGCGACGGGGCCGGGCGGGCAGGCCGCGCTAGCGGGTGGCCAGGGCTCCGGACCGGAGCAGGCGGTCGCTGAGCGGGCTCAGCCAGATCAGCCGGCTGGCCAGGATCACCTGGACCTGGCCGGTGCGGATGTGCAGGCGCAGCAACGTGCTGGCCGGCGGGGCCGCTCCGGCGTGCACGGCGAGGTCGCCCCGGGGGCTGATGATCCAGCCGAGCCCCATCCGCTGCCCGCCGGGCATCGGGCCGGTCTGCGGCCTGACCGCCTCACCGGCGAGTTCCGCGGGCAGCAGCGACGACCAGCCGGTGCCCAGGCGCACCAGCTCCGCAGCGGTGCACCACAGCCCGCCGATCGCGGGCAGGACGCAGACCACGGCGGGGACGGGGGCGATCACACCGGACGCGTCCACCGTGTACCCGGTCACCGCGTCCGGGCCGAGGTCCGCGGCGCGGGCCGGGAACGAGGTCCCGGTCAGCCCGAGCGGGCCCAGGACCAGGCGGGTCACCGCCTCGGCGTACGGGATCCCGGTGACGTCGGCGACGAGCTGGCCGAGCACGGCGTAGCCGCCGTTGCTGGGCCGGACCGCCCCCCGCGGGCCGCTGCAGGCCACCACCGGGCCGGTGACGCTGACCAGGTCAGGAACGTGATCGGCGAGGAGCTCGGATGGTTCGGGGCTGTCCACTCCCGCGGTATGGGTGAGCAGCTCGCGGACGGTGACTGTGGCGTCCTCGAGGCTCACGGTGGCGATCTGGTCATTGACCGGGGCGTCGAGGGCGATCCGGCCCTCGGCGACGAGGCGCAGCACGGCCGTGGCCGTGAGCAGGGCGGAGCCACAGTAGGCCGGCCAGCGGTGCGCGGGCCCGAGCAGCTCACCCCGGTCCAGCTCACCCCGGTCCAGATCAGCCCAGCCCTTGGTGACCAGCCACGGCGTCGCGCCGGGGCCGCCGCCCGCGATCGTCAGGCCGGGCAGGCCCAGCTCGGCGGCTGCCTCGTCGGCGATCTGGGCCACCCCCGCCGGGACGTCGCCAGTCATCCGGGCCGGCGCGGGCGCGGCCATCCTGGGGTCGGTGATCCGCCGGCCGAGCGGGACGGCCAGGAGCCCGGTCAGCCGGTGCGGCGGGTCCGGGGCGACCGTCGCGAACACGTCGAGGCCGCCGATCCGCACCTGCGCGGTCAGCGGGCTCTGGGTCACGACGGCGAGTTCCTCGCGCAGCATGGGGGCCGCGCTGCTGATCACGGCGATCAGCTCGGGCCCGGGGCGCGCGGCCAGGAACTCCGGCGCGAAATGCTGCTGCAGTTCAGGGTGGCCGGGGGGCGTCCAGTCCGGCTGGTCCGCCTGCCGGAACCGGGCCACCAGCCAGCTCAGCTGGGGCAGCACCTGGCAATCGAGGGCGGGCTGATCGCAGACCCGCTGCTTCAGCGCGGTCCAGCTGGGCAGCCCGTGCTCCCAGGCGATGGCGATCTGCGCGTCATGCAAGGCGGGAAATTCACCCGCGGCGAGACGGCGCTTGGCCTCCAGCTTCAGGTAGCGGAGGCTCGGCTGGGCCGGCAGCGGACGTGACCCACCGGACGCGGAACCGCGAGGCATGGCAGCCCTTCCTCATGCCCGCAGGTCCGCTTGTACCGGGCAGGAAAGACTAGCCGTCCACCGTAATCTGCCTACCGGTGAGCTTGCAGCTCTGCCTGCGGACCAAGAGGCGACCGGAACCGCCAACGGCGATGATACTCCTTCCCGGGTTCCCCGGGATCCCTAGGCTTTCCCGGGATCCCGCGGGGCGCCGGAGGTTCCGCCGCGGGTGAGGGCGACGGGATCCACCACCCGGTCGAAGAGGTCCTCACTGACCCCGTTGGCCAGGGCTGCCTGCCGCAGCGTCAGGTCATGGTCGATCGCGTAGTGCGCGATGACCGAGGCCTGGTCGTAGCCGATCACCGGGGACAGGGCGGTGACCATCATGACCGAGTGCTCGATGTTCGCGGTGAGCGTGGCCTCGTTGAGCTGGGTGCCCTCGATCATGAACTCGCGCAGGTGATCACACATGTCGGCCATGATCAGCGCGGAGTGCAGGTAGTTGCTGATCAGGATGGGCCGGAACGCGTTCAGCTCGAAGTTGCCCTCGGCGCCGCCCATGGTCACGGCCACGTCGGACGCGATGACCTGGATGGCCACCATCAGCATGGCCTCGGCCTGGGTCGGGTTGACCTTGCCCGGCATGATCGACGAGCCAGGCTCGTTGGAGGGCAGGATCAGCTCACCGAGGCCGGTCCGCGGGCCCGAGCCCAGCCAGCGCAGGTCGTTGGCGATCTTGAACAGGGTGACGGCCGCCGCCTTGAGCCCGCCGTGCGCCCGGACCATCCGGTCCAGGGTGGCCTGGGCGGTGAACTTGTTGACCGCGGTCACGTACGGGTCGCCGGTCATCGCCGCGATCTGCGCGGCGGCCTCCGCCCCGAACCCTTCCGGCGCGTTCAGCCCGGTGCCGACCGCGGTCCCGCCCATGGCCAGTTCCAGGAGGCCGTGGGTGACGTGCTCGACTTCGGCGATCGCGTCGTCCAGCGCGCCGGCGTACCCGGACCACTCCTGGCCGACGGTCAGCGGGGTGGCGTCCTGCAGATGCGTCCGGCCGATCTTGACGACGCCGGCCCACTTCTCCGCGTTGGCCGCGATCGCGTCCCGCAGCCGGCGCAGCGCGGGGATGGTCCGCTCGGTGGCCATGGTGTAGGCGGCGATGTGCATCGCGGCCGGGAACGTGTCGTTGCTCGACTGGGCCATGTTGACGTGGTCGTTGGGGTGCACCGGCCGCTGCGAGCCGAGCGTGCCGCCGGCCAGCTGGATGCACCGGTTGGCGATGACCTCGTTCACGTTCATGTTGGAGTGGGTGCCCGAGCCGGTCTGGAACACGTGCAGCGGGAATTCGCGGTCCAGCTCGCCGGCGATGATCTCGTCGCAGACCCGCGCGATGAGCTGGCCCATCCACTCCGGCAGCCGGCCGGACCGGGTGTTGACCAGGGCCGCGGCCTTCTTCACGTAGCCGTAGGCGTGGTACACCTCGGCCGGCATCTTGTCGTGGCCGACGCTGAAGTGCTCCAGGCTGCGCTGGGTCTGGGCGCCCCAGTAGTGGCCGGCGGGCACCTCGACCCGGCCCAGGCTGTCGAACTCGGCCCGCGTCCCGGTCGCGTCGAGCCCGATGGGGAGATCGAGGATTTCCGGAGCCGCGTCACTGCCCTCAGCCATAACGCCAGGCTACCGCCGGCCTGCCCGCCCGGCCGGCGCTCACCGGCCCGGCCGGCCGCTCAGCTGCGCGCAGGCCCGCAGGCTGGCGTAGTGCGCGGCGGCGCGGCGCGCCTGGGCTCCGCGCAGGACGACCGGCTGGCCGGTGCGGGACACGACCGCGGGGATGAACCGTGTCGGTCAGCGGCGCGTGCGGGTGCAGCGTGAGTTCCAGCACCCCGGTGGCGGTGCTGTAGGAGTGCTCCCACCACAGGAAGTTGCCCATGCCGTAGGCCACGAACGTGTGCCCCAGCCAGCCCGATCCCTGCAGCATGTGGGCGTGCGCCCCGATGATGATGCTGGCCCCCGCCCGGGCCAGCTCCGGGGCCAGCGACAGCTGGTTCGGGTCGGGGCACGCCTGGCCCTCGGTCCCCCAGTGCATGAACACGACGACGACCGGGGCGAGCTTCCTGGCCGCCCGGACAGCCGCGAGGGTCCGGGGCAGGTTGATCGCGTTGGCCTCCCCGGGCCGGGACCGGGTGGCCACCCAGGAGGACGCGAGCTCCGCGACCTGCGACACCCCGATGACCGCGATCTTCACGCCGTTGACCGTCGTCACGTAGGGCGCCCACGCCGCGGCGGCGTTGTCGCCTATGCCCACGTACGGGAACCGGGCGCCGCGGGCCGCCGCGAGCGTGTCCGCCAGCCCGGCCTGGCCGTAGTCGAGGACATGGTTGTTGGCCATGGTGACCAGGTCGATGCCGGCGTCGCGGAGCGCGGTGAACGCCTCGCGGGGTGGTGCGGAAGTGGTAGGTCTTCGGCTGCGGCCGTGCCCCGGCTGGTCACCGCGGTCTCCAGGTTCACCGCGGTGAAGCCGGCCGACTTCAGCACCGAGGTGATCGGCCCGAACGCGGTCGCGGGGTCGTGCAGCAGCCGCGCGGTGCGGCCGGTGAAGTGCACGTCCCCGGCGAAGGCCAGGGTGACGGTCCCCGGGGTGGCACTCCCCGGGCTGGCCGCAGAGCGCGGCGCGCCGGGTGACGCTGGCGCGCTGAGGGCAGCCACCGGGGTGGCGGCCGTCCGGGCCGCGGCCGGGGCGGCGGCTGGGGCGCGCGCCCCGGAACAGGCGGCGGCGAGCAGCGCCAGGAGGCCAGTCGTTACAGCAAGCAATCGCCAGGTGACCACCAGCTCAGCCTAACCATGTGGGCGCGCCCGGCTACCCTTTCCCGGGATTGAACACCCCGCGCGGGTCGAGGGCGTGGCGCACCGCCTGCTGCAGCGCGAGGCATCCCGGGTCGAGCTCGCGGCGCATCCCGTCCCGTTTCAGCAGCCCGACCCCGTGCTCGCCGGTCACCGTGCCGCCCAGCGCGATGGCCGCGTCGAGAAGCTCCTCGAACGCGGCCTGGGCGGCGGCCCGCGCGGCGTCGTCGCCCGCGGGCGTGACGATCAGCGGGTGCAGGTTCCCGTCACCGGCGTGGGCGATGGTGGAGATCTGCACGCCGTGCCGGGCCGCGATCGCCTCGATCTGGGCCAGCATGGCCGGCACCCGGGACCGCGGGACGCAGACGTCCTCGGTGAGCACCGGGCCCAGCCGCTCGAACGCCGGGTAGGCCAGCCGCCGGGCCTCGAACAGCGCCTCGGCCTCGGTGTCGTCGGTGGACTGCGCGACCCACAGCGCACCCGCGCCGGTCATGGCCGCGGCGAGCGCGTCCGACTCGGCCGCGCCGGAGTCGCCCTGGGTGTCCACCCGGGCCAGCAGCAGCGCCGCCGCGTCGGCCTCCAGGCCCAGGTGCTTCCAGTCCTCGACGGCGTTCAGGCAGGCCCGGTCGAGGAGCTCGAGGACCGACGGGCCCAGCCCGCGCCGGGTGATCTGTGACACGGCCTCCCCCGCGGAGACCAGGTCGGGGAACGCGCCGACGATGGTCCGCGGCGTGCCCGCCAGCGCGGGCCGCAGCCGCAGCGTCACCTCGGTGACCACGCCGAGCGTGCCCTCGGAGCCGACGAACAGCCCGACCATGTCCAGGCCGGCCACGCCCTTGGTGGTGCGGCGGCCGAGCCGGACCGCGTCGCCGTAGGCCACCGCCCCGCCGGCCGCGGGACCGCCGACCACCGCCCGCAGGCCCAGCACGTAGTCGCGGGTCACGCCGTACTTCAGGCAGCACAGGCCGCCCGCGTTGGTGGCGACGTTGCCGCCGATCGTGGACCAGGGCGCGCTGGCCGGGTCGGGCGGGTACCACAGGCCCTGCGCGGCCACGGCCGCCTTCAGGTCGTCGTTGACCACCCCGGGCTGCACGACGCAGAGCAGGTTGTCCGGGTCGATCTCGAAGACGCGGTTCATCCGGGCCAGGTCGAGGACCACGCACCCGTCGACCGCGTTGGCGCCGCCGGACAGGCCGGTGCCGGCGCCGCGCGGGACGACGGCCGCGCCCAGTTCCGCGCAGATCCGCACGACGCTCTGGACCTCGGCTTCCGAGCGGGCCCGCACCCCGGCGGCGGCCCGGCCGGCCGGGGCCCACTCGGCCTCGTCGTGGGACATGGCCGCGAGGATCCCGGGATCGGCGACGATGCGGTCGCCGGGCAGGGCCCGGCTCAGCGCCTCGACCAGCCGGCCGCGCCCGCCGCGCCGGCCTCGCCCGCGCCCGCCTGGCCCGCCCCGCCCGCTGTCCGCACTGACTTCACCTAACGACTTTATCGGCCGGCGGCTGGCCGCCCAGCGCGCCGGGCCCCGGGGCCGGCGATCGCACCGGGCACCGGGCCCGCGGCCGACCTGGCGCGTTTGTGAATCGTAAGAACTCAAATCGCGCTTTCCCCGCCAGGCCGGCGGACGGCGCTCCTACCCTGATTACGCACGTGCCCTTGGAGCGGGACAACGCCGGAGCGGGTCACCTCACGAAGGGCCCAGAGAACGTGTTCCAGCACGGGAAAGCCGCACACCGCGCCGCATCGTCAGGCGCCGCCCTGACCCTGGCCGTAGCCGGGCTGCTCGCCGGGGCTCCTGGCGCGGCCGCCGCCGCCCACTCAGCTCGCACCACCCCGACGTCGTTCAACGCGCCCGCCTACACCTGCACCATCACCGCCGGAGCCCACACGGTGAACCGGATGGCCCGGATCCCGATCCAGCTGCGGGACAGCGGGCCGAGCCACGGTGGGCTCGACCGACACGGTCACGCTCTCGTCGCCGGCCACCGCGCTGGGCGGCCCGTTCCCCGCGGGCACCTCCGCGGTCGGCTTCAGCGGTGCGCTGCCGGTCATGGGCGCGCAGACCGACAGCGTCCCGCTCACCGGGACCATGACGGACACCGGCGGCGGCATGTTCAGCGTGAGCGGGGCGCTCATGCTGAACGCGGCCGGGCTGGACCACATCCTGCCGCCCACCCGGTTCACCGTCACCATCCACGCGGCGGCCGTCGTCGCGGTGGTCGTGACGTGCGTCCTGGTGACCACCATGACCGCGACCATGCCTGCGGCCGTCGCGGTGCAGGTCACCCGGACCGCCGCCACCGTCCCGCTGACGGCCGGGGCCACGCCCACCGGCGCGCCCAACACCGGCGGCGGGGGCAGCCTGCATCACGCCGGTGATCTCGCCGGGCTGGCCGCGGGCGGGGCGGTCCTGCTCGCGGGCCTGGGCATCACGCTGGCCGGGGTGCGCCGCCGGCGGCACCAGTTTCCCGCCTGAGGCAGCACCGCACCGGAGGTGACGCAGGCATGATCGTCCCCCGCCGCTCCCGGCGGTCCCGGGCTGACTGGTCCACCCGGACCTACTACGAGGAGGGCCGCCACCGCCGGCGGCGGGCGCCCGCGATCATCCTGGGCGGCGCCCTGATGATCGGGGGGGCCCTGGTGGCCTTCCACTCCCTGGGCGGCGGCGGGCTGACCGGGGCCGCCCTCGAGATCCCGGCCGGGGTGGGCACCTCAGCGCCGCTGCCGGTGACCGCCCCGACCGCGGCGCCGCTGGCCCGGTCCGCGCCGGTGCGGATCGAGATCCCGATCCTGCACGTGTCCGCCCCGGTCATGCGGCTCGGCGTGACGGCCGGCGGCGGCATCCAGGTGCCGCCGCTGGCGAATCACGACCTGGCCGGCTGGTACGACCGCAGCGTCACGCCCGGCCAGCGGGGCTCGTCGGTCATCCTGGGCCACGTTCGACTCGTTCACCGGCGTCTCGGTGTTCTTCTCCATCAAGACGCTGCGCCCGGGGAACAGGATCGACGTGGTGCGGGCCAACGGGTCCACCGCGGTGTTCACCGTGGACGGGGTGCAGAAGGTGGTCAAGTCAGTGTTCCCGGCCTCCGAGGTCTACGGCAACGTCAGCTTCCCCGGCCTCCGCCTGGTCACCTGCGGCGGGCCCTTCGACACCACGACCCGGCAGTACCTGGACAACGTCGTCGTCTACGCCCACCTGCTCAAGGGCTCCAGGTAGTGACCGTGCCGGGCACCGGCGCGGTCACGCCGCCGGGGCGGATCCCGGCCTGGCCCGCGGGCTGCCGCGGCATGAACATCCACCCGCCCGCCAGCAGCAGGGCGACCACGAACGCGCAGTAGACCCAGAACACGGGGGTAAGGCCCGCGCTGATCGTCAGCCCGGCCTGCGCGGCCTGGGCCGGGGAGATGCCGAAGCTGGCCGCGGACACAGGCTCGGTGACCTGGACGATCGCGGAGATCGCCTGGGCTGCCATCGGGATGGCGGCCCCGGCGAGCAGCACCGCACCCAGCCGGGCCGGTCGCCACAGGGCGGCGGCGGCCACGACCGCGACCAGGGTGACCATGACCGCGACGTCGCCGACGATGACCGGGCCCGGGTTCGCGAAGCTGTTCCCCGCGGTGAGCGTCTGCGTCGCCCCGCTGGCCGACCGCAGGGTGTAGCTGTCCCACGACGGGGCGAACGCGATCGCGGCCCCGGCCGCGGCGAGCACGGCGAGGGCCAGCGTCACGACCGGGCCCGCCGGGCGGCGCTCCAGCTTGCGGGGCGCATCGGCCGCGCGGAGCCGGAAGGCCAGCACGGCGCCGGCCGTGCAGGCCAGCCAGCCGGCCAGGCCGAGCAGCAGCCCGGCCCCCATCAGGCGGGTCCCGCCGGCGATCACCGTGCCCAGGTCCGCGAAGAAGAAGCCGAACGTGACCACGCTCATGCCCAGCGCGAGGAGGGTGCCGATCCGCAGCCGGATGCCCCCGGACGCGATGAGCAGCGCGCTGGCCGTCCAGGCGGCCAGGTAGATCACGTGCGGCACCAGCTCGGCCGGCTGCTGGGCCAGGCTCGACCCGGACAGGTAAGCCGGGAAGAGGCCGGCCAGCCCGAGGGCGACGCCGCCGACCAGCAGGATGGCCGCGGTGAGCGCGCCGCCCGAGCGGACGCCCGCCCAGCCGGGGCGGGCCCCCGGCGAGCCGGGGCGGGCCCCCGGCCAGGCATAAGGGGCGCCGGGCGGGGCAGTGCTCACGCCGGGCGGGGCAGCGGGCATGCCGGGCGAGGCCGGGCCGGCCGGGCCGGCCGGGCCGGGTTCCGCTGGCGACTGGAGATGGACGATGGTGCCGGGCGCCTCGACCGCGTTGAACCGGGACCACGCCGCGGCCCACCCGGCCGGTGTCTCCGGCCACTGCTCCAGGGGCGGCCCGGGCGGGCCGCCCGCGGGCCAGATCGCGTAACCGCGTTCCCCCCGGCCGAGCTGGTAGCCCGCTCCCCTGTACCAGATCGTGACGCTCTCCCGCACCGTCCCAGCCTCCCTGATCGGCTCGCGGGCCCTCGCTGGCCCGGCCTGGTCGCCCGGTTCCATCCCTGGAAGCCCTGTTCCTGGCCTCACCGTAGGAAGGAAAGCTGAAGGCCGGCTGGACGTCAGGTAAGCCGTTGCTCACCATCGGCTCGGCGACGCGCCCCGGCCCGGGGGGATCCCAGGCGGGCTCGCCGGGGCGGCCCGCACGGGACAGGAACAGCCCGGCGATCAGCAGCGCGATGATCAGCGTGGTCGCCCCGAAGGACAGCGCGAACCCCATCCGGAACCCCGGCGGCCGGTAGCTCCAGATCACGACGCCCCGCCCGGCCGGCACGTCGACGGCCTGGACGAGCCCGTCCCGGTGCACGGCCAGCGCGGCCGGCGCGCCGTGGCGGGGACGCCAGGTCGCGGTCCACCCGGCCGTGGCCGCCACCGACCGGATGACCCGGACGCCGCGGGGAGAGGAGACGTCGGCCACGGCCGGGCTGCCGGCCGGCCCGGCTACCGCCCGGACCGCGGCGCCCGAGACGGACCGGCCCGGCAGCGCCTGGAGGCCGAGCGGGCCCCGGGCGAAATGGTCCACGAAGACCGCGAAGGGGCCGTCGTGGCCCGCGTATCCCCAGCGGGGCGGGATCAGGGCGTCTTGCAGCTGCCCGTCGGCCACGAACACCCGCCCGCCGGTGTCGGCGACCGACGCCGGGCCGAGCCGGGCCGCCCGGCCGCCCGCCTGCGCGACCACGGCGACGCTGGTCAGCGGGCGGGGCAGGGTGATGGCCAGCCGGTGGGCCCCGGCCGCGGCCGCGGGGAACCAGCGGGTCGCGCCGCGGGTGGTCAGCAGGCCGATCTCGCGTGCCCGGCGGCCGCGTCCTGCCTGGCGTCCGCGTCCGGCACCTCCAGCCGGGTCACGCCGAGCGGCGCGGCGAAGTACCAGGTGGCCTGGTGGCGCGGGGCGAGGTCACGCTGGCCGGTGCCCGGCAGGCCGGAGGAGGCTGCGGATCCCCCGGCCTCGGTGGCCAGGTAGGCGGGCAGCGTGAGGAGGACGGAGGTGTCGAGCTGGTCGAGGACACCGTCCTGCACGGCCCGGGGGTCGAGCACGTCCTGCCCCTCGCCGGCGGCCTGGTGGGACCCGGTGGCCGAGGCGTAGAAGCCCGAGACGAGCGAGGAGTAGCCCTGGACCGACGGGGTGCCGCTGATGACGTTCAGATCGGGCGCGCCGAGCCGGGAGAGGCTGTGCCCGTCCAGCTGGTCCGGGTCGTAGATCGCGAAACGGCCCGGGTATCCCAGGGCCGCGACGGGACGCGCCGCCGCCGGGGCCCGGGCCGCGGCCGGATGGGCCGCCACGGCCGGGGCCGCAGCGCCCGCTGCCGCCGCCGTCTGGCTGGAGGCCGCGCTGGTGCCGTGGCCGGCCGGGCCGGGACCGACGGCGACCACGCCGAGCAGCGTGAACACGACCAGGTCGGCCAGCACGAAACCGGCCAGCCAGCGTGAGCGCGGCCCCGGCCGGAGACGCCGGCCGCCGATCACCAGCGCGATGGCTCCCGCTCCGAGCAGCGCGGACGGGACGAGCCACGGCTTGAGCAGGCCAGCGAGGCCGCCGGCGGCCGGGCCCGCCCGCAGCCAGTGCAGCAGGCCCGCGCCCCAGGACAGGCCGAGGACGGCCACCGCGATCACGGCCAGCGGCGGCAGCAGGGCGAGGACGGTCTCCAGGTCGGGCCCGCGGCGGCCGCGGATCCGGAGGAACCGCCGGCTGCCCTCGCTGAGCGGGTGGCTGGCCCAGTACGCCAGGAGCACGGCCAGCGCGAGGTCCGCGATGAGGATGTTCCGGCTCTGCAGCCGCTGGCCGCCGAACAGCGGCACGTGCACGAGCAGGTCACCGACCGGGGTGTTGCCGCCGAGCGCGAGCACGATCCCGGCCAGCGCCATGACGTGCCACACGAGCCACTCCGGCGGGCGCGGCCGCAGCCGGACCCGGCCGAGCAGCGCGAGCGCGGCCACCAGCGGCAGGATCCCGACGTAGCCCGTGACCTCGGCCAGGTTGTAGTTCGCGAAGAAAGCCGGCTGGCCGAACGAGCCGGACCCGCCCAGCAGGTCCGGCACCAGCATCAGCAGCAGCCACCGGTGCGGGAGCGAGCCCGAGTTGAACAGGGCGGCCGAGCTCGCGCCGCGCTGGGACGAGGCCACCACGGCCAGGCCGGGCAGCCACTGGACCGCGCCGAGGCACGCGCCCAGCGCCAGGCCGGCCGCCACCGAGAGCGCCGCCGGGCCCCAGCGGCGGCCGAGCCGGGCGATCTGCCAGACCGCGTAGATCGCGATGACCACGCCCGCGTCGTCGATGGCCCGCGGCTCCCCGGCCAGGATGGTCAGGCCGAACGCCCCGGCCAGGGCCGCGGTCCAGGCCAGCCGGGAGGCCATGCGTGCGCGGCCCGGTCAGCCGCAGGACGCACAGCAGCTGCAGCGGCACCCAGCTCATGCCGGCCACCAGCCCGAAGTGGGCCACCTGGGCCGACATGGCCCCGGCGAAGGCGAACGAGAGCGCACCGAGCACGGCCGGCACCCGCCCCAGGCGGCAGGCCCGCAGGAAAGCGAACATCCCGGTCCCGGCCACCGCCCAGGTCAGGATCATGTTCAGGGTCCACGCGGCCACGGCGGGGGCGACGGCGAACAGGAACGTGAACGGGTACGCGGCCCCGGCGTTCCAGCCGGCCAGCAGCGGGGCGCCACTCCAGATGTACGGGTCGTACAGCGGCAGGTGGCCGCTGCGGATCTCGTGCCCGGCCAGCACCCGCAGCGGGAAGTTCTGCGTCAGGTCGTCACCGGGCAGGACGGGATGCCCGAGCAGCGCGGGCACCCCGTACACGAGCACGGGCAGCGCGATGAGCAGGAGGATGGCCGCGGCGTCGCCGTGCCAGCGCCGGGCCGCGCGGGAGCCGGGCACCAGCAAGGTTCGCGTTACTGATGTGAGTGACAGCTGGGGACCCCAACATGAGCGACTCTGGCGTGGGTGAGCTGCCAGGCTACCGGGGATCTTGGTGCTGACCTGCTAGACCCCGCCATCTGCCGGAAACGGCTGGCCACCGACGTCCGCCTGGCCGTGCGCGACGAGCCAGGCCAGGGCCTCGTGCAGGGCGCCGAGCGGGCTGTAGCGCGGCTGGTAGCCGAGCACGTCGCGGGCCCGGGCGATGCTCGCGGTGATGCTGCGGGCCGTGTGCTCGCGGGTGGTCTCCGCGGGCCCGGAACCGGCCCGGCGCTCGAACTCCGGCCAGTCCACGAAGTCCAGTACCGGCTCGCGGCCGAACCAGCGCGCGACGCCGTCGGCCAGCCCGCGCAGCGTCATGGCCTGCTCGGCCACCACGTGGAAGCTGGCCCCGATGGCCGCCGGCCGGGACAGCGCCCGCTCGAAGGCCTGCGCCACGTCGTCGGCGTGCACGTGATGCAGGACGCCCAGCCCGTGATCGGGCAGCGCCAGCGGCTGCCCGGTGGCCAGGCTGGTCCAGGCGGCCGGGTCCAGGTTGCCGGCGGGCGTGATCACCGGCCAGCCCGGCCCGCTGATGTGACCCGGGTGCAGCACCACGGCGGGGACCCCGCCCGCCAGCGTCTCGCGGTGCAGCAGCGCCTCTATCTCCGCCTTGCCGGTGCCGTACTCGCCGTACGCGGTGCGCGGCTCATCCTCGGTGACCGGCACCCGCAGCGCGGGACCATGCACCCAGATGGTCCCGCAGTGCAGCAGCAGCGGCCGGGACGGGCGCAGCGCGCCGACGAGCTGCCGGGCCGAGGCCGCGGTGAAGCAGACCATGTCGACGACCACGTCGGGGCGCAGGTCCGCGATCCGGCCGCCGAAGGTGCCCGCGGCGTCCTCCGCGTCCCGGTCTACCGCGACCCGCGTGACCTGGGCCCACTCCGGGGCCGGGTGATAGGGGTCGCGCAGGCCCCGGCTCAGGGCGATGACCTCGTGACCGCCCCGCACCAGCCGCGGGACCAGGTAGCTGCCGACGTGCCCGGTAGCGCCGATGACCACCACGCGACTCATCCAGGTCCTCCCGACCTCGTCCGGTCTCCCTATCCTGCCGGGCCGCGGGCGGCGGTCAAACGGGCGGAACGCGCCGGATCACGCGACAGCGTCACCTTTTCGGTCGCGGCGGTGATCGGACCGCCGGGCTCGCGCGTCCTACTGCGTGTAGGCCACGTAATCCAGGCTTCCCGCGCGTCTATTGAAACGCCCAAGGCCCCTGCGCCCCGCACCCAGCCGGCTCAGCCGTGACGCAGGAGTACCGGGAAACCTGGCCGGCGACTGCCCAGGCCCGCCGGGCACAGGACGCGGAGACCCGTCATGAATGCACAGACGTCGGATACCCGGGCGTCGGCGCCAGCACAGGCCCCGGCCAGCACGGTCGTAGCGGGGCGGACCGCCGCGCACCGGCCGGAGCGGCCCACCCGGTGGCACGTCCCCGGCGGATGGCCGCTGCTCCCGGTGCTCATCGCCCAGGCGCTGCTGTCGCTCCGGCTGGTCCGGGCCGACACGGCCTTTCAGGACGAGGGCCTGTACCTGTGGGCCGGGCACCTGCAGTGGGCGAACTGGCTGCACGGCACGGCCATCCCGCCGTTCCCCTACTTCTTCTCCGGCGCGCCCGTGATCTACCCGCCGCTCGGCGCGCTGGCGGACCGCGCGGGCGGCCTGGCCGGGGCCCGGATCCTGTCGCTGGTCTTCATGCTCGGGGCCACCACGCTGCTGTGGAGCGCGGCCCGGCGGCGGTACGGGCGGCGGGCCGCGTTCTTCGCCGCCGCGCTGTTCGCCGTGCTGGGCCCGACCCTGCACCTGGGCGCGTTCGCCACCTACGACGCGCTGTCCCTGTTCTTCGTCGCGCTGGCGGCATGGTGCGTGCTGCGGGCCGGGGAACGGGGCGAGGTGCCGGGCCGCATGATCGCGGCGGGCGCGGCGCTGGCCCTGGCCAACGCCACGTCGTACTCCACGATCCTGTTCGACGTGCTCGTGCCGGTGCTGGCGGTCCTGGCCGCGTTCCCGGCGCCGGGGGGCCGGGTCGCGCTGCGGCGCGTCGCCATCCTGGCGACCACGGTGATCGCGATCCTGGGCGCCGGGCTGCTGATCGGCGGGAGCAGCTACCTCAGCGGGTTCCGCCAGACGATCCTGGCCCCGGTCGCGCACACGAACTCGCCGCTGTCCGTGCTGTCCAGCTCCTGGTACTGGGCCGGCCTGCTGGTCATCCTGGCCGCAGGCGGCGTCATCATCAGCGCGGTGCGGCGGGAGGGACGGGCCCAGACCTGGCTGCTGGCCGTCCTGGCCGCGGCCGCGATCCTGGGGCCGGCCGAGCAGGCCTGGCTGCACACCGCCGCGCTGCTGAACGAGCACGTGGGCGTGGGCGCCTGGTTCGCGGCCATCGCCGCGGGCTACGCCACCGACCGCTTCATCTCGGCCGCGCCGGCCGGCCGGGAGCAGGTCATCACGAGCGCGACCTGCGTGATCGCGCTGGTCTTCCCGGTCTACCTGGGCGCGGTGCAGTCGTGGTCGTTCGCGACCAGCTGGCCCAACGCGAAAGCCTTCATCGCGGTCTTCCGGCCGCTGGCCGGCCATGGCCACGGGCCGATGCTCGTCGAGGACCCCTCTATCGCCAAGTACTACCTGCCGTCCGGCCGGGAGTGGCGGCGCTGGTCCAGCACCCGCACCATCATCCTGCCCTCGGGGGCCATCACCGGCAATCCGGCCGCGGCGGCGGGCGCGGCCGCGCCCGGCAACGCCTCGATCTTCGCCCGGTACATCGCCAAGGGCTACTTCTCCTATGTCGCCCTCAACTTCACCGACACCACCGCCCTGGACCACGGCCTGGCCACGCTGCTGCACCGCAACCCCGACTACCACACCATCGAAGTCGTTCCTTACGGCACCGAGGTCAAGCCGGTCGGCCTGGGCACCTACGTAATCTGGAAATACGAGCCCCGGCGCTAGGCCAGCCACCCGATCAGGCCAGCACTCGGTAAGGCCAGCACTCGGTAAGGCCAGCCACTCGATCCACTCACCCGACGGGTGGGCCCGGGCCAGCAGCCGGGCCCGATCGGGGCCGCCGGGGCGGCTGGCACCGCCGAAGGTCCGCTCCCCCAGCACGGCGAAGACGCCGTGGCGCTGGTAGTCGCGGACCAGCTCGGCGGGCAGCGCGATGCCCTGCACGCTGTCCCGGCCGGACGGGCCGAGCGGGACAAGCGGGTCCAGCGACAGCCAGGTGACCGGGCGGGTCCGCCCGGCGTCGGCCATGACGGCGGCCAGCTCCGCGCGCTGCGGCGCCGGGAGGAAGACCGCCAGGTAAGCATCGGTCACGATGACCCGGCGGCCGGGCGGGAAGCTGTCCAGCACGGCCGGCAGCGCAGCCACGACGTCACCCGCGACGAGCCGCGCCGGGTAGCGCCGGGCCACCTCGATCGCGGCGGCCAGCCGGGCCAGCGCGGATGCCTCCGGCGGCGCGCACGCCTCCAGCCAGGACCGCGCCGCCGGGTTCCCCGGGTCCAGCGGGTTGCGGTCGATGCCGACCCGCTCGGCGATGGGCGGCAGCACGGCCCGCGGGGGCGGCCGGGAGCCGCGGACCTCGCAGCGCAGGGTCATGGCCGCGCTGCGCGGGCCGGTGGGCTGGCCGCCCACCAGATAGCGGTAGCGGTCCAGGTGCAGGCCCAGCCCGGCGCCGGTGCCCAGGTCGGCCAGGCCGACCAGGCCGGTGCGCGAGACCACGGCCGCGGCCACGCCCAGCGCCATCTGGGTGCACCGGGCCACCTCGCTCATCTGGTAGCGGCGGCCCTGGCATTCCGCCGCGATATCGTCCGCCCGGGCCGACAGGAACGCCTGGGCGGCCCGGGCGAAGCCGTCGTCGAACCGGGGCTGCGGGGTTCCCGGCTCGGGGAAATAGGCGGCCAGCGGGGCGGGCCTGTCCCGGCGGACCAGGTACGAGATGGCCGCGCTGGCCAGCAGGGCGGGCAGCCGGTCGGGCGGCAGCCCGGCCAGCCGGCCGAGCAGCTCGTCGTGCGCCGCGATGGCCTGGAACAGGCCGGCCGTGAGCCGCCAGGACTCGGGCGCGCCGTCCGGTGACCAGCCGGCCGCCACCTCCAGGGCCTGGGCCCGGATCTCCTCCACCGCGGACATGTCACCACGATAAGTTCCGTTAGAGTTACAAAAGGTGCGCGGGGTCAGAATTCCACGCGGGCGTCGGAGTCCACGGCCGCGTCCTCGCCGCGATCGAGCGCGGCCAGCGCGGCCATCTCGGCGTCGCTGAGGCTGAAGCCGAAGATCTGCAGGTTGGCCTGCTGGCGTTCCGGGCGGGCGGACTTGGGGATCACCGCGATGCCCTGCTGCACCGCCCAGCGCAGGACCACCTGGGCGGGGGTGACGTCATGGGCGCGGGCGATGGCGGCCACCACGGGCGACCCGGGCACCTGATGACCGATCCCGAGCGGCCCCCACGCCTGCGGGAGCACCCCGGCGCCCTCCAGGTAGGCGACGGTGGCGCCGCGCGGCAGGGCCGGGGACAGCTCGATCTGGTCCACGGCCGGGGCCACGCCGGTCGCCTCGATCAGGGCGCCGACGTGGGCGGGCTTGAAGTTCGAGACCCCGGCCGAGCGGATCAGCCCCTCGGCGGCGAGTTCCAGCATGGCCTCGTAGGATTCGGCGAACAGGCCGAGCCGCGGCAGCGGCCAGTGGATGAGGTACAGGTCCAGGTAGTCCAGGCGCAGCCGGTCCAGGCTGGCGGCCAGCGCGGCCCGGGTGCTTGCGCCGGCCGTGGTCGGCGCCGCGCAGCTTGCTGGTGATGAACAGGTCCCCGCGGTCCGCCCCGCTGCGCCGGATCGCCTCGCCGACCGCCCACTCGTTGCCGTATTTCGCCGCGGTGTCCAGCAGCCGGTAGCCGGCCGAGATCGCCCGGGCCATGGCCGCGGCACCGGCCGCGCCGTCCATCCCGTAGGTGCCCAGCCCCAGCAGCGGCATGTCGAAGCCGGAGTTGAGCGTGCGGGCCGGGATCATGGCCGCGGGCCGGTGAACTCGTGCGTCCCCGGAGCCGACCTGGAACACCGCCTCCTCGGACACCGGGCAGCGCCGGGGAAGCCGGCGACTGCCGCGGGCCCGCGCGCCGGCCGCGTCCCGGACCAGCCGCCGCGTCCGGGCTGGGCACCCGGACACTGGCCACGGCGTTGGGCGGGATCTCGACCCGGAACCGGAACTGGTCCGCCGTCGAGCCGCCATCCGCTGCGGATCAGCCCGCGCACCGACTCGTAGCTGCCGCGGGCCCAGCGCAGCGAGCCGCCCGGGTGCGGGCGGATCAGCAGCCGCTGGAAACCGGCCGACCCCGGCTCCTGGTCGATGCCGAGGACGAAGCGGTACAGCCACTCGCCGACCGAGCCGAGCGCGTAGTGGTTGAAGGAGTTCATCGAGGCGGACTGGAAACCGCGTTCGGCGGTCCAGCCGTCCCAGCGCTCCCAGATCGTGGTCGCCCCGTGGTCGATCATGTACCGCCAGGAGGGGGCGGAGCGCTGTTCCAGCAGCCGGTAGGCCACCTCGTCGTGCCCGGTGGAGCTGAGCACCGGCAGCAGGTAGCCCACGCCCACGAACCCGGTGGACAGGTGCCAGTCCGCGCGCCGGATCGCCTCCACCAGGTGGCCGGCCGCGGCCTCGCGCAGCTCCTCCGGGGATGAGCTGCATGTGCAGGCCGAGGACGTAGGCGGTCTGGGTGCCGGAGGCGATCTGGCCGTCGGCGGCCAGGAACGCGCCGGCGAACGCGGCCCCGATCTTGGCGCGGAGCGCCCGGTACCCGGCGGCCTGCTCCGGGCGGCCGGTGGCCTCGGCGATCCCGGCCATCAGCGCGGCGTCGTAGCGCCCAGTAGGCCGTGGCCAGCAGCTCGCGCGGGGTCTCGTCGTCGCCCGGCGCGAGCCAGTCGTTGTAGCCGTTGCCGAGGTTGCGGGTGCGCAGGTAGTCGGGATTCTCCCGTTCCAGCAGATCCATCCAGCGGGTCATCGCGGCGAAGTGCCGGTGCAGGATCGCGGTGTCGCCGTACATGGTGTGCAGCGTCCACGGGACGATCACGCCCGCGTCTCCCCAGGCGGGCGACCCGGCCCAGGGGATGTTGAGCCGGGGCGCGATGTCGGGGAACGCCCCGGACGTCGTGCTGCGCGTCGGCCACGTCATCGAGCCACTTGGCGAAGAACGCGGCGACGTCCCGGTTGTAGCAGGCGGTGCGGGCGAAGATCTGGGCGTCGCCCAGCCAGCCGAGCCGCTCGTCGCGCTGCGGGCAGTCGGTGGGCACGCTGATGAAGTTGCCGCGCTGGCCCCAGTCGATGTTGCGCGCAACAGCTGGCCGAGCCAGTCCGCCGAGCTCTCGAACGAGCCGGTGGCCGGGATGTCGGAGTGCACCACCCGGGCCACGATGTCGCCCGGGCCCGGCTGGCCGGGGTAGCCGGAGATCTCGGCGTACCGGAACCCGTGCAGGGTGAACCGCGGCTCGAGGACCTGCCGGGCCGCCGGCGGTGACGAACTCGTCGGTCTGCCGGGCGGTGCGCAGGTTGCTCGGTGTACAGGCGGCCGCCGGCGGCCAGCACCTCGGCGTGCCGGATGCGCACGCAGGCGCCGGCCGGGCCGTCGGCGGCGACCCGCAGCCAGCCGGGCAGGTTCTGGCCGAAGTCGGCGATGTAGCCGCCCGGCGCCGTCCGCGGTCACGCTGACCGGCGCGATCTCCTGCGGTCACCCGGACCGGCGGCCCGGGGTCGGCGACCAGCGGCCTGCCGTCGCGGTCCCGGCAGCGGACCGGGCGCCAGCCGGCCGTCGTCGAAGCCGGGGGCGTCCCAGCCGTGCGGCTCGCGGGCCAGGTCGTGCCGCTCGCCCATGAGCAGGTCGGCGTGCCGGATCGCGGCGAACCGGGCCCGCCAGCGCGCCGTCGGTGACGACCCACTGGCTGGTGCCGTCGGCGAAGCCGATGACCAGCTGGGCCAGGAACTCCGGGCGCGGCGCCGTAGTGCGCGCCGGCCCGCTTGGCGTCGAACCCGACGAAGCCCGAGTACCACCCGTCGGCCAGCAGCGCGCCGAGCACGTTCTCGCCCGGCCGCAGCAGCCCGGTCACGTCGTAGGTCTGGTACGGCGATCCGCTGCGCGTAGTCGGTCCAGCCCGGGCGCGAGGACGGCGTCCCCCACGCGCTCACCGTTCAGCCTGCGCCTCGTACAGGCCCAGCGCGGTCACGTAGAGCCGGGCCGAGGCCACCGGCTGGCTGACCGTGAAGCTCCGGCGCAGGTAGGGAGCGGGGTTCAGGGCGTGACGCAGCGGGTCGGCCGGGCCGTCGCCGGCGGGCGGCCGGAACTCCTCCCGGACCTGGCCCAGCCCGATCCAGGACGCGCGCCAGCCCGTCGGCCGGGTCCAGTTCCACCTCGAACCGGGCCGGCTCGCTCCACGGCGACACCGCCTGGTCCTCGTCCCAGACCCGGACCCGCCAGGAGTAGCGGCCGCCGCGGGCCAGCGGGCGGCCCTGGTAGCGGATGTCGGCCTGGTCGGCGGAGGCGACCCGGCCGCTGTCCCAGGCGGCCGCCGGCCACCGCCGGCCCGGCCACTCCGGTGACCACCACCTGGTAGCCGGTCTGGCGCCCGGCCGTGGCCGGCCGCCTTCCAGCAGCCAGCTCAGCCGGACCCGGTCGGGGGCCACGCCGAGCGGGTTGACCAGGTGGGCGCAGCGGAGCCCGGCCGGCAGCAGGGGGGAGGTGGTCACAGTTTGAGGGCTCCTTCGGTGAGTCCGGCGACGAAATAGCGCATGGAGAAGCCGACGAGGACGAACATGGGCATGGTGGCGATGACGAACGCGGCGAACACCGATCCGCCGGAGGCTGAGGTTCAGGCCGAAGCTGCCGACGAACTGCTGCGACGCCGGCCGAGATGGTGGTGCGGTGCGGGTCCTGGATGACGATGGTGGGCCACAGGTAGTCGCCCCAGACGTTGATGGTGACCAGGATCGCGCCGGTGAGCAGGACCGGCCTGGTCAGCGGGGCGACGATCCTGCAGCAGCACGCGGCGCTCCGGGCAGCCGTCGACCCGGGCGCTTTCCAGGATCTCCTTCGGGATCTGGTCGAAGAAGCCGCGGAAGATCAGCACCAGCAGCGGCTGGGCGCTGGCCGCGTACGGCAGCACCAGGGCCCACCAGGTGTTGAACAGGTGCAGCTTCTGGATGGTCAGGAACAGCGGGATCAGGGTCAGCGTCCACGGGATCAGCAGCAGCGCGATGTAGGCCAGGAACAGCAGGTTCTTGCCGCGGAACTGCAGCTGGGAGAAGGCGTACGCGCCGAGCGCCGCGGCGCTCACGCCGAGCACGATGGACAGCGCGGCGACGATGATCGTGTTCAGCAGCGGCTGGGAGACGCCGGACCAGGCCTGCACGTAGTTCTCGTAGTCGAACTGGGTGAACAGGGAGAACACGCCGCTGGTGAAGATGTCGTTCCCGGTCTTCAGCGAGTTCGAGACCACGAAGATGATCGGGAAATAGGTCATCACGATGATCACCACGCCGGCCGCCACCGCGATCCAGCGGTAGCGGCGGCGCCGGTGCGCGGCGCGCCCGGCCGCCGCCCGGCGGGGGCCGGGCGGCGGGCGGGCTGGACTGGGTCCGGATCGCGGACGTCATGCGTTCCTGCTCGTCGGTGCATCCGGGCCCGCTCAGTACTTGCTGAGGTCGACGTGGTTGGTGGTGGCCCAGGAGTTCGCGGCGCTGGTCAGCAGGGACTGCCACTGGCTGGCGAAGGCGGAGTAGGACATCGACCCGTTCACGTAGGCCTGGACCAGCCGGAGGCCCGGAGTTGGTGGCCGCGGTGGACAGCACGTCGTCCAGGACGACGTCCACCACGGTCGGCGACCTTGCCGGCTGGGCACCAGGCTCTTCAGGCCGGGCAGGTTGACGGTGGGCGCGGCGGTCTCGGTCGGGATCTCGCCGCCCGGACTGGTTGATCTTGATCCAGTAGCCCAGGTGCTGCGGGGTGAACAGCCAGGCCAGGAAGTTCATCACCGTCTTGGTCTTGGCCGGGGTCATGCTGTGGTCGGCCTGCTGCGAGGTGACGCCCCACTGGCCGTTGCCGTTCGGGCCGCCGATGACGCCGACCGTCGAGGTGCCGGTGGCCAGCGGGCGTGCTGGCGGTGGTGATCGGCGGCTCGGGGAACACGCCGAACTTGGCCGGTCGAGAAGCCCGCCGAGCTCAGCTGCGGGATGTACCAGCTGCCGCCCCACAGCACGCCGACCTTGCCCTGGGCCAGCAGGGACTGGGTGCTCAGCGGCGGGGTGGTGGCGTTCGGGGTTGGAGCAGGCGTCGTAGCCGCTCTGCCCGGTGGCCGAGTACCGGACCAGCTGGCCGAGCAGCTTCCACACCTCGGCGTAGCGGGGGTTGTGCATGCTGATGATGCCCTTGTGGATGCCGACCGCGACGTCGAGGCCGTTGGTGACCTGGGCGTGGTTGACGTCGAACTGGCTGACCTGGCCGGCCAGCAGCGAGGAGGTGGCCAGCCGCTCGAACCAGGACGGGTTGCACAGGCCGCCGTCGGCGAACATGATCGGCGTGATCCCGGCCGCCTTCAGCTTGCCCAGGTCGGTCACGAAGTCCGCCCAGCTGGCCGGCGCGGTGGTGATCCCGGCCTTGGCGAACGCGGCCTTGCTGTAGAACATGCCGGTCTCGACGTTGGAGCCGAGGATGATGTCGATGTCGCCGTTGGGCGAGGTCATGTACGGGACCGTGGACGGCGGAGAACAGCGACAGCCAGCTGGTGTTGCCGGCCACGTAGGGGTTCGGCTTCTCCAGGTAGGGCTTGATGTTCTGCAGCAGGCCCTTGGGCAGCCCGCCCGAGGTGACCGGGCCGTACTGCTCCCAGACCAGGTCCGGCGCGGCGCCGCCGGACGCCTGGCTCTCCACGGCCGCGTTCGCCGCGGTGATGCTGCGCGGTGTTGTTGGGCAGCCACTGCACGGTGAAGCCCTTGTGCGCCGCCTCGCACTGGGCGGTCAGCTTCTTCAGGCCCGCGTTGTCCGCGGCGGTGATGGGGCCGGTGTTGGGCGGCAGCACCGCCTTGATGACGACCGGCGCCGCCGCCGCTGCCGGACCCGCTGGAGGAGCACCCGGCGGCCAGGCCGCCGGCCAGCAGCAGCGGCGGCCGCGGCGACGGCTGCTGACGGGCGGTCTGCTGTCGCACTGGGCAAGGATCTGTGCGCATAGGTCCCACCTCCTCGTGAGCGGTGATCGTGGGTGCAATCGGCGGGTAGTGCGGGCTACGCGGTGGTGCGCGGCCGGAGCAGGCGCATGGCGGTGAGGGTGAAGGCGAGCATGACCACGAAGAGCAGGGTGCCGATGGCCATGCCGTAGCCGTACTGGTCGTTCTGGAACGCGGACTGGTACATGTCGAGCCCGGGCACCAGGGACGCGGTGCCCGGGCCGCCGTTGGTCAGCAGCAGGATCGGGATGAAGTTCTGCACCGCGAAGATGCCGGACAAGATGACCACGATGCGGAACTGGGGCAGCAGCAGCGGGACGTCGATGGTGAACACCCGCTTTCAGCGCGCCGACGCCGTCGATGGCGGAGGCGTCCAGCACGTCCTTCGGCAGGTTCTGCAGCCCGCCGAGGAAGATCAGGAACCCCAGGTTGGAGATCCACGGGAACCCGATCAGCAGGATGCTGGCCAGCACCAGGTGCGGGTCGCTGAGCCAGGTCGGCTGGGGCAGCCCGACCGCGCCGAGGAACACGTCGACCAGCCCGGACCCCGGCTGCAGCAGGTAGGCCCAGACCTCGATCAGGATCAGCGGGGGCAGCACGATCGGCAGCACCAGCAGGTACTTGGCCACCGTCCCGGACCGCCGCGGCATGTGCGTCACGACCTCCGCCGCGGTGAACTGGGACGACCAGCGTGATCGCGATGCTGCCGCCGGTCAGGATCGCGATGTTCTTCGCCTCGGTGCCGAACGTGGGCGACCTGGAGGTACTGCCTGGAACTGGGTGATCCCGGAGTAGACCGGCGGGGAGAACCCGTTCCAGGTGTAGAACCCGCCGATCAGGCTGCGCACCGCCGGGTAGTAGCTGAAGATCCCGATCAGCAGCAGGCTCGGCAGCAGCATCACCACCAGCACCGGCCGGTACCGGAAGCGAAGCCAGCTCAGGGTCATCGCGTGCCCTGGGTTTCCGGTGAGGTGAACGGGGCGGATCTGAGGGCGATCATTCGCCGTCAGGGCAGGCCAGGGCTAGGCCGAGATGCACGGCTGGTAGCACAGAATTAACTTTGGCCGTGATCTGCGCGGTATGCGTCCGGCGCTGGAAGTCGGACGAGGACATGCCGCTGGACACCAGCCGGGACCTGTTCCACTTCAACGAGGAAGGCGCGCTGGCCTACGCGGGCCGCCACCTGCACGCCTGGGACAGCCCGCTGCACACGCACAGCTTCGTGGAGATCGCTTTCGTCATCGGCGGCAGCGGCACGCACCACTCGCTGGCCGGCCGCCAGCAGCTGGAGCCCGGCGACGTGGTGCTGCTCCGGCCCGGCGTCTGGCACGGCTACGAGGACTGCCACCGGCTGGAGCTGTTCAACTGCTGCTTCAGCAGCGAACTGCTCCGCCGGGAGCTGGCCTGGACCCGGGAGGACCCGCTGCTCGGGTACCTGCTGTGGACCGGGCCCTACTCGGCGGAGGGCCGCGGCCTGCTCACCACGCACCTGGATCCGGCCGCCTACGGCGAGTGCCTGGCCCACCTCACCGCGCTGGAGGCCCTGCGGCACCGCCCGGTCGCCGAGCACCGCGGCGACATCGTGGGCCGGCTGGCCCTGCTGTTCAGCGGGCTGGGCCGGGCCATCGTGCCGGGCCCAGGGCCCGGTGCCGGACCTCGGCTCGCCGGTCCACCCGGCGGTCGGCCAGGCGATGCGGCTGCTGGAGGCCCGGCTGGCGCACCACTGGACGCTGACCGAGCTGGCCGCCGAGCTGCACCTCGCGCCCGGCTACCTGGTCCGCCTGTTCAAGGCGGCGGCGGGCCTGCCGCCGATGGCCTACCTCGCCCAGCTGCGCGCCGAGTACGCCGCCACCCTGCTGCTGCACTCCGACCAGCCCGTCACCTGCATCGGCCGGGAGGTCGGCTGGCCCGACCAGAACTACTTCGCCCGCCGGTTCAAGGCCCACTACGGGCTCAGTGCCACCACCTACCGCGCCCGCTTCGCCCATGACGCGGCACGCCTGCACGCCCGGGGAGCTGTCAGCCGTGCAGGACGGCGGTGTGGTGGCAGAAGTGGACCCGGTCGGCGCCTAGCGCGTGCATCCGGGCCAGCGAGCCCTGCCACGCGGCGAAGTCGGCGGCCTGCCCGTCCGGCAGCCGGGCGGGGTCCGCGGCAGGCGGCTCGCGGTACTGGCGCGGCGTGTACGCGGCGTCGCCGGTCAGCAGGTCGGCCGAGCCGTCGCCGGCCCGGACCACGACGGATTGGTGGCCTGCGGTGTGGCCCGGCGTGGTGATGACCGACACCCCCGGCAGGATCTCCGCGTCGCCGTCGAGCAGCTCGAACGACGCGTTCATGAAGCCGAGCCAGTCGCACAGCTCCGGCGCCTCCCGCTGCGCGCGGGCCAGCTCGGCCCGCTGGACGTAGACGGGCGCGTGCGCGAAGACCGCGTTCTGGCCGCAGTGATCGAAGTGCAGGTGCGTGTTGATGACCAGCCCGATGTCGGCGGGCGTCATCCCGATGCCGGCCAGCGCGTCGGCGGCGGTGCGGTTGACCACGCGCCAGTCGCTCAGCAGCTCGTCGGGGCCGCCGACGCCGGTGTCGACCAGCGCGGCGCCGCCGGGGTGGATGATGACGAACCCGTGCACGGGCCACTCCCCGCCGTCGGGGCCGTGCAGGGCGGCCAGGTGCAGCCGCCTGATTTCCAGGGTCATGCGCTTTCCAGGGTCATGACGCGCTCCCGGGGACATGGGACAGGGGGGAGCACCATGGTCCACGGCCGCCATCCCGGCCGCGTTGGGATGGTACGGCGCCCCGACGCGCCGCGACAGGTGGCACCAGCGTCAAGTACTGCCACGCTGGCGCAGGAGCCGCGCGACTTCGCGGAATGGCACCACCAGGTAGACCGCGATGACCGAAGTACAGCGCTACTGCCAGCTACCGGCAAGGCGAGCCCGATGAGGATCGCGATCACGTACCCGGTGACGACGGGCAGGAGTTTTCGCTGCGGTCCGTGCGCAGTTCCTCGTCGTCTTGGTGCGGTGAGTAGAGGTGCTCACGCCGCGCGTAGGCGTCCAGGGCGGACCCGAGGAGGCGGATGGCCAGGAGGGTGAGCCCGTACATGGTGACGTACACCCGTTCGCCGCTGGTGTTATGCAGCGCCTCGGCGACGAGCCGGGTCGGGAACGGCAGGAAGACCACCACCAGCAGGAGCGAGCAAGTTGAGCCGCAGGAGGAGCGGATCGGTCCGTGCGTGCCGACCGGGCAGGGGGCCTGCGGCGAGCCACGCAGCCGCCGATGGTCAAGAAGCTGGTGACGTAGGCCAGGTAGGACGGGCCAGGCATGCAGCACCTGCTGCAGGGGTGTGCCCGGCGGGTGCAGCGCGATGTCCAGGACGAGCAGCGTGATGGCGAATCCGAACACGCCGTCGCTGAATCCCTCCATCCGGTCCTTGCTGAGCAAGCCGGTGACCGCGCGGTGCCTCTCCGTCAGCTGGCATGGCACTGTCTCCTTCGCACCGGCTGGCAGAAGTGGCAGCTTACGGACCCAAGTCCCCGGGCCGCCCCGCGTCCGGATGAAGCCGGCCGCTTTGACCATTGCCTTGGCCGGCTGGCTCACTCTGGCATGGTGAGCGGTCCTGGCCGGCCGATCGTCCCCGGGACGGGCGATGGCCGCACGCGCACTGGGCCGTGGTCGCCGCGGCACCGCACGCCCCGTTGCCCGCTAAACGGGCGCCGGGTACCAGTTCGACATCGACTACAGCCATCTGCCCGGCGACCCGCACGCCAGCCAGGGCACGGGAGGCTGGGTCTACGCCCCGGGCTCCCCGGTGGCGGCCTGGCGCTAGCAGCGGGACCTGGATGGTCAGGCAGTCGGCCGAGCGGTGCGTGGACGCCCCGGTCCAGTGACCGGCGATCATGGCCAGCACCTCACGGTTGCCAGGCAGCACGTCCATGCTGAGGGCGGTCACGCCCCGGGCCCGGGCCTGGCTGAGCAGCGCGCGCACCAGGGCTGCGCCCAGCCCCTGACCCTGCCAGCCGTCGGCCACCACGACGCCGATCTCGGTCACCAGTCCGTCCGGCGGGTCGGCCCGGTCCACGGCCATCGCGTGCCCGATGATGAGGCCGCCGTGCGTGGCGATCAGGACATCGGTGCGGCTGGCGCCACGGCCGGCGGCGCCGCAGGCCAGGCGGACCATGGCCGGAGTCGGCCGGACCGGCGCGAAGAACCGCTGGACACGGGTGCGCAGGGACAGCCCGCCGAAGAAGGCGCCGAGCGCGGCCAGGTCAGCGGGATCCGGCCGCCGGATGGTGGCGGTCACGCCGGCGGGAACCTGGTACACCTGAGTTCGGTTCACAGACTCAGCATGGTCACCGGTTGCTGAGTCTGTCAACCAGACTTAGCCTGGGATCATGGAACGGACCTGGATCATGGACTACGACCCGGCCAACTGCGCGGTGGGCGCGGCGGTGGCGATCCTCGGGGAGCGGCCCACGTTCCTCGTGCTGCGCGAGGCGTTCAACGGCGTGCGCCGGTTCGCTGACATGCAGCGCCGGACCGGCATCCCCCGTCAGGTCCTCAGCGACCGGCTGGCCCACCTGGTCCAGGAAGGACTGCTGCGCAAGGTGCCCTACCAGGACAGCGGCCAGCGCAGCCGGCACGAGTACCGGCTTACCCCCAAGGGCCTGGACCTGTACCCCGTGCTGGTCGGGCTGATGCGGTGGGGCGACCAGTACGCGGCCGGGCCGGGCGGTCCCCCGGTCCTGCTCCGTCACCGGGACTGCGGCCAGCCTGTGCGGTTGCAGCTGTCCTGCGACGCCGGGCACGTCCTGGAGTCCGCGCGCGACGTCACCCCGGTGCCCGGACCCGGGGCCCGCAAGATCGCCTGACCGCTACCGTCCGCGGCCGGCGGCCGTCAGCAGAGTGTGCTGGGCGGCCATCCGGGTCGGCGCGTTGACCGCGCCGTATCCGGCGTAGTCCCCGCGGCGCTGGACCACCTCGATGAACAGCCGCAGCCCGAGCTGCGCGGTGTAGAAGTGGAAGAATTCGCCCCCAGCGTCCCGGTCGTAGAGAATGCCCGAGTCGAGCAGCCGGGTGACGGTGCCCTCGTCCAGGTCCAGGCGGGCCTGCAGATCCTCGTAGTAGTTCTCCGGGATCGCCAGCAGCGGGGCACCGGCCGCCCGCAGCGCGGCGCTCACCGCGAACACGTCGTCGCAACTGAACGCCACGTGCTGCGCGCCCGGCCCGGCGCGGCTACCCAGCGGCGGCATGTTCAGCGCGATCCGCACGCCGCCCGCCGCCCCATCCGCGGAGCTCAGGACGCGGCTGCGGACCAGACCCTGAGGGTCGGCGAGCTCCAGGTCATCGCCCGGTTCCAGGCCTAGCACGGCCCGCAGGAAGAGCACCGAGTCGTCGAAGCGGTCGAACGGCGCGGCCAGGGCGACGTGGTCGATCCCGGTCAGCCGGCCCGGTCCAGCCCGCGAGCCGGCGGCGGTGGCCGGAGGCGGCGCCGCTGAAGTCGCCCAGCCATTCGTCATCGTGCTGGCAGAACAGCAGCGTCGTCCCGGCCGGTGTCCGGATCGAGGGCAGGTCGGCCTCACCGTGGCCGCGCCTGCGCGGCAGGACAGGGGCCAGGTACTGCTCGGCGCGGTCGGCGAGGGCCGCGCTGTCCGTGGTGCGCAGCCCCAGCGCGGTGAGCTGCGGGTCGCGCCGGAATCCGTCCGGGCTGGTGCTCCCGGCCGGGTCGGTATTCAGGACCAGGTACGCCCCGGCGTGCCGCCACAGCGCGGCGTTCTTGGTCCGGTGCACGCCGGCCCGGGTGAAGCCCAGCGTGCCCAGCGTGTCGGCCAGGGCCGGCGCGTCGGCCGCGGTGGCGGCGATCTCGGCGAAGGCGAGGCCGGGCCGGGACGCAGCAGGCTGTCCCGCGGCCGACGCGGGCGGCGCGGCCGGGGCGGCGGGTGGCGCGAACAGTTCGAGTGGCCCGCCGCCCGGCGGCCGGACCCGGAGCGATTCCTCCAGGTAGAGCAGGGAGCGCATCGCATCCAGCGCCGTGGCCTCCGGTTCGGCCTGCCGGAAGGTGTCGCTGAACACCTCCAGCGAGAGGGGCCCGCGGTATCCGGCCGCCAGCACGTGCCCGAGGAAGCCCGGGAGGTCGAAGCCTCCCTGTCCCGGGAAGCAGCGGTAGTGCCGGGACCACTGCAGCACGTCCATGGCCAGCACCGGCGCATCGGCCAGCTGCAGGAAGAAGATCTTCTCGGCGGGCAGGCGGCGGATACCCGCGGGGTCCGAGCCGCGGGACAGGATATGGAAGCTGTCGAGGCACACGCCGAGCGCCGGATGGCCGGCCGCCCGGACGATCTCCCACGAGTGCTGATAGTCGTTGACGTGACGGCCCCAGGCCAGGGCCTCGTAGGCGATCCTCATGCCGCGGGCCGCGGCCCGCCCGGCCAGGGCGTGCAGGTGCTCCGCGGCCAGGGCGTCGTCGTCGATGGAAGCCGGGGAGACGTTGGAGCACACCAGCATGGTGTCCGCGCCCAGCCGCTCCATGACGCCGAACTTGCGCTCGGCCCGCTTGAGGCTGGCGGTGAAGCGGTCGGGGGGCATCGCCTCGAAATCACGAAACGGCTGGTAGAGCTCGATCGCCAGACCGAGGTCGGCCGCCTGCCACCGGATCCGCTCGGCCGGGACCGGCGCGTTGACCAGGTCACTCTCGAAGATCTCCACGCCCTGGAACCTGGCCTGCGCGATCGCGGCCAGTTTCTCGGGCAGGGTGCCGCTGACCGACACGGTGGCGATCGATTTGCGCATGCGGGCCTGCTCCTTGCCTCGCCGGGGATCGCGGGTGAGCCGGCCGTCCGGCCCGGCCTGGAGGGACCGGGCCGGACGGCCGGGCCGCTGCGTCAGGACGCGGCCGGGTAGTAATACCTGGCGTCGGACGGATTACCAGCCTCGGCCGTGGTGACCAGGATGTTGGGCAGTAGCACGGAGGTCTTGACCAGGGAGGTATGGCCGGTGAGCGCGTCGTGGCCGTACTCGACGCCGAGCTGCCCTTCCCGGGCGGGCTGCTGGATCACCAGGGCGCTGATGGCGCCGCTCTTGAGCAGGGACACCGCGGACGGGTCCGCGTCGTAGCCCACCACGGTGAGCTTGCCGGTGGCGCCGAGGGAGGACAGGGCCTGCGCGGCGCCTTCCGCATTGGTCTCCGCCGCACCGAACAGCGCCTTGACCTGAGGGTGGGAGGTCATGACCGCTTTGGTGTCGGTCTCGGAGACGGTCTCGGGCTGGCCGGTGAACTGGGACGACGCGATCGAGATGCCCGGGTAGCGCGCCAGCCCCTTCTTGAGGCCCTGGACCCGCTCGACCTGGGTGGTGGTGGTCCCGTCGATACTGAACACCGCGACCTGGCCGTGGCCCTTCAGCGCCCTGGCGATCACGCCCGCCGCTGCCTCCCCGCCCTGGATGTTGTTCGAGGTGATCGCGCTGACCAGGCCGGAGGTGTTGGTCAGCGCGGTGTCCACGGTCACGACCTTGACTCCGGCGTTCATGCAGGTCTGGATCGCGGGGCGCAGCGCGACCGGGTCGGTGGGCGCGATCAGCAGGATCTTGGGGTGCTTGGCGCAGACCGCGTTGACCACGGGGGTCTGGGCGGCGGGGGTGAAGTCCGGCGACCCCTGGTAGAGGAAGCTGTACCCGAGCTTGGCCGCCTCGGCCTTCGCCCCTCCTTCCAGGGCGTCGTAGAAGCCGACCCCGGTGGCACCGGGAATGAACGCCACCAGGCCCTGGCCCGCCGTACCGGAGCCAGAGCCGGAACCAGAAGCAGAACTGGACCCGGACCCGGCGGAGGAACTGCCGCCGCAGCCGGCCAGGGCCGCCGTGGCGAGCAGGGCGGCCGCCGGAAGCGCGATCCTTCGTACCGTGAGTAACATCGTTGTCCCCTGTCTTGACGTGCCCGAGGGCGGCGTTGGGTGGGTGGGGTGGGGGTCTGGAACGCAGGCGCTAACGGCGCCGGCGGCCGGTGTACTGATCGACGTAGACGGCCGTGATGAGCACGACGCCCACGGCGACCTCCTGCCAGTACGGCGGGACGTTGACGATGATCAGGCCGGTCAGCAGGACCGAGATGATCAGGGTTCCGATGATCGAGCCGATCATCTTTCCGCGGCCGCCGAACAGGCTGGCGCCCCCGATCACGACCGCGGCGATGGCGTTGAGGTTGTCGGTCACGCCCGAGGTGGGTGAGGCGGCCCCGAGCCGGCTCATGACCAGGACGCCGTCGATGCCAGCCAGCAGGCCGGACATCGCGTAGATCTTCACCAGATGGCGCTGCCACGGGAGGCCGGCCCGGATCGCAGCCTCCCGGCTGTCGCCGATGGCGTAGGTGTATGCCCCGTACCTGGTCTTGGCCAGCGCGAGGCCGGTGACGACGCAGAGCACGGCGGCGATGAGCACCGGCACGGGGATCCAGCCCAGCAGGTTCGTGTTGCCGAAGGTGCCCACCCACGCCGGGATGGCCGAGATCTCCTGGCCGTTGTAGATCAGGTCACCCAGGCCGGTGGCGATGCCCAGGGTACCGAGCGTGACGACGAAGGCCGGGATGTGGCAGCGGGCGATCAGCCAGCCGTTCAGCAGCCCGGACGCCAGGCCGATGCCCAGCGCGGCGGCGAATCCGGCGGCCACGGTGAGCGCCGTGCCGGTCCCGCCGGCCATCAGGTCTGTCATGACCCAGGCACCGGCCATGCCTGACAACCCCAGGACGGCGCCGACGGACAGGTCGATCCCGCCGGCGATGATGACGAAGGTCTCCCCCAGCGCCAGCAGCAGGACCTCGGTCGCGGTGGACGAGGTATTCAGCCAGTTCAGCTTGCCGAAGAAGTCCGGCGACCAGATGGCGAACCCGACGATCAGGGCCGCCAGGACCAGCCCGGTCCAGCCTTCCCTCAGCAGCCAGGCCCGGCGGTCGGCGGCTTTGCCGCTGCCCAGGGCCAGCGGGGGCGCGGTCACTGGCTCCGGTGCCGGCTTGAGCTCGTGCATGGCCTACTCACCGCCCGTCTCGGCTGGGCCGGGGGCCGCCGGCGTGTCTCGCACCAGGCCGGTACCGCCCGGCCCGCCGCCGCCAGCGCTCGCCGCCAGCCGCCCCACCGCCGCCAGCCGGCTCGCCGCCGTCCGGCCCGGGGCCCAGCTTGGAGCCGGTGATGTAGCCGATCAGGTCGTCGGCCGAGACCTGTTCCCGCTCGACCGCGGCGACGACCGAGCCAAGCCGCAGCACGGTGATGCGGTCGCACAGCACGAGCACGTCCGGCATCTGGTGGCTGACCAGGATCACCGCCGTGCCCAGGTCGCGCACCCGGCGGATCAGGTCGAGCACCTCGCGGTGCTGCTCGACGCCCAGCGCGCTGGTCGGCTCGTCGAGCAGCAGGACCCGGTCACACCAGGTCGAAGCCCGGGCGATGGCCAGGGCCTGGCGCTGGCCGCCGGACAGGTCCTTGCACCGGGCGCCGATGTTCGGGATCCGCGCGTGCAGCTGGGCCAGTTCCCGCGCCGTGCGCTCCCGCATCGTGCGCCGGTCGAGCCAGCCCAGATGGCGGCCGAGCCAGTGGCCGGCGAGAAGTTCCCGGCCGAGGAAGAAGTTCGCGACGACATCGCGTTCCATGGCCAGCGCCAGATCCTGGTACACGGTGCTGATGCCGGCCGCCGCCGCGTCCGCCGGGCTGGTGAACACCGCCGGCTCGCCGTCGATGGCGACGTGGCCACCCGACGGCTGCTGCACTCCCGCGATGATCTTCATGAGCGTGGACTTGCCGGCGCCGTTGTCGCCGATCAGGCCGAGGACCTCGCCCCGGTTGACGTGCAGGCTCACGTCGCGCAGCGCCTGCAGGCCGCCGAAATGCTTCGAGACCCCGCACACGCTCAGCGTGGCCGCGTTACTCATGGGTCGCTCCTCGGGGGCCGGCGGGAGACGGAGGCGGCCCGGCGTGCTCGCTCAGGCCGGCCGGGCGGGTGAGGGCGCGGAAGTGCCGGAGCATCCGCTCGGCATCGGCCGGGCGCCCGGTGAACAGGCGGAAGGCCTCGACGGCCTGGAAGACCGCCATGCCGCCGCCGTCCAGGGTCCGGCAGCCGAGGGCGCGGGCCGTGCGGACCAGCTCGGTATCGATGGGCAGGTACACGACGTCCGCGACCCAGAGCCGGGGATGGAGCAGGCTGGCCGGCAGGGGCAGCCCGGGGTGTGCCGCCATCCCGGTCGGGGTGGCGTGGATGAGCCCGTCGGCGCTGGCCAGCGCCGAGGGCAGCCCGGCAGGCTCGGCGGCGCGGGCCCGGCTCGCGCCGAACCGGCCGCCGAGGTCGGCCGCCAGGGACAGGGCCCGGTCCCGGTCGAGGTCCACGATGGTCAGTAAGCGGGTGCCGAGGGTGAGGACCGCGTGCCCGACTGCCGCGCCGGCGCCCCCGCCCCGAGCAGCACCACCCGGCCGGCGGCCACGCCGGTCAGCCCGCGCGCGAAGCTCTCCGCGAACCCGGACCAGTCGGTGTTGTGGCCGACGGCCCGCCCGTCCCGGAACACGACGGTGTTGACCGCCTGGAGCGCGGCCGCGTCGGGCGAGAGCTCGTCGAGATGGCCCAGGATGACCTGCTTGGACGGGTGGGTGATGTTCAGGCCGTCGAAGCCGAGGCGGCGCGCGGCGGTGAGGAGCCCGGGGGTGTCCGCGGCGGTCAGGCCGAGGTCGTCGAGGTCGATGGTGCGGTAGAGGCAGCACAGCCCCTGCGCCCTGGCTTCGCGTTCGTGCAGGGCCGGGCTCAGTGACCCGCTGATGCCGCTGCCGATCAGGCCGATCAGGCGCGATGAAGCCCGCGACGGCTGCTGCGCCGGGGCCGGCGCGCCTAACGCACTCATGCCCTCATGCCCGCGAGCACCGGGTCATCAGATGCCTCCGGATCACCTAATGTACGAACTAGAGGGTTAATAGTAGGACGGAGGCCGGGCGAACGGAAGCCCGTGCGTCACGCCGGGGCCGCACACGCGCAATTAGGCTGGTGTGCGGCCGGAATCAACGACCGGTCCAGCCGATCAGGAGCCCGTTTTGACCCAAGCCGCCAGCAAGGGCACCGTCACGAGCAGCAAGCCCGCGGCCGGCGAGCGCCAGCGCGACAAGGACCGCACCCGGGCGGAGATCCTGCGCATCGCGGCCGAGGAATTCGCGCGGCAGGGTTACGCCGGGGCACGGGTCGATGAGATCGCCGCGCGGACCAGTACCACCAAACGGATGATCTATTACTACTTCGGCGGCAAGGAACAGCTGTACGTGGCGGTGCTGGAACGGGCGTACTCGCAGATCCGCGACGCCGAGCTGGCCATTGACGTGGAACGGCTGGAACCGGTCGCCGCAATCCGCCGCCTGGCCGAGCTCACCTTCGACCACCATGACGCGCATCCGGACTTCATCCGGCTGGTGAGCATCGAGAACGTCCACGAGGCGGTCCACCTGGCCACCCTGCCCAGATTGCACGAGCTGCGCGCGCCGACGATCGAGATGATCTCCCGGATCCTGGACGCGGGCCGGGCCGGCGGGGTCTTCACCGTGCCGGTGGACGCGCTGGACGTGCACATGCTGATCAGCTCGTTCTGCGTGTTCCGGATCGCGAACCGGCACACGTTCCGCGCCCTGTTCGGCCGGGACCTGACCGACCCGGCCCAGCGGGCGACCCAGCGCCAGATGCTCGGCGACCTCGTGGTCGCCTACCTGACCTCCGGCTGAACCGAGTCCGGGCACCCCGCATCGGCGGCCGCCTTGATGATGCGCGGCACGGCATGCTCCGCGACCGCCTGGTCCGGCAGGACTGGGGTCCTCACGCCTGGGGGTCGTCGAGCACGGCCAGCAGCAGGCCGCCGATCATGGCCATGTTCTTGTGGAACTGGATCCGCTGCACCTTGCGGGCGGCCGGGTCCTCGATGGTCCAGTACGCGTGCCCGGCCAGCGTGGTGGGGACCAGCGAGCCGGCCAGGACCAGGGCCGACAGCCGCGGGGCCCGGCCCAGGGCCAGCGCCGCGCCCGCCACCACCTGCACGGCGGCGTTCGCCCGCACCACCATCTCGTCGTCGGCGGGCAGCGGCACCTTGCTCCGGATCGCCGCCAGCAGGGGCGCGGCCAGGTCGACACGCCCACCGGGCGCCCGCAGCGCGTCGAAGCCGAGCAGCACGTACGTGGATCCGGTGAGCAAGCGGGCCGCCGGGCGCAAGGGCGCCAGAGTACGCCGGGCCGTAGTCATGAGCACCTCGATCTGGCGGGGACGAGTACGTCAGCAGGACTGTACGCCCTGGCCGTTTCGGCATAATGGCGGCGTACCGGGATGCGCTAGGGTCGGCGAATGGTGGAGGCCAGCCAGCGAGCCCATGAATTCGACGCGTCGGTCCCGAACATCGCCCGGATGTACGACTACTGGCTGGGCGGCAAGGACAACTTCGCGGCCGACCGGGAAGCCGCGGACCGCCAGGCGCAGGCCATCCCGCAGCTCCCGTGGCTCGCCCGGCAGAATCGCGGCTTCCTCCAGCGGGCGGTGTCCTTCTGCGCCGGCGAGGGAGTGACGCAGTTCCTGGACATCGGCTCCGGGCTGCCCACCAACCAGAACGTGCATGAGGTCGCGCAGCACGTCAACCCGGACGCCCGCGTGGTGTACGCGGACCTCGATCCGGTGGTGGTGGCGCACGCCCGGGCGCTGCTGTCCGGGACCCAGACCGCGGCCGTCCGGGGCGACGCCTGCCGCCCCGACGACATCCTCGGCGCCCCCGAGGTCGGCCGGCTGATCGACCTCAGCCGGCCGGTCGCCGTGCTTCTCCTGGCCGTCCTGCACCTGATCCCGGACGAGGCCGGCCCGGCCGCCGCCGTGGCCCGGCTGCGCGAGGCCGTGGCACCCGGCAGCTACCTGGTCATTTCCCATGCCGACGTATCGCAGGCCCATGTGGTCGGGACGGAGCGCCGCAGCGACACCGCCCGCGAGCTGGTGGACGCCAACCAGGCCCTGGCCGCCGTGCCCGCCCGCACCCGCGACGAGATCAGCCGGTTCTTCGGCGACTGGACGCTGGTCGAGCCCGGCCTGACCGACATCTGGGCCTGGCGGGCGGACCACGACCCGGTCACGAACGCGAGCGGTTTCATGAGGATCCTGGGCGGGGTGGCCCGGAAGAACTGACCGCGGCGGCCGGGCCGCTCCCGGTCAGCCGCCTGCTTCCTGGGCTAGCCGGTCAGTGATTGTCAAATGTCACTAACTGACAATCAATGCGCGGCCAGGTACGATGAGCCGTGTGCAGGCTTCTGTGAGACAGATCACGCCCCAGGCGGCCGGCCCGCGGCCCGGCGGTGACGCTGCGGTGGCCTCCCCGGAACCGCCCGGGAACCGGCGGGAGCGCAAGAAGCAGCGCACCCGCGACGCCCTGATCGAGGCGGCCATGGGCCTGTTCGCGGCCCAGGGCTACGACCACACGGCGGTGCATGAGATCACCGACGCGGTGGACGTCTCGGAGCGGACCTTCTTCCGCTATTTCGCCAGCAAGGAAGACCTGGTGCTGTCCTTCGTCCGGGACGGGCAGGCGGCCTTCGCCGGGGCGCTGGCGGCCCGGCCGCCCGCGGAGGACCCGTTCACCGCGGCCCGCCACGCGTTCCAGATATCGCTCGGCCAGCTGCCCGGGAACACCGGGGAGTCGGCGTCCTACCTGTCGGTCATGGGGCTGATCCACTCCACGCCGGCGCTGCTGGCCGCCTACCTGCGCTACGTCCACGATCACGACGACGAGATCATCCAGGTGCTCGCCGGGCGCGAGGGCGTGGACCCGGCCGCCGACCGGCGGCCCCGGGTGCTGGCCGCCGTGATCGGCTCACTGGTGTTCCTGGCCCACCGTGACTGGCGGGCCGGGGACGATCTCAGCCCCGGCGCCATGTCCGCGGCCTTCGACGGCTACGCCGACGAGGTCATCCCCGCCCTGGCCGGCCACTGGGCCTGACCGCCCTCCCGGCCGATCCCGTCCAGCGGGATCGGCGACGGGTACGCGCCCAGCACGACGACGCGGCCCCCGGGCGCCACCAGGCCCAGTGACCCCGCGAACGCCCCGGCCGCGCCGGTGCAGTCGAAGACCACGTCGAACAGCCGGTCAACCCGGGCCAGCTCGCCGGGCGGGATGGCCTGCCCCGCGCCGCAGGCCCGGGCCACCTCGCGCCGCAGCCGTGAGGTCTCCACCACCAGCGTCTCCCCCGCCCCGGCGTTCAGCACGACCTGCAGGATGAGCTGCCCGATCGCGCCGGCGCCGATGACGGCGACGGTCGCGGCGGCCCGCACGTCGCCGTGGGCCACCGCGCGGACGGCCACGGCCAGCGGCTCGGTCCACGCGGCCTGCCGGACGGTGAGCCCGTCCGGCACCGCGTGCAGGGAGCGCTGGTCCGCGACGGCGAACCCGGCCATCCCCCCGTCGCGGGCCACGCCGCTGCAGGCGCCCAGCGCGGCCAGGCACTGGTTGGTGAGCCCGCGCTGGCACGCGAGGCAGGACCCGCAGGACAGCGCGATCGGGTTGACCACCACCGGCTGGGCCGGCTCGAAGCCGCTCACCCCGGGACCGGCCTGGGCCACCGTGCCGGAGAACTCGTGGCCGAGCACCACGCCGCCCGCGAAGATCGCCGGCATGGCGGGGGCGTGCAGGTCGGTGCCGCAGATGCCCGCGGCACCGACCTGGATGAGCACCTCTCCCTCGCGGGCCTCCGGCTCGGGCCGGTCCACGAGGGCGATCTGCGCGTCCGGCGTCAGGACGACTGCGTGCATGACCGGGCCGCGCCCTTCCTAGAACGGCCGCTTCTGGCCGGCCAGGGCCGGGACGGTGCTGGGCAGCTTGAACAGGTCGATGGCGTTGCGGAACATGATCTTCTCGCGCATCGGCGCGGGAAGGTGCTTGGCCACCCACTGCGGGTCGTCGAACGTCCAGTGCGGGTAGTCGGAGGAGAACAGCAGGATCTTGTCCGCCTCCATCCAGTCCAGGGCCTGGGTCAGCTCCAGCTTGTTCTCCGGGTAGTCCAGCGGCTGGGTGGTGAACCAGATGTTGTCCTTCACGTAGTCCGAAGGCTTGCGCTTGAGCCCGTTCTCCGGCCCGCGCACCGCGTACATGTGGTCCATCCGCCACATCAGCGGCAGGATCCAGTTGAAGGCGTGCTCGATCAGCACGATCTGCAGCGTCGGGAACCGGTCGAAGACCCCGTCGAAGATCAGGCTCATGACCTGGTTCACGGCCAGCATCGAGTACGTCACCATCAGATCGTGGTTGTACGTCATGAACCCGACGGGTGACATGGGCAGCTCGTTGTGCTGGCCGCGGCCGAGGTGGCAGGCGACCGGGATGTCATGGCGGGTGGCGGCGGCCCAGATCGGGTCGTAGCGGGGATGACCCCAGGGCGGCCGCGGCTCGGCGTTGATCAGCACCTGGGACATGAGCGGGTGCCCGGCCCAGTGCTCGATCTCCCGGGCGGCGTCCTCGGCGCCGCCGAGGGCCACGCATATCGACCCGCGGTACCGCTGGTGCCAGTTGTTCTCGGAGTCCAGCCAGCAGGCGTCCTGCCACCGGTTGGTGGCCACCGCCATGGCGTGATCTTCCTCGTCGGTCTGGCCGTGGCCGTTCAGCGGCCCCAGGATGGCGATGTCCGAGCCCGCGTCCATGATGAGCTGGCGGAAGGTGAGGGCGGGGTCCGAGCCGGCGAAGTTGCCGTCCTCGGGGAACGTGTCCGTCCGCATGGCGAAGGCGTGGTGGTAGTCCGGCGCGTCGTAGTAGATCGAGTCGCCCGCTCCCTGCGCCCGCTTCGCGAACAGGTCGCGGTAGGGAGCGGGGATGAACTCGGCGAGCTCGCCGCGCTTAGGCACGTTGTGCACGTCGCTGTCAACGATGCGGACCGGCACCACTTCCGTGCCGAGCCGGTGTTCCTGCTGGATTTCGACGGTCATGTGGATGCCTTTCGTTCCTGACAGACGTGGGTGGCCTGTTACGCGGTCGCCGGGGCGGCCGCGTGGAGTCCGTAGAGGGTCGCCGCGGTGCCGCCCAGCACCCTGGCCCGCTGGGCGGCGGACCAGGCGGCCGGCAGGTCCCCCGGGCTGACCAGCTGCCAGTCGGGGTAGCTGGAGCCGAACAGGAGCATGTCTTCCTTGCCCGTCATCTGGAGCCACTCCCCGGCGTAGGGGGCGTCTCCCGGGCCGTCCATCCGGCTGTGCACGAAATACACGTGATCGGGCAGGTAGGAGCTGGGCATGTCCGGAGCCCACGGGGTCTGCTCCAGATGAGGCCGGCCGAAGGTGTCCATCCGCCAGATGAACGGGGTGAGCATGTCGGCGGCGCCGTCCGCCCACACCACCTTGAGGTCACCGAACTCCTCGAACACCCCCTCGGCGATCATGTTGAGCAGGTGCCAGACGTAGGTCATCGGCTGGAAGCCGGCGTGATGGGAGTAGGTCCGGGTGATCCCGGAGGGGGTCGGCGGATGGGTGATGCCCACGCCCATCTCGATGTGGATGGCCACGGGCAGCCCCGCGTCGCAGGCGGCCCGCCACAGCGGCTTGTAGAACGGGCGGCCGTAGGGCTCCTGGGTCTGCATGGGCAGGCCGATCTGGACCACGCGCGGGTGATCCTGCCAGCGCTGGATCTCCGCGACGGCGCCCTCGACGTCGTTCGGGTTGACCCGGATGGTGCCGCGGAACCGCGCGCCGTACCGCTCGTGCTCCAGCCAGCGCTCGACCATCATCTGGTTGGTGGCGGCCAGGATGGCCGACCCCAGGTGCCAGTCGGGCAGGATGGCCGCGGTGGACATCGGGTGCAGCACCGCGTAGTCGAACCCGCGCTCGTCGAAGATCGCCCGCCCGGTCTGCTCCGGGTCGGAGCCGGGGTGCGAGCCGTCGGGCCCCGCGGTTCCCTCGGCGTAGCGCGGCCCGGGCGGGGCGAACCAGGCCACGTCGGGCTCGGAGTAACCGCGGCTGCGGAACGGCTCGTTGAGATGGTCCCGCAGATCGCGATCGGACCGGAAGAAGACATGGACGCTGGCGTCGATCAGCGGCGCATCCGGCGGGCTCACGTCACTCTCCCGCAAAGGTCGCCACCCCGGCCGCCTTGCCCGCCATGAAGTCGAGCAGCGCGGGGGCCGCGTGGACCCAGGGGTCGAAGAGGGCGCCCGTCCCGGCCGCCGTGTTCCTGGCCGCCTGCTCCCAGGCGTCCTCGGGCCACGGCGGCTCGATCAGCCGGGCTCCCTTGATCAGGCTGTACACCTCCAGCGACGTGCGCTTGGGGTGGTCGTAGTCCCCCACGCCGCCCCGGACGATCAGGGTTGGCACGCTGATCGACTGGAGCTCGGAGTCCGCAACCCCGGGGAGCGGCTCGGTGGGCTTGGGCACGAACGCCTCCATCCAGCGGTTCATCACCCGCTCGAACTCCTCGGCGCCGATCGCCCGTAGCCGGGCCTCGTTCCGCGGGTTGACGGCCACCAGGTCGGACCAGCTGCCCGCCGGCCCGCCCATCTTGATCACGCCGTCGATGCCCTGGGACCGGACCGCGCGCAGCTCGTTCAGGTTGTAGACGCCGGCCAGGGACAGCTGGCTGTAGACGCCGCCCACGATGTGCCACACGGCCAGCTTGCTGACCAGCTCGGGGTACATGAGCGCGAGGACGATCGAGTCCCGCGCCCCGCCGGAGCCGCCCGCCGACACCACCTGGTCGATGCCCAGCGTCTTGAGCAGGGTGCCCATGGTCTCGGCGCGCATGTGCGACTCGGACTTGCCGTAGAGCTGGATGTCGGAGCGGCCGCAGTTGGGCCGGTCCCACAGCAGGACGCGCTTGCCGCCGTCCGCCAGGGCGTAGGCCAGCTCGTGCACGCCGCCGTAGTCCTTGCTGAACCGGCCCCCGGGGGTGAGGACCACGACCTCGCCGTCGTCCGGGCCCACGAACTCGTAGACGACGATCCCGCCGTTGATCTCGATCTCAGCCTCAGCCATTGTCGCCTCTCGTGTCACTAGATCAAATCTTTGCTCTGCACTGAACTGACTGACCGCGACGTGCTCATAGCCCGGATCCGGCCGCTCTTACCGGCCTTAGCTGGCACGTTACACATCCGCCCGGAGGCCCGTAAAGGGCTAGCGGAACAGAAATTTGGTTCGCAAACCAGGATTTCACCCCCTGACTGGCCCGCCCGGGCGGCGGTCCGCGTCATACTCTGGCTATGGCACCTTCCGCCCGGGCCGCGGCGCAGAACCCGTCCGCACAGAACCCGCCGGCCCGGAAACCCCAGGCGCAGAATCAGCCAGCCCGTACCCCGCCAGCCCAGCGCCCGCCCGCACCGCACCCGGCGCCCCCGAGTGCCCGGACGGACGACGTCCGCCGGACCGCCGCCCGCCTCTTCGAGCAGTCGGGGTACTCGGCCACGACCATGAGCGACATCGCCGAGGCGCTCGGCATCCTGCCGGGCAGCCTCTATCACCACTTCACCTCGAAGGAAGAGATCGCCGTCGATCTGCTCTCCTCCTACAGCCGGGCGCTCACCGAGCTGGGAACGGCCGCGGCCCGCCGCACCGAGCCCGAGCCGCCCGAGCCGGAGAGCCTGATCCGGCAGCTGGCCGCGGACGTGGCCACGCTGGCCTTCCGGCACGCGGCCGCCGTCCGGCTGAGCGCCTACGAGGCCCCCAGCGTGTTGAACGGAGCGGTTCACGGCCGCGATCGCGTTCCGGTCGGCGGCGCTGGACCGGGCCTGGCGGACCGCGGTGCAGTCGCTGGCCAGCGGCGGCACCCACCCCGCCGCCGACCTGGGCCTGCTGCGCTTCACCCTGCAGCAGGTGACCTCCCGCGCCCCGCTGTATTACCCCGCGGGCACCCGCGGGGACGAGATCGCGGCGCACCTGTGCGACATCCTGCTGCACGGCCTGCTGGCCGGCGCCCCGGACTTCGGCGACCTGGACCGCTCCGCCCCGCACCAGGCCGCCCTGGACGCCATCGCCCAGTGGGGACCGCCCGGCCAGCCCGCCGGGACCAGGGGCACGGGGGCCGGCGCCAGCGCGGACGGGGCCACCGGCGACATCCTGGCCGCCGCGCGGAGCGAGTTTGCCCGCCGGGGCTACGAGGCGACGACGATCCGTGACATCGCCCGGGCCGCGGGCGTGGGCATGGCCACGCTGTACCGCCGGGTCGAGTCGAAGGAATCGCTGCTGCGGACGATCATCGACGTGTACGCGGACTGCCTGGACCAGGCCTTCAGCGCGGTCATGTCGGCGGGGGCCGGCGCGCCGGAACGCCTGTACGCGCTGACCCGGGTCTTCGGGCATGCGAGCCGTCATTTCCGCGAGGAATCCCAGATCGTCTCCTTCGGGTGGTTCGGCCGCGAGGCCGCGTCGAGCCCGGTCCACGGCTACTTCATCGCCACCCAGCGGCGGTTCGACGCCATGGCCGCGCTGCTGCGCCGCGGCGCGCAGGACGGCACCGTGCGGCCGGTCGCCGGGCCCGATGAGCTGGCCGTGCACTTCCGCTCGGTCCTGTGGCTGCGGTTTCACGAGCACGCCCGCACCAGCGAGGCCCGGGCCTTCGCGTTCCTGCGGCAAAGCCTGCTCCAGGGGGCCATGGGCCGGCCGTGAGCCCCGGCGCCCCTGCTTTTCCCTAACGGCCAGTCCGGCCACCCCCCTGCCGCCGGGCGCGGGACCGGCCGGGCCCGGGTCACGACGCCGTGGGGAAGCTGTAGCTGGCCGCGTGCCGGGTGCTGCCGTGCCAGCGCTGGGTGACGGCCTTGGCCCGGGTGTAGAACCGGATGCCCTCGGCGCCGTGCACGTGATGGTCGCCGAACAATGAGTCCTTCCAGCCGCCGAACGAGTAGTACGCCATGGGCGTGGGGATGGGCACGTTGACGCCGATCATCCCGACGTGCACGCCGCGCTGGAACCGGCGGGCCGCGTCACCGCTCTCGGTGAAGATGGCCGTGCCGTTGCCGTACGGGTTGGCGTTGATCAGGGCGATGGCCTCGTCCAGGGTGCCCGCCCGGACCACGATGAGCACCGGGCCGAACAGTTCCTCGGTGTACACGCCCGCCGCCGGGCCGGCGTGGTCGATCAGGGTCGGCCCCAGGAAGAAGCCCTCCCCGCCGCCGGGCACCGTGAGGTCGCGGCCGTCCACGACCACGGTCGCGCCGTCCTGCGGCGCGGTCGCGATGAACCCGGCGATCCGGCTGCGCGCGGCCCCGGTCACCAGCGGCCCCATCTCCGAGTCCGGGTCGCGGCCCGGCCCGACCCGGACCTCGCGCGCCTTGCGGGCCAGCAGGTCCACCAGCGGGTCGGCGATCTCGCCGACGGCCACGGCCACGGATATCGCCATGCACCGCTCCCCCGCGGACCCGTAGGCCGCGGCGACCAGGTGATTGGCCGCGTTGTCCAGGTCGGCGTCGGGCAGGATCACCGCGTGGTTCTTGGCCCCGCCGAGCGCCTGGACTCTCTTCCCGGCCTGCGAGGCGTGCTCGTGCACGTACCGCGCGACCGGCGTGGAGCCGACGAACGACACGGCGGCGATCCCGTCGTGGCGCAGGATCGCGTCCACGGCCACCTTGTCGCCCTGCACCACGTTGAACACGCCGTCGGGCAGCCCGGCGCGCTGCCACAGCTCGGCCAGGATCAGCGACGCGGAGGGGTCACGCTCGCTGGGCTTGAGGATGAACGCGTTCCCGGCCGCGATCGCGATCGGATGCATCCACAGCGGGACCATGGCCGGGAAGTTGAACGGCGTGATCCCGGCCACCACCCCGAGCGGCTCCCGGAACGAGAACGCGTCGACCCCGGCCGAGACCTGGTCGGAGAACTCGCCCTTGATCAGGTGCGGCACTCCGCAGGCGAACTCGGCCACCTCCAGGCCGCGCTGGACCTCGCCGTGGGCATCGGAGAGCACCTTGCCGTGCTCGTCGGTGATGACCTCGGCCAGCCGCCCCGCCTCGTCCGCCAGCAGTTCCCGGAACCGGAACAGCACCTTGCTGCGCGCGGACAGGGACGCCTGGGACCAGGACGCGAACGCCTCCGCCGCGGTGCGCACGGCGTCGTCCACGTCCGCGGATTCGGCCAGCACCACCTGGCGGGCCACGATCCCGGTCGCGGGGTTGAACACCGGCGCGGTGCGCGAGCCGGAGCCCGCCACCGCCTTGCCGCCGATCCAGTGCGGGATAGCCCCGTTATCCGTCATGGCCTGCCTTCACCTGGACCGCCCGGTACCAGTGGGCCGCGGGCGGATTGTCGGTCACGTTCATCGCGGTCGTCATGTCCATCCGCCCGGCGGCGGCGCCGTCCGCCAGCGCCGCCGCGGCGGCCGGGATGTCGTCCGTGTCCAGCTCGTATACCGCCAGATAACGGTCTGATCGTCCCGGTGACTCCGGGTCGACCAGCTCGTAGCGGGAGACGGCCGTGATCGAGGGGACGGCGGCCCGGATCTGCGGAATGTGCGTGTGCTCGTACCAGTCCTCGAACTCGCCGGCCTGCTCGGGCGAGGCCGGGCTGGACCACGCGAGCATCAGGGCCCTGGCCACCGTCACGCCTGGCGCTCGATGATCGCGTCCACCGGGCAGTCCAGCAGCGCGCGGCGGACCGCGGGCTCCAGTTCGCCCGGCACGTCCGGGCTGGTGGCCAGCGACGCGTAGCCCCACTCGTCCAGCGAGAACACGGTGGGAGCGTGCTCGGCGCACTTGCCGAACCCGTCGCACATGGTCCTGTCGAGCTTGATCTTCACAGCACGGCCTCCTCGGTGGTGGCTAGGTCCGGGGTGATCGCATCCGGTGTGGCGGCGAACGGGACGGTGAGCGCGGCGAAGTCGGTGTCGGCGCACCGCGCGCACCGGTTCCTCAGGTGCGCGTCCACGTCCCCGGGGAACTCACGCAGCAGGGTGCGGGCGATGTTCACGGCGCCGTCGAGCGTGCCGCACGCGCCCCGGCCCGGCAGGCTCACGCACCAGCTGCGCAGCCGCTGGATCTCGGCGTCGCCCGCGAAGCCCTGGGCCACCGCGGCCGCCACGCCGGCCATGGCCGCGGTGCCGTTGAAGCAGGACCCGCACTGCCCCGAGTTCTCCCGGGCGAAGTAGGCCAGCAGCTGCGCGGCCACGCCGGACGGGCAGTCGGCCGGCCCGAGCACGGTCACCGACCCGCAGCCCAGCCCGCTGCCCTCGGCGGCCAGCACGTCGTAGTCGAGCGGCAGCGCGTGCCCCCGCTCGTTCACCAGGCCCGCGAAGTAGCCGCCCATCAGGTACCCGCGGGGTGCGCCGCCCAGGCCGCCCAGGGTCTCGGCCACCTCGCCCAGCGTGATGCCGAACGGCACCTCGTAGAGCCCGGGCTGGCCGCACGCGCCGCCGAGGGTCATCAGGAACGTGCCGGGCTGGGGGTCCGCGCCGGTCGCGATGCCCGGCAGGTTGGCCAGGGTTTCCACGTTCGAGACCAGGGTCGGCAGGCCGCGGACGCCTTCCTCGAACGGCCTCGGCGGCTTGTCCGACGGCTTGGCCGGGCGGCCGTTGATCGCGTTGACCGCGGCGGTTTCCTCGCCGGCCACGTAGCCCGGCTCCACCTCCCAGACCTGCACGCTGGCGGGCGGCCCGTCCAGCTCGGCGAGGGCGGCCCGCAGGCTGCGGGCGGCGGCCGGGTCGGACACGTACACGTAGACCGAGTCCGCCGCCGCGGCCGAGGCCGCGCGCAGCGCGCCGTCGATCACCAGGTGCGGGCGGGTGCGCAGCAGCCAGCGGTCCTTGACCGAGGCCGGCTCACCCTCCTCGCCGTTGGCCACGACCACGTGTTCCCCCGGCCGGCCGGCCACCGCGGCCAGCTTCACCCCGAGCGGGAACGCGGCGCCGCCCCGGCCGCGCAGTTCCGCCTCGGTGACCGCGGTCACGAGGTCCTGGCCTTCCAGCCCCGGCCGGTATCCGCCCCGCCGTTCATAGTCGGCGCGGCCTTCCCGGCCGGGGCCGTCAAGGACCAGCCGCGGGCGCGCGGCGGGATGCGCGCCAGTTATCAGTGCTGGCATGAATCAGGTGCCTCCATTTCCAGGGACAGGCGCGCCGGCCTGCGGGGATCGCGCGCCGACGATGATGCGGACCTCGCAGTTGAGCGCCGCCTCCAGGGCGGTGAGCAGCCGGCTCTCCGCGACATGGGACGCGTCCTCGCGGGTGATGGTGAAGACCGCGACCTCCTCGTCCTCCTCCCAGAAGCGGTCGAGCTCGGCACTGATGCCGAAGGCACGCACCACGCCGAGCGCGTCCTCGTCCGTCCCGCGGCTCAGGAACGTCGCCGCCCCGGCCCGCGGGCCAGGTGCGCCCCGTGCCTCGGAACCCCGTGCCTCGGAACCCAGTGCCTCGGCGCACCTGGTCTCGGCCCAGGCGCGGAGCGCCATGGGATCGTCTCCCTCGACGAGCAGCTCGATCTCCCGGGCGTGCGGCGGCACCCGGCCGAAGTCCGGGGCCAGGACCTCGATCCCGTCCGTCCTCAGCATCCCGACGGCGCGCGATAGCCGTTCCTCCGGGAGATCGCCGGCCGGATCCAGGTTGACCCTGATGACCGCTGTTCTCATGGTTACCTGGTGACGAAATCGAGCAGCAGCGGGGCGGCCTGGATCCAGGGATCGAAGCGGTGGCCGGTGCCGTTGGCCTGGGCCGCGCTGGACCGTTCCCAGGCATCCTCCGGCCAGGGTGGCTCCACCAGCTCCGATCCCCTGATCAGGCAGTGCACCTCCATGGAGGTCCGCTTCGGGTGATCCAGGTCGTCCACGCCGCCGCGGATGATCAGCGTGGGGACCTGGATTTTCCCGAACTCCTCGTCCTCCACGCCCGGGATGGTCTGCCCGGGCTTGGGGACGAAGGCGTTCAGCCAGCGCAGCATGATGTCCTGGAACTCCGCGGGGTCCAGTGCGAGGAACCGTTCCTTGTTGCGCGGGTTGGCCGCGAGCACCTCCTGCCAGGCGGGCAGGTTGAGCACGCCCTCCATGCCCATCCGGCGCACCGTGTTGATGTTGGGCAGGATGTAGTAGGCGCCCAGGTTGTAGGTGGAGAAGACGCCGCCGACGATGTGCCACACCGCCACCCTGGACGCGACGTCCGGGTGAAGGATGGTGGTCAGCAGCGAGTCCCGGGCCCCGCCCGAGCCGCCGGCGATCACGGCGGGCGCCATGTCCAGGCGGGTCAGCAGCTCGGCCAGGGTGTCGGCCCGCATGTGCGACTCCGAGCGCCCGTAGAACTGGACGTCCGAGGCCCCGCAGTTGGGCCGGTCCCACAGCAGCACCCGCAGCCCGCCGCCGGCCAGCGCGTCGGCGAGCGGCCGCACGCCGGGCTCATCCTTGCTGAACCGGCCGCCGGGGGTCAGCACGATCGGCTGGCCACCGGCCGGCCCGAGCAGCTCGTACTCGACCTGCCCGCCGTGAATCTCCATCGATGCCACGAGTGGCTCCTCCTGATGGTTCTCGTTAGGGAAAATCCGGCGCGTGCCGGCGGTCAGGCTTCTGTGCCGTCAGGATTCTGGGGCGAGGAGCTTGTCGGCCGCGGATCCCACGGGAACGGCGCCCGCCACGGCCCGGCCCTTGGCGAAGAACCGCGCGCTCGGCCGGGCGGCGATGGCGATCACCACGGCCAGCAGCAGCAGGCCCGTGATCAGGTAGATCGGGATCTTGAAGCTGCCGGTGTGGTCCACGATCTGGCCGGTCACCCAGGGGCCGAGCCCGCCCATCACGGACACGACGATCTGGCCCATGCCGAACGCCTTGGAGAAGTGCACGGCCCCGAAGTACCGGCTCAGCGCGACCGGGATGGTGGGCACGGTCAGCCCGTATCCGGCACCGAAGAAGGCGGAGTACACCCAGAGCATCGCGCCGTTGCGGGCGGCCAGGAATGCGAGTGACCCGATGGCCATCAGTGACGTGGAGCCGATCAGGACGAAGTACGGGCTGGTCCGGTCGGACAGGCGGGAGAACACGATGCCGGACACGGCCGCGATGCCGGCGGCGGCGCCCAGGGCGCCGGAGGACGTGATCGACCCGACCCCGATGGTCTTCAGGTAGAGCACCTGGTCGGCGGCGTAGACGCCCAGGGACCAGGCTTCGAGGCCGAAGATGGCGAAGATCATCCAGTACAGCGGGGAGCGGGCCATGCGCCGCAGGCCGGACTGCACGGTGCCGATCGCGTCGGCATTGCCCTGGGGCGGGACGATCCGGCCCTCGACCCCGTCCACCCACTGCCCGACGTCCTGCGGCTTCTCGCGCAGCCAGAGCGCGGGGATGGTCAGCACCAGGATGATGAGGCCCAGCACGAAGAGCGCGTGCCGCCAGCCGAACGCGCTGACCAGCACGGCCATCAGCGGCGCGAAGATCAGGCCGCCGAAGCCGGCCCCGGAGTTCACGAACCCCATGACCACACCACGCCGGCTCATGAACCACTTGTGCACGACGGTCGTGGCCGGGATGAACCCCATGAACGAGTCGGCCGTGCTCAGCGCCACGCCGAAGATCGCGCCGAACTCGACCGGATTGTGCACGGTCCCGGTGAGCGCGGTGAACGCGGCGGTGGTCACGCCGCCGATCAAGACGATCCGCTTGACGCCGTACCGGGCCACCAGCCAGCCGGTCAGCGGAGCCACGACAATGCCGAGCAGGCCCCGGATCAGCAGCGCGGTCGAGATGACGCCGAGGCTCCACTTGACGTCCGGCAGCATCGCCGCGAACAGCGGCGCCACCACGAAGTACACCGCCCCGGTCGCGGTCCCGTACAGGAGCCAGGCAATGGCGGCCTGCGGGTACCCCTGGAACTCGATCAGGTCTCTGGGCTTGAATTTCGGGGTTTCTGTTGTCCCGACTACCTCGGTTGTTTCGGACACGACGACCCTCCCTCTGGCGCCGGCCTTGGCGCCATTGGCTGCGCGTTTACACGCCGTTATGTAAGAGCGGAATTAGGCAGGCTGGCGCCTGGCCGGTATATCGCGCGATGGCAGCGAATCAACGTGCCCGGCGTGTCACGCCGTGACGATGATCTTCTTGTCGAGCACTTTCACCGGGTAGGTGCGGATGCTCCATTCGGGCTTGACCGCCGTGGTGCCGGTGGCCAGTTCAAACCCCCACTGGTGCCAGGGGCAGTAGATGTACTCGCCCTCACGGACCACGCCGGCGCCGCCCGGAACGTGGTCGGCGACCACGCTCCGGCCGTGCACCCGCCCGGAGCACAAGGGCCCGCCCTCGTGGGGGCAGTAATTCGCGATGGCGTAGAAAACGCCGTTCACGTTGTACACGCCGACACCGTGCCGGCCAATCGGGAAAACGCGGTGCGCACCGGGTGGTATATCGTCCTCCGTGCACACCACGTGCTCTCTGCCCTGCGGCAGCGACCGTGGCTGACCAGGCTGCGTCGCCGTCATGAATGACCCTTTCGTGCTGTGTCCGGCCCGGGATATTTTCTTCAGGCAGCTTGCCGCTCAGTAAACGAACTGCTGGCCGTCGAGCCTGGGAACGGTGCGGGGGATGTTCCGGTAGGTGTCGAAACCGTTCTCGTGCATGATCGCGTCGCGCATGCTCTCCGGGATGTGCTTGATGACCCAGCGCGGGTCGTCGTACGTCCAGTGCGGGTAGTCCGACGAGTAGAGCAGGATCTTCTCCGCGCCCATCCACTCCATGGCCCGGGTCAGCTCGAGCTTGTCCTCGGGGTAGTCCAGCGGCTGGGTGGTGAACCGGATGTGGTCCCGGACGTACTCCGACGGCTTGCGCCTGCAGCTCGGGCACGTCACCCCGGCGCGCCGCGTAGATGGCGTCCATCCGCCACATGAGCGGCAGGATCCAGGTGAACGCGTGCTCGACCAGGACGACCTTGAGCGCCGGGAACCGCTCGAAGAGGCCGTCGAAGATCATGCTCATGACCTGGTTCGCGGCCAGCAGCGAGTAGGTGACCATGAAGTCGTGGTTGTAGCTGGGGAAGCCGACCGGGGGCATCGGCAGCTGCTCGTGGTACCCGCGGCTGAGGTGGCAGCTCACCGGGTACCCGTGCCGGACCGCCGCCGCCCAGATCGGGTCGTACTTCGGGTCACCCCAGGCCGGCCGGGGCTCGGCGTTGATGAGCACCTGGGACATGTACTCGTGCCCGGCCCAGTGCTCGATCTCCCGGGCCGCGCCCTCCGGGTCCTCGACCGCCACGCAGATCGACCCGCGCCAGCGCTGGTGCCAGTTGCTGGTGCTGTCCAGCCAGTGGTTGGCCAGCCAGTGGTTCATGGCGATCTTGATCCCCTGGGTGACCTCGGGGAGGATGTGGTTCCGGCCGCCCGGCTCCAGCACGCCGATGTCCGAGCCGGCCCCCAGGATCAGCTGCCGGAAGGCCAGGTCCGGGTCGGAGCCGGGGAACCCGCCGTCCTCGGGGAAGGTATCCGTGCGCATCGCCTTGGCGTGCGCGTAGTCGGGGGCGTCGTAGTTGATCGTGTCGCCGATCTTGTGGTTCAGGTACTTCTTGCGGGCCACGTCGGGCACGTACGGCAGCGAACTCCTCCGGCCGGGGCACGGGATGGACGTCGGAGTCCACGACCCGGACGGCGACCCGCTCGGTGCTGGCCACCCGGCCCTGGGTCTCGGTGACAGTCATGATCATTTCCCTTCGTGGCGGGAGTGATTGAGAGCCTGCTGCTCGGCCAGCTCCAGGCCGTAGAGCTGGGCCGCGTTGCGGTAGAGGACCTTGTCGCGCTGCTCGGCGGTCCAGCCGGCCGGCAGCGTGCAGGGGTCGCTGGTGTGCCAGTGCGGGTAGCTCGACCCGAACATGACCATGTCTTCCTTGCCGGTCATCCGGAGCCACTCGGCGGCCATGTCCGCGTCGCCGGGGCCGTCCAGCGCGCCGTGGATGAAGTGCACGTGCCCGGGCAGGTAGTCGCTGGGCATCTCGGGGGCCCACGGGGTCTGCTCCAGGTGCGGCCGGCCGAAGGTGTCCATCCGCCAGATCAGCGGTGTGAGCAGGTCACCGCCGCCGTCGGCGAACACCACCTTCAGGTGCGGCAGCTTCTCGAACACGCCCTCCGCGATCATGTTCATCAGGTGGTAGATGTAGTTCAGCCCCATGAAGCCGAGGTACTGCGGGTAGGTCCGCGGCGGGCCGGAGGGGGTCGGCGCGTGGTCGATGCCGGTCCCGGTCTCGATGTGCACGGCCACCGGCAGGCCCGCCTCGGCCGCCGCCTCCCACAGCGGGAAGAACTGCGGCTTGCCGTAGAGCGTGTGCGACTGCAGCGGCACGCCGATCTGCACCATCCGCGGGTGCTCCCGCCAGCGGTCGAGCTCCTTGAGCGCGCCCTCGATGTCCTCGGGGTTGAGCCGGATCGTGCCGCGGTACCGCTCGCCGAACCGGTCGTTCTCCAGCCAGCGCCGGGCGAGCATCTCGTTGTGCGCGGCCAGCACCGCGGACACCAGGTGGCGGTCGGGCCCGCAGCCTCTGGTCATCGGGTGCAGGATCGCGATGTCCACGCCCCGCTCGCCGAACAGCTGCTCGCCCGCGAATTCCGGATCCGAGCCCGGGTACATGCCCGGCCGCTCCGCCCACGGCACGTACTCACCGCCCGGCGCCCCGTACCAGTCCATCTCGACGTCCGGGATGCCCCGGCTCCGGAACGGCTCCTGCATGTAGCTGCGCAGGTCGCCGTTCGACTCGAAGAACACATGCACGCTGGCGTCGATGATCCGGCGCTGCTGCTCCGCCTGCCGGTCGTCGGGGGTCACCATGCCGCGGTTGCCTCCAGTGTGCGGGCCGCCGCCACCACGCGCCGGCCTGACCTGTTGTCCCTGGACGTTCGCCTGTGAATACCTAACGTTTGTTCTCACCGCACGGTAACACCGGGGGCATGACGGAACAAGAGGGCAATTACGGGAGCCGTACGGCGGGGGCTGGCCGCGCCGGGCGGCGGTTAGGCTCGCGCGGCGCCGGACAGGACCGAGTGCCGGTAGAAGTCGCGGACCCGCAGCGCGGAGATGGGCGCGAGGTTGCGCATCGGCGACCACATGATCTCGCGCAGGCAGGTGGCCACCAGGTCGGAGGCGGCCACCTGCCTGATCTCACCGTCCAGCACGCCGCTGTCGATGACGCCGACCAGCAGGTCAAACCGGAGCCGGGCGCCTTCCTGGTAACGGTCCGCGACGCCGATGTCCACCAGGCGCTTGAAACCCTGGAGGATCTCGATCTCCCGGCTGAAGTTCCGGCCCGCCTGGTCCAGCAGCCAGAGGATCGCGTCGATGGATTCCACCACCGAGGAGCCCGCCTGGATGACCTCGCGGTACGCCTCCGTCAGCCGGTCCGAGAAGCCGCCGAGGATCGCGTGGATCATCGAGTCCTTGGACTCGAAGTACCGGTAGAGGTTGCTCGCGGTGATCCCGGCCGCGTCCGCGATGTCGCGCATGGTGGTCGCCTCGAAGCCGCGCAGCGCGAACTGGCTGCGGGCCGCGTCCAGCACCTGGCCGCGGCGCTGGCCCTGGTCCTCGGCGGCCTGGGCCACCCAGCGGGCCCGGGCGTCGTCCACGACCCGGGTGGCCTTGGAGGAGTCCGCGCTGGCCGGCGCGGCCGTGGCCAGGCCGTCGAAGATCAGGGCGGTGATGCACTCCGCGGCCGCCTGCGTCCCGGATTCGGTCTGCCATCCCCACAGCAGGCCCGCGTTCACGGTCGTCCGGTGCAGCACGTACCGCAGGATGCGCAGGTCCACCCCGTCCTTGATCTCGCCCGCCGCGGAGGCCGCGCTGATCAGGGTGCGCCAGAGCCGGTCGACGCTGGCCGGCTCGGCGTGGACCACGGTCTTGAGGCTGGAGCTGGCCGTGGTCGGCGCGTCGAACTGGCTGATCTGCAGGGCCGCCGGATGCCGGAACGAGACCGCGGCGATCTCCTGGGCGTAGGCCCGCAGGGCGGGCAGCGGGTCCTCGGGGACCGAGCCGAACTCCCGGACCACGCGGACGAGGTCGGCGTGGTACGCCTCGACCAGCTCGACCGCGATCGCTTCCTTGGAGTCGAAGTGGTGGTAGAGGCTGCCGGCCAGGATCCCGGATGCCGCCGCGACCTCGCGCATCGAGGTGTTCGTGTACCCGGCCGACGCGAAGAGATCCGCGGCCGTCCTGAGGATCTCGTCACGCCGGCGTATCCCGGCCGGCCAGGGACGGCCCGGGCACTGACGATGGGGACGCGGTCACCCGGCCATTATCAGGCCGGCCCGCTACCGGCGGGACCAGCCCCCACGGGCATGTCCTGCTGTCTCATGAGAAACAGGCCGGGCCCGCCTGCCTCCTGGCCTGGCCGGCCGCGGTTCGCGCCGGCCGGGGGGATCACGCGCTGCTCAGTTGACGCAGGGGATGCCGTCCCTGGCGATCACGGCGCCGCCCTGCGGCCCGGTGGTCGGGATCACGGTCGGGGTGGCCTGCGGCGCCCGGGTGGCCAGGGCGCCCGGCAGCACCGCCCCGGCCCCGAGCAGGACCTGCACGTGCCCGGGCGCGAGGGACGACCCCGGCACGGCGGTGACACCGAGCACCCGGGCGATCGCGGCCGCGTTCGCCGCCGCGCCGGGGCCGTAGCTGACCGAGGTGACCGGGCGGGCGGCCGTGTTCCCGACCGCCCCCGCCCGGTAGCCGGCCCGGACCAGCGCCGCCGAGATACGCCCGGCCAGGCCGGTCGTGCTGCCGCCGTTGAGCACGTCCACGGTGGTCGCGGCGGCCGAGGGCTTGAGGGGCGCGGCCGCGTGGTGCCGGGCGGGCCGGGGGGCGGGCTTCGGGAAGAAGGCCGCGTGCACGATGGACTGGATTTGCGGCACGTTGACCACGTTCGCGTCCTGGCCGTCGATGGTCGCGAAGCCCTTGATCGGCAGCGTGCGGAAGACGAGGTTCCCGCCGGTCAGGCCCCGCATCTGGGTAGCGAAGTCGAGCAGGTTCCAGCCCGAGTCGGTGATCACGTACTGCTTGGCCACCGACAGCAGGGCCGTCAGCTTGGTCAGGTCCCCGAGCACCCCCTGGGTCCGCAGCTGGTGCATCACCGAGTCGATGAACGCCTGCTGGCGGTGGGTACGGTCCAGATCGCCGTTGGGCAGGCCGTCGCGCTGGCGGACGAAGGACAGGGCCTGCGCGGCGTCCAGGTGCTGGTAGCCCCGGTGGAAGTGCGCCCCGGACTTGGGGTCGCGGACCGCGTGGTTGAGGCAGACTTCCACCCCGCCGAAGACCTTGGCCAGCTCGTAGAACCCGTCCAGGTTGACCTCGGCGAAATGGTCGATGTGCACCCCGGTGAGCTGCTCCACCGTGGCCACGGCGGCGTGCCGCCCGGACTCGTTGCCGAGGAAGGCGAGCTGATCCTGCCCCATGGCCGGGTGCTGCTGCCGCAGCTTCGCCTGCTGGAAGAACATGCTCACGCCGTAGGCCTGGTCGATCTTGCCCACCTGCTGCGGCCCGACCGTGCCGGCGAAATGTACCCAGTCGTCACGCGGGATGGAGAAGCCGACCGCCTTCTTGCCGCCCGCGAATATGTGGATGAGGATTAGCGTGTTGGTGGCATTCCCGCCGGTGCCGTTTGCCACCGCTTGGGCATTTCCCGCATGCAGCTTTGCCAGGATGCTGCCGGGAAGGATATTCCCGTTCCAGTCCCGGCGGCTTTCCAGACCCATCAGCAGGATGTTCTGCGCACCCGCCGAAGGGCCACTGGTGATCGCGTGCGAGGCGCCGATGCTGCCCACGTCCCGGATGACCAGATAGGAAAAACCACTGGCCATCAGGACCAGCGCCGCGAGGAGGCAGGAGACGAAGTACCAGGTCCTGGCCATCGGGCCGGGCGGCGACCCGGTCCCGCCGGGCTTGCCCCGGGCCGGTGGCCGGGAACCGCGGCGCACGGGCGCCTGCCTGGCGGCCACGGCCCGGTTATTCCTGGTCTGCCGAGACGGCACCCTGCTGCACATCGCCCCCCGGCGGTTGCCTTGCTACCATTGCGGCGAAGGTTACCCCCGCTCTTCCTTCAGTAAAACAACGCCGGCCAAACCTTTAGGGAAAGATGCTGGATTCACCGGGGCACAAGGCGGATTCCGGGCCTGCGTATGCGCGCGGGACGGGACGCGATACCAGTTCGGGCCGGAGCAGCGCGGGTTCCCGCCGCGGCGGCGCGAGAACGCGCCAGGGCAACGCGAGCGGGCGGCCGGGCGAGGGTTCGCGCAGGCGCGATCCGGGCGCGCGGGGGGCGCAGCGCGGGCGGGCATCCGCTGACCCCCCGGCCGGGCCGCCGGGCCGCTGGTGGGGCACGCGCCCCGGCCGGCTGGGGGTCGGCCTCGTCGTCGGCGGGGCCGCGGCCGGCCTGCTCGGTCACCCTGCTGGCCGGCCGCGAGCCTGGTTTCGTGCTCGGCATCTTCCTGCTCGCCGGGACGGCGGCCGGGGCCCTGGCCGTCCGCCCGCGTGCCGCCTACCTGATCATCCCGGTCCCGGCGCTGGCCTACCTGGCCGCGGCCATCGTGGCCGGGCTGGTCCACGACCGGGCCACCGACACCTCCCATACCGCGGTGGTGATCAGCGCGGCGCAGTGGATCGCCAGCGGATTCCTGGCCATGAGCGCCGCCACGCTGCTGGCCATCGTGGCGGCCGTGGTCCGCTGGGTGGCGGCCCGGCGGCACGGGTGGGGGCAGCGCCGCCAGGCCATCCGGTGACTCAGTCCCTCCGGTGACGCAGGTCATCTGATGACGAAGGCGGGCCTACGCCCGCGGCCAGGACCAGGGGGAGAGCCCGCGACCAGGACCAGGGCGTGTTCCGCTGGCGTCCCGGCCAGCGGGTGGTCAGGCGTCCCGGGTGGCCATCCGCCAGGCGCCGATCACCGACCAGCCGACGATCCAGCCCACGATCACGGTGATCATCGCCCAGGTGGGCATCGGCGGTATGTTGAGGACCCCGCGCCCGCCGAACAGCACGTGGCCCGGGCCGCCCGCCCCGCCGCCCGCCAGGCCCGCGGGCCGGAGCTGGTCCATGGCGATGCCCACGACGACCCGCTGGCCGTTGATGAAGTACGGGATCACGTGGGCCGCGAGGAGCGGGGTCACGATGATCTGCAGCACGATCATCAGTACCGTGGACACGGTGCGCTGGCCGATGAGGGAGCCGACGCCGAGACCGACCAGGAACCCGAGGCCGATGTCGAGCACGAGCCACAGCCCGATCTTGACCATCTCGTTGACCGGCGGGTTGAGCTGACCAGCCTCGTCTGAGGTGTAGTCGCTGTAGAGGGTGGCGATGTCCCGGCTGACCGCGGGCGGGGGCGCGGGACGCGAGACCGGTATGCGGCCGCTGGCCGGGACGAGCTGAGGGACCCCGTTGACGAAGGCCTGCTCATACTGCCGTGGATGCTGCCGGAGCCAGCTCTCCAGCTGCGCCTGGCTGAGCTGGGCCGGTACGGAGATCCCGTTGACGTTTACCGAGGCCGGCTGCGGGGTGCCCGCGTAGCTGGTCACCAGGCACACCAGGGTGAAGGCCACGGCGGCCAGCGGCAGGACGATCGACAGGCCGGACGGGATCCGGGCCAGGTAGAGCGCGACGCGCGAACGGCCGGTGATCACCAGGTGCCGGAACATCCCGTCGGTCAGGTCCGTCGTCCCCGCCGTGGCCCCGAGGGTCGCCGCGATGATGAACCCGAACTCGGCCATCGGCTGGAGCAGGATCTGGAACACCGACGGGCTGCCGGCCGGCCCGTAGCTCTTCGGGTCGGCCACGTGGAACAGCAGCCGGAGGCCCAGGACGAGGACCGGCAGCCCCACGGTCAGCAGCACGGTGACCACCATGAGGCCGCGCCGTTTCCGCAGCTCGAGGTGCTTCGTGGTGATCAGGCCCCAGCCCGGGATCCACGCCCGGTACCGGCCGGGGACGGCGGCACGATCCGGCCGGGCACCCCCGTCCGCGATGACCGCGGTGTGCAGCGCCGCGCCTGCGGGCGCGGCCGATGTGCCTTCGGTCATGACTGCTCTCCCAGGCGGCTGGTCACCGACAAGAACCAGTCCTCCAGGGTGGCGTGAACCTCCTGGAGGCCGTACACCGAGATCCCGCCCCCGACGAGCCGGCGGTTGACCTCCGCGACCGTCTCGCGCGAGGCGCCGGAAGGAAGCGTCACGGTCAGCATCAGCTCGCCGGGGGTAACGCCCGCCGTGATCCCGGACTGCTGGAGGAGGCGCCCCGCCGCGGCGGGGTCGGAGCAGTCCAGCCGCACGATGCGGGCGCCCGCGCTGCGGACGAGCTCATCGATCGGGCCCTGGCGGATGACCCGGCCTTGGTCGACGATCGCGACCGCGTCGCAGGTGCGCTCGACCTCGTCGAGCAGGTGCGAGGAGAGCATCACCGTGCGTCCCTCGTCCACCAGCGAGCGGATCATCGCGCGCATCTCGTGCATCCCCGCCGGGTCGAGCCCGTTCATCGGCTCGTCCAGGATCAGCAGCTCGGGGTCGCCCAGCAGGCACGCCGCCACCCCCAGGCGCTGGCGCATGCCCATCGAGTACGAGACGACCTTGTCGTCGGCCCGCTCGGTGAGGCCGACCCGGGCCAGCGACCCCGGGATCCGCCCGTCCGCGCCGCCGCCTCGCGCGGCGCCCAGCAGGCGCAGGTTCTCCCGGCCCGTCAGGTGGTGGTGGAAGCGGGGCTCGTCGACGATCGCGCCGACCCGGGCCAGCGCCCGGCTGCGCTCGGCCGGGACCTGGATCCCGAGCAGCGACATCGAGCCGGCGTCGGCCCGCGTCAGGCCGAGCAGGGTGCGGATGAGCGTGGTCTTGCCGGCGCCGTTGGGTCCGAGGTAGCCGAACGCGGACCCGCGGGGGACGAGCAATTCGACGTGGTCCACGGCGGCGTTCGGGCCGAACCGCTTGGTCAGGCCGTGGGTCTCGACCGCCCATCCGCCGGCCGTTCCGCCGGGGAAGGCGGCGGTGCGGGCCGCGCGCGGCCGGGCGGGCTCCGGGACGGCGGCGGGCTCCGGGGCCGCGGCGGGCTCGGGGACGGCGGCAGGCTCCCCGGCGGGCGCCCCGGAGCCCGCCGGGGAAGGCGCCTGCGGTTCGGGGCGCCAGGCTGAGTCCGCTACCCGGCCTTGGCGCCGCTGGCGAACGAGGCGCGTGGCGCCGAAGACCGCGGCGGCGATCAGCAGGACCAGCAGCAGGAGGGCGCCGGGCCCCAGGGCGAGGCCGTGGGGCCCGGCCGGCCGTGCGGCGGCCATGTGGTGCCAGCCCAGAGCGCGGGAGACGTTCATGGCCAGCATCGTGGGCGATCGGCGACGCGCTGTCATCGGGCCCGGGAAGCACGAGCGCGTCATCCCCGCGAACTACGCCGGGGGATCCGCCGGACCGGTCAGGCCTGGGTGGCGAGCCCCGACTGGTAGGCGAGGATGACCAGCTGGGTGCGGTCCCGGGCGCCGAGCTTGGTCAGGATCCGGCTCACGTGCGTCTTGGCTGTCGGGAGGCTCACGTGCAGCGTCTGGGCGAGCTCGGCGTTAGACAGCCCCTCGGCGACCAGCGACAGCACCTCGCGCTCGCGCTCAGTGAGATCCGCCAGGCCGGGAAGCGTCCTGGCGGGCGTCCTCGCCTGGCCGGCGAAGTGCGCGATGAGCCGGCGGGTCACGCTCGGAGCCAGCAGCGCCTCGCCCGCGGCGACGGTGCGGATCGCGTTCAGCAGCTCGTCGAGCGGCCGGCTCTTGAGCGCGAAGCCGCTCGCTCCCGCCCGTAGCGCGTCGAAGACGTACTCGTCGAGGTCGAAGGTCGTCAGGATGAGCACCCGCGCCCCGCTGGGCCCCTGGCCTGAGGTGATCCGCCGGGTGGCCTCGATCCCGTCCATCACCGGCATCCGGACGTCCATCACGACGACGTCCGGCGCGAGGCTCGCCGCGAGCCCGACCGCCTGCCTGCCGTCGGCCGCCTCGCCGACGACCTCCAGGTCGTCTTCGGCATCGATCAGCGAGGAGAACGCGGTGCGCAGCAGCGCCTGGTCGTCGACGACCAGGACGCCGGTCATCACGCTGCCGCCTGGTTGGACCGTGCCGCCTGGTTAGCTTGTCCGCCCGCGGCGGGTGCGCCGCTCACATCGCGTCCTCGATCGGGACCTCGGCGAGCACGCGGAAGCCGCGGGCGAGCGGCTCGGCCACGAGCCGGCCGCCGAAAGCGCCGATCCGCTCCCGCATCCCGACGATCCCGTGGCCCGTGCCCGGAATATCGGGCCGTTCCTGATCGCCTGCTGTCCGCCCGGCTGTTCCCCCGCCGCCGGTCACTCCCCCGTCGTCGGCCACCTCGAGCCGGACCTGCGCGGCCGAGACCGTGAGGTTGACCGTGGTCCGGGCGTGCGGCGCGTGCCTGACGACGTTGGTGAGCGCCTCCTGGACGACCCGGTAGAGCGTGAGCTCAAGCGCCGGGGAGAGCTCACGATCGGTGCCCGATGTGCGGAGCTCGACGGGCGTCCCCGAGGCCCGCACGGTATCCACGAGCTCCTTGAGGTCGGCGAGCCTCGGCACGGGCGCGAGCGCGGCGGCCCCGGCATCCTGGTCGCGCAGCAGCCCGAGTACCACCCGCAGCTCGTCCTGGGCGGTCCGCCCGATCATCTCGATCGATTCGAGCGCGGTGCCCGCCTCCTCCGGGCGCCTGGCCATCAGGCGCCTGCCCACCCCGGCCTGGACGGTGATCACCGCGAGCGTGTGGGCGACGACGTCGTGCAGTTCGCGGGCGATGCGCACCCGCTCCTCCCGGACCTCCTGCCGGCCACGCTCGGCCTCTGCGGCTCGCTCGCGCTCCGCCTGCTCAGCCAGCCCGGCCACATAACGCCGGCGCGCCGCCACGCTGTCTCCGATGAACCACCCTGCCGCGAGCGGCAGGAAGCCCAGAATGGCCCCGGCCGCGAGCGGAGAGAGCCCTTTCGTCAGCCCGGCGTACAGCAGTGCCGCCCCGAAAATCGCCGCCGCGGCCAGCACCGCGCGGATCGACAACCGGCGCGGAACGCTAGCGGCCACGGCGTACCCCGCCACCCCGAGCACCACGCTCGCCAGCGGCGACGCGGTACCCCACGCCATCTGCGCCGCGGCGGCGGCACCGGCCAGGGCGAGGAAAGGAAGCGGCCATCGCCTGCCGAGTGAGGCCGCCGGGATGCACAGCAGGACGATCAGATCGAGCGCCGGCCCGGGCGCGTGCCCCTGATGAATGACCGCCAGGGCGAGCGCGGCCGCGGCGGCGAGCGCCGTCAGGGCGGCCGCTATCCCGAGTCGCTGCCGCCCGGCGATGGCCTGCAGCAGCGGCGGCCGCGGCGGTCCCGTGGCCGGAGAACCTGTGGCCGGAGAACCTGTGGCCGGAGAATTGGTCGGCACTTAACCGACGGTAGTCACCGTGCCCTGATACCGCATCATTCCCGAGGATGACCGCCCGCGGCCAGGACCAGGTGGGACCGGGCCAGGACTAGCCTGCAACCCGGTCCCAGCCTGGAAGAACTCGACGCCGCACCCTTCCCGCTGCTGCTGCTGGCGGGTGAGAAGGACGCCGTGCTCAGCCCGGGCACCGTCCGCCGGGCGGGCGAGCTGCTCCCCCGGGCCCGGGTGGAGATCGTGCCCGGCGCGCCGCACTCGATGTACTGGGAGACCCCGTCGCTGTTCAACGACGCGCTCGGCCGGTTCCTGGCCGAGGTCACCACGGCCCAGCCTGCGTAACCATTCATGGCCGGCACAGAAAGATAGTTAAGGAGCGGTAAAGCAGGGTCACCCAACCTGGGGACCATGCACACCACCGACTCCTCACCCCGGACCCGGCCTGGCGCGCGGACCGCGCCGGTTACCGGGCCAGCCCAGGTCGAGATCGTGATCCCGGTCCGCAATGAGGAACGCGACCTCGGGCCGGCCGTCCGGCGGCTGCGCGCCTATCTTGATGACAGCTTTCCTTTCGCGGCCCGCATTACTATCGCCGACAATGGGAGCACCGACGGGACCTGGGCCCAGGCCCTGGAACTGGCCGGCGAATTCCCTCTGGTGCGCGCCGCCCGCATTGACCGGCCGGGGCGGGGCGGCGCGCTGCGGACGATCTGGTCGGGCAGCGACGCCGACGTCTACGCCTATATGGACGTGGACCTGTCCACCGACCTGAACGCGCTGCTGCCGCTGGTCGCGCCGCTGCTGTCCGGGCACAGCGATGTGGCGATCGGGACCCGGCTGGCCCGCGGCGCGCGGGTGATCCGCGGCCCCAAGCGCGAGATCATCTCCCGCTGCTACAACCTGCTGCTGCACGCGTCCCTCGGCACCCGGTTCTCCGACGCGCAGTGCGGGTTCAAGGCGGTCCGCGCCGACGCGGCCCGCGTGCTGCTGCCGCTCACCACGGACACCGGCTGGTTCTTCGACACCGAACTGCTCGTGCTGGCGGAGCGGGCCGGGCTGCGCATCCACGAGGTGCCGGTGGACTGGATCGACGACCCCGATTCGCGGGTCAACGTCGTCGCCACGGCCCTGGGTGACCTGCGCGGCATCGCGCGGCTCGGCACCGGCCTGGCCCGCGGCACGATCCGGGTCCCCGAGCTGCGCGGCGCGCAGCCGCGGCCGCCGGGCGGGCCCGCGGCCGGCGGCACCGGCCGCGGCGGCCCGGGCGCCGGCCCTGGTGCCGGCCGGCCGGGACGGCGGCTCACCGGCCAGCTGGCCAGCTTCGTGCTGATCGGGGTGGCCAGCACCGTGGCCTACGTGCTGCTGTACCTGCTGCTGCGCGGGGTCATGGCCGCGCAGGCCGCGAACGCCGTCAGCCTGCTGCTGACCGCCGTGGCCAACACCGCCGTCAACCGGCGGGTCACGTTCGGCATCCGGGGCCGGCGGCACGCCGCCCGGCATCAGGTGCGCGGCCTGATCGCGTTCGCCATCGGCCTCGCGCTCACGTCCGGCGCGCTGGCCGCCCTGCACGCCAGCGCCCCCCGGGCGGGCCGTACCGCCGAGCTCACCGTGCTCGTGGCGGCCAACCTCACCGCCACGCTGGTGCGCTTCGGGCTGTACCGCACCTGGGTCTTCCGTCACCCGCGGCCGGGATCACCGCCCGGCCCGGGCGGTGAGCCGGCCCGCCTGGCCGTGGTCCGGAACGCCGCGATCCGGGACGCCGCGATCCAGGACGCTGCCGTGGTCCCCAGCCTGGGGGAGGGTGACTTCCGGTGAGAGCCATCTCCACGCCGTCCCGCCCGCTCCGCCGGGCCGCCCAGCCGCCCGTCCAGCGCGGCCGGGCCGCCCGGCTGCTCCGGGGGCGCCCCGGCGACCCGGCCTGGGCCCGGCCCGCGCTGCTCGGCCTGCTGCTGGCCACGGCCGTGCTCTACCTGGCCGGGCTGAGCCGCAGCGGCTACGCCAACGAGTTCTACGCCGCCGCCGTGCAGGCCGGCACCAAGAGCTGGAAGGCGTTCCTGTTCGGCTCGCTCGACTCCAGCAACTTCATCACCGTGGACAAGACCCCGGCCTCGCTGTGGGTGATGGAACTGTCCGGCCGGGCCTTCGGCTTCAGCTCGTGGAGCCTGCTGGTCCCCCAGGCCCTGGAAGGCGTGGCCGCGGTCGGCGTGCTGTACGCCACGGTCCGCCGGTGGTCCGGCCCGGCGGCCGGCCTCATTGCCGGGGCCGCGCTGGCCCTGACCCCGGTGGCCACGCTGATGTTCCGCTTCGACAACCCGGACGCGCTGCTGGTGCTGGTCATGACGCTGGCGGCGTACACCATCACCCGGGCCGTCGAATCCGGCCTGACCCGGTGGGTCGCGCTGACCGGGGCCCTGCTGGGCCTGGGCTACCTGACCAAGATGCTGCAGGCCTTCCTGGTCCTGCCGGCCTTCGCGCTGGTCTACCTGTGGGCGGGCCCGCCCGCCCTGGGCAAGCGCCTGTGGCAGCTGCTGGCCGGACTCGCGGCCCTGGTCGCCGCGGCCGGCTGGTGGGTCGCGATCGACCTGCTCACCCCGGCGGCTGACCGGCCCTACGTCGGGGGCTCGACGGACAACAACATCCTCCAGCTCACGTTCGGCTACAACGGCCTCGGCCGGCTCACCGGCAGCGAAAGCTCCGCCGGGGGCGGGACCGCGGGCAGGCTCGCCGAGGGCGCGGCCCGGCTCGGCGGGAGCGCGGCCCGGGCCGGCGGGGCGCCGTCCGGCGGCGGGGGTGGCGGGTCACTGTTCGGCGGGGCGACCGGCATCACCCGGCTGTTCCGGTCCGACATGGGCAGCCAGATCAGCTGGCTGATCCCGGCCGCCCTCATCGCCCTGGCCGCGCTGGCCTGGCTGTCCTGGCGGTCCCCCCGGACCGACAAGACCCGGGCCGCCGCGCTGCTGTGGGGCGGCTGGCTGGTCGTGACGGGCGTGGTGTTCAGCTACATGTCCGGCATCATCCACCCCTACTACACGGTGGCCCTGGCGCCGGCGATCGCCGCCCTGGCCGGCATCGGCGCGGTCGCGCTGTGGCGGATCCGGTCCACCTGGGCCGCCCGGGTCATCCTGGCCAGCACGCTGCTGATCACCGCGGCCTGGGCCTGGGTGCTGCTCGACCGGAGCGCGGGCTGGTTCCCCTGGCTCCGGGTGGCCATCGCGATCGCCGCGGCCGCCGCGGCCGCGCTGATCCTGGCCGGGCCGTCGCTGCGGCCGGCCACCGCCCGGGGCCGGGCCGTCCTGGCCATCGCCCCGCTCTCGCTGGCCCTCATCGCGGGGCTGGGCGGCCCGCTGGCCTACAGCATCGACACCGCGGCGACGGCCCACACCGGGTCGATCCCGACGGCGGGCCCGAGTGGGGCGGGATCCGCCGGCGGCCCGGGCGGAGGGCTGCCCGCCGCGGGCACGTTCCCGGGCCGGGCGGGCAGTTCGGGGACGGGTCAGTCCGCCGCGGGCGCCGCGCCTGCTTCCGGCACCGCGCCCTCCTCAGGCAGCGCGCCCTCATCAGGCGGCGCGGCGCCGTCCGGCACGGCGCCGGCCGCGGGCGGTCAGGCCGCTGCCCGGGCCGCCGACGCCGGCCAGGCCGGGGGCCCCGGCGGCGGAGGTGGCACGGGCAGCGTCAGCAGCGCCCTGGCCCGGCTGCTCGAATCCGGCGCGTCCGGCTACCGCTGGGCCGCGGCCACGGTCAGCTCGACCAGCGCCGCTTCCCTCGAGCTGGGCAGCGACGGGGTCCCGGTCATGGCGATCGGCGGCTTCACCGGCAGCGATCCGGCTCCTACCCTGGCCCAGTTCGAGCGGCTCGTCTCCGCGCACGAGATCCACTACTACGTGGCCAGCGGATCCGGGGGGCCGGGCGGCGCAGGAGGAGGTTCCGGGTCCGGCGCCCAGATCACCGCCTGGGTCAAAGCTCACTTCACCGGAAAGACCGTTGGAGGAATGACGGTGTACGACCTCACGGCCCCGCGGACGGGTACCTGACCGGAGGGCCCGGCCGGGCTCCCCGACCGGGGTGCCTGGCCGGGCCCGGCCTTCAGGACGCCATGATGCGCCTGGTCGGGAACCTCGTGCGCCAGGTACTCGGCTTCCTCGAAGCTGGTCAGCGGGCGCACGGCGGCCAGCACCGGCACCTGGCCGCCGATGGCGTCCAGCAGCCGCTCCAGGCCGGCCAGCTCGTAGACGGGCCGGGTGACCAGGAAGGTGGCCCCGGCCGCGATCTTGCTGAGGGTGCGGCCCGCTTCCCGCTCGGGAGCCCGGCTGCCGGGATTGATCCGGGCGCCGATCTCGAAGTCGGTCTTGGCGCCCAGCGGGTGGCTGTAGTAGTCGCTCCCCCGGTTGAGGCTGGCCAGCAGCCCGATCAGGCCGATGGAGTCGACGTCCCAGACGCCGTCAACGTGCGGGTAGTCGCCCAGCAGGGGCGGGCGCGGCTCGTCACCGTGCTCCGCCTGGGAGGCTACCGCCGTCCCCGCCGGATGCGGCCGGCAGAACGCGAACCCTAAGCGTTCGGCCCCCCGGGCTGGTCAGCGCCGCGGAAACGTAGACAACCCAGAGCGGATCTGGATCTCTGCACTGTGATTTCACGACCCGAATTCACGACCCCGAATTCAGCACACCGACCGAACCACGAAGGACGGACGACTCACGATGCGGCTGCCTGCCCTGACCGCCATGTCCCCCCGCCAGCAGGAAATCAGCGACCGGATCACCAGCCGCCACGGGGACGCGCAGTACTCGTGGAACGCGCACGTCGGCAAGGCGGCCGGCGCGGGCGTGTCCCGGGAGAGCCTGCAGGCCCTGGCCGAGCACAAGGACCCCGGCTTCACCCGCCGTGACGAGCAGGCCGTCTACCAGCTCAGCACCGAGATCCTCGGTGAGCACTTCGTCTCGGACGCCACCTTCACCCTGGCCCTGGACGAGCTCGGCGAGCAGGGCGTCGTCGACCTCATCGGCAGTCTGGGGAACTTCTCCATGCTCGCCATGCTGCTCAACACCTTCCAGGTCGACCTGCAGGCCGTGGACCCGCCGTTCCCCGACGTGCGCGGCTTCGCCCGCGTCCCCGACGGGCCGCCCCTCCAGGGGATGTGACCGGCGGCCCGGCCGGGGGTCAGCCGACCGCCGACGCCAGCAGTTCCACCACCGCACGGGCGCTGTGCTGTCACCGGCGCTTCCGGGCCGGCGGTGTGGCTTGCTTGGGCGGCAGGCTGCGGGCGTATTGCGCGGCGGTGTCGACCCAGTGCCGCAACGCGGCGCCGCGCAGGCCGCCGGGCTCAACGAAGACCATGCCTTTCATGGGCCGTCCGGTGAAGTCCATCGGGCGCACGTGCGGCCGGTCCAGGGCCTGGTCAGCTCCGTCAGGCCCGAGCCGGACCATGAGGGTGTCCTTGACGACACCGCAGAACATGTGGCCACCGAGCATGAAGGCCAGGCCGCCGAACATCTGCCGTTCGGTCACCGGCTCTGCGGCTGGGAGCACCTCCCTGACCCGGTCGGCCAGGTCCTCGTCGTAGGCCACAGATACCTCCGGTGAGTTCAGCTGGCCTGGTCAGGCGGCCAGTCCGGCTGGGCCGGGAGGCCGAACAGCGGGAACAGCTCGGGGTCGGCAAACCCGGTGATCTCGACGATCAGGCCCGCATGGACGGTGAGGACCATGATGCCGTAGGCCCGCGCGATGGCGCCATCACGCAGGTAGGCGGCCACGGCGGGCTGCGCGTTGGCCCGGGCGGGGAGCAGCCGGATGGCGGTCAGGTCCCCGCCTGCCGGCACGGTGGCGAAGAAGGCCCCGATGGCTTCCCGGCCCCGGTAGGCGAGCGGGGCCGGGGGCATGGTCAGCAGGCAGTCCCCGGCCAGCACCGACACCAGGGCGGGAATGTCGCAGGCGTGCCAGGCGGCGGTGAACCGGTCCGCTAGCGCGCGCTCGGCGCCCTCGTCGGGGAGGCTGGCCGGGCGGAGGCGCCCGGAGGCCCGGTGGGCTTCGAGCGTGGCCCGGGCCCGCTGCAGGGCGCTGTTCACCGCGGCCTGGCTGGCTTGCAGAATCTGCGCGGTCTCGGCCGCGGAGAAGGCCAGGACGTCCCGCAGCAGCAGCACCGCGCGCTGGCGCGGCGGCAGCAGTTGGATGACGGTCAGGAAGGCCAGCTGGACGCTCTCGCGGACCTCATACCCGGTGGCGGGATCACCGGGCCCGGCCAGCTCGTGCAGCCACGCATCGGGATATGGCTCCAGCTCCGTGACCTCAGCATCGGGGGCGTTGGGCGGCGGAGGCGGCGGGCTGAGAACAGGAGCGGGCGCTGCGGCGGCGCGGGAGCGGGCGGTCAGGCACCGGTTGGTCGCGATCCGGTACAGCCATCCCCGCACCGATCCGCGCCCGTCGAATGCACCCAGGTGGCGCCAGGCGCGCACGAGAACCTCCTGCAGCACGTCCTCGGCGTCGTGTACCGACCCGAGCATCCGGTAGCAGTGCGCGTGGAGCTCACGCAGGTAGGGCGCGATGAGGACGCCGAACGCGTCCTCATCGCCTGCCCTCGCCCGGGCCAGCAGCACCTGCTCTGGCTCGCGATACGTGCTGCCAGTCACGACACGCAATCGCTGCGGGTCAGGGAGCCCGGCTCGGGACGGGTAAGGCCGGCGACGCTCATCGCCGCTCAGGCACCGGCTGCCATAGCGGCCCGCAGTTCCTGCGCGTCGTAGATCAGCTCCCCGCGCACGATCTGCCCGTCTCGCACCTCCAGGATCTCCGCCGAGGTCATCGCAGCTATCGGCAAGGCCATCTCCCAGTCGATGATCGAGCACACCGTGTCACCATCGGTGAACTGGCGACGGACGCTGAACCGGGTCACCATCGGGCCGGCCCGTGCTGCCATCTCCCGGAAGCCCTCAGCGGAAGCGAAGCTGCCCACTGGCCCGGTAAAGGCGAAGTCCGGCGCCAGCGGCACCGCGCTGAAATCCCCCTTCCCGCTGATCCAGGCATCGTAGTAACTGCCTGCGACATCCAGAACTGGCATGAACCCTCCCCGGGTAGACCGGCCCGGCGCGCCCGCGCCTATCCATATAGACCCCACGGCCGCGGCTGGATTAATCGCTCCGGCCCCTGGGCATCCGGTTTCCTCCCCCCGGGGGCAGCCCCGGGGAGGGGTGCGCGCCGGCACCGAGCGGCCCGGGGGCGGGCAAATATATCGAATTCCTGATATAAATATGCCGGTGGCATCGAGACCCGCGGAGCGCGCCCTGGACAGCGGCGCGCTGGACACCGGCGCACCGGACACCGGCGCACTGGATATCGGCGCACTGGCCACCGCGATCGAGGACTTCAACACGGTCTTCATCCGGCTGCCGTCGGTGCGGAGGCTCAGCTTCTCGGCCCTGTCGGTGCTGCACACCCTGTCGCGGAGGGGGCCGCTGCGGCTGACCGACCTGACCGCCACGGAGCAGCTGAAGCAGCCCGCGCTCACCAGCCTGGTTGCGAAGCTGGAGCGGGACGGGCTGGTCTCCCGCCGCCGGGACCCTCGTGACGGCCGGGCCGTGCTGCTCACCCTGACCGGGGCGGGCCAGGAGATCGTCCGGTCCCGGCACGCCGACCGGATGGCGAGGCTGTCCCGCCTGGCAGACCAGCTCACCGATGAGGAGCGGGCCGCACTCCCCGCGTACGCGCGGGTGCTGGCCCGCCTGACCGAGATCGCGGCGGCCGGCGACGGCCGGGCGACCTGAGGAGAATCCATGCCGGCCCGATCGTTCCCGCTCGACCCAGTGCCGATCCACGTGCCCGGCGAGGTGCTTGACGACCTGCGGCGCAGGCTGGCCGCCACCAGGTGGCCGCTGGACGCCGGCAACGAGGACGGCTACTACGGCGTGCGCCGCGAATACCTGCGGGAACTCGTCGCGTACTGGGCGGACGGCTACGACTGGCGCGCGGCTGAACGGGCCATCAACGCCTACGAGCACTACCGCGCGGACGTCGGCGGGGTGCCGGTCCACTTCATGCGCAAGCCCGGAGCCGGCCCGGATCCGGTCCCGCTCATCCTCAGCCACGGCTGGCCGTGGACGTTCTGGCACTGGTCCAGAGTCATCGACGCGCTCGCCGACCCGGCCGCCTCCGGCGGCGACCCGGCCGACGCGTTCGAGGTGATCGTGCCGTCGCTGCCTGGGTTCGGGTTCTCGACCCCGCTGGCCGGCCGGCCCGACATGAATTTCTGGAAGATCGCGGACGTCTGGCACGAGCTGATGACGGGGGTCCTCGGGTTCGGCAAGTACGCCGCCGCGGGCTGCGATGTCGGCGCGCTGGTCACCGGCCAGCTCGGGCATAAGTACGCCGGCGAGCTGTACGCGATCCACATCGGGTCCGCGCTGAAGCTGACCTTTTTCAACGGCGACCGCGCCTGGGACCTGTCCGGCGGCCGGCCCATCCCGGAGAACCTGCCGCCCGCCGTCCGCGAGCAGGTGGTGGCCTGGGAGAAGCGGTTCGCGGTCCACCTGGCCGCGCACGTCCTCGACTCCGGCACGCTGGGCTACGGGCTGGCTGACTCCCCCGTGGGCATGCTGGCCTGGATCCTGGAACGGTGGGCCAACTGGTCCGACAACGGCGGCGACGTCGAGACCGTATTCAACCGGGACGATCTGCTGACCCACGCGACGATCTACTGGGCGGGCGCCGGGATCGACACCTCGATCCGGACGTACGCGAACAACAACCGCTACCCCTGGACGCCGTCGCACGACCGGTGGCCGGTGATCGAGGCGCCTACCGGCATCACGTTCGTGGGATACGAGAACCCGCCGGGCGTGACGACCAGCGGGCAGCGGGTGCAGGACTTCCTCGACAGCGACCGCGCGGCCTGGTATCAGCACGTCAACGTCACGGCTCACGACCACGGCGGGCATTTCATCCCGTGGGAGATCCCCGGCGAGTGGGTCGACGACCTGCGCCGGACGGTCCGCGGCAGGCGATGAGCATCGCCGGCCCGGCCGGCCCGGCCGGTGAGTCCGGGCGGCACCCCCCGTCTAATCTCGGACGCTGGACGACGGAAGGTGGACCGGTGGCTGACCTCGGCGGGCACGTCCGGAGCGGGGCGCTGCCGGGAGCGGTGGGCCTGGTGAGCCAGGGTGGCCGGACCGAGGTGGCCGCCGTGGGGTCGGCCCCGCGGGCCGCCGGCTGCTGTCCGCCGACTCAGTCCGGCTGATGACCAGCGACCACACTACCGCCGCCCTGACCGGGCGGAAGGGGCCGTCCGGCCTGGGTCACTCGCGCCGGGCGCGCCTGATGAACTGGTCCCTGTCCACCAGCACCCGCTCCAGGGTGCCTGCGCCGATGACCATGTCCTCGCCGTCGGGGTCTCCGCCGTCGGGCGATCCGGCGGGCCGCTTCTGCCTGGCGATGAACCGGAAACCGAGCCGCTGGCCGTCCACCTCGGCCAGCTCGGCCTCGACCACGACTTCCGCGCCGACCGGGCTGGGCCGCTTGTGCTCCAGGACGGCCGACGTGCCGACCGAGGTCACGCCGGGTTCCAGGCTGGGCCCGATGGCCGCCACCGCCGCCGCTTCCGCGAGCGCGAGCAGCCGGGGCGTGCCGAGCACGGGCACGTCACCACTGCCCATCGCCACCGCAGTGTCGGTGTCCGCGACAACGATCTGCACGAAGGAGAGCAGGCCAGGTGCGAGTGCCATCCTCGTACCCTAGGTCCTCGGCGGGCTGGCGCCCACCGGCCCCGGCGCCGCGGCCCTGGCCCGGCGGCCGGGCCGCTCAGTCGAAGTTGTTCTTGCGGCCCTCGCGCACGTAGTGAACCGTCGACCTGATGTGCTGCTCGCCGTGGACGGCGCGCTTCTTGGCGATGTGGCCGAACATCTGGATCCCGAACCCGCCGTCGAGGTCGCTGACGATCCGCTGCTTCCAGGGGCGCCGGACGATCTGGGTGGTCAGCCGCCGGGTGGTCCTCGGCTGGGTCATGATGTGGTCGGCGATCTGGTAGGCGCGCGTGACCAGCTCGTCGCGGGGCACCACCTCGTTGACCATCCCCCAGTCCAGGGCCTGCTGGGCGCTGATCGCCTCCCCGGTGAGCAGGGCGTAGGCCGCCCGCTTCACGCCGAGCAGTTCCTGGAAGGCGTTGTGGATGCCGTCGGCCGGCACCGAGCCGATGTCGTAGTGCAGGTCGAACAGGGTGGCCTCATCCGCGGCCAGGGTGATGTCGCACATCAGCACGATCTCGGAGTGGAAGCCGGACCCGTTGAGCAGCCCGATGGTGGGGATCTCCAGGTCGTTGACCAGGGCACTGACGTTGATCCGCCCGTCCTTGTAGGCGTACTCGTAGGCCCAGTACTCCATGTCGGCCTCCTCCAGGGCGAAGCCCTCGGGGTCGGAGGTCATCATGAACTCCTCGCCGGAACCGGTGAGGATCAGCACCTCGTTCTCCGGGTCGGCGCCGACCGTCTTCAGCATCTGGCCGAGGGCGCGGTGGTTCTGCACGCTGAGCTGGATGGGGCCGCCCACAGTGTGCGCGGCCACGAGCAGGACTCCGTCTTCGCGGCGTTCCATCCGGAAGAAGTCCTTGAACGTCTCCCGGTACTCCTCGAAGCGGGGCCCGGGGACGAATTCCTGTAGTGACATGTCATTCCTCCGGCGTGTGGCGGGATCGGGGGGCGGGCTGGGCGGGGAACCGGGGCAGGCGGGGGCGGGAACCGGGCCAGCGGGGCGGCCGGAACGGGGAGGGGCGGGCGCAACCGGGGTGGGCGGCATCACGGCCCGGGCTGCTCCCCCAGCGCCGCGCCGCGGGCCTGCAGGTCGTAGAGCGACAGGAAGTCCTCGTCGCGCAGCCCGGCACCGATGGCGGACTGGATGAGCTGGTGGACCATGGCCCCCACCGGCATCGGCACCTCCAGCGCCCGCGCGGCGGCCAGCCCGAGGTCGAAGTCCTTGCGCAGCAGTTCGGTGGTGAAGGTCGGGGTCCAGTCCCGCCGGACCAGGTCGCCGGTGCGCTTGCGGACCCAGTCGGAGCCCAGCACCGTGCCGCCCAGGAACTCCAGGAACGCGGCCCGGTCGGTACCGCCCTTCTCGGCCAGGCTGGTCACCTCGACCAGAGCCTGGACCATCATCCCGAGGTAGAGGTTGGTGCACAGCTTGACCAGCCGGGCCTGCTCGCCCTCACCCGCGTGCACGGCGACCTTCGCGATCTTCTCCAGCAGCGGCTGGACCTCATCGAACACCCCGGCCGGGCCGGACGCGACGATGCAGGCCCCGCCTTCGGCCACGACATGCGGGTTGCCGCTGACCGGGGCGGCCAGGAAGCCGACTCCTGCGGCGTCCGCGGCCGCCCGCACCCCGGCGGAGGCGGCGGCGGACACGGTCGAGCAGTCCACGATCGTGCCCGGCCGGCGTTCCCCGCTGAGCAGCCCGTGCTCCCCGCAGACCACCTCCTCGAGGTCGCCCGGGGTCGCCACCATGACGAACACGATGTCGCAGCCGCCCAGGTCGGTGATCCGCGCGACCGCCTGCGCTCCCCGGGCCACCAGCGGCGCGGTCTTGGACGCCGTCCGGTTCCACACGCTGACCCGCTCACCGGCGTCGATCAGGCGTCCGGCCATGGCCGCGCCCATCCGGCCGGTGCCCAGCCAGCCGAGGCTGCGGGCGTTCGTGTTCATGCGTGCTCCTTGACGAAGGTTGCCGGGCTGGGGCTGGTCAGACGGGCGAGTACTCGCCGCTTTCGGCGGCGGCGGCCGGTGCGGCGGGGGCCGGCCCGGGCTGGCCGAGCGCCGACCAGATCGTCTCGATGAGCGCCTGGGTGGACAGGCCGTACTTCTCGAACAGGTACGGGGCGGTCAGGGAGCCTTCCGCGAACGTGTCACGCAGGCCGACCCGGCGCAGGGGCCGGCCGAGGCCCGCTTCGGCGATCGTCTCGGCCACGGCCGAGCCGAGACCGCCGATGATCGTGTGGTTCTCGGCGGTCACCACGATCCGCGCCCTGGCGGCGGCCTCCTGGACGGTGGCCGCGTCGAGGGGCTTGACGGTCGGAACGTTAATGACGGAAACAGAGACTCCGTGGGCGGCGAGCGCGCGCGCGGCGGCCAGCGCGGCGGCGAGCATCATCCCGCTGGCGAACAGGGCCACGTCGTCTCCGGGCACCAGGACCTCGGCCCGGCCGAGCCGCAGCACGTGGTCCTCCTCGAAGATGACCGGCGTCTCACCCCGCTTGAGCCGGACGTAGACCGGCCCCGGTACGTCCACCACGGCCGCGGCCACCTGGCGGACCTCCACCGCGTCCGCCACATCCACCACAGTCATGTTCGGCAGCGTGCGCATCAGCGCGACATCATCGATGGCCTGATGGCTGGGGCCGCCGGGCGTCGACACACCGGGCATGAACCCGATGATGCGCACGGGCAGGGCCGGGTACGCGATGGCGTTGGCGATCTGGTCGAAGGGGCGCCGGGTGGCGAAGACGCCGAAGGTGTGCACGAACGGGATGTGGCCGCAGCGGGCCAGGGCACCGGCCATGCTCATCATGTTCGCCTCGGCCATGCCGGCGTGGATGAACCGCTCCGGCAGTTCCTCCTGGAACAGGTCGACTTCGCACTGCCGGGTCAGGTCGCCGCTGAGGCACAGCACCTCGCCGCGGCGGCGGGCCAGGTCGACCAGCGCCCGGCCGTAGGGCTTGAGCTCGGTGGGGTAGGGCGGCTCACGCACCGAGGGCCTCCAGCTTGGCGGTGAGTTCGGCCACCGCGGCCGCGGCCAGTTCGGGCGGCAGCTTGATGAAGTGCCCGTCCGCGTCAGGTGGCAGGCAGTCCAGGCCGTGCATGGTCGAGGTGCGGCAGATCAGCACGCTCGGCTGGTCCTCGTGCGCGGTGGCCTCCGCGAGCCCGGCGGACAGCGCGCCCAGGTCGTGACCGTCGAGATCCTGCACGTGCCACCCGAACGCCGACCACTTCGCGGCGATGGGCTCGAGCGTGGTGATGCTGTCCACCGGGCCGTCCACCTGGGAGTTGTTGGCGTCGACCAGGACCACCAGCCGGCCGAGGCGGTGGTGCGCGGCGAACAGGGCCGCCTCCCAGACCTGCCCCTCCTCCAGTTCCCCGTCGCTGACCATGGTGAAGATCCGGGCACCGGAGCCGCGGAGCCGGTCAGACAGGGCGAACCCCAGCGCCGCGGACAGTCCCTGCCCGAGCGAACCGCAGGTGTAGTCGAAGACCGGCGAGCGCTCGGTGCCGATCGCCTCGACCGCAGACCCGTTCTGCCCGTAGCCCGCCACGGCCTCGTCGTCCAGCAGCCCCAGCTCGGCCGCGGCCGCGAACGGGCCGATGACGTAGTGGCCCGGCGAGCAGACGAGCCGGTCCAGCCCGGGACGGGCGGCGGCGAAGACGGCGGCGACCTGCTCGGCGGAGGACAGTGCCTGGCCGAGGTAGCCGAACCCCTGCGGGGCGACCATCCGGACCGCCCGCAGGCGGATCCGCAGGGCCAGTTCGCGCAGGTCTGGCACAGTCCAGTGGGTCCCGGGGGCGGAGACGTGCACCGTCGCGTTCATCCAGCCTTCTTTGCCGAAGTGGATCTTGCCCGGAGTGGCTTTGCTCAGTGAGTGGCTTTGCCAAAGTGGGAAAGTGGCCTAGCCACAATGATGGTTAGCGGCCGTGTGCGGTGTCAACCGGGTCAGGCGCGGCGGATGTGCCCGAGCATGACCCGGTGGTGGGCGGCGACGGCCCGGGCCGCGGCGTCCGGATCCCGGTCCAGGACCGCGGCGGCGATCGGTTCGTGCAGGGCCAGATGCTGCTCGGGGCTGGTGTCGCGCAGCCAGTCCGGCACGGATTCGGTGTCCACCCAGTGCCGGTACTCGAAGGAGAGGGCTGCGGTGTGGACGCTCTCGTAGATCGCGGCCAGGTAGAGGTTGCCCGCGGAACGGACGACGGTGGCGTGGAACACCGTGTCGGCGGCGATCACCTCCGAGGCGTGCCGGGCCGGGTCCCCGAGGTGCCCGAGCGCCGCCCTGATCGCGGCATCCCCGGCTGAGGCCGGGTCGGGAGCGTGGGCCGGGTCCGGGGCCCGGGCGGAGGCCGGGGCGCGGGCCGGGTCCGGGGCGGAGGCCGGGGCGCGGGCCGGGTCCGGGGCGCGGGCCGCGGCCTCCCGGGCGCCCAGGGTTTCCAGCCACAGCCGCAGTTGCATGAGATCGCTGAGCGAGCGCTGGTCCAGGTCGAGCATGAGGTTGACGGACGCCGTGACCATGGTCTCGGGACGCCGGACCACATAGGCGCCGGAGCCCCGGCGGATCTCCACCAGCCCCATCAGGGACAGGGTGCGCAGCGCCTGGCTGACCGTGGGCCGGCTGGCACCGAACCGCTCGGCCAGGTCGCGCTCGGGAGGCAGCCGGGCCCCTTCGGCGATGTCCTCGCTGATGATGAGGCGGCGGATCCGCTCGGCGAGATCGTCGGCGAGCCGCGTCACGGCGAGCCGCTCGGTCCGGGGCAGCTCGACGGGATCCGGCCGCCGGCGCCGGGCTGCCGGACCTGGGGACGGCTCGGCCACCGTGTCCTCCCTGTTCATCAGGACGATCTCGCCCGCCCCGCCACGAGTTGACAGTACTCGCCCGGCCACCGGCCGCCCGGCCTCACCGGCGGCGGTCGCCCTGATCGACCCATCATGCCCAGTGCGTCGGCGGACCAGGTGGCCTGGCACGGCTGGCAGACGGCCGGTGAGCCGCTGGCCCGGTAGCCGGCTGGCCGGTGGGCCAGTCCGGCATGCTGGTGCTCCGGCACGCTTCCCTGAGGTGATGTCGCTGACCCGGCTCAGGGCGCACGTCAGGCAGCCGGGAAAGGATGCCGGGCTGATACGGCGCCCGCGTCAGCGTCCGGTGAGAGGGCTTTCGAGGGTGAGCCAGCCGCCGGGGTGGGTGAAGTACAGGGTGCCGTTGGGGTCGCCGGTGATGGTGCCAGCCGAGGGTGTGGATGAAGTAGTGGTGGTGCAGGTGGCAGAGCAGGGCCAGGTCGGTCCAGGCTGGTGGCGCCGCCGTGGCTCCAGGGGATCAGGTGGTGGGCGGTGGCCCAGGCGGCGAGGGCGTCGCAGAAGGGCCAGCGGCAGCCGCGGTCGCGGGCTTCCAGGGCGCGGCGCAGGCCGGGGGGCTCGGTGCGGGCGGTCCGGCCGACGCCGAGAGGCAGGCCGTCGCGCCAGCGGATGGCGCCGACCTGCGCGCCGCAGCACAGGGCCAGGACCTGCCGGGCGGTCAGCAGCGTGCCGTGCCCGGTCTGGGCTGGGGGCGCTCCTGCGGTCTGGGCGAGGGTCTCGTCCTTGACCAGGACGGTGATGTGCGGGGCGCTGCCGTGCCGTCCGGCGCGCCGCCGTCGACGGCGGCGCTCGCGCGACGGCCCGACCATCGGCCGCTGCGCGGCGGTGCGGGTGTCCCCCTGGCCGCCGGGCGGCGCTGAACGCCTCGGCGGCGGTCCGCACGAATCTCATAGGACACCGCGTCGCCGCACGCGCCGGACAGCATCCCGGTGTCGTCCAGGGTCAGCCCGAAGGACAGGTGGCGTTTCTCCCACCGGCGCCGCTCCCGCTCCTCAGCCGCCGCCGGGATCCGCCCGGTAGGCGACCTCGCCGGCGAACTGGCGGAACCGGGCGGTGTCCAGCCCGGGCGCGTGATCGAGTAACACCTGCTCCGCCTGGCCCGCGGCCTCGCCGAGGTCCGTGGTAGCCGGACGATGACGTGCGCCTGATCGAAGGAGATCGCCCCGGCGTGCAGCGCCTTCTCCGTGGCCTCCAGCTCACGCAGCCCCCGGGCGGTGGCCACCACCGCCGCGGCCCGCCCGGGCGCCAGCCCGCACTGCGTGCGCAGGAACGCCGACGCGGACTTGTGCCCCGCCTCGGCCGCCCCGCCGGTGGCGTCCAGGGTGGCGGTCAGGCGGGACGAGCTGTCCTTGTGCCTGGCTGATGAACGTGGCCAGATCAGTGATCTGGCCCATCAGCGAGGCCGCATCCAGCGCGGCCGGATCGAGGCGGGCCAGCTCGGCCAGCGCCGCGTCCCGGGCAGACTGCTCTGGTAAACACATATTCGAATCATCCCACCCGCCACCGACAAAACGACGTTGCCGACGACAGCAGCCGAACCAGAACGCGGGATGGTGCTCGCCCTGACGGCTGGGAGCGGCGGCCCATGACCAAAGCCGACGGCCGGCACACAGGCGCTACGCGAGGTCTCACGGGGACCTGATGCGCCGCCGTCCTAGGCTGTGGACCATGTCTGTATCCCCTGAAGCTCACGCTACCCAGACGTCTGACCGGCCCGAGCTGGCGGCAGTCCGCGGCCCCGTCACCTGGTCGCAGGTCGGTGCCTACGAGGACATCCGGCTGGACGTCAGCGAGGACGGCATCGCCAAGGTGACGATCTGCCGCCCCGAGGTCCGCAACGCGTTCCGGCCGCAGACGCTGATCGAGATCTCCGACGCCCTCGTGATCGCCCGGGAAGACCCCGGGATCGGGGTGATCATCCTCACTGGAGAGGGCCCCGACGCGTTCTGCTCCGGCGGGGACCAGCGGGTCCGGGGTGACACCGGCTACCTCACCGATCCCGGCCAGCCGGGCTCGGTCGGCCGGTTCCACGTCACCGACCTGCAGATCCAGATCCGCCGGCTGCCGAAGCCGGTCGTGGCCATGGTCGCCGGTTACGCCATCGGCGGCGGGCACGTGCTGCACCTGATCTGCGACCTGACCATCGCCGCGGACAACGCCCGGTTCGGCCAGGTGGGCCCCAAGGTCGGCTCGTTCGACGGCGGCTACGGCGCGGCCCTGCTGGCCGAGCTGGTCGGGGTGAAGAAGGCCAAGGAGATCTGGTTCTTGTGCTTCCAGTACGGCGCGCAGGAAGCCCTGGACATGGGCCTGGTCAACACCGTCGTGCCACTGGAGGAGCTGGAGGCCGAGACCGTCGCCTGGAGCCGCCGGATGTTGCAGATGTCACCGTTCGCGATCCGGCTGATGAAGGCCAGCTTCCACGCGGCCGAAGACGGCATGGCCGGCATCCAGCAACTGGCCCACGACGCGAACCTGCTCTTCTACAGCACCGAGGAGGCCCGCGAGGGGCGGGAGGCGTTCAAGGCCAAGCGCCGGCCCGAGTTCGAGCGCTTCCCCCGCCGCCCCTGACCGCCACCCCAGAGCGCGCGCCGGCACCGGCGGGCTACGCTGGCCGGCATGCCGTCAGAGGACTTGCCGGTCGCTGAGTTCGCTTTCCCCGGGCCGCTGCGGGATCAGCTCGTCGCCGCGATCCTGGCGGGCGCCAAGACCACGACCAGCGGGCTGGTCACCGGCTACGAGCACGATCAGGAGCCGCTGCCCCGCCCTGGCCTGAGGCAGGCCGTCGTTGACTCGGACGGGAACCCGGTCGCGGTGATCGAGACGACCGCGGTCCGGGTGCTGCGTCTCGCCGATGTGGACCTGGCTCACGCCCTCGGCGAGGGCGAGGGTTACACCTCGGTCGCCGACTGGCGGGCCGGGCACGAGGAGTTCTGGCACTCGGCGGACATGCGCCAGGCGATGGACGACCCGGAATTCACCGTCGGCGACGACACCCTGGTCGTCGCCCAGACGTTCCGGCTCGTGCCGGACTGACCAGCGGCCGCGCTGCTCCGGGCGGCTGAGCCCCCGCTCCGGGCGGCTCAGCGGGCGCCCGGGCCGGGGATCTCGCGGGTGCGCCGGGCGACCGCGCGGAGGTCGTCCTCCCGGTCGCGGCCGGCGAACGCGCAGTAGGCCAGGTGGGTGAGGCCGATGTGCAGCTCGTAGCAGCGCAGGCGCTCGCCGAACCGGGGAACATCGACGCCGGTGGCGTCGGTAGTGGCCGCGGATCACGGACCGGAAGTCGATCGCGGCCAGCCCCGGGTGCCAGGGGGCCCAGAAGGTGAACCAGGCGACCTCGTAGAGAAAGTCGCCGTAGACGGAGCAGCCCCAGTCGAACACCGCGGTGAGCCGGGACCCGTCCGGCGGCCACGAGGACGTTGCGGTTGAGCAGGTCGCCGTGCACCACGTGGCGGATCTCAGGGCAGGCGCCAGCAGCGCGCTGAACTCGCGTTCCCCGGCGGCGAAGAGCTCGCTGAGCGCGGCCTGACCTGGCCAGGATCGCCTGCCAGCCGGAGACACGCTCGCCGGGACGGTCGACGAGCCCAGACCGCAGCCAGTCACGCCAGCCCCGTCGGGCCGCGGCACGGGCCGCCGACGCGCCGGACCGGCCGCCGGCACGCGCCGGGCCAGGCGACTGGCAGGTCCGCCGCAGCGTGTCCAGCCCGCGCAGGAGCGCGGGGAGAAGCCGCCGCCACCGGGCCTCGTCGAGGGTCTCGAGGAACACCCCGAAGCAGCGCTGCGAGATGGCGTAGGCCCCGCCCAGGGCGCTGCCGGTCTCCAGCACCGCCGGGACGGGCAGGTCCGGCCGGGCGAAGGCCATCGCTTGCCTGGTCTTGGCGAAGTCCTCGCCGTAGCGCACCGAACCGGGCGACAAGGTCACGGCCGTCGAGCCGGAAGGCGAACGCCCGGGACCAGTCGCCGCCGCCAGCTCGGACACGTCATGCGCCCGGCCCGTCGTACCGCCCGGCGAGGAACCCGGCCGCCTCGCCGAGCGCAACAGGCCTGCCGTTCCGCATGCCACCAGCACATCCCGGCGCGGACTTTCTCGCAATCGATTTTCCGGGCCTCCCGGGTCCCCGGAGCGCCACCCGGGACCACCGCGCCGGCCCGGCTCAGCCGACCCTGTGCCCGTGCTGACGTGCAATAACGTCCAGCACTTCGGTAGCCCTGGACTTGTCCCCCCGCAGCGCGTTCAACTCGGCCACCGGCAACCGGGTGGCCAGGGTCCACGGGTTCCGTTCCCGCCGGCCGTCAACCTTGGTGAGCCGGTAGAACACCTGCCCGTCAGCGCGCATGATCCACTCCCAGGACATCACCGCAAGCTCGCTGGCGGAACTACTGCTGACCTGGGCAATTACCCGCGGGGACATCAATGCCATCCGTCAAAACCCTCTCGCCGGGTGACCCCTTCGGAGGTGAAGCCCCGGTGTTACCGGAGCCGGTCACGTTGCTGTGGCCCGACAGAGATTATCGCGGAATCATGCAAAGGATTGCAGAACTATGGACGTGTCGGGAAGGTCACAGTCAGCTGACCTTGAGACGCAGATGCGGGCTTTCCGCGCCGGCGTGCCCGCCTTCGTCAGCCGGTGACGCTGGCGTCCGCGTCCGCGAACTGGCGGGCGACGTCGGGGGCCAGGCCCGCCAGGCTGTCCGTGCCGAGGTCTCCGTGCTTGACCTGGACCGTCTTCAGGAACCGCTGCTGGCCCATGGTGAGGCCGATGAAGTAGCCCAGTTCCACGAGCTCCGGCTCAGAGAAGTGCTTGTGCAGCTCGGCCCAAAGGTCATCATCGGCGCTGGCCGGATCCCAGGCGATCGCCTCGGCCCAGCGCAGCGCGGCCAGCTGCCGCCCGTCGTACCGGCCGGACCTGCGGAAGTCGATGATGTCGTCGTAGTCGTCCTCGGTGGCGCCCTGCTCGGCCGCGAGGTGCGAGCGCTGCCCGGCGCAGTACCCGCACTCGAGTGACTTGGCCACGTACACCCGGGCGAGTTCCTTGATCCGGTGATCGAGCACGCCCTCGCGGAACACCTGCTGCCAGGACGCGGCGAAGGTCCGCAGCACGGCGGGCACGTGGGCCCGGATGGCCTGGCTCTCCAGCCGCGGGGTGCCGTACGTCCGGGATTCCTCGAGGATCGCCGCCAGGCCGGGATCGGTGACCGAGCCCGGCTCGACGTAACTGATACGGGCCATGGTGGCAGCCTCCTGGCAATCGGTTGCCACAACTCTGCGCGAGGCCGCCCGGTATGTCAAGGTCAGCCTGGAAAGACGGTCTGGCATCCGATTGCCAGCCGAGGTACCCTCGGCTCATGGCAGCCCGCCCGACGATCCGCCCGACGATCCGGGACGTCGCGGAACTGGCGGGGGTGCACCCGGGCACCGCCTCCCGGGCGCTCGACCCGCGCCGCGAGGGCCGGATCTCCGCCCCGACCGCGGAGCGGGTCCGGTCGGCGGCGCTGCGCCTGGGGTACGTGCCCGACCCCATCGCGCGGACCCTGCGCGCGCGTCGCAGCGCCGTGGTCGGTGTCGTGGTCCCGGACCTGGCCAACCCTGTCTTCCCGCCGATCGTCTCGGGCATCGAGGACGCGCTCGCCGAAGCCGGGTACGTCGCGCTCGTCGCGAACACCGGCAACGACCCCGGCCGGGAACGTGACCGCGTCGCCGCCCTGCAGTCCCGCCGCTGCGACGGGTACATCGTGGCCTCCGCGACCCTGGACGGCACGACGATCAGCCGCCTCACCTCGGCGGCCGACCCGGTCATCCTGGTCAACCGCGAGACGAACGACCCGGCGCTGACGGCGGTGGGCAGCGACGACCGGGCCGGCGTCCAGGCCGCCGTGGCGCACCTGGCCGGCCTGGGCCACGGGGTGATCGCCCACGTCACGGGGCCGCCCAACCTCTCGGTCGTGCAGACCAGGGCCGAGGCGTTCCGCTCCTGCGCGGACCTCCTGGGGCTCGGCCGGGACGGGCTGATCGTCCGCCATGGCCCGGCCCTCACCGCGGCCGTCGGCCGGGACACGGCCCTGGACCTGCTCCGCCAGCACCCCGAGGTCACGGCCATCCTGGCCGGCAACGACCTGATGGCCCTGGGCTGCTACGCCGCCGCCCAGCAGGCCGGCCGCCCGTGCCCGGCCAGCCTCTCCATCGTCGGCTACAACGACATGCCGTTCGTGGAGTGGTGGCGCCCGGCACTCACCACCGTCCGCATCCCGCAGTACGACATCGGCTACGAGGCGGCGCGCCTCCTGCTCGACCAGCTGGGCCAGGGCGCGGGCCGGCCCGCCCGGCACGTCCTGATGCCCACCTCGCTGGTCATCCGGTCCTCGACCGCCCCCGCCGCACGGCCGGGCGGTGGACGGCCAGGCTAGTGCGGCCGGGCGGTGGACGGCCGGGCGGGGCTACCGGCGCCGGGCCGCGGGCTCCAGGGCCGGGCTGACCCATCCGCCGTCGGCGGGATTGAGGTTGAGGCCGGGCGGGACGATCTTGTCGATGCGGTCCAGCACGTCGCTGGACAGCTCGACGTCGGCCGCGGCGAGCTGGGACTCCAGGTGCTCCATGGTCCGCGGGCCGATGATCGCCGCGGTGATCGCGGGGTGGCGCAGGACGAACGCGATGGCCAGCTCGATCAGGCTGATCCCGGCCTGCCCGGCCAGCTCCGCAAGCTGCTCGGCGGCGTCCAGCTTGCGCTGGTTCTCCGGCATCGACATGTCGAACCGGTTGGCCAGCCGCTGCCGCGCGTACGACATGGGCCCGGTCACGTCGGCGTCCTTGCGGTACCGGCCGGACAGCCAGCCGCCGGCCAGCGGGCTGTAGGGGATCACGCCCATCCCGTACCGGGAGCACACCGGCAGGACCTCGGCCTCGACCCCGCGGGTCAGGATCGAGTACGGCGGCTGCTCGGACACGAACCGCTCGCGGCCGCGCTCCTGCGCGGTCCACTGGGCCTCCACGATGGCCGAGGCCGGGAACGTCGAGTGGCCGATGTAGCGGACCTTGCCCGCGCGGACCAGGTCGGTCAGCGCGCCGAGCGTCTCGTCGATGTCGGTGGCCGGGTCCGGGCGGTGGATCTGGTAGAGGTCGATCCAGTCGGTGCCCAGCCGCCGCAGCGAGTCCTCCACCTCGCGCATGATCCAGCGCCGCGAGTTGCCGCGGTGGCCGGGATCGTCGTCCATCGGGCTGTGCACCTTGGTCGCGAGGACCACGTTGTCGCGGCGCCCGCCCGCGAGGGCCTGGCCCACGATTTCCTCGGACTCGCCGCGGGAGTAGACGTCGGCGGTGTCGATGAAGGTGATCCCGGCGTCCAGCGCCCGGTGGATGATCCGGATGCTCTCGCCGTGATCCTTGGTGCCCCAGTCGCCGAACATCATGGCCCCGAGGCACAGCTTGCTGACCGAGACGCCGGTGCGCCCCAGAATCCTTTGCTCCATCGTGTGCTCCTTCTAGCGCGGCAGCAGCCGGATCGTGGTGGACCGGGCCCCCGGGCTGGTGATCGAGTCGGTGATGCTCCGGGCGTACCGGCGGTACTTGTTCCGGTAGGCCGCGTCGATCTGGTCGTCGAGGCCGTGGTCAGCGTCCGTGAACGCCACGTCCTTCTCGACGCCCCCGGCGCTGATGTGACCCTCATGACGGGCCTGGGTGCCGCGGAACCAGGCGGCCGTGGGCCCGTTGACGGACCGGACGTAGAGGTCGCCGCTGTGCGGGACGACCCAGATGGTCCGGGGCCGGGTGAGCGTGCCGTCCGGCCGGGCCGAGGCGATCTCGAGTTCCTCGGCGTCCCCGACCCGGCTCAGTTCGTCGTTCGTCCAGACGGTCACAGGCTTGCGTCCTCTCTGATGATCATGGCGCGGGCGGTTCGCTGTATTCGGCGTCGGTGACCAGCTCACCCCAGGCGGTCTCCGGGCCACCGCCTTCCGGGCCTTCCCACATGGCCAGGTGGGTCATGAAGTGGTCGGGCGCCGCGCCGTGCCAGTGCCACTCGCCGGGCGGGGTGTGGACCGTGTCGCCCGGCCGCATCTCGACGACGTCGCCGCCGCGGGACTGGATCCGGCCGATGCCCTCAGTGACGTGCACGGTCTGCCCGACCGCGTGCGCGTGCCAGGCGTTGCGGGCCCCGGGCGCGAAGCGCACCACGTTGACCCGCATCCGGGACGGCGGCTGGCCCGCCGCGATCACGTCGAACCAGGCGTCCCCGGTGAACGTCACCGCAGGCGCCTTCACGGTCGGCTGCTTCTTCATTATCTCCAACGGTCTGCTCCTTGCTGGTGTCCGCGGCCGGGCCAGGGAATCGTGGCCCGGGCCAGCCCGTGGTGGGGGCGCGGTGACTCAGGGGCGGATGAGGACCTTAAGCGCCTGCCGCCCGGCCATGGCCCGGTACCCGTCCGGCACGTCGTCCAGGCCGATCGCGGCGTCGAACACCCGGCCCGGCTGGAGCGAGCCGTCGAGGATGTCAGGCATGAGTTCCCCGATGTAGGCCCGGGCCGGGGCCACGCCGCCGGTCAGGGTGATGTTGCGGAAGAACGTGCCGAAGTCCATCGGCACCTCGGTGTACTGCGCGGCGCCGACCCGGCTGACCACACCGCCGGCCCGGACCACGCCGAGCGCCATGCCGACGGCCGCGCTGGTGCCGACGCACTCCAGCACGGTGTGCGTGCCGTCGCCGCCGGTCAGGTCCCGGACCAGCGCGATGCCCTCCTCGCCCCGCTCGGCGACCACGTCGGTGGCGCCGAACTCGCGGCCCAGGTCGGTGCGGTCCTTGTGGTGGCCCATGAGCACGATCCGCTCCGCACCGAGCCGCCGGGCGGCCAGCACCCCGCACAGCCCGACCGCGCCGTCGCCGATGACCGTCACCGACGTGCGCGGGCTGACCCCGGCCTTCACCGCGGCGTGGTGCCCGGTGCAGAACACGTCGGACAGGGTCAGCAGCGACGTCAGCAGCGCCTCGTCCGGGCCGGCGGGCAGCTTGACCAGCGTGCCCTGGGCCTGCGGCACCCGCACCGCCTCGCCCTGGCCACCGTCCAGGTCACCGCCCCACTGGCCGCCGTGACGGCAGGAGGTCTGCAGGCCCTCGCGGCAGAAGTCGCACGTGCCGTCCGACCACACGAACGGCGCGACCACTAGGTCACCGGCGTGGAAGCCGGGCACCTCGGTCCCGGTGTCCGCCACGACGCCGAGGAACTCGTGGCCCATCCGGCGGCCGTGCTCCGACGGCGGCATCGACCCGTACGGCCACAGGTCGCTGCCGCAGATGCACGAGCGCAGGACCCGCACGATCGCGTCGGCCGGTTCCCGCAGAACCGGGTCGGGCACGTCCTCCACCCGCACGTCACCGGCTCCGTACATCAAGGTCGCACGCATGAAAAGCTTCCTTCCGTTGTCCGTCTCGTCCCGGCTAGCGTCAACTGGTGGCCGGAAACAGCTCGTCGTGGTTGGCCTGCGCGGCCTTCGTGATGCTCATCCGGTCAGCCTCATCGGAGGCGTCGGTAGGTGCTGGTGAGACCAGGTAACCCGAGACGAGGCCGCTGAGGGAGAGCCTGCCGTTCCAGGTACTGGCAGGACCCCCTTGCCCGCGCATACGGAAACTGCTGATCGCGGCGTCCGGGCATCGCCTGAGAATGGGGTTCCGCAGTGTCCCTGGCTGCGCTCTTCACCTGGATCGTCACGGCGGGCGCGGGTCTGTACCTGCTGACCATCTGGCTCATCGAATACGACCGGGATTTCCAGTCGGCCGCGGCGACCCGGCTGCCGGTCCCGGTGATCAGCGCCCATGCCCTGCTGGCCGTGGCCGGGCTGGTGGTCTGGGCGCTGTACCTGATCACCGACGCCAGCAGGCTGGCCTATGCCGCCGCCCTGACCCTGGTCGTGGTCGCGGCCCTCGGCCTGACCATGGCGGTGCGCTGGATCAGGGTGTACCGGGCGCACGACACCGCGGCGGTGCGGGGCGGGCGCGGGGGGATCGCCGTCCCGCCGGAACGGAACTTCCCGCTGCCGGTAGTGATCGGGCACGGGCTCTTCGCGGGGGCCACGATCATCCTGGTCGTCCTGATCGCGCTCGGTGAGATCGGCGGCAGCTGACGCCCCGGCGGCGGCGGCGGCAGCGGCGGCGGGCGGGACGCACCCGGCCGTGACTGCGGCTCAGCCGGCCGTGGTGACCTCGTGCCAGAGCCCGCCGTTGAGGTTGAGGTTGTTGCCGTGGGCCTGTCCGGGCGCGCTGTCGCCGACGTAGGTGTACAGCGGGTGCCCGTCGTAGGTGGCCTGGGCCGAGCCGTCCGACCGCTTGATCGTGCCGAGCCGGCCGGGGACGCCCGGCCCGGCGGTCACCGGCCCCTTCACCGGCGGCCAGTAGGCGGCACACGAGCCGTTGCAGACCGACCTGGTCGGCGTGTCAGGCGCGAACCAGTACAGGGTGAGGCCGCGGGCGTTGGCCAGCACGCTCACGCCGCCGATCTGCACGGCCTTCAGGCCGCCTCCCGCACTGGCCGCGGCCGGCCCGCCCGCGCCGGCCACGGCGGCGCCCAGCAGCACCAGGGCGATCACGGACAGGGCGGCCGCCGCCCAGCCGGCGCCCGGGATCCCGTCCAGCAGCCGGTCCACCAGCTCAGGACGGGAGCCGGCCGGATGCCCCGGCACCGGCGCGGGTGGCGGGGTGAGGGCCAGGACGGCCAGCGCGGCGAAGGCCGCCACCTCGATCACCCCGGCGACGATCCCGGCCGTGGTGCGCACCTCCTTGAACCCGAACAGGCCGATCCAGACGGACAGCAGGTAGCCGGCCAGCGTGGACAGGGCGAACCCGGCACCCGCGGCGGCCGCGAGCCGGCTGCCGGAGACCAGGACGGCCAGGGCCAGGCCGAAGGCCGCGATCACCTGGAGCAGGAAGAGCCAGCCAATGGTCGGGATCGACCGGTAGCCGGTCAGGTACAGGTCAAGGTGGATCCCCCCGGTGGCCGCCAGCAGGGCCGCTCCGGCCACCCGGAGCCCGGTTTGCCGGGATCGTCCCCGTACGGCCTGCCGTGTTCCGCTCATGACATCCATGGCCGTCCTCCGTTCCTGCGCGCCTGCGGGCCGCCCGGCGGGGCGTGCCCCCGGGAGGGGGCGGGCCCCGCCGGCCCGGTGGCCGGCGTGTCAGTCAGTATCAGTAACCGCCGCTACCGCTGCTGGAGGAGGCGGCGGGTGCGGCCGCACCGGTAACCGTCACCTCATGCCATACCCCGCCGGACAGGTTGAGGCCGTTGCCCTTGGCCTGCCCCGGAGCGGTGTCGCTCACGTAGGTATAGAGCGGATGCCCGTTGTAGGTGGCCTGCGTCGAGCCATCCGACCGGGTGATCGTGCCGACCTTGCCGGTGACACCCGCCCCGGCGGTCACGGGTCCCTTCACCGGCGGCCAGTAGTGCGCGCACGACCCGTTGCAGTTCGATTTGGACGCCGTGTCCGGGCCGAACCAGTACACCGTGAAGCCCTTGGCGTTGGTCAGCACCTTCGCGCCGCCTATCGTCGTGGTCTTCAGGGACGCACTGGACGCGGCCGCCACGGAGGAAGCCGCGCTCGGCGAGCTCGATCCTGAGCCGCTCGAATTGGCCGGCGATGAGGTCCCGCACGCCGCGGCGATCAGGGCCACCCCGGCCAGGCCGGCCGGGATAAACCATCGGTTACGCATCACACACCCCCGCCTGCAGAGTTAAGGAAGTTTCTCTCCCCAGCACGGAACTGGCGGCCGGTCCGTTCACGATCCAGGCCAGGTTCAGCGATTTTCGGGCCGTCCTGAACCGGCGGGCCTGGCCTGACGTAATTCCCCTTGGGACCGGACGGGGAGAGTTGCGTGCTGGGCAATCTGATCAACAGGCATGACGCGGTGCGGCTCTACCGCCGGCTGCGGCGAGGGCAGGTACGCCAGCTGGCGGTCAAGGTGCGGGCCCACGGCCCGGACCGGGTCCTGGCCCACTGGTCGGCGCCCGGCCACGCGGCCGGGCAGGTGCAGTGGGACGAGATCCCGGCGGTCCGGCGGCGCTGGCACACCTTCGGCGGCCAGGAGACCTCGTTCGCCGAGCATGCGGGGCGCCGGTGGCTCGCCGGGCGGCCGGGGCTGCGGGCCCTGTCCCTGGGCTGCGGACCCGGCGACCGGGAGCTGGAGTGGGCCCGGCTGGGTGTGTTCGCGCACCTCACCGGCGTGGACATCACCCCGGAGCAGATCGCGCGCGCTGCCGCGCAGGCCAGCGAGGCGGGCCTGGATGATGTGCTGAGCTTCCACGTCGCCGATGCCCGGCAGGCCCTGCGCGAGGCGGAAGGCCGCTACGACGTGGTGCTCGCGCTGAACGCGCTGCATCACTTCGGCCATCTGGAGGAGACCATGCGGCTGATCGCCCGGGCGCTCAGCCCCGGCGGCCTGCTGATCATGGACGAATACGTCGGCCCCACGAGGTTCCAGTGGGCCAGCGCGCAGATGCGGGCCGCGAACGCGCTGCTCGCGACGCTTCCCGAAGAGCGCAGGAGGCAGCCCGACGGCCGGATCAAGCGCCGGGTGATCCGCCCGAGCCGGCTCTCGATGCGCCTGGATGACCCCTCCGAGGCCGTGGAATCCAGCGGCCTGATGCCCGCCCTGCACCGCCGGTTCACCGTGCTGGAGGAGCACCCCTACGGCAGCATCCTGCACCTGGCGCTGCACGGCATCGCGCACAACTTCCTGGCTGATGACCCCGGCACGGCCCAGGTGATGCGGGCCTGCCTGGCCGCCGAGGACCAGGCCCTCTCCCGTCTCGGCCACGACTTCAGCTACGCCGTCTGCTCCCCCCGGCCCGCTCCGCAGCCCGCGCAGGCCGGGCACGCCGTGCGGGGCCTGCGCCCGGCCCGGCCCGGATACGAGGGCTCAGCTGCTCTCTGGCGAGGGCAGGCCCAGGTCCCGGCGCAGGATCCTCACCTGGGCCTCGACCGCCGCGTCCGCGGCCCGGTGCAGGTCGGTGAACGAGACCAGCCGGGTCACCGACGATGACCTCGCCTGCCGCTCGGCCAGCGCGGCGCGCCGCTGGTTGACCCTCCCCCGGCCTGGCCCGGCCCCGGGACGTCATGGGACAGGGACCCTAACCAGGGGCTTCCCGGCCGTCGTGGCCACCACGAAGCCGCGGACGCCGGACAGCGCAAGCGGCGCCGAGGCCGGGTACCACGCGGCGGCGTGGCCGGCCGCCACCATCCAGCCGCCCGCCACCAGGCGCCGGCCTGGCCCGAGCACCTGGAGCTCGCACCGCGTCCCGGGGCGGATCCCGCTCACCTGCACCTGCAGCTGCAGGCCCCACGGCTGGGCCTGGTACCTCACGGTGGCGGCGGCCCCGGTGAGCGGGTCGCGGCCGTGCACCGTGGCCGCCCAGGCCTGCGCCGAGGCCGCCGGGCGCAGCCCGGGCCGGTCCGCCACCCGGGAGATGGCCGCGGCCCCGCCGCTGGCGATCACCACCACGACCGCCGCGGCCGCCACCCGGCGCCACATGAGGTGCCTGCGCAGGGCGGCGGCGCGGTCGAGCAGGGACCGCAGCGTGGCCTCGGGCGGGTCCCCCGCGCCCCGGCCGCCCGCGGCGGGTTCGCCGCGGACCAGCACGCTCACATCGTCGGCGGGCACGCTGCCCAGGCGGCCCGGCAGGGCGGCCAGCCCGGCCAGTTCCTCGCGGCAGGCCGCGCACCAGGCCAGGTGGCGGTCCACCACGGCCCGGTCTGCGGGGTCGATAGCGCCCACGACATACACGCCCAGCGCGCCGCGGATCTCCCCGCAGCTCCAGGCCTGGGTCACGGCGCCCGCCCCATTGCGCTGCGCCGCCCCGCCAGCCTTGTCCCCATACCACCAAGAACGCGCCGACCTGGCCTGATCGTTCAGCGCCCAGCCCGGTTTAACTGGATGGCCGCCCGGGGGTCCAGCGGTAGCCGTGCTCGGGGCGGCCGCTCGCCCCGTAGCGCAGCCGGATCGTGACCCGGCCCAGGTCGTGCAGGTGCGTGAGGTAGCGCTGGGCGGTGGCCCGGCTCATGCCGGTCCGCCCGGCCACCTCGGCCGCGGACAGGTCTGCGTCCGTCCCGGCCAGCAGCTCTTCCACGGTCTCCAGGGTGTAGTCCGACCGGCCCTTGCTCGCGGCGAGCTGGCCAGGTGCCCGCAGGGCCCCGTAGACCCGGTCCACGCTCCGCTGGTCGGCGGAGCGGAGGCCGTCCAGCCGGGAGCGCATCTGCGCGTAGGACAGCAGCTTGTCGCGCAGCGCCGGGAAGCTGAACGGTTTGAGCAGGTAGTGCAGGGCCCCGTGCTGCATGGCGGCCCGGACGCTGTCCGCGTCCTTGGCCGCCGTGATGACGATGACGTCGACCGGCGGGTAGGACTCCCCGCGCAGCCGGGCGACCAGATCCAGCCCGTGCTCGTCGGGCAGGTAGAGGTCCAGCAGGAGCAGCTCGGGCCGGAGCCCGGTTACCGCGTCCACCGCGGCGGCCGCCGTGTGCACCTCGGCAATGGCCTCGAAGCCTTCCACCTTGCCGACGTAGGCCGCGTGAATCGAGGCCACCCGGTAGTCGTCGTCCACCACCACCGTGCGGATCATGTCGCGGCCTGCCCGGCGGGCAGCGCGGCCGCACCCGCCACGTCGGCCGCACTCGCCGCGTCGGCCGCGTCCGCTGGGTTCGCTGGGTTCGCTGGGTTCGCTGCATCCGCGCCGGGCGCGGGATCGCCGCCCGGGGCCACGTTGAGGCAGCCGGGCAGGACCGCGGTGAACACCGCGCCGCCGTCCCGGCCCACGCTGACCATGCCACCGCGCCGCTCGGTGATCTGCCGGACCAGGGCCAGGCCCAGCCCGCGCCGGGCGCCGGTCGGCGAGGACTTGCTGGTGAACCCGTCGGTGAAGATGGCTTCCCGCATGCCGTCGGGCACGCCGGGGCCGGAGTCACGGACCCGGATCATCAGGTTCTCCCCGGCCGACACCACGGTCAGCTCCACCCAGCGCGGCCCCGGGGCCTGGGCCGTGGCCTCGATCGCGTTGTCGATCAGGTTCCCGGTGACGGTCAGCACCGCGGTGACGTCGGTCAGGTCAGCGTCCACCCGGCAGTCGCCGGCCACCCGCAGCTGGACGCCGCGCTCCTCGGCCAGCGAGGACTTGGCCAGCGTGAGAGCGACCAGCTTGGGGTCGCGGATGGCCGCCTTGAGCTGCTCGGTGAGCGCGTCCCGGGCCGCCGAGACGTCGGTGACGAACCGGATGGCCTCGCCGTACTGCCCGAGCTCCACCAGCCCGACCAGCGTGTGCATCCGGTTGGCGAACTCGTGGGACTGGGCCCGGAGCGCCTCGGTCAGGCCGATGGCCTCGTCGAGTTCCCGCTTGAGGCTCTCCGACTCGGTCTGGTCGTGGAAGGTGACCACCCAGCCGAGGTGACGCCGGTGTTCCAGCTCGATCGGCATCCGGTTCACCACCAGCACCCGGTCGTTGGCCAGGACCAGCAGGTCGCTCCCGCTGATCTCGCCGCGCACGATGTCACCGAGCCGGCCGGGCGGGAGCAGTTCGGTGAGGGGCCGGCCGAGGAAGTCGGGCGGGAGCCGGAGCAGCCGCTGGGCCGCGTCGTTGGCCAGGATGACCCGCTCGCCGCGGTCGTAGCCGAGCACCGCCTCCCGGATGCCGTGCAGCATGGCCTCGCGTTCCTGCAGCAGGCCCGCGATCTCACCGAGTTCCAGGCCGAACGTCTGGCGCTTGAGCCGCCGGGCCAGGCCGAGCGCGGCCAGCACCCCGACCGCGAGGACGCCGAGCAGGTAGATGGCGAGGGACGGCAGCGTGCTGGCCAGCTGCCGGGACACCTTGCCCGCCCAGAACCCGACGGAGACCTCCCCGACCAGCGTGTGCCCCTCCCACAGGGGTGTCTTGCCCGCGGCGACGAGCCCGAGCGTGCCGTGCTGGATTCCCGTCCACGGCTTCCCGGTCCGGAACGACTCACTGGCGGGCGGCTCCGGGTCATCCTGCACGGGCAGGCCGATCATCCACGGATGCGGATGGGAATACCGGATTCCCCGGGCATTCGTGATGACCACGAACAACGCACCCGTCCGGTGCCGGGCGTCCATGGCCAGCCGCTGGGCTTCGCCCCCGGGCTGCCCATGGACGACGGCATCGACGATCGACGGCTGAGAAGCCAGGGTCTCGGCCAGCATTAGGGACCGCTGCTCATACTGCGCGTACAGTTGCCGCTTGAGGTTCCACTGGAAGATGGCGAATCCGGCCACCATCGTGATCACCAGGATGGCGACCTGCATGATCACTACCTGGGTGGACAGGCGCTGCCACGACACCAGCCGCATTGGGCTCCTCGCTGCTGACTGGGCCCCTCGGGCGTTACCGGAAGATTGCCGTAGTGTAACAGCGGCGCCGCAGGCCGGGACAGTATCGGCGAAGCTGAGCAGAATGCGCAAAACGCGCACAGCCGGTTTAACGCGAGAATCGCACGCAATACGCGCAGTGCGCTTTATGCAATTATCGGGCGCAACCGTGACGGCCGGCCATAAGGCTGGCTAAGTTCCGCTGCGTGAAATACATCACTCTTTCTGACGGTGAATTCCGGGCCAGGCGTGCCTATTTCACCAAGGTGGCGAGAGGCAGGTCGGCCGGGGCTGGCCCCGCGACGGCGGCAGGCGGGCCCCCGGGCCCCGGCGCGCGCGAGCGCCGGATCCAGGACGCCGGGATCGAGCTGGCCGGGGTCAGCAAACGCTTCCTGACCCCGGCCGGGACGGCCTTCACCGCCCTGCGTGACGTGGACCTGGTGGTCCGGCCCGGGCAGTTCTGCGCCGTGGTCGGGCCGACCGGCTGCGGCAAGTCCACCACGCTGACCATGGTGGCCGGGCTGGACCGGCCCAGCGCCGGCCAGGTCCGGGTGGGCGGCCTGCCGGTGACCGGGATCACCGGCGGCACCAGCTTCATGTTCCAGGCCGACGCGCTGCTGCCGTGGAAGACCGTGCTGGCCAACGTGGCCATGGGGCCGGTCTTCCACGGCGCGGCCAAGAAGGCCGCCCAGGCCAGCGCCCGGGACTGGCTCCGGGTGGTCGGCCTGGCCGGCTTCGAGGACCATCACCCGCATCAGCTGTCCGGCGGCATGCGCAAGCGGGTCAGCCTGGCCGCCGCGCTGATCAACGAGCCGTCGATCCTGCTCATGGACGAGCCGTTCGGCGCGCTCGACGTGCAGACCAAGGCGATCATGTCGAACGAGCTGCTCCGGCTGTGGGACCAGACCCGGCCGTCGGTCATCTTCGTCACCCATGACCTGGAGGAGGCCATCGCCCTGGCCGACCAGGTGGTCGTCATGACCGCGGGGCCGGGCACGGTCAAGGCGGTGTACGACATCGACCTGCCGCGGCCGCGGGGCGCGGTCCAGGAGATCCGCTTCGAGCCCCGGTTCCTCGAGCTGCATCACCAGATCTGGGAGTCGCTGCGGGAGGAGGTGGAGCGGGCTTACGCCCGCACCGCGCCCCCTGCCCTGGACCAGCCGCCCACCCTGGACCCGCCGCCCGCCGCGGGCCACCCGCCCGCGCCCGGCCGCCCGCTGGCGCACGGCCAGGAGGAAACGTCATGAGCCACGACCAGGGGACGGCGACGATGGCCGGGGCCAGCACCCAGGCGGACCCGGCCCGGGACGAGACCGCGGTGGCCAGCGCCGCCCGGCAGCAGAGGCGCCGGCGCCGGCTGCTCGTGTACGCGGCGCGGGTCGCGACCCTGGTCCTGGTGATCGGCGGCTGGCAGCTGCTCACCAGCACGAAGGTCATCGACCCGTTCTTCTTCGGCCAGCCCAGCGGCATCGTCTTCAAGCTGCGCGACTGGCTGCAGCACGGCACCGCCTACGGCTCGGTCTGGCTGCAGATCTGGATCACCATGCGCGAGGCGCTGCTGGGCTTCGTCTTCGGCGTGGCCGGCGGCGTCGTGTTCGGCCTCCTGCTCGGGCAGGTGCGCTTCCTGTCCGACGTGCTCGGGCCCTACATCAAGGCGATGAACGCGCTCCCCCGCATCGTGCTCGGCTCCATCTTCGTGGTGTGGCTGGGCCTGGGCTCGTCGTCGAAGGTCATGCTGGCCGCGGTCCTGGTCTTCTTCGTGGTCTTCTTCAACGCGTTCCAGGGCGTCCGCGAAGTGAACCCTGACTTCATCGCCAACGCCCGGGTATTGGGCGCCTCCCGGACGCAGGTCGTCCGCAACGTCGTCCTGCCGTCCGCGCTGACCTGGATCATCGCCAGCCTGCACGTGGCCTTCGGCTTCTCCATCATCGGCGCCATCGTCGGTGAGTTCCTCGGCGCCCAGAAGGGCCTGGGCCTGGTCATCGCCACCGCCCAGAACAACTTCGATCCCGACGGGGTGTTCGCAGCCATGCTGATCATCGCCATCCTGGCCCTCACCGCCGAGTGGCTGATCAGCCGGCTCGAGCACCGGCTGCTCTCCTGGCGCCCCCCCGCGCCGACCGAGATCGCGGCCATCTGACCGGCGGGCGCTTCCCGCCTCCGCTTTCACCTCAACCACTTTCACCTCAACCGCGCAAGTTACGAAGGAGTACGCCCATGTTCCGGAGAAAGCCCGCCCTGGCGCTGGCCGCCGCGGCCACCGTGGCGACGCTGGCCGGCGTCTCGGCCTGCAGTTCGAGCAGCGCGAGCAGCGGCAGCGGCAGCATGCCGACGGTCACGATGATGGTCGGCGGCATCGACAAGCAGATCTACCTGCCCTACCAGCTCGCCCAGGGCCTCGGCTACTACAAGAAGTACGGGGTCAGCATGCAGCTGTCCACCGAGCAGTCCGGCGGCGTCGGCGCCGAGACCGCGATGGCGTCCGGCCAGGTGGATATGGCCGGCGCCTGGTACGTGCACACGATCGACTTCCAGCTGGCCCACAAGGACGTCATCGACGTGGCCCAGCTGTCCGGCGCGCCCGGTGAGCGGGAGATGTGCTACAAGGGCTCCGGGATCACCTCGCCGGCCCAGTGGAAGGGCAAGACGGTCGGCGTCACCGACCTCGGGTCCGGGACCGACGACCTCACCCTCTACCTGGCCGCCCGGTACCACCTGACCTCCAAGGACTTCACCCGGGTCGCCGCCGGGGACGGCGACACCATGGTCAGCGCGCTGCAGCACCACCGGATCGTCTGCGGCATGACCACGCAGCCGACCGTGACCGCGATCGAGAAGAAGGGCGTCGGCTACTCCGCGATCGACCTGGCCACCACGGCCGGGGTCCAGCACTGGCTGGGCGGCTTCCAGCCGACGGCCGGCGTGCTGGCCCGGGCGGACTGGGTGAACCAGAACAAGGCCACCGTGCAGAAGGTAGTGAACGCGCTGGTCGCCACCATGCACTACATCGCCACGCACAGCGCGGCGCAGATCGCCGACCACCTGCCCGCCGACTTCGTCTCGAACTCGCTGATCACCAGGGCCGACTACGTCAAGGCCCTGACCACGGACAAGGGCCAGTTCCTGCCCGACGGGATGATGCCGGCCAGCGGCCCGCAGACGGTGTACGCGGTCGAGAAGCTGGCCGGCAAGATCACCGGCCCGGTGAACCTGTCCACCACCTACACGAACTCCTACGTCATCAAGGCCAACAAGCTCGAGGGCTTCACGAAGTAACCACCGGGCCGGGTGGCGCGGGCCCAGCCCGCGCCACCCGGCCCGCCGGGCGCATGCGGCCAGCATCACCCGCTGGGGGTGACGCTGCCGGGCCGGGGCCGGTGCCTACGGTCGTGGAAACGCGGCCGGCCTGACCTCGCCGCCGCGTCCTCCACGATGACCCGGCAAGGAGACGACATGGCGAAATCCGACTCGGTATTCATCTTCATCGGCACCTACCCGGACGAGGCCGCGGCGCGGGCCGACTACGACGTCGTCAAGGACCTCCACGCGGCGGGGGCGGTCGGCACCTACGACGCGGCCGTCGTCACCAAGGACGGCTCAGGCAAGGTGCACGTCAACAAGGATGAGATGGCCACCAGGCACGGGGCGTGGGGCGGGGCGGCCGTCGGCGCGCTCGTCGGCATCCTGTTCCCGCCGTCCATCATCGCCACCGCCGCGGTCGGCGCGGCCGTGGGCGGGGTCGGCGGCCACCTGTGGCGCGGCATGTCCCGGTCCGACGTCAAGGAGTTCGGCGAGCTCATCGACGATGGGCAGGCCGCTCTCGTCATCGTCGGCGAAAGCAAGCTGCAGGAACTGGTGGACAAGGCCAACCTGAAGGCCGAGAAGCGCATCGCCAAGGAACTCAACGTGAGCCCGAGGGATGTGGACAAGGCGGTCCAGGCCGCCGCGACCGAAGTCTCCTGACCCGGACCCGGACCCGGCCGGGCCGGGCCACCCGCCCGCGGGCCCGGTGGCAGACTCCCCGGGTGGACCAGGGAGCGGGAGGCAGGACATGAGCGATCACGGGCCGGGGTGGACTCTGGCCTGGTCGGATGAGTTCGACGGGGCGGCGGGCTCGCCGCCCGATCCAGGAACCTGGCGGATGGAGACCGGCGGCGGCGGGTGGGGCAACGGCGAACTGCAGTACTACACCGACGGCACCGAGAACGCGTCCCTCGACGGGGACGGCCACCTCGCCATCGTCGTGCGCCAGCCCGACCCAGTCGCGCGGGAAAACCGTTATGGAGGGTATGCGTACACATCGGCGCGGGTGATCAGCCAGGACCGGGTGGCGCTGCGCTACGGCCTGGTGGAAGCGAGCATCCAGGTCCCGGACGGGCGGGGCATCTGGCCCGCGTTCTGGCTGCTCGGCCAGGACTTCGGCGCAGCCGGGTGGCCGGGGTGCGGGGAGATCGACGTGGTGGAGGTCCTCGGCCACGAGCCCGCGGTCGCGCACGCCGCCGTGCACGGGCCGGGCTACTCGGGGGCGGCCGGCATCTCGGCCTCGCGCCGCGCCCGGGCCAGCCTGGCCGGCGGCTTCCACGAGTACGGCGTGGCCTGGGAACCAGGCCGGATCCGCTGGTACCTCGACGGCAAGCGGTACGCGACGGTCACGCCGCGCGACCTGCGGGGCCGGCCCTGGGTGTTCGACCACGACTTCTACCTGCTGCTCAACGTGGCCGTCGGCGGGAGCTGGCCGGGAAACCCGGACCCGTCACTGACCTTCCCGCGGACCATGCTGATCGATTACATCCGCCACTACGCGGCGCCCGCAGCGGGGTAATGGCCGGGCGGACAGGCCCGGCGCAGCGGCCTGCCCGTTTACAGAATATTGCGGGGCAGTGATAGATACGGGGCCACCTTCCGCGCGTAGCGTCCCCTGTGTAGACATCGCTGTGTCGGCATCGCTGTGTCGGCATCGCTGTGCCGCCATGGGCGAGACGATGAGGTGGGCCATGGGCACGACATCAGGCCGGGCAGCGCGCCGTATCGCGGCGACGGCAGCATCGGTGATCACCTTAGCTGGACTGAGCTGGGCCGGCCCGGCCACGGCGCAGGCGTCGAGCGGCTCCGCGTTAGGGCAGGCCGCCGCCGTCCGGGCGGCGCAGGCCCGGGCCCCGCGGGTCACCGGGGACCAGCGGGTCACCAGCCTGATCAGCCAGATGACTCTCGACGAGAAGCTGACCCTGCTGGAAGGGGCGCAGGAGGCCGCGTCGACCAACCAGTTCACGGCCGGGTACCTGCCGGGTATCCCCCGCCTCGGTATCCCGTCGCTGCGGCTGGCCGACGGCCCGCCGGGGGTGGCCACCCGGCACCCGTCGGTGGGCATGACCGGCACCATGGGGGTGGCGGCCACGTTCAGCCAGCGGGACGCCTACCTGAACGGGATGGTGATCGGCCGGGATGCCCGGGCGCTGGGTGTGGACGTGGTCCTGGAGCCGTTCGTCAACATCGACCGCGATCCCATCTGGAGCCGGGCGTTCAACACGTTCGGCGAGGATCCGCTGCTGACCGGGCAGACCGGGGCCGGGGAGATCGCCGGGATCCAGAGCCAGGGCACCATGGCCATGGTCAAGCACTTCATCGCCTACGACGGCGGCAACAACGTGGTGCTGGACTCCCGGACGCTGCATGAGATCTACCTGGAGCCGTTCGCGGACGCCATCGACGCCGGCGTCGCCTCCATCATGTGCTCCTACAACACCGTGTCGGTGGTCGCGGCCACCCCCACGGCCGGCGGGACACCGGGCCCGTACGCGTGCGGGAACAGCAGCACGCTGACCGGGATCCTGCGCGGCGAGCTGGGCTTCCAGGGCTTCGTCACCTCCGACTGGGGCGCCAACCACGCCACCAGCTTCATCAACGACGGCCTCGACATGGAGATGCCGGGCACCGGCTTCGGCGACATCCTGCCCACGTACTTCTCCGCCGCCGATCTCAAGGCGGCCATCACGGCCGGCACGGTCAGCATGGCCACCATCAACGCGGCGGTCGGCCACATCCTCTATGAGATGGACCGCTTCGGGCTGCTGTCCGGCCACTCCAAGCACAACGTCACGCCGGAACCCGTGAACGCCGACGAGCAGGTCGTCCAGCAGACCGGCCAGGACGCCGCCACGCTGCTGAAGAACGACAGCAGCGCGCTGCCGCTGTCGCACGCCGACCTGGGCAGCCTGGCGCTGATCGGGCCGGGGGCGGGCCAGACCATCGCGGTCGGCCAGGCCGGGGAGAACGCGGCCGGCATCGTGTCCCGGCAGACCGGCACCTACCAGGTGCTCCAGCAGGCCCTCCGCCGCGACCCGGCCGCGCACCTGCGCTACGCCGTGGGTGACGACATGACCGGCACCCCGGTACCCGCCTCCGCGCTGTCGCACAACGGCCAGCCGGGCCTGCTGCGCACCAACACCGGTGACAGCACCAGCTCGGTGGTGCCGCAACTGGACAACACGACCTCCAACGGGCAGGCGCTGCCCGCCGGGTCGTCCTGGACGTGGACCGGCGACCTGACCGCGCCGGTGGCCGGCAGCTACTGGGTCAACCTGGGCCTGCTCGGCGCGGGCGGCTCGATCAGCCTGGACGGCAAGCAGATCGCCGCCACCGGGTTCCTGCTCGGCACCGCGCCGCGCTACGGCGTGCTGCGCCCGGGCGACAACAACGTGCTGCCCACCACCGACGGCCTGGACAACCTGCGCACCCAGCTCAACCTCACCGCAGGCCCGCACACCCTGTCCGTGACGATCTCGGCAGACGTCTCCGGCGACCCGGTGCAGGCCCGGCTGAACTGGGTCACCCCGGCCCAGCAGCAGGCCGGCACCGCCGCCGCCGTGGCCGCCGCCAAGCAGGCCAAGACGGCGGTGGTGTTCGCGTGGAGCACCGGTGCCCTGGACACCCCGCTGCCCGAGGGCCAGGACCAGCTCATCGCCGACGTCGCCGCGGCCAACCCGGACACGATCGTGGTGCTGAACACCTCCAACCCGGTCGCGATGCCCTGGCTCAGCTCCGTGAAGGCGGTGCTGGAAATGTGGTACCCAGGCGACACCGGCGGCTACGCCACCGCCAACGTCCTGCTCGGCCACACCGACCCGGCCGGGCGGCTGCCGTTCACCTGGCCCGCCGCCCTCGGCCAGGGCGTGGCCAACCAGCCGGCCACCCACCCCGAACGGACCTCCAACGGGGTGGACGCCAACGGGAAGTTCTGCACCACGCCCGGCAGCCCGTTCGGCGGGCCGCAGTGCACGACCACCTACACCGAGGGGATCTTCGCCGGCTACCGCTGGTACGACCAGCAGCACCAGACCCCGCTGTACCCGTTCGGGTACGGCCTGTCCTACACCCACTTCGCCTACTCCGGCCTGCACTGGGCCCCCGCCCGGGACGGCGGCCTCGACGTGGCCTTCCGGGTCACCAACACCGGCGCCGCGGCCGGTGACGAAGTCCCGCAGGTCTACCTGGGCGCACCGGCCAGTCCCCCGGCGGGCGTGCCCTTCGCGGACCGGGCGCTGGCCGCTTACGGCCGGATCTCGCTGCGGCCCGGCCAGTCCCAGCTGGTCTGGCTGCACGTGCCGCCCCGCCAGCTGCAGTACTGGGACACGCAGTCCGGAAGCTGGGTGACCGCCAGCCGGCCAGCGGCCGCTGTACGTGGCCAGCAACGAGCGGGGCGCGGAGCTCAGCGCCACCGTCACGGTGCCTGGCGGCGGGCACTGACGCGCTGCACCCGCGTTAGCCCCTGACGGTGCGGGCGGGGACCCTCCCGGGTCCCCGCCCGCACCGTCATGTGCGGGGTGTTCTCCAGCCTGCACCCCGCGATCGTCGGCCATCAGTACCGGGCCGGCGGCGCTAGTCGGCCGCGCCGGACGCTGGCCGATGGCGGGCCAGATCGCGCAGATGTGCGACTAGAGCGCAGGTCGGCCGCGCCCAGGGAGATCGTGGCGGTCAGCCCACCCGGGTGACCTCAGCGCAGTTCAGTGGTCGTGCAGACCCGAGTTGTGGCTGGCCCGGGCCAGACCACTCTTGACACGGGCCAGCCCAGTGATCTACAAAGTAGTGCGCATAGCGCGCATCTGTGCGCCAAATGAGCCGAACTCTGATCTGAAGCAGACGGGCAATCGCTCGCCTCAACCCAGCCCAACCCCTCAGCGTCCCGCCCTTTAAGTAGCTCGCACGCACGGTCGCGCGGGCAGTCGGAGGAAACAATGAAACGGGATCCCGCAACGGTGCGGACCAGGCCGCCTTACGCCCGGATGGCCGCTGTACTGGCGGTGGCCGCCGTCATAGCCGGATGCAGCTCCACGGCAAATTCAGCGGGCAGTCCCGCCAGCCAGGGCGGTAGCCCATCGGCCGCGGCGGCTTCCTGGCCGTCCTCGCCGGGGCAGAAGTACCCAGCGAGCTACCCGACGCTGCAGGATTACGCCAGCGCCGTCAAGGCGGCCGAGGGCCCGGTGACCTGGGATGGCCCCACCACGGCGGCCCCGCTGCCGAAGAAACACGAGTTCCTCGCCGCGATCGGCTGCACCCCCGTGCTCATTGGCTGCCATCTCGGCGCCGACGCTGCGGTGGCCGCGGCCAAGAGGATCGGCTGGGGTGGCAGCGTCACCACCGTGGCCAACCCGGCCGACACCGATCAGGCTGTGCAGACAGCGATCCTGAAGGGCGCTACGGCGATCCTGCTGCAGGGCATCGACCAGAGCCTCATCCCCATCGGGCTCGCTGAGGCCCGGGCCAGGCACATCCCCGTGGTGTCCACGTTCCAGGAGAACCCGGCCACCGCGAAGGGGATCAACTACGAGGTCAACCCCAACGCCGTGGGCGAGGGCCGGCTGCTGGCCGATGCGATGATCGCCAACAACAAGGGCAAGGTGGACGTCCTCTTCCTGAACGACAACGAGTACGGGCTGCCGATCCTGGTCCTCAAGGCGGCCATGGCGCAGCTCAAGGCCTGCACCATCTGCCACATCACGTACGCCAGCCCGATCAACTTCACCGGCGACACGGTCAACACCACGCTGCCCGACCGGGTGGTCGCCGCGCTGCGCGCGGACAAGAACATCAATTCGATGATCGTCGGCTATGACCCGCCGGCCACGTTCATCGTCCCCGCCCTTAACGCGGCTCACCTGCAGAAGCAGGCCCAGCTCTACTCCCAGCTCGGCGACACCCTGCACTTCGTGGGCACCCACGACGCGTTCGCCAATGACATCGGGGCCTCGCTGGCCTGGGCTGGCTGGGCCGCCCTGGACGAGATCATCCGGTACCTGGACGGCAAGCCCTTCGTCCTGGAGAACGTCCCATCCCAGATGTTCGACTACCAGAACGTACCCGCGGGCGGCGCCCCCTTCACCGGCGCATCCTCCGGCTTCGAGCAGAAATACCTGGCCCTGTGGGGTAAGTCAGGCAGCTGAGCTGGACGGATGACGTTCAAATGTCGAGAATCGCATGACCCGGCCAGACACCCCGGCCCGTGGACCCGAGGGCGGCCCGCCCGCCCTCGTGGTCCGCGGTGTCGCGATGCGCTTCGGCCCCCGGCTGGTCCTGGACGACGTCAACCTGACGGTCGCGAGCGGTGAGGTCCACGCGCTGGTCGGGGCGAACGGATCGGGAAAGTCCACCTTCGTCAAGATCATCTGCGGGAATCACGTCCCCACGGCGGTGGCTGAGTTCTCGCTGCGCGGTGAGCCGGTGCCACTCCCGACCACCGTCGCCGGAATGCAAAGCCGCGGCGTGCGGGTCGTCTACCAGGAACTCGGCCTGGTCGAGGAGCTCAGCATCCTGGAGAACATCGCCCTCAGCCGGCACTACTATCGCGGCGCCGGCGGCCGCATCGATTGGCGGGCCACCCGGCGAGCGGTCGCGGAAACCCTGGACGTGGTCGGGCTGCCGCACCACCCCGACACCTCCGTCGCCCGCCTGGCCGCCTGGGAACGGGTGGCCGTCGTCCTGGCTCGCGCCCTGTACGGCCGCCTCGACCAGGTACGGCTGCTTGTCCTGGACGAGATCACTGCCGCGCTGCCCAGCGAGGAGGTGGGCCGGGTCATCGAGATCACCGGGCGGCTCAAGGAACTCGGCGCCGGTGTCCTGTACATCACCCACCGGTTCGAGGAGGTGTTCGCGATCGCGGACCAGGTGACGGTGCTGCGCGACGGCCGGGTGGTCCGCCAGGGGCCCAAGGAAGGACTCTCGCCTGAGCAACTCGTGGCCCTGGTGGCCGGGGAACGGGTCGAGCACGCCCGGGCTAGCCGGGAGATCGACGGTTCCCGTCCCGGGCTGGAGGTCAGGGAGGCGTCTAACGATCGTCTGCACGAGGTGTCCCTCTCGGTCGCCGCCCAGGAGATCGTAGGGGTCATCGGCCGGGCCGGCTGCGGCCGCAGCGCCCTCGGGCGCGCCGTGTTTGGGCTCGAGCCACTGCGCTCCGGCGAGCTACGGATAGCGGGCCAGCCGATTGCGGCGGGCCGGCCATGGCGTGCGCTGCGGGCCGGGGTCGCCTACGTCGGCCAGGATCGTGGCCGGGCGGGCTCCATCCACGGCGCCTCAGTCCAGGAGAACCTCACGATCGCGTCGATGCGCGCCGTGTCACCCCGGGGCTGGATCAGCGGCCGGCGGGAACAGGCGCTGGCCAGTTCGCTCATCGAGCGTGCCCAGATCGTCCCGCCCGACCCGTCGGCCCTCATCGAGACGCTGAGCGGCGGGAACCAGCAGAAGATCGTCGTCGGCCGGTGGCTGCCGCGCCAGCCCACGCTGCTGGTGCTCGATGAGCCGACTGAAGGAGTTGACGTCGGCGCCCGGCAGGCCATCTACACCATCGTGCGGGAACTGGCTGCCGCCGGAACCGCCGTGCTCGTCCTTTCCTCCAGCGCCGAGGAAGTAGTGCAGCTCTGCGATCGCGTGCTCTTCTTCGCGGGCGGCCGCGTCGCGGCCACGCTCACCGGTGAGCAGCTGAGCATCGAGGCCATCGAGAATCTGCTGCTCTTCCGGGAGGAAGCCCAGGATGACCTGACCGGAGAGGCAGTGTGATGCGACCAATCATCCGCGGCGACGCTACGAACGCGGCCGGGCCGGGGGAACCGTCCGGGCGTGACAGGGATCCCGCGGCCGCCACCGCTCGCGCCACCCGGCGGGCCGGCGGCGGGCGCTGGCCGACCCGGTACGCGGTGGTGTTCATCACTATCGCGCTAGGCGTGGTGTTCGCGGTCACGAACCCGTCCACCTTCCCGACGCTGGGCAACCTCCAGGTCGTGGCGGGAGCCAACAGCGTCACGCTGCTCCTGGCGCTGGCCTCGCTGCCGCCGCTCATCGGCGGGGACTTCGATCTCTCCGTTGGCTACACCCTGGAGATCTCCTCGGTCCTGGTGGCGGTGCTGGCCGGAAGGGACCACCTGAACGCCACGCTCGTGATCGTGGTGACCATCGCGATCGGTGCCCTCATCGGTCTGGTGAACGGGATTCTCATCACCCGGGTGGGGATCAGTTCCTTCATCGCCACGATCGGCGTCGGCTCGGTCCTGGCCGGACTGTCGATCTACCTGACCGGCGGTACCGTGCTCATCCAGGGCATACCCCAGGGCTTGCAGACCTTCGGCCAGGCCAACTCGGCCGGGATCCCGAACGTCGTGTGGCTCGCGCTCGTGGTCACCATCGTTTTCTGGGTCGCGTTCGAGCAGACACCCTACGGGCGCAAGCTGCTGGCCATCGGCCTGAGCCGCCGGTCGGCCGACCTGCTCGGCATGCGGGTAGGCGCCCTGCGCAGCACTTCCTTCGTGATCTCAGGGACCCTCTCCGCCGTGGCCGGCGTGGTCGAGCTGGGCCGGGTAGGGTCGGCCAGCTCGGGGGTCGGGCCGTCGTTCCTGCTGCCCGCGGTGGCCGCGGGATTCCTCGGTGCGACCACGATCAAGGTTGGACGGTTCAACGTGCTGGGCACCGTCGTGGCCGTCATCCTGGTCGCGATCGGGGTCAGCGGCCTGGAACTCAACGGCGTCCCGAACTGGGTGGAACCGGTGTTCGACGGCGGCGTCCTCATACTGGCGGTGGGTACTTCCCGGCTCGCGGCCGCGCGGCGCTCCTGAACTCAGCTGGTGACCCGGACGGAGGCCTCCCCCACGGTCAGCTTCGTGCCGTGCTCGTCCTCGCACCAGACGTCCAGGCGGTAGAGGACGCCCTCATCCCCCAGGTCTTCCCGGGAGGCGACGATCGCCCGGGGAGTGAGCACGGCGCCGACGATCACGGGCTTGATGTACTTGGTCCGCAGCGACCCCCGCGAAATGTAGTGCCGCCCGAAGTGCCCCGTCAGCAGCGCGGACAGCCAGTTGGTGGAGTGCATTCCGTCGGCGATGGCGGCCTCGAGGCCCTGCTGCCGGGCGTATTCGTGATCGGTGTGGATGTTGTGCTGGACCGGCTGCCGTTCCCCGGTGCCGCCCGCCAGCATGCCCATGCTGTACCAGCCGGTGCGTTCCATCGTCATGGCCCGCGGGACCCCGGTGAGCTCGGCGCCCGCGGTGAATTGCGGTGTCGGTGAACCGGTGGTGGTGCTGGTGGTCGTCATGCCTCATCTGCCTTCCGGTAGCGGAGCAGGGTGCGGTCCCGGTAGGTGGTGACCAGGCGGCCATCCGCAGTCTCCACCCTGAGCTCGTACTGCAGGAACTCCCGGCCGCGCCGGACGTACTTGTCGATGATCCGGCCGCTCACCACCAGTTCCTCGCCGACATACGCCGGACTGTGCTGCACGGCGTCGTATTCGTAGTGGATCCGGGCATCATTGGTCCGGATCCCGGACATCCGCCGCTCAGCGGTGCAGTTCGCCTCGAGCAGCCGCATCTTGTCGCTGTGGATCATCGTCGGCGGCCGTATCTGCCGGCCGAACTCGGGAGTGGCCGCGTAGTAGTACTCGGCCGGGTCCTCTACGCCGTGCGCGTACTCCGCGCACATGAAGCTGGTCAGCTCGTAGCGGATGGGCTGGAATACGTCGCCCACCTCAAGATCTGCGATGGTCTTGCCCAGCATTGGCTCCTCCTTTGGTGGCTTCCAGGTGGCGCAGGACGCTGAGCTCCTGCTCCGTCGGCTCCGCGGTCCGGGTCAGGGCGGGTGAGATCTTCAGATCCCATCCGGTTTGCGCGGCGGCCTGGGCGGCCGAGACGCCCGGGTGTACCGCAGTCAGGGCCAGTTCGAAGGTCTCCGGATCCGGCTCCAGCACGCCCAGGTCGGTGATCACGACCTGCGGGCCCCCGCCACGCAGCCCCAGCGCCTCCCGGCTGCCGGGCCCGCGGCCGTGGCCAACTGAGGTCACGAAATCCAGCTTCTCCACGAACACGCGCGGGTTCTGGCGGGTGATGATCATTACCTCGCGGCATGACGCGGCGATTTCCGGAGCGCCACCTGCGCCCGGTAGGCGCACGGCGGGACGGGCATAACTGTGGCCAATGACCGTGGTGTTGATATTGGCGTAGCGATCCAGCTGGGCCGCGGCCAGGAAGCCCACGTCGATCCGCATCGGCTGCAGCCAGTAGTTGAATACCTCCGGCACGCTGACCACCATGTCCGCGGTGTCCGCGAGAATCCCGTCCCCAATCGAGAGCGGCACGAAGTCCGGCTTGGCGCCGAGGGCGCCCGATTCGTAGATCAGCGCGATGTCGGGGGCGTGGATGCGGCGGGCCAGGTTCGCGGCCATGCTCGGCAGGCCGATGCCCACGAACACCGAGGCCCCGTCACGCAGCCGCCGCGCAGCCGTGATGGTCATGATCTCGTCGGTGGTCCAGCTCGGCGGGCCCTCCCCGGGGCTCGCCGCCGAGGGACTGGCCGCGGCGGAGCTGGTCACCGGCTCGCCCCGGCCGCCAGCACATGCTCAGCCATCCAGTCGGCAAAGCGCTGCCGGTCCCGGCTGATGGCGTCCCACTGCGCGTAGAACACATTGTCCCGGACTGAATAGCCGTCGGTATAGGAAGGCCAGGAGCCACCCGGGCTCACCGCGACGTAGTCGACGGCCCAGTGCGGGAGGATGACCTGGCCGGCCCGGGGCTGGAATTCGTCCACTATCTCCTCCACTGTGATCAGGCTCTTGGCTGCGGCCAGCACCGTTTCCTTCTGCACGCCGGTCAGGCCCCACATCTGGACGTTGCCCCGGCGGTCGGCCCGCTGGGCGTGGATGATCCCGGCGTCCGGGTTCAGCGGCGGCACCGAGGCGACGAGTTCCCCGGTGAAGGGCGAGGCGATGGTCCGGATGGTCCCGGTCGTGCTGGCCAGGTCGGTGCCCGCGTAGCCGCGCAGGATCGCAAAAGGCAACCCGGAGGCGCCCGCCACATAGCGGTTGGCCATGCCCGCATGACTGTGTTCCTCGATCTCCAGCGGGCGTGGCCAGCCGCTCTCCACCGCGTCCCGGAACCGGTGCAGGCTGCCGACCCCGGGGTTGCCACCCCAGGAAAAGATCAGCTTGCTGGCCCGGCCCATCCCGATCAGCTGGTCGTACACGATGTCCGGGGTCATCCGGATGAGCGTCAGATCGCGCTTCCCCTGGCGGATGACCTCATGTGCTGCCGCGTAGGGGATCAGGTGGGTGAAGCCCTCCATCGCCACGCTGTCACCATCGCGGATGACCTCGGCGACCGCCTCGGCGAGCGGTGCTATCCGTGCCACAACAGACCTCAGCCTCCTGCTCGGGGATCCGGCCCGGTCAGCGGGGCCGCACGCTTGGAGCCGGGAAGGTAACCGGCCGGGCCGCGCGGGCCGATGCGGTTACGTAGTGTCCCGACTCCGTCCACGGTCATCTCGACGACGTCACCTGCCGCCAGCACGCGGGCGTGCTCGAGGCCGCTCCCCCCGCCGACGGTGCCGCTGCCGAGGATGTCCCCGGGCCGGAGCGGTTCCGCCGCCGAGGCCCAGGCCACTAGTTCCGCGGCCGACCACAGGGCTGCAGACGCGTATCCCCGGGCCACCTGCCGCCCGTTGACGGCAGCGCTCATAGTGAGGCGGCTGAGGTCAAGTTCGTCGAGGGTGACGACCCACGGGCCCAGGGCGGTGGCGAAGTCCTTGCCCTTGGCCGGGCCCAGCCGCGACCGCATCTCGGTGAACTGCATGTCCCGGGCACTGAAATCGGACAGGACGGTAACCCCGAAGACATGAGCGAGCGCGGCGGACGGGTGGACATCGAGGCCGGCCGACCCGATCACCAGAGCGAACTCGAGCTCGTAGTCAAGGCTGGTGGCATAGTGCGGCCAGCGGACCTCGTCGTCCGGGCCGATGAGCGTGGCGGTCGAGCCCTTGTAGTAGGCAGGCAGCTCGTACAGCACATCCGGTGGCCGCCGGCCAGTCGGTGCGTAGGTGTTCCGCACATGCTCGTCGAAGCTCATGAAGTCGCGGTAACTCGGGGGGTCCACCGGGCAGCGCAGGCGCAGCTCGGCTGGATCTATCTCGGCATCCTCGGCGGGCTGGGCCAGCAGACGGTGCAGCCAGCCCAGGACCGCCGGCCCGCCGCTCAGCACCTGGGTCAGGCTGGCCGGGAAGGCGGCCGCGGCGAGCTGGCCTGCCCGCTCGGGGGTGGCTCCGCTGCGCCGCAGGTCGTTCTCTGCGGCGCGGGAGACGTTCACGGGTGGGCCGTCGCCGGCCACGCCGACCAGCCGGGGGACGCCGCGGGGGTCGCCGCGCAGGTGTCCGAGGCCAAGACGCACCGGCAGCCCCTTCTGGATCATGGTGACGGCGGAGGAACCAGGAAGACCCTGTGTCCCTATCGTAACATTCCAGTGCGATAGATGAACATGTGTGCGTATAGAGTTCATTTTCATGATCACTGGTTGGCTGACTCCGCCCGCGACGTGGCTCGCGACGTGGCGGGAACATCGGTGACGACCCGCCGCTCGCGCAGCGACTCGATCTCCCCGGCGGACAGTCCCAGCTCAGCCAGGATCTCGTCGTTGTGCTCACCGAACAGGGGCGCCGGCCGCCGGATGCCCAGGTCGAACCCGTCGATATGCAGCGGGAGACCCTGCTGCCGGTGGCGCCCCACAGCCGGATGGTCGATCTCGCGAACCAGCCCGCGCCGCCGCAAGAACTCGCTCGCGTGCAGGTCGCGGGCGCTCAGCACGGCGCTGGCCGGCACCCCCGCCGCCCGCAGCCGGACCGCGAGCGCGTCCTTGCCGCAGGCCGATGTGCGGGCGGTGATGAGCGCGTCGAGCTCACCGGCTCGCGCCCGCCGGGCCGGGAGCGAGGCAAACCGGGGGTCGGCGTGCAGTGCACCGAGCCGCAGGGCCGCACAGAGCCGCCGGAACTGGTCATCGTCGTAGGCCGCGATGGCGATCCATTCGTCCTGCCCCGCGCACCGGTAGGCGTCGTGCGGCGCGGCCTCCGCGATGCGGTTTCCGTCCGGCTCCGGGTCCCGGCCGCTGACCGTGGCCGCGATGATCAGTTCGCCGATCCAGTGCATGGCGGCCTCGGTCTGGGCCAGCTCGACATGCTGGCCTATCCCGCTGCGCCCGCGGGCGAACAGGGCGGTGACGACCGCGGCCGCGCCGTGCAGGCCCCCGATGGGGTCGAGGTAGGCGGGGCCGGTGGTCACCGGCTTGCCATCGCCGTAGCCGATGGTCCCGGCCATCCCGCACATCAGCTCCATGCTCGGGCCGTAGGCGACGTAACTGCTGATCGGGCCGCCCTGCCCGTAGGCCGGCATCTCGACCAGGATCGCCGCTGGGGCCACCTGGCTGACCTCGGCCCAGCCCAGGCCCATCCGGTCCAGCGTGCCGACGCTGAAGTTGGCCATCACGACGTCGGCGCCGGCGATCAGCCGCCGGGCGACATCCCGGCCCGCGCTGCTCTTCAGGTCGAGGACCAGCGAGCGCTTGTCGTGATTCTGGGTGTTGAACTGGAAGTGCCGGTCGTAGGGGCGGTCACCAGGGGTGAAGTCCGGATAGCGGTCCGGCGGGCCGCCGGCCGCCGCGCCGCGCCAGTCGTCCAGCCGGGCCGGGCCCTCGATCTTGACCACGTCGGCGCCAAGCGCCGCCAGGACCCTGGTCGCCATGGGCCCGGCCCACGCGCTGGTCAGGTCAATGATCCGCACTCCCTCGAGCGGACGTCCCTCTGCGGGACTGGCCCCTGGCGGGCGGGCCACCGGCGGGCGGGCCACCGGCCGGGACGCGGGTTCCGGCCGCGGGTGGCTGGCCGGCAGCTGCTGCCACTCGGCGACGACGGCACCGGGTGAGCCGGCGGCCATGATCCCGGGGCCGTACGGGTATTCCTGCGGGGTCTGCGAGAACCGGAACATGGGACCCAGGCGGGGGGGCTCATCGCCGGTCCGCGGCGGCCACCAGTGGCGCGCCCGCAGCTGGGGGAACTCCCAGAGCTCGGTCAGCCGGACCGAGCGGGAGATCACGGCCTTGGCCCGCTGCCCCGCGGCGACCAGGTCCCCGGCCGCCCGGGTGGCGGTGCGCGCTTCCAGCTCGTGCTCGAACTCGGCCCAGTGGTCCGCCCGGGCGGCCAGCGCTGACCACCGCGGGTCCTCGATCAGATCCTCCAGGCCGAGGCTGCGACAGGTGCTGGCCCAGCGCCGGTCATCGACGAACGCGCCGAGCCATCCGTCGGCGGTGCGGACGATAGTGCGCTGCGTCTCCCTGGCGTCGCGGCCCAGGACACTGCCGTTGTAGCTGTACTGGGTGATGCGGTTGAAGGCGAGGCTGGCGGCGACCTCGGCGACGCTGACGTCCACTACATGCTCTGCGGTACTGCCGCTGAGCAGTACCGCGACCGCCTCGAGGTACCCGACCACGCCGGCGGCGTAGGACGCGCGGTGCCCGACGCCGTACAGGGGTGGCCGGCCCGGGCCGCCATTCTCATACATGGTCCCCGAGATGGCCTGGAAGATCAGTTCCCCGGCGGGCTGCCCGGCCCACTCATCAGCGGCGCCGAACGGTGTTACCTGGACGACCACGGGGCGCCAGCGGCCGGCCGGGAGCCCCGGGGCGCAGCCACGCCGCAGCCCGGGGACGCTGGTTTCTTCTCCCGCCACGACCACGTCCGCCTGCGCGGCCAGGCCGGCCAGGTCCGGCGAGCCACGCTCGGCGCGCAGCACGCGCTTCCCCGTGTTCAGGTGCCGGAACAGGTACGACTCACCTGGGCGCCCGTCCGGGCCCGGGGGGCCGAAGGGCCCGAGCCGCCGTAGCCGGGAACCCTCCGGCTGTTCCGCGAGCACGACCGACGCTCCGTTGTCCGCGAACAGGCGGGCGCAGAACTGCCCCGCCACCGAGTCGGAAAGGTCCAGCACGGCCAGGCCCTCGAGGGCGGCAGGCGCCCGGCCGGCGGCAGGCGCGGGGGTCATGCGCCCTGGGCGGCGCCGGCGTCGGCGGGAAATCCGGCTGGCCGCCCGACCAGGGCGAGCGGCCGGGCCAGCCCGCCGGTCGCCCCGACGACCGGAAGACCGGCCGCCACGAGCAAGAACTCGGCGGAGCCGGCGGCGGCCAGCTGCTCGAGGTTCAGGGTCTCGATGATGTAGACGCCGTGGTCGACGATGATGACCTTGTGTACCGGCAGGCCCCGGGGGCCCGCGGCCGGGGTCAGCCGCTCGAACGCGATCGTGTCTGACCCGACGGCCACCGGGCGGTGCCCGATCAGCCACCGGGCTGCTTCCTCGCCAGGCCCGGGTGTGCCTGTGCTGTCACCCTCGAACGCGGCCCGGTCTCCCCACAGCGCGCCCCAGCCAGTGCGGATCAGCAGGACGTCGCCGGGCCGCGGGACCAGCCCGGTCCGGTCCAGGGCGGCCTGCAGGTCCCCGGCCCCGATCTCCTCCTCCGGGGGCCAGGCCGCGCCGCCCCGGTCCGCCGCGACATCCAGCAGGATCCCGCGCCGCACCAGCGGCGGGATCGTCTCCGCCCCGAGCTGCCGGAACCGGCCCCCGCACTCCATCTGCCGTGCATCCAGCCCGCCGTGCAGCAGGCCGCCGAACGAGATGTGCGCCAGCGCGTCGATGTGCGTGCCCACGTGGCAGCCGGTGAAGAGCACCTCGTTGGCCCCGGACGAGCCATCGGCCCGCATCAGGTCACCGTGCCTGCGGCTGAGCGTCATCCGGAACTGAGGGTGGTCAGCCGCCTGGGGCATGCCCGTCTCGAGCGGGCGGCCCAGATCGTAGACGGTGATCCCCCGGTGCAGCACGTCCAGCAGTGGGTCGGTGGTCAGGTCGTTCATCTCCTGCATCGGCATGATGCGCTCAGCAGCCACAGACGACAACGGGCACGTCGGCGGCCGGGACAACGGGATAGCCGCTGGTCATGAAGCTGCGCAGGCGAGGATCATGGGCCATCAGCACACGGTCGGCCCGCTGCCTGATCAGCTCGATCGAACGCATGGCCTCGGGCAGGGAACTGACGAGGCTTCCCGGTTTGCCCTGCGTGAAGTTCTCTTCGATGTTCACGGCATCACCCGCGATGCACAGCCGGCCTTCGCTGGTGTCGACCAGGACAGACTGGTGCCCGGCCGAGTGCCCGGGCGTGGGAATGACCGAGATTCCGGCGGCCACCTGGTACTCGCCGTTCACGAGCGTATATCGCGACTCGTCGAGGGGAGGGAGCAGCCATTCCCCTGGCGCGTAAAGCCGGGCCTGTTCCGGATTCGGGTGCCGCGCCCAGTCCCATTCGGCCTTGGCCACGACGAACTGGGCATTCGGGAACGAGGCATTGTGGCCGCAGTGGTCGAAGTGCAGATGGGTGTTGACGACGATGTCGATGTCCGCGCAGGTCCAGCCGAGGACGTCGAGGACCCCGGCGGGCGTCTCCTGGGCCGCCTGGGTGCACGGGGCCAGGGTCTGGCTCACGGTCACGGGATCCCTGATGCCGGTGTCCACGAGGACGCGCAGGCCGCCGCCTTCGATCACGGCGCCCCAGACCGGGCTGTCTATGAGGGTCCCGGGCGATCTGCCGTGCAGCTGAGTCGTCCAGTCGACGGCCAGGCTGCCGAAGCCTACGGTGGTGACGCGGTAGTCCGGCCCCGGCTCGGTTGGCGGCATGTGCACGGTTCCTTTCTGGGTGTGCGGATTCATCGGGCCCTCTGACCTGCTGGGCCTGCCAGAACGGCCTGCCTGCCCGCGGCGGGGGTCCGCGGGCAGGCAGGGCTCACCGCTGGGGCTACTTGAGGATGTGCTGCTGGGTCCAGGCCTGGCTGTACGTCAGGCTGGCCACTCCGCCGGTCGGGATATCGGTGTAATGACTGAGATCACTCTGGGTGATGGTGAGGTTCGGGAACACCATGCTCTTCGGCACGTGCTGCCCGGTGGCGATCGCGTAGCCCACGTAGACCGCGGACGCCCCGATCCCCGGATTGGCGGTGATGGACAGCGTCGTGTAGCCGTTCTTCTGGTGCTGCTGGTTCCACAGCCGCAGTTCCTCGCCGCGGTTGCCCATCACGATGAGCGGAACAGGCCGCCCGGCGGACTGGAAGGCCTGGGCCACGCCATATCCCTCCCCGCCCTGCTGGATGACGGCGTCGATCTTCGGCAGGCTCGGCAGCAACTGAGCCACCTTCGACTCGGTGGTCGCCTCGTCCCAGCCGCCGTATACGGTCCCGACGATCTTGATGCCGGGGTACTTCTGGAAGCCCGCCAGCACGCCCGACTGCATGGTCTGGTCACCGCCGGTGCCCGCCACGCCGCGGACGTCCAGGACATTGCCCTTGCCGTGCAGGCGCTGGGCGATGTACTGCGCGGACTGCACCTCGTACTCCTTGAGCGGGAACTCCAGCTCGTACGGCTTGGTGCTGGTCACCGGGCCATCGGAGAAGACCAGGACCTTGATGCCGCCAGCCATCGCCTTGGCGATCACGCCGTTGAGCGCGGTCGAGGAGGTCGGATCGATCAGGATCACGTTGACGTGGGCCAGGATCAGGTCGTTGATCTGCGAGATCTGGGTGTTGACGCTGTTGTTGGCGTCGAGGAACTTATACGACGAGACCTTGCCCTGGGCCTTGAGATCCTTGATCGCGGTGGCGACCGAGGCGTTGTTGGCGGTCTGCCAGCTGTTGCTGGAGAACGCCTGGCTGAAGCCTATGGAAATGGCCTTGCTGGACGAGCCTGCGCTGGCGGTGCCCGAACTGCTGGTACTCGCGCAGGCCACCACCGTGCACATGGCCACGGCGCCTGCGCCGAGCATCCCGCCGTACCGGCGGATCCGCGATCTAGCCTGGGAAACGGACATACGACTCTCCTGCCGCCTTGAAGGGTTGTTACGGGGACCGTGCCTGGAGCGCAGCTGCCAGCTAGGGCAGTAAAAGATGGTGAAGTCCCGCCGCCCGCCGGGCGTCGGCACGGCCGCGAGCGAGCCAGGGCGGCGCCACACCCACCGGCCGGGTCACCGGGATTGCCTTGTCCGGCCGAGCTGGGCGAGCACGACGATGAGGATGACCGCGACGCCCTCCAGGATGTCCTGGACTCCAGCATCGAGCTTGCTGACCTCGAGCACGGTGACGAGCAGGGTCATCACCAGCGCGCCGAGCATGGTCGCGGGCACTGACGAGCGGCCGCCCGTGACCGGCACCCCGCCGACCACTACCGCGGCCACCGAGCCGAGCAGGTACACGTCACCGATGTTCTGGAACGCGCCGCCGTCATACGCGGCCAGCAGCACGCCCACTACCGCTCCCAGCAGCCCGGCCAGTGCGAAGTTGTAGATGATCATCCGGTTGACCCGGATGCCCGAGAGCTGCGCGGCGGCAGGCTCTGGCCCATGGCATGCAGGTTGCGGCCGTAGACGGTGGCCGCCAGCAGGACAGCAACCAGCACCGCGATCACAGCCGTGACCCCGAGGACGACAGCGGCGCCGTCCGTCTCCGCGCGCAGGAAATTACTGACCGCGGTGCTGACCCCGGTGAAGTGAAGATTCTCCAGGACCAGGATCGCCGAGTAGACGACGTAGCCGACGGAGAGCGAGGCCACCATGGCCGGCATCTTCAGCAACGACGTGAGGGCGCCGTTGACACAGCCGATGAGCGTGCCTGCCGCGAGCGCGAGCACGATCCCGAAGACGGCGTTGGAGTGCGCATGGCCCAGCACCCCGGCGGACAGCATGGCCGAGATCGTGATGACGTACGGCAGCGAAAGGTCGAAGGACCCGTCCCCGCTGGTGATCACGATCATCTGGGCCACCCCGGCCAGCGCCAGGAAGGTGGCCAGGCTGGCGTTGACGAGCAGCAGCTTGACTGAGAACGTGCCGGTGAGCGCGTCGGCGAGCAGCCACAGCGCGAGTGAGGCCGCGAGCGACCACACCCAGAAGTTCCGGGTGGCCCAGGCCGAGGCACGCTTGCCCGGCGGTGCGGGGCCGGCCTGGCCGGCGGGGTCATCGTGGCCATGACCGCGCTCCTCTCCCGAAGCGGCGCGCCGCCATCGCGGCGACGAGCAGCAATCCCTCAACAGCGGTCTGGTAGTTCGGGCTCACGCTGAGGAAATAGAGCAGGGACGGGATGAGCCCGAAGGCGACGGCGGCCATGACCGCCCCCACCGGCTCGACCACCCCGCCGGTGAACTCAGCCCCGCCGATCACCACCGCCGCGACGCTGACCAAGGTGAGGGTAGAGGAGGCGTTGATGTCGCTAGCCGTGGTGGACACGGTGGTGAGGGCGCCGGCCAGCACCACGCACAGCCCGGCCATGACGTACAGCGACACCCTGGCGCGGAGCGGGGAACGCCCGGTCTCGATGAACGCCTGCCGGCTGTTGCCGAATCCCCGCAGAGCCACGCCGTACCGCCAGCGGCGGAGCACGAACCACGCGACCACGGCCAGGCCGGCGCACAGGTAGACCTGGAGCGGGATCACCTGGAGCGCGACGTTGAACGGGCTGGCCAGCCAGGAGGGGACGGTGCCACCCGGCACCGCCTGCAGGACCAGGCCGCAGCCCAGCCAGATGAACGAGGCGCCGAGCGTGACCACGATGGCCGGCACGCCGGTGAGCTCGACGATGACCGCCATGACCGCGTACCCGGCGATCATCGCCAGCAGCAGCAATACCCCGAGCGCCGGATGATGGACCAGGACAGTCGCGCTGATCACGTTGGCCAGCCCTATGGCGTAGCCGATGCCCACGTCGAAGTCCCCGCCCACCATGATGAACATCTGGGCCAGCGCCGCCAGCACGAGCGGCATGGCTGGCCCCAGCAGCAGGGACAGGCCGCTGGTGGTCATGCTGGAGGGCTGGGTCACCCGCAGCGTGATCAGCATCGCGACCAGCAGCACGGTCACCAGGGCCAGCCGGGACCCGCGGGCCGCGCTGAGCAGGCCCGCCCAGGACGGCCGGTCCAGCCCGGCTGGCCGGACGGGCCGGGCGGCGGCGCCGCCGTCCGGACTGGCCTCACCGCCGGGGGCCGGGCGGCCCGCATAGGACCAGTGGATGATGTTCTCGCGCGTGATGTCGGGACCGCGCAGTTCCCGGACGATGGAGCCGCCCGCCATCACGTACACCCGGTCACACTGGGCAAACTCACGGTCCTCGGTGGAATACAGGACCGCGCCGCGTCCCTCATCACGGAGTGCGCCGAGGAGCCGGTAGAACTCGGCCTTGGTCTCGATGTCCACCCCGCGCGTGGGGTCGTCGAGCAGAACCAGGGAGGCTCCGCTGGCGAATCCCCGGGCAATGATGATCTTCTGCTGGTTACCGCCGCTCAGCGCGGTGATGGGGGCGTCCGGGCCGGTCGCGACGACGTGCAGCGCCTGGTACCAGTCATCCACGGTGCGGTCCGCGGCCCGGCGCCGGACGAATCCGAGCGAGGAGAGCCGGGGCAGGCTGGAAATGATCAGGTTCTCGGCGACACTCCAGAGCGCGAACAGCCCCTCACGCTTACGGTCCCCGCTCACGTAGGCCGCGCCGCCACGGACGGCGAACGCCGAGCGCCGTTTCCCGGCCGTCGCGTAGATCTCCCGCAGCAGCTCCCGCTGGCCCGCTCCTTCCAGCCCGGCGAAGCCGACGACCTCCCCGGGGCCGACCCGCACGTCCACCCCGCGTCCCGCGCTTGGGTGGGGCCGGCGCAGGGTGAGCAGGTCGGACCGGCCAGCCGGGCTGCTCACCTCGTCGGGCAGCGTCTCGGGCACCACGGCCCCGGTCTCCCCGGCACGGGCTCCGAGAGTGACGAGGAGCTCGTCGCGGGTGATCCGGCTCGGGTCGCCCTCCCAGTGGACCCGGCCATCACGGAGCACGACCAGGCGGTCGGCGATGCCCAGGATGTCGTCGAGCTTGTGCGTCACGTAGATGATCAGGACACCCTGCTGCTTGCGCTCACGCAGGTAGTCGTGCAGCTGGCTGGCCCGCTCGGCCGGCAGCGCCGAGGTCGGCTCGTCCAGGATCAGCACGGAGAGGTCGGGCTGCGAGCAGGCCACCGCGATCTCGACCATCTGCCGCTCGGCCATGGACAGGGTGCCCGTCTCGGCCCGGGGCGGGATGTCGCACCCGGGGAAGACCGACTCCAGCGCGGCGGCCGCCGCCCCGCGAAGCCTGCGGCGCGATTGCCGGGCGTGAATGGTCTGCGCCATCGCGAAGTTCTCCGCGACGGAGATGTTGCTGAAGACCGAGAGCTCCTGGTACACGCTGAAGATGCCGGCCCGGGCCGCGTCACGCGGCCCGTAGGAGCCGAAGTCAACCTCGTGCCCGTTGATGGCGAGCTCGCCCGACGAGGGCGGGACCACCCCAGCGATGATCTTCAGCAAGGTGGACTTGCCCGCTCCGTTCGCACCCAGCAGGCCGAGGACCTCTCCCGGGTAGGCACGAAGGTTCGCGCTGTCCAGCGCGGGTGTCGTCGTGTACGTCTTGGACAGATTGCTGACGTCGAGCGCCGCTGGCCGTGGCTCGGCCACCGCGGCCGGAGGCTCGGTGCGCTGGCCGGCTTCGTGGTCTGCGCTCTGCACAGTGCTTCTCCCCGTCATTGGTGGAGGTCCGCCGTGCTCCTGCAGTCGTGATGCGGCCTTACCGCCCGGTGACAGCCGCCGGCCCCAGGAGTTCATCGGACTCTAATCCATGTGCGCTGTGCGATCAAGTGCTCGTATACCGCACGGGTTCCGGGCGTCATGCCATGTCCCAGACCGGCAGATAGCAGTCACTCCGGGCGTTCTGATACTGCACCGCGTGGAAAAACCGCGTGTCAGGGGCATAGAAGGACGGCGCTACGTTCTTGGCGGCCAGCGTTTGCTGGAGTTCCGCGAGATGGATCGTCGCCGCACTGTCGAGGATGGATCGTTGCAGCGCATCAACCCGCCCATGCAACTGGACCTCATCACGTTCCAGAAGCGCGGCCCGCAACTCGTCGACGATCTCTTCCTGCCGCACGAAGTAGAGGTGCCAGTTCCCGACCCCGTTGCTCTCGGGATTCTTGGCCGGGAACAGCGGCATGAACGGGGCGAAGTCGTGGACCAGGTCATACAGCGGCTCCGAGAGATTGTGGCCGCAGTCCACGCTGAGCAGCATCGGCGGCCGCTGGCCACTCTCGGCCAGGCCCGCCGGCTCGGACTCCAGGTCCACCTCGACGCCGATGCCAGCCCAGGCGCGCTGGAGGATCGCCGCCACCCGGTCACAGTCCGGCCGGCGAGGACCGTACAGCGTGGTCGCGAAGCCACCCGGCCAGCCCGCCTGGGCCAGCAGTTCGCGCGCCCGGACCGGGTCTGTCGAGTAGCGCCAGTGCCGCTCGGTATACCAGGGGGAGATTCCCTTCACCGGGCTCCTCCACGGCCGCGCCAGCCCCCGGAAGCCGACCTCGATGATTTCCTCGTAGGGCACCGCCAGGGCGAGCGCCTGCCGGACACGCAGGTCGTCCAGCGGCGGCGAGTCGATATCCAATTGCACCCGGACGTGCCCAGCCCAGGTCCGGCGGACGTCAACGTCGCCGCGGCGGAGGGCGGCGTGCGCCTCGTCGCTGTCCAGGCCGAGGAGGATAACCGGGTCCGCCCCGTCCAGCAGGCGCAGTGCCTCGGCCCGGCTCGACGCACAGGTCAGCCTGACCTCCCCGACATCGGCCGGACCGGTCCAGGCCGTGTCCCGGGCCGTGAACACCGCCTCAGCCGTGCTGAAGGACTGCAGGTCGTAAGCCCCGTATCCGGCGACGTTCTGGTTCAGCCAGCCGATTCCCCAGGGATCGGCGGCGTCGGCGTGCTTGAGGATCTCCCGGTGATCCACCACGTTCGGGGTGATGAACTGCAGGTAGGCGGGAAAGTGCGGGTTGGCCCCGCGGAGCTTGTAGCCGACCCGGTGCCGTCCGAGGGCCCAGACGCTCGAAGCGTCCTCGACACCGATCGTGTCCCGCCAGCGCCACGCCGCCATCGCCGGATTGCCGAAGATCTTGCGGAAGGCCCAGGTGATGCTCTCGGCCTCAAGTTCGTGGCCGGCATGGCTGAGCACTCCGGGGCGCAGATCGACGGCCCATTCCCCCACGCCCGTCTGGCTCCAGCCGGCCGCCAGCCTCGGGATCATGTGCCCGAAATCCGGGCTGATCACGCCGTCTGGATGAGTCACCGCGGCGGGAGCGGCCAGCGAGTCGTAGCACAGGGCCAGCGTCAGGTAGACGCCAGGCTGGCCGGTCAGGTATCCCGGGTCATCGTTATCCAGGGCGTAGCTGAGGCCCGAAAGCGGGATCTGGACCGGCGCGTGCGCCATCGTTTCTCCTTTGCTGCGAGCGCCACCGCGGGCGGGGCAGCCCGCTCTGGCTCATGCCGCCGTCACTCCTTCGTGAAGCGCGGTGGTGAGGACCGCGAAGGCGGCAGCGCCCGCGTCAGCGTGACCCAGGGCCCGCTCACCGATCCACCCGGCCCGGCCCACCTGCGGCAGCATGCGGGCGGTCGCCTCAGCACCACGGCAGGCACCCTGGGCCGCCGCGCCCAGCACAGCCGGCGTTCCGGCGGCCGGGTCCTGCGCGCACGCAGCCGCGGCGTCACGAGCCCCCACGACGGCGTCCAGGACCGTTCGCTGGCCCGCCACGACCTGCCCGCGGCGGGCGATGCCGTCCGCCAGCGTATCCAGGACCTGAATAACTCCGGAAGGGGAGAGTTCAGGGCTTTCCCTGGTCACCCTGGCTGCATCGCGCAGGCCGAGGCCGAGGAGGGTGCCGAGCGTGGACGGCGCTTCGCGGCTCAGCACGGTGCCCGCCAACGCGAGCAACTGGCCCACATCGGCCTGTGGCTCGGCGCGCAGCCGCTCAGCCAGCGCGGTGAATCCGGTAGCCAGGCTCTCACCAAGGTCACCGTCACCAGCGAGGGCGTCCAGCCGGGTCAGCTGCCCGCGCTGCTGGATCATCTGCTCGCACACGTGGAGCAGGGCCGCGTGCAGGACCCTGGCCGAAGTGGCTAGCGGCGCGGTCATCCGCGCGGGCTCGATGCGGCCGCCGCATCGTCGATGTAGCCGGTGATCCGCTCGTCCAGATGCAGGATGCTGACCGAGGCGCCGGCCATCTCCAGGGAGGTGGCGTACTCCCCCACGAAGGCGTGCCTGATCCGCGCCCCGGCGTCAGCGAGCAGGGCGTGCACGCGCCCGTACAGGACGTAGAGTTCCTCAGGCGGGGTCGCGCCCAGTCCATTCACCAGCACCGCCACCTCTCCGCCCGCGGACACCGACAGCTCCTCCAGCAGCGGAGGGACGAGTTCGTTGACGATCTCGTCGGCACTGCGCAGCGGTCCCCGGCGGATGCCCGGCTCGCCATGGATGCCAGTGCCGATTTCCATCTCCCCCGCGCCGAGCTGGAAATTGGCCACGCCTACCGTCGGCAGGATCGATCCGGACAGCGCCACCCCGCTGCTCCGCGTCCGGGACAGCGCGTGCCGGGTCACGTCGGCGACCTGCGCGAGGGGCAGCCCGGCCCGGGCCGCGCCGGCCGCGACGACATAGCCGAAGAAGATCCCGGCGATGCCGCGGCGGGTCGCGGCGCGGTCCGCGGGCGCGGACAGCACGTCGTCGGCCGCGCGGACGGTCTCGACGTCGATTCCTTCGTCTGCGGCGAACTCGGCGGCCGCCTCGAAGTTGATCCGGTCGCCGCCATAGTTTCCGTACAGGTAGAGCACCCCGGGCCCGGAGTCGATCTCCCTGGTCACCGCCAGCATCACGTCGGTGCTCGGTGAGGCGAACATGTTGCCGACGGCGCAGCCGTCCGCGAGACCGCGGGTCACGTAACCGGCGAAGAGTGGCAGGTGCCCGGAGCCGCCGCCGGTGGCGATGCTGACCCGCGGCAGCCCCCCGGCCGCGCGGCGCACCACCGCACGGGGCTCGCCGTCGAGCCGCCTGATCCGGTCGGCGTGCGCCAGCAGCAGGCCGTCCAGTGCGTCGTCGGCGAACTGGGCCGGATCGTTCACGAACTTGCGCAGCGGCGTGGTGGCCGCAGGCAGGTCAGTACCGGACATAGACCGTCTGCTTCCTGAAGTAGCCGTCGAGGCCGTGCGCCCCGTCGTCGCCGCCCAGCCCGCTCTCCCGGAACCCGGCGTGGAAGCCGTTCACCTCTTCCGGCCCCGGGCGGTTGACGTAGACCTCGCCGAAGGAGAGGTCCCGGCTGGCGCGCATCGCTGAGCGCAGGTCGCTGGTGTAGACGTACGCGGACAGCCCGTAAGGGCTGGCGTTGGCCCGGTCTGCCACCTCCGCCCAGCTGGCGAAGGGGCTGATCGGGGTGACCGGACCGAAGACCTCATGCCGCATGACCTCCATGTCGTCGCGTACCCCGGCCAGCACCGTCGGCGCGATCCAGTGGCCGGTCCCGAATCCCGGGCCGTCCAGCCGCTGGCCGCCGGCCAGCACACGGGCGCCCTGGCTGACCGAAGCCTCGAGGATGCGCAGCGTCTTGGCCAGCTCGGGGCCGCTCACCTTCGGCCCAACCTGGGTAGCGCGGTCGTGCGGGTCACCGACGACGAGACGGCCGACGGCTGCGGCGTACCGCTCGGCGAACTTCTCGTACACGGCCTGGTGGACGAAGGTCCGCTCGTTCGCGATACAGACCTGGCCGCAGTTCATATGGCGGGACGTGACGGCGTCGGCGACCGCCGTGTCCAGGTCGGCGTCGTCCATGACGATGAACGGCGCCTTGCCACCCAGCTCCAGATGGACCGGCTTCACCTGCGCGGCGGCGTCGGCGAGGATCGCCTTCCCGGCCTCTGAGCTGCCGGTCATCGTCACCAGGTGGGTCCCGGGGCTGCGTACCAGCGCCCGCCCGACCGACTCGCCCGGGCCGGTCAGGACGCTGACCAGCCCATCGGGGAACAGCCCGCTCCGGGCGACGATGCCGGCGATGGCCAGCGCCGACAAGGGGGTCTTCTCGTCCGCCTTGATCACTATCGCGTTGCCGGCGGCCAGGGCCGGCCCCAGCTTGCGGGTGACCAGCGCGGACGGGTAGTTCCACGGGATGATCGCGGCCACCACCCCGTAGGGATGGCGCCGTGTCCAGATCTCCTCGTTGGCCAGTCCCGTGTAGCGGATCTCATCCGTCCGGGTCTCCAGCAGGCTCGCCGCATGCCCGACGAATGCCGTGGTGGCGCCCAGCTCGCCCTCCGCTTCGGTGATCGGCTTGCCGACCTCGTCCACGATCAGGCGGGCCAGCCAGTCGCGCTCGGCGCCGATGAGCCCGGCCAGCCGCCGCAGCGCCGCCGCACGTTCGGGCTCGGGCACGGCGGCCCACTCCCGCCAGGCCCGGTTCGCCGCGGTCACGGCCTGCTCGGCGTCGTCGGTGGTGGCGTCGTTCACCTCGACCAGCGGGGCACCGGTCGCCGGGTTCTCCACCGGGCGGGGGCGGCCCGCCCCTGGCCGGAGCTGCCCGGCCACGAGCAGGTCCGTCGGGTATGTCATAGACCCCACCTCGTGACTCCTCAGCTCGCGGCCATGACGTTCTTCTCGGTCCACGCCTGGCCGTAGATCTTGTAGGCGACCTGGCCGGTGGTCAGCGAGCTGTACTGGCCGAGTGTGCTCTGGGTGATCGCCAGGTTGGGCATGATCATGTTCTTGGGGACGTGCTGGCCGGTGGCCAGGGCGTAGCCGACGTACACCGCTGACGCCCCCATGCCGGGGTTGGGGTCGATGGATTCGGTGGTGTAGCCGGTGGCCGCATGCTGCTGCTCCCACCACTTCAGTTCCTCACCGCGGTTGCCTTCCACGATCAGCGGGGCAGGCCGGCCCGCCGCCTTGAAGGCCTGGGCGATACCAAAGCCCGAGCCGCCCTGCTGCATGACCGCGTCGATCTTCGGCAGGCCGGGCAGGATGCGCGCGACCGCCGACTCGGCGGTTGCCTCGTCCCAGCTGCCGTAGACGGTGCCGACCACCTTGATGCCCGGGGCGGCCTTGAACGCCGCCGCGGTGCCCGACTCCTCGGCCTGGTCAGCGCCCGTGCCGGCCACGCCGCGCACGTTGAGGACGTTCCCGTGGCCGTGCAAGCGGCCGACAATGTACTGCGCCAGCTGCTTGTTGTACTGGGCCAGCGGGGCCTCCAGCTCATAGGGCAGCGTGCTGGTCACCGGCCCGTCGGTGAACACCAGGACCTTGATGCCGGCGTGGACGGCCTTGGCGATCACACCGTTCAGGCCGGTACTCGAGCTGGGGTCGATGAGAATCACGTTCGGGTGCTGCAGGATCAGCGAGTTGATCTGCGAGACCTGGGTGGTGACGTTGTTGTTGGCGTCGGTGAACAGGTATTTAGTGATCTTGCCTTCGGACTTCAGCACGTTGGCCGCGGTCTGGGCGGACTTGTTGTTCGCCGCCTGCCAGCTGTTGCTGGAGAAGGCCTGGCTGAAGGCGATCACGATGTTCTTGTTCCCGGGCGAGGCTGAGGACCCGGACGAGCCTGACGAGGCACAGGCGCTCAGGACGAGTGAGACCCCGGCCGCGAGCACGGCGAGCTTGAGGGCAGATGGACGAGTGCGCATCATCGACAGTCACTCCTGTGTCCAGGACTGGTGCTCAGCGGCCCGGTCCGCGCCCGGCCACTGGTAGCTGGTTCGTTATCCGCACAAGTGTGCGGAGTCGTCACGGTACTTCTCGTAGCAGGTGGGAGTCAATGCTGACGTGCGATATTTGTACGCACTATCGTGCGTAGATCGCACACAGAGTGGCGGCTCTTCCCGGCCCGATCGCGGAGAACGGCCGCGGAGGGGAACGAGATGAGCGCGGACGCCAGCCGCTGGGATGACCTGGAGCTCCCGTCGTACCGGAGCCTGCCGGAACTGGACGGCGTCCCCTCGGCGTGGGGGCTCTGGGGGGAGGAGGCCCCGCTGGGGTGCCTGAACCTGCTGACGCCGCGCCGCGTCCTGGCGGCCAGCCGGCTGGTCGAGCGCGGCGCCCGGTTCTCGCTGAACCTGCCGATGTCCTGGCCCGACCCGCCGCTGTTCGGCCGGGTCCCGATGCGCCACGTGATCGGCCCGCTCCGCAACGCCTCGAAGGACGAGACGCTGCACGGCTGGAATACCCAGGGATCGAGCCAGTGGGATGGATTCCGGCACGTCCAGCGGACTGGGCACGGCCAGTTCGGCGGCATACCCGAGGCCGCCCAGGGCGTGCACGCCTGGAGCCGCCACGGCATCGCCGGCCGGGCCGTCCTCGCCGACGTGGCCCGCTGGCGGGCGGCGGCGGGCCGGCCGCTGCGCGCGGACCAGCCCGACCCGATCAGCCCAGGCGACCTGCTCGGCTGCCTGCGCGCGGCGGGCCTCACCGTGGGAACGGGTGACATCCTGCTCGTCCGCACCGGGTGGCTGGCCTGGTACAACACGCTGGACGCGACCAGGCGGGCCGCGGTCTCCGACCGTGAAGTGCTCCGCTCGGCGGGCCTTCTTTCCGGCGAGGAGATGGCGCAGACGCTCTGGGACCTGCACATCGCCGCGGTGGCCGCGGACAACCCGGCCCTCGAGGTGTGGCCCATTGGCGCGAACTTCAGCCCGGAGTTCGTCGCGGAAGTGCGCGCCGACCCGCGCCGTGAGTACCAGGTCCAGCTGCATGTGCGCATCCTGGCCATGCTGGGCATCCCGATCGGTGAACTGTTCGACCTGGAAGCCCTGGCCGCCGACTGCGCGGCTGACGGGCGCTACGAGTGCTTCTTCACCTCCGCTCCGATCAACCTCCCCGGCGGGGTGGCCTCCCCACCCAACGCGCTCGCGTTCAAGTAGCCCGCGCTGTTAGCCCGCGCTGTGCAGCCCGGCTGGCCAGGCGCTTGACACGACCGTAGCTCCTGCGAAAAGGTGCGCTATAAGCATTTGTGTGCGCTGAGCGCACACAGACTTGATCTCATGACCGGACCTCAGGAGCGTGATGACCGGTACGAAGTCACCGGTGCGGGATGACTTCCGGGACCTGGCCACCCTGCTGAACCCGTCCTCGATCGCCGTCGTGGGGGCCTCGGACGAGCCCGGGAACCTCGGCGGCGTCGCCGTGCGGTTCCTCCGCCGCTTCGGCTTCCCCGGCCAGGTCATACCGGTCAACCCAGGGCGCGCCACAGTCGGCGGGCTCACCTGCTACCCAGAGTTCACCGCCGCGCCGGTCGTCCCGGAGCTCGCGATTCTCGCGGTGCGGGCGGCCCGCGCACCGGACCTCATCCAGTCAGCCGCGGCCGCGGGGGTGCGCAACGGGGTCATCTGGGCCGGCGGGTTCGCCGAGGTCGGCGGGGACGGCGCCGTCCTGCAGGCGCGGCTCACGGCCATCTGCCGCGATGCGGGGTTCTCGCTCGTCGGCCCGAACTGCATCGGGTTCATCAACTCGCTGCAGCCCGCGGTGGCCAGTTTCGCATCGTTCCTCGCCGAATATGAGCGGCTGGTTCCGGGCAACATCGCCATGGTCAGCCAGAGCGGCGGCCTGGGCACCCAGGCGCAGGCGTTCGCGCAGCGGGCCGGCTTCGGTTTCCGGTACATGGTCAGCACCGGGAACGAAGCCGACCTGACCATCGCCGATTTCATCAGTGCCTTCGCCGACGACGAGGAAAGCCGCGTCATCGCGGTCTACGCGGAGGGCATCCGCGACGGTGAGCGCCTGGCCCGCGCGCTCGGCAAGGCCCGCGCGGCCGGCAAGCCGGTCGTCATCCTCAAGGGGGGCGCCGCGCCCGCCAGCGCCCGGGCCGCCACCGCGCATACTGGCGCGCTGGCCGGCGAGGACCGGGTCCTCCGCGCGGTCTTCGCCGAGCTCGGCGTGATCCAGGTCGACTCGCTCGAGGAACTGCTCGACGTCAGCCTGTTTCTCAGCACTACCGACCCGGCCACCCTGCCCCGCGGGGACCGGCTCGCGGTGGTGACGTTCGGCGGCGGCGGCGGGGTCCTGGCCGCCGACCAGGCCGCACGCTCCGGGCTGGGCACGCCGCCGCTGAGCGCGGACACCCGCGCGCGGCTCGCCCCCCTGCTCCCGCCGATCGCGTCGGTGGCCAACCCGGTGGACGTCACGCCGCAGACCTTCAACCAGCCGGAGTACCTGGCCAAGTTCACCGAAGCCCTGCTCACGATCGCCGGCGACCCGGGAATCGATGCGGTCCTCGCCCTGTTCGGCCCGATGAGCCGGGGGACGGACGAGGTGATCAGCTCACTCAGCCAGCTCCGCGAGCAGACCACCAAGACGGTGGGCCTGGCCTGGCCGTTCTGCCCGGACAGCGTCATGACGCGGCTGCACGCGCAGCGGTTCCAGGTGTTCGAGGAGCCTGCCCGCGCGATCGCCGTGCTCGGGCGCTGCGCGCGGTACCAGAAGGCGCTCGGGGAGGAACCAGGCGCCAGTCGTGACCGCCCCCCGCAGCTGTTCCGCTTCGAGTGGTCACGTTTCACCGGGCAGGCGGCACCCGGGCTCATCGTCTCCGAAGAGGCCTGCCACGAGCTGCTCGCCGCCGCGGGACTCCCCGTCGCTCCCGGCGCCCTGGTCCGCCAGGCCAGCCAGATCGGCGCCGCGCTGGCGGCAGCGCGGCTGCCCGTCGTGATGAAGGGAATCTCCCCGGCGGTGACGCACCGCCACAACGCCGGGCTGGTCCAGCTGGACGTGCGGTCGCAGCGCGAGGCACGGCAGGCTTATGACCTGCTGACCGCGCGGGCGGCGGAGCTGGGGGTGCCCCTGGAGGGTGTCTACGTCCAGCACCTGGTCGACGGCGGGACCGAGGTGCTCGTCTCGGCGTTCCGCGACCCGATGTTCGGCGTGATCGTCTCGTGCGGGGCCGGCGGCACCCTGACCGAGGTGATCGACGACTTCGCGCTCGCCCGCGCACCCCTGGACCGTGACGGCGCGCTGCGCCTGCTGCGCCGGCTGCGGCTGGTCCGGCGGGCCGAGCAGACGGCAGGCCCGGCCGGGCTGGCCGCACTGGGGGACTTCGTGGCCGGGTTTTCCCGGCTCGCCGCCACTGCGCCATGGGAGCGGTTCGTCCTGGAGGTAAACCCGGTGAAATGGCGGGCGGACGGGCCGGTCGCTGTCGATGGGCTGCTCGTCGTGGAGCAGCCGTGACCGGGTTTCCGGCCTACCGTCATCTGGGCGTAGCGCCGGGCGCACCATTCGTCACCGTGGTGACGCTCCGGCGGCCTCCGGTCAATGCGCTCAGCCGGGAGCTGCGTGCCGAGTTCATCGACGTCCTCGACCGCGTGCAGGATCTCGATGACGTCCACGCGGTCGTGCTGGCCGCCGCCGGGCCGGTGTTCTGCGCCGGGGCCGATATCAGGGAGAAGGACACCGCCGCCCCGGCCCCGGGGCACCACTCCAGTACGAACCGGCTGATCAGGGAGGGCTTCTTCAGCCTGCTGGACAGCGTGAAACCGGTGATCGCGGCCGTTCAGGGGGGTGCCCTGGGGGCCGGCTTCGTGCTGGCCGCCTGCTGTGACCTGATCATCGCCTCGGATGAGGCCTTCTTCGCCATGCCGGAGATCGACGTCGGCCAGGGCGGCGGGGCCAGTTTCCTGCAGCGCATCCTGCCCGTCCCGACCATGCGGCGGATGATGCTGACCGGGGAACGGGTCTCAGCGGGGGAATTGCACCGGCTGGGCGCCGTGCAGCAGGTGGTCCCCCCGGCCGGGCTCATGCCCGGCGCGCTGGCGGTCGCCTCGGCCATCGCCGCCAAGAGCCCGGCGGCGGTGCGGGCCATCCGCGCCTCGTTCGGAACGGTCGCCGCGCTGCCCACCCGTGAGGCCTTCCAGCTCGAACAGGGCTACACCGACCGCCTGAGCAGCTCGGCTGAGGCAGCCGAGGCCCGGCGGGTGTTTTTCCAGAAGAGGCCGCCGGGGTGACCCCTCACTCTCCGGGGGACGCCGGTGGCCGCCAGCCCGTGCCAGGAGGACAGATCAGCCATGGCCAGTTATGAATCCCCGTACGACCCCAGCACCGCGCCGTCCGGCCTCGAGTTCGTCAAGTACGAGAAGAAGGGCCACGTCGCCTACGTAACCATCAACCGGCCCGAGGTCCGCAATGCGCTGCACTCCTTCGCCTACGTCGAGCTGAATTCGTGCTGGCGTGACATCAGCCGTGACCCGGACATCTACTGCGGGATCTTCACCGGCACCGGCGCGGCGTTCTGCGCGGGCCGCGACATCAAGTTCCTGGCCCAGTACCAGGCCAGGGGCCAGCGCACGCCGCATGAGGACCCGAACTCGCCGATTTTCCACTGGGGCGGCGGAGGACAGCCCCAGGACACCGAGCTGCACAAGCCTCTCATCTGCGCGCTCAACGGGTTCGCCGTCGGCGTCGGGCTCAGCATGGCGCTGCAGTGCCAGCTCCGGGTGATGGCCGACGATGCGTGGCTCGGCGATCAGCACACCAACGTCGGCCGCCTCGGCGCGCCGCACGAGATCTATCAGGCCATGCCCCGGGCGATCGCGGCCTACCTGACCTTGTGCAATGGGCGGCTGACGCCGGACGATTGCCTGCGGCTGGGGCTGGTCAACAAAGTGGTGCCGAAGGACCAGGTCATGACGGTCGCTGAGGAGCTCGCTGACATGATCTGCCGTAACTCACCGCTCGCCGTCCAGGGTGCGGTGCGGTTGTACCGGCTCAGCGCAGCGTTCCCTGAGTCGCTGTCCGCGTACGCGCGGCATCTGGACAAGGAGATCGCCGAATCGGACGACGGCGCCGAGGGATCACGGGCGTTCGCCGAGAAGAGGCGGCCGGCCTGGCAGGGACGCTGAGCAGGCCGTAAGACGACAGGAGGAACAATGGGCGACCTGCCGCGTTTCGATGAGCTCCCGCAACGCTCGATGCTGGCCTGCTCGTGGGGCCTGTGGGGCGACGACGACGTCCTGGGGACACTCAACCTGATCACCCCGGAACGCACCCTCGCGGCCGCCTCCGAAGTACGGCGCGGCGCGCTCTTCCCGCTGGATCTGAGCCTTACCGAGCCTGAGCCGCCGCTGTTCGGCCGGCGCCCGGTTGACCACCGGATCCAGGCCGGGGGTGGCTTCGGCGGGGTCGCGAAATTCCAGGATGACGTGCTGCACGACTTCAACACGCAGGTCTCCAGCCAGTGGGACGGTTTCCGGCACGTCGGCGCCGTGGACCACGGCTACTACGGCGGGTTGCCCGACGAGCAGCACGGCATCCAGCACTGGAGCCGGCACGGGATCGCCGGCCGCGCGGTGCTGGCTGACATCGGCCGGTGGCGGAACACGGCGGGGCGGGCGCTGCGCCAGGACGATGCCGACGTGATCGAGGCGGCCGAATTGCTGCAGTGCCTGGCCGCCCAGGGGGCCCACGTCGAACCCGGCGACATCCTGCTCATCCGGACTGGCTGGCCCGCCTGGTGGCGCGGCCTCGACGCGGAGGACCGGAGACGGCGGGCCAGCGGGCCGACCCGGTATCCCGGGCTGGCCCCGGGGGCCGAATGCGCTCAGGCCCTGTGGGATCTGCACGTGTCCGCGGTCGCCTCCGACACACCCGCCCTGGAGGTCGGCCCGGCCAGCGCCGTGCTCCCGGACTTCGACGCCCCGGCCGACGGCGATCCGGTCCTGGCCCGCGCTGAGCGCACCACCTTGCACGTCCGGCTGCTGGTGCTGCTCGGGATGCCCATCGGGGAACTCTTCGACCTCGAGGCCCTCGCCGGCGACTGCGCGGCCGATGGCCGTTACAGCTGCATGCTGACTTCAGCGCCGCTGAATCTGCCGAACGGCGTGGGCTCACCCCCGAATGCCGTCGCCATCAAGTAACCCCGGCCGCGGCGGCGCGGCCGGCCCTCTGGGCGGGGGCTCCCGGAGAGACGCGGGCCAGCCGGGCCGGATGTGAGCGCACACCAGGATGCCGCAGTACCTATACTCTGCACGTCATGACCAGTGAAGAGCGAGTCGCGCTATCGTCGCAGGTAACAGGACGTGCTACCACTCCTGCGGAGGATGTCAGCGATGGCACGCTCGATTCCTCCCCGGACGCCGACGAGAACAGCTTGTCGGGGTCTTTCGTGCAATCGCTGGCCCGCGGACTCGCGGTCATAGACGCCTTCGACGCCGATCACCCCGCGCTCACCTTGATGGAGGTCAGCCGCCGGACGGGCATCAACCGGGCGGCGGCCCGGCGGTTCGTCCTGACCCTGGCCCAGCTCGGTTATCTCCGGCCCGAGGGACGCAACTTCGTACTCACCTCCAAGGTCCTGAACCTGGGCTATGCCTACCTTTCCGCACTGGGGCTTCCTGAACTCGCCGTCCCTCATTTGCGGGTCCTGGCCGAAGCGGTCGGTGAATCGTCTTTCCTGTCCATTCTCGAGGGCGATGAGACGGTGTGCGTGGCCAGCGTGCCCATGCGCCGTATCTGGTCCATCTCGCTCAACGTGGGCACCCGCCTGCCGGCCGTGGCCATGGCCTCCGGCCGGGTCCTGCTCGCCGCCAAGGGCGACGACTGGCTCGACGGCTACCTGGCGTCCAGGGATATCAGGCAGTTCACGACGCGCACCATCGTCAACCGGAAAGCTCTTCATGCGGAGCTGGCCCTGGTCCGGGAGCAGGGCTGGGCGCTTGTGGACCGGGAATTCGAGGAAGGCGTCCGCACCATGGCCGTGCCGGTCAGGGACCGCAGTGGCACGGTCATCGCCGCGGTCAGCGTGTCCAAGCTGGTCGGCACCAGCGACAACGAGTCGGCGGTGGCCGAGATACTCCCCCTTCTGCAGGCCGCAGGCGGCGCCATCGAAGCGGACCTGCGCCGGCGGTTGTGAGAGAAGGATCCGCCGGCTGCCGTGATCAGTCCCCCTGGCCCGCGTCCCACCGGTCCAGGCCGTTGGCGGTCCACGCCAGCTGACGGTCACTGAACCGCCAGCGGCCCCCGGCCACGGGCACCAGCACGTCGGTGTACCTGCCCATGCGGAGGATCCACGGCCCCTCGCCGAGGCGCTCATGCAGGACCAGGTCGCTGTCTACCTGGGCGTCAGCGTCGCTGATGGTGATGACCAGATTCGTGGTCACGTGCTTGCGGAAGAGTTCTGGCATCGTGGCGAGCTCCTCACCCTGCATGAACGCCAGGATCGCGGCGCGGCCGGACAGATGCTGGAATGTGGCCTGCTCAGTGAAGAGCTCGCTCCACTCCACCCACCGCCGTTCGTCCAGATACTGGGCGAACTCGGCTATAGTCCGGCGGATCTCGTGTTCAGCAGTCATGGATGCGGTCCCCCTTCCCCGGGGCAGGTGATCGGGCCCGTCCGTCACCCGGTCAGGACGGCTGACAGCTCTGACACCGGGCGGTCGGGATCGCCGGTGACCAGCTCGATGATCTTTTCCGGCACCGATTCCGGCCAGCGGTCCGCCGTGAGACGCCGCAGCTTCTGCGACATGCTGGCCACGCTCGGGACCTGGCGTTCGGTCCAGTCCACCTCGCCCGCCACGGTCCGGCCGTCTGACAGCTGAACTTCGACCCTGGCGAGTTCCCGGCCCGGCTCACTGACCAGCCCGATCACCTGGGTCAGCTCGGACACCTCAGGGTCAGCGAACTCATGCATCACGGTCCGCAAGGACGACATCTCCCGTCCCAGGAGCGCGGCGCCCACGCAGAACTGGGTGCTGTCCTGTGCCTCGTTCATCGTCGTGAACGGGCCAGCCTTGTCCGCGCCCGGGAATTCCTTGATGCCGGCGGGCAGCCGCACCGTGACCGAGCTGATCCGGGCGTCCCCCCAGCCCTGCTGGTAGGCGGCCAGCGCGCTGTCAACCGAGCCGATCTTGCCGCCGCTGATCGGATACGGCTTGGCCGTCACCCCCCCGATCAGCCACTGGTCAGGGAGTTCCCGTTCGCCGGGCTCGAGATCGGCGAAGCCGCGGAAGTACCCAGACCCGCCTTCAAAGGCCGGCGGCCCGGTCTGCACACCGCCGATCGACAAGAACGTGGAGAGCAGGCCGTTGCGGGCCGCGATCCCGGCCTGCAGGTAGGGCTCCATGGTCCCGTGCGCGAAACCCTCGAGGAAACCGAAGGCGGTATTGGCGCCCATGGCCAGCGCGGTCGCCGTCCGATCGCCCGGGAGCCTGAACGCGCTCGATGCGGCGGCCGCGGCACCGACGGTACCGAAAATGGCGGTCGTCCGCAGGCCCCGTTGCTTGACCCCGGAGGCGGCGAGAATACCGAGCCGCAGGTGCACCTCGTATCCGGCCACGATCGCGACGATCAGGTCCCCGATCGTGGCGGCGCGGCCGGTCACCCGGCCCGCTGATTCAGCCGCGGCCAGGGCCGCCGGAACGATGACCGCCCCCGGATGGTCAGAGCTGAACAGATTGATGTCTTCAAACAGGATCGCGTGCACGGCGGTCCCGTTGACGAGGGCGGCGTCTGACGCAGTCAGCCGTCCTCCCGTCGGCAGGACAGAGCATTCGCCGTCACCGGCTGCCCCCATCGCCTGTACGGCAGCGACGGCGGCCCGCGTGGTCGCGACCTCGCGGGAGGCGACCGCCGTGCTGATGGCGTCCAGCAGCCGGTCGCGCCCGCTGTCGAAGATCTTTCCCGGCATCGATTCCGCCGTCAGGCCAGTAATGAAGGCGGAGAGCTGGTCAACGAACACGGTCATGGCATACCTCCGAGCCGGGAGTGTGCTGAGTGGTCGTGTGCGCACGGCGCGCATGGGCGATGACGTTCATAGCGTGGCTTTCGCCCGGAACCTGGTGAGTGCGACGGCCGCGATGAGGGCCAGGCCCTCGAAGATGTCCTGGACCCAGAACGGCGCGCCGAGCAGTTCGAGCCCGTTAATGCCGACGGCAATGATCAGGATGGCGACGATCAGTCCCCAGACGTTGAAACGACCAGGCCTGATGATCGTGGCGCCCAGGAAGACCGTTGCGTAGGCCGGCAGCAGGAACGCGGTCCCGGTGTCCGGCGGCCCGGCTCCCTGACCCGCCGCGAAGAGAATGCCGGCTATTCCAGCACCGACAGCTGAGGCTATGTAGGCGCAGATGATGACCCTGTTGGTGCGGATCCCGGCCAAGCGGGCGGCCTCGCGGGCCGCACCTGTCGCGTAGATGGAACGGCCCACGGGTGTCTGCGCGAAGACATACCAGACCACGACGGCCAGCACCAGCACGATAAGTATGACCACAGGCAGCCCGAACCATTTCGCCGTGCCGAAGGCGACAAAGCTCGGCGGAATATGACTAATGATGGTCTGCCCGTTGCCGAGCGCCTCGGAGATGCCCTGCAGCACGGACCCCGTGCCGATCGTGGCCACGAACGGATCGATGCCCACCCGCACGACCAGCAGTCCGTTGCACAGGCCGGCGATGACCATCACGACCAGCGTGAGCACGACGGCCGCCGCGATCGGCATGCGCCCGGAGGTGCCCTGGAACATCTCGGTCACGAACACCACGGCGAGGGTCATGCTGCCCGACACGGAGACGTCGAAGACCCCGGCCGCCAGCGGGAAAAGCAGGCCGATGCTGAGTACCGCCTGGATGGCCTGGTTTTGCGCGATACCGAGGAAATTGGCCGAGGTGAAGAATTGGGGGGTCGCAAGGGAGAAAATGATGATGAGCAGGGCCAGCAGGATGACTCCGCCGTAGCGCTCTAGCGCCGGAGCACCTTCCCGCATCCCGTTGAAACTCCGCAGGAAGCCATTGATGGTATCCAGGCCTCCGGAGCGCTTCGGCTCGTCAGCACCAGCCGCAGGCTGGCGTTCAGGCATTTCCGTGTGCGTCACTATGCAATTCCTCCAGGATCCGCTCTCGCGTAATCTCTGCGCCAGTCAGCTCTGACTTGATGCGGCCGCCAGCGAGCACGAATAGCTTCGAACAGGCCCCGGCCAGATCCTCGAGCTCCGAACTGCACAGCACGACGGTGGTCCCGCCCTCGGCCGCCTCCACGAGCAGGCGCAAGATCTCCTGCTTCCCGGCCACATCGATGCCGTTCGTCGGCTCGTTGACGACGAGCACTCTCGGCGCGAGCTCCAGGGCCCTGGCCATGACGACCTTCTGCTTATTGCCGCCACTGAGCAGGCGCGCCGGGTCCTCGATACTCCGGCAGCGGATCCCCCGGGCGGTGATCAGCTGACGGGCGAACCGGCGTTCGCTCCGGCCATTGAGCCGGCCGCGGCGGAAGAACCGCCGCAGCAGTCCGAGAGTCAGATTCTCACCGACCCCCAGGTCCTCGATGATCTTGTCGGACACCTGCGACGGCACCACCATGAGGCCCGCGTCCTGCCCTGACTTGGGGCCGTGCAGGCGGACAGCCAGACCGCCCACCCTTATCTCGCCTGTGTACGGCAAGTCACCCTGGAGCACCCGCGGGATGTCCTCGACCCCCCCGCCTACCAGGCTCGCGACCCCGACCACGGTCCCGGCCCGCGCCGTCAGGGACAGGCCCCGCAGGGTGCCGGTGCTGACGTCGGACAGGTTCAGATCCGCCCGCGCGCCGGCCGTCACCCCTCCGGCCGCGCCTGCCGGCCGGACCTGCGGCGCCCTGACCTGAGCCAGCACCTCGGAGTTGGCGATCAGCCGGATCAGCTCCCGCTGAGGGTAAGCGGCCACCGGTCCGCTGCCGACGATCACCCCGTCGCGCAGCACCGTCACCTGCTGCGCCACCCGCGCCACCTCGTCCAGGCGGTGCGTCACATACATGATCGAGACGCCCTGCTCCTGGGTATTGCGGATCATCGAGATGAGCCGCCCGACCTCCGCGTCAGGCAGCGCCGAGGTGGGCTCGTCGAGGATCAGGCACCGTACGCCCTCCTGGCGGGCCCGGGCGATACCCACCCCGGTCTGCTGCACGGTGGACAAGCTCGAGAAAGTGGCTTCCGGGGCCACGTCGTTCAGCCCCACCGCCGCCAGTTGCCCGAGGGCCCGGGTCCGCTCGGCCCGCCAGCGGATGCGGCGCCCTGGGGCCGTGACAAATTGCCCCGGCCCCAGGCGCAAATTCTCCAGCACCGTCAGCGACGGAATCAGGCTCAGTCCCTGATGGACCACGCCGATACCGAGGTTCGCGCTGCTGGCCGTGTCGCCCAGCCGCATCTTCTGGCCATCCACGGCGACAGTCCCGTCACCGTTGTCAGGCTGGTAGTAACCGGAAAGAATCTTGATGAGCGTCGATTTCCCCGAGCCGTTGTGCCCGAGCAGCGCGTGAACCTCGCCGTCGGCCACGGAGATCCCGAAGTCCGTGAGCACCCGGACGCCGAAGAAGCTCTTCGAGATTCCGGTGACGGTCAGCACGGCTGGCGGGCCGGGTCCGTGTCCATCACTTCCCCATGAGGGACAGGAACTGCTGCTGGTAGTGGGCGGGCCCGAAGAAAACCCCGTTGGAGGGAACCTGGGAGACGTTGCCGCCGTCGATGAGCCAGATGTTCACCGGCGTGGCCCTGGGCACGGACAAGCCCGAGGCGATCCGGGCCGCGGCGTAGACGGCGGCGTAGGCGACCTCGCCCTGACCGACCGTCGCGTCGATGGCCTGCTTCCCTTCCTTGATGTACTGGATGTTCTGCGGATCCGCGTCCATGCCGCCGACCTTGATCTGCGCGGACTTCCCCAGGTTGCCGACGACCTGGACCGCCAGTGCGGAGACCGTGTCCTGGTTCCCGATGATCCAGTTGATCTTGGGATTGCCCTCGAGTGCCGCCGTGATCTGCGGGGGGGCGGACGTCGTCTGCGTGTTCTGGTTCGTCTGGATCGTCGTGACCTTGCAGGTGGTGCACTTCGCCATCTCGGCGACGAATCCCTTACCCCGGAGAACCCCGTCGTTGTCCTGGTTCTCCCCGATGTAGAGAACGTCAGCCTGCCCCTTGGACTGGCTGATGACGTAGTCCGCCAGCAGTTGAGCCTCGACCGTCGGCGCGTCCTCCGCGGCCTGCGTCGGCTCGTCCACAGTGATCAGCGGATTCCCGGTGAATGCCCCCGCGATGGGAATGCCTGCCGCATTAGCCTGATGGAAGCCATTGCCCGAACCGACCAGCGGCACGTCGTTGTCGACGATGACCGAGGCCTTCGCGTTGACCGCGTTGGTGAAACAACCCTGGGCCTGCGTGGGCGTCGCGCCCGCATTGCACCGGCCGAACCGGTAACCAATGGCCTTCGTAGCCTGGCCGATCTCGGTCGAGATCTCGCCGCAACCGACGATGGCCAGGTTGCAGGAGACGTTGTAGATCATCTTTCCGGACTTAGGGGCGAACTTCTGCGTCTCGAGGATCTTGGTGGGGAACTTGAGATGCTGAGTCACAGCCGCTTGCGCGGAAGCGACGAAGGAATTACTGGTCCCGCCCGAACCGCTCGTCGCATTGCTGCTGCTGCCCCCGCCGGAACTGCTGCAGGCCGCCACGGCCAGCAGGACTGCCGCGATGGCCACACCGAGCTGAAGACGTCGCCGCCACGGGCGATGGGCTCCCAAGTTAGTCACGTTGCCTGCTCCTTCTCGGTGTCACCGCTGACACCGCGGGTGGTGCGTACCGCCGAACGCGTCGAGCGGAAGCCGGGCCGGGATCGCCGGGCTGGCACCACCGCGACCGGGCATCAGGGCACCGGTTACCCCGCGCCCCACCCGAGGACCCCTTCGTAATACGTGCGTTATACGAACAGAAGTACGCTTGGTAGATGGGAAGATTCCATACCATCTCCGACTCGTCAAGAGCCAAGCCAGGCCCGCCGTAGCGGCGGGATGGCCCCGCGGGGATCCTCTTGAGCACGCGAGATACACATTGAAGGGCTCATGCCCACGTCACGGGGCAGCTGTCGCCTTGACTGCGGTAGCACGATGGCTGATCATGACGGCGTTGCACTATCCGACATGACGTGCGTATAACGCACACTTTCTCGCGCCACTGGCCGCCGAGCCAGGCGAGCGCCCGAGGTGTCCAGCGGAGGCCAGCGCCATGACCTTGCCCGAGTCCGACCGAGTGTGGCTGATCACCGGAGCCGGCCGCGGCCTCGGACGGGCCTTCACCGAGGAGGCGGTACGCGGCGGCGACAAGGTCATCGCCACGGTCCGCTCGGATCCGGCCCGGCGCGAACTAGCGGCCGCGTACGGCGACGCGGTCCTCGCGGTGGCGCTTGACGTGACCGACCGTGCGGCCGTGCACGCTGCTGTGGAGCAGGGCCTCATGCATTTCGGCCACCTCGACGTGCTGGTGAATAATGCCGGTTACGGGTTGGCCGGCGGGGTCGAGGAAATATCAGAGGACCAGGCTCGGCGGCAAATGGAGGTAAACTTCTTCGGGGCGCTGTGGTGCACCCAGGCCGTGCTCCCGGTAATGCGAGCCCAGCGGGCCGGTCACATTTTTCAGATATCTAGCCTCGGTGGTCTTATTGCTCTTCCGAATACTAGCTGCTACAACGCGTCGAAATGGGCGCTGGAAGGGCTCAGCGACAGCCTTTCCCAGGAAGTCAGCGAATTCGGAATTCGCGTCACCATCGTTGAGCCTGGCCCTTTCCGTTCGGACTGGAATGGCGGGAGCATGGACCGCGCCGCGCCCCTGCCGGACTACGACGACGTCCTCGGCCTGCGTCGTGAGGCGCTCTCTGGCGCGCACGCGTTCACCCAGCCCGGCGACCCGGCGGGCGCCGCCCGGGCGCTGATGACGGTACTGAGAAGCGATCAGCCGCCCCTTCGGCTCCTGCTGGGCGCCATGGCCGCGGACACCGCGCCCGCGGTCTACCGGGACCGGCTGAAGGAATTTGCTGAGTGGGACGAGGTCGCGCGGGCGGCGGACCTCAGCCCGGAGGCTACGTAGATTCCGGTCCCTTCGGCCACAGATTCAGCGGTCCGCGAGAGGGCGGCCTGCCGGTACCGTCAGTCGGTACCGGCCTCCATCGCGGCGCGGTCGAGGAGCGCCTCGTCCTCGTCCACCTCGCCGCGTGAGGCGATCGCCTCGGCTCCGCCCTCGGGCATCTCGCCGACCAGCTCGCTCTGCGGCGCGGCCCCGATCAGCGCGGCGTGCGCGGCGCCGACCATGCCGAGGCCGGCGTACTGCTCGAGCTTGGCCCGCGAGTCGGCGATGTCCAGGTTGCGCATGGTGAGCTGGCCGATCCGGTCCAGCGGGCCGAACGCGGAATCTTCGGTGCGCTCCATCGACAGCTTGTCGGGGTGGTAGCTGAACGCGGGGCCGGTGGTGTCGAGGATCGAGTAGTCCTCGCCGCGGCGCAGCCGCAGGGTGACCTCGCCGGTGATCGCGGCGCCCACCCAGCGCTGCAGCGATTCGCGCAGCATGAGCGCCTGCGGGTCGAGCCAGCGGCCCTCGTACATCAGCCGGCCCAGCCGGCGGCCCTCGGCGTGGTAGTTCGCGATGGTGTCCTCGTTGTGGATGGCGTTGACCAGCCGCTCGTACACCGTGTGCAGCAGGGCCATGCCCGGCGCCTCGTAGATGCCCCGGCTCTTGGCCTCGATGATCCGGTTCTCGATCTGGTCGGACATGCCCAGGCCGTGCCGGCCCCCGATCGCGTTGGCCGCCATCACCAGGTCGACCGGCGTGGCGAACTCCGCTCCGTTGATCGTGACCGGCCGGCCCCGCTCGAAGCCGATCGTGACGTCCTCGGCCTCGATCTCGACATCCGGGTCCCAGTACCGCACGCCCATGATCGGCTGGACCGTCTCGATCCCGTTGCCGAGATGCTCGAGGGTCTTGGCCTCGTGGGTCGCGCCCCAGATGTTCGCGTCGGTCGAGTACGCCTTCTCCGAGCTGTCGCGGTACGGCAGCTCGTGAGAGAGCAGCCACGCGCTCATCTCCCGGCGGCCGCCCAGCTCGCTGACGAAGGCGGCGTCGAGCCACGGCTTGTAGATCCGCAGGTTCGGGTTGGCCAGCAGCCCGTACCGGTAGAACCGCTCGATGTCGTTGCCCTTGAACGTCGAGCCGTCCCCCCAGATCTGGACGTCGTCCTCGAGCATGGCCCGCACCAGCAGCGTGCCGGTGACCGCCCGGCCCAGCGGGGTCGTGTTGAAGTAGGACCGCCCGCCCGAGCGGATGTGGAACGCCCCGCAGGTCAGCGCGGCCAGCCCTTCCTCGACGAGGGCGGCGCGGCAGTCGACCAGCCGGGCGATCTCGGCGCCGTACGACTTGGCCCGGCCGGGGACCGAGCCGATGTCGTCCTCGTCGTACTGGCCGATGTCAGCGGTGTACGTGCACGGCACGGCGCCCTTGTCGCGCATCCACGCGACCGCGACGGACGTGTCGAGCCCACCGGAGAAGGCAATGCCGACCCGCTCTCCGATCGGCAGGGAAGTCATCACCTTGGACACGCGCGAAAGTATGCCTCCTTATGCATGATTATGCAAACGGAGATGAGGGGAGGATGCCGCCGGCCGGCGGCATCAGGCCGGCCGGTCAGCCGGTGACGCTGGGCCGGCCGTCTTCCAGGTGGCCGACGTAGCGGCGCGACCAGGAGGCGTCGGTGCTGATCGTGACGGACAGGTCGTACCATCCGTGGCCGGTCCGCAGCGGGGCGGCCAGGTACGTCGCGCTCCCCCCGGCGGGCACGTGAAACGTCCGGGGCGGCTCCGCCGAATACCGGTTCGGCGAGACGGTGAACGTCACGGCCTTCCGGCCGCCGTTGGCCAGCTTGAGCGCGAGGACCGGCCCCGCCCCGAAGCCGCCCTGGTAGTACACCGCGGTCACCTGCGCGGTCGCACCCGGGGCAGTCACGTCCCCGGTGAAGTGCCGCAGGAAGCGGTTCGGGCCCACGATCGTCAGGTCGTACCGGCCGCCGCCGCGGTCCGCGCCGATCTCGGCCGAACCGGGCACGGTCTTGTTCCAGATCCTGGGCGACGGGTTGACGGTGTACTGGCCGGGGAACGTCCCGGGGTAGTCCGCGAGGTTCACGTCCGGCGCCGCGTTGCTGTAGACGGAGAAGTGGCTCGCCTTGCTGGCGTGCGGCCCGTTGTTGCTGAAGGACAGGTTGGCCTGGACCGCCCCGTGGCTGCCGAACGTGAACCCGTCGAGGTTGGCGTTGGGCTGGTACGGCAGGGGGCGGGCCGGCTTGGTGCCGGGCTCCTGCACCGGCATCACGCTGCCCGCCGGGACCGGGTCGTACGCCTGGGCCGGCTCGCCGATGGGCTGGCCGGGATCGGGCAGGTCCGGCAGCCCGAAGACCGGGTGATCGAAGTCGAAGGCGCCGGTGAGGTCCCCGCAGACGCTGCGCCGCCACGCGCTGATGTTCGGGCAGATGGCCGGCGTGCCCAGCGCATCGGTCCACTTCTCCAGGAACTGGATGACCGAGGTGTGGTCGGAGACCTCCGAGGTCACCCAGCCGCCCCGGGTCCACGGCGAGATGAGCAGCAGCGGCACCCGGAAGCCGAGGCCGACCGGCAGCGGCTGGGGATCCAGCGACGCCTCCAGGTAGAACTCGTCCGTGGTCCCCGGGGCCGGGACCGGCGGCGGGACGTGATCGAACTGGCCGTCGTTCTCATCGAAGTCGATGATCACCAGGGTGGAGTTGAGCACGTCCGGGTCGGCGTTGAGCGCCTTGAGCACCTGGCTGACGTAGTAGGCGCCGTCGTGCGGCGCGCCGTCCGGGTGCTCGGAGTACTGCTGGTTGGTCACGACCCAGGACACCTGCGGCAGGGTGCCGGCCAGCACGTCCTTCCTGATGGCCAGGGCCAGGTTGTCGCCGTTCCCGTCCTCGGCGGGATACGGCTCCGGCACGGTGGCCACGCCGTTGTCGTACCAGATCACGCCGGGGGCAGGCGTGCCGCCCTGCTCGGGGTCGTACTTGGCGAACGTGGCGAAGTACTCGGCGCCGTTGTCGCCGTAGTTGTCGGTGCCCTGGTAGTGCTTCCAGGTCACGCCCGCGGCCTGGAGCGTCTCGGGGTAGCTCGGCCAGGGCAGGAACTGGCCCAGTTCATCGCCCCCGCTGTAGGCCACGTAGCTGCCGTGCTGCTGGTCGGCGTTGATCGTGCCGCTCCACAGGTAGGTGCGGTTGGGGCCGGTCGCGCTGAGCACCGAGCAGTGGTAAGCGTCGCCGATCGTGTACGCGTCCGCCAGGGCGTAGTGGTACGGGATGTCCTGGCGGTTCAGGTACCCCAGTGTGGTCGGGCCGCCCTTGGCGTAGTACCAGGCGTTCATCAGGCCGCCGTACCACGCGCCGTGCTGGCTTTCCCAGCTGTGGTCGGTCCCGCCGTAGTTCTGCGCGCCGGCCTCCGGGCTGGGCGGCTGCGTGCCGGCGAACGTCCCGGAGCTCAGCCGCCACGGATACTGCGTGCCGGTGACCGGCTGGCCCGGCGCCGTGGTGGGCTGCTGCCACACTGAGTAGCCGCCGGGCAGCGTGATAGTGGACCGGTCACCGAACCCGCGGACGCCCTTGAGCGAGCCGAAGTAGTGGTCGAAACTGCGGTTCTCCTGCATCAGGATCACGACGTGCTTGATGTCGCGGAGGTCTCCGTGGCGGCCGCGCTTGGCTGACGTGCTGGCGAGCGCGCCGGTCGCCGGGGTGACCGACGCCACCACCGCGGCTCCGGTGACGACGGCGGCACGGCGGATGAGATTCCTGCGGGACAGTTCAGGCATGGGAGCGGGACCTCCGGACTGGCTCGGGGGTGAAGGCCAGCCGAACCTACAAGCGGCATCACATGGCCACACGACGTCGGGCTGAACACTGGCCGAGGACCGGCTGAACGGTCAGGGCAGCTAGTCGCGGCGGGGTTGCAACCGCAGGAGGGCGCGGTACATCTGCTGCCCGGACGGCGGCGGGGGCAGTGGCCGGGCTGCTTCCGCCGCGAACGCCTGGAGCAGGTAGGCCACCAGCCGCCGCGACGCTCCCGGCGCGGCCGTCCCGGCGCCGTTGACCACGCCGGCGTTGGCCATCAGGACGAGGATGAGGTCCTGGTGGGCGAAGTCCCGGCGGAGCTTACCGGCGGCCTTGGCCCGGTCGATGAGCTCGGCGAACCCGGCGGCGGCGCGGTCACGGTCGGCCTCGAAGCCCTTGGCGGTGGGGAAGGTCACGGTCAGCACGTCGGTGAACCCGCGGTCGTCTGCCTGCATGGCGCACACCCGATCGACGTAGGCGCAGAAGCCGTGCCAGGGGTCGGGATCGGCCAGCGCGTCATCGATGGCGTCCGCGTAGGCGGCCATCTTGCCCGCGAAGGTGGCCGTGATGAGGTCATCACGGGTGGGAAACCGCCGGAACAGCGTGGCGATCCCGACACCCGCCCGGCGGGCGACCTCGTTCATCGGCGCGTCGAGGCCCTGCTCGGCAAAGACCGCCCGGGCGGCCCCGATGATCCGGCCGCGGTTCCGTTCAGCGTCGGCCCGCAGCGCATGGTCCTGCGGCTGGTTCGGCTCCGGCATCTCCGGCATAGGCATGAGCCTACCCAAGAAACGGAATAGGTACTCCAGTTATCGTGTTAGCCTCAGCAGTAAACGGAGTGACTACTCCACTTCATTCGGAGGCGGGAGAACGATGCGCGCAGTAGTGCTGAGCGAATTCGGGGGCAGCCCAGAGGTCACCGACCTCGAGATGCCTGAGCCCGGCGAGGGCGAGGTGCGCGTGCGCGTCCACGCCGCCTCGGTCAACGGGTTCGATACCGCGGTGGCCGGCGGCTACCTCAAGGGCATGATGGAGCACCGCTTCCCGGTGGTACTCGGCAAGGACTTCGCCGGCACCGTGGACGCGGTCGGCGCGGGCGTAGCCGGTTACGAGGTCGGCGACCGGGTGTTCGGCGTCGTCACCAAGCCCTATCTCGGGGACGGTTCCTTCGCCGACTATGTCACCGTCCCGACCTCGGCCGGGATCGCGAAGCTGCCCGAGGGCATCGACTTCACTGAGGGCGCCGCCCTCGGCCTGGCCGGGACGGCCGCCATGTCCTCGGTCAACGCCGCCGGGCTGCACCCGGGACAGACCGTGCTCATTGCCGGGGCGACCGGCGGCGTCGGCAACCAGGCGGTCCAGCTCGCCGCGAAGTCCGGCGCGACCGTGATCGCCACCGCCCGGACCGCGGAAGACAAGCAGCTGGTTACCGAGCTTGGCGCCGCGGAGACGGTTGATTACGCCGGCGACGTCGCCACGTCGGTCCGCCAGCTCTACCCCGGGGGAGCCGACGTGGTGCTGCACTTTGCCGGCGACCCGGCGAGCCTGCTGGCCGCGGTCCGCGACGGCGGCCGGTTCGTGTCCACGCTGGTCGGCTCCCCCGAGCAGCTGCCCACCGAGGACGCGACCGTGATCGGGATCTACGCCAACCCCGACCCGGCCACCCTGGACCGATGCGCCGCCAGCCAGGGTAACGGCAGCACCCGCGTCCGCATTCAGCGGACCTATCCCCTCGACCAGGCCCCGGCCGCGCTCGCTGACTTCGGCGGCGGCACGCTCGGCAAGCTGGTCATCACCACCAGCTGACCCTCGTGCGCGGGGCCCGGCCGGGCCCCGCGCGCCCTCCCGGCACAGGAAACCGCATGGAACTCGGCATCATCTCGCTCAGCGACATCCTGGCCGCCATCGCCGGCCGCACCAGCCGAATCCGGCTGACCAGCGGCGTCACCGTTCTCCCCGTGCTGGACCCGGTGCGGGTCTACCAGGACTTCGCCACCGTCAACCTGCTCAGCCACGGGCGCGCCGAGATCACCGCCGGGCGCAGCGCGTTCACTGAGCCCTTCGGCATCTTCGGCGCGGACCTCCGCGACTACGACGCCCTGTTCAGCGAGAAGCTCGGGCTCCTGCTCCGCCTGCGCGAGAACGACCGCGTCACCTGGTCCGGGGAATTCCGGCCGCCGCTGGATCATGCCCCCATCACTCCCCGGGCGCACCAGGAACCGCTACCGGTCTGGCTGGGGGTCGGCGGCTCACCCGAGAGCGCCGAGCGGGCCGGCCGCCTCGGCCTGCCGATGGTGCTCGGCTACATCGGCGGCCCGCTGGCCCACGCCCGCCGCGCGGTGGACGTCTACCGCGCGGCGGGAGACCGGGCCGGCCACCCCGAGAAGCTCCGCGTGGGGATCTCCACCCACTTCTACGCCGGTGCCACCCCGGAGGCCGCGCGGGCGGTCTTCCCCTACTACCACGAGTACCTGCGCCCCAAGACTCCAGGCGGCCGCGGTTTCCTGGTCAGCCAGGCCCAGTTCGACGCCGGCACCCAGCGCGGGAACGCGATCATGATCGGCTCCAGCGACCAGCTGGTCGAGAAGATCCTCGACGCCCACCAGGTCCTCGGCCTCGACCGCTTCTTCGGCCAGATCGACTGGGGCGGGCTGCCGAAGACCCTGGTGGAAGACTCCATCAACCGCTACGCCACTGAGATCGGGCCTGCGGTCCGCGCGGCCGTCACGACCCGCGCCTAGCCCGCGTTGCATCAGCGCTAATAGACCCCGCTCGGCCGGCCCCCGGCCTGACGCAGCTGGCCACGGCTGTCCCCCGCTGACCGCATCGCACCCGGAGAGTGGGCAGGGTCACAGCCATCCGGCGGTAGTTTTAGATACCCTGGGGGGTATAGTGAAGGTACTTCACCGGCCGGATAAGGAGGGCCTATGTGCCGCCCTGCAGTCTGCGAACGCTGCAAGAAGATCACCTGGACCGGCTGCGGCCAGCATGTGGAGCAGGCCCTGGCCGGAGTCCCGCCCGAGAACCGCTGCACCTGCCCTTAGATAACGGCTTGACCGCGGGACTGTGACACCGAGGAGATGGGAGACGCGCAGATGAAGGCGGTCGTAGTAGGCGGTGTCGCCGGCGGCATGAGCTTCGCGGCGCGGGCCCGCCGCCTCGCCGAGGACGCGCAGATCGTGGTGCTGGAGCGTGACCCCTACGTGTCCTACGCGAACTGCGGCCTGCCCTACCACCTGGGCGGTGAGATCGGAGACCGGGACGCTCTCCTGCTGCATACCCCGCAGTCGCTGGCGGACAGCCTGGCGCTGGACGTGCGCACTGGCCACGAAGTGCTCGCTATCGACCCGGCCGGGCGCACGGTGACCGTCCGTGAACTGGCCAGCGGCCGGGAGTACCGGGAGTCCTACGACGCGCTGGTGCTGTCCACCGGGGCCGCGCCGGTCATCCCGCCCATCCCGGGGACCGGCCTGCCCCGGGTTCGCGTGCTGCGCACGGTGCCCGACGTTGACGTCCTGCGTGACCTGGTGGACGGGGGTGCCCGCCGCGCGGTGGTCGTGGGGGCCGGGTTCATCGGCCTGGAGGCGGCCGAGGCGCTGCGGCACCGCGGCCTGGCCGTCACGCTGGTGGAACTGGCCGGGCAGGTCTTGCCGGCCCTGGACCCGGAGATGGCGCGCAGCATCGAGCTGGAACTGCGCCGGGCGGGGGTCGGGGTGCGGCTGGGCACGTCGGTCACCGCGCTCCAGGAGGCGGACGGCGGTGCCGTGGCCGCCGACCTCTCGGACGGATCCCGGATCCTCGCCGACCTGGTGCTGCTCGCGGCCGGGGTCCGCCCGGAGACCTCGCTCGCCGCGGCCGCCGGGCTCGCGCTGGGCACCCGCGGTGCCCTGCTCGTCAACGAGCACCTGCGGACCTCGGTGCCGTCCATCTACGGCGTCGGTGATGCGATCGAGGTCGCGGACGCCGTGACCGGCGGCCCGGCCCTCGTGCCGCTGGCCGGGCCGGCCAGCCGGCAGGGCCGCGCGGTCGCTGACCACCTGTTCGGGCCCGGCGGGCAGCGCTCCCCCGTCCTCGGCACGGCCATCGTCCGCGTCTTCGGGACCGTCGCCGCCACCACCGGCGCCGGCGAGAAGGCACTGCGCGCGGCCGGGCTCCCCTACCAGGCGGCACACCTGCACCCGGGCAACCACGCCGGGTACTACCCCGGTGCCCGCCCGCTGCACCTCAAGCTGCTCTTCGCTCCCGACGGGCGGGTGCTCGGCGCCCAGGCGACCGGCGGCGACGGCGTTGACAAGCGGATCGACGTCATCGCCACCGCGATCCGGGCCGGGCTGACCGTCGATGACCTGGCTGACCTCGACCTCGCCTATTCGCCGCCGTTCGGGTCGGCCAAGGACCCGGTCAACCTGGCTGGCATGGTGGCCAGCAACGTGCTGGCCGGTGACCTGGCCCTGTGGCGGGGAGATGACCTGCTCCACCCTGACCCCCAGGCCGTGCTGCTGGACGTCAGGTCGGCCGCCGAATTCCGGTCCGGTCACCTGCCCGGCGCGGTGAACATCCCGCACACCGAACTGCGCCAGCGGCTGGCCGAGATCCCCCGGGGCCGGTCCCTGCTGCTGTACTGCGCGTCAGGTTTCCGGTCCTACCTGGCGCTGCGGCTGCTGCGGCAAAGCGGCTGGCCTGCCGTCCGCTCCCTGTCCGGCGGGCTGGCCACCCTGCGGCTGGAAATCCCCGGCCTGGCCCTCGACCAGGGCGAGCCGGCCGCCGAGCCAGTCATGATCAGCCGGTAACGGCGGGGATCCAGCACGCTTGAGCCGCCGGCACCCGCCCCCCGCCGGGCGATTGCCCGGCGGCGGTGGCGGGATGCTGCCGCGCGTGGTTGTCTCGTGGCGACGACAGGAGCGCGATGAGCGGCGACGAGCCTGCCGGGGTTGTCTTCCCCGCCTCAGCGGATGGACGCAGGAGCACGTCAGCGGTGGGCCGGGCCGTGGTGGCTGACGCGCTGCGCCAGGTCGACCCGGTCGGGGCCCTCGACGCGGAGCGGGACACGAACTGGCGCACCGGCTACGTCGTGCACTTCCGGCGGCTCATCGAAGCCGGGCTGGCGTCCAGGGACGCCGCCGTCTCGGTGGCCCGGGACGGGCTGGAGTCGGTGCACCGGCAGATGCGCGTCGTGCTCGCCGGTGGCGGGGAAACCGGGCTCGACACGCTGCTCTCGGCGCCCGCGCCCACCCGGTTCACCACGGTCACGGTGCCGGGCACCGGGCAGGCCGAAGACGGCCTGGTGCTGCCCTACCGGGGAGGCCGGCTGCAGGGCGGCGATCTGCTGCGCAAACTGGACGCCTGGGTGGGCCGCGGCGTGATCGAGCCGTCCTGCGCGGATGCGGTCCGGACGGTCGCGGCGCACCCGGAGTGGCTCCCCCTGCCCGGCCGCACGATCGCGGTGCTCGGGGCGGGCGCCGAGGTGGGGCCGCTCTCCCCGCTGCTCCGCTGGGGCGCCCGGGTGATCGCCGTTGACCTGCCCCGTCCCTCCATCTGGGAGCGGGTCCTGGACGCCGCACGGGACAGCGGGGGGACTCTTCTGGTCCCCGTCGGTCACGGCCAGCCTGACCAGGGTGAGACCGGGGGGCGCGGCGAGGCCAGGGGCCGGGGCGAGGCCATCACGCAGCGCGCCGGGCTCGACCTGACCAGCGAAGTCCCCGCCGCCGCCGACTGGCTCGCCACCTTCGACGGGCCGCTGGTGCTGGGCAACTACGTGTACGCGGACGGCGCGGCCAATGTCCGCCTGTCCGCCGCGGTGGACGCGCTGACCGTGCGCCTGCAGGCCGGGCGGGACGATCTCGCGCTGGCCTTCCTGGCCACGCCGACAGACGTGTTCGCGGTCCCGGCGGACGCGGTCGCCCAGTCCGTCCGGGCGTACGCGGCCCGGTCGCGGACGGCGAAGCTGGCCGGCCTGCCGCTGCGGACGCTGTCCGGCGGCCGCCTGCTCCGCCGCGCCTACCAGCCGGGTGTTGACCCGGGCATCAACGACAGCCTGGTGCCGCAGCAAGGCCCCAACTATGCGCTGGCCAAGCGGGTGCAGCGGTGGCGGGCCACGCTCGCCCGTGAAGCCGGCACGACCGTGTCGATGAACGTCGCCCCGCCGACCCGCACCAGGTCGGTCCTGAAGAACCGGGTGCTGGCGGCGGCGTACGCCGGGGCGCACCGGTTCGGCGTCGAAGTCTTCGAGCCTGCCACCTGCCAGGTGCTGATGGCCGCACTGCTCGTCCATGACCTGCACACCGGCGGCGGCCCCCGGCACGCGCATCCCTGGCAGGACGAGGCGCACGCCGCCGCGCATGGCGGCCTGTGGCGCATCGCGTACGCCCCGCGCAGCGCGCTCGGGCTGGCGGCGGCCCTCGGCTACAGCGCAGCCAGGAAATGACCCGCCGCGGCGGGTGACGCCGGCCGCGAAGGCACCGGGAACAAAGGCGCGCTATCCGGGCGAAGTCACCTGAGGAGTCGCGTGACCTCGCCCGTGAAGGGTGATGTCGGTGATGCGCGGACGGCGCATGCTAGGCACGCCCTTGGCGGGGCGGCCTGCAGGCCGGGCCGCCTGGCGCCATTTCCCCGGCGTGAAGGAGACCTAATGTCGCTCGCGATTGTGTCATCGTCTTATCCGCTGTTGAACATCTTCTGGACGATTCTCGAGGTCTTCCTGTGGGTGCTCTGGTTCTGGGTCCTGATCACCATCTTCATCGACATCTTCCGCAGCCCTGACCTGTCCGGCGGGATGAAGGCCCTGTGGTTCGTGTTCGTGCTGCTGATCCCGCTGATCGGCGTGCTGGTCTACCTGATCGTCCGGGGCGGCTCCATGCACGATCGATCGGTCTGGTAGGCCGGCCCGGCTGATGACTGCCTCCCGGTCTTCCGGCCGGGAGGCAGGTGAGCCCGGGTAGCGGCTACAGCCCGGTCTGGGCGGTCAGCCGCCCCGAGGCCACGGCGGCGCTGAACGCGGCGTAATCCTTCTCGTTCTGGTCGGCGTACGCGGCCGAGAAGTCGGCGATCGCGCGGTCGAAAGCATCCCCGTTACCGAGGTAGGAGGCGATGGCGATCCGGTCGCCCCAGCGGGCGTGGGCGCGGGCCAGGGTCGCCCCGCAGATACGCGAGTAGAGGGTGGCCCCGGGGGGCAGCATGGTGTCCACGTCCGCGCTGCCCTTCCAGTCCTGGAACTGGCGCACGTAGTAGTCGCGGGTGACCCCATCCAGCCCCTTGATGCGCTGCCAGCCCAGGAAGATGTCGGTCGCGGCCTGCATCAGGCGCTGCCCGGCTACCACCCGCTCGCCGTGGTGGGAGTAGGCGCTCGCACCCAGGAAACGCTCGAGCACCGACGCCTGCGCCTCCTTGACCTGCAGGAACAAGGGGTCGTTGTGGTCGCGGCCGAGCATCAGCATGATGTAGCAGCGGGTGCCGACGCTGCCCACGCCTACGATCTTGTGGGCCACGTGGGCGTAGCGGTACTCCTCGACCGGGTGATGCTGGCGCCCGAGCGTGCGCCGGTACGAGCTGAGCAGGTTCTTGATCAGCGGGGCCGGGTCCTCCCACTCCGACCCGGGCTGGATCAGGTCCTCGATCGGGATGATGAGCGGCGGGTCGGCGACGATCCGCAGCTCACCGTCGACCTCGTCCGTCCGCCTGGCGAACACCCGCGTGCTGTCGCGGGTACGCGCCTTCGCCACCATCTCCTCGGTGGCCCGGGCTTCCTTCTTGCTGACCCGCTTAACCCGCACCTCCTTGTGCACCAGCTTGAGCAGCATCCCGGCCTCCAGATGCTCGTACCACGCCTCCAGGGAGCGCATCCCGGCCGCCTCGTGCATCCGCTCCCGGTACTCCTTGACCCCGGCCATCACGATGTCCCGGCGGTCGGCGGGGCTGAAACCGCGGTCGCGTCCCATCACCTCGAAGCTGGCGGCCAGCCGCTTGACATCCCACTCCCACGGGCCCGGGAGGGTCTCGTCGAAGTCGTTGATGTCGAACAGCATCCGCCGCTCGGGCGAGCCGAACAGGCCGAAATTCGACAGGTGCGCGTCCCCGCACAACTGCACGGTGACCCCGGACTGGGGGGTCGCCGCCAGGTCCGCCGCCATGATCAGCGCCGCGCCGCGGTAGAACGTGAACGGGGAGACCAGCATCCGCCCGTACCGGATAGGGACCAGGCTGGGGACCCGGCTTTCCGCCTGCTCCTCGAGCAGCGCGACCGGATCCGGGCGGTCGGGTGCGGGTGCCCACCGCCCGTGGCTCGACCGGGGCGCCTCCTTGCGGGCCGACCGGCCTCTGGCCACCCGCTGATCCACGGTCAGGTGGGCCCGCCGCCAGGCCGACGCGAACGTTGAGGCCGCCGCGTGCGTGGTTCCCGCTCGTGAGGTCTGGGCCGGATGCGAAACCTTTTCCATGACGCCTCCAGCCGTGTTCATGACCTTGGTCTTCGCACTGTAAACCAGCCAGCCCGTTCCGTCCCTGCCCGGCCGTCTGCCGCGAAGTACCATGGCCGCAGCGTGGGCTGCGGTCACGACGCCGGTCTGCTGACACGGGCAAGGGGCTATGGAGTTTCGGATCCTGGGCACTCTGGAAGCCGAGGCGGCCAGCGGCTGGCCTTAGGCGGCCCGAGCGAGCAGAAGGTACTGGCGGTCCTGCTCCTGGCGGCCAACCGGGTTGTCTCGCTGGCCAGCATCGTGGACACGCTCTGGGAAGACGACCCGCCGGCGACGGCGGCGAAGCAGGCGCAGAATGCGGTCTCCCGGCTGCGGCGGCTGCTGGCCGCCGCCGGGGAGCCGTCCAGCGTCGTCACCGACGGGGCCGGTTACCGGATCAGCGTGCCGGATGGCTCGCTGGACGCGCAGATCTTCGCGGCTGATGTCGAGCGGGCCCGGCGGCGCGCCGAGGCGGGCCAGCGGGCGCAGGCCGCGGAGATCCTGCGGCGGGCGCTCGCATTATGGCGCGGGCCTGCGCTGGCTGGGCTGGGCGGGCGGATCATCCAGGCCGGGGCCACCGCGTGGGACGAGCGCCGGTACGCCGCGGCGGAGGACTACTACAATCAGCAGGCCCTCGGCCGGCACCGGGAGGTCCACGGCGAATGCGGCGCTGATTGCGCCTCATCACCGTCGGCAGCCGCGGGCTGGACAGCTCATGATCGGCTATCCGCGCGCCGCCAGGCGACGCGTTTCCTGCACCGCGATAGCGGGCCCGGCTGGCCGAGGAGCTGGGCCTGGACCCGGGACCCGAGCTGCAACGCCTGCAGCAGCAGATGCTGACGGCTGACCCCGCGCTGGCCATCGCGCCCGCAGGTCATGACGGATCAGATACGTCCGAGGCTGGACCAGCTGCCGCATGACGTGCGGGGTTTCGCCGGCCGCGACAACGCGCTCCGCGGAACTCGACGCCCTGCTGGCCAGCCACGAGACGCCTGGCAGCGGCGGCGTGATCGCGGCCATCGACGGCCTCGCCGGGGTCGGCAAGACGAGCCTGGTCATCCACTGGGCGCACCGGGTCAGTGAGCACTTCCCGGCCGGCGCGCTGTACCTGGACCTGCGCGGCCACGACCCGTATCAGCGCCCGATGCCTGCCCTCGGGGCGCTCGGCCACCTGCGACGCGATGGACCTTCAGGCCGGTGACCTGCTGAACCGCGCGCTGCTCAGCTACCGGCAGGTGGGCTCGCGCAACGGCGAGGCGAATGTGCTGAGCGGCCTGGCCACGCTGAACGCCGAGGTGGGCCGCTACGACGAGGCGGCCTACCAGGTGAACGACGCCTCGCGCTGCGGATCGCCCGCGTCATCGAGGAGCTGCGGATGGAGGGCGACGACCTCCCGGCCCTCGACTCTGTGCTGTATCAGGCGCTCAGCCCGGCGGGGCAGGCCTTCCTGCTGCTCGGGGCGCTCCCGGCGCGGGAGGTCTCCGGTGAGGCGATCACCGCGGCCTCCGGGCAGCCCGCCGGCCAGATCGCGTCGTCGCTGGCGGAACTGACGGCGTCCGGCCTGATCCAGGCTGTGGTGCCCGGCCGTTTCGGCATGCACGATCTGGTCCGGCACTATGCGGCCGGCGCGCTGAGCAGGAATCGGCCGCGGCGGCGGCGCAGGCGCGGCGCTCCCTGCTGAACTGGTTCCTGGCCGGCGCCCAGCAGGCCGTGGCCAGGCTCGGGTGGCCGCGCCTGCTCATCCCGCCCCCCGACGAGCCGCCCGGCGCGGGATCGGGCCCGGAGCGCATCACCGATGAGCAGTCGGCCCGCGACTGGCTGGAGGCCGAGCGGACGGAGCTCGTCGCGACGATCCGCTACGCCGCCGAGCACGATCCGCAGCCGGCCGCCTGGCGGCTGGCCCTGGAGCTGCGCGGCTTCTTCCGGGTCCGCCGCTACGACGACGAGGCGGCCTACCAGGCGACGCTCGCGCTGCGGATCGCCCGCGACATCGAGGACCGGCGCATCGAGTGCGACGCCCTCCTGGCCCTCGGCTCGGTGCTGCATCAGCGCGATGATCTCGACGGTGCGCGGCTGCGGCTGGCCAGCGCCACCGACGTGGGGCGCCTCATCGGTTACGAGCGGGGCCTCGCGCCGCTGCGAGAAGGCCGGCCTGGCGGCCCAGCACGCGAGGGCCACCCGGGCGCTGCACGCCATCGACACGGCCGTGGCGACGTAGTCCTGGGTGACGGGCCCTCTGGTGCGGGCCGGCGCCGCAGGTTCATGCTGGTCGCAGCGCATCAACCAGAGCGCATCAACCACAGCGATCAACCACGGAGAGGGGCGCCATGGAGGTCCAGCGGGGCCGATTCACGGCCGACATCGACGGCGACTTCGTCGTCTTCCTGATCGGCATGCGGCTCAATCATCCGCTGCGTATCAGCAAGTGGTGGCCGGTGGCGGTGGCCATGCCCAGGATGCTGAGGGAACTCGGCCGGCATCCCGAACTGGGCTGCCTCGGATTCCAGCAGTGGTTCGGGCGGACCACCATCCTGGTCCAGTACTGGCGCGACTTCGAGTCCCTGGACCGCTTCGCCCGGGACACGACCCTGCCGCACCTGGAGCCATGGCGGCAGTTCAACCGCGCGGTCAGGGCCTCAGGCGACGTGGGGATCTGGCACGAGACGTTCAAGGTCCGGGCCGGCGAGTACGAGGCCGTCTACGGCAACATGCCGGTCTTCGGCCTGGCCGCCGCCGGCAGGCACCTGCCGGCCGGCCGGAAGGCTGATACCGCGGCCGCCCGCATCGGCGCCAGCACGACCGACGAGCCAGCCGTCGAACCCTACTGAGGCCGCATGTCCCCCGCATTCCGGTGAACCCGGCCCGGCGGCGGCGCCTTAGCTGGCGGCGGAAATGGTGCGCGTCACCGGCACCGGGTTCTGGAACAGCTTCTGACCTCCCGTGCTGGCGAAACACCCTCGTCATCGGAGGTAACGGCACCGGAACACAGCCCGCTTATGCTGCGGATGACTGCGCAAGCTGTCTATGCCTGGAACACGGTCGTTCAGCTGGCTACGCACACGACCATGGAGGCACGCATGACAGAGCAAGCAGCATCCCGGCGGGAACCGGCCCAGCCGACCCTGGCCGGCGACGTGGGCCTGCCCTTCTGCGGCGACGAGTACCCGCCGCTCAGGGGTTCCCCGGGCGCGGTGGTCTGCACCAAGCCGTGTCACCCCGAGACCGAGAGGCACCTGAACGAGGAGACCGGCTGGGTGTGGTGGACGGATCAGTAGCTGGCTTAAAGGTCGGGGTACGCGCGGCCCGGGTTGTGCTCGGATAGCACGGACGGTGGCCCGATGATGGCCCGGTCCGGCTTGCCGATGACCGCCTCGTCCTTGCCCTCGTAGTCGACCTTCGCCAGCACGTGCCTGATCGCCTCGAGCCTGGCCCGCTTCTTGTCGTTGCTCTTGACCACCGTCCACGGAGCCTCGGCCGTGTCGGTGTAGTGGAACATCGCTTCCTTCGCGTCGGTGTACGCGTCCCATTTGTCCAGCGACTCGATGTCCATCGGGCTCAGCTTCCACTGGCGCACCGGGTTGACCCGGCGGATGATGAACCGCGTGCGCTGCTCGGCGGGCGTCACCGAGAACCAGAACTTCGTCAGGTTCAGCCCGGAGCGGATCAGCATCCGCTCGAACTGCGGTGCCTCCCGCATGAACTCCTCGTATTCCGGCTGCGTGCAGAAGCCCATCACCCGCTCCACGCCCGCGCGGTTGTACCAGGATCGGTCGAACATGACGATCTCGCCTGCTGCGGGCAGGTGCGGCACGTAGCGCTGCAGGTACCACTGGGTCCGTTCCCGCTCGCTCGGCTTCGTCAGCGCCACCACCTGCGCGCCGCGGGGGTTCAGGTGCTCGGTGAACCGCTTGATGGTGCCGCCCTTGCCGGCTGCGTCGCGGCCCTCGAACACGATCACGAGGCGCTGCCCGGTGGCCTTCACCCAGTTCTGCAGCTTGACGAGCTCGACCTGAAGCGGGCGCTTCTCGTACTCGTACTGGTGCCGCGTCATCCGCTCGTCGTAGGGGTAGTCCTCGCGCCAGGTATCCACCGCCCGCCCGTCCGGCCAGAGCAGGATGGGATCGTCGTGCTCGTCGTCGTCATCCACCCTCAGGCCGGCCAGGAGATCCGGTTTGGACGCCCAGTCCGCCGGCAGCGCGTTGAACTCGTTGGCGGTTTCGCTGGTCATGCCCCTAGCAGAGCACATCATGGTCACCGGCAGACAGTCTCCCGCGTATATCCCGGACGAACTCAGCCTGGCCAGAGGGTGAGCCCGGCTAGCGGCCCGGCTTCATGTGCCGGTCGAGAAAGGCGATGGCCCCGTCGATCGCGCGTACCTGCGTCTGGTCGGGGCTGTCCGGTCCCTCGGCTGCCGACGGGAACAGGTAGCCGTGCAGCGGGTGATCCCAGGACACCCACTCGGCGTCCTTGCCGCCCTGGCCGAGGAGTTCGTAGCTCAGGCGGAAGATCCCCTGGAGATGGTCGCTGTCCCGCCCCATGACCAGGATGGGCAGGTCGATCGGCGCGATGCGCTCGCGGGCCAGCGGGAGGTTGGTGCGGGCCCGCACCCACGCCGGGTCCTGCAGCTGCATTTCCTCGATGTCCCGCAGCCCGGTCTCCGGGTTGACGGGTGCGGCGTCCTCCAGCCTGAGGTCGAGGAACTCGTGGTTGGCCGGCTCGCTGGCCACCCCCGCCCGCAGCATCCCCGGGTACCGGAAGGCCAGCTTGAACAGCATCTCGCCGGCGTGGCTGACGCCGATGTGGCCCAGGTTGCCCGCGTCCACCTGCGGGTGCCGGCGGACGTGCTCGAGGACGGCCAGCTCATCCTCGAACTCCAGCGGCGACCGGTTCATGACCTCCATGCCCTGGCGCCCGTCGACCATGAGCGGGCCACCGCGGTTGAAGCCGAGGTCCACCTCCGTGCGGTACCGCCCCCACCCGCAGGCGTAGCCGGCGGCCAGCAGCCGCTCCATGATGTACGGGCGGGTGTGCACCCACTCCCGCAGCCAGCCGATCCCGCCCCCGCCGTTGCCGTAGGCCAGGAACACGAACGGGAACCGCCCCTGGTCGGCGGGCGTGCGCACCACGTAGGGCAGGTACAGGCCGTCACGTGACTCGGCCAGGTAGTACGCCGCGGGGCGGGCCGACCCCTCGACGTCTTCCACGAAGACCGGCTCGTCAATGCTCCACTGCTCAGCTGTCATGTCCGCTACCTTCTCGTACCCCCTCTCCGGCACCGCGCTCACCCTTCCCTGACCTGCGGGCCCCCGGGCCGGGGCCTGGCGTTTCGGCGCAGCCATCACCCCGCCTCTGGCATCATCGAAGGCGTGACCAGCGTCGGCCTCGAGCACCTCGCGCGAACTGCCTACGAAGCGCACCGCAGCGCGCAGCCTGGCTCTCTCCCGCCGTGGGAGGACAGCACCGAGCAGGACCAGCAGGCCTGGAAGGCCGCCGTGTCCGCCGTCGCCGGGCAAACCGGCATCACCCTCGCCGACACCGTGCCGGACCAGACCCTGCTCCTGCAGGCCGGAGACGAGCAGCACACGTTCCACACCAGCTTCACGGCCGGGCGGCTGGGCACGCTGGTCATCGGCGATGACTTCGCGTCCACGCAGCACGCCCGCTTCCAGGCCGCCCACGGGCTGTGGTACGTGGAAGACCTCGGATCAAAGAACGGCACCTGGCTCAACGGGCGCCGGATCCACGCCGCCCAGCGGCTGAAGAAGGGCGACAAGATCAAAATCGGCCACACCGTCGTGACCGTCGTCGCGACGTAGTTACGGGTTAGCGTGAGCGTGTGACGGTTGATCTCTTCGCAGGGCTTCCGGTGAGCGACTACCAGCGCGCGCTCTCGTGGTACGGGCGGCTGCTGGGCTCCGAGCCCGCGTTCTTCCCGAACGCGACAGAGGCGGTGTGGGAGCTGGCCGAGCACCGGTACCTCTACATCGAGCTGCTGCCCGGGAGGGCCGGCCATGCCCTGCACACGCTGTTCGTCGACGACCTCGATGAGCGGGTCGAGGGCATTGGCGCCCGGGGAATCGAGCCCGCCTCGCAGGAGACGTACGGGAACGGCGTGCGCAAGGTGATCTACCGCGACCCCGACGGCAACGAGATCGGTTTCGGCGGCGCCCCGCGCGGGTGACCCGCGGCAGCCGTTCCAACGTGACCGCATAGCGGCTTATCGGCATCAACCAGGAATCGGCCGCCCAGGGTATGGCCAACGCCAGCGCCGGCCTTTTCGGGAATGCCTGGAGCACCTCGGACGGCGTAGACGCACAGCGCGTACAGCGCGACCACGTTGACCGCAATGATGGTCAGGGACCAGAATGGGTAGGCGGGGATGAAGAAGAACTGGCCCAGGGCATTGAGCCCGACCAGTGCCACGCCGAGCCAGCGGGCGATCTGGTTGCCGGTGAGCACCCCGACTCCGGCCAGGACCTGCAGGCCGCCGATGATGAGCACGATCCAGCCCCAGGCGCGCAAGTCGCCGATCACGTGGTGCGCGTTGGCGATGAACACGTGCGACCTGGCCACCGCCGCAATACCGTCCAGCAGGTTGAACGAGCCGAGCACCAGCAGCAGGACTGAGGCCAGGACGAGCAGGCCGTGGCCTTCAGTGCGGTGCCCGCCGGTGCCCCTGGACGGCTTGACCGTTGCCGATGTCATGGTGGCCACCTAGGCCGCATGGCCGGGCGCTCACCCTGATGGCCCGGCGATTCCGTGCGGCCATCATGTTCGGCGCGGCCCGGGGTTTCCTCACCGCACCGAGGGTGATTTCAGCGCCCGCTGGTCTCGGTCCAGCTGGCGCCGGTTTCGGCACGGAACGCGGCGATAGCGGCTCCGATCGTGGGGAAGAAATGGCGCGGGTCAATGGTGCGGGTGAGCCCGTAGCGTTCGATCTTGCGCCGGACCGGGTCCTTGAGTTCGGCGAATACCAGGCTGATGCCGCGGGCGTTCAGCTCCTCGTCGAGGTCGGTGAGCAGGTCGGCGGCGGTAGTGTCCACATCGGTCACCGGCTCGGCGGCGATCACGATCCACCGGGGCGGCGGGTCAGCGGCGGCCAGCCGCCGGACCTCGTCGCGGAAGGTCTTGGCGTTGGCGAAGAACAGCGGGCCGTCGAACCGGTAGATCACCAGGCCGGGCAGGTGCTGAGCGTCCGGGTACGAGTGCACGTCGTGGTAGCCCTCCAGCCCGGTCACGCGCCCGAGCACCGTGTCGTAGGGCCACCAGGCCCGGCGGAAGACGTTGAGGATGGACAGCGCGACCGCGATCGCGATCCCGGGCAGCACGCCGAGCAGGGCGACGCCCAGGAACGCGGCGACTGATAGCAGGAATTCGGCTTTGCGCTGCCGCCACAGCCGTGCCGTGCCCGGGATGTCGGCCAGCGACAGCGACGCGGTGATCACCACCGCGGCCAGGGCCGGCTGAGGCAGGTTCCGGAACAGGCCGGGCACCAGCACGATCATCAGGATGATCAGGGCCGCCCCGACCACCCCGGTGAGCTGCGTTTTGGCCCCGGCCCGTTCCGCGACCGCGGTGCGCGACCCGCTGGTGCTGACCGGGAAGCCCTGGAACAGGCCGGCCGCCAGGTTGGCCGCGCCGATGCCGATCATCTCCTGGTTGCCGCGGATCTCCTGCCCGGTGCGGGCCGCGAACGCCGAGGCGGTGGAGATGGTGTCGGCCAGCGAGACCAGGGCGATACCCAGCGCCCCGGCGAACAGCGGCCCCAGGTCAGACAGGCGGACGGACGGGATGGTCAGCGGCGGGAAGCCCTTGGGCAGCACCCCGACCAGGCTGACCCCATGATCGGCCAGGCTGAAAACCGATGTCGCGGCGATCGCGAGCAGCACCATGATCAGCACCGCCGGGACCTTGGGCAGCCAGCGCTGCAGCACCAGGATCAGCGCGATCCCGGCGATCCCGATGACGGCCGCGGCGGCCACCGCCTTGCCGTCGGCCAGGCCCCTGACGAAGGCGGCCGCCTCGCGGATCAGGCCCTCGGCATCGGTCTTGAACCCGAACAGCTTGGGCAGCTGGCCGACCAGGATGGTCAGCGCCAGGCCGTTCATGTAGCCGATCATCGTCGGCTTGGAGATCAGGTCCGCGATGAAGCCCAGCTTCGCCACAGCACCCAGGATCATGATCGCCGCCACCATGATCGCGAGCAGCGAGGCCAGGGCGACCGCCCGCTTGGCATCGCCGTTGGCGGCGATGAGCGGCAGGATCGTCGCGGCGATCATCGGGCCGAGCGAGGAATCCGGGCCCAGCACCAGGATCCGCGACGGCCCGAGCACCGCGTAGCCGAGCAGGCACATGATGGACGTGTACAAGCCGGTGATCGGCGGCAGCCCGGCCAGTTCCGCATACGCCATGCCCTGCGGGACCAGCAGGGTGGTCAGCACGACCCCGGCCACCACGTCCTTGCCCAGCCACTCACGCCGGTAGGACGAGACCGCCTGCCAGCCCGGCACCACCCGGAACCAGGACAGCCCACCCCAGCCGTGGTCGGACACGCCCGTAGTGTCCCCGCCCGGGCGGGGCCGGCGCATCACCCGCGCAGGGGTGAAAGCCGGCGGGCGTGCCCGGCGATTCTGGGTGAGATCATTATGGCGTGGGTGGCGGTGCCACGAGATGCATGTCGATCACGTCGAGGCGGAGCCCGTTGATCCGCTGCACTAGCCCCCAGAGGGCGGCCTGATCGGGTACCTCAGCCCGCAGCGTGGTCGTGCCCGACCCTACGGTGACCTCACAATCGTCGAATTCCGCGCGCAGCGCGGCACCGGCCTGACCCACGAAGGTGATCTCATAGGTTCGTGGTCGCACAAAGTTACGTCTCACTGTCGCTGGATGCATGTCCCCGCCATCGTGCCTGGTGACGGCAGCAGCGTCATCACCCACCCGAGGGTGATGAGGCGAGCGCATCCAATACCTTCTCTTTAGCATTAGATTCACTCGTCATGGGTGATTTGCGATCGCGGCCCGTGCGGGACGCTGGGCGGCGGAAGATGGAGCAATCCTGGGCAAATCGCCCGGTGAGTGAGGAAGAAAATAGGACAAGAAATGCCTCGGCAGAGGGCCCCATCGCAGAGCGCGGCACCTCACCGGGCGTGCGGTTTCGCGCAGGCAAAGTTCCGGCCGACAACGCTCCCCAGCACGCTGGTCACCAGGTCCCTGCTGCACCAGCGGCTTACCTCGGGGGCGGGTAAGCGCCTCACCGTCGTGGTCGGCTCGGCTGGATCCGGCAAAAGCGTGCTGCTATCGAACTGGGCCGCGACTAGGCCGGCTGGCGTTACCTCCTGGCTGTCCTGCGACAAGGCCGACATCGACCCGGTCCGCTTCTGGTCCGGCTTCATCGAGGCCCCCCGGGCGGTGCTGCCGGAGTTCGGCGCCGAGGCCGCCGACCTGCTCGCCCTGGACAGCGCCATGTCGGCCGACGTGATCGCGTTGCTGGCGAACGACGCCATGAAGCTGCCCGAAGGCATGGCCATCATCGTGGACGACTTCCACGCCGCCGCCACGGCCGTGTCCGCCGACATGACCGATCTGGTCGAGCGCTGGCCTGGCGAGACGCGTCCAGCTGGTGCTGGCCAGCCGCAACGACCCGCCGGTCCGCCTGCACCGGCTGCGGCTGGCCGGGGAGCTGTGCGAGCTGCGCGATGATGACCTCGCCCTCTCACTGCCGGAAACCGGTGATCTGCTGGCCAACTTCGGTGTCGAGATGGGCGCGGCTGACCTGGCCCTGCTGCACGAGCGCAGCGAGGGATGGGCGGCCGCCGTGCAGATGGCGGCGCTGTCCTTGCGGGCCACCGAGGATCCGGCCCGGGTCGCCCGGGCGCTTGATGTCCGCAGCCACCTGATCGCGGAATACTTCATCGCCGAGGTGCTCAACCAGCAGCCGCCTGAACTGGCCCAGTTCCTGCTGGACACGTCCGTTCTGAGCGAGCTGACCGGGGGCTCGTGTGCGGCGGTCAGCGGCCGGCCGGACGCCGCCTCGCTGCTGCGCGACATCGATGCGGCCAACCTGTTCCTGGTGCCGCTCGATGACGAGCGGACCACCTTCCGGTACCACCATCTGGTGCGCCAGGTGCTCCGGGCCGAACTGCGGGCCCGGGGTTCGGCCCGGGAGCGGGCCCTTCAGCTGCGGGCAGGTGAATGGTTCGAAGCCACCGCAGACACCCGCCGGGCTACCCGCCATTTCCTGGCCGCGCGGCAGGCGGACCGGGCGCTGGACCTGCTCCAGGACCGGGTGGTGCCCGACTTCCTGCGCGACCCCATCGCGCCGAGCCCGCTGGATATGAGCACGGTCGATCCGGCGCTGCTGGCGGACGCCCCGGAACGGATGCTCGGGCTGGCGGCCGACCTGCTGCTGTCCGGTGATATCCCGCGCGGCGGCTCCTACCTGGACGCGATCGAGCGGGCCCAGCCACCGATTCCGGCCGGGTCCAGGCTGGCGGCCCGGTTCGCGCTGATGCGGGCGTTCCAGTACGGGCAGACAGGCAGGCTGGCCGAGTCCGTGGCCGCGGCACAAACCGCCCGGTCCATCCAGGAGCAGACCCAGCTCAGCGACGAGTGGCAGGCGGTCATCCCGCTGATCCTGCTCCGGGTCTACCCGTGCCTGGACGATTTCCCGGCGGTGGAACGCGAGGCGCAAGCCGCGCTGGCCCTGCCCGGGCTGCCGGAACCGGCCCGGCTGATCCTGGTGCCCAGCGCCCAGGCGCTGGCCCGGTTCCTGGCCGGCCACCTCACTGAGGCCGCTCGTGCCGCCAGCGCCGCGGAATGGGAAGCCCGGCGGCTGGGCTTCGACCGGCACTTCTTTGCCGTGGATTACCTGCGCGTGCTGGCCGGCCTGGCGCTGGAGCGGCGGGATCTGAATACCGCGGAGCGGCTGGCCGAGCGGACCATCGCGATCACGGAGGCCGGGCGGCCCATCTTCGAGTTCCTCACGCTGCTCGACCGGGCCCGGATATGGGCCGCCCGGGGCAAGATCCGCGAGGCATTGACCACGGTGGCGGCGGCCCGGCGGGTGCTGGCCGAGCCCAGCGCGGCGCTGCGAGCGCAGGCCGATGAGCTGGAGGCCCTGGTGCGCCTGGCGCTCGGTGACGCGCGGGCGGCGGCCGAACTGGCGGGCGGGGTGCCCGCCGCCCGCCGCGACCTGCTGCTGGCCAGGATCGCGCTGGCCGCGGGCAACCATCAGGCCGCGCAGGAGCACCTCCGGCTGCTGATGCCGGGCAGCCTGACCCCACGGGATCGGCTGGTGCGGCAGATACTGCTCGCCGCGGCGGCCATCGAGCGTGGCGATCCCGCCGCCGACAGCATCGTGGGCGGCGCGGTGCAGCGGGCCCGCCAGGAGGGGTTCATCAACACACTGGTCAGCACCGCACCCCAGGTGACCGGCTACCTGGTCGAGCACGCGACCCGGATGCGGTCCGATCCCTACCTGGAACAGGTGATCACTGCGGCGCTCGACGTGCGGGCCAGCCTGCCGGACCGCGCCGAGTACCGCCAGCTGATGGCCGAGCCACTGACCCCGGCCGAGCTGCGCATCCTGAAGCTCCTGCCGACCAGCACCTATTTGCAGATCGCGGCTACCCTGTACATTTCGCGCAACACGGTAAAGACACAGCTCCGGTCCGTTTACCAGAAACTCGGCGTGACATCGCGTTCGGAGGCCATTGAGCGGGCAGTCAACCTGCGCCTGCTCTGAAGCCTTTCCGGGCGCCAATCACCCCGGGAAGGGTGTCGAACGCCATCACGGGACCCCACGCAACCTGACGCCATGACGGGTCAGGTTGACGTTTCCGGAAAGGCCTCGGCGTGGAATGCGCGGCCGTCGCCGCGGCCAAGGTGCGCAATCCCGACCGGAACGTTCCCCGGGCCACCATCCTGGGCTCGATCGCCACCGCCATCGTCTACCCGGCACCTGGGCCGGCAACGTGCTGGCCATCGCGGTCATCATCTCTGGCTTCGGCGCGCTCAACGGCTGGACCATGATCTGCGCCGAGATGCCCAAGGCCGCCGCCGCCGACGGGCTGTTCCCGGAGCACTTCAAGCGCCTCTCCAAGCAGGGCGTGCCCGCCTACGGGATCATTGCCTCGACCGTGCTGGCCTCGATCGCGATGATCATCAACTACCTCGGGTCGAGCGGCGCGACCGTGTTCACCACGCTGGTCCTGATGACCGGCATCACCGCGGCCATCCCGTACGGATTCTCCACGCTCGCGCAGCGCCGCCACCTGACCGAGCCGGACCCCGTGCCCGCCTACCGGTGACCCCCGGGGCTATTCACCCCCCGATGGGTGACGACAGCCCGGGACAGCCGGCCGAATCTTGATTCACCCGGAGGAGGCAGCACATGCGGATTGTCATCGCCCTGGGCGGAAACGCGCTGCTGCGGCGATCGGATCCGATGACCACCGCCGTCCAGCGGCGGAACATCCGGACCGCGGCCGAGGCGATCGCCCCGCTGGCCGCGGAGCACAGCATCGTCGTGGTCCACGGCAACGGGCCGCAGGTCGGGCTGCTGGCGCTGCAATCCAGCGCCTACTCCGGTGCCGAGCCATACCCGCTGGACGTGCTGGACGCCGGCACCCAGGGCATGATCGGCTACCTGATCCAGCAGGAACTGCGCAGCCTGCTGCCGCCGGAGAACCAGGTGGCCACGTTGCTCACCATGATCGTGGTGGACCCGGCCGACCCGGCGTTCAGCCAGCCAGCGAAGTTCATCGGGCCCGTCTACGCCAAGGACGACGCGGACGCACTGGCCGCCGAAAAGGGCTGGGTTCTGGCGGTCGTGTTCAAGCTGGACGCGATCGCCTCGATCGGCAGCGCCGTCGCCCTGCTGATCTTCACGTTCGTCACCGCGGCGCACTTCCGGGTCCGGGCCGAGACCGGGGCCAGCGTGGTGGTCCTGACGGTCGCAATCACGGCATCCGCTGCGGTCTTGCTGAACTTCTTCACCACCCTCATCCACGAGCCGGCCTCAATGGTCACCCTGCTGGCCATCGTGCTGCTCAGCGTCGGCCTGGACTTTGCCTGGAAGCGGACCCGGGACAGCCGGGTCAGCCAGGCCCACGTCAGTGGCTAGCGCACGGGAGCCGAGATGACCGCAGTCAAACAGCCAGCCGGGAAGCTGCCGTGGTATTCAGTGCCCCCGGAGGATGTGGCCGGGCAGCTGGGGGTGGACCCGGAGCGGGGGCTGGACGCCGCGGAGTCCGCCCGGCGGCTGGCCGAATACGGGCCGAACGAGCTGCCGGCCGAGCCCCCGCCCAGCATCTGGGTGGTGGCCCGGGGCCAGCTGGCCAACCCGATGAACATCATGCTGCTCATCGTCTGCGCGGCCAGCTTCGCCATCGGGCAGGTCGCGACGGGCGTCGTGGTGCTGGGGCTGGTCACCTTCAACGTGGTCATGGGCTCAGCCCAGGAGATGAAGGCCCGGGCCAGTGTGGAGGCGCTGGCGCAACTGCAGGTGCCCCGGGCCCGGGTGCGGCGGTCCGGCCAGGTCGAGGAGATCGAGTCCACCCAGCTTGTGCCCGGTGATGTGGGGCTGCTGGAGGCCGGAGATGTCGTCCCGGCGGACGGGCGGATCATCACCTCCGCCACCCTGGAGGTGCAGGAAGCCGCGCTGACCGGGGAGAGCGCGCCCATAGCCAAGGACCGCGGGACCCTGCCCGAGCGGCGAGGTGGCACTGGGCGACCGGACCAATCTGGTGTTCCAGAACACGCAGGTCACCCGCGGTACGGCGACGTTCGTGGTGACCGCCACCGGCCAGGCGACCCAGATGGGCCAGATCGCCGGCATGGTGACGGCCACCAAACGCTCCCGGTCGCCGCTGCAGCGCGAACTCGACAGCATGACCAAGGTGTTCGGGCTGATCGCCTTTCTCGCCGTGGCGGTGATCGCCATCTTCGGCCTCGTGCGGGGCCAGGACACCACGACCCTGGTGCTGCTGTGCATTTCGACCGCGATCGCGTCCATCCCGACCGGCCTGCCGACGTTCGTCCAGGCCATGCTGTCGTCGGGGGCGCGGCGGCTGGCCGAGTCGAAGGCCGTGGTCAAGTCGCTCACCGACGTCGAGACCCTGGGCGGGACGACGGTCATCAACTCGGACAAGACCGGCACGCTCACGATGAACGCGATGACCGCGACCACGATGCTGGCCGGCGGGGACTGGTTCACCATCGAGGGCCCCGGCTACCAGAAGACCGGGGCGATCCTGGGCGTGGCCGGGGAGGAACTGCCGGACTTCCGCCGGCTGTCGCTGGGCCTGACGCTGTGCACCGACGCCACCGTCGCGGATGACGGGACCGTCATCGGCGACCCGACCGAGGCGGCGTTCGTGGTGCTGGCCGCCAAGATGGGCGCGGACGCCGAGCACACCCGGGCTGCCCTGCCGCGCCGGGCCGAAGTGCCGTTCGACTCCGAGTACAAGTTCATGGCCACCTTCCACGACTGCCCCGACTGGCTGGCCGGCGGGATCCTGCGCGAGCGGCACCTCACCAGCGTCAAAGGCGCCCCCGATGTGGTCGTGCAGCGGTGCGGGCAGGCGCTGTGGCACGGCCAGCAGGTGCCGATAGCCGATGTGCGCGACGAGATCATGGCGGCCAACCGCCAGCTGTCCGAGCGCGGGCTCCGGGTGCTCGCGTTCGCCGCCCGCGACCTGGACGACGCGGCCATGTCGGCCGCGCTGGCCGACCCGATGTCCGCGGTCACCGATCTCGTCATGGTCGCACTGGTCGGGATCATGGACCCGCTGCGGTCCGCGGCCAAGGCGGCGGTGCACACCGCCCTCGAGGCCGGGATCGACGTGCGGATGATCACCGGCGACCACACCGTGACGGCGCGCGCCATCGCCGACGAGCTCGGCCTGGGGCCGGGCGTGATCACCGGCACCGAACTGCAGCACCTGACCGATCACGAGGTCCTGGACCGGCTGCCCGAACTGCACGTGTTCGGCCGGGTGGCGCCCGAGGACAAGCTGCGGCTGGCCCGGCTCATGCAGGAGTCCGGGCAGGTGGTCGCCATGACCGGGGACGCCGTCAACGACGCGGCCGCGCTCAAGCAGGCCGATATCGGCGTGGCCATGGGCAGCGGGTCCGAGGTATCCAAGCAGGCCGCCAAGATCGTGCTGACCGACGACAACTTCGCCACCCTGGTCCGCGCCGTCAACCTCGGCCGCGACATCTACCGGCGGATCTCCACCTACATCAGGCTGCAGCTCACGATCCTGTCCGCGGTGCTGCAGCTGATGCTGTACGCCACCATCCTGAACATCAACGGCGGCGTGGCCCTGTTCCCCCTCCAATTGCTGTTCTGCAAGTTCTTCGTGGTCATCACCGTGGTCATCGGGTTCATCGTGGACGTGCCCGACCCCGGGGTGATGCAGCGGCCGCCGCGCAAGCCCGGCACGAAGATCGTCAACCGGCCGCAGGTCATCCGGTGGTTCATCAGCGGCTTCGTGATCGCGGCCACCGCGCTGTGCGTGCTGGCCTTCGGGCCGGGCCAGCCGAGCACCACGCACGCCTCCGTCTCGATGACCATGGCCTTCGCCATCGTCTCGTTCAGCGCGGTCAACGTCGGCCTGGTCTTGCGGCGGGAGCGCCAGGCGCCGTGGTCGTCCCCGGTGTTCCCGTTCCTGGGCTGGATCATCCTCGGCTGGATCCTCACCTGGGCCGCGGTCGAGCTGAACATGCTGCAGCGGCTGCTCGACACGACGTCGCTCAGCGGCGGCCAGTGGGGAACCGTGCTCCTGCTGTCCCTCATCGCCCCAGCGGTGGTCGGGATAGACAAGGCCGCGCAGCTACGCCGTCAGCGGGCGGGCGGAGTGGAGGCCTAGGCATGGCGACCCACCCCAGCACCGCCGGGCAGCGGGCCACGGCCAGCCGGGCCTGGTACGCGTGCCCGGCCGACGAGGTGGCCACGGCGTTCGGGGTGGACCCAGCGGCCGGGCTCACCGCCGCCCGGGCCGGCGAACTGCTGGCCACGGACGGGCCGAACGCGCTGCCCGAGGAGAAGCCGAAGCCGGGCTGGCGCCGGTTCCTCGAGGAGTACCGCAGCTATATGCAGATCATCCTGGTCGCGGCGGTGGTGGTATCGCTGCTGATCAAGGAGTGGAGCACCGCCATCCTGCTGCTGGCGCTGACCGTGCTGAACGCGGTCGTGGGGCTGCGCCAGGAGGGCAAGGCCGAGAGCGCGATGAACGCGCTCAAGTCGATGATGAAGGCGACCGCCCGGGTGCGCCGGGACGGGACCGAGTCGGAGATCCCGGCCGAGGAGCTGGTCGCCGGGGACGTCATCCTCATCTCGGCCGGAGATCAGGTGCCCGCCGACGGGCGGATCATCTCGGCCAGCGCGCTGCAGATCGACGAGTCGGCGCTGACCGGCGAGAGCGTGCCCGCGGCCAAGGACGCCGGGACGCTGTCCGGTGACCAGCTGGGCCCCGGGGACCAGGCCAACATGGCGTTCATGAACAGCCCGGTCACGCACGGTAGTGCGATAGTGATTGTTACCTCCACGGGGGCCGGGACCGAGCTGGGCAAGATCTCCGGGATGCTGTCGGCCACGGTCCGCGAGGAGTCCCCGCTGACCAGGGAACTCAACCGGCTCACGCTGTGGATCGCGGCCGCGGCCGGGCTCACGATGATCGTGATGTTCGCGCTGGGCCGGGCCCGCGGCCAGGCCTGGGACCACTTGTTCGTCGCCGCCGTCTCGCTGGCCATCGCGGCCATCCCGGAGGCGCTGCCCACGGTCACCCAGACGATCCTGTCCATTGGCGGGGTCGACCTGGCCAAGCGCAACGCGATCGTGAAGGACCTGCCGTCGGTGGAGACGCTGGGGTTCACCTCGGCCATCAACTCCGACAAGACCGGCACGCTGACCATGAACCAGATGACCGCGGTCGAGGTGGTGGACCCGGCCGACCGGTACACGATCTCGGGCATCGGCTATGGCCTGGACGGCCAGGTCCATCACGCCGCGGGCAGCAGCAACAGCATCGAGGACGCCGTCCTGCCTTACCTGGTGGCCAGCGACGCGACGCTGGTGAACGGCGAGGTGGTCGGCGATCCGACCGAAGGCGCGCTCCTGGTCCTGGGGTACAAAGCAGGGCTTGATATCGACGCGACCCGGGAGCGGCTGCCCCGGCTGGCCACGCTGCCGTTCGATCCCTCCTACAAGCTGATGGCCACCTTCTGCGAGGCCGAGACCGAAGCCGGGCGGCGGGTCGTGCGGTGCTTCGTCAAGGGCGCTGCCCCGGCGGTGATGTCCCGGGCCGCCAGCGCCCGGTCCGGCGGCCGCAGCATCCCCTGGGACGGCGACCTGCGCCAGCAGCACGAGGCGCACATGGAACGCATGGAGGGCGAGGGCCGCCGGGTGATGGCCGCCGCCACCCGGGACCTCGATCCGGCCGACTTCGACGCCGATGGCGACCTGCTCGGCTACGTGACCGGCCTGCAGGTAACCAGCCTGGTCGGGATGGTCGACCCGCCCCGGGATGAGTCCCGGGCCGCGGTAGCCAGCGCCCAGGCGGCGCACATCCGGGTCCGCATGGTGACCGGGGACGACGTGTTCACCGGCGCGGCCATCGCCAAGCAGGTCGGCATCGGCGGCGAGGCCATTCTGGGCGCCGACTTCGCCGCCCTGCCCGAGGACGAGCGCCTGGCCCGCATCGACGGCATCGGCGTGGTCGGCCGGGTCGCCCCGGAGCACAAGGTGCTGCTAGCCGACACGCTGAAGAAGAAAGGGCACGTGGTCGCGATGACCGGCGACGGCGTCAACGACGCCCCGGCCATCAAGGCGGCCGACATCGGGATCGCCATGGGATCCGGCACCGAGGTGGCCAAGAACGCCGGCCGGATGATCCTGTCCGACGACAACTTCGCCACCATCGTCTTCGCGGTCGAGCAGGGCCGCAAGATCTACGACAACCTCACCAAGTACATCCGCTTCGTGCTGGTCCTGCTGGTCGTCTTCGTGCTGACCTTCCTCGGCGCATCCCTGTTCAACATCGCCGCCGGTGAGCCGTTCACCCCCGCCCAGGTGCTGTGGGTGCACTTCTTCGTCAACGCCCCATTCGGCTTCGCGCTGGGCTTCGACAAGGAGAGCCCGGGGCTGATGACGCTCCGGCCGCGGCCGCGCGGGCAGCCGGTGCTGACCCGGAGCGTGATGACCACGGTCGGGCTGTCCGGGCTGGCCATCACCATCGGCCTGCTGTCCTTGATCGAACTTGGCCAGCACCACTTCGGCAGCGTGCACACCGGCCAGACGATCGCGTTCACCTCGTTCGCGCTCTGCCTGATCGTGGCCGCGGTCGAATGCCGCAGCGAGACCGGCACCGCGCTGACCCCGGCCACCTTCGACAGCAAGCAGATGAACTGGGCCATGCTCGGCGAGTTCGCGCTCGCCGTGCTGGTCAGCCAGATGGACGTGTTCCACCGGCTGCTCGGCACCACGGACCTGAACCTGCGCGAGTTCGGCTGGGCCCTGGTGCCGGCCATCGCCCTGCTGGCCCTGTGGGAGCTGGGCAAGCTCATCGCCCGCCGGCCAGCCGCCCCGGCTGCCCCTTCCACCGCTACCGGATAACGAGGTGATCAACGTGTCCTCTGGAGTGCACTCCGAGGTGGGCAGGCTGCGCCAGGTCATGACGCACGCCCGGCAGACCGGCGCCCGGATCACGGTGACCGACGAGGTCTTCCAGTCCGCCGCCAGCATCGTTTTCGACCAGGCCGAGAACCGGCTGCACACCATCAAGGCCGTACTCGTGGCCACCCTCGGCTAGGCAGATCAACACCAGGAGAAAGGAAAGTCATGGCCACCCTGATCGCCATTGGTTACCCGGACGAGGCGACCGCGTCGGCCGCCGCCGACGAGGCGCGCCGGCTGTCCCAGGATCTGATCATCCAGCCGGACGCGATCGCGGTCATCAACCGCGACGAGGACGGTAGCTACCATGTGCAGACCACCCATCACGCGGTCGGCGCGGGGGCCACCTGGGGGATGTTCTGGGGATTCCTGTTCGGGCTGCTGTTCTTCATCCCGGTCTTCGGCATGGCCATCGGGGCCGGGATGGGCGCGCTGATGGGCAAGTTCGCCAAGTCCAGTATCGACAAGCAGTTCCAGGAGCAGGTCCGCGGCATGCTCCAGCCGGGCACCTCGGCCCTGTTCCTGATGGTGGAAAAGGTCACGCCGGATAAGGCCGTCGAGGCGATGAGCAAGTACGGCGGCACGGTGCTGAAGACCTCGCTGTCCAAGGATGACGAGAAGGAACTCCAGGAAGCGCTGCACGGGACGGGCGCGGCCGGGGAGACCGGATAAGCCGATGAAGAAGATGAAGCGCAAGGAGTATGAGCGCCAGATGCGGGGCCTGCATGGCGAGCTGGTGGCCATGCAGGAGTGGGTTAAGGCGTCCGGGGCCAAGATCTGCGTAGTGTTCGAGGGCCGCGACACCGCCGGGAAGGGCGGCACGATCAGGCGGATTACCGAGCGCGTCAGCCCGCGGGTGTTCCGCGTGGTCGCGCTGCCCGCGCCGACCGAGCGCGAGAAGTCGGAAATGTACCTGCAGCGCTATGTCGCGCACTTCCCGGCGGCCGGCGAGGTCGTGATCTTCGACCGCAGCTGGTACAACCGGGCGGGCGTGGAACGGGTCATGGGCTTCTGCACGCCGGAGGAGACCGAACGGTTCCTCGGGCTGGTACCGGGCGTCGAGAAGGCCATGACGGACTCGGGGATCCTGCTGCTGAAGTACTGGCTCGAGGTCGGCTCGGACGAGCAGACCCGGCGGCTGAAGAGCCGCATCCACGACCCGCGGAAGGTCTGGAAGCTGTCGGATCTGGACCTGAAGTCCTACAGCCGGTGGTACGACTACTCCCGGGCCAGGGACGCGATGTTCGCCGCCACGGACACCGAATGGGCGCCGTGGCACGTCGCGCACAGTGACAGCAAGAGAAGCGCCCGGCTCAACATCATCAGCCACCTGCTCAGCCAGGTCCCCTACAAGCCACTCACGACACACGATGTCACGCTGCCCAAGCGGCAGCACCCCCGCGGCTACGTGGAGCCGGACCTGGGGTTGCGGTACATCCCGGCGCCGTTCTGAGGCAGCGGCCACATTCCGGCCCGAATCTGCGGTCGTCCGGCTCGTGGGGGCTTAACCATGCCCGGCCGCGCCATGCTCGTTCCGGCCAATTTATTAATGGCCGGGAACGTTACTCCTGGAGCCAGCACGGGCGGGCGTGGCGTTCCACCGTGGCCATTCCCGGTGGGGCCATTCCCGGTGGGGCCCGGTAACGCGGGCCAGGCGGCGAGCCGCACCGCTCCCCCGCGCAATCTCCCCGCGAGACAGCGGCATCCTCACCGCGCGCCCGTGATCGCCGTGAGCGAAGGGGCCGCGCACCGTGTCAACCTCAGTTACACGTGAACTAGTACTTGACACCCTCTTCCGGGCAGATCTACGCTCCCGGCAGCAAGCAGGTCACGAGCTTTTGCCCCGGTAGAACCCAATCTTGAGGCGGCCAGCGCGGGCAGCCCTGGTGTGTGCCCGCGCCTGGTCAACGCTGTCCATCTACGGTTGACAGGAGATCCGACGTGGCACAACGTGAAGTCGAGTTCATCAGCGGCGGCGAGACCGTTCGCGGCGACCTGCTGCTCCCCGAGGGCGACGGCCCGTTCCCGGTCGTGGTCATGGCGGGCGGCTGGTGCTACGTCAAGGAACTCCGCCAGCCCCAGTACGCGGCCGACTTCGTCCGGCGCGGCTTCGCGGCGCTGATCTTCGACTACCGGCGGATGGGCGCCAGCGACGGCGAACCGCGCCAGCACATCGACCCCGGGGACCAGATCGAGGACTACAAGAACGCGATCACGTTCGTGTCCAGCCTCCCCGAGATCGACGCCACCCGGATCGGCATCTGGGGCATCTCCTACAGCGGGGGCCATGTGCTGATCGTCGGGGCCACCGACCCGCGGGTGAAGTCGGTCGTCTCCAACGTCCCGGTCATCGACGGCTACCAGACCATGTGGCGGATGCACGGCACCGTGCGGTTCCGCATGCTCAAGTCGCTCATCGCCGAGGAGCGGGTCAAGCGGACCGAGTCCGGCACGCACTCCTACATGCCGATGTCCGGCACGCCGGCCGGGCCCAACGACGAGCTGAGCGTGTGGCCCGACGACGACGTGCGCACGGTGTTCGAGGAGCTCAAGGCGACCCAGGCCCCCCGGCACGAGCACCGCAACACGATCGCCTCGACCGAGCAGCTGATGGAGTACGACGCCTCGGTCTTCGCCCCGCGGCTGATCAACGTGCCGACCATGATGATCGTCGCCGACGGGGACGACATCACCATGTGGGACCAGGAGATCGCGGCCTTCGACGCCATCCCGAGCCCGCGCAAGGAACTCGTGGTCATCCCGTCCACCTCGCACATGACCCTCTACAGCGATGTGACCGCGCTGGACTTCGCCGCCCGGGCGGCCGGCTCCTGGTTCAGCCGCACGCTGATGGAACTGCCCACCACGGACAACCAGGTCGGCCACTTCGGCTGAGCACCCGCCGGGGCCACGCGGTGACCGCTCACGGTGACCACTCGTGGCCGCCGGCCCGTGACCCGCTGACCAACCGGACGACAGGGACTGAGGGGGGACCGCGATGACGCGCCACACCGCACAGCCAGAGATGGCGGGCACGCCCGCGCCGGGCGGCGCCGCCGCCCGTTCCCGGCTGTCCCTGGCCGACCTGCGCTGGCGGGGCGCCCCGGTGGCCGTGCCGTGGGCCGTGGCCCTGGCCATGCTCGTGGTGAGCGTGGGCCTGTACCCCGCCACCGTCCACTTCGGCGGCCTGGCTACCCTGACCCCGCTGCTCGGGGTGCTGGTCATCGCCTCGCTGGGCCAGTCGCTGGTCATCGGGACCGGCGGCATCGACCTGAGCGTGTCCTCGGTGATCACCGTGGTCGGGGTGGTCTTCGTGATGAAGGCCGGCCCCAAGGGCGGCTCGACCACCCTGGGGCTGGTCTACGCCCTGCTCATCGGGCTCGCGTGCGGGGTCACCAACGGGTTGCTGGTCGAATACCTGTACCTCAGCCCGCTGGTCACCACGCTGGCCACCGGCCAGGTGATGGCCGGGCTGGCCAGCATCTGGTACGGCAACGGCACCAACGGGCTGACCGTGCCGGCCAGCTGGAAGAACCTCACCGGCGACACGCTGGCGGGCGGTGTCAGCTACGTGCTGGTGATCTCGCTGGTCTCCGCCGTGCTGCTGAGCATCGTGCTCAGCCACACCGTGGTGGGCCGCCGGCTGACCGTGGCCAGCACCAGTCCCCGCGCGGCCGGGTACCAGGGCATCGCGGCCCGCCGCTACCGGGCCGCCACCTACGTGGTGGCCTCGGCGCTGTACGCGCTGGCCGGCGTGCTGTTCGTCGGGGACATCGGCACCTCGACGCTGTCTCTCGGTGACGTGTACCAGCTGTCCACCATCGTGGCCGTGGTGCTCGGCGGCGCCGCGCTGAGCGGCGGCAAGCTGCATCCGGCCGCCACGGTGGCCGGCGCCCTGTTCCTCTCGCTGATCAACAACGACGTGGCCGCCTCCGGCATCGCCCCCGGGACGCAGAGCGTGCTCCAGGGGGCCGTGCTGGTCCTGGCGATGGCGGCCACGGGCACCGGGGCGCTGCGTGGCCTGCGCCGACGCCGGCTGCGCGCCGCGCTCGCCTCATCCGCACCACTGTCCGCCGATCCGCAAGCCCCGGGGCCCCCCGCCGCCCCGGCCTCACCAACCAGCGCACCCGGCTCACCACCGGGCCATACATCGCGGCGCGACCGCACGACGGCGCAGCCGCCCAACGGGTAAGGCGCGACGACCCGTCCGCACCGCCCCGAGCGTCATCGGTGTCCTACCCACGAGGCCGCCGGGCCACCCGGCCTGGGTCTCGCCTCAGAGAAGAGGTTCCAGTCGTGTTCGGTATCCCATCCCCGGGCCCCCGCCGCTTCCGCGCGGCCGCGGGGCTCGCCGTGGCCGCGATCATCGCGGCGCCAGTCCTGTCCGCCTGCGGGTCCTCCAGCAGCAGCGGTTCCTCCGCCAGCTCGACGGGCGGCAGCAGCAGCTCGAAGTACAGCCCCGCCCCCCTGAACCTGACGTCGGCCGAGCAGACCACCATCTTGAAGAAGGCGTTCCTGACCGACTCGGTATCGGCCGGCAGCATCAACCCGGTCATCCTGCAGGGCCTGGAAGAGGCGGGCCGCGGCTACACCGCCGCGCAGGTCAGCAAGGCCTGGGCCTGCCAGTCCCAGGCCACCTGCAAGATCGGTAACGGCTCGCAGACCCTCGCCTACCTCGACGGCTCCGGCGGGAACCTGTGGCGGGAGATCACCCGGGCCGCGATCACGCTGGAGGCCGAGGACTACCCGAACATCGGCACGGTCATGTACCTGAACGCGGCGGGCAGCCTGCAGACCATGCAGGCCGACCTGAAGACGCTGATCGCCCGGCGGGTCACCGGCATCGTCACCTACGACGACTTCGGCCCGGCCATGACCGCGGCCTTCCAGCAGGCCAAGGCCGCAGGCATCCCGATCGTCGCCTTCGGCGGCACGCCCGGCCCCGGCGCGGTCAGCACCGTCGTCTCCCAGGTCCAGTCCAGCTTCTGCAGCGACGGCGTGCAGATGGCCCAGACCACGGCCAAGATGCTCGGCGGTCACGGCAATGTCGCGTACTTCACCGGCACCCCCGGCAACCCGCAGGGCGCCGGCTGGCAGGCCTGCGCGACCAGCTGGTTCGCCAAGAACGCCCCCGGGATCAAGGTGGTGGACAAGTCCAACACCGGGTGGAGCAACTCGGGCACGGTGTCGGCGACCTCCGCGCTGATCGCCACGGGCAAGAAGGTCAACGCGATCCTGTACGACTACGCCAACCAGACGGTCAACATCGTGCAGACCTACCAGCACGCCAAGCAGCCGGTCCCCGACCAGGTGACCTGGACGACCGACAACCAGCTGCTGCAGCAGTGGGAGCAGGGCCAGAAGTCGTCTGACCCGTGGAAGCTGGCCGACTCCTCCAGCATCAACTTCGAGGGCAACATCGCGCTGGCCGCGCTGATGAACCACCTGGCCGGGAAATCGGTCCCCAGCACGCTCATCTTCCCGCTGCCGTTCGTGCAGGCGCAGATGGGCGACTACAACGCCAGCCAGCCCGCGGACGGCCCCGGCCCGACGCTGATGCCGGACCCGCTGCTGGGCAAGCTGCTCGGCCAGAGCTGAGCGGCAGCGGGCCACGTCAGGGACCAGCGCACCCGGGGACGCCGAGACCGTGGAGGGTCACGTGCAGCAGTCTGAACCGGACAAGGCCGCGGTCCTGTCCGCCGGGCCGGACGGGTACCCCAGCCCGTCCGGCCCGGCCGGGCCGGATGCACCGGACGGACCGGACACCGGCGGCCTGGCCGCCGAGGGCCTGACCAAGACCTTCGGCCCGACCACCGCGCTGCGCCAGGTGTCGGCCACGTTCCCGCGCGGCCAGGTGCACGGGCTGATCGGCGAGAACGGCTCGGGCAAGTCCACGTTCGTCAAGATCGTGGCCGGGATCCACCGCGCGGACCTGGGCCGGGTCACCCTCGACGGGGTGACCGTCGCGGCCAGCGACGCCGCCGCCCCGGGCACGGTCCGGGTCGGCGCGGTGTACCAGGACGGCTCGCTCATCGAGGAGCTGACCGTCGGGCAGAACCTCGACCTCATCGTCGCGCCCCCGTTCCGCGGCGGCGAGGCCCGCGGCGGCGAGGCCGGCGGCTGGCAGCGCCCGCTGCTCAGCCGGTTCGGGCTGGACGGCATCGACCTGGCCAGCCGGGTCGCCGACCTCCCGGCCAACGAGCAGCGCCTGGTCGAGATCGCCGCCACGCTGGCCCGCCGGCCCGACGTGCTGCTGTTCGACGAGTCAACCTCGGTGCTGGACGAGCGGGGCGTGGCCCGGGTACTGGCCAGCATGCGGGAGGCGGCCGCGCAGGGGGCCTGCGTCATCTTCGTCACGCACCGGCTGCACGAGGTCCTGGCCGTGGCGCAGGACATCACGGTGCTGCGCGACGGCGCGGTGGTCGCGGAGCTGCCCACCGCGGGAGCGTCTGCCGACGAGCTGGTGCGGCACATGGCCGGGCGCGAGGTGGCCGCCTTCCACCGGCGGGAGGTCTCGCACGCGGGCGAGCAGACGGTACTGCAAGCCCGCGGGCTGCGGGCCGCCCGCTGCGGCCCGGTGGACCTGGCCGTCCGCCGGGGCGAGATCGTCGGCATCGCGGGCGCGGCCGGCAACGGCCAGGCCGAGCTGATCCGGGCGCTGGCCGGCGAGGGCCGCCGCCGCGGCGAGGTGCAGGTCGGCGGCCGGCCGCTGACCCGCCAGGAGCAGGCGGTCTCGCGGGGCGCGGTCTTCGTCAGCTCCGACCGCCGCAGCGAGTCCCTGTCCAGCCTGCTGTCGGTGCGGGAGAACTACACGATCGCGCTGCGCGGCGGCACCGGGCCCTGGTGGTCCTGGCTGCGGCGGGGTCCCGAGACCCGGCAGGCCAACGCGCTCGCCGACCGCTACGACCTGGCCCGCAAGTCGATCGAGCAGCCGGTCAGCTCGCTGTCCGGCGGTAACCAGCAGAAGGTGGCGATCGGCCGGGCGGTGGCCCGCGAGCCGGACGTGCTGCTGGTCGAGGAGCCGACCGCGGGCGTGGACGTCCGGTCCCGGTTCAGCATCTACCGCTCGCTGGCCGGGGTCGCCGAGCGCGGCACCGCGGTGGTGTTCACCTCCACCGACGCCAGCGAGCTGCGGCTGCTGGCCGACCGGGTGGTGGTCCTGGCCCGCGGCCGCCAGGTGGCCGAGCTGCACGGCGAGGCGGTCACCGAGGAAGCGATCGTGCACGCGTTCTCCACCGCGACCGAGCACGAGGCGGCCGAGGAGGCCGAGGGCCAGTCCCTGGGCCGCTGGGAGCGCGTGCTCAACCAGGTGACCTGGACGCCCGCCACCTTCGTGCTGCTGGCCGTGCTGCTGGCCGCGCTGGGCGGCTACGCCTCGGCCCGGGACAGCTCGTTCGCGACCATGGGCAACGTCGGGGCCATCTTGCAGCTCTGCCTGCCGCTGGCCCTGGTGGCCATGGCCGAGCTGCCGGTCCTGCTGGTCGGGGAGATCGACGCGTCGCTCGGCTCGGTGATGGGCCTGATCGTCGTGCTGCTGTCCTTCTTCCCCGGGGTGCCGGTGCCGGTGGCCTTCCTGCTCGCGCTGGCCGCGGGCGGGGTATGCGGCGCGCTCAACGCGGTGCTGGTGGTCGGCATGCGGATCACCCCGGTGATCGCCACCATCGCCACGCTCGGCGTGTTCCTCGGCATCGGCGAGATCCTCCGGCCCACCCCGGGGGGCCTGATCAGCCTGCACCTGTCCTCGGCCGTGCAGTCGGCGGTGGGCCAGATCCCGGTGCTGTTCGTCGTCGCCGTGGTCCTGGCGGTGGTCATCGACCTGGGCGTGAACCTGACCCGGACCGGCCTGAAAGCCCGCGCGGTCGGGTACTCGGCGCCGCGCGCCGCCCAGCTCGGGGTCCGGTCCCCGCGGTTCCGGGCGGCCATGTTCGTGCTGGCCGGGGTGATCGCCGGGCTGGCCGGGACGGTGCTGGCCGCGCAGACCGGGACCGGCGACCCGAGCGTCGGCTCCGGATACACGCTGCTCTCGCTGGCCGTGCCGGTGATCGGCGGGGCGGTGCTGAGCGGCGGCCGGGGATCCGCGCTCGGCTGCGTGCTCGGCGCGCTGTTCGTCGCCGAGGTCGAGGACTTCATCCCCTTCATTAACCTTCCCACCGGGGGCTACCTGATCACCGTGGGGGCGCTCACCGTGGTGGCGCTGATCGTGGGCACGAGGCACGGCCTCGGGCCGCGGGCGGCGCTGGCCCGGTTCACTCCAACCAGCCGGACCCGGTCCGGCGGAAAGTAGGACACCGTGGCAGACCTGCATGGGCGGGTGGCGCTGGTCACCGGGGCAGCGCGGGGCCAGGGACGCTCGCACGCCGTGACGCTGGCGCAGGCCGGGGCGGACATCATCGCCGCCGACATCTGCGCCCCCGTGGCCACCGCGCCGTACCCGCTGTCGACCCGGGAAGACCTGGACTCAGCCGTCGCCGAGGTGGAGAAGCTCGACCGGCGGGCGCTGCCGGTGGAATGCGACATCCGCAGCAGCGGCCAGCTGGACGCGGCCGTCGCGGCGGGCCTGGCCGAGTTCGGCAAGATCGACATCCTGGTCGCCAACGCGGGCATCTGGGCCCTGGGCAAGCTCTGGGAGCTCACCGAGGAGCAGTGGCAGGAGATGCTCGACATCAACCTGACCGGCGCGTGGCGCAGCATCAAGGCCGTGGTCCCGTCGATGATCGCCAACGGCGGCGGCTCGATCGTGCTGACCTCGTCGGTGAACGGCCTGGAGGCCGGCGGCGGCATGGCCCACTACGTCGCGGCCAAGCACGGCGTGCTCGGGCTGATGAAGAACGCGGCCCTGGAGCTGGGGCCCTACAACATCCGCTGCAACGCGGTGTGCCCCGGCATCGTGGACACCAAGATGAACGACTGGCAGGGCTGCTACGACATGATGGCGGGCCACCCGGGCGGCACCCCGGAAGACCGCCGCTACGCGGCCTACAGCTGGTCGGTGCTGGCCGGCCGCGGACTGCTGAAGCCGTCCACGGTCAGCAAGGCGGTGCGCTGGCTCGCCTCCGACGACGCGGCCGACGTGACCGGCGTCGCACTGCCCATCGACGGCGGTCATTCCATCCTGCCGGGCGTCAATCCAGACCCGGTCCGTGATTTCTGAGCCCGAACGGACCGTTCGAGCCAATGACCCGGGAAGAAGCGAGGTGACCTCATGCCGGTGACGGCGACGTGGCGCCCGCCGCTGGGTTTCCCGGAGGCGGAAGCCATCACCGAGGCCACCCCGGCCCTGCTGGGCCGGGTGGCCGGCGCGGACCCGGGCCGGGTGCTGGTGATCGACGGCGCGGTCAGGCTGACCGGCGCGGCGCTGTGCTCGGCGGTCGCGGCGGACCAGGCCCGGCTGCGCGCCGCCGGGGTGCGGCGCGGGGACGTGGTGTGCGTCCAGCTGCCGAACTGGTGGGAGGCGGTCTCGCTGGCCCACGCCGTGTGGGGGATGGGCGCCACGCTGTGCCCGGTGCCGGTGAACTACCGGGTGGCCGAGATGTCCGCCATCCTGGGCGCCGTGCCGGTCGCCGCGTTCGCCGCGCCCGCGTCCTACCGCGGCACCGCCTACCCGCCGATGATCGCCGAGGCGATGCAGCGCAGCGGGGTGACCGCGCCGCTGGTGACCGTGCGCCCGGAGGACCCGGGGACCCCGGCCCCGGCCGGCCCGCCGCCGTACGCGCCCGCGGGCGGGCCGGAACTGGCCGGCGACCTGGACGCGGTGTCCCTGCTGATGTTCACCTCGGGCACGACCGGGCGGCCCAAGGGCGTGCTGCACAGCCACCGCACGCTGCTGGCCGACGCGCAGAGCATCGCGGACCTGTACCGGATGCGGGGCGACGTGGTCTACATGCCCTCGCCCGTGGGTCACGTCACCGGGCTGGTCTACGGCGTGCTGATGCCGCTGCTGATGGACGGCAGCTGCGTGCTGCAAGCCGAATGGGACGCGGCGGCCGGCGCGGACCTGGTCGAGCGGCACGGCGGCACGGTCTGCGTGGGGGCCACCCCGTTCCTGCGCGGGCTGACCGATGAGTACCGGCGGCGGGGCCAGCGCTCGGCGCTGCGCGCGTTCATCTGCGGCGGCGCCGACGTGCCGCCGTCCCTGGTCCGCGAGGCGGAAGCGGCCCTGGGCGCCACCGTGGCCCGGGCCTACGGGCTGACCGAGATGCCCACGGTGACCTGCGGCGGCCCGGACGACCCGGAAGCCATCCGGGCGGACACCGACGGCCGGCTGACCGGGTCGTCGCAGGCCCGGCTGGCCCGCCCGGCCGGCCGGAGCGGCGGAGCCGGCGGGAGCGGGGCCGGCGGGACCGGTGAGCTGGAGGTGCGCGGCCCGGAACTGTGCCTGGGCTACCTGGACCCGGCCGACACGGCGGCGTCGTTCACCGCGGACGGCTGGTTCCGCACCGGGGACCTGGCCCGGCTGGGCCCGGACCAGGACGTGACGATCGTGGGGCGGGCCAAGGACATCGTGGTCCGCGGCGGCGAGAACATCAGCATGAAAGAGGTCGAGGACTACCTGGCCGCGCACCCGCACGTCGCGGACGTGGCCATCGTCGGCGTGCCCGATGCCGTGCTCGGCGAGCGGGCCTGCGCGTTCGTGGTGGCCCGCGACGGGGCGCCGACGCTGGCCGGGCTGGCCGCCTACCTGTCCGGGCAGGGCATCGCCCGGCACAAGCTGCCCGAGTACCTGCTGGTGGTCCCGGCGCTGCCGCGCACGCTCAGCGGGAAGATCCAGAAGTTCCGGCTGCGGCAGCAGGCCGCGGAACTCCTCGCGGCCGGGCGCGGTGAGCGCCGGTGAACCGCGAGCAGCTGCTGGCCGCCTACGCCCGGATGAGCCTGATCCGGGCCATGGAGGAACGGATCGCCGCGCTGTACCGCGAGGGGGTGGTGCCCGGGTTCGTGCACACCTCGATCGGCCAGGAAGCGGTCCCGGTCGGCACCCTGTTCCACGCGCGGCCCGACGACGTGATCACCTCGACGCACCGGGGGCACGGCCACGTGCTGGCCAAGGGCCTGGAGCCGCGGCGGATGCTGGCCGAGCTGATGGGCAAGGCGACCGGGGCGTGCCGCGGCCGCGGCGGGTCGATGCACGTGGCCGACCCGGCCCTGGGCATCTTCGGCGCCAACGGCATCGTCGGCGCCGGACTGCCGATCGCGGCCGGCGCGGCGCACGCGCTGCGGGCCCGCGGGGCCGGGCAGGTGGTCATCGCGTTCTTCGGCGACGGGGCGGTCGCCACCGGGGCGTTCCACGAGGCGGTCAACCTGGCCGCGCTGTGGCGGCTGCCGGTCATCTTCCTGTGCGAGAACAACGGGTTCTCCGAGTTCTCCCGGACCGCCGACCAGCATCCGGTCAGCCTGGCCCAGCGGGCCGTCGGCTACGGCCTGCCGTTCCGCGAGGTGCACGGCAACGACGTCGAGGCGGTGGCGGACGCGATGGCCGCCGTGCTGGGCGAGGTCCGGGCCGGCCGCGGCCCCTACCTGGTGGAGGCGGCCACGGTCCGGGTGCACGGTCACTACGAGGGTGACCAGCAGCGGTACCGGGACGAGTCCGAGTTCGCGGTGGCCTGCGCCGCGGACCCGCTGACGCTGGCCCGCAAGCGGCTCACCGAGCTGGGGGCAGGGCCGGCCGAGGTCGCCGCCCTGGAGGAGCAGGCGGCGGCGACGGTCGCGGAGGCGGAGGACTTCGCCCGCCGCTCCCCCGAGCCGGGCCCGGGTGAGCTGCTCGACGACGTGATCAAGCCCCGGCCGGCGCCCGTCCCGGCGCCGGCCGGAACCAGCCCGGCCAGCGGTGTGGCCAGCCGCGTGGCCGGGGCGGACCCGGCGGCCCGGCCGGTGTCGGTGTCCCGGGTGATCCGCCAGGCGCTGCACGACGCGCTGGCCGAGGACCCGGCGGTGTTCCTGGCCGGCATCGACGTGGGCGGCGGCAACGTGTTCGGCCTGACCCGGGGCCTGAAGGATCAGTGGCCGGACCGGGTGCTGGACACCCCGATCGCCGAGACCGCGGTCATGGGCCTGGCGGTCGGCGCGGCCATGGCCGGGCTGCGGCCGGTCGTGGAGCTCATGTACCTGGACTTCCTCGGCGTGTGCCTGGACCAGATCATGAACCAGGCGGCCAAGCTGCGCTACATGACCGGCGGCGCGGTGACCCTGCCGCTGGTGATCCGGACCCAGTTCGGCTCGGGCCGGTCCTCGGGCAGCCAGCACTCGCAGAGCCTGGAGGCGATGCTGGCCCACATCCCGGGCCTGACCGTGGTCATGCCCAGCTCCGCCGCGGACACCTACGGCCTGCTGCGCAGCGCGATCGACGACGACAACCCGGTGATCTTCATAGAGAACCGGCTGCTGTACGAGCGCAAGGCCGCGCCGCCGGAGCCGGGGCACCGGGTGCCGCTCGGCCAGGCCGCCATCGCCCGGCCCGGCCGGGACCTGACCATCGTGGCCTGGTCGCACATGACCGAGCTGGCCCTCGCGGCGGCCGGGGAACTGGCCGCCGAGGGGATCGAGGCGGAGGTGCTCGACCTGCGCACGATCGTGCCGCTGGACCGGGAGGCCATCCTGGCCTCGCTGGCCCGCACCAACCGGATGGTCATCGCGCACGAGGCGGTCACCGACTTCGGCGCGGGCGCGGAGATCGCCGCGATGGCGGTCCGCGAGGGCTTCTGGTCGCTGGACGCGCCGGTGGCCCGGGTCGGCGCGCCCCGCTCACCGGCCCCCTACGCACCCAGCCTGGAACAGGCCTGGCGGCCGGGGGTGGCCGAGATCGTCACCGCCGCCCGCGAAATCGCGCAAGACCGGTAAGCCCACCCGCATGAGGGAAGACAATGAAGGCGAGCGAATTCATGAAGCTGGACGGCAGGATCGCAGTGGTCACCGGGGCAGGCTCGGGGATGGGGCGGGCCATGGCCGGTGAGTTCTACGAGCAGGGCGCCAGCGTGGTGGCCGTGGACATCCGCGGGGAGGCGGCGGAGGAAACGGCCGCCCTGCTCAAGGACACCGGCCGCAGCCTGGCCCTGGCGGCCGACGTGTCCCGCCGGGATCAGGTGGAAGACGTGGTCAGCGCGGCCACCCGGCGCTTCGGGCGGATCGACCTGCTGTGCAACAACGCGGGCGTGCTCGACGATTACACGCCCGCCCATGAAACGTCGGACGAGTTGTGGAACCGGGTGATCGGCGTCAACCTGACCGGAGCCTTTCTCTTTTCCCGGGCGGTGGTCCCCGGGATGATGGCCCAGAAGAAAGGCGTCATCATTAACACCGCGTCGATCTCCTCGTTCGTGGCGGGCGGCGGCGGCGCGGCCTATACCGCTTCCAAGCACGGGGTACTGGGGCTGACCAGGCAGCTCGCGTTCGACTACGGCTGCCGCGGCGTGCGGGTGAACGCGATCTGCCCGGGCGCGATCCACACCGGGATGACCGGCCACCTGCTCACCCCCGAAGGCCGCAACCCGCACGTGGATGCGGCCGTGGCCGGGACCCCGGCCGGGCGCTGGGGCAAGCCGGAGGAGATCGCCCGCCTGGCCCTGTTCCTGGCCAGCGACGACGCGGATTTCATCCACGGCGCCGCGTACACCATCGACGGCGGGTGGCTGCTGCCATGACGGACACCTAGCCGGGCAGTCAGCTACAGCGTCAGACCATGCCGCGCGGCGGCCGACCCCGGCCGCCACGCCACCCGGTGGCCGTCCTGGCGGCCCCGCCTGAGGAGATGACCAGTGAGTCGCGAACCCGCGTTGGACAAGGACGGGCTGGAGGACGGTGCCCCGCTCGCCCGCGCCAGCGTCGCGCACACGCCGATCGGCCAGCAGCTGCGCCGGGCGCGGCTGGCGGCCGGGATCTCGCTGCGGGAGATGGCCCGCCGGGTGGACGTGTCAGCGAGCTTCATCTCCCAGGTCGAACTGGGCCGCACGATGCCCTCGGTCGGCACGCTCTACTCGATCGCCTCGGAGCTGGGGGTGTCCCTGGACGGGCTGATGCCGACCGCGCAGCCCGCGGGGGCCGCCCCGGCCACGCCGGGCGACCCGCCGGGGGCCCGCGCCCCGGGCGACCCGGCCGGGGCCCGCGGCCCCGGCGAGCCGGGGCCGCCGAACACGCCCGGCATGCCGCCGGAGACGGAAGCCGCGCTGCGCGGGCTCCGGGAGGCCCGGACGCCGGCCCGGCCGTTCATCGCGGCCGAGGATGCGGACGCCCCGGTGCAGCGGGCGGCCCGGCGGCACGAGCTGAAGATCGGCGGGGCGATCTGGGGGCGGCTCACCGCCGGCCATGACCGGGCCAACGACTTCCTGCATGTGGTGTACAAGCCGGGCGGCGAGTCGTGCCCGGAGGACCAGATGATCCACCACCGCGGCTTCGAGTACGGCTATGTCATCAGCGGACGGCTGCGGGTCCAGGTCGGCTTCGACGACTACGAGCTCGGCGAGGGCGACTCGATCAGCTTCGAGTCCATGACGCCGCACCGGCTGTCCAATCCCTACACCCAGCAGTCGGAATCCATCTGGATGGTGGTGGGCCGGGGCGGCACCCCGGTCCTGTAGCTGGCTGGCAGGCCTCACCGAAAGGAGCGCCCGATGGGTCGGGCCACAGGCAAGGTCGCCCTGGTCACCGGGGCCGCGGGCGGGCAGGGGCGCAGCCATGCCCTCCGGCTCGCCGCCGAGGGCGCGGACATCATCGCGATCGACGGCGGCCTCCCCGCCGCGGGCCTGCGCCGCGGGCCCGGCCGGCGCGGACCTGGATGAGACGGCCGCCATGGTGGCGGAGCTGGGCAGCCGGGTCGTCACGGCCCGGGCCGACGTTCGGGATCACGGCCAGCTGGCCGCGGCCGTGGACGAGGCGGCCGGGACGCTTGGCCGCCTGGACATCGTGGTGGCCGCGGCCGCGATCCGCGGCTCGGCGCCCGCCCACGAGCTGGCCGAGGAGTGCTGGCAGGACCTGATCGACGTCAACCTGACCGGGGCCTGGCTGACCTGCAAGGTGGCCGTGCCGCATGTGATCGAGGGCGGCCGGGGCGGGTCTGTGGTCCTGGCCAGCTCGGCCGCGGGGGTCAGGCCTTACCCGGCCATGGCGCACTACGTGGCGGCCGAGCACGCGATCATCGGGCTGGCCAAGACCCTGGCCCAGGAGCTGGGCGGGGAGCAGATCCGGGTCAACGCGCTGATCCCGGCGCTGGCCGGGGCGGCCCCGGACGGGCTGCTGCCCTCCCCCGCCCAGCCCCGGGACGTCAGCGAGGCCCTGCTGTTCCTGATCTCCGACGCGGCCCGGCACATCACCGGCGCGGCGCTGCCGGTGGACGCGGGGGTGCTGGCCCGGTGAGCGCCCCACGGCTGGCCGGCCAGGTCGCGTTCATCACCGGGGCGGCCCGGGGCCAGGGCCGCAGCCACGCGATCCGGCTGGCGCAGGAGGGGGCCGACATCATCGCGGTGGACGTCTGCGGGCCACTGCCCACGGTGGACTACCCGCTGGCCAGCCCGGCCGACCTGGCCGAGACCGTCCGGCGGGTCGAGGAACTGGACCGCCGGATCGTCGCCCGGCAGGCCGACGTCCGCAGCCTCGCCAGCCTGGAGGCCGCGCTCGCCGGCGGCGTGGCCGAGCTGGGCCGGCTGGACATCGTGGCGGCCAACGCGGGCATCCTGTCCAGCGGCTCGCTGGCCGGGCTGAGCGTGCCGGCCTGGCGCGAGATGATCGACGTCAACCTGAGCGGGGTCTGGCGCACCTGCCGGGCAGCGATCCCGCACCTGATCGCGGGCGGGCGCGGCGGCTCGATCATCCTGACCAGCTCGGTGGCCGGGCTGAAGTCCTACCCGAACATGGCGCACTATGTCGCGGCCAAGCATGGCGTGACCGGGCTGGCCCGGGCCCTGGCCACGGAGCTGGCCGCCTACCGGATCCGGGTGAACAGCGTGCACCCCACCCAGGTGGACACCGACATGATCCAGAACGACATCATGTACCGGCTGTTCCGGCCCGATCTGGACCACCCCACCCGCCAGGACTTCGCGGAGGCGTCCCGGGCCACCGGGCTGCTGCCCGTGGACTGGGTGGAGTCCGCCGACGTCAGCAGCGCCGTGGCCTTCCTCGCCTCCGACGATGCCCGGTACATCACGGGCACCGCGCTGCCGGTGGACGCCGGCGCGCTGATCACCTGACCACGCTGAACACCTGACGACGAGGTTCCCCGTGCCCATTGATTTCACCGTCCCGCCCGCGGTGGCGGACCTGGCCGCACGCACCGCGGAGTTCGTCCGGGCCAGCGTCCTGCCGGTCGAGACCGAGCTGCGTGGCGTGGTGCACGGCGGCGACGAGAGCGTCCGCGCCCGGCTGCAGCAGGCCGCGCGGGAGGCGGGCGTGTTCTGCCCGCAGGCGCCGCCCGGCTACGGGGGCGCCGGCCTGGACGCGCGGGGCCAGGCTGTGGTGTTCGAGCAGGCAGGGTACGCGCTGCTCGGCCCGCTCGCGGTCAACTGCGCGGCACCGGACGAGGGCAACATGCACCTGCTGGCCCTGGCGGGCACGGCCCAGCAGAAGGAGCGCTACCTGGCCCCGCTGGCCGCGGGCACGATCCGGTCCTGCTTCGCGATGACCGAGCCCGCGCCCGGGGCCGGGGCGGACCCGCGGGCGCTGGCCACCACGGCGGCCCGGACGGCGGGCGGGGACTGGCGGATCGACGGCCGCAAATGGTTCATCTCCGGGGCGCACGGGGCCGCGTTCGCCATCTGCATGGCCCGCACCGCCGGCTCGCCGGGGGACGCCGGGGCCGCCACCATGTTCCTGGTGGACATGGACAACCCCGGGGTGCGGATCGTCCGGGACATCGACTCGATGGACCAGGGGCTGTTCGCCGGGCACAGCGAGCTGGTGTTCGAGGACTGCCTGGTCCCCGGGGACAGCGTGCTCGGCGAGGTGGACGAGGGTTTCCGCTACGCCCAGCTGCGGCTGGCCCCGGCCCGGCTGACGCACTGCATGCGCTGGCTGGGCCTGGCCCGGCACGCGGCCGACATCGCCCTGGGCTACGCCTCGACGCGGCGGGCGTTCGGCGGCACCCTGGCTGAGCTGGGCATGGTGCAGCAGCACATCGCCGACTCCGAGATCGATATCGAGTCGGCCCGGGCGCTGATCTACCGCTGCGCCTGGCAGCTGGACCAGGAGACGGCTGGCGCGGAGGGGGCCGGTGCGGAAAGGGCCGGTGCGGAGTCGGCCCGGCTGTCCTCGGTGACCAAAGTGTTCGCCGCCGAGGCGGTGGGCCGGGTGGCCGACCGGAGCGTGCAGATCTGCGGCGCGCTCGGCATCTCCGAGGACCTGCTGCTCTCCCGCTACCTGCGCGAGGTGCGGGCCTTCCGGATCTACGACGGGCCCTCCGAGACGCACCGCTGGGCGCTGGCCCGGCGGGCGGTCCGCCAGCACCGCGAGGCGTCATGACCACACCGCGGACCGCGCTGGTCACGGGGGCGTCGCGGGGTATCGGGCTGGCCATCGCGCACCGGCTGGCCGGGGCCGGCTTCGGGCTGACCGTGTCGGCCCGGACGGCTGGCCCGCTGGAGCAGGCCGCGGCCGCGCTTCGCGGGCACGGCCCGCGGGTCGAGGCGGTGGTGGCGGACATGGCTGACGAGGCGCAGGTCAGCATGCTGGCGGCGCGGCACCTGGAGTGGGCCGGGTCGCTCGACGTGCTGGTGCTGTCGGCCGGCATGGGTACCGCCGGCCCGCTGGCCGGCTATCCGGTCCGGCGCCTGGACAGGCAGCTGGCGGTGAACCTGCGTGCCCCGTTCCTGCTCATCCAGGAGCTGCTGCCGGCGCTGCGGGCGACGGCGGCGGGCCACGACTGCGGGGCCAAGATCATCGCCATCGCGTCCATCACCGGGATGGCCGCCGAGCCGGGGCTGGCCGCCTACGGGGCCAGCAAGGCGGCGCTGATCTCGCTGTGCGAATCGGTCACCGCCGCCGAGGCCGGCCACGGGGTGACCGCTACCGCCATCTCCCCCGGCTGGGTGGACACCGACATGGCCAGCTGGCAGCACGACCGGATCGACCCGGCCACGATGATCTCCCCCGCTGACGTCGCCGAGCTGGCCTACTGCGTGACCCGGCTGTCCCGGCACGCGGCCGTGCCCAACATCCCGGTCACCCGGCCGGGCCCGCAGCTGTGGCGGGCGTGACCGGGCCGGCCGGCCTCGACCTGGGCCGGCTCCGGTCCCGGCTGGCCGGCCCGCTGGGCTGCCGCCCGGGCGACCTGACCGCGCGGCTGATCGAGGGCGGCCGCTCCAACCTGACCTACCTGCTCACCGACGGCCAGCAGCGCTGGGTGCTGCGCCGGCCGCCGCTGGGCCACGTGCTGGCCAGCGCGCACGACATGACCCGCGAGTACCGGGTGATGTCCGCCCTGGCCACAACCGGGCTCCCGGTGCCCCGCATGCTCGTGTCCGAGGACGACACCACCGTGATCGGGGCACCGTTCTTCGTCATGGAGTTCGTGGACGGCCCGGTCATCCGGGATGCCGCGGACGCCCGCGCGCTGGCCCCGGCCGACGCGGCCCGCGCCGCCGACAGCCTGATCGACCAGCTCGTGGCGCTGCACCAGGTGGACGCGGGCGGCGCCGGGCTGGGCACGCTGGGTCGCCCCGCCGGTTTCCTGGGCCGCCAGATCGGCCGCTGGGGCCAGCAGTGGGAGGCCTCCGGCGGCGCGGCCACCGGCCTGCCCCTGGGCGGGCTGGCGGACGCGCTCCGGGCCGGGCTGCCGTCCTCGCCGCCCGCGGCCATCGTGCACGGCGACTACCGGCTGGACAACACGATCCTCGCCGTCCGCGACCCGGGCCAGGTCGCCGCGATCATCGACTGGGAGATGGCCACCCTCGGCGACCCGCTCGCCGACCTCGGTCTCCTGCTCACCTACTGGGATCCGGTGTCCGCCCCGGTCACCGGGACCGAGCACGCGGTGTCCGCCAACCCCGGGTTCCCGGAGGCCGGGCACCTGGTCAGCCGCTACGCCAGCGGCTCCGGGCGGGACGTGGGCGGCATGGCCTGGTACGTGGCGTTCGGGCACTTCAAGCTGGCCGTGATCGCCCAGACGATCCAGGCCCGCTACGCCCAGGGGCTGACCGTCGGCGCCCGCTTCGATTCCGCCGCCGCCGCCATCCCCGTCCTGATCGGCCGGGCCCGTGAGCTGCTGCGCGGCTCCGGATGCTGATCGGGTATGACGCCCGGCATGTCCTGGCGGCTCATCGCTCCGATCCGATCGTGAGCACGTGCCAGAAGGTCGCCGTCGCGAGCCAGGCGATCGTGACGACGACGAGGATCTCCAGCGCGTGGGCGCTGCCGGTGACCAGGCCGGCCAGACCGGCGACGACCGCGATCGTGCCGAGCCCGGTGGCGACCCGCCGGAACACGGCGCCCAGACCTGGCTGAGGCCGGGTATACAGGTCGCCGCCCGCGAGCACGGCGCAGCCGATGCCGAGGAGGAGCACCACGGCGGAGATGGCCCACGTGCTGGAGATCAGCACCAGGCTCGTTCCTTCCAGATACGCGACGTACGCGATGAGGATCACGGTGATGGCGCCGGACGAAACCATGTCCCGCCAGGTCAGTCCCATGGCCAGCACCTCCTTCGCTTTCCGGTGAAGGGGCCACCGCCAAGTCTGCGCCCAGCAGGTCACGGGGAGTTAATCTGCAGCGGCGACTGCGCGGTCTGGCTGCCGTGGGCATTACTGGCCACCACCAGGACCTGGTACTTCCCGGCCGGTTCCCGGTGCCCGGCACCGTCGAAGCCGTAGTAGCGGACGGCGAGCGTGCCCGCCGGCTGGGCGGGCCTGGCCAGCATGCGCACGACCGCGCCCTCCGGGTTGAGGACGAGGACGGTCACGTCCGCTGCCTGCCTCAGGCTGAAGGTGATGCTGGTGTGGCCCTGCGGGCGGGCCGGGATGGCGGGCGGGCTCAGGGCCAGCCCGCTGACGACCGGGCCGGCGGCCGCGGGCGGCGTCGCGGTGCTGCCCGGGCCCGGCCCAGTCGATGCTGGCACTGGCGACGCGGGGGCTGACGATGCGGGCGCTGACGTTGGCGATGCGGGCACTGCCGAACCGGGCACTGGCGCCGGGGCAGCCGAGCCGGACCTGGCCACGAAACTCTTCCACACCGCGACCGAGGCAGCGTCGGTCAGCTTGAGCGTGGGATATTGCGCGTTGCCGTTGAAATAGCTGCCGAATACAGCCCCGCTGTGCAGCAGATAATCGCCCACCTGGGTGAGCCAGCCCGGGCGGCCAGCCGCGGTGGACAGGCCGAACTCAGCGAAGCCGTACGGCAGGCCGACGCTCTTGGCGGCGGCGATCTCCTGGGCCATGAACTGGTCCGGCGGTGCGGCCACCGGGTTCTGGTTCTTGGCGCTGCCGGGGGGGTAGGCGTCCCAGCCCAGCACGCTGATAATGCCCCCGCCGGGCAGATAATCCTGCCAATTGCGATGGGCGGATGGGCTGAAGTCGTAGCCCCCCAGGATCAGCGTCGAATGGAGATCGGGGTTGTGCACGGCACGGGCGAGCGCGGCGACATGCGCCCAGGCGGCCTTGTAATCGGGCAGCGTGAACTCGCCGTCCGTGATGTTGCCCTCCGGCTCATGCCAGTACGACCAGTAGATCGGGTGCCCGGTGGGAGCGGTGCCGAAGAAGTGCGAGAGCACCGCGTCGTCCTGCCCGGACAGGATCGCGCGGGGCAGTGCCTTGAAGCTCACGATGACCGCCGACTTGTTCGCGGCGGGCAGTCCCGTGGTCCAGGCGTTGGAACTCGGCAGGCCCGGGTAGTAGACCCGGACGATTCCCATGTGCCCGAACTCAGACGTCTCCGGCGCGATGGTCGCCGTGCTGACCGAGGCCCCGAGCAGTGGGGCACGCGTGGCGTCTGAGGCCAGCCGGCCGGTGTGCCCGGCGCGGGACAAGTGGAATGCGAATGCGCCGAGCGCGACGGCCGCCACCATAGCGACGATCCAGAGGCCGGCCACCGCTTTGATTCTGTTCCGTGATCTGGGTCTGGCGCGCCCGGAGTGATCCACGATAAGCCGGCGATGGGGCGAGCGCGTCACGCCAGACTCCTCTCGTTGGCCGCCTGCCGGGGGTTCTCACGTTAGCGGGCCACAGCGGGGTATTAGCGCGGGACGCTAACGGAATTGATGCCTCGCGGCAGCGAGAACCACGGAATCCACGGCCTTGCGCTTTGCTGCGGCCGGTTGCGCAGCGTGTCCGATTCTGCTGAATCCCCACCAGGGCTTGGCTTTCCGCACCATCCAGCGTCTATCACGAGACGGTTAAGCCCATGCTCACCCAGTCGGCTCCACGAGCGGGGGGATCAGTTGCGCCGGCGGTCTGGACCATGCTTCTTGCGCGTAGGCCACGGCCGCACCGATGGCCGCGGTGTAGGTCCAGGCGGTCCGGCGCTCCGCGCCCCATCCGCGCCAGGTGCCCCAGCCGTCCGCCGGGGTGTGCACCAGGACCAGCGCGCCGTCGCTTATCCAGCCCGAGGCCAGGTCCTGGAAGAGTGGATAGGCGCTGACCGCACGCAGGAAAGCCCCGAAGCGGTTATGCAGCACCGCCTTTGGCCCGGTGCCGAACACGAGAATGATGCGGCCGTGCCCGATGCACTCGGCCAGCATCTTGAGCTCCGTGGCGAATCCATCGTTGACCTGGCTGGGGGTGGCTGATACCAGGACCGCCCAGGCTTCTGTCGCCAGTTGGCGGACACGATCCTGCCAATCGTCGTGGGCCAGGGTGGTCTTGGCCGCCCCCAGCGTGGGAGCAATGGCCGAAAAGAGCGTGTGCAACTGACCGCCCGGCTGGCCGATGGCGACGACCGGGCCGCTACGCGCCAGCGCCCGGGTCAGCACCTCCTCAAAGCGCGCGTTCCCGATCGGGTTGAGCCATCCAGAAGCACGCTGCCAGACGCCCCTGCGGTTGAACCGGCTCGTAGGGATCTTCTGGGCATCGTCGCCGAAATTGCGAAGGTACAGCAGGGAGCGATCTGGATCGCGCCGCATGGCTTCCTGGAGGCTGCGGGCCCGGAGCCGCTGAGCCGCCCGGTCGAGGAAGTAGCAGGCAATGACCGCGAGGATCACCACGCCCGCCAGGATCGAGGAAAGATCCTGCTCGTCTGACGACAACCCGGCCAGTACCCAGCCAGCCAGCACGACCAGGGGGACCAGCAGCGACAGGAGGCCCAGGATAAGCGTGAGCCCGGCCGACAGCATCCTGCGGATGTGGAAGACCTCGCCGGCCGTTCCCCATGCGCGGTAGCGTCCCCGGCTGAGCAGCGGATCACGGCAACTGCGCAGCACAACCAGGCCCACGGTCACCAGGATCAGGCTGATCACAAGCTCGCCTGCCGCCTGGGCCAGTCCCTGGCGGGCTGCGGTGGCCGCCCCGGTCGCCAGCAGCACCGCCCCGGTGACGAGGAACAGCTTTCCCCACCATCGCCGCCGGCTCGTCTTGCGCAGATCCTTGGCCGCCTGGTCAACAGAGAGAAGTTTCTGGCTGCCCGCGACCATGTGGAACTTTTCGAGCTTGGCGCGCTTGCTGAGCCGGTCTCCGCCCACGACCATCAGCCAGAGCACGACCAACGCACCCAGCAGAGGCGACGCGGGCGGGAACACGGCGGCCACTTTGGTCACGACCGGATGACCCGGCAGTCGCGCGGCCAGATACCGGGCGGCGGGTGCGCTGAGGCCGGCGCACGCACCGATGGCCTGGTGCGGGCAGATGGCCAGCAGGGCGAGGCTGAAATTCCCCTGCAGCCAGTATCGCCAGGCCCCGCCGTCCGCCCCGGTCACGAGATCGACATTCGCGCCCAGGACACTTAGATTGCGCCAGGCGGCTGGGATGCGGGCGCGCGTGCTGGCATAGGTCGAGCTGAGCAGCTTGATTTCTTCTCTTCCGCAGGCCGCCCAGATAAATCTGACCTGAGTGCCGTCCTCGCGCTGCCAGCGTGCCCCGGCGCCATGGCAGCCTGCCAGCAGCCCGGAGTTCAGGTACAGCACACCTGTCTTCCGGACCAGATGCCACTGGCCGGGCACTATCCCGTTCGGGTTAAAAGCGCCCAGCGCGGCTGGATAGGGAGGACTGGTGGCCGCCAAGGCCGGCGCCGGGCCTACGCCGAGAGCCAAAGCGACTAAGAGGCTGAGAAAGATCAGCAGTCTCCGGATATGCAAAGTCCCCCCTGCCCGAACTTGGCGCTGTAGTAGTGACGCGCAGGCCCACGGAATGTTTGGCATCCTCGCTGTCCGAGGTTGTCCGGGCGTTTCGCGGCCCGTGTTCTCGCAGGCCGACGCGCTGAGGGCACCCTTACCCGGAGGCGCTTCCCGAGTGATCAGGCGGGGACCACGTAGGGGAACGCAGCAGCGCGCTGGCCCTGGGCGACGGCGGGCTTGAGCCCGGAGGGCACCGCGGTGCCGGTGACCAGGGAGAGCATCGCCTCAGGTGCGTTATCGGCCATGGTCCGGCCGTTGAACCCGGCGAACCCGTAGGTCGCGGGCGTGCCGATCGCATAGGGCAGCACGTCGGGGAGCAGGTCCCGGGCCACAGTCTCGCCGTAGCCGTGCGGGTCGCCGCAGGTCCCGCCCGCCGCCACGACCGCGGCGATCTGCTCGCCGAGATACTTGCCCGCGGCGGCGGCGTCTTCAGACGGGTGCCGCGTGTTGGCCGGGTTGGAGAAGTCGGTGTCGCCGGGCCAGAAGATCGGCCACATCATGGGATGCCCGGCCCGGTTGATCTGCCGCCAGCCGCCCGCGTCGGTGGCGAGCCTGGTCGCGCACCACACCCCGGTGCGCGCGCCCGGCCGCAGCCGCGGGTCCGAGTGCGGAACCTCCAGCACGATCGATTCGACCGTGGTGCCGGCGAAGCTGTTCTTCGCCTCGTCTGGGCGCCACCCAGACAGGTCCGCCGCGGTTCCCTTCGCCACCGCCCCGTTGATGATGGCCAGCAACGACAGGTCTATGTAGAAGGAGTCGGCGATGCGGCCGGCCCAGGCCCGGACGCCGCCCCCGGTGGCCTCCTCGCCGGTCCGGCCTTCCAGCAGCAGTTCCCCAGGGGCGGAGTCCCCGCGCGCCGCCTCGCCGGCCAGGGAATGCAGCCGCAGGGGCTGCCGCCCGCCCGGATCTGCCTCCCCGAAGGAGAACCGGTAGGTCAGGTCCTCGAAATCTGCTCCGCCGAAGTGCACCTTGATCTCGTAGCGTGCCTCGGGGTGAAAGCCCGGCTGGGCGTACACCCCGGTGATGTTGGAGTTGACGTCCATCACGAAGACCGTGCTGCGGTCCCCGGGGAAGACGTAGAGATCATCGATGTAAAGCTGGCCGTTCTGCGCCGCCAGCGGCGTATCCAGGTGATGAGACACAGGACAGTCCTTTCCTTCCAGAGATGGCGCCCGATCGGGTACACGCACCAGGTGTGGTGAACGGACGTTCACGTGCTGGGCCTCGGCTCCTTTCCTGGCCAGGGATCTCTGGTGCTCTGCTGTCACTCTCACCCAGATCAGCGCGCGGCGCCCCCGGGGCAGCCCCGGGTCCGATCCCGGGGTGTGCCCGGATCACCCTGCTTGTCTCGTGGAAGACATGCCGGCTTCCCCGCTCTGGCCTGCAACGTTAGGCTGTCGGTCAGGCCAGTGGGAGGCCATATGAACGGTGATGCAGCGCCGGGCGGCCTGGCCACGGCGCCCGGGCACGAGCCTGCCCCGCCGGGCATCGCCGCCCGGGCCGGCGCCACGGACGCGGCGTAGCCCCGGGCCGATGGCTATCCAGCCTGGCCTGAGGGGCCGCACGCCAGCGCTGACCGACCGGCGCAGCGAACGTGGCGTGCTCGACCGGCTGCTCGACGCTGTCCGGGCCGGGGAGAGCCGGGTGCTGGTGGTCCGCGGCGATCCGGGGGTGGGCAAGACCGCGCTGCTGGACTACCTGGCCCGTGGGGCGTCCGGGTGCCGCGTGGTCCGGGTGGCGGGCGTGCAGTCGGAAATGGAGCTGGCTTTCGCTGGGCTGCACCAGCTCTGTGCGCCCATGCTGGACCGGCTCGATCACCTGCCGGTGCCGCAACGGGAGGCCCTGCGGACCGCGTTCGGCCTCAGTGTCGGGCCGCCGCCGGACCGTTTCCTGGTCGGGCTGGCTGTCCTCAGCCTCCTGGCGGACGTGGCCGGGAAACATCCGCTCATCTGCGTGATCGATGACGAGCAGTGGCTCGACCGTGCTTCGGCGCAGGCCCTGGGGTTCGCCGCACGCCGGCTGGCCGCCGATCCCGTCGGCCTGGTCTTCGCGGCCCGGGCTCCCGGAGCAGATCTGGCCGGGCTGCCCGAGCTCGAAGTGCGCGGGCTGGGCGATAGCGATGCCCAGGCGCTGCTGGAGTCGGTGCTGGCCGGACCGCTGGATGCCCGGGTACGGGACCTCATCGTCGCGGAGACCGAGGGCAACCCGCTGGCGCTGCTGGAGTTGCCGCGGGGGCTGACCCCCGCGGAACTGGCGGGCGGGTTCGGGCTGCCCGGCGTGGTCCCGCTGGCGGGCCGGATCGAGGACAGCTTCGGGCGGCAGCTGGAGACTCTGCCTGAGCAGACTCGCCGGCTTCTGTCGCTGGCCGCGGCCGATCCGTCCGGCGACGCATCGCTCGTGTGGCGAGCGGCGGAGCGGCTGGGCATCCCGGTTCAGGCGGCGGCAGCTGCGGTCGAAGCAGGGCTGGTGGAGTTCGGCTCCCTGGTGCGGTTCCGGCATCCCCTGGTGCGCTCGGCGGCCTACCGCTCGGCGTCCTTCCCGGAAAGGCAGGAGATCCACTGGGCGCTGGCGGCGGTCACCGACCCCCAGGCTGATCCGGACCGCCGGACCTGGCACCGGGCCCGGGCCGCAGCCGGGCCGGATGAGGAGGTCGCTGCGGAACTCGAGCGCTCGGCCGCCCGGGCGCAAGCCCGTGGCGGGCTGGCCGCAGCCGCGGCGTTCCTGGAGCGGTCGGTCGCGCTGACCGTCTCACCGGCGCGCCGCACCGCGCGCACGCTGGCGGCGGCGGGGACCAGCCTGCAGGCCGGGGCGTTCGGGCAGGCTCGTGAACTGCTGACCGCGGCCGAGGGCGGCCCGCTGGATGAGTTCGCCAGCGCGCGGGTGGACCTGCTGCGCGGGCAGATCGCCTTCGCCTCGGGCCTGGGCAGCGACGCTCCGCCGCTGCTGCTCAAGGCAGCCAAGCGGCTTGAGCCGCTCGACCTCGGCCTGGCCCGCGAGACGTACCTGAACGCGTGGATCGCCGCGATGTTCGCCGGGCGCCTGGCCGGTGCCGGAGATCTGTACGAGGTCTCCAGCGCTGCCCGGATGCTGCCCCCGCCGCCGCATCCGCCGCGCCTGGCGGACCTGCTGCTGGATGGCCTGGCCCTGCTGGTCGCCGAGGGCAGGGCCGCCGCGGCCCCGGCGCTGCGCGAGGCAGCCAGCGCCTTCACCAGCGGAGGCATCTCCCCGGAAGAAGATCTCCGGTGGGGCTGGCTGGCCCAGGCGGCCGCTATCGTCTTGTGGGACGAGGACGGCTGGCACGCGATTGCCGTCCAGCAGACTCAGCTCGCCCGGGAGGTCGGCGCACTCGATCAGCTGCCGATCGACCTGGCCTCTGAGGCTGCGACGGTCATCCGCAGCGGTGACTTCCCGGCCGGGACCTCCCTGATCTCTGAGGCGGATGTCGTCGCGGAAGCCACCGGCATCGGCTACCCGCCGTTTGCCGGCTTGTGGCTCGCCTGCCTATCCGGCCAGGAGGCCGAGGCCACCCAGCTGATCGAGTCCACCATCGCCGAAGGCACCGCCGGGGGCCAGGGCCACGCAGTGAGCTTCGCGCAGTGCATGGCCGCGATCCTCTGCAACAGCCTCGGCCGTTACGCTGACGCGCTGGCCGCGGCGCAGGAGGCCAGCGAGGACACCCCCGAGCTGTACGTCTCCATGTGGGCGCTGCCCGAACTGATCGAGGCTGCCGTGCGCAGCGGGAACACCCACGCCGGACGCGATGCGCTGGAAAGGCTGGCGGGAACCACCCAGGCCGGTGGCACCGACCTGGGCCTGGGCCTCGAGGCGCGCTCACGGGCGCTGCTGAGCGACGGTGAGACCGCCGACGGTCTTTACCGTGAGGCGATCGACCGGCTGGGCCGCACCCGGCTCCGTCCCGAACTCGCCCGCGCCCATCTGCTCTACGGGGAACGGCTGCGCCGTGACGGCCGCCGCAAGGACGCCCGGACCCAGCTGCGGACCGCGCACCAGATGCTGGCGGCCATGGGGGCCAGGGCGTTCGCCGAGCGCGCCCGGCGCGAACTGCTGGCCGCGGGCGAAACAGTGCGCAAGCACGCGGTGGCGACCCGCACCGAACTCACCGCCCAGGAGGCGTCCATCGCCCGGCTCGCCCGGGACGGGCTGACCAATACCGAGATCGGCGCCCAGCTGTTCCTCAGCGCCCGCACGGTCGAATGGCACCTGGGTAACGTGTTCGCCAAGCTCGGGATCAGGTCGCGCCGCGAGCTGCGCCGGGCGCTGGCGCACCTCCCGCCGGCCGACTCGCAGGCTTAACGGGCCTGCCTCTGACCGCTGGTCATGGCTCGACAGTGACCTTGACCGCCTCGCCGCTGGCCATGATGGTCAGCGCGCTGGCAAATTCAGTGAGCGGGAAGTGGTGCGTGATGAGGTCGGTGACCGGCACCACCCCGGAAGCGTGCAGGCAGCGGCCGGCCCATCGCCGATGATCAGCACCTCATCGCCGCTAGTCACGCCGCACAGCTCCTGCGCGTTCAGCACGCAGGCCAGCGGCTCGGCCAGCGACGCTTCGGCGAACCCGGTCCCGGCCGGGATCCGGTTCAATCCGCCCACGGCGATGACCTTGGCCGGGACCAGCATGAACTCGGCAAAGCCGCCGTCATGCTGGTAGCCCATGTTCTCCCGGCTGGTGCACACCGTCGCGTGGCCAGCCTGGCACTCCCGGCAGGCACCGCACGGGATCGCGGCGATCACCTGAACGCTGTCCCCGGAGGCCCAGCCCGTGACCTCAGCGCCGGCGCTGACCACCTCACCGGCGATCTCGTGGCCAAGCACCCGTGGCGGGCTGAGCCGGTGGTGCCCGTGCTGGACGGTCTTCCGGTCGGCGCCGCAGCAGGAGCAGTTGCGGACGCGGATCACCACGTCGCCTGGTCCCGGCTCCGGATCGGCTACCTCCTCGACCCGCACATCCCCCGGCTGATAGAAGCGGGCAGCCAGCATTGCGCTCCCTTCCCGGGCAGCCGGTGAGCGTGGCGCCGGGGCCGCGTTACATGCGACCCGGCGCCCAGGCCGATGATGGGGTCCTTGCCGACGCCCTGTGGGCGGACGCTCCCATGAAGCCAACGTAGCGCGTGACCAAGATCAGCGATCCAGAGCCGCGGAGTCGTCCCCGCCGCCCGGCAGCTGGCGCAGCCACTCGCCATACGACCTGGAACCGTCCAGGCTGAGTTCCGTACCGCCGGGCAGGGGCTGGGCGAAAACGAGCGCGGCGGTGGCCTCGAGGTGGCTTCGGAGCAGGCCGGCGGAGCCGGTCGCCTCGAACCCCAGCGTCCACCAGTCCCGGCCACTCGTGCGGACTGCGGTGAGTTCCACCTCACACCCCGGCTCCTGGCCTGCCCCCGGGACGCGAGCCACGATCCGCCCGCTGCCCGGTGAGAACCGGCTGATGCGCCGCCGCTTGCGCACCGGCCGCCAGCTGGCCGCCGCACCACCGATCTGGCTGAGCACGCTGACGGGAAAAGCCCACTTCTGCCAGGACTCCAGGCGCCCACGGGCGCGCCCGGCCACCTCGAGCACTCCCCGGCTCCCGCGGTACGCCTTCACCTCCAGTGCCCCGCCTCCGCGGACCTTGACCGAAAGCCCGGGGAACAGCGGATCCAGGAGATAGGTGTCCTCGCGTGACTCCATCCCGGCCGGGAACCGCCCGAACCACCCGGCCACCGCCGCCTCCAGCTGGCCCGGGAAGATCCACCGCACCTCGAGGCTGGGCACTCCGCCGGAGTCCGGCGCGGAGGTAAGGCCAGCGAGTGCCTCAAAGAAGGGTGTTTCGGCAGTCACGGAGCCCTCCCCCGGTTACTGCGAAACGTGCGGCTCCTGACCTCACCGGACACGCCAGCCGTCCACCGCGTCTCAGATGACGATCAGGTAGATGCTGTATACGATCAGCCAGAGCCCGAGGATCAGGCTCCCCCAGGTGATCACCTGCTCGGTGTGGTTGTTGATCCAGGCTCTGGACCTGGCCAGGAACGCCTGGCTCTGGCTGGGCTTGACACTGGCGTAGATCTCCATGGCCAGGTAGGACCCCGAGGCGATGATGCAGAACAGGAACAGCGCGAGGTAGCTCCCGGCGCTGGACAGTTTGGCCTCCACGACCGTGGCGGCGCCTGCGCTGATCAGGATCCAGGGCTGGAGGGCGGGCGCAAGGCCCATGGCGAACCACGGGGACATGTTGTCCACGTGCGCCTGCCACTTCGGTGGCTTCCTCACCTTCCTCGGTTGCCCCCTCCTCCGGCGCTGCCGGATCGCCACCGCGACCAGGATGACCCCGAGAGTGATCTTCACCGCCAGGTCTGCGAGTGAGGGTGCCGTGTTTGGCTCGGGCGGATTGTTGCCCGTGGCCAGCACCGTGATGGTGACCACGATGGCCAGGGACGCCAGCCACCCGAACACGAAGGCCGCGCCTTTTCTCACGCCGCGCTCGGAGGGCAGCACGATAAGGAAGGCCGTCAGCGGCAGCGGGTCGAACGCCACCGCCAGGCCGATCAGGAGGAGGTCAAGCAGCACGGCCGTAACCTCACCATCACCGTGCCGTTGGCCGCGTCACTGGTCCCGCTGCGGAATCTGATGACTCGCTGGCCTGAATCGGCTGGCGGGGGATGAGGACGGCGAGGACCAGGCCGATGAGCGTGACCACGAGCATGATCGTGAGGGCGACGGCGAACGGCTGCCCCTTGGGCAGGGCGACGGCGACCAGGACCGAGCCGACCAGGGCGGTGCCCAGCGAGGATCCCAGGTTGGAAACACTGCGGGACAAGCCGGAGATCTCCCCCTGATCGGCGTCGGGGAAGCTGGACTGGACCACGTTGACCGAGGACGTCAGCATGACCCCAACACCGGCGCCGAACAGCAGCAGCCCCGGTATCCAGGTCCAGATGCCCGAATGCGCCCGGACCAGGGCCAGCAGCAAGATCATGCCGGCCGCGGTGGCCAGGAAGCCGGCGACGATCAGCCACCGCTGCGGATGCCGCCGGGCGAACCGGTCGGCACCGGCGGAAGCGGCCAGGATCCCGATCGTGGCCGGGGTGAGCATCAGCCCGGTCTGGATCGCGTTGTAGCCATTGACCTCCTGCAGGTAGACCGAGACCGTAAAGAACGATCCTTGCAGGATCAGCCACTGGATGGTCTGGGTGCCCAGCCCCAAGTTGGCGATCTTGTTGCGGAACAGCCGCAGTGGCAGCAGAACATCCCGGCCCTTGCGCTCGGCGGAGCGGATGTGCAGGAAGAACCACAGCAAGAACAGCGCGCCAATAGCCACGAACAGCCAGACCGGGGAAATCGAGCCCTTGGGTATCACCACCGTGCTGCCGATGGTGAAGTCCTCCCGCGACACCAGGAAGCCGTAGGTCCGCGACTGCAGCAGCCCGAGCACGACGAAGAACAGCCCCGCGGCCGACAGGACCGCTCCGGTCAGGTCGAACCGCGGCTTGGGCCCGCTCGTGGCCGGGTCGGTGATCCGGCGGGCCAGGACGGCGATCCAGGCCACGACCAGGACCTGCAGGCCGAACGAGGCCCGCCAGCTGATCGCGCTGGTCACCAGGCCGCCGATGAGCGGCCCCGCCGCCGCGCCCAGGCCGCCCGCGCCGCTGACCACGCCGAAGTACCGGGCCCGCGACTTGACGTCGGGGAAGGTCACGGTGACCAGGATGTAGATGGGCGGGATCATCAGCGCCGAGCCCACGCCCTCCAGCAGCGAGTACCCCACGATCAGCAGGGGCAGTCCCTGGGCCAGAGCCGCCAGCAGCCCCCCGACACCGTAGACGGCCAGGCCGATGATGAAGCACCGCTTGCGCCCCCAGATGTCGGTCAGCTTGCTGCCCGGGATCATCAGCGCGGCCATCGTCAGGGTGAACAGCGTGATCGCGGTCTGGACGCCGCCTACGGTCGTACCGAGGTCCTTGGCGATCGCGCTGATCGCCACGTTCATGTTCGTCGCTGCATAACTCGCGATGAACTGGGCCAGCGCCAGCGGCAGGATCATCGCCCGGGCCGCGGCGGCCGCCCTGGACGCTGTGGTGTCACTCATCGCGGCCTGTCACCGGCGCCCGCGCAGGCCGTTGGGTGGTGCAGGTCGAGGTGCTGCTCATATGCAGCCACGCCCGCCACGATCGGGTACGGCCCGCGGATCCGCTGCAGCTCAGGTGAGACGTCGCGGTAATCCAGGTCGGGATGGTCCCCGCAGTCGCAGCAGATGATCTCGAACGCGCTGGTGTAGCCGCCTTGCACCCGGCCATCCACGATGTGCGCTGGCCGGCGCCGCAGAACCACCGTCCATCCCAGCGCGGGTTGATCACAGGCCCGCATGACTGCCTCCTTGGGCGATGATCTGCGCCTCTACGGCGTGGTCGACGGCGTCGTGGGTCTTGTCGTCGCCGATGCGATCGAGGACGCCGTCGCGCGCCAGGAGCTCACGGACGGCCGGCTTGATCCGGGCGAGGCGCAGGGTCACGCCGGCTTGCCTGGTGAGCTCGAGGATCTCGCGCATCTTCGCCGACCCTTGGGAGTCGATGAAGTCGATCCCCTCGCAATCGAGGACGATCGCGGTGATCTCGGGTGTGGACAAGGCGACCTCCCGGACCCGGTCCTCCAGGGCATCAGAGGTGGCGAAGAACAGGCCGCCATCCAGCCGGAGGACCACGACTCCGGGGAACTGCTCGTCGCCGGGGTGTTCGTCCAGCTCCCGGAAGGCCTGGGTGCCTGTCTCCCGTCCTAGCAACGGCATGTGGGGCCGCGTCGCCACTGAGATGAGCCAGATCAGCGAGAGCCCGATCCCGATCATCACTCCGGCGAGCACGCCGACCAGGAGGGTCCCGGTGATGGCTGCGATCGCGATCCAGAAATCGAAGCGCTGCACCCGAGCGAGGCGGCGCATCTCGGGCACGTCCATCATCCCCATGACCACTGCCTCGATAATGAGGGCAGCGAGCACCGGCTTGGGCAGGACAGAGAAGACCGGCGCCAGGAACAGGAGGGTAAGCAGGACCGTCACGCCGGAGGTGAGCGACGCCAGGCCGGTGCGCGCACCCGAGTGGTCGTTCAGTGAGCTCGCGGACAGGCTCGTGGAGACCGGCATTCCCTGGAACAGGCCGGCGCCGGCATTGGCTATGCCCTGGGCAGCCGATTCCTGGTTAATGTCGATGCGGTAGCGGTGCCTGGCCGCGAATGTCCTGGCGTCGCCAGCGGTTTGCGAGAACCCGATGAGGACGAGCGCCACCGCCGCGAGGGCAACTGTGCTCGCATGATCGCCCAGCAGCTGAGGCTCGGGGACCTGCAGGGACGGCAGTCCTCGTGGCACCTCCCCCACCAGGGCCACGCCGTGCGCGCCGAGATCGAAAAGCCATGACGCCACCAGGCCACCGACGACCAGGACGAGGGCGCCGGGGATGCGGGGTGCAATCATCCTCAACCCGAACACGACCACGAGCGCGGCTGCGCCGACGACCACGGTCACCATCTGGGCGTCACCGAGCGTGCCAAGCCAGGACCATAGCTCCTGGACCGGGTTCGAGCCGGTGACCTTCGTGCCCGTGAGCTTGGGAAGCTCACCGATCACCACGTCGATCGCGGCGCCGAATAGGAAGCCGGTAACCACGGCCCGGGAGAGGAACTGCGCGATCCACCCCATCTTCAGCACCGCGAGGGCAACGAACAGCACACCAGAGGCCAGGGTGATCAACGCCACGAAGGACGCCACGTCATGGACCCCCGTGACCCCGGCGACCGCGACCGCGCTCGCGGCCACGGCCGCCAATCCCGAGCTCGGCCCGGTCGAGATCTGCCGGCTCGTCCCGAAGACCGCGTAAAGGATGGCGCCGGCTGCGGCCGCGTACAGACCGTTCTGCAGCGGGATTCCCGCAATCCCGGCGTAGCCGAGGTTCTTCGGAACGATCAGGGCCGCCACCGTCACCCCGGCGATGAGATCACCCCTGAGCCAGCCGCGCTCGTAGGAGCGGATCCATCCGGCCATCGGGACGAAACGCCACCGGTCACGCGCCGGTGCTGCCTGGGCCCTGCTCACGGCTCCATCCGTGGTGAGATCCGGGCCTGCCCGGGCCTCCAGGGCGGCGGGAGCCGACCGCGATGCGGGCTCATGCGGACTACCCGGCGGCCGGCTGGTCCCCGTGCAGGGCGGCCTGAAGTTCCTTCTCGTCTTCCTTGGACAGGGAGGTCTTCAGGACCGTGCCGCCGTACTTGCTCATCGCCTCGATGGCCTTGTCGGGGGTCACCTTTTCCAGCATCAGGAACAGCGCGGAGGTGCCCGGCTTGACCATGTCACGGACCTGCTCCTGGAACTGCTTGTCGATACTGGTCTTGGCCATCTTGCCCATCAGGGCGCCCAGCCCGGCGCCGATGGCCATCCCGAACACCGGGATGAAGAACAGCAGGCCGAACAGCATCCCCCAGAACATCCCCCAGGTGGCCCCCGCGCCGACCGCGTGATGCTGGGTGTGGACGTGATAGCTGCCGTCCTTGTCCCGCACGATCACCGCGATCGCATCTGGCTGGATGATCAGATCCTGGGCCAGCCGGCGTGCCTCCCCGGCGGCGGCCTCCGCCGTCGTCTCGTCCGGATAGCCGATGGCAATCAGATCAGCCATGGCGTGCCCCTTTCTCATGCATAGTTGCCCTTAATCCTGCTGCCAGCCTGAGATCGAGTCGTCACCCTGCCGCGGGTGAACTCGCGCTCGCATGTGGAGTGCTTTGCGCCGCCGCACCTAACCTGCGAGGTTCTTGCGGCTGCCGTAAGCGCACAGCCCCCACAGGGCGACGATGTCCACGGCGATGATCATCAAGGACCAGAACGGATAGGCGGGTATAAAGAACATCTGGCCGATGGCGTTGAGCCCGACCACGGCGACGGCAAACCAGCGCGCCACGGGGTTGCCTACCAGTACCCCAGCGGCGGCCAGGAGCAGCAGGGCACCAAAGATGAGCATGACCCAGCCCCAGGCTCTCAAGTCGCCGATTACGTAGTGAGCATTGGCGACATACACATGTGACCGGGCGATCGCGGCTATGCCATCAAGCAGGTTGAAGAAGCCGAGGACTAGCAGCAGAACCGACGCGAAAATGATGAGGCCCTGGCCTTCCGCAGGGCGCCCGCCCGTATCCCTGGACGGCGTGGTTGTTGCCGACGTCATGTCAACCCTCCTAATTCAGGAACTGACGACCTTCCTCATGAGTGTGTTTGACCGGTCCGGGGATGTCGTCACCCTTCGGAGGGTGACTCCAGCCTGCTGGCGTTGTCGTGTACGGCCGCCGTAGAGGGAGGCGACGTCACGGTATTTACTGGACGCATGAGCGCTGACGACGCCATGCCCTCCGCCGCGCAGGTCGAGGCGGCCGAGAGCGGGCAGCCGACTCACCCCCGGGAGCCGCATTCTGGCGGGACCGCGGGGCGCTTGAACTGGCTGCGGGCCGGGGTGCTGGGGGCCAACGACGGGATCGTGTCGGTGGCGGGCATCGTCATCGGGGTGGCGGGGGCCACGACGTCCCGCGGCCCCATCTTCACCGCCGGGCTGGCCGGGCTGGTCGCCGGGGCCGTGTCGATGTCGCTGGGTGAGTACGTGTCGGTCTCCAGCCAGCGCGACAGCGAGCACGCGGAGATCAAGCAGGAGAAACGTGAACTCGCTGACGACCCAGACGCCGAGCTGACCGAGCTGACCGCGCTGTACGAGGCCAAGGGCCTGTCCGCGGCCACCGCCCGGACGGTCGCCACCGAGCTGACCGCCCGCGGTGCCCTGGACGCCCATCTGGACGCCGAACTGCACATCGACCCCGATGACATCCCCAGCCCGGTCCAGGCGGCCGGCGCGTCGGCGCTGGCGTTCACCCTGGGTGCTGTGCTGCCGATGCTGGCCATCCTGCTGCCTCCGGCCAGCCTGCGGGTCCCGGTGACTTTCGTCGGCGTCCTGATCGCCCTCGGCCTGACCGGTGCCCTCAGCGCCCGCCTGGGCGGCAGCAACGTCCGGCGCGCCGTCTTGCGGGTGGTCATCGGCGGAGCGCTCGGCCTGGCTTTCACCTACGGCATCGGGCACCTGTTCGGCACCGCCATCGGCTGATGCTGGCGCCGGACCGGCCAGCGCTCCGCTCATCCGGTCAGGTTCGATCACGCGCGGGTGGGTGGTTTTCGGCGCGAGCAGCCGAGGCGCTGCCCCGCAGGACGGCGAGGCGCCGCTGGTACTCGTCCTCGTTGATCTCGCTGCGGGCATATCGCCCGGCGAGCAGGCCTTCGGGGTCTTGCGGCCGGGGCGGCTCCGGGGGTCCCCCGGCCTGCGGGGCACCGCGGCCGGCGTGATGGCCCAGCGCCACGATGGCGTAGACGGCCAGGCCCGCGAGCAGGATGAGGCTGATCGTCATGAGGGCGTATCCCCAGCCGCCCGTGCCGTTGCCGTATCCGTACATCATCGTCGTCTCCTTCATCCGGGCTAATGCCCCATGCCCATCCCGGCCGCCGGGCTCATCCGGCCCGGGCCCGGAACGGTCCGGGGGACCGGGCTGACCATGTCATCCAGATGGCTGCGCATCTCGCGGAGCATCGCCGACTTCTGTGCGGCGGCTCCGATGAGCGGCTGCCGGCCCCATGGCATGCGGATCATCCCGCTCGTGTCGCCGGGATCGCGCGGGCACCAGCCCGCCCGCGGCCCCGCCGTCGCGGCGGCCCAGGTGGCGGGAGCGGCCGGGGTGCGGGCCGAGGCCAGGGCCACGCCGCCGGATGCCAGTGCCCCGGCGGCCAGCCCGGCCGCGGCCAGCCCGCCAGCCACGCGCTTTCCGTTCAGCTTCATCGTGATCAGCTCCTCGCTTATCTCTTCCTCGTTCCCAGCGTCGCGGGATGGTGTGAGGCGACGACCGGCGCGGGCGTGAAGCTTCCGTGAAGCCCCGCCCGGAGTGACCGGGAGAATCCCCCGGGGCCATAGCGTTGGGCAGGGGTGAGCGATGCGCCGGATCCTGGTGGTGGACGATGAACCGCATATCCGTGCCGTGCTGCGCGGGTACCTGGAGGCGGACGGGTTCGCCGTGTCCGAGGCCGGAGACGGGGAAACGGCCCTGCGCCTGGTGCGCGACGGCGCCCCCGACCTCGTCCTGCTGGATGTGATGCTGCCCGGAATAGACGGCCTCGAGGTGCTCCGCCAGGTGCGGACGTTCAGCGAGGTGTACGTCATCCTGGTGACAGCCCGCACCGAGGAGGTTGACAAGCTGGTCGGCCTCGGCGTCGGTGCCGACGACTATGTAACCAAGCCGTTCAGCCCCCGCGAGGTGGCGGCGCGGGTGAAAGCCGTGCTGCGCCGCGACCGCGGCGGGCCGCAGCACAGTGCAGGCGTGCTGCGGTTCGCGGGCGTGACCGTCGACCCGGGTGCCCACGAGGTACGGGTGGACGGCACGCCAGTGACCATGTCCGCGCTGGAGTTCAATGTGCTGGCCGCGCTGGCGGAGGCACCTGGGCGGGTGTTCTCCCGCCGCCAGTTGCTGGAGCGGGTCTGGGGCTATGACTTCTTCGGCGACGAGCGGGTCGTCGACGTGCACATCCGCGGCCTGCGGGCCCGGCTCGGCGACGATGCGGCCAGCCCGCAGCTGATCGCCACCGTGCGGGGGGTCGGGTACAAGTTCATCGGGCGGCCGGAATGAGGATTCGCCTGCCCTGGCGGCTGTTCATCTCCTACGCCCTGGTGGTCCTGACCGGTGCGGCGGTCGCCTACGTGACCGTCCGCCTGCTCGCCCCGACCTTGTTCGACCACCAGATGTCCATGCTCGGCGGCGGGCACATGATGCCGGGCATAGGCTCCGGATCCGGTGGCCAGGACGGGAGCGTGCGTGCCGCGTTCCTGTCCGCCCTGACCACCGCGCTGCTGATCGGGACCCTGGCCAGCGTCGCCACCGCGGGGCTGGCCGCCGCGTTCGTCACCGGCCGGCTGGTGCGCCCGCTGAATGCCGTCCGCGCGGCGACCCGGCTCATCGCGGCCGGCCACTACCAGGCCCGGGTGCCGGTTCCCGCTGAGCCGGAATTGGCCGCGCTGGCGGCCGACGTGAACACCCTGGCTGGTGAGCTGGCCAGCACCGAGACCCGGCGCACCCGGCTGCTCGGCGAGGTCGCGCACGAGATGCGCACCCCGCTGACCGCGCTGGACGGCTACCTGGAAGGTCTCATCGATGGGGTCTTCCGGCCAGAACCGGAGATCCTCGGCGCCGTCAGCGACGAGCTGCGGCGGCTGCGCCGCCTGGCCGACGACCTGTCGGCGCTGTCCCGCGCCGAGGAGCAGCGGCTGGACCTGCATCCAGTGAGCGCCGACCTCGCCGGCCTGGCCCGGCGGGCGGCCGGCCGGCTGGCCCCGCAGTTCAGCGACGCCCAGGTCACCCTCACGGTCGCGGCCCCCGGGCCGCTTCCCGTGCGCGCCGACCCGGACCGGATCAACCAGGTACTCACCAACATCCTGGGCAACGCCCTCACCGCCACGCCAGCCGGGGGGACTGTCACCGTCCAGGCCGCGACGGCCGGGCACAGCGCCACCGTCGCGATCACGGACACCGGGGCCGGCCTGGCCGCCGTGGACCTGGAACGGGTCTTCGAACGGTTCTACCGCGCACCCGGGCAGCCCCGGCGATCGAGCGGTTCCGGCATCGGCCTGACCATCGCCCGTAACATCGCCCGCACCCACGGCGGCGAGATCACCGCCTCCTCCCCCGGACCCGGGCACGGCGCCACCTTCACCCTGGCCATCCCGCTGAACCCAGCCGCCCCGGGGTCATCTGCCCTGCCTGGTGCTGATCCGGGCGTCAAGTGAGGCCGCCTGTTCCGCGTCGAGCACGACGTACTCGTGCGAGTGCCTGCGCGTGTACGGGCGCCACCACACAGGATCGCTGGTGTTCCACCGATCGCTGGCCAGTGCGCGGGTGAGCACCTTGAACGTGGCCGTCTGCGGCATCTGGCTCGCGATCCTGACAAAACGCGGATGCTGCTTGGGCCCGATGTCGCCCTGTGCGGCGAGGAAGGCGCCAAGCTCTGCGGGGGTCAGCGATGCCCCGTCCCGCAGCACGACACAGGCCATGATCTGATCGCCGGCCACTGGGTCTGGCACCGCGTACACTGCCGCCTCCGCGATGGCGGCGTGGCGCCGCAGGGCCCGCTCCACGGGCGCAGCACCGAGGTTTTCCCCGTCCACCCTCAGCCACTCACCCGCCCGGCCGGCGAACCAGCAGAACCCGCGGGAGTCCGCGTAACCCAGGTCGCCGCTCCAGTACATGCCATCGCGCATCCTGGTCGTGTCCGCCGCCGCGTCGTTGTAGTAGCCGGCGAACAATCCTGGACCGCGCGTGTTCACGAACTCGCCGATGGCTTCGGCGGGATTGAGCAGCTGGCCGCCCGGGCCGAACCGGCCGGGCGGGCACTGGCGCCCAGTTCCCGGATCCAGCACCGCCACCCCGTCGGCCAGCTTGCCAAGCGCACCCGGAGGAGTATCGGGGGTGCGGCTGACCGCCACGCCGCCTTCGGACGAACCGAACCCGTCGATCACCTGGCAGCTGAAGCGATCGGCGAACCTGGCCAGATCACCAGGCGCACCCTCGTTTCCATAGGCGATCCGCAGCGGGTTGTCGGCGTCGTCGGCGCGCTCCGGCGTGGCCAGCACGTAGCTCAGCGGCTTGCCCACGTAGTTGGCGTAGGTCGCGCCGAAGGCCCGCACGTCATCCAGGAACGCCGAGGCGGAGAATCTGCGGCGAAAAGCGATTGCCGCGCCGGCTGCCAGGCCCACCGCCCAGCCCGCCAGGACGGCGTTGGAGTGGAACATCGGCATGGACACGTACACCGTGTCAGTGGCGGTAAGACCGAACCTGCTGGCCAGCATCCGCCCTGGAACGGCGATCTTCGCGTGGGTGCACCTGACCGCCTTCGGCTCGCCGCCCGTCCCGGACGTGAAGATCAGCATGAGCAGGTCTTCTGCCGTCGCCGGCGCGGCGCTTAGCGGAGCCTGCCCTGGCAGCTCCAGCTCATCCAGCGGCACTACCGGAACGTCCATCGTGGGCAGCTGCGCCATGTACTGCGGTTCAGCGAGCACGTACTGGCAGTCGGTGCGGGCCACGTCCCTGGCCAGGGCGGTACCGCGGCGCACCGGGTTAAGCGCGACGAGCACCGCGCCGGCAAATGCGCACCCGCCAAGCAGGAAGGAAAACTCGGGCACGTTGTCGGCCAGCACGCCAACATGGAACGGCACGCCGGGCTGGTGCCGCGCCCGCAGTGCAGCCGCATAACGCGTGCATTCGCTGACGTGCTCCCGCCAGCTCCACCGCCTGCCCTCAAAGCACAGCCCCGGCCGCGAGCTGCCGGCCTGGGCCAGAAGCAGCTCGGTAACTGTGCCGGGTGCGACAGGCGTGCTCACGTGGCCAGCTCGGCTCCCAGTCCTTGGTGCTCTGGGTATTGACTGATATCTATGCCGGCCTGCATGCAGCAAGCCGCGCGTTCGCGTGCAGAACGATGTGAAATAGAACCTGTTCTACTTATCATAGCCAGGCTGGCATGTACGCGGAATGATGCGGAGCTGACCGGGATGGACCAGATGGACCAGATGACCGCACGCACCGAGCAGGCCACCACCAAGTCCGGCAGCTTCGATGTCGCCAATCCCGCTAGCCAGGAGGTGGTCGGCAGCTACCCGGTGCACACCGCGGAAGACGTCGCGGTGGCGGTGGCCCAGGCACGCGAGGCCCAGCGCTGGTGGGAGGGACTGGGGTTTGAAGGGCGAAAGCCCTACCTGCGACGGTGGCTGCGCTGGCTCGCCCTCCACTGCGACGAGGTGTACGAGATCGGCCACCGGGAGACCGCGAGGCCCAGGGCGGACGTCCAGTTCGAGCTGTACGCCGGGCTGGAGGATGCCCGCTGGGCCGCAGCTCACGCTAAGCGGGTTCTGCGCAGGCGGCGGGTCGCACCAGGCATCGCCTTGATGAACTTCGACGCGCGCCTGTCCTACCACCCGCTCGGCGTGATCGGGGTGATCACGCCGTGGAACGCACCGGTCTACCTGACGCTGTCTGGCATGGCCGCCGCCCTCGCCGCTGGAAATGCGGTCGTGGTCAAGCCCAGCGAACTCAGCCCCGGCTCGGCCATCATCACCATCGAGGCATTCCGCCGGGCAAACCCGGATGCGCCCGCCGGATTGACCGGGTGGATCACCGGCTCCGGGGAGACCGGGGCGGCGCTGTGCGCCGCCCGCGTTGACAAAGTGGCCTTCACCGGCTCAGCGCCCACGGGGCGGCGGGTGATGGCCGCCTGCGCCCAGAACCTGACCCCCGTCGTGCTGGAGCTCGGCGGCAAGGACGCCACCATTGTCGCCGCCGACGCCGACCTCGACGCCGCCGCGATGGGAGTGGTCTGGGGCGGCCTCTTCAACGGTGGCCAGGCCTGCGTGGGTGTCGAGCGGGTGTACGTGGTTGAGTCGGTGCGCGACGAGTTCCTGGCCAGGGTGCGCAAGAACGCCGGCGAGATCGCCGTCGGTGTCGGGGAATTGAGCGCCTACGGACCGATGACGGTCAACGCCCAGGTCGAGATCGTTCGCCGGCACGTGGGTGACGCGCTCGAGGCAGGAGCACACGCGCTGGTCGGGGGGCTGGAGTCGATCAGGCCACCGTTCATCGACCCGATCGTCCTGGTCAACGTCCCGGAGGACTGCTCTGCGGTCCAGGAGGAGACCTTCGGGCCGGTCCTAGTGATCAACACCGTCCCTGACATCGACGAGGCGGTGCGCCGGGCGAACGGGACGGCGTTCGGGCTTGGCTCGTCGGTGTACTCGGCCCGGCGCGGACCCGCGATCGCCTCCAGGCTCCGGGCGGGTGGCACGACGATTAATTCCGTCCTGACCTTCGTCGGGTTGTCGTCCATCCCGTTCGGCGGCGTCGGCGAGAGCGGCTTCGGGCGGTTCCACGGCGACGCGGGCCTGCGGGAGTTCAGCTACGCCAAGTCGACCGCGCGAAAAAGGTTCGACCTGGGCAAGGACCTTCAGTCGTTCCCCCGCACGCCGGACCAGTTCGATGTCGTCCGCAAGGCGCTCAGGCTCCGCTACGGCCGGTCGTTCCACTGAGAGACCGTGTATCAGCCGGGGCGGTCCGGCATCGGCTCGGCCAGCTTTGCGCGCCACTGGGGCGCGTCGAAGGGGTCGGCAAAGTACTGGGTCTCATGGGCCACGAGGCCGGCACTGCGTGGCCCAGCCAGACCCTTAGTGCGCGAGGACGAGGTAAGCGAACCCGAGGACGCATCGGTATACCTCGAAGTACTGACGCTCACGGGCGTCTAGCCAGTCGCGCAGGCCAGCGGCGCGCGGGTCCCCGGCGTGCGCGAGCAGCCACTCCTGGCGGCCAGCGCGGAACGTGGACTCGAAGTCGTCCCATTCCAGCTGGCTGGCGACGCTCATGTGGATGACCCGCCAGCCCGTGGACCGGCAGGCCTCCAGCAAGCCCGCCAGGGGCAGCACCTGCTCGCCGAACATCTCTGTCGCTGCGGCCGAGGGCGGTGTTTCCCAGTAGCCGTCCCCGAACAGCAGCCGGCCTCCGGCCGGCACGACCCCGGCCAGCGCGTCCAGCGCGGGGGTGGTGCCGCCCAGTGCGTGGGACGCGCCAACGCACAGCACCCGGTCCGCCGGGCCATTCCACCTCGAGACGTCGGCCTCCGTGAACCGAACCTGCCCGTCGAGGTGACGCTCCGCGGCGAGGCGTCCGGCGCGGCGTAGCGCCCCGGCATCGGTGTCCACGCCGGTACCAGTGGCCTGACCGGCGCGGGCGACGACCTGCAGCAGGAGTTCACCCCAGCCGCAGCCCAGGTCGGCGACGTGGGCTCCCGGCCGCACGTCCAGCCGGTCCATCAGAAGTTCGGCGTGCTCCACCGACAGCGGGACGTTCCAGCGCATCCGCGCGTACACCGCTTCTTCGAGCTCGTCGTCTTCCACCGGGGTCAAGGTAACCATGCCGCCAGGCTCCCTGTCACGGCAGGCCAGCCAGGCTCCGCAAACTCCTCAACGGCCTCTTCGGTACCTTCCCTGGTCACGCCGGAATCAGCCGGCCTAACCGGGCCGATTAGCCATTCAGGCACACTCCGTAACTGGTATTGCCCACTATCCCCGTCGCGCACGGCTTGGTCAACCTGTTGGTGTCGTAAAAGCCGAACCCAGTCCAGGTCCTGGCCGCGAGCTGGTCCGACTGCGATTGACTAACGCTCCCGTCAACCAGCCACAGGGTCACGTACTTAGATGACCCGGTGCCGTTGTAGAAGTTGGCCGCCACGAACGAGTTCGTGTAATCGTACGACACGCAGACGGTGTACTGACCGTACGAGCTGCAGGTTTGCGTGTAGGTGTCCGCGTGAGCTGGCGTGGCAGCAGTCAGGGCGATACCGCCGATGGCTGCCGCGGAACCTAACGCCGCCAACCGCCGCCGGCTGAGGCGGGACGTTATCGTCGCGAATGCAGGCTTCCTGGTGTCTGCGGGCACGCTTCCTCCTGTTGATGGATGCATGAACTCATTTTCTTCGTCCATTCACAACGTCTCGTCCCGGGCCAGAACGATCATTGGCGCGCACCGCATTCAGAGCCGTTCTTGGCCCTCCTCAAGCTAACTTATCCCTGGCTGCGGATCAAGCCCTCACTAACCTGATCTTCCATGAGATTCGCTGACCTTTATCACCAGGCCGGGTTCGCCTGGTTAGAGCGCCTCTCACCTGGGCGGCCCGCCCACTCCGTGATCATTTGGTGAATGGATGACGCTCTTTCGCGGCGGCTGGTGCCTGACGAGCTGCGGGCGCTGGCAAAGCCATTGGTGCCGCCCTGCGCCTGGGGCTGACCGGGGCGTCAGGCCGGGATGGCGCCAAGCTGCTGCATCAGGGCGAGGCCGTCGAACTGCGTCCAGATGTCGGTCACGCGACCGTCCTTGAGGCGGTAGAAGTTCATGCCCTCGACCCGGATCGGCTGGCCGGAGGCGGGGATGCCCATGAGGTCCTGCTGCAGGGAACCAGTCACGACCCACCGGGTGGTGACGGTGTCGCCGCTGGCGATGATGTCCTGCAGGTCCTCCTCCAGGTCGGGGAAGCTCGCCTTGAAGCCCGCAACCTTCTGCTTGAAGCCGGCCAGCGTCGGCTCTTCGCCGGGCGCCGGATTGTGGTCGGCCAGGCCCGGGTCGCAGAGCTCGTCGATCGTCGCCTGGTCGGCCGCGCGAAACGCGTGCTCGAAGCGCGTAATGATCTCGATGTTGGCCGTTACCTGAGCCATGATCGCTCCATTCCCCGGGCGAATGCCTCGCGGCCGGGCCCTGACTGCGCTGCCACCCCTGTGTAGCAACTGATTGGTTGCGATAGTATGGCAACCGATTAGTTGCGTCAAGCGCCACGTTCCCGGAGCCCCGCGTGGTCACTCGCGGTCAGGCAGTCCACGAAGTTGAGCGCGCCGCTGCCCACCGGAGTGCGAGCCGCCGCGCGCCGGCGTGCGAGCCGCTGCCGCACGTGTGCCGTAACCGGCGTCGCGTAGATCTCGGCCTTCCGATCTGGCGTGCGGCGGCGTTCGGCCAGGTGCAGCAGGTCTACGCAGCCCAGCACGGCCAGCGACCCGGCGAGCCAGATCCCGAGGACCAGCAGCGGATGGCCGGGATTGGCCTCCGGGAGGTAGACCACGTCGCGCGCGGCGGACACGATAGCGCCGTTGGGCAGCCATGGCGCGACCTGGCGGAAGCCATCGGGCAGGAACGCGAACGGTACTGTCCCGCCGGACACGGCGTTCCCGATGAAGACGAGGGCGAGCGCGGCCAGGCCGGTCCCGGGCAGCCCGGTGACCGCCTGGCAGGCCGCGACGAAGGCCACGAACGTCAGCGCGCCGAGGAAGCCGACGCCGATCAGTGCGGCGCTCGCACCGGTCAGGGCGCCGAAGATCAGGTCAAGCGCGAGCACGCTGCCGCCTGCGGCCAGCAGGGCGAAGAGGGCCGCGGCGCTAAACCGCCACCACACCCGGAACCGCCGGCCGAGCAGGAACAGGCCGACGCCGCCAATCACGCTCGGGATGAGCAGGCCGAGCTCGAAGACGAAGACGGACAGCCCCGCCCGGTCGCTGGCCGGCAGGGCCGCGACGTCAAGGGGACGGGCCTGGCGATGGAGGGCGGTCGCCGCGGCGGTGAGGGCCGCCGTGATGACCTGCTGCTGACTCGATCCCGCCGCGCCCGCCGTCACGATGGTCACGGGGCCGGCCACGCCGGTGACCAGGCCCCCGGCCGCCGACTGCGAGCGGACGCTGCCGACCACGGCCCGCGCGGAGTGCGCGCCCACGACCGTGAAGCCGCCCGGTGCCGCATGCGCGAGACCCGTGGTCAGATCCTTAACGAAAACCGCCGGTGCGGCCACCGCGATCCGCACGCCATGCGGCGACGGGGCATGGTCGGCGAAGCCGAACGAGAGCATCAGGACGAAGCTGACCACGGCCGCCGCGATGGCGGTCGCGAACAGCCGGCGGGGCGATGGCTGGCGGGGTGGTCGCGGCGTGCCGGACATGGAGATCCTTCTGTGAGACAGGCGCCGCCCAGCCACTAATGACCAAGCGGTCATTAAGCAATGTATCACCGTGCGGGCGTTAATGACCACTTGTATACTTAGCGGCATGGAGAGCCGGTCAGGCGGCCCGCCGCGCAGGCACCGGCGAGATCCGGAGGCGTCGCGCGAGGCGATCCTCGAGGCGGCGCGCGAGGTGTTCACCGAGCGCGGCTACGCGCGCGCGACCATCCGCGAGATCGCCCGCCGGGCCGGCGTCACGCACGGGCTGGTCATGCGGCACTTTGGCACCAAGGAGCAGCTTCTCATCGAGGCGCTGCCCGGGCCGCGCGCAGCAGCGGGCGTCCTGCCCGGCGACCTGGGCACGCTCCCGGACCGCGTCGCGGCGGTATTCGTGGAGGAAACCGAGTCCGCAGGCGGCGAGCACGCGCTGGTCGCCCTGATCCGGAGCGCGGCATCGGACGAGGCGGTGGCGATGCCGCTGTACGCGGCAATGGAGCGCGAGATCACCGCGGCCTTCCGCGACGTGCTCGGCCCGGGCACGGAGGCCTACGCCGACCTGCTCAGCTCGCTCCTGATCGGCGTGACCTTCGCCCGCCACGTCGCCCGCACCGGCGCACTGGCCGAGCTCACGCGAGAGGAACTCGTCGGCTATCTCGTGCCCGCGATCCGGGCGCTGCTCGCCCCGGCCATCGCCGCAGCAGAGGGCGGCAGGTAGCGCGGGCTCGCTCAGGCTCCCGGGAAGGCCGCTCCCTCACCTGCTCCGGCGCGCGGGTGCCGGTGCACGATAAGGCAGGCGATGGCTGCGGCCGCCACCACCAGCGCCAGGGCGATGAACGGGAAGGCGTTATAGGGGGCAGGCTGCCCGGGCTGGCATAGCTCGACGAACGGGACGATCAAGGTGATGGACCCCAGAGCCGGGATCGCCACATGGCGGATGGGCGAAAACGAGTCCCGGTGGCGGCGCCACATGAACACGGGCAGGGCGAGCATCGTGAGGAGGTAGACGAAGAGGATCACGATGGTCGCCATCGTCGAGCATTCGGCATACAGGCCGACCGGGTTCATCGATCCGGTGTTTCCGGTGATGAGGTGGGTCACCCACCAGACTCCGATGATCCCCAGCCCGCCGGCCGCCATGAAGAGCAGCGCGTTCACCGGCGTGCCGGACCGCGAGCGAATGTGGCCGAGCCTGGCCGGCAGCAGCCCCGCCCGGCCGCCATCGAAGAGCATCCGCGACTGGGAATCCGCGCCGGCGACCAGGGTGGCGAGCACGGAGACGATCCCGGCGATCCAGGCCAGGACGCCCGCTCGGCCGAGGTAGTGATCGGCCACCGTCAGAAACGGGACCGAGGAGCGGCCAATGGAGGAGACGTCGTAACGGAAACCGGTAATGGTCGCGTAGGCGAAGAAGACGAGCAGGGCGGCCGCGATCGCCACCGAGATGTAGAGAGCCCTGGGGATGGTGCGGCGCGGGCTGCGGGCCTCCTCGGCGAGCGCGGGGCCGTTCTCCCATCCGATGAACATGAACAGGGCCAGCGGGAAGCCTGCGGAAAGCCCGGCCAGGCCCCCGTTGAGGTGCGCCCAGGAGAACGGTATGCCCGACAGGTGGGCACGCTGATCCACCAGGACCAGGAGGCAGACCGCGACCATGATCGCCACCTGGACGACCACGGCCGCGCCCACCGCCGTGGACGACAGCTTGACCCCGCGTGCGGTGAGCCAGATCGCGCCGGCGGTGAGGACCAGGGAAATCGGCCCCCACCAGGGATCCCATGAGGTGTAGTGCGAGAGGGTCATCGCCACCAGTCCACCCGACATGGTGAACACGGCCGCGATGGCGACGGTGTACCCCACCGTGACCAGCAGGGCCGTTGCGGCGCCGGCCCTGGCCCCCAGCGCGGTATCGACATAGGTGATGAAGCTCCCCGCCGACGGCTCCGCCCGGGTGAACTCGGCCACCGTGAACGCCAGGAGCCCGACGGCCACGGTAGCGGCGAGGATCGTCAGCGGTGCGGCGACACCGGCGGTGACCGCGATCACCCCGAACCCGAAGTAGAAGTCAATCCCCGGCCCGATGTTCGCGACCGTCGAGGCCGTCACGTCGGCGGTACCGAGCTGGCCGGACCTGAGGCGGTCTCCGCTCTGGTTCACCACGTCTCCCCCAGCCGGCGGCGGCCGATCACCGTGATTGTGCGCTGCAGGCCACATCCGCGATGCGCCCGTGGTGCGCTTACTCCGGGTGTCGGTATGGTGCTTGTGGGTACAACGGCGTTGTTGTGACCCAGTTGACAGTGGCACGATTGCAGATTGAGCACTCGATGCTGTGAGGGGTAGTTATCCGATGCGTCCTGACATCAGACCTGGCGCCATCTTTCCTGATTACGCTCTCCCGGACCACACCGGCCAGGTGCGTACGCTCAGCGAGATTCAGGGCCGCGACCCGCTGATCCTCACCCTGGCGCGGGGCAACTACTGCCCTAAAGAGCACCAGCAGCACCTCGAGCTGGCGGCCAACTACCCGAAGATCGCGGTGGCCTACACCCAGGTCGCCACCATCGCCACCGACGACCATCACACCCTGCAAGAATTCCGGGCCTCGGTCGGCGCCCAGTGGCCTTTCCTGGCCGACCCAGGGCGGACCGTGCAGAAGGACCTCGACATCCAGGAGTACACCGACCCCGAGCACAACCCCATGATCCCGCACACGCTCGTGCTCAAGCCGGGACTGGTCGTCCACAGTGTCTATAACGGCTACTGGTTCTGGGGCCGCCCGTCGTTCTACGACCTGTGGCATGACCTTCGGGCCGCCACCAGCGAGATCCGCCCGGACTGGGATCTGAGCACACCGGGCCTGCACGAAGCCTGGGACAAGGGCGACTACTCGAAGTTCCACGGCTGGGACCGGCGGTCCCCGCAGGCGACACCAACCTCTTATGAGTCATAGGGCGACGATTGCTGCTGCCCGGCGAGGATCGCGGAAGGGGCGGGGGCTGTGAGCACGCCAGTATGCGAGCTGCTCGGGATTGAGCAACCGATTGTCCAGGCCCCCATGTCGGACATTCCCCCTCTGGCCGCAGCGGTCTCGAATGCCGGAGCGCTCGGCATGGTCACGCTGACCTGGTCCGCTGACACCGGAGCCGTGGTCCGTGAGACGGCCGCCCTGACGGCGCGGCCGTTCGGCGGCAACTTCGTTCTCACCGAAGATCATCACCGTCCCCTGGACCAGGCCCTTGAGGCCGGGTTGCGGATCGTCTCGTTCATGTGGGGCGATCCCAGCGGTTACGTCGAGCGGGTGCATAACGCCGGGGGAATCGTTCTGCACACGGTCGGCAGTGCTGAGGAAGCACGGCGGGCCGTCGCGGCCGGCGTGGACGTGATCGTCGCGCAGGGCTGGGAGGCCGGCGGGCACGTCTGGAGTACGGTCGCGACCCTGCCGCTGGTGCCCGCGGTGGTGGACGCGGTGGCGCCGGTCCCGGTGATCGCGGCGGGCGGGATCGCCGACGCTCGCGGAGTCGCCGCGGTGCTCGCCCTGGGCGCCCAGGCTGCCTGGCTGGGCACGCGGTTCCTGCTGGCCGAGGAGATGCCGATCCACGAGGACTACCGGCGCCGGCTGATAGCCGCGGCCGAGACCGACCCGCAGCTGTACCCGAACCTGTACTCGGCCGGGTGGCCAGACTCTCCGCACCGGGCGCTCCGCAACTCAACCGCCGACACGTGGGAGGCGGCGGGCCGCCCCCCGCTCGCGCAGCGGCCCGGAGCGGGCGACGTGATCGCGCACTTCGCCTCCGGCGAAGCCATCGTCCGTTACGAGCCAGCGCCGCCGATGGCCGGGACCACCGGTGACATCGAAGCGCTCTCGATGTGGGCCGGACAGGGCGTGGCCCTCGCGAGGCAGCCCCAGTCAGCGGCGGACATCGTGACCGAGCTCACCTCCCGCCTGTAGCCCGGGCCGGAGGCGGTCGCACCGCGACCGCCGGCGCTTGTTCTCGGCCGGCCACAGGCACGTCAAAGCCGGTGCTCGTGGCGGCCGGCTTGGTGGCGGAGGGCGAAGATCGCCGCCTGGACGCGGTCTTGCAGGCCGAGTTTGGTGAGGATGCTGCGGACGTGGGTCTTGACGGTCTGCTCGCCGATGGCCAGGTCCCGGGCGATCTGCCGGTTGCTGTGGCCGCGGGCGATCAGCCGCAGGACCTCGCGCTCGCGCGGGGAGAGCGGCTGCAGCGGGTCCGGTGGCGGTGGCCGGCGTAGCGCCTGGGTGAGCCGGGTCAGCAGTTCGGGGCTGAGGCTGGCGGTGCCGGCGGCGGCGTCGCGGACCGCCGCGATGACGTCCTCGGCCGGGGCCGTCTTGAGCAGGTAGGAGGTCGCGCCGGCGTGCATGGCGCGGACGAGGTGCTCGTCGCCGGTGGCGGAGGTGAGCACGACAACGGCAGGCCGGTGCGCCGCCCCGTGCAGTGCGGCGAGCACGGCGTGCCCGTCCAGCCCGGGCATGTACAGGTCGAGCAGCAGCACGTCCGGGCGGGTGGCCGCGACGACGTCAACCGCCTGCCGGCCGTCTCCGGCTTCGCCGGCGACCTCGACGCCTGGTTCCTGGCCGAGCAGGTAGCACAGCCCCTCCCGGACGACGCGATGGTCGTCGGCGATCACCACGCGGATCGTCACGGCACCGGCACCCGGACGGTGAGCGCCGCGCCGCGGCCGGGTGCGCTGTCGATGTCCACGGTGCCGCCCAGTTCGGCGACCCGGTCCCGGATGTGGGCCAGCCCGGACCCGGCGCGCGGGGCGGCCGGGTCGAAGCCGGTGCCGGTATCGCGGACGGCCAGCTCGACGTGCCCGTCCTGGCGGGTCATGGACACGGCCAGCCGGCGGGCGTGGCCGTGCCGGACGGCGTTGGCGCAGGCCTCCTGGGTGATGCGCAGCAGGGCGTGCTCGACCGGCGCGGGGACGGTGACGTCGTCCAGGCTGGCGTTGACGGTGACGCCGAGCCGGTCGTGGTAAGCCGCGCAGATCGTCTGCAGGGCCGGGGCCAGCCCGGCACCGTCCAGGCTGGCCGGGCGCAGCTCGATCAGCAGCGCCTGCATGTCGCGCAGCGCTTCCTCGCTGATCCGCTCGATCGCGCGGGCCTGCTGATTGCCCGGGTCGGCCCGGCACATCCCGGCGGCGATCATCCGCAGGCCGAACAAGTGCTGGGAGATCGCGTCGTGGACCTCCCGCGCGATCCGGGCCCGCTCCGCGGCGCGAGCGTCGCCGGTGGCCCGCTGGCGTTCGGCGGCCAGCGCGGAGCCTAGCTGGCGGGTCATGGTGGTGAAGTTGGCCTCCAGCCGGCCGACCTCATCCCGGCCCGAGACGGGCAGCGCGACGGTGTAGTCGCCGTCAGCGACCGCGAGGGTGGCTCGTTCCAGGCGGCGTACCCGGCGGACGAGACGCCGTGAGGCCAGCAGCCCGAACAGCACGCCGACCGGCACGATGGCGAACAGCAGCGCGTACTGACCCGCCAGCAGCTGGCCGGTTTCGCCGAGCTGGCCCAGCTCCCCCCAGGCGCGGATGGGGCTGATGAACCGGGGCGACCAGGGCGCCTGGACATAGACGTAGGCGACCTGGCCCCGCAGGCTGCCGTGCTGCTGGCCGATGGCCGCGTGGCCCACCGGCCAGACCGTCATGAGCACGCTGCCGTACGGCGTGGCCACGCTGCCGGCTTTGAGGAACAAGTGGGCTGGGCCGCCTGCCATAGCCGCGGACGCCTGGACGGGAAGCTCACTGCCCGCCGCCCGCCCGGACGGGTACCGCGATGGCACGGAGGACGCGAGGACCATACCGCCGGCGCCGATCGCCATGACCGCGGCGACCGCCTGGCCGCTGTGGACCGGGCCGCTGATCGCCGGAACGACCAGCGTGCCGTCCGGGGCGAACCGGGCCAGGCCCGGCTGCACCGGCTGGCCCGGTTCGCCGAGCACGGTCCCGGCCGGCACGCCGCCGGGATAGCGCCGGGACAGCTGCTGGCCGTAGCTCTTCGCGGCGGCGTCCACCTGGGCCTGCAGCTGGGTGCCGTTCACCAGCGAAGGTACCTGGAAGCCGAGCACGAGCGCCTCGACCAGCACCACGACGGCGAGCGTGACGAGAATGTAGGACGCGATCAGCCGGCCTGATAGCCCGCACGCCCTGCGTCGCACCCGGTCCAGCACAACCGCACGCTACCTCCGCGCAACCCTCCGGCGTATCCCTCCAAGGAGGGACCCGCGCTACCTCCGGCGCTGATCACGGTCACGGTCGTCATCGTCCGGCGGAGGGCGCATCGTGAATCCCAAGTCTCGGGCAAATGGGTCACCGGGCCAGATAGCCGCCGTAAGGTCGCGCTGTGAAGGTCGGCGACCAGGCTCCCGGGGCCTCCCCCGCGGCCGGGACGGCGGGGCCACGCCAGCCAGGCCAGCGCACTCCGGCGGTGCCCAGGCCTGATCTGCGCCCAGCGGCGCGCCGCTGGGCGGCCGCGGCCACGTGGGCCGCGGGCGGCCTGGTGCTGTTCGCGGCTTTCCTGCGGATCTCGCTGGGCAGCCCGACCATCGCTGACGGGGCGAACCCGGCGCTGCAGGCCGGGGACATGCTGCACGGCCAGGTCCTCCTGCACGGGTGGATCATCGCCGACGCGAACTACTACACCCTCGAACTGCCGCTGTATGTGCTGGGTGAAGCCGCATTCGGGGTTCAGGACCTGGCCGGCCACGTTGGCTCCGCGCTCACTTACCTCATCGTCGCCGCCTGCGCCGTCGCGGTGGCCTGCACCAGCACCCGCGGCGCCGCGGTGGCGGCCCGCAGCGGCGCGGTGATCGCGGTCCTGGCTGCTCCGCTCGTCATGCGGCAGGGTGTGGCGGTCCTGGTGGAGGAACCCGATCACATCGGCACCGCCGCGTTCCTGCTGGCTGCCTTCCTCCTGATCGACCGGGCCCCGGGCCGGCGTTTCACGGCGCCGCTGCTGGGCCTCATCTTGTGGGCCGGCCAGGTCGGCGACGACACCGTCCGGTATCTCGCGGTGCCCGCGATCCTGATCGTGATCCTGTACCGCATCGCGGCCGCCCGGAAGATCGGTTCCAGCGAGGCGGCGATCGCCGTGGCCGCCGCCGCGTCTGTGCCGCTGTCCATGCTGACCAGCGCGGTGATGCGGCACTTCGGGGCCTACGCGACGGTCAGGCCGCCGGCCGCGATCTCGCCGATCGGGCGCTGGCCGCAGCACATGGTGGTGGCCCTGCATGCCATCCTCACCCTGTTCGGGGTGCGCGCCCCGGCCACCGCGCTGAGCGCGGCGGCGGCCATCTTCGGACTGGCCTGCCTGATGGCCGCGGCCTTCGGCTGGGCCAAGGTCGTGCTCCAGTGGCGATCGGCGAGCTGGGCGGAGCAGCTGCTGTGCGCCACGATCGTCATCAACCTCGCCATCTACGTGGTTTCAGCGCTGCCCAACCTGCACAACTCCCGCGAGATCGCCGCGGTGCTCCCCTGCGGGGCGGTCCTCGCGGCCCGGGCCCTGGTGCCCGGCCGGATCAGCAGCGCCCGCCGCGCGCGGGCGGTGGTCGCGATAGCGGCCCTGGCGGCGCTGCTGCCGCTGGCCGCCGCGGCGGCCCGGCCCCGGGCGGTACCACCGTCGGTTCCGCTCGCCGCCTGGCTCAAGGCGCACGGGCTCAGGTACGGCATAGCGGGGTACTGGGACGCCTCGCCAGTAACGCTGGAGTCGCGCGGACAGGTTCAGGTTCGCGCGGTCACCAGGAAGGCTGGCGCCTACCACGCCTACAACTGGGAGACAGACCTGGGCTGGTACGCACCGTCCCAGCACGACGCGACCTTCGTGATCGCCGATCCGCCGCACGCCTGGCCGACCGAGGATTACACGGCCGCGGAATTCGAGCACTATTTCGGCCACCCCGTGGCGACTCACCGCGTGGCGGGCCGCACCATCCTGATCTACCGGGCGAACCTGCTCGACCGGGTGGGCCGGCCGGCCAGGTGACGGCCCCCGGGCTGGCCGGCCTGGCGTACGGGAGTGACGCGAAAAGACCGTTAGGGCAGAAAATGCGACGGTACCGGGGAGCAGATCAGCGGGGTGCAGCCGCCGGCCGCGCGTGCCCGGTTGTGCGTCGCGTGCGTCCGGTTGTTGACTGATCACATGACCGAGCTCCCCTTGGTGCGGGCTCCGCGGGTCCCGCTGACAGACACCTTTCACGGAGTCGATGTCACCGAGGACTACCGGTGGCTGGAGGACGCCTCTTCGGCGCAGGCCATCGCCTGGACAAAGGCCCAGCAGCACCGCAGCCGTGCCTACTTCAGCGGGATTCCCTGGCGAGACGCGCTGCGGGCGCGTGCCGGGCAGTTGCTGAAGTCCGAGAGGACGACGTACAAGCGTCTCCTGTCCGGCGGAAGCACCTTCTTCGCGCTGAAGGTGCAGACGCCACGGCAGCAGCCGTTCCTGGTGGCGCTGACCGACCTTGACGACCCTGCGACCGAGCGTGTTGTCGTGGATCCGGACGTCATCGACCCGTCGGGTGAGACCGCCATCGACTTCTTCGTTCCGTCCCCCGATGGCCAGCGGGTCGCGGTCTCGCTGTCGGAGCATGGCACCGAGGACGGGGCGCTGCACGTCTACGACGCCGGAACCGGGGAGGTCGCCGGCGAGCCGATCGCGCATGTGAACCTGATGGGCGGATCGGTGGCCTGGCGTCACGACGGCTCAGGATTCTGGTACACCCTCTGCGCTGACCCCGCAGGCTTCCGGCAGCAGGTGTGGTTCCGCGAGTTCGGTGGCCGGCCTGACCGCGTTGACCTCGCTGGCCCCTTCGCCGACGAGCGGATCGCGGAGCACTTCCTGGCCACCTCTCCCGACGGCCGCTGGGTGATGGACCGGGTGCAGAAGGGGGACGGAGGTGAGTGGCAGATCTTCCTCCGCAGCCAGGATGCCGGCGGCTCGTGGTGGCAGGTGGCCGGCATCCCCGACAAGTGCGTGCAGGCCGTGCCCGGCCCGGACGCCCTGTACCTGCTTTCCTACCGGGACGCCCCGCACGGCAAGGTGCTCCGCCTGCCGCTGGCCAGTGGAGTCACGGTCGCCGGCGCCGCCGAGATCGTGCCGGCCGGTGACACGGTCATCGAGGACCTCGTGGTGACGCGCGACACCGTGTGGGTCGTGGATATGGACGGCGGGCCGCAGCAGGTACGCGCCTTCGACGCCCAGGGCGGACTGCTTCCCCCGGTGGAGATCCCGCCGATGAGCTCGGTGTCGTCGTACTCCGCCCGTCTCTCGACGCTGGGCCAGGACCGGGTCGCCTGGTCGCGGGAGTCCTTCACCGAGCCGGCGACCTGGTGGGTAGCAGCCCGCGGCGAAGCACCCCGGCCAACCGCACTGAGCACCACTACCCCCGTCGACCTGTCCGGGTACGAGGTGACCCGCGAGTTCGCGACGTCGAAGGACGGTACCCGTGTCCCGCTCAGCGTGATCGCCGCACCCGGCACGCCACGTGACGGAACCGCGCCGGCGCTGCTGACCGCGTACGGCGGTTACAGCATCTCGCTGGTCCCGCGGTTCGATCCCGAACTGCTGCTGTGGCTGGAGCAGGGCGGCGTCTATGCAGTGGCCAACATCCGCGGCGGCGGTGAGTTCGGCGAGGAGTGGCACCACGCCGGGCGGCTCGCCACCAAGCAGAACTGCTTCGACGACTTCATCGCCTGCGCGGACCATCTGCACCGCAGCGGGATCACCAGCCGCGAGCGGCTGGCGATCATGGGCGGCTCCAACGGAGGACTGCTGATGGGGGCCGTGCTCACCCAGCGTCCGGACATCGCCCGTGCGGTGGTGGCAGCGGTGCCGGTGATGGACTCGCTGCGGGCCGAGACCACCACCAACGGGAGGTTCAACACGCCCGAGTACGGCACCGTGGCGGATCCGGAGTTGTTCACGGTGCTGCTCGCCTACTCGCCGTACCACAACGTCGTGGACGGGACGGCCTACCCAGCCGTGCTGCTGACCGCCGGAGAGAACGACACCCGGGTCGATGCCTGGCATGCCAAGAAGATGACGGCCCGGCTCCAGGAGGCAACGTCCTCAGACCGCCCGGTGCTGCTGAGGCTGGAGTCCACCGGCCACCTGGCCGGGTCGCTCGACCAGGCCATCGACGACACAACAGACTGGCACGCCTTCCTCTTCGACCAGCTAGGGCTGGGCTACCGCCCCGTCGCCAGCGCGTGATCGGCCCGGCAGCCCAGCCGCGGGCCGGTGGGTCAGGCGTCCCGGCGGATCAGCACGACGGCGGTCACGGCCAGCAGGATGGCCGCGAGGACGACGAAGACGCCGGCTTCGATGCCCTGGAACGCCCAGAACCGGCTGGCGGGCTGGTAGGTGACGAAGGAGCGGAATCCGGTCAGCGCCGCCCGGCAGGATGAGGTCAGGCCCCCCGCGGGCTTGGCCAGCCCCGCACAGGCCCTGGGCAGGGAGCTGACCGCCACCCCGAAGGCGGCCGGCTGGTTCTGCGGCTCCGCCATCAGGTGGCCGGCCGGGTTGCGCGTGCCCTGGCTGATCAGCCAGTACGAGCCGGTCAGCGGGATCTGGGCGGGCAGGCTGCGGACGGCGGTGACCGGGCTCAGGTAGTGCACGCGCAGCCAGAGTGTCACCGCGACGCGGACCGCGATGAACCCGCCGAGGGTGACCGCCATCGCGGGCACGGTGCGGCGGATCAGCGCGCCCGCGCAGATGCCCAGCGCCATCGCGAACACCGCGTAGGCCACCGGCACGAGGTAGAGGACGTCGAACCGGCCAGGGTAGAACTCGCTGCCGTGCTCGGCGTTGGTCGGGCTGGCCCACCAGGTGGTGAGGGCGGCGATGACAGCGCCCCAGGCCGCCGCGGCGAGCAGCAGCCAGCCGGCCTTGACCGCGAACCAGCGGGCCCGGGTGATGCCCTGCATCCAGCCGAACTGGGTGGTGCCGGCCTCGAACTCAGCGGCCACCATGGGGGCGCCCAGGAACAGCCCGGCGAGGACCGGCGTGGCCAGCAGGATGAGGCTCACGAAACCAACTGTGGGGCCGCCGGAGAACAACCCGCCCCCGATTGAGCAGTTCACGCTGGTCGGACCGTTATGGGCGGCTGCCGCACATTCGGTGATGATCGTGTGGTACTGCGAGACGAGATGCAGGCCGGTGAGCACCAGCAGCAGGCAGAGCGCGGCCATTATGGCGGTGCCCACGGCGAACTGGGCCCGGTACTGCCGCCAGGTGAGCCAGGTCATTGTTCCTCTCCAACCGGGGTCAGCTGGGACATCGCGGGTGCGGCGTCCTGGCCCATGTAGGCCAGCACCATCTCTTCGAGCCCGACTTCGGAGCTTTCCCACGCCGGGTCGAGGACCGGGGCGTGGCCGCGGACGAGCAGCGTGGTCTGCCGGGCGGTGTGCATGGCCTGGACGATGGTGTGCGTGCTGGCGATCGCGGCGGTGTCCTTGCGCGGTCCGACCAGTACGCGGTGCTCGGCCAGCAGCGCGTCGATGTCGCCGGACAGCTGCACGCGGGAGGCCGACAGCAGGATGAGGTGGTCGACGACCCGCTCCATGTCCGCGACCAGGTGCGAGGACAGCACGACGGTCAGCCCGCCGGCGGCCACCGCTTCGGCCATGGTGGCCAGGAAATGCCGCCGGGCCAGCGGGTCCAGCGCGGCGACGGGTTCGTCTAGCAGCACCAGCCTGGGCTTCTTGGCCAGCGTGAGGGTCAGCGCGAGCTGGGCTCGCTGACCCCCGGACAGCGAGCCCGCCGCGCGGTCCAGCGGGATATTCAGCGACTTCAGCCGGTCGCGCACCAGTCCCGCGTCCCAGCGGCGGTTCAGGTGCGCGCCCAGGCTGATGTGCTCCTCGGCGGACAGCCGCCGGTACAGCGGGATCTCCTGGGCCAGGAAGCCGACCTGGGCCAGCCAAGCCGGGTCCTGGCGGGGCGTGCCGCCCAGCACCGATATCTCGCCCGCGGTCGGCCGGGCCAGCCCGGACAGCAGCCGCAGCAGCGTGGTCTTGCCCGCGCCGTTCGGGCCGATCAGCGCGCATATGCAGCTCTCGGGCACGGTGACGTCGCAGTCGCTCAGCGCGGTGACCCGGCGGAACTGCTTACCCAGTCCCCGGGTCTGGATGACCGTGGTCATGCGATCTCCTCCTGGGGCGCTGCCTGCAGCGTGAGGCGCAGCAGCGATTCGATCGACTCATCGTCAAGGCCGGCCTCGCGGGCTTCCCGCACCCACCGGGCCAGGCTGCGGCCGAGCCGGGAGTGCGTGCCGGGCGGCGGGCCCGGCGGGAGGTTCAGCACGAACGTGCCGTGCCCGGCCCGGGCGTGCACCAGGCCCTCGCGTTCCAGGTCGCGGTAGGCCTTGAGCACCGTGTTGGGATTGACGGCCGTCGCCGCGACGACCTCGCGCACCGTGGGCAGCTTGTCGCCCACGTCCAGCACGCCCATCCGCAGCGCCTGCCGTACCTGCTGCGCGATCTGCAGGTAGGGCGGTACTGCCGACCGGCCATCAATGCGGAAGTTGATCATGTCATGGATCCTTAATGTCTTAAGGTGTTAAGACATTAAGCTCTTAACGAGCCAGCCGTCAAGGCGCGGCTTACGTCGCGGCGGCCCAGAGCGTCGCCGGACCGGTAATGATCATTTTGCCGCCGAGCTACTTCACCTCGGCGATGCTGACCTGGGCAAGGTGTTCGGCCCGCTGTTTGATGGTGCGCAGCATCTTGCGTTCCATCACCCATGATCCCGGTTCCATGACCGGGATCATGAGCTTGTCCTTGACCGGCAGGAGGCCGAGGTCGAAGCGGTTGCGGCTGATCAGCCTGGTGTGCCCGTTGGCTGGGCGCAGCTCGAACGACCACACCCAGGCGTGGTTGCTGGACCGGATGACCATCGCCTGCCCGGGGTCGAGCCGCTCGATGCGCATCGAGTACCCGGGCATCGGCATCTCGTCCCCCACCTTCAGGTGCTGCAGTTCGGGGATGATGCGGTCGGTGTTGTGGATGTCGATGCCGAGCCGGCGCTCGATCCAGTCGTAGGTGTACGCCCCGCCGCGGCCCGGCCCCATCTGCACGAGCCACGGCCAGATCGCCGTCGGTGGCGCATCGATTTCAACGGCCCGCGTGGCCACGACGTCCGCATCTGGCATCAGTTCATCACCCGCGACCTGGCCGCCTGCCTCCTGCGCAGTGGCCCCCCAGTGCAGGTGCCACGGGCGGAGGACACGGAAGTACACCAGCCCCGCTCCCCCTGCGATCAGCAAACAAGTGCCTGCGCGCTTACCCGGCATCCCTGGCCTCCCTCAGTGGATGAGCCAGCTCATCGGCTGGCGCCTGTCCGATCAGGTCCGCGCCGGATGTGCTGAGGCCCGGCGCACCGGCAGCACGATGAGCAGCACGCCGCCCGCGGCGAGCAGCACACCGCCGGCCAGCAGGCCGGCCACGATCCACGGCAGGGCCGGGAGCGTCGCGCCGACGTCGGCCCGGACAGTCAGGCCCGGCGCCGCATCGCGGTTCATCACCACCACCATCCAGTCGCCGTCGCGGACCGCCCAGGTGAGCGTCTGCGTGCCGGTGCCGGAGACCTGCGCGGCCCAGATCCTGGCCTGCTGCGGGGCGGCTGGCGTGGCCGTGCCCAGGTGGCTGCTGGTGGTGCCCGTGTTACCGCCGAAGCCCGTCACGGTCGTGTAGGCGGCGCCGGACAGGTACCTGGCCGCCGCCGCGGCGGGCGCGATGCCCAGGAACACCGGCCTGGCCGTGCCGGGCGCGGTGATCCGGATGCGCACTTTGCCCACTACCGAGCCGGCCCAGTTCCCGCCCCCCGAGTGCAGCCCGATCGACTCCGTGGTGAGCGCGTGGCCGCGGGTGGAGTACGTGGTCGTGGCGGAGGTCAGGTAACCGTCCTGGCGCTGGGTCTGCCCCGCCCACAGCAGGGCGCCCCCGCCGGTGAGCAGCCCGACCGACACCAGGATCAGCACGGATCCGATCACGACCGAGGTGATCCGGCCGGCTGTCCAGCCTGTGGCCGCCGGGGCAGGCGGCAGCGGTTCTGGTCCCGGTGCCGGCTCACCGTCTGGCCTGGCCAGCCCCGTGGCCTCCGGAGCCAGGCCCGTAGCGCTCCCCGGGCCCCCAGCGGGACCGGGTGGGGGGACACTGAACCGGCCGCCCGGCTCGGCGCCGCCCATGTCCAGGCGGAACGGCGGGTACTTGTCCGTCATCAGGCCCGCGTAGGCGGCGACCCGCAGCACCCACCGGTTCAGGCCGAGAATGAAATCGAACAGGGACTGGGGGTAGCGGCCAGTGACGGCAAGCACGATCGCCGCGACCAGCACCAGGATGCCGATCAGCCCGCCGCCGCCCCAGTTGTAGTCGTGGCTGCCCAGCCGCCACGCAGCCCAGGTGCCGCCGCCGGCGAACAGCCCGACGATGATGTACTGCGGGATGGCCAGCAGCCACCACTTCACCAGAACCAGCCCGCGGGACAGCCGGGCGGGATACTCGATGTCCAGGTGCGCCGGGTAATCCGGCAGCTCGGCCAGGCTGAACGGCGGGTACCGGTCGGTGCCGAGCGCACCGTAGGTGTAGTACTGCACCCGCCACGTCCAGCGCAGCACGCCGACGTTGAAGTCGAAGACCGGCCGCGGGTACCGGCCGGTGAACAAGATCGCGAAGAACGCTCCGACGCTCAGGAAGACGAACGCCACCCACAAGAAGGCCAGGACGATGTAGTGCGGAATGGCCAGGAACCACTTGACCAGCCACAACCAGCGGGACAACCGCGGATCAAGTGTCGCCTCCACCTTGACGGGATATGTCTGAGCAGACATGGGTAACACCCCCAGTCAGCAACCTATGCAGGCAGGCCGGCGGCGCCCAGACCCGTCCGTCCCAGCCTGGAAGGCCCTTTGGCCCGTCCAGCCGGTTAGCTGCCCGGCCAGCAGGCCGATGCCGTCGGTGACACCACGGCTGGCCTGCTGAGCGGCGCAGCGCTGCCGATGAGCATCCGCAACGCGATCCGGGCCGCTTAATGCCCTGCGCGCACATGGCCGCCATGCGGCGTGTGGCCGGTGAACCCGCGGGCCAGCGAAACGACCTGGACCACCAGCGCGATGCACGAACCCGCGATGGCCACCACCAGCAGCACCCGCACGGCGGTTGACCAGCCAGACGACACGTCGAAAGGGAACACCTGCCAGACGCGAATCACCGTGGCCAGCCCGATCCCGGTCGTGGCCAGGTCACCGAGCGATTTCAGCCACGGCGGATCGTAGGCCAGGTACACGGCGTTGGCTGCTATCCCTGCCGCCAGCGAGAGGTTGACCAGCCACAGCACCTGGCTGGTGTCGCTGGTGAGAAACGGCATCTGCTGCCAGCCGGGCCGCCCGTTGAGAACGAACAAGAACGCCGCACTGAAGGCAATGGCGACGCAGTAACCAACCCGCCGCGCCCCCGCAGACGGCCGACGGGCCGGATCGGTGAGTGCCATCGCGGCCCTCCCTCGGATCAGTAACCCCACTACGACGGTAGGCTGCCCGGGCGATCCCGGGGCAGGGGACCGATGTCACCATCCCCCGGCGAATGGTCCCGGCGATCCACCGCGGGTGCTGGTCCGACTGAGCCGGGGAGCACCGGCCGATGGGTCAACCAGTGGCAAAGAGTTTCCTCTTCCGCTGATCTTTTCCGATGGTCGGGCATCATCGGATGGGTGGGAGAATCTTCCCTCCGGGCTAGCCGACACACCCCCGCAGCCAGGACACCTGCGCGGGAGCAGCGGCCGGGCCGGAGGCGCCCGGTTTCAGCCCGCGTTCGCAGGAGGCGGGCCGTCGCTGCGGCGCTGGTTCTGCTGGTCGTCGTTCTGATCGCCTGGTTCGTGGCCAGACCGGGAAGCGGGCCTGGCCCGGCGAGCACATCCGGCCAGCTAGCACGGCCACTCTCACCTGCGCGAGCTGTTTCGGCAGCACGCGGCTTGCCAGCCGCCGAAGCCGGCCTGCTGCCCTGGCACCTGGCCGCCCCGCTCAGCCGTGAGGTCGCCGTCGCAGGCTCACGGGGTCACTTGATCATCTTTGGCGGGCTGACCCAAGGCGGCGCTTCGGCGGACGGGATCTACGCCCTCAGCACCCGGACGGGAGCGGCCCACCGGATCGGAGCGCTCAGGGCTCCGCTGCACGATGCCGCGGCCGCGCTGCTCGGCAGGCGGGCGCTGGTCTTCGGGGGAGGGTCCTCGGCCAGCGTCAGCACGGTCCAGGCGTTCACCCTTCCTGGCCAGGGCAGCGGCCACGCTGCCGGGACCACGGTCATCACGGGATCAATGCCGGCACTGCGCTCCGACGCGGCGGCGGTTACCATCGGCGCCACCACCTACGTGATAGGCGGCTACAACGGGACCCGGGCTGACGCCCCGGTGCTGGCCACCACCGACGGCCGGAAATTCACAACGATCGCCGATCTGCCCGTCCCGGTGCGCTATCCGGCTGCCGCCGCACTGGGCGGGCAGATCTTCGTCTTCGGCGGTCAGGCGATTACCGGCCGCCACGCAGGCGCGCCGATGGACACGATCCAGGTCGTGGACCCGGCCCGGCACACAGCCGCCGTCATCGGCCATCTCCCCCAGCCCCTGGCCGGTGCGGCCGCCATGACCGTGGGCCACGAGCTCTTCGTGGCCGGCGGTGAGAGCAGGCTGACCCGGCGGCTCAAGCCCGGTCTCGGCACGACGCAGCTCGGCCCCGGGGAGTCGAGCGCCGGGACCGGTGGCGACTCCGGTGCGCCGCCTACCTCCACGGTCTCCACCATCTGGGCTTTCAACCCGGCAGCCAAGCGGCTTCTCCCGGCCGGGCATCTCCAGGTGCCGGTATCCCACGCCGCAGTCGCCGTAGCTGGCTCCACCGCGTGGATAATCGGCGGGGAATCCGATGGCGCCCTGGTCGCCTCCGTCCAGATGCTGCGGCCCAGCCGGGCCTTCGGCGCCGCCGGCACCGCCGGGGCAGGCTCTCCTTTTTACGGCGCCAAGCTGCTCATCGCCGACCGCGGCAACAACCGGCTCCTGCTCCTGGACCCGCAGCTGCATCTGCTGTGGAAGTACCCGTCGGCGCACACCGCACGGGATCCATCACGCTTCTATTTCCCCGATGACGCGTTCTTCATCGACCACGGCACCGCCATCCTGTCCAACCAGGAGCAGAACGAGACGATCATCAAGATCGCCTACCCCTCGGGGAAGATCACCTGGTCCTACGGCCATCCGCGTCGCGCCGGCTCTGCGCTCGGGTACCTGCACGAACCCGACGACGCCTACCTGCTCAAGAACGGCCAGATCTCGGTGGCCGACGCCAACAACTGCCGGGTCCTGGTGATCAACCAGAACCGCACAGTGGCCCACCAGATCGGCACCAACGGCGTGTGCACGCATAACCCGCCGAACTCGATGGGCTCGCCGAACGGGGACACGCCCCTGCCGGACGGCAACCTGCTCGTCTCAGAGATCAACGGGTCCTGGGTAAGCGAGTACACCACGACCGGCAAGCTGGTCTGGACCACCCACCTGCCGATCACCTACCCGTCCGACCCCCAGCAACTCGGACCCGACCGCTATCTGATCGCCGATTACGCCAGACCCGGGCAGATCCTGGAGTTCAACCGCGCCGGACACATCCTGTACCGATATCACCCGAGGTCAGGGCCGGGAATGCTGAATCATCCCTCGCTGACCGAACGTCTGCCCAGCGGTGTCTTCATGGTCAATGACGACTACAACAACCGCATGGTCGCGATCGACCCGGCTACCGGCGCGCTCGTGTGGCAGTACGGCATCACCGGAAGGCCCGGCACGGCGCCCGGCCAGCTGCACACCCCGGACGGGTTTGACCTGCTGCTGCCCAACGGATCGACGCCGACCCACCCCACTACCGGATGATCCGCGCGGGGCGTGTCTTACCGGCTGTGCTCGTTGGCCTGCCGAATTACGACGACCAGACTGGCTGTCATCGACTGGGACATCGGTCCCGCCCGTCCGGGACCGGTGGACCTCCCGGCGTCCTGCCGGATGGCGCAGCCTGAGGGGTGAGGTATGGCGCGTTCGGCGGGAGGCGGGTGGCGCGGATGGACAGCTACGAGCCAGTGGTGCATACCGAGTCGCTGACGAAGCGCTACGGGCGGGTCCTCGCGCTGGACGGGCTCAGCCTGGACGTCCGCCGCGGCGAGGTGGTCGGTTTCCTGGGACCGAACGGCGCAGGGAAGACCACGACGTTGCGGCTGCTGATGGGCTATCTGCGGCCCACCGCGGGCGCGGCGCGGGTGCATGGCCTGGACTGCTGGCGGGACACGGTCGCGGTGCACGCCCGGACTGGATACCTGCCCGGTGACCTGCGGCTATGGCCGCGGATGAGCACCCGGGCGATCGCCGCGCACCTGGCCCGGCTGCACGGCCTGGTCCACGATCCCGGCTCCGCGGACGTGGCCAAGCGGTTCGACCTGGATCTGGACCGGCCGGTCGGCGACCTCTCCAAGGGCAACCGCCAGAAGGCCGGGATCGTGCTGGCACTGCTCGGCGACCCGCACCTGCTGCTGCTGGATGAGCCGACCAGCGGCCTGGACCCGCTGGTCCAGCAAGAATTCCACCGGATGCTGCAGGAACGCGCCGAGGCCGGGGCCGCCGTGCTGCTGTCCTCCCACATCCTGTCCGAAGTGGAACGGGTCGCCGACCGGGTGGCGATCATCCGCGCGGGCCGCCTGCTGATGACCGAAAGCCTGGCCGGGCTGCGCGAGAAAGCCCGGCACACGGTCGAGGTGCGGTTCGGGTCACCGCTGCCCCCGGACGCGTTCGCTGGCGTGCCGGGTATCACCGATGTGCGACTGGACGGCAGAGTGCTGCACTGCACCATGCAGGGAGTTGTCGATCCGCTGATCAAGGTGCTGGGGCGTTACCACGTCCTGGATCTGAACTCCCGCGAGGCGGACCTGGAAGACACCTTCCTGGCCCTCTACGGTGAGGCGGCCCCGAGATGATCGCGATTCCCGCGGCCCGGGCCGGGATCACCGGCCACGGTGAGATCACCCGCCAGGCGCTGCGCACCGGGCGGCGGGCCCTGGCCATCTGGGCCGCCGCTTTCGCCGCCCTGGTCACGATCTACGCGGTGATCTGGCCATCGATCCGGGAAACGCCGACTGGCGGAACCTCTTCGACACGCTCCCGCCGACCTATCGTGCCCTGTTTACCGCGAGCGGCACCATCGACTTGAGTACCCCGGCCTGGGTATCTCGGCGTCGAGCTGATGGGCTTCCTCGGCCCGGCGCTGATCGCGGTCTACGCCATCACGGCCGGCTCGGCCGGGGTCGCCGGCGAGGAAGACCGCGGCGGCCTGGAGGTCACCCTGTCGGCCCCCGTCTCCCGGGCCCAGTTGCTCGCACAGCGCTTCATCGCCCTGTTGATCGGCGTCGCCGTCCTGACCGTCGCCATCGGCGCGGCGTTGTGGGTCTTCTCCGGTCTGCTCGGCATGGGGCTCGGCGCCGGGCAGATCGCTTCGGCGGCGGCCGCGCTGGGCATTTTCGGCCTGTTCGTCGGCGCGACCGCCCTCGCGGTGGGCGCGGCGACCGGCCGCCCGGCCGTCGCCCGTGGCGTGGCCGCGCTGACCGCCGTGGCCAGCTACCTCATCAACGCCCTCGCCCAGATCACCAGCGCGCTGCGGGCCATCCGGCCGATCTCGCCCTATTACCTGGTGCTAGGCAATGAGCCGCTGGCCCACGGGCTCCGCATGATGGGCGCGGTGTCCGTGCTGGCCGTCACCGTCGCGCTGGTGATCGCCGGCGGCGTGCTGTTCTGCCTGGCGCGACCTGCGCGGTTGAGCGCGCTGACCGGCCTCCAGACTGGCTCCGCGATCTCCTATGTCATCGCGGTCGTCATCCCGGCGCTGGATGCGATCTTCCCCGTGCTGCCCAGCGAGACCGCCATCATCGCGCTCGGCGTCGCCACCGCGGGATCCGCAGATCCCCGCATCGCGCTGCTGGTTACCTGCGCCGCAGCGGGAGCGTTCCTTGGCGACAATCTCTCCTATCTCATCGGCCGCCGCTTCGGCCCGTGGGCCGAACGCAGGTTCTTCTCCACCAGCCGGGGCGCTCGGCAGCGGGCCTGGGCCGAGCGGTCACTGCAGAAGTTCGGCGTGCAGGTCATTGTCGTCTGCCGCTTCATCCCCGGCGGCCGAACAGCGGTCACCTTGACCTGCGGGCTCATCGGATACCAGCGTCGCAGGTTCGTCCTCGCGACCGCGGTCGCGGCCGTCATCTGGGCCTGTTATGCCTTCTTCGTCGGGCGACTGGGCGGCCAGGCGTTCGAGGGCAAGCCCTGGGCCGGATTCCTGATCGCGTTCGGTGGCACCGTCGTCATCAGCGCGCTGATCGAGATCTCCCGGCGCGTCTGGGCCAGGTGGAAGAACCACCGCACCGGGCACGCATAGCGGTCAACACGGGGGTCAGGACGGCGTGGTGGTACTGGTCTTCTCCTCGGGGAGCAGGCCGTGCTGCACCGCGAACAGCGCGGCGGCGGCCCGGCTGGAGGCGCCGATCTTGGCGTAGATGTGCTCCACGTGGTTGCCGGCCGTCTTCGGCGTGATCACCAGCCGCTCGGCGATCTGCTTGTTCGACAGGCCGCGGGCCAGCAGGATGAGCACCTCAGCCTCCCGGGCGGTCAGGCCGCGGAGCGTCTCCCGGCGGCGGGGCAGGCGATGGCCGGCCGCCTCCAGCACGGCATCGACGGCGGGCCCGTCCAGGCGGCCCGCGCGGACCTCGTCACGCAGGTACGCGGCCGCTTGCCCAGCAGGCCGGGCGGGCCGGTGCGGCCTGGGCTCACGCATCGACTGGTAGGCGTCGGCTGCCCCGAGCACCCGGGCCTGCCTGGAGATCGCGCCGCCAGAAAGCCCGCGGGGATACCCGCTGCCGTCCAGCCGCTCGCGGTGCTGCACGGCGATCTCGCCCAGCGGTCTCAGCGCGGCGGACTGATGCAGCATGCGCTCGGTCAGGTAGGGGTACATGCGGACGCGTTCCCATTCGCCTGCGCTCAGCGGCCCGGGCCGGTCCCAGATCGAGTTCGACACGCCCAGCCGCCCGAAGCCGTGCACCAGCCCGGCCTGGCGCAGCATCTGGACGTCCCCGGGGGGCAGCCCGAGCCGGCGGCCGGCGTCCCCGGCCAGGTCGGCGACCGCGACCGAGTGGCCGAGAGTGAAGGGCGACTTCAGGTCGACGAAGTTCGCGATGGCGGCCAGCGCGCGGTCCAGCTGGCCCGCCGACAGCCCGGTGGCCAGGGCCGGCTCGGCCGCGATCACGGCCTGCCAGGCCGGGACCGCGTCAAGACCGCCGAAGATATCCTCCGCCCTGGTGCACACCAGTGCCGCCAGGGCCGGATCGAACTGCTTGCCCGCCCGCCGGCGGGCGAGTGCGGTCGCCCCCGCGATCCCGCTGACCCGGTGCGCGACCTCCATGAATTCGGCCAGCTGCGCGACCCGCGCCGCGATCGGCACCGCGGCGGCCTTCAGCACGCCGGGCCAGCCGCGTCCATCCCACTGCTCGTACGCCGCGCCGATCGCCTCGCGTACCTGGCCCGGGAGGTCGAGCTGCTCAGCCAGTGTCCGGGCCAGCCGCGCATGCTGCGAGATCATGCCGTCCAGCGCGCGGTGCCCGGTCAGGGCGAACTCAAGGCCGACCCGGAACCGGTGCAGCGGCGGGTTGCCCGCGCCGACCAGCCGCATGGTGGCCAGCATCGCGCGCTTGCTGCCCAGCTCATGGGTGTATTTGCGGGATTTGAGGGTGATATCGTCGCCGAACCATTTCGCCTGCTCGTGGGCGTCAGCGTGGCATCCGACATTGACCAGCAACGCGGTGTAGTAGACGGCGGCCCGGTCCGGCCCGCCCAGTCCCGCCTGGTCGGCCAGCCGCAGCGCGATCAGGCACTGGCGCAGGACATGTTCCATCGGCTGGCCGAAGCCCAGATCCACGCCAAGTGACAGCGCCGCGACGAGCTCCGCCAGCCGGACCCGCGAGCAGCCGGTCCCCCCGCCCATACGCCCAGGTTAACCCAGCCAGGACCGGGCGGCTGCTTCCCGCGGGCCGCGGCTCACGGCGCCCCCAAACCCCGCGAAGATGGGGTGATCGCCTCATGTGCCCAGGCCAGCCGGGTCGTTACGTTCGCTGCACAACCGCCCGGACCAGCGAGATGAGGCAGCCATGACGCTCAGGACGCGATTCTTCGCCGCAACGTACGACCGCCAGATAGCCAAGACCGAGCAGGCCGGGTTGCGCGCCTTCCGCGAGGACCTGCTGGCCAGGGCGGCCGGCGATGTCCTGGAGATCGGCAGCGGAACCGGGGGCAACCTGCCCTGCTACGGCCCCGCGGTCACATCACTCACGATGACCGAGCCCCAGCCCCCGATGCTGCGCCGCTTGCAGCGCAGGGCCAGCGGGCACACGCAGGACATCACGATCCTGCGCGCGCCGGCCGAAGATCTTCCGTTCGATAACGGTTCTTTCGATGTAGCCGTATCGACGCTCGTACTGTGCGGCGTGGACGATCAGCCGCGGGCGCTGCGGGAGCTGCGCCGGGTGCTGCGGCCTGGCGGCCAGCTCCTGTTCATCGAGCATGTGCGGTCCGGCGACCCCGGCCGGGCTCGCCTCCAGGACCGGATGAACTGGCTCAACCGGCTGGTCGTCTGCTGCGACTGCAACCGCCCGACGCTGGACTGCATCCGCGAAGCGGGCTTCACCCTCACGCAGGTCGAGCACACCGCGCTGCCGAAGGCCCCGAAGTTCGTCAGCCCGGCGGTCATCGGCACCGCCACGACCCCGTCACCTGCGCCGGCCCGCCCCTCCCCGCTCGCCTTCGGCCACAGTCCTGACTGAAGCCGCCGTGATGGCCGGCGTCACGGTGTTCCGGCAGTTGTCACGCCTGAGGGGTGTCAGTCTCACCCTTCTCAAGGAGGACATCATGCCGAGTGCTAACCCGAGCACGCCCGCGACGGCCAGCGCGGTGACCGGGCCAGCGGTGACCAGGCCAGCGGTGACCAGGCCAGTAGCGGGGCAGGGGCCGCCGGACACGAGTGCGGCCGTGGCGAAGCTGATCCGGTTCCTGGAGACCGGTTCTGTTCCCGATGGGCTGTTTGCGCCCGGCGTCTTCTGCGATCTGTCGCTGCCGCAGTGGCGGGTCCAGGCCGGGACAGCCGGGGAGATCCTGGCCCTGCGCGCCGAGGGCCACCCCAGCCCGGGGCAGGTCCGGGTGGAGCGCATCGAGCAGACCGGCCACGGGTTCACGATCGAGTTCGAGGAGCGCTGGGACAGCGGGGGCCAGCGGTGGTACTGCCGCGAGATGATCCGCGCTGACGTGGCGGACGGCAGCATCACGGAACTGTCCGTCTACTGCACCGGTGACTGGGACGCGGCCAGGCAGCAAGAGCACGCCGCGGCGGTGCAGCTGATCCGGCCCTGACCTGTGGCCTGGGCGTCTGCGGGAAACCTACGATAAGAGTGTGGTGATCTCGCCCGCTGTCCGTGATCTCCTCGACCGGGCCGGCACTGCCCGTGCGGCCGGCCGGGGAGAAACGGCGGCCCGTCTGTATGACGAGGCGGCGGCTCGCTGCCAGGCTGACGGCGATCTCAGCGGGTGGACCCAGGCGGTGCTCGGCGCGGCCTCGGTTTACCTGTTCGGGGCCGAGCCGGGGAAGCTGCCCGCCCAGCTCTACGACGTGCTGGCCCGCACGACCGACGACGGGACGCGCGCGCGGCTGGCGGCCGCGCTCGCCCGCTGCTGGGCGTACGCCGGCCAGTCCGCGCGCGCCATCCAGTTCGCCGACGAGGCGGTGGACCGTGCCCAGCGGGCTGGCTCCGCGGAACTGGTGGCCGACTGCCTCGACGCCGCCCTCGCCGCGCACTGGGGCCCCGGCGAGCTCGGCATGCGCCGGTCGCTGGCGGCACGGCTCGACGAGGTCGCCGCCCACGTGCTCGATCCCGGCGCACGGCTGCAGGCCCACCTGTGGGGCCTGCAGGTAGCCTGCGAGACGCTCGACGTCCAGGCGATACACCGGCAGATGCGCGCGCTGGAACTCCTGGGCGAGGAGTCGGCCCGGGCGCTGTTCTTCGCGGCGTCACGCCGGCTCATGCTCGACCTGCTGCACGGCCGGACCGACACCACGACCCAGCTGACCACCGTCGCCGCGGCCGCCGCGGAACAGGCATCCCTCGCTGACGCCTGGATGGTACTCAAGGCCATGGACGCCTACTCGGCGGCCTTCTCCGGCAACACGGCCGCCTGCGCCGCCGGGGCGGCCGAAGGCGAGGCGTTCGCGCTGGCCGAAGGCGTCACGGCGGTGTGCGCCGAAGCGGCCTTCCTCTGGGTCTGCGCCGGGCGCCTGGACCGGGCCCGCGCCCTCGTCCGCACGTTCCACGGGCGCGTTCTCGACGACCTGCCCCTGGACGTGAACTGGCTGCTGATCCTGCAGTGCGTGCTCGAAGCCGCACTAGCCGTGGGCGACCGCGAGGTGGTGGCGAAGATCGCCGGGCTGCTCGTGCCCTACGAGGGCCGGGCGGTGTTCAACGCCGGGGCGGTGATGTTCCACGGCGTCACCGACGACACCCTCGCCCGCGCGGCCGGCCTCCTCGGTGATCCGGGCGCAGCCGCCCGGCTGCGCACCCGGGCCCTGGCGACCTACGAGCGCCTCGGCGCCCGATGGTGGCGCGACCGGCTCGCGGCCTGGGAGCCGCCCGCGGCCTGGGAGCCGTCCGCGGCGGGCGGCACGTCCGGCGGGCCGCTCCGGGTGTATCTGCACCCGGTTCCGGGCGGCCTCTGGCTGATCGGGCCTGAGGGGGCGGCCGTGCCGCTCCGGGCCCTGCGCGGCTTCGGCTACCTGAGAGAGCTACTGCGGCGGCCCGGCCAGCCGGTCGCCGCGCTGGATCTCGCCGGGCCGGCGCGGGAGCCGCCGTGCAATCAGGGCTCGGCGACCTCCTCGACGCCCGCGCCCTGAAGGCTTACCGGCAACGGCTCCGTGACCTCGATCAAGAACTCACGGAGGCTGAGGAGTGGTCCGACATCGGCCGTCTGGACGCGCTGCACGCAGAACGCGACGCGCTCCTGGATGAGCTGGCCCGCGCCACCGGTCTGGGGGGACGCGCCCGCACGACCGGCTCCAGCCAGGAACGCGCCCGGGTCGCCGTTCAGAAGGCCATCAGCGCGGCCACCGGCCGAATCGCGACCATCGACGGGCCGCTCGGACGGCACCTGCGAGCCCGCATCCACACCGGCCTGAGCTGCAGCTATGAGCCAGATCCGGCCGACGACCTGGAGTGGGTCCTCGACGGCCGGCCGGCCGGCACATGACCAGCGCAGGCCGGCCACGGCGTGGCGGTCTGGCCAGTTCTCCCGGCCGGGGTCATTGCGCTGGGCTGCGTATCGCCGCGAGCAGGCCGTCGAAGTCCTCACCGCACGGCCCGCACGCGGCCAGATGAGCCGCGATACCGGGGTAGCGCTGCGCCGCCGGGGCATCGGCGGCGGCCAGTTCGGCGTACACGTGCAGCAGCTCCATCGCCTCAGCGCAGCCCACATCGCGCGGGTCGGTCCGCAGGAAGCGGTCCAGCGCTGTCCAGGCGTTCATGAGTGCCTCGAAGTCTGATCGCCGGAGTACCCGTTAGCGGCCAGTGAAGACCGCAGCTTACGTCGGGCGTCGAACATTGTCTTGTAAATCGCGTTCCGGGTCGAGCCGAGCTGGGCCACCAGGGCGTCCATAGGCACACCATCGAGCACGAGCGCAACGAAGACCTGCCGCTGCCGCGGGGTGAGCTGCTCGTCCACGGCGCGGCGCACGGCGTCGGCCAGTTCCCGCCGCTCTGTCTCCCGCGCGGGGTCGGGCCCGGACAGGCCGGGCAGCCGATCCCAGTCCTCGCCATCCATCGGGACAGCTGGGTTGACCCAGAAATGCCGGCCGAGTTTGGCCGATACCTCGAAGATGACGAACTTGTAAGCCCAGGTCGTGAACCTGCTCTCGCCGCGGAACTGGCCGAGCTTGAGGTCGATGGCCAGGAGGGCGTCGGCTGCGGCCTGGTACGCGAGGTCGTCCAGCTCGGGACCGGTAATGCGGAACTGCCCACTGCGCCGCTGCAACTCAGAGCGCGCGATCCGCAGCAGCAGCTCATGCAGACGCGCCAGGCCCGCCTCCCGCTGCGGCCCGGTACCGCTGAGCGCCCGGATCCACTGCCCGGAATCGGGGTCGAACCGCGGCGGCGGGGAGATCCTTTCAACGGGATCAGCTGGCGCCATGGCACGATCCTATGAAAGCGGTCGCGGCGTTTCTGGCCAGACGGCCGCCGGAGGTGGTTTACGCGTCGGCCCCTGGGGAGTAAGCCGTGCTCGTGGCGTTGGACATGTTCGGGACGCTGGCCGACACCTCCAGCGTGATCAGCGAGCTGACGCCGTGCTGCGGGGACCTGGCCGGCGGCGTGGCCCGGACCTGGCGGGACAGGCAGCTCGAGTACATGTTCCGGGTCACCGCCATGGGCCAGTTCCCCTCGTTCGCCGACCTGACCCGGTGGAGCCTCGCGCGCGCCCTGGCCGAAGCCAGGATCACGGTGGCCCCGGCCCAGCAGGACGCTCTGGCCGGCGCCTACCGGCGGCTGCGCCCGTTCGGCGATGCCCGGCCGGCGCTGGCCGCCCTGCGCGGGCAGGGGCATTCGATCGTGGTGTTCAGCGTGGGCCCGCGGGCGTGGCTTGAGGAACTGACCGCGAGTTACCGCGACTTCGTCAACGGGTTCGTCAGCGCGGAGGATGCCGGGGTGTACAAGCCCCACCCCGGCATCTACCGGCATCTGCTGGCGCAGGCTGAGATTGAACCGCCGGCGGCGCTGCTGGTGTCCTCCAACCCCTTCGACATCGCCGGAGCCGCCGCGACCGGGATGCGCACCGCGTGGTGCAAGCGCCAGCCGGACGCGTTGTTCGACCCCTGGGGACCGCGGCCAGATTATGTGGTCACGAGCCTCTCCGACCTGGCCAGCACCCTGCCCGCCCGCTAGCGGGCGGGACGCGGGTGTCCCTGGCCCGCCTGGTCGGGCGGGCCAGGGACAACGGCCGGATGCGCCTAGATGCTGGCGATCCCGGCCGGGACGCCCCCGGCGGGCAGGGGCGTCGGTGAGCTGGGCAGCTCGGTGAGGGTGCCGCCGTGCACGGCGAAGACGGACAGGATGTGGTTACCGCTGCCGTCCACCGACAGGGTCCTGCCGTCCGGGGACAGCCGGAGGTCGATGTCCGCCCCGCCGCCGCGGATGGGCGTGCTGCCGATCAGGGACAGTGAGCCGTCGCGGTCAATGGCGTAGCTGGAGATGTTCCCCGATCCGGTATTGACCGTGAACAGGTACCGGCCGTCGTGGCTGATCTCCACCCAGCACGGCGCGGTCTGCCCGTCGGCGTACGGCGAGGCTCCGATCGGGGAGAGGCCGCCGAGGAAGCCGTCGCGGTAGGCGGAGACGGTGCCCAGGCCGGCGCCGTTGTGCGCGTTGCTGACGAACAGCTGCCAGGGACGGGCCGGGGAGAACTCCGCCCCGAGCTGGCCCAGGCCCTGCCCGGTGAACGGGGACCCCTTCGCGGCCAGCAGGCGGCCGCTGGGCAGCACCACGAAGCTGTCGATCTGCGAGGTGCCGGTCCGGGTGCCGGCCAGGTGGTCGCCGGTGGCGTTGAAGAACACGTCACCCAGGCCGGCGGCATCCGGGACGGGGACCGTCGAGCCGGGGATCGCCGTCAGCCGGCCGCCAGACCCCAGCCGGAAACCGGAGTAGCCGCTGCCGCCGGCCCCGGAGTTGGCCACGTAGACCAGGCCCCAGCGGGAGACCGCGATACTCACCGGCTTAACGCCGCCCGAGGACACCGGCTGGCCGGCCAGCACCGGGACGCCGCCCGCGGTGATACGCAGGACCGAGATCTGGTTGCTGCCGGCGTCGACGGCCAGCAGGTACCGGCCGTCCGGGGTGGCCTGGATCGCCCCCTGCGAGGCCAGGCCCGAACCCAGGCCCGCGCCACCCGCGGCGAACGGAGACCCCGGAAGCGGGGTGACCGAGCCATCCGCATGCCGCGCGAACCCGTCGATGGTGTTCGCGGTGGCCGTGTTGCCGTCGATGTAGGTGTAACCCACCACTGGTGACGCCGTGCTGGCGCTGGCCGCAGTACCTGCGCCGAGCAGGCCGATCGTGGCCGCCAGTACGCTACCGCCCGCGACCAGCCATCTGCGCTTGCCCATGGTCCGCTCCTTCGGTGAGGAAGGATCCGCGGTGATCCGCCGATCCACCCCATGAGCGGCGCGCCGCGGCCGCCTTCTTACGGCGCGCTCCCCCCGCGTCACAGGTCCGTAAGATTTGCGCGGCCCGGAGCCTCGTCCGGCGGGACGCCACGGGCAGGCCGTCCTGGCCGTGACGTCAAGCTGGTGCAGGGCCTGAGCCATGGACTCGTTAGAGAAAAATTTGCGGGTCGCGTTGATGGGTCACCGGCCGGGAAAGCGGCGCCGGGCCGGGACTCTGGCCGTCGCCTGGCCCGGGCTGCCCGTCCGGCACGGGGAGCGGCGTGCCCAATGGCTGCATGTGGCCGGCGATCTCGCCGAAGGCCATTCCGGAGGTCACGCCAATGAACAGCGAGCTACCCAGGCCTGCAGGCCCTCGTCGGTGAGCAGCAGGGCGAACGCCTCGTCAGCGGCGCCGAGGAGGGGCGCGTCCGAGCCCAGCCGGGCCGGGACGATCGGCGGCGGTGGTATCGCGCGGAAGGCCATAAGCCCGTCGTGGTAGGCGGCAGTGACCTCATCGGCGGCGATGTCCAGCAGCTCGGGCCCGAGGCCGCCGATGACCACGAGGTGCGGGTCGAGGCCGTTCACGAGGCCGGCGACGCCCCGGCCGATGGAGGTGGCGACGGCCCGGATCGCGGAGAGCGGTCCGGGCTGCCCGCCGCCGGCCGAAGCCAGCACGCGGCGGAGGTAGCCGACGTCGTCGGCGGGGGCCCGCTGGTGCAGCAGGCGGGCCAGGGCCCTGCCGTCGAGGCTGGTGTTCCAGCAGCCCCTGGCGCCGCACCGGCAGCGCCGGGCAGGATCGCCGAACGGCATGTGCCCGAACTCGCCAGCCGCGCCGGTCGTGCCCCGTATCGCACGGCCGGCCTTCGACGATCGTGCCGCCGATGCCGGCATCGAGGTGCAGATACACCATGGTGCCCGCGCCAGTGGACGTACCGTGGCATGACTCGGCCACCCCGGCGAAGGTCGCGTCGTTGCCCGCGACGAACTCCCTGCCGGGCTCGTAGCGGGGCCACAGCGCTGACAGGTCGGTGTCATGCCAGCCCAGCCCCGGGGCGTGCACGAGCTTGCTGCCCACGACCGTGCCGGGCACGGCGACCGCCGCGGCCCGCAGGCGGGCGCCGAAGCGCCGGCTCATCCTGTCCAGCTCGGCGGCGACCGCGGCGAGGACGCGGGCCTGGTTGCGGTGATGGGGGCGTACCGTCGCCGCCACCTTCGTGCCTCCGAGCTGGACCGCGGCGATCTGCCAGGTGTCATGCGTAATGGCGGCGACGGCCACGAGCGGCCCGTCCGGGTGCGCGCACAGTGCCGTCGTCGGCCTCCCGCGCCGGCCCGTGGACGGGGCCTGCTGCTCGCAGACGAGCCGGGCGGCGACCAGGCGGGCGACGGTCTCGGCCGCGAAACCGCTCGGTATCCCGACCTGGGCGGCCACCTGGGCGCGGGTCACGCCGGGGTGGCTGTGCACCGTGCGCATGATCGCGGCCTGCGCAGACATCTGGAGTCCTGCCTTCATCTCACCGTTCATTTTATACTCGTTGAACGATGATAACCTCGCGGGAGTGAGAGAAGTACACGGCGCGGGCGGGAAACGGGCGCGGCCATGACTGCGCTCCTCGCGTTCGTCACGGTGGCCGCCTTCGGCACCTGGATTCCGCTGGCCCAGCTCCTGCCCGGGGTACCGCAGCGCTCCCGGATCTTCTATGTGGCCGTCGGCAACCTCGTCGTCGCTGCGATCGCCCTCCTGGCCGGCGGTGGCCGCTTGGAGCTGGGCTGGCGGGGCTTCTGGCTGCCGCTGGCCGGCGGGGCGGTATGGACGGCGGGCAACTACTGCGCCTTCCGGGCCGCCGAGACGATCGGGCTGGCCCGGGCCGCCGGAACCTGGACGCCGCTCAACATCATCGTCGCGTTCGCCTGGGGAGCCCTGCTCTTCGGCGAGCTGGGCCATTTCTCCGGCACCCGCTTCGCCATCCTGGGCGTCGCCCTCCTGGCCGTGCTAGCCGGAGTACTCCTGATCGTCAGTTCCCAGGGCAGCACCGCTGCCCGGCTCCGGCCGCCATCCGCGCGGGCTGCGGTGGCAGCCAGACCGGGCCAGGCCGCCACAGCAGCAGGCGGCGGGCTGCTGTGGGCGGGCGCGGCAGGGCTCCTGTGGGGAAGTTACTTCGTCCCAGCACAGTGGGCCGCAGTACCCGCGCAGGTGAGCAACTTCCCGCTCGCCATCGGAATCCTCGGCGCCGGCCTGGCGCTGGCCCTCCCGGCCGGCGAGCCGGTCCGGCTGGGGCTGCGGCCCGCGGCCACGCAGCTCGGCGCCGGCGTCCTGTTCGGCATCGGCGACCTCACCCTGCTCGGCCTCGTCGCCCGGGTGGGCACCGGAACCGGCTTCACTATCGCCCAGCTCAGCCTGCTGGTCAACGCCAGCATCGGCATCTGGGCCTTCCACGTGCCCCAGCCGGGGACGTCCCAGGCCCGGAAAGTGCTGGTCGGCATCCTGATCGCCGGGGCCGGCGGCTGCGTCATCGGCGCGATGCGATAGCCGTGACCCGTTGAGCCCGGCCCCAGTGAGCCGCCGGCCCATTCGCGGTGCGTGCCCCCCCTCAAGGAGGACGCCGGTCTCAATTGCTAAGGACGACCTGATCCCGGCGAGGCGTTATCGGCCGGGGGTGAATCCCGGGGAACGAGGCGGAACCCGACCCGGGCAGCGGGGATGCGTTCTTGCTCACGGGCCAGGAGCGTCATCGCGCGGATGTCGGCTGCCGTGGGCCGGTTCACATCCAGGGCTCGCGGCCACAGGCCGGCGTACCGGACGGCTGCGACCTCGGCCGCGTAGACCAGCGCCTGGTTGACCAGGTAGAGCAGGGCGAACATGCCGGCCACGGTGGCGAAACTTCCGTAGACGGCCCCGGCCTTGCTCACCAGCCTGGCCAGCACTGGTGCACCCAGGTTGAGCGCGAGACTCACCGCCGCAGCGCCCAGAACAGCGGCCGGCCAGAGGGCACGGACCGGCGCGGGTCGCGCGAGGAGCAGCCTGGCGCCAAAGAGCAAGACGGCGAAGATGACCACCGCGGACCCGAGCACTGCGGCAGCGCGTTCCGCTTGCGGGATGCCGGGCAGCGCCGTGACCACGACAGTGAGCGCGCCTACCGCCAGTGCCCCCAGCAGCAGCGCCACCAGCATCAGGAACACCCGGACATACCGGGACGCAAACCCGGCACGAAGGCGCCTCGGGACGCCGGCGACATGGTTCAGCGTCTGGTAAGCGGAGAACACGACACCGGTTCCAGAGAACAGCAAGCCGATCAACCCGGCAATAAACGGCACGGTCAACGTCGGCAAGGAGGTCACCGAATTATCAACGGTGGCCCGCAGCGCCGGTGGGACGATCTCAGTGATGAGCCGCTGCCGCAGTTCTGGGTTATCCGCCAGTACCCGCGACAGGATCGCCACGCCGAGCAGCAGCAACGGGAAGATGCTGAGGAAACCGTAGTAGGTGATGAGCGCGGCCTCGCGCCCGCCGTCATCGTCTCCGTACTTCTTGATCACTGCGTAAGGGAATCCCAGAAGGCCATGCCGGCGCTGCACGCGATCCGCCCAGGCGATGATCCGGTTCCCCCGTGCGCTCAAGCCCTCCATGAAGCGCATGCCCCAGCCTTCCTGTCATCACGCCCAGAAACGTCATCATCGCCGGCGAGCACGGTGTCGAGCCGTGCTCGCCGAACTGCACGCAGTTCAGGCCGTCAGGGAGGCATGCCCTGGCTGGAGGAAGAAGATGTGTGAAACGAGCACCTCAACGCAGGGCATCGCTGGTCAGCTAGCACGTCGGAGGAGCGCGAGCGGGCCGTGGGTCAGCAGCAGCCCAGCGAGCACGAAAATGATCGGCGCGGTTACGTCGTAGCGTTCCAGCCGCGCGGACAGCGCTCCCCACAAGAAAATGACCGCCGCCACGATCGCCACATCGGAAGCGCTCATCGAGTCCTGCCTCGACCTAGCTGAGGGGTGGTACTGCGGGAATGCCGGGCGACTGGCCCGGGGCCCCAGGGCCGTCGCCGGACTGGCCGTCACCGGTCCACTGGGCGCCGGTTTGCTCGCGGAAGGCGGCAACGGCGGCGGTGATGGTCGGGAAGAAGTGGCGAGGGTCGATGGTGCGGGTGAGCCCGTAGCGTTCGATCTTGCACCGGACCGGGTCCTTGAGTTCCGCGAACACCAGGCTGATGCCGCGGGCGTTCAGCTCCTCGTCGAGGTCGGTCAGGACGTCGGACGCGGTGGTGTCCACATCGGTCACGGGCTCCGCCGCGATGAGGATCCAGGTGGGCTTCGGTTCCGCCTTAGCCAGCCGGCGGATCTCGTCGCGGAACGTGGTGGCGTTGGCAAAGAACAGCGGGCCGTCGAACCGGTAGATCACCAGGCCGGGCAGGTGCCCGGCGCCGGGATATGAGCGGATGTCGTGGTATCCCTGCACTCCCTCGACGCGTCCGAGCTCCGTGGCGTAGGGCCACCAGGCCCGGCGGAAGACGTTGAGGATGGACAGCGCGACCGCGATCGCGATCCCGGGCAGCACGCCGAGCAGGGCGACGCCCAGGAACGCGGCGACTGATAGCAGGAATTCGGCTTTGCGCTGCCGCCACAGCCGTGCCGTGCCCGGGATGTCGGCCAGCGACAGCGATGCGGTGATCACCACCGCGGCCAAGGTCGGCTGGGGCAGGTTCCGGAACAAGCCCGGGACCAGCACGATCATGAGGATGATCAGGACGGCCCCGGTCACCCCGGTCAGCTGCGTCTTCGCCCCGGCCCGTTCTGCCACCGCGGTGCGCGACCCGCTCGTGCTGACCGGGAAGCCCTGGAACAGCCCGGCGGCCAGGTTCGCCGCCCCGATGCCGATCATCTCGCCGTTACCGCGGACCTCCTGCCCGCTGCGGGCGGCGAACGCCGAGGCGGTGGAGATCGTGTCGGCCAGGGAGACCAGGGCGATACCCAGGGCCCCCGCGAACAGCGGCCCGAGATCAGCCAGGCGGACCGACGGGATGGTCAGCGGCGGGAAGCCCTTGGGCAGCACCCCGACCAGGCTTACGCCGTGGTCAGCCAGGTGAAAGACCCGGGCCGCCGCGATCGCCAGCACGACGGCTATCAGCACCGCCGGGACCTTCGGCAGCCAGCGCTGCAGCACCAGAATCAGCACGACTCCCGCGATCCCGACCGCGGCCGAGGCCGCAACCGCATCGCCATTCGCCAGGCCCTTGACGAACCCGGTGATCTCCTGGATCAGGCCATCGGCCTCAACCTTGAACCCGAGGAGCTTCGGCAGCTGCCCGACGAGGATAGTGAGCGCCAGGCCGTTCATGTAGCCGATCATCGTCGGCTTGGAGATCAGGTCCGCGATGAAGCCGAGCTTCGCCACGGCGGCCAGGATCATGATCACCGCGACCATGATGGCCAGGACCGAGGCGAGCGCGACCGCGCGCGCAGCGTCGCCTTTGGCGGCCATCAGCGGCAAGATCGTCGCCGCGATCATCGGCCCCAGCGAGGAGTCCGGGCCCAGCACCAGGATCCGCGACGGCCCGAGCACCGCGTAGCCGAGCAGGCACAAGATAGACGTATACAAGCCCGTGATCGGCGGCAGGCCCGCCAGTTCCGCGTACGCCATGCCCTGCGGGACCAGCAAGGTGGTGAGCACCACCCCGGCAATGACGTCCTTCAGCAGCCACTTCCGGCGGTAGGACGAGAGCACCTGGAGCCCGGGTACCCACTGGAACACGAACACCCCCATGGGCCCAGGTTGCCAACCGTAATGGCAATTTCGCCCGTCCGGACAAATCCGGCATCACCCCGACCGGGTGACGGCCCGGGTGCCGAAGCAGGCGATGGTGGCTGGGTGGCTTCCCCCCCCCCGAGCCAGCCGCCAGGTCCGCCGGCCTGGTCCGGCTGAGGTTGGCGACCTGAGGTTGGCGACATGGCCAAGAAGAGCAAGCACGGACAACGCGCCACCCGGGAAGATCAGGTGTCGCCGGTCTCAGCGCGGCTGGAGGCTGAGACTGGGCCGCCTCCGAAGATGAAGCGCAAGGAGTACGAGCGGGAGATGAAGCTCCTGCACGGTGAGCTTGTGGCTATGCAGGAATGGGTCAAGGCGTCGGGAGCCAAGATCTGCATCGTGTTCGAGGGCCGCGACACCGCCGGGAAGGGCGGCACGATCAAGCGGATCACCGAGCGGGTCAGCCCGCGGGTGTTCCGGGTCGTCGCCCTCCCCGCGCCGACCGAACGTGAGAAGTCGCAGATGTACATCCAGCGCTATCTCCCGCACTTCCCGGCGGCCGGCGAGGTCGTGATCTTCGACCGCAGCTGGTACAACCGGGCCGGCGTCGAGCCGGTGATGGGCTTCTGCACGCCGGAGGAGACCGGGCGGTTCCTGGACCTGGTGCCCGGCGTGGAGAAGGCCATGGCCGAGGACGGGATCCTGCTGCTGAAGTACTGGCTCGAGGTCGGCCCCGGCGAGCAGACCCGGCGGCTGAAGAGCCGCATGAACGACCCGCGGAAGATCTGGAAGCTCTCGGACATGGACCTGAAGTCCTACCGCCGCTGGTATGACTACTCCCGGGCCCGGGACGCCATGTTCGCCGCGACCGACACCGCGTGGGCGCCCTGGTACATCGCGCGGACCGACAATAAGAGGCGCGGCCGGCTCAACATCATCAGCCATCTTCTGAGCCAGGTCCCCTACAAGCCCCTCGCACTCCCGGACGTCACGCTGCCCAAACGGCAGCCGGCCCACGGTTACGTGCAGCCGGACCTGCCCCTGCGGTACATCCCGGCGCCGTTCTAGGCCTGGCCCTGATCCGGCGGCGTACATGCCCAGCCCGAGCACGCCCGAGGAACTGGAGTTCCGTGACGGGGCGCCGACCATGGCGACGGCGGATCTGCTGTATGACACCGCCGGTAGGCAGACGAGACAAGGTCAGCGGTAGCCATCAGTTGATGTCGAACTCATTGCCCTCGGGGTCTTTCATCGCGACTGCGTAATGGTCGAGGCCCTCGGTGTCCAAGACACCGACGAGCTGGGCACCGAGACCGGCCAGCCGGGCCGCCTCCGCGTCAACGCGGTGCCTGCGCGTCCCGATCGGGACCGTGCGGCCGCCACTGACTCTGATATCGAGATGGAGCCGGTTCTTGGCCGCTTTGCGCTCCGGTACCACCTGGAACCAGATCCGTGGCCCCCGCCCGCCGGGATCGACGATGCAGTCCGCGCCAATGCCCAGCTCATCCTCTGGCACTCCGACGTCGCGCCAGTACGCATCCCAGCTGGCGAAGCCCTCTGGAGGCGGTTCAAGCTCGTATCCCAATGCGGCGGCCCAGAACAGCGCGAGCGGCTCAGGCTCAGCGCAGTCGATCACCAGCTGGAAGCTCACGGCCATCTGTCTCTCCCGGTTCAGGCAATGTGGCGTCGCCAGTATCTGGCGAGCCTCTGACACCGACCCGGCCGCCCTAGCAGCGGCATGGCGGATGTTCGCACCGGCCAGGTTCGCGGCCACTCAGTCGAGACAGAACTCGTTGCCCTCGATGTCCTGCATCACGAGGCACGACTCGTTATCGCCATCGGCACGCAGCAGCCGCACCCGTACCGCGCCGAGCGCGACCAGCCGTGCGCATTCGGCCTCCAGCGCGGCCAGGCGCTCTTCACCCACGAGCCCGGTGCCGACCCGCACGTCAAGATGCAGCCGGTTCTTGACGACCTTGCCCTCGGGAACACGCTGGAAGAACAGTCGCGGGCCGGCCCCTGAAGGATCAATGCAGGCGAACGCTGAACCCTGACGCTCAGGCGGCAGCGCGCGATCGAAATCGTCCCAGGCAGCAAACCCCTCCGGGGGCGGCGGTACGACGTACCCCAGCACCTCGCACCAGAAACGAGCGACGCGCTCAGGTTCTGCGCAGTCGAAGGTGACCTGGATCTGCCGGACAGGCGCCATCGGTCCACCATAAAGGCGGGGTCTTTCGCCGTCTCCACCGGCCCGCTGAACCCGGGGCTGGGCAGACGGTCGAAGCCTCAATCCGGAATCGCCCGCAGGACCTGCAGGAAGGACCGGCGGACCCGGGCCCGCTCCAGAGAGGGCCGGACGCTAGCGCACCTCACAATGGCCGCAGGCTGAGCGTTAATCGGTCATGACATGCGGCAGCCTGTTTATAGTTTGTTGCGAGGCACGCCAAAAAAATTTCTAGTTTATTACCCGAAAGCGCTGTTACTGTCGAATGACCTTACCAGCCAGCCGGGCTGCTGCCGCGACGGCGGGTCAGCCGTGGCTGAACCGGCACCAATCACCTGAGCAGAGGACCCGGGAACTGCTCGCGGTGATGACGCTTGCGCAGAAATTGCAGCTGGTAGACGGAACCGGGTTCTCGTTCGGGACCCCAACGGGTTATGCCGGGCACATCGCGGGCATACCGTCGCTGGGTATCCCCGACCTTTACCTGGCTGACGGCGCGGTGGGTGTCGGTAACGGCACTACGGGGGTAACTCAATTCCCTGACGGAACCAACGACGCCGCGACATGGGACCCCGCCGCAGTGCGCGCGGTAGGTGCGCCGCCGACGTTCAGGGCCTGCAGAGCCAGGGAGTTATCGCGACGCCCAAGCATTACATCGGGAACGACCAGGAAACCCTCCGGAACTCCATCAATACCGAGGTGTCCCAGCGCGCACTGGCCGAGATCTACGATCCGGCGTTCAAGGCATCAGCCGACGCTGGCGCCGGCGCGGCGATGTGCGCCTACAACCAGGTCAACGGCTCCTACGCCTGCGAGAATTCGCAGACGATCCGGGACACCCTGGACGGGGTCATGGCGTTCAAGGGTTTCGTGATGAGCGACTGGGGCGCCACCCACAGCACCGTCGCCTCGGCCGAAGCCGGGCTGGACATGCAGATGCCAGGTGGAGCGGGATTCGGCCCCGACTACTACGGCGCGCCACTGGCGGCCGCGGTTGCGGACGGCTCGGTGCCGGTGGCCACCATCAATGACATGGTGACCCGCATCCTGTGGGCGATGTTCTCGGTCGGGGTATTCGACCATACTTACCCGGCGCCCAGTTCGGTGCTGGGCACGGACGTCAGCACGGCCGCCGGCAACCAGACCGCGCTGGCGGCCGCGGAAGACGGCGCTGTCCTGCTGAAGAACAGCGACGGCCTCCTGCCGCTCGGCCGTGGGGTGAAAAGCCTGGCCGTGATCGGCGACGACGCGGGCAGCGACGCCATGTACGGCGGCGGCGGCTCCGCATCGGTCACCCCGACGAACCCGGTCACCCCGCAAGCCGGGATCACCGCCCGCGCCGCCAGGAGCGGCGCCAGCGTGACCTACTCCCAGGGCAACAGCAACTACCGGTCGCTGTCTGCCGTCCCGGACACGACCTTCACCCCGGCCTCGGGCACTGGCACCGGGTGGACGGCGACGTACTATTCCGGCTCGGCGGCCAGCGGTACCCCGCTCGGTTCGGAGGTGGTTACCAGCCTGAACGTGACCAGCACGCCATCTATTGTGACGTCAGCCGGCGCGACCACCTGGTCGGTCAGGTACACCGCCACCATGACTCCCTCGGCGACGGGCACGGACGAGTTCGGGCTCAGCGCGGGCGGGCCGGCTTCGCTGTCGATCGGCGGCCAGCAGATCGTCAGCTACGGGCCCGGCACGGGATCGGTCTTCACCGGCCTCGCCGACGTGACGGCCGGGCAGGCCGCGCCCTTCGAGCTGGACGTCACGGGCATCAGTGCGAGCACCGGCGGCGGGTTCTTCGGCCCTCCGCCCCCTGTGACCCTGACCTGGGCCCCGCAGGAAAACCTGCTGTGGCAGGCAGCCGCCAAAGCCGCGGCGTCCGCCGACGTCGCAGTGGTCTTCGCCAGCAACTACTCCGCCGAGGGTTCTGACCTGCAGACCCTCGAACTGCCCGGCGACCAGGACCAGCTGATTCAAGCCGTGGCCAAGGCCAACCCGCGCACGGTCGTCGTGCTGAACACCAGCGGCCCGGCTTACATGCCATGGCTGAATGACGTCACTGGGGTATTCGAGGCCTGGTACCCGGGACAGCAGGACGGCAACGCCATCGCCGCCCTCCTATTCGGGGACGTCAATCCATCAGGCCACTTGCCAGAGACATTCCCGGCGAACCCCAGCCAGGGCGTGGCCGGCGGCGCCACCGTGCTGAGCCCCAGCCCGCAGTTCCCCGGCAACGGCACCAATGTCGTTTACAGCGAGGGCATTGATGTCGGGGTACCGCTACTACGACACCCATCACCAGAACCCGCTCTTCCCCTTCGGCTACGGCCTGTCCTACACCACCTTCAGCTACAGCGGGCTGCGACTGCACCCGGGACCCTGGGGCAGCGAAACCGCCACCGTCACCGTCACGAACACCGGCCGGACGGCCGGCGCGGAAGTAGCCCAGCTGTACCTCACCGACCCGGCGTCCGCCGGTGAACCGCCCTACCAGCTCAAGGGATTCCAGAAAATCACTCTCACACCCGGGCGCAGCCAGCAGGTCACCTTCCAGATCAGCCGCCAGGACATGAGCTACTACAACTCCGCCACTAACGGATGGGCAGCCGCCCCCGGCTCTTACCGGGTCAGCATCGGCAGCAACGAGCGCGACCTGGCCGTCAGCGACTCCTACTACACAACCGGAACCGGAGGAAACCACTAGCCCCAGCGGGTTACGGGCCGCCTGTCACAGGCTGACGGGCGGCCCGTTCCGTCCAAGCTCCCGGCGTCCCCCAGGCCGGGCGGAAGCCTACGGCCAGACGACGGGGAACAGCGGATGATCCAAGGCCGCGCCGGCCGGGAGCTGGGATTCGAGGCCATCGAACGGCGGGGAGGTGCGCCACGGCCGCGGCGCGTGCCGCGCATCGGCCGACAGGTAGCGCAGCGATAGCACCCGGCGGCGGCCACGGAACGGGAACCCCGGCGCCCCGTGCACCGTCAGGAAGTCGAAGAAGATCGCGTCGCCCGGCTCCAGCTCGAAGCGGCGGATGTCGAAAGCATCCCGGCCGGCCTCGATGTCCGGCAATTCGGCCAGGCTCCCGTCCGGGAACCACTTCGCCTCCCCGGCCAGGAACGTCCGCGGCATGAGCCAGGGCCCGCGGTGCGAGCCGGCCACCAGCTCCAGACAGCCGGCCGCGGGCACCGGGTCCACCGGAATCCAGGCGCTGACCCCGTGCCCGTCGACGTTGTAGTAGGGCTGGTCCTGGTGCCAGGGGGTACGCTGCCGGGTTCCGCCTTCCTTCACCAGCACATGATCGTGGTAGAACCGCACCTGCGGCGTTCCCATCAGCGCCGCGGCGATCTGCGGCACGCGGGAGTGGCGGGCCAGCCCCTCGATCTGCGGGACATCCTCCCAGCGGCGGAAGTCCTCAGTGAACGAACCGGGATCACCCAAACCACTCGCCACCTGGGCCAGCGGGCCAGGGACGGCCAGCACGATCTCGATCGCGGCGACCGCAGCAGCTATCTCAGCCGGATCCAGGACGCCGCGCACGCAAGCGACGCCGTCGCGGGCGAAAGCCGCGGCCAGTTCCGGGCCCGGCCGATCCAGGTCCACCGCTATCCCTCCTGCGCTCTAAGGACGGTGCTCCATCAGGACACCGCCTCAGCGAGTAGCCCGACCTGTTCCAGGCTCGACGAGGTCGGCACGAAGATGAGCTCGTCGCAGCCGACCTCCGCGAACGCGGCGGCGTACCCCTTCACCATCTCCGGGCTCACCGCCGCACCGGCCGCGATCTGGCCGGCGATGTCGCCCAGGAATGCGTAGTAGTGGCCGAGATAGCCGTCTGCCAGCGCGCGGGCGTCCGGGCCCAGCGCGAAGTAAGCCAGCGACAGCTTGCGCGGCTTGCCCGCCCGGCCCTCGTCCTGCCACGCCTGATCAACGGCTGCCGCAGCCTGGGCGAACATGTCCGGGGTGCCGCCGCCCATTATCCATCCGTCAGCGACGCGGGCCACCCGGCGGAAGCTGGCCTCCGTCGAGCCGCCCAGGATCAGCTCAGGGCCACCCGGCCGGGCCGGCGGCGGCCCGATCGGGCCGCTGTCACCCCGCCCCTCACCCGCCCAGATGCGCTGCATCTCGGCCAGCTGCTCGTCGAAGCGCCGCCCCCGCCCGGCCATGGTCAGCCCGCTCGCGGCGAAGTCATCCTCCCGGCCGCCGATGCCCAGGCCCAGCACCAGGCGGCCACCCGAGATGCGGTCGAGCGAGGCCGCCTGCTTAGCGAACAGCGCCGTGTTCGTGTGCAGCGGCGCCAGCAGGACCGACGTCGTCAGCCGGATCCGGCTGGTGACCGCGGCCGCCGCGGTCAGCGCGATCAGCTCCTCGTAGTTCGGGTACACGAGCCGGCCGATCGTGCCGAGGGTGCTGAAGCCAGCCTCGTCAGCCTGCCGGGCCCAGTCAACGAGGGTCCTGCCTTCCGTGTCCGGAACTGCGTTCGGAAGGCCGATCCCGACATCCATGCTCAACCTCCATCGTCGCTCGTTCACACCGTCAAGGACCGACAGTAACCGCTCGCCGGGCGGGGACGTCGTCGGGACCCGGCAGCCGCTGGCCCCAGTCCGCGGCCTGTCATAGTCATACGGGTTCTCAGGGATGGACAGGTCCGCTCGGGCCCTTGTCGAGGCGCAGCGACTGCATGATGGCGAATGTGGTCGTCCTCGTGAAGACTTCGATGTCCGCGGCGGCCAGCACGCCGGTGTACTTGGCGATCACGGGCGCGGCTGCACGCTCGGTGACGGTGTCGAGGTGGGCCTTCACGCCTGCCCAGGCGTTCTCCCTGTACCGCATGTAATAAGGCACTGGGTTGACGTTCGCCAGCGCCTCCCTGGAGCTGGCCTCGATGTCAGCGATGTACTGCTGGTGCAGGGCGACGTCTTCACGGGTGGCGAGCCTTCCGAGGTGCCCGCAGATGAAGTGCGTCCAGGGGTAGGACAGGGCGGTGTCCGGAGCCTGCATGTACCCCTGCACGTCCTCGCTGAGGTTGAGGTTGTAGATCGGCACCCAGCCAGCGTTGACAACGTCGATGAACATCAGCGTGTCGTGGCCGGGGAAGTGGATGTAGATGTTGTCGGGCGAGTGGTTGGAGCCGCGCCAGGCCAGCTCAACGCGCTCCCCGCCTACCTCCAGCGTGTAGCTGTCGCTGAAGGTCACGTCAGGCTCAGGCCGGGCCGGGTCGTTGTCCCGGAGCAGAAGCCGGCGGGTCTCCTCGTGCCCGATCCGGACGACGTTCTCGAACAGCGAGGCGGCCCCGCCGTGGTCGGCGTGGTGATGCGAGTAAACCAGGTGCGTCACCGTGTTGCTGACGCCCTCCGCGGCGGCGGTCTCGTCCACGGCCCGCCGCAGGTTATGGCCGATGCTCGGGGGGGCGTCAAACAGCACCACACCGTCGTGAGTGACCAGGAACGCCGACTGGTAGACCCCGTCGGTGACCCAGTACAGGTTCCGCTCGACCCGCCCGACGTAGTACCCCTCCTCGTTCAGGGCGGGACCGAGGGCCGAACGCGGGATGGGCGCGTAGTCGGGCAGTCCATCGGCAGCGCCCGTATCGGCTGTTGTTGTCACGGCATCTCCCTCGCCACTAGGGCACGTCCCCTGACGGCCGTGCGCTTCGCGTCATGCCCACGCTCCCGGACGGCCAGGTGAGCAGTCATCGCCGGATCATGGTGATTCGGGCCTGGCCCGCGCCTGGCCGGCCCGCTAGGCCCCGTACACCGGCAGGATCGCCCCGCTCACCGGCGCTGCCACCTCGCTGACCAGGAACGCGATCACTCCGGCGATCGCCTCGGGCGCCACCGCGTGCGCTATCACGTCGGCGGGCAGCGAAGCCCGGTTAGCCGCGGTGTCGATCAGCTGCGGCGCCACTGCGTTCACCCGGATTCCGTAAGGCCGGAGCTCGAGGTCGAGGGTGCGTGTCAGGTGCACGAGGGCTGCCTTGCTCACGCTGTAGGCCGCCATGCCGCTGGCAGGCTCCAGGCCTGGCCGGGCGGTCACATGGACGATGGCCCCCGAGCCCCGCCGCCGCATATGCGGCGCCACTGCCTGGCTCAGCCACAACGCGGGTCCTAGGTTGACGTCGAGCATGAGCCTCAACGTCTCGGGAGTCGTAGCCAGCGCATCGCCCAGGCCGAACGTCCCGACGGTGTTCACCAGCACGCCGGGGGGCCCGACCTCGGCTGCTATCCGGTCAATGAGCCGTGTCAGCGCACCGGGATCGGCCGGATCGGCTGCCTCTTTGTGCACGGCACCGGGCAGGTCGCTCATCGCCTGCTCGTTCCGGTCAAGCGCCACCACCGTGAGTCCGCTGGCGGCGAGGACCGCAGTGGTCGCGTGCCCGAGCGCACCGCCCGCGCCTGCGACGACGGCTACCGTTGCCTGGCTCATGGCGTCCCTCCGGAGTTCTCGACGAACTAAGTGATCGGGCTTCGAGGTTAGGGATCCTCACGGTGAGCAGGTGTCACCGCGTTCTGGCGAACTCGCCTCGGGTCCGAGCTGGCGGACCTCGAGGAGGTCAAGGCCGAGCGCCTCGATCTCAGACAGGACGCCATGGAGCCCGGGCCGGTCCAGCATGCCGGTCAAGACTGTCTCCGGGCCCTGCTGCTTCCATGCCATCGCCGGAAACGCGGAAAGCAACGTGGCACCGAGATGACCCTTGATCCTGATCATGTACCTGGCCGATGCAGGGTCCATACGCCTACAGTCCGGCGCAGGCAGGTGAGTCCGCATCGCCAGGATCTGGTGAGGCCGGCGCCCGAATGGCAGAACGCGGAGCAGCCAGGCTTGCGCTAGCCACCGTCCGGGCACGTAACCTGGCTAGATGCTGAGGCGCGGCCGGCGCCAGGCCAGCGCGCCGGGAATCGGGTTCAGGCGTGACTTTTAGGACAAACCCTCCGAAGCCGGTCCAGGCAGCTCCGCGACTGATTCAGCGCGGAGAGCTTCTTGCGTCTCTCGATTCCGCGACGGCAGCGAAGGTAACGCTTATCTCGGCGCCCGCAGGCAGCGGTAAGACCTCGCTGTTGCGGGCTTGGGCAGACGGTCCGGGTCAGTCGTATCGGCTGGCAGTCGTCCAGGTGCGGCGCAACCAGCAGGACTCCCAGCAGTTCTGGCTGGCCCTCCTCAGCGCCATCCGGCAGGCCGCCGGCCGTCCCGGGGAAAGCGAACAGCTGGCAGCGACACCCGACTTCAACGAAGCAGCCATCAGCGAGAGAGTTCTGTCGGAACTCGCCGCGTATCACGACCACACCTTCCTGGTCATCGATGATCTCCACGAGCTGACCTCGGCAGAAGCGCTCATGCAGCTGACCCGGCTGCTGCAGGAGCTCCCCCAGCACGTGCACGCGATCCTCGCAACGCGGCGTGATCTCCCCCTGCGGTTGCACAAGCTTCGTCTCGCCGGCGAGCTGGCTGACATCCGCGCGGCAGACTTGCGTTTCACAGAGCGCGAGACCCACCAGTTCCTGGAGGCTTCGGGTATCGCGTTGTCGGAGGCCGGGGTCGCCCGGCTGCACCAGCGCACGGAGGGCTGGGCTGCTGGCCTGCGGCTGGCGGCGATGTCACTGGCGGGCAGCCCGGACCCGGAGAGGTTTGTCGCGGAGTTCTCCGGCAGCAGCCGTACCGTGGCCGAGTACTTGCTCGCCGAAATGCTGGAATGCCAGCCGCCCGGGGTCCAGCAGCTTCTTCTGCGCACCGCCCTGCTCGACCGGGTCAACGGCGAGCTGGCCGATCTGCTGACTGGTCACCCCGGCTCCGAACGCATCCTCCTCGATCTCGAAGACGCCAATGCGTTTGTCGTATCGCTCGATCCGGCCCGGACCTGGTTCCGGTATCACCACCTCTTCGCTGACCTGCTCCGCCTCGAGCTGCGCCGGAGGCTCCCCGAAGAACTGCCGGCCCTGCACCGGCTCGCCGCCAAGTGGTTGATCGGGCACGGCGAGATCGTTGACGCCATCCGCCATACTCAGGCCGCGGGTGACTGGTCCGACGCGGCGCGGCTGCTCGCGGACCATTCGTTCGGCCTGACGCTGGACGGGCAAGCGCAGACCATCGAAACCCTGTTGCGCGCGTTCCCGCCAGGCGCCGTTACCGAGGGCCCGGATCTTCCTCTCGCGCGCGCAACCAGCGACCTTGCCCGGGGACACCTGGACGAGGCCGCCGCCCACCTGACCGTGGCCGAAACCGCGATCACATCGACGCCGCCAGACCGCAAGCACCGCCTCGAAGTGGCGATCGCGGCGCTGAGACTGTCGCTCGCGCGGAAGCGCGGCCACCTGGAGGGGGTCGTCGAGCAGGTCAGATTCCTTGCCTCGCCGATGACCGGGCAGTCTGACGACGACATCGCGCTCGACAGCGACCTCCGCGCGGTAGCGCTCATGAATCTCGGAATCGTCGAAGCGTGGTCGCTGGGGAACCAGGACAGTGAGCGGCACCTGCACGAGGGCGCCGATCTGGCGCGGAAGATCGGACGTCCGTACCTCGAAGTGGCTTGCCTGGCTGAGCTCGCCTTCGCATCGAAGATCGAGCCCTTCGCGACGACCCGGCGGCGGTGCCGGGAGGCGATAGCCCTCGCCGAGCAACATGGCTGGGGAGTGGAACCGGTCATCTCGCCGGCGCTTGTGAACCTCGCAGGCACTCTCATCTGGACGGGTGAATTCGACGAGGGCGAGCACTGGCTGAGACGCGCCACCCGCGCCGTGGAGACAGACACCGGGCCCGTCATCAGGCTGTTGCTGCACATCGGCACCGGCGCGCTGCTGGCTGGCCGCCGCAAGCTGCGCGAGGCGCTTGCGGAATTCATCGCGATCGAGCACCTGCAGACGCAGCTGGAAGGCTCACATGCGCTGGCGGGCCAGCTGACGAGCTGGAGGCTGGCCACCCAGGCCCGGCTCGGGCAGCTCAGCGAAGCCCGGGCCGCGCTGGCAGCACTCGATCCGGAACTGGCAGGCTCCGGCGAGATCGATAATGCGCGCGCGGCTATCTGCCTCGCCGAAGGCGACCCAACGGCCGCCTTGACCCCGGTCCAGCGTGTTCTGAGCGGGGCAGCTCCGGTGATCGGATACGTGACCGTCGTTGAGGCACACCTGCTGGCAGCGCTCGCGCACCGCGAACTCGGCGACCAGCGCGCGGCCAACGCTTCCGCAGAGAGCGCGCTGGCCCTGGCAGAGGCTGACCGGCTCATCCTCCCGTTCGCGATGATGGGTTCGCGCAAGCTGCTCGAGGCCATGCCGAAGCATGAGACGGCGCACGCAGCCCTGCTGGCCGACATCCTCGACGTCATGCGCGGATCATCCATAGCACCGGGCCATGAGCCTTCACTGGCGGAGATCGAGCGACTCAGCCCGAGCGAGCTGCGGGTGCTGCGGTATCTTCCGACGAACCTGTCCCGGCCGGAGATCGCCAGCGAGCTATCGGTCTCGGTGAACACCGTCAACACCCACATCCGCAACATCTACGCGAAGCTCCAGGCTCAGGATCGTTCCTCGGCAGTACAGCGCGCACGAGAGATGCGGCTGCTCTCGGCTGGCCCGAATAGCTAGGCCGCCGGTGGGAGACCCGGGTCTATCACCGGCGAGCAGCAGAGAAGGCCCACGGGCATCACCTTTACCGCTGGGTCCAGCGCGGAGGCTACCTGGGACTGCGGCGCAAGGGCGGGCTCGGCCACCTCTGGCTCCGCCTCGGGGATGAGGGCCGAGGCTTCGCTGGTGAGTTCTTCAAGCCGCTTCCGTGAGGGCAGCATGAGGATCGCCAGGATCGCGCCGAGCCCGAGCAGTGCGGCCGAGATCGTGAAGGCCAGGGTATAGCCGTGGGTCGCCGCGATCGCTGGTGCCTGCGGGCCTGTGTGGTGGGCGATGAGGTAGCTGGTCGTCGCGCTCGCGGCGATGGTGCTGAGGACGGAAATGCCGATCGATCCGCCCACCTGCTGCATCGTGTTGACCAGCGCCGAGGCCACGCCGGAGTCCTGGCGCGGGACGCCGGCCGTGGCCGTGTTGATCGCCGGTGCGAAGATCATGCCGAAGCCCAGGCCCATGATAAGCAAGGCGGGCAGCACACCTGCGAGGTAACTGGAGGTCACGGTGAGCTGGGCCAGGTAGGCCGTCCCGCCGGCGCCCAGCAGCATGCCCGCGGTAATCAGGAGGCGGGGCCCGACCCCGGGCAGGGCACTGTACAAGGTGGAGGCAACCAGGATCCCGGCGGTCAGCGGCAGGAACAGCAGCCCGGTGGTGAGCGGGCTGTATCCCTTGACCTGCTGCATGTAGTAGGTGAGGAACAGGAAAATGCCGAAGATCGCAATTCCGGTGATGCCGACCGAGACGTAGGAGCCGCCCCGGGTGCGGTCAAGGATGACCCGCAGCGGCAGCAGCGGGTGACTGGATCGCTGTTCGGCGGCGACGAACGCGGTGAGCAGGACCGCGCCGAGGACCAGGGAGCCGATGGTCAGCGCGGCAGTCCAGCCGGCCGTCTCGGCGTGGGAGAAGCCAAAGACGACGAGGAACAGCCCGGTGCAGGCCAGCACGGCGCCAGGCCAGTCCATCCGCGGCGGGGTGGCCGGGCGGCTGCTGCGGATATAAGCCAGGGCGCCCGCCACGGCTACCGCGGCGAAGATCAGGTTGACGAACAGCGTGTAACGCCAGGACAGGTACTGGGTAAGCACCCCGCCGAGGATCAGGCCCACAGCGCCGCCGCCCACGGCGACTGAGCCGAAGACAGCGAAGGCCCGGCCCCGCTCGCGCGGCTCCCGGAACGTGCTGACCAAGGTGCCCAGCGCGGATGGCGCGAGGATGGCGCCGAAGGCGCCCTGCAAGGCCCGGGCCGCCACCAGCATCACGAAGGAGACGGCGGCGCCGCCGATCGCAGAGGCGACGGCGAATCCGATCAGGCCCGTGATGAAGATCCACTTGCGGCTGTACATGTCGCCGAGCCGGCCGCCCACCAGCAGCAGGCTGCCGAAGGCCAGGGCGTAGGCCGTCACCACCCACTGGCGGTCACTGTTGGCGAACCCCAGCCCCTGCTGCGCCGACGGCAACGCGATGTTCACGATCGTGGAGTCCAGCACCACCATCAGCTGGGCGACAGCCACCACGACCAGGACCAGCCAGCGCCGGTCGGCAGGTGCCGTCGGATGGTCCTGCGTATCCCGTGGACCTGGTGAAGCGACTGGCTGCGCCATGTGAGCTCCCGTTCCTAAGTCCGTCCTGCCTTGCTATGCGGTGACGCGTTCTGCACCGGCGAGATGCGCCGACAGGAACTGTCCGGCTCTGTCCAGCGCAGCGGCCCCTTCGTCGAGGATCGGGTAGAAGGTTTGGAAGACGTGCGGCACCTGGGGGGTGATGTCGAGGGTGACCTCGACGTCGGCGGTGGCGGCTTGCCGCATGAGGCGGACGGCGTCGTCGAGGAGAACCTCGTGAGTTCCGGCCTGGATGATCAGGGGCGGCAGGCCGGACAGGTCGGCGAATATCGGGCTGATGAGGCCGAGGGCGGCGTCTTGTCCCGACGTATAGTCAGTGACCCGGGATTGGAGGGCTTCCCGGCTCATCAGCACGTCGACCTCGCGCTTGGTGTCCATGGTCGCCCCGGCCAGGGTGAGGTCGGCATACGGTGACATGACGAAGGCGGCCGCTGGCATGGGCAGCCCGTGATCTCGGGCGTTGACCAGGGCGGCGACGGCGAGGCCGCCCCCGGCGGACTCTCCGGCGAAGGCGATGCCGGAAGGGGCTGTGCCGCCCCGCAGGAGGGCTTCGTAGGCGGCGAGAGCGTCGTCAACCGCGGCCGGATACGGATGCTCGGGGGCGAGCCGGTAGTCGACGGAGATGACCTTGGCGGCCGTGCGCCGACCGACTTGTGAGGCCAGGCCAGCGGCTTGGAAGGCGTCCCCCAGTACGTACACGCCGCCGTGGAAGTACAGGACAACACGGCGAGGTTCGATTCCGTCGATGGTGATCTCGGCGGTGGGGACGCCGCCCAGTGCGGCTGCGGTCACGGTCACGTCAGCGGGCAGCGGCTGCGCCGCTATCAACTCTCGGAGCCGTCGCCGCTGCTCGTTGATATCGATGTCGGGGGGGAAGGCTGACTGTCGCAGGATTGCTTCGAGGTTCTCTCGCTGCTCGGCGCTCACGGAGGGTCTCCCTTTGGTTGGGATGGTCCGGCAGCGCACCCGGAAGAGATCGCCCTATCAATCCGCTGCTGAAATTTCCTGCCGGGAGGCTGGCCACTCCCAGGCTCGCCACCAGGCAGGTGAGGGGACCTCACCGGATCATGGTGATTCGCGCGGCCGGAGCACCGCAGAACCGATCGTCCACGGTCCGGAAAATCACCGGAACCAGGTGACAGCCGCTCACCTTGATGCCCCTTAGCTTCGGGGCAGTCGACTAGCCAGGTAGCTGCATCAAGGAGGACTAGCAAATGAGCACGACGCCGCTGGACGAGAAGGTCGATCACGTCCGCGGCTCGCCTACCGGCCGCCTGATCATCGAGTACGGCGATTACGAGTGCCCGTACTCGCGGCAGGCGTTCCATGCGATCGAGCAGGCAGAACAGCAGCTGGGGAGGAACATGCGGTTCGCGTTCCGGCATTTCCCGCTGACCCGCATCCACCCGCACGCCCTCGCCGCGGCGGCCGCAGCTGAGGCCGCCGCACAGCAGGGCCGGTTCTGGGACATGCACGAGCTGCTCTTCCACCGGCAGAAGGCGCTCGAAGACGGCGACCTGCGCGGGTACGCCGCCCAGCTCGGGCTGGACGTGGCGGTATTCGACCGCGACCGGGCCAGCAGGACCGTGCTGGAGCGGATCCAGCGCGACGTCAACAGCGGCCTGGCCTCGGGCCAGGTGCTCGGCACGCCGACCCTGTTCATCGACGGCGTCGTGCACCGCGGCGGCTACGACCTGCCTACCCTGCTGGCGGCACTCGCACCATGAAAGTGATCAGAAGCCGAGGCGAGCGAGGACCGCCAGGAAGGGTGCGGCTGGTGGGGAATGAGGACGGGGCGCCTAGCTCGGTACGGCTCGCTTCGGCCGCCGGTCGCTGGGTACTCGCCGTGGCGGTGCTGGGCGAGGCGATGGTGCTGCTGGAAGCGACGGTTGTCAACGTGGCGTTGCCGGCGATCAGCCGTGATCTCGGCGGGGGCGTCGCGGGGCTGCAGTGGACGCTGAACGGCTATGTGCTCACCCTCGCGGCGCTTATCCTGCCAGCCGGTTCGCTCAGCGACCTTTATGGCCGGCGCGCTGCTGATCCTCTCCCGCCCATCGGGGGCGGTCGCCCAGCGCATCGGCCCGCGGATCCCGCTGACTGCCGGAGCCGTCCTGACCGGCGCGGGACTGCTGCTGATGACACAGATCCACCCCGGCGACAGCTACGTTGCCGCGGTGCTGCGCGCCACTCCGGGATCGCTTCCGCCGTCAACAACGCACTCTCCCGCCTCGGCCAGATGATCGCGGTCGCGGCTCTTCCCCTTGCCGCAGGGCTTTCCGGCGCTGACTTCGAGGACCCCGCCAAGCTGGCTGCCGGCTTCCCGGTCGCCATGACCATCGCCGCCGGGGCATCGTTCGCGGCCGCGCTGCTCGCCTGGACCACCATCCGTGACGACGCGCTGAGCCGACCCGGAGCAGACACCACACCAGTAGCGAAGGAGCTCCCGCCGTCTCTTCAGCGACACTGCGCGATGGCCGGGACCCCGCTGGCCACGCCGCCCAGGCCGCAGTCACGATCGCTGGATTAGGCGCCCGCTGTGGGTTCGGAGATTAGGGCTCCTGCTGGCGGCCGAGGGCGAGGCGGGCGGCGCTGACGTCTTCCCGGCCGTGCCCGGCGTCAACGGCAACGTGCCACTGGCGGGATAGCGCGGCCAGCAGCGGCAGCTCCTCACCGCCCGCGGCACTGATCGCCAGGTCCACGTCCTTGAGTGCCCATTCCAGCGGGAACTCGGGCGCGAAATCGCCTCGCACCATTTTATGCAGCTTCGCGTCGGCGATCGGTGCGTCCAGTGGGCCGCCTTCGATGGCGTCGGCCAGCTTCGAGTCGTCGATGCCCAGCTGGCCGGCCAGTTCCAGGGCCTCGGCCACGCCCTCGATCAAGATGGACATGTAGGCGTTGACGGCCAGCTTCATCCGGCTTCCCTGGCCGGCCTCGCCCAGCCATACGGTCCTGCGGCCGATCGCTGAGAACACGGGTCGCACGGCCGCTGCCGCTGCGGGCGGGCCGGAGGCCAGGATGAGCAGCTGGCCGGCCTCGGCGGGGCCTTTGCTGCCCGATACCGGCGCGTCCACGAACATAACGTCGGGCCGCAGCTCGCCAAGCCGACTGCTGATGCCGGTCGTTTCCGCCAGGCCGATCGTGCCCATCTGCGCCCACGCCGCGCCCGCGGGCAGCGCCTCGGCCACGCCGCTATCGAAGATCACCGAGGTGACCACATCAGCGGTCGGCAGCATCGTGATCACGACCTGCGCATCATGCACGGCCTCCGCCGGCGACGCGGCCACTAGCACCCCAGCATCAGACAGCGGCGCGGTCGCGGTGGATGAACGATCCCAGACCGTGGTGCGCAGCCCGGCGGAGGCCAGGTTGCGGGCCATCGCCGAGCCCATGATGCCGGTCCCCAGCACCGCGACCCGCACATTCTCGCCAGGGGTCTGCGTAGCCATCTGAGTCTCCCTCCGTACTGTTACGGCATGCGCTAACGGGTCTCGCTCGCCCTCAGCCACGCTATCCCTGGCGTGACCGCCAGCCCAGCGCGGCCAGCTAGTCCACAGCCAGATCGCCGGGCTGCTGGTCACCCAGATCGGGGTAGCCGCCGTCTTCGGCCTGAACGCGGCGACCTTCCTCTTGCCGCGCTACCTGTCTGCCTCATCATCTCGGTCTTCGTTGCTGGACAATGCGTCCCGTAGTGCCGCCCTCGATGTGACGCCGAGTTTCGGGAAGATCTGGTACAGGTGTGTGGCGACCGTGCGGTGCGAGAGGTACAGCCGCTCGCCGATCTGCTTGTTCGTCAGGCCAGCTGCCGCGAGTATCGCGATCTCTCGCTGTTGCGGGGTTAGCGTGACCGGGTCCGGCCGCTGGTCGTGAGCGACTGGCTGACCGGTCGCGCGCAGTTCGCTGCTGGCCCGTGCGACCCACGGCGCGGCGCGGAGCTGGTTGAAGGTCTCGCGCGCGGCACTGAGGTGCTGCCGCGCATCACTCGTGGCCCGGTCCCGGCGTAGCCGTTCGCCGTACGTCAGGTGTACCCGGGCCAGATCGAACGGCCAGCGCGCCGCATCCGGAACCGTGAGCGCGCGTTCGAACGCGTCGTTCGTCCCGTCGTCTAGCAACGCAGTCGCCCCGGCGACCAGCATCGCCAGCCGAGGTGAAAGCGATGCGACGTCTTTGTTGACCATCGCCTGGACGTGTACGCGTGCCATGTCTATGCGGCCGGTGCGCATAGCCGCCTCAACCAGGTCAAACAGAACCCACAGTCCCTGGGGAGCGTAGTCGAGGGTTCCCGGCGGAGCGACGGTAGCGGCGTTCTCGTACGCGGCCTCGAAGTCGCCACGACCGGCGGCATCGAGGGCACGCGCGTGGCATGCGCGCTGCGTCAGGATCAACACGCGTCGTGGTCCGCCCCAGCTGGCCAGCTGGCTAGCCAGCGCGGATGTCTTCTCATGCTCGCCACGGGCGGCAGCCACGAGTGCCTGATAGGACAACGACAATTGAGCGAGCAGCGGGTAGCCATGTTCCTGGCACAAGGCGGACGCTTCCGCCGACGTTGCGAGCACATCGTCCCACGTTCCGGTAAGCCATCCATCGGCACTCAGCAGCAGCAGGGCCTCGATTGCGGAAGTGACCGCGCCGCCCTCGCGGCCGTGCTGGACCGCACGCCACAGCGGGTCGCGGTAGCGGGGCAGCCGGTCCACGTACAGCGCCGCAGTCCCGGTCCGGACTATGCGGGCCGGGCTGGTCTCGCGGTGCTCCTCGGCGATCACGGAATCGAGCCGGCCGAGGACCGGCAACGCGCGGTGGACTGGGTCTGACACCGTGCTGGCGGCGAGCCCTATCCGTTCGGGCGGGCGGGGTATCAGCCGGTCGAGCACGGCATCGAACGGTTCCCACAACTGCGCGCGGCCACCGAAGTGGCATATCTGCAACAGCGTATGGAGCGTCTCGACGAGAACCTTGTCGTGGGCGTCCGCCGGGTCTTCGAGCGCGTTGATCGCCAGTACCAGCATCTGGTGGGCGGCGTCGATGTCGCCGTGCGTGTTGACCAGGTAATAGGCGTGCGCCACGGCGCCTGCCAGCCCGCCCGCATGCTCCGGGTCCGCGTGGCGTGCGCCGTCGAGAAGGGGTCCGACCTCGCGCATGTCTCCGGTGACCGTCTCGCCGAGGTACGCGGCTTCGGCGAGGCGGCGCGCCCGGTCGGCGCCCGCCGGGCTGAGCTCGGCAGCGTGCAGCAGTTCGCCGATGGCGCCCACTGAGTCACCGCGCCACAGGTTAACGTGCGCGACGCTCTGCAGCAGCGCGGCGACGTCCTCGTCGGGTCCGGTGGCGGCCTGGGCGAGATGCCAGGCGCGGCGTGCGGCCTCTGCACTGTGATGGGCGGCCAGACTGCGGTGGACAGCGCGCCGGTCACCGGCGGCGGCCAGGCTAACGACCGCCGACCGGATCAGTGGATGCCGGAACGTGACACGGCGGCGGTCGTAGTCGACACGGATGAGGCCGGCCCGTACCGCCGGGGCCAGCGCGTCCACCACAGGTGCAGCCGGCGATGGCCTCCAGGGTGGCCAGGTCGCCCGGGCCGTCGAGGACCGCTACGAGCAGCAGGTGGCGGGTCTGCGGTGGCAGCGGCTGTACGCGGGCGGCGAACGTCGCCTGGAGCCGGCCGGACAGCGGGAGCACCGCCGGGAGCGGTGCTCCCGCGTCGGTCGCCGCGGGCTGCTGCTGAAGAGCAGCTGGCAATTCCAGCAGGGCCAGCGGATTGCCCTGCGCTTCGGTGAGCAGCCGCTGCCGGACGCGGGGCGACAGCGCCGGGTAGCGGCTGGCGAGCAGCGCGTGCGCGGCGGTGTCGGTCAGCGGCGGGACAAGCCGGGTCGGCAGATGGGCCTGGTCGAGGAGGCTGTCCTCGCCGGTACGGGACGCGGCGAGCAGCCCGACCGGCATCTGGCTGAGCCGCCGTGCGACAAATCCGAGCACGGCAGTACTGGCACGGTCGATCCACGGAAGATCATCGACGATGAGGAGCAGCGGCATGCTGCCCGCGGCGGCGGCGAGGACCGCCAGAGTTGCGTTCGATAGCACCAGCTGGTCCGACCGCGGCCCGTCCCGCAGACCCAGCGCTGTCGTCAGCGCGTCGCGATGCCACTCAGTCAGGTTCCCAAGCTCGCCGAACAGCGGCTGCAGGACCAGGTGGAGGGTGGCGAAGCTGACGCCAGCCTCGAACTCGACCCCGGCCGCGCGCACCACGCGGTATCCCTGCGCCCGAGCGTACTGCGCGGCCGCGTCGAGCAGCATTGTCTTGCCGACTCCGGCGTCACCAGACAGCAACAGCGATCCACCGTGGATGCGGAACTGGTGAACGAAATCGCGCAGATACTGGAGTTCGTCGTCACGCCCGATGATCACGGCCGGCTCACCGGGTGATGGTGGCCGACCTGGTGACATGTGACGCTCCCGTGAGCCTCCCCGGGCTCCACAGCCCGGAGCCTGGACTTTCAGGCTAGGCCTGTCACCTGGCAAGTACGTCACCCGACCAGTCATCTGCCGTAAGACGGCGACGTGCACCGATACCTAGCGTCTGTGCTCTACCGAAGCTCTCCGAAGGAGGAGGAGCATGAGCACAGGCACAGCGCACAACGTAGTGCTGGTCCACGGCGGGTTCGTCGACGGCTCCGGCTGGCAGGGGGTGCACGACGCGCTCACCGCGGACGGCTACCGCGTCGCCATCGTGCAGAACCCGACCCTGTCACTGGAGGACGACGCCGCCGTCACCCGGCGGGTCATCGACGACCTGGACGGCCCGGTCGTCCTGGTCGGCCACTCCTACGGCGGGGCGGTGATCACCGAGGCGGGCCTGGATGAGAAGGTCGCGGCCCTGGTGTACATCACAGCCTTCGCCCCGGACAAGGGCGAGTCGGTCAACACGCTCATCGCCGGTTTCCCGGCCGACGGGCCGCAGCCGCCGATCCTGCCACCAAAGGACGGCTTCCTGTTCCTGGACCGGGATAAATTCCATGCCTCGTTCGCCGGCGACCTGCCGGCAGGCCTGGCCGCATTCATGGCCGACTCCCAGGTCCCCTGGGGCGTGAACGCACTCGGCGGAACGATCAGCGAAGCCTCGTGGCGGATCAAGCCCAGCTGGTACCTGGTCGCCGCTGACGACCGGATGATCCCGCCGCCTGCGCAGCGTGCGATGGCCGAACGCACCGGAGCCACCGTTACCGAAGTCCCCGCCAGCCACTCGGTCTACCTGTCCCAGCCCCAGGCCGTCGCCTCGCTCATCAAGCAGGCCGCCGGCTAACACCCGGGTTCCCCCACACCCCGCAGTGCGGTCCCGGCACCGCCGGCGCCGGGACCGCACCCTCTCCACTCGCCAGTAGGGGGTTCACGGTGACGCTGCCGAGGTGCATCGCGTGGGTGCCATGCTGGATGAACACCAGGACGTACAGTCGTTTCAGCAGCGCCGTGTCAGCGTGCAGGAAGCTGGCCGCGAGGATCCCGGCGGCCGGGGCGTGCAGGAACTGCCGGCAGGTCGGGCGCCCACAGAGGCGGCCGACGCGAAAGGAACGGGACGCATGCCTAACGAGCGAGTAGGCGACCCTGCCCACCGAGGAAGCACGATCGCTGACCTCGCCGAGGCCGTAGGCCCCAGCTCAATCGATGGCCGCCACCTTCTACTGGTCGGCGCGGGGCCTGGCCTTGGAATGGCCGTGGCACGCCGCTTCGCCGTGGGCGGCTACCGGGTAACCCTGGTGGCGCGCCGCATGGAAGCCCTCAGCGACCTCGCGGGCACCTTGGCCGATACCGGCGCCAAGATCAACACCATCGCGGCCGATGCCAGCGATCCCGATGGCCTCGGTGCCCGGATGAGGGAGCTCTATCTCGGAAATGGCGCACCGGGCGTCATCGTCTATAACGCCGTCATGGGAGCTCCAGACCAGCTGCTGAGCTCAAGTGTCGCCCACCTCCAGGCGGCGTATTCAGTAGATGTCATCAGCGCCATCGTCGTCGCGCAGGTGGCCGCCCCGGCCATGCGGGCCGCCGGCTTCGGGACCATCCTCGTCACCGGGGGCGGGTTCGCCGACCACCCGATCCCGGCCCTTGCGACCGTTTCCCTCGGCAAGGCTGCTCTCCGGTCGGCCGCGACAATGCTCGGCGCTGACCTGGAACCGGACGGCATCCGTGTGGCCACGCTGACGATCGCAGGGCAGATAGTTGCCGGCACTTCCTTTGACCCGGAGCGCATCGCCGAACGCTACTGGGAGGTTGTCCACGTGGACGGTCCATGGCAGGCAGAATTCCGATTTACCGGCGAGTAGGCGACGTCTCGCAGATGCGTTGGACGCTACCCTCAGCCAGCCGAAGGACGTCAAGCCCGCATGACCAGCGGCTCTCCGTTTGGCTCCCGCCGCCGACGGCCTGGCCGGTGAGGTGGGCAGGCTCAGTCCTGAACATCCGGGATTGTGGCTCGATCTTGGCATGTCACGTGCCGCCACGCTGAGGCACTACTGCTGGACCGGATCCACCAGGCCGAACTGGTCGTTGCGGAATATTTCATTTTGTGTTCACTTGGATATGACTTAGCTATTACCCAGTGTCCCCCGCCGTACTGGGCGCAGCGTCGCTGCGTGCGTCGGTGGGGGGCTTCTTATGCGCTCAGTCAAATTGGGGACTGTCCTGCGCTCCGCCCGCGTGGTGGGGCGGGCCGACCACCTGGGTGCTGGCCTAGCCGTGCTGGCCCTGGCGCTCACCATGCTTCCGGCGGGTGCCGGGGTGGCGGCCGCGAGTTCCGGCCGGGCCGCCCGGGCGGCGGGATTAACTGCCGCCCAGCCCGCACCCCAGGACGACCCCACCGCGTCGCAGGACAACCTGCGCACCGGGTGGGATCCCAGCGAACCGGGCCTGAGCCCCTCGGTCGTGCACGGTGCGAGCTTCGGCCAGGTGTTCCGCACTGCTGTCAATGGCCAGGTGTATGCGCAGCCGCTAGTCATCGCCTCCACCTTGATCGTGGCCACCGAGAACGACTGGGTTTACGGGCTGAACGCCTCCACCGGCGCGATCATGTGGTCAACCTCGCTGGGAAAGCCGTATGCCATCAAGACCTGCAGCAACGTCGCCCCTAACATCGGGATTACCTCGACCCCCGTCTATGACCCGTCGTCCGGGACGGCTTATGTGATGGCCCAGGTGGTCACCGGAACATCTGTTGCCTGGCGGCTGTACGGGATCAACATCACGACGGGCGCCGTCACCTTCCAGAGGGGAATCTACGGCAGCCCGTCCAACGACTCTCACATCACCTTCGCCACCGCACAGCAGGGCCAGCGGGCGGGCCTGCTGCTGATGAACGGGTGGGTCTACGCGGCGTTCGCCTCACACTGCGACCACCAGCCCTACGCCGGGTACGTGGCCGCCGTGGACCTGGCCAACAAGGCCAGTTCCACACTGTGGACTGATGAGGCCGGGGTGGTCAACAACCAGGCCGGCATCTGGCAAAGCAGCGGCGGACTGGTGTCGGACGGCCCCGGCCGGATCTTCCTCACCTCCGGCAACGGCGTCTCCCCCGCGGCTGGCCCCGGCAGCAATCCACCAGGCCAGCTCGCGGAGTCGGTGGTCCGGCTGGCGCCGCAGTCCGACGGGACCCTGGCCGCGCAGGACTTCTTCAGCCCAGCCAACGCCCCGACCCTTGACGCCAATGACCTGGACTACGGTGCCGCCGGGCCCGCCGAACTGCCGGTGGGCAGCACGGCCTACCCGCACATCCTGGTCCAGGGCGGCAAGGTCGGTCGCATATTTCTGCTGAACGCCGACAACCTCGGTGGCCGCGAGCAGGGCCCCGGCGGCTCGGACGAGAACCTGTACCAGAGCCAGCCGTACGGCGGCCTGTGGGGCCATCCCGCGGTGTTCGAGGCCAGCACGTCCCTCATCCCGGCGAGTTCCTCCGGGCTTTCCGATTACGTGTACTCCGTAGGCAAGAACGACTACGTGCGGGCCTTCCAGGTCAGCACCGACAGCAGCGGGGCGCCGCAGCTGACCGACGCGGCCAACAGCACGTTCCAGTTCGGCTACGGCTCCGGGTCACCAGTAGTCACTTCCAACGGCAACGACCCGTTGTCTGCGGTCGTGTGGGTGGTGGACAAGTCCGGCTCGAGCTCCAGCCTCATCGCCTTCCCGGTCGTGCCGCAGCCGGCCAAGGGCGGCGGGGTGAAGCTCCAGCAGATCGACGGAGAGCCGATCGGGACGGCCAGCAACTTCTCCGTCCCGGCGACCAGCAACGGCATGGTCTACGTGGGCACCCTGGACGGTCACGTCCTCGGCTTCGGCGTCACTACCGCTGCCGCCCTGCAGCGGGCCGGGACCGGGGAGTTCGGCAGCACCGCCGTGGGCTCGGCCACCACCCGGACCGCCACCGTGACCGCGTCCCGGACCGTCACCGTGACCGGCATCAGCTCTTCCGCCGTCACCTCACCCGACCCGTTCACCATCGGCCAGGTGACCGAAACCTCACCCAGCGGCCCGCCGGTGCCGGTTACCTTCCCGGTCACCCTGAACAGCGGTGACGCACTGCACGCGCGGGTGAGGTTCGCACCCACCGCCCCCGGCGGCACCAGCGGCGCGGTGTCGTTCGCCACCACCGCCGGGCAGAACGTGCCGGTCAGCGTCCCGCTCATCGCCGACGCCACCCAGACCGGGCTGTACGCGACCGCGACCTCCCTGTCCATGCTGCTGTCGCTGAACGACGGCACGCAGATCGGTCCGGTACCGGTCGGCCTGCCCGAATACGCGGTCAGCACGATCGTCAACGGCGGGACCACACCTCAGCGGATCACGAAGATCAGCGGGCCAGGCGCCCCCTTCTCGGCCAGGTTCCTGCCCCGGGTGGGCACTGTCCTGCAGCCTGGCCAGTCCCTCACCGTGCAGTTCGCCTACACGCCCAGCCAGGCGGTGTCGTCCAACTCGGCGCTCACCATCACCGGCAGCAGCGGCACACCAGCGAAGATCAGCCTGTCCGGCGCGAGCGCGCCGGCCGTCAGCAAGTTCAGCGCTCCCCAGAGCATCAGCTTCGGTGATGTCCGGGTCGGGCAGACCGCCACCCGGTTCATCCACATCGTCAACGCCGGCAACCAGGCCGCGCTGGTCAGGACCACCACACTGGCCGGGCCGTTCCGCGCCCCGGACAAGGTCGCCCCGGGCCTGCCGGTCAACGGCGGCTATGACCTCAGCATCCCCGTCACCTTCACCCCGGCCGCCACCGGGTACACCACCGGCGCCTACACGTTCAGCTGGACAGACAGGTTCGGCCCGCACTCCCTCACCATCCCGATCAACGGCACCGGGGTGTAGCACGCGGCCGCACCTCAAGCTGGCCTGCGGCGCTGCCGTTGCTGTCTACTTGGTGAGATGGGCCTTGCCAGACCTGTTACGAGGGGGAGACAGCGATGAGCGATGGGCTTTCTGCGGTCCCAGATCCGCCCCGGGCCGGGGCGGCGCCGGGCAAGGTGTTTCGCTCGGAGTTGAACCCCGTCAACTTCCTGGACAGGGCGGCGTACATATACCCGGACAAGACCGCGGTCGTGCACGGCGAGCGGCGGTACTCCTACCGGCAGCTCGCCGAGCGCTCGTGGCGGCTGGCCAATGCGCTCAGGGCAGCAGGCCTGGATAAGGGAGACCGGGTCGCCACCTTGCTGGTCAACTCTCCGGCAATGCTGGAGGCGCATTTCGGCGTGCCAGCGGCGGGCGGGATCCTGGTGGCGGTCAACCACCGGCTGTCCAGCGCCGAGGTGGGGTACATCCTGTCCCACAGCGGCGCGCGTTACCTGCTGCTGCATACCGCACTGGAGGCGCTGGCCGCGCCGTTGGAGCTGGCTGGGGTGACTGTGATCCGCTGCGCGGACACCGGCGGGCTGGAGGATCCCTACGAGCAATTCCTGGCCGGCGCACCGCCCGCAAGGCCGGAAAGCTGGCTGGAGCACGAGGAAGAGACGATCTCGATCAACTACACCTCCGGCACCACAGGCCGGCCGAAGGGAGTGCAGTACACCTACCGGGGCGCCTACCTGAACGCGCTGGGCGAGGTGATCCACGCCGGCCTGAGTCCCGACTCGGTGTACCTGTGGACGTTGCCGATGTTCCACTGCAACGGCTGGTGCTTCCCGTGGGCGGTCAGCGCGGTCGCTGCCCGCCACCTGACGATACGTGCGGTGGACCCGCAGCTGGTCTGGGACCTGATCGATGGTGAAGGCGTCACCCACTACAACGGGGCACCGACCGTCCAGCTGATGATCCTTAACCACCCACGGGCGCACCGCCTGGAGCGGCCGGTGACCGCGCTGGTGGCAGCCGCCCCGCCGTCGCCGACGCTGCTGGCCCGCATGAGCGAGCTGAACTTCCGGGTCGTGCACGTGTACGGGCTGACCGAAACCTACGGCCCGATCACGGTCAGCCCCGGCCAGGAGATGTGGCGCGACCTGCCGGCCGCCCAGCGTGCCAGGCGCCTGGCACGCCAGGGCCAGGCCTACATCTCGGCTGACCTGGTGCGTGTTGTCAACGCGCAGATGCGCGACATCCCCCAGGACGGGCAGACGATGGGTGAGGTCGTGATGCGCGGCAACAACGTCATGAGCGGCTACTTCCACGACCAGGCCGCCACCAGCAAAGCGTTCGCTGGTGGCTGGTTTCATTCCGGGGATCTGGCCGTGTGGCACCCCGACGGCAACATCGAGCTGCGCGACCGCGGTAAGGACATCATCATCTCCGGCGGCGAGAACATCTCCAGCATCGAAGTCGAACAGGCTATCGCCGCCCACCCCGGCGTGCTCGAGTGCGCCGTCATCGGGGTTCCGCATCCCCACTGGGGGGAGCGGCCCAAAGCATTCGTCACCCTCAACGACGGCGCCGCGGCGACACCCGAAGAGATCATCGCGTTCTGCCGCGAACACCTCGCCCACTACAAATGCCCCGACACGATCGAGTTCGGGCCGCTGCCCAAGACCTCAACCGGCAAGGTGCAAAAATTCGTCCTGCGCGACCACGAGTGGGCAGGACACGACAAGCGAATCAGCGGGGCATAACCCCCGAAACCTCTCCCGGCGGCCCGGGTGACCGCTGGCGGGAGGATGGTGCGATGACAGGACCGGATCGACGTGACCCCGGCCGGGTGTTCAACGAGGTGCCCGAGCTCTACGACCGCGTGCGGCCGGCCTACCCGGACGAGCTGTTCGCGGATCTCGCCGCCATCACCGGCATGGACAGACGGTCGCCGGTGCTGGAGGTGGGCTGTGGTACCGGTCAGGCGACACGCTCACTGGGTGCGCTCGGGTACCCGGTGACCGCCATCGAGCCCGGCGCGGGCATGGCCGCACTCGCTCGCCAGCGGCTCGCCGCCTTCGGAAACGTCGAGGTCGAGAATGCGGCGTTCGAGGAGTGGGACGACGGCGGGCGGCGCTTCGATGTTCTGGTGGCCGCGTCGGCGTGGCACTGGGTCAACCCGTCCATTGGCTGGCGCCGGGCGCATGACGTGCTCCATCCCCGGGGATGGATGGCGCTGCTCGCCAACATTGTCGTACGCCTGCCCGGCGAGCCGGAGGTATACGCCCGGACGGCCGATCTCCACGAGCGATTTTCCCCCGGCAACCCCGGCTGGGGTCATCCGCCGCTCGAGGACGAGGTGCGGATGACGGACGAGGGCTGGGGATCGGTCACAGATCCCGGCAGCTTGTTCGGGCCGGCGATCGTGCGGTGGTACCCGGCTGTTCAGTGGTTCGATGGAGACGGCTTCGCCGATCTCCTCCGTTCGACGTCGCTGTATCGCAGCCTCGACAGCAACGTCCGTGAGCCCCTCCTCGACGCGATCGCCGAGCGCATCCGCACCCAGATGGGCGACCGGGCATCACGCCGCTACCTGAGCGTCCTCCGTGTCGGACGGCGCGCCGATTGAGCACAGCGGCGGCGGGAGGCCAACGCGGACAGCGGAACCGTGATCAGCAGATGCCCGGGAGCACCCTTGACTGCGCACGTACAGCCGCCGATCGGTATGTCTTGGCGGAGCCGGGACGGTGGTGTTGCCCGCGCCCATACGGGCGCTAGGGCAGCGCCGGATGTGCGGGTGCACCTGCGCCGGGCCACGGCGTGCGACGATGATGCTGGAGGTGCCGCCGTGACCACTCCTAGTTGCAGCGCGGGGCGGGAGTCTGGCGTCCTCCCGCAGGGCAGAATGACGACTGATCCAGAAACATCAGGCGCGGTGGCGGTGACCGATCCTTGGCATGCGGCGCGCCCAGCCAGCAGGTCGCCGCTGATGCTGGCGGCGGGTGCCTGCTGGCTGGCCAGCGCTATCTGTATCACCGTCATGGCCGCCCGGGGCGCTTCCGTGGCCTGGATCATCGCCTGGTTCACCGCGACGGCCGCTGCGGTGGCCGTCACCCGGATGGCTGATCTCCAGTTGCCGCGCCGTGACAGCAGCCGCGTGATTGAGCCGTCCAGCCTCGATGACTCCGGCCGGCAGTTGCTGCGCCGGGCGCAACTGGCTATTGGCGCGATTCTCAGCTCGGATGTCTATACCGCAGACCTGCTCGACCGCGCCGCCGCGCAGGCAGCCCTCAAACGCCACGAGTGGGAGATCGCATCCACATTGCGCGAGATCACGGCGCTGCGCGCCGCGTCTTGCACTAGCCTGCCGGACGGCTCAGCCGGGCCGATGACCGAGGCCGTGCTGGAGTCCCACCGGCGCGCTCTGGCCCTCGCCCAGCAAGCCACCACTGCCCGGGTGTGCGCCCTGGAGCGCTGCGCAGGGCAAGTCCGCGTAACTGACGCCGCCCGGCTCGACTGGCAGAGTGCGCTGAAGATCGCCGGGCTGAATGACAGGTATCTTGACCTGCTGGCCCGGACCGCGGCTGACGACCAGGCCATCGCGGAGATCACCATCTTGACCGGGCAAGCGTCCGCCGCACACGAAGCATTCCGCGAAAGCCTCCGCCGCGCCACTATCGCCGCAGAAGCCCTCGTCCTTCCCGTAGACGACGAGCACCCATGACACGGGCCGCGGAGAACCGCCAGCATGGTCGGCGGCGCGTTCGACAGCGACACGGCAACCGGCTTCATGCCGATTGCGCGCAGCGTCGCGGGTGTGCGATCATTCCCGTGATCGTGATCCATCGGCAGGAGGTGAGACCCATGTACGCAGTATCCGTAATGGGTGCTCCCCTGCAGAGCAGGATCGCGCGGCTGAGGTAGTCGCAATTGGGAGCGCCGACAGGCAATCCGCGAAAGGCGACTCCCGTGAACACAACACCTTCTTCGACTCCGCACATCAGCTCGACGGCCACTTCCGCTGGCATCGCGGTGACGCGGACGCCACGGCACGGGAATTGGCCGATGCCCGACCAGCAGGTTGACGCTACGAGACTGGCGGGCAACTCAAACAAGCGAGCCTTGGTTCTCGCCGGCGGCGGAGCGGCGGGCAACGCGTGGGAGCTTGGTCTCATCGCCGGCCTGTCCGATGCCGGGGTTGATGTAACCGAGGCCGATCTCATCATCGGGACGTCGGCAGGATCGACGGTGGCTGCCCAGGTCACCAGCGGGACACGGCCGGCCGAGCTGTATGCTGCCATCCTCGCCGAGGTGCCGCAGCCACAGGCTGGCGACGCCGGATCGGGCAGGGGACGCGCTCCGAATTTCTCGGGGCCGACCTACATGGAGTGGTCGAACGGAATCATCGGTTCTGCTGAAGATGCGTCCGACATGCGCCGCAGGATGGGCGCCGCGGCGCTCGAAATGGATGCTTCCGACGGCTCTAGCCAGAGGCGCTGGCGCGACATCGTCGCGGCTCGGCTCCCCGGCCAGCACTGGCCGCAACAGCCTGTGCTTATCGCGGCTGTCGATGCGCATACCGGGGAACCTGTGGTGTTCGACCGTCACAGCGGAATCGATCTGGTGGACGCCGTCGCCGCCAGCACCAGCAACGGCTTCGGTCCCTTCCCTCCCTACCGCATCGGCGAGAACCGATACATTAACGGGGGCTACCGGCGCAGTGAGAACGCCGACCTGGCGGCTGGATACGGGCGGGTGCTGGTGCTGTCACCGTTCGGCGGCAGGTCGCGGATGCCGCTGGAGTGGGGCATGGATCTCGCAACCCAAGTCGACGAACTGCGCGCAGGGGGCAGCAGGGTCGAGACCGTCTTTCCGGAGGGCGCCGCGGGTGACGTGTTCGGCGCCAATGCGTCGGATCCAGCCACGCGTCTGCAGGCCGCGCGAGGAGGCTACGACCAAGGCCGAGCCCTCGCGGAACTGCTCGCCGAAATCTGGCGGTGACGCCCACTTCCTGACCAGGAGCTTTTCGAGGATCGAACGCTGAGGAACGGCGTTCTCATCTGATGGGCGCATGGGGATGCCTCCTGTTTGGTGTTGGCGGAGCTTCGTCTGCGCGGTGCCCTTTAGAAAACGTGGAAGCCCCCTGGGGGCAGACGGGGATCTTGGTCGATCGTTTCTTCTGCCTACTTGTTCCGTTCCCGGTCGGTTCCGGCGTTCCTGACGCTTCCGCTTCCGCTCGTGCTATCAGGGGCCGACATCTCGCGTGGTCCTGGTAGTTAAGGGAGCCTCGGGTTCGCGCGCACCTGCTCGCCGAGCATCTTGGCTTCGTGCCGACGAGGATCCGCCAGGCTCGGATCGCACTCCGTCCAGGATGATGGTCGCCGCCTTCGCCGCGGTGAACCCCGGGCATCCCTGCGCCGTGTCTGCCGGAGTGAAGGCCAGGTGGCCCGGCGGCCGGCCCGCGCGGGGCCGGCCGCCGGATACCTGCGGGCGCGGCTAAGACGCCGACACCGTTCTGGTGTAGATCTGCTGGTCGTTGGCGATCAGCCCGTTCGGCTCAGCCGCGGTGCACACTGCTGGAGGCACACCTGGTGCGGCCGTGCCCGGGCACAGGAACGCGTCCGGGTTCCTGGTATCGGACCACAGCGGGTGGGCGCCGGAGACCGCCGCCACGCCCCCGTAGTCGCCGAAGAACACGCTGCCCCCTTGCGTGTCGGGGAACTGCGTAGGCGGCGGCATGGACGCGGAGGTAGCCCGGCTCACCGTGAAGGCAGACAGGTTCCTCGAGGTGGACACGCTCACGTCCATGTTCCCGGTGAACTCAGCGGAACCGTACTGCCGGTCGTAGTTGGAGGTCACCAGGGTTCCGCTGGGCGTGAAGGCGGACCACTGGAACCACTGATCAGTGCGCTTCTGCCGCGGGGCCGTGTTGACCACAGGCATCAGCCGCTGATTGACGGTGGTGCCGGTGAAGGTGGACCCACCGTCGCTGGAGACGCTAAGGATGATCTTGTTGTTGCAGGCACCGGCGGTCTTGACACCGGTGTACAGGTTGGTGCCGAAGGCGCTGAACCCGGCGGGCGCGCACCCGTTGGACTCGTTCGAGTCACGGTTGATGTAGGAGCCGTAGGTGACGACGATCTGGCTGGGGTTGCGCGGGTTGACCCCGCCGGCGGGGTAGTTGGTCGCCCGGAACACCGAGTTCTGCGCGGTGCCCTTCTCCGGGACGCAGGCCCGGCCGGCGTCCTGGCCGCCCTGGTAGGTGGCGCAGTCCGGCAGGTCGTTGTAGTTGCCCACCAGTGTCGGGGCGCTGAAGGTCTGGCCGCCGTCGGTGGAGTGGGTCAGCAGGATCTGGTTGTGATTGTCGCTACTGCTGGTGGTGGAGTTGTTGAAGTTGGCGTAGGCGACGTAGAGCGTCCCGTTGGGACCGGTGAACGGGTCGGAGAACTGGTTTTCGTTGCAGGTCCCCTGCGGGGTCGGCAGGCCGAAGGTGTTCGCGCACAGCGAGCTTGTCGTGCTCACCACGACCGGGCTGCTGAAGGTCTGGCCGTAGTCGTCGGAGTGCACCTCGTAGATGTAGCCAGTGCCATCCGCGGCGAACAGCGTCCAGGTCACGTAGATCCGGTCCCGGAACGGACTGGTGGGGCTGTCGTCGACCGTCATGTACGGCTTGTCGTTGAGGATGCTGGGGTTGGTGGTGAACGTCTCCACCGCGGGATGGCCGGTGAAGTTCCAGGACGCACCGGCGTCGCCGGTCGAGCGGAACACGTAGACGGCGCTGGAAGTGTCAGGGTTGTTAGTCGTGCCCGGCCCGCGCATGAACACCTGGCACGCGTAGTAGGCGTTCCCGCGCGTGTCCCAGGCCACCGACGGGTCGCCGCCGGCCTGCCAGTACTGCCTGGCCACTCCGCCGAAGTTCGTACCGCGGGTGAATCCATTAGGCATGGTGCTGTCGGTCCAGCTTGTCCCGCCGTTGCTGCTGAACGCGGTGCCGCAGGTGCCGTCACCGCGCCGGTAGTCGTTGAACCCCGCGACCAGCTGGCGCGGGTTGAACGGGTTCTGCGCGATGGCGGTCTCGTTCTGTGCCTGGCCGCGGCCCTGCAGGTCGGTGTCGGTGACGTTCAGGCAGTTCTGGTTGACCAGGATGTTGGACCCGAGGTTGCGCGGGCACAGATTCACCCCGGCGTTGCTCATCCGGGCGCCCGCCCGGGCCGCGGGCGCCTTGGTCGGCACGCCGATACCGGCCTCGAACGAGGCGAAGCCGGACAGGTGCGCCTGCTGGATGCGGTTCAGCCCGTGGACCGAGATGCCATGCGCGGCTGCCCTTGCGGGCGGTGTTCTTAAAACGGCCGGCGCGATGGCGAGCGCGATACCGAGAACGGCAGCGACAGTGAGAATTATCCGGGACTTCACGTGCATTCCTCCTACCGCAGTGACGTGCCTTCTTCGGTGAAGGCATCGACTTACGGCGGCGGCACGCGCAATGGCGCCCAGGACCGCCGCCGCAGCATTGCTGGCGGCGCCCCCTTCCCTGTCTCTCCCATGCGGCCGGCGTTGTGGCACCAGCCACATCCGTCCCTTGCGTGCGACCCGAACGGTACGCCTCTCACAGAGAGGGAGCAATAGGCGCGGGCTGCGCCTGGCCGGCGGAATCGGCGCCGATCGCAGGGTGCCTGCTTCAGGACTACTCGGGGTGATAGTCCCGGCTGGTACCGGACGCAGACGAACCAATTCTGTATCGTCTCTTCAGCGAGATGGATCGGTCCCGTCGGCCAGGCTGCGGTGAATCATTCGCTTCGCAGGGAACACCGCGACCACATCCTGAGCAGGCAAGACGCAACACGGCTGGCCGACCGCCGGCACATATCGGGCATGCCCTCCATTGCTCGCGCCCGTCCTCGCCGAATATTCGCGGTTGGCGCTCGGTCTGCCGCGCACGGCACCTGTGAGCGGATGCCCCAGTTCTGCGCGGCGGCACAGCCGAGCTGACGCTGCTATCGCGGCGTTAGATGAGTGCGGCCGGACTGCTCGTAGCCGGCGGCAGCGGCGATGATCTCCGCGGGCACGGGTCACATGACGCTCGCGGGGCCGGGCGGCAGGGAACCGTGAGAGATTTCTTCTGGCAAGGCGATGGGATCCGGGCGAGTCGTTCGTCTATGAGTCAGGACACGGCCGGAGCAGGCCGCCGGGACAAGGGAGTCGCAGATGACGCAGTACCTGATCTCGTTCGGCGCCCACGCGATGGACCACATCCCCGACGAGGACGCGCCCGCCGTGGCCAGGGCCGCGCGCGCGGCGGTCCAGGAGGCCATCAACGCCGGCGTGTACGTGTCCGCCTGCGGGCTGGAAGACCAGCCGGCGAGCATCGTGGCCACCGACGGGGCGGTCACCGACGGCCCGTACCCGCAGGCCATCGGCGGGTACACGCTCCTCGACGTGCCCTCACGCGAGGAGGCGCTGCAGTGGGCTGCCAAGATCGCCGTCGCCTGCCGCTGCGCGCAAGAGGTCCGGGCGATCGGGGCCGACCCCGAACTCGACGCGATGCTCCGCCAGGCTGATAGCCGACGGTGACGCCCCGGCTGCGCCTGGTCGAACACGGCCCGCAGCGCTAGAGCGGGACTTGCCCTGGCGGCGGCCTCACAACGCCTGCGACGAGCCGGGGACGCGGGGCAGCGCCGGTGGACCTGGTGGGTGGTGGCCTTCGGCCCTGGTTCGGGGTCACCCCGGAAGTTCACGCTCTGATTGTGTCCAAGGCTAGTGAGGCGCAGGCATCGGCTGCGGGTGGCCGGCGGGGCTGGCTGCCGCCGCGGTGGTTCGTCGTGCTGTTCTGGCACGGCCATCGCGCGCTGCTGCGCGTGACGCGCGGCCGGCTGGGTCTGCGGCGGCCGAAGCCGGACGGCTGGGGGGCGCTGCGGCTCACCACGACGGGCCGGCGCACCGGACGGCCGCGACAGGTCGTCGTCGGCTACGTTGAGGACGGCCGCAACCTGATCACGATGGCGATGAACGGGTGGGGTGCGGCCGCAGCCTGCGTGGTGGCTGAACCTGCAGGCTCATCCCGCGCCACCGCCCAGACCCGCGACGGAGCACGACAGGTCCGTGCGCGTCGTGCCCAGGGAGACGAGCGCGAGCGGCTATGGTCCCGGTGGGCTGAGATCGACAAGAAGCTGGACGCCTACGCCGCGCTGCGGCCAGCGGAAACCGCCGTGGTCGTGCTCGAGCCACAGGACACTGCCGGCCCAGCAGCCGGACCCGTGCCAGCCGGGCGCGCCACGGCTTCGCCAGGAGGCGCGCTCGTAAGCCTGCCGGGTCAGGCCGCTGTACCCGGCCAGGAACCCCCTTGTAAGGCCAGCCGCTCGGTGCGTTGGTGAACACCGGCGTGATGGGGACCAGCTCCCGTGGACGGGATCGTGGTGGCCATGAGGCACCTCCGGGGGCTCAGGCTGAGACCCCGATGGGCGCCTGGATCGCTGGCCGAGGCCAGCACTCCGCAGGGCCCGCATGCCGATACCCCATTCGACGTACGCTGCGCGTTCCCCGGCTGGCAGATTGAGGAATCCGACGACCTGGCGCCCGGTCGCGTGCTGGTTAGCGACGCGGGCTGATGGATGGTCGGGCAGGTGTTCAAACTCGGAGAGCGGCTTCAGGCGCTGACGAGACCGCTGAGCAACGTGAAGCCGCGGTTGACGTGCTGCTGCAGCGGGGTGCCAGGGGCCGCTCGCCAGGCTCCGATCGCGTGCGCGAGAACGCCCCAGGCGGTGCGGGCGACGAGAGCCGCTTCGTCGGCGGAGGCGCCGCGGCCGACCAGCAGGTCGGTGATTATGGCGACGAGGCGCGCCTCCTTCGAGACCGCACGCTCGGCGTAGAGCCGGCGTCGCCGCGACGATGGCAGCGAGGCGGTCGCTGTCGGGTCGGTTCGCCTCAAGGGGCGGAACGATGAGGTTGACGGTGCGACGGATGGCCGGCCAGAGCCGGAACGTCGGCGGGCACCGACGCAAGCGCCTCGGTCACCCACGCGGTGAGTGCCCGCTCGCCGTCGAAGAGCACCTCGCGCTTATCGGGGAAGTGCCTGAAATAGGTGCGCTCGGTCACGCCGGCGTGAGCGGCGATCTCGGCCGCGGTCACGGCGTCGAATCCGCGCTCGAGGAAGAGCTCGAGCGCCGCCCTCACCAAGCGCTCGCGTGCTTCCTTCCCGCTTCTCGGCATGCGACGAGTCTAGCGCACGTAGTGACAGTCACTGTCGCAACACGGTAGTGTCTGCAACTGACACTACGAAGCATCACGGGCGAGTCACGAAGGAGAGACAGTGTCATGAGCGCAGTCGAGTCACGAGCCATCCGTTTCCGCCAGGTCGGCGAACCCCTGGACGTCCTGCAGGAGGAGCAGACGCAGATCGCCGACCCGGGTGAGGGCAGGATCCGGGTTCGCGTGGCCGCCACCGGGTTGAACCCCGCCGACTGGGAGCTCTGTCGTGGTTTCATGCCCGGCGCCCTGCCGCGGGGCATCGGCGTTGACGTCTCCGGCACGGTTGACGCGATCGGCGATGGCGTCGCTGACGTGGCGGTCGGCGATCTCGTGTTCGGCTCGTCGGACTTCGCCGCACAGCCAAGTGCGGGCGCGGCCGACTTCGCGATCCTGAACCTGTGGTTCGCGGTTCCGACGGGGCTTGATGCCGTTCACGCGGCCGGGCTGCCGATGGTGGTGCAGACCGCGCATGGGACCCTCGACCTAATGAACGTGAAATCAGGTGAGACCGTGCTGATCCACGGGGCGGGCGGCATGGTTGGCTACGCCGCAGTGCAGCTTGCGCTCCGTCGCGGCGCCCGCGTTATTGCCACCGCCGGGCCGACGTTCGCAAGCGACCTCGAGGGGTTTGGGGCCATCGTGACACCGTACGGCGAGGGCATGGTCGAGCGAGTCCGGTCACTCGCCGACGGGCCGATCGATCACGTGCTCGACGCATCGCGCCCGAACGCGGGCGCGATCGCGGCGCTCATCGAGATTACGGGAGACCCGACGCGCGTCGTCACGATCAGCAACCACGATGAGGCACGCAGCCAGGGCGCCCGCGTCAACCATCGACGAACTGATGGCCTCAGGCGGCTTCCCGAGCTCCGACTTCCTCACCGATTACGCGACGCTCGCAGC